>CAWELM010000018.1:0-140631 GCA_963809815.1 uncultured Actinomycetota bacterium
TTCTCGGGCTCCTTCACGTGTGGACCCAGCCCGTCGTTGTGCAACTGGTCGTCATAGGGAAGGTGCAGGTAGGCGTTCACCACGTCGGCGGCGGGGTCCGTGGCGTTGTACAGGAAGACGGACGGCGCGAGCAGGTAGTCCGGGCCGAGCAGGACGGCGACGTCGGGCGGGGTCTCTCCCGGCGGCGGCGCCGCCGGAGCAGGGGGCGGGGCGTGGGGGTCCAGGCCGTTCCGCTCATCACCGTGCGGGTTGTCGGGGCCGGGCTTGGGGTTGATCACGATCGAGGGGAAGGGAAGGTCCTCGTACTGGCAGTCACCGGGCTTGCTGATCGCGGTGGCGTTGACCCATGCGTTGCCGGAGCGGGGATAGCCGAACGGATCGTTCACGGCGACGGGGACAGGGTTGCCCGGGCCCGCGATCGTCCGCGGGCCTGATCCCGGCGGTAGGCCCCAGTGGATGCCCTGCAGCGGCTTCGCCGTCACCCGTGCGAGGGTGTCCAGGGGGTACGGGTCGCAGCCATTCCAGCCGAACGGCGTCAGCATCGAGCTGTCGTACGCCCAGTCGACGTCCCAGCACGGCCAGGCGTACCCGCGGTCGGCGTCGAGGTTGTAGTCAGGCAGCATCACGCCCTTGGGGTAGGGAGTGCCCAACAGATACGGGACAGCGAACGTCAGCGCCCTCTCGCAGTTGGCCAGGATGCTGCCGAAGTACCGCTGGCTGCCGTCGAAGGTCTCCAGGTTGGTCAGCACGCTGCCGTCCGGTTTCAGCACAGCAGGGGGGACGACCGGCATCGGCGCCGGCCCGTCTTTCGAGAACATGTCGTCGACGGCCGCAACCGGCGAGTCGAGCATGTCCTCCGGCATCGTCCACGCGAGCACCTGTGCGGGGAAGAGGGTGGCCGGTGCCTCCACGTTCACCGGCGCCATCGTGGACGGCTTGAAGTAGGGCCGATAGGGCGAGAACTGGCGCGTCCGGTCGATGATGATGTCTCGCTGGGAGACCACCGGCTCCAGCGGATACAGCGGGCTGATCTGGGCGCTGCCGGAGTTCCACAACGTGGTCAAGTCCAGCCCCTCCCACACTGCGGTGAGGTCCTCGGTGAACGGCCCGGCGTACCCGGACATGACCACCGCCATCCGCAGCGTGTGGTAGGCGGAGTACAAGACCGAGTCGAGCACGTAGAGCCCCGGCAGAGCGATGTCGGCCACGATGGCCTTGCCGGTCTCGAACAGGCCCTTGAAGAAGTCATCCAGCGCCTTCAGCGTCGCCTCGGCGACCTTCCCGAGCCAGCTGAGCTCGCCCTTGATCGAATTCCACAGCGCATCCAGGCTGGGGCTTCCGCCGCCGGCCGGGGACGGCGGTGGCGGGATCATGCCCAGGTCGTCGGTGACCTTCTGCAGCCACTGGTCCACGACAGCGCCCACATCGGGTGTGTCCGGCACCATCGGCGGTTCTACGTCGTCCTCGGTGGCCAGTGAGAGCAGCAACCGGAAAGCGCTGTACGCGCCTGCCACGTCGTCCGGCGTGGGGTAGCCGCCCGAGCGGACCATCCGACTGGGGTGCATCTGACCGGCCGGGTAGGTCTGCCGAATCGTGTCGGCCATGAACTGGGTCCAGGTGGTGAAGATCGGGTCGTCGGGGGTGTGCAGGGTTGGCACGCTGGATGCCCCGATGTTGAACAGGCCCTGCTGGATCTGGTTGCAGATGTAGTTCAGGGCGTTGTCGATGAACGGGTCGACCCCAAGTGAGCCGATGTTGCACAGGTCGTTGAGCCGCGCGTAGGTGAACCTCGCCGCGTTCTCCCGCATCGGGTCCTCGGCCCCGGTGAGGGTCGTGTCGAGGTGCTTCTCGTCGGCGGGTGCGCTCGGCTCCGTGCCCTTATCGTGCCAGCTGGCCCACACATGGGCGTCGATAAAGCTCTCGACCATGTGGTGGCGCTGCCACATGTTCCGGTAGGGCGACTCGACGATGCGATTCACCCAGCCGTGACCGACGGTGTCGGAGACGTAGTGGGTTAGGTAGCCGAGCGCATACGCGGACAAGCATTTTGCTGTCGGGGAGTCTGGGTCCGCGGCCCGCATGGCGGCCGCGTTGTCGAGTAGCTTCTGGGTGAAGCACCCAGTTTTCACGTAGTGCAGGAAGTCTCCCCAGTACCAGTTGTTCTGAAAATCGTCGACCTGGCGAAGCGGCAGGAACGCCGACCACGGGTTGACCACTTCGAGGAGCAGGTCGATGGCGCCTTCGGTCAAGATGCCGTTGACCCTGGAGGCCACCTTCTTGAGCTCCTCCCAGACCTGGTCGGTGAGCGCGTTCAGGCCCGCGTCGATCAGGTTGTTGAGCTGGGACGACAGCTGGCCTACGCAGCGGAACGTTCCGGCGATCTTCATGACCACGTCTTCGAGTTCCTGGATCCCGCTGTCGTAGTCGAGCATCGCGAAGAAGATGTCCGGCCCCATCGCACCGAGAACGGCGTACCGGGACTGCAGCGCCTCCGCGGTGGAATACTTAGTCCAGTCCGCGTTCAGATCAGGGTCGGTGAGCAACGCCGCAACGTTTGGATCGCCCTGCGCCGACTTCGCCAGTCGCTGAATGATCGTCGTGTGTGTTCCGACTCCTGGCATCGGTTCCCCTCCAACGGTCGTCGGCACCATCGGCACCGCCGAAACTGCGGCTGCTACCTATCGCGAAGACATCCCACCCGAGCCTGGGGATGTGCTCGATGCAAACGGGGCGGCGGCACCCGAGCCGTGCCGCTCGGTGACTCCCGGACTAATTGCGACCGGGACCGCGACCTCGATGGCCACCAGGGCCGGTTCGGCCCATGCGGGATTGTCGGCCGTGTCGAGCGCATTGAGCGCCACTACACCAAACACGGCGGTCGTCGTCCGCATAGTCCGCCCCGGTTCGTCCAGCGGCCCCAAGCGCCCATCGACTCCGGCCGCTACATGAGCACCCAATTTGGCTGGGCTGATCTGCGCGGCGCTGTCCATCTGTGTTCATCAATCCCGGGGACCGTACCGGTACGGCCCGTCCCAGGAGCAGTCTGGGAAGGCCGGGCAGGCGACCGCGAGCGGTCCGGCATGGAAGTGGCTGAACCGCCCGGTCCCACCCGAGAGCATGACCACGCCGGTCAAGGTGTGAAGGTCGAGCACGACATGCCCGAACGCGGCGTTGTGGCCCGGTCCGTCGATGGCGAGGTCGCTGTTCAGCATGCCGGTGCTCAGGTCGGCGGCCGAGGCGTAGATCACCTTCATCCCCGGCCTGATCGCCGTGATGTTCGAGGACGTGATCGTGCAGAAGGAGGCGGCCGTGGTGGGGTCGTAGGCCGAGCACTCCTTTGTCACGTGGAGGGCCCCACTTCGCTGCGGTCTGGTGAAGCCCGCGGTCGCGGCGAGCCCGACGGCCAGGACGAGCAGCAAGATGAGGCGCTTCATGGCGCGTCTCCTTTCTCGGTCTGTTGTGGTTGGCGGATGCCGATCTCCTGTGTGGCAACGATGCGAGCAAACGGGACACGGGCTATCTCGTTGGCGTCGCGGACGTCGTCGGCGGTTTCGGCCTCGAACCGGCAGAAGCACGTGTCGTCCTCAGGGACGTAGGTCGAGCCGAGATACGCCGCCTTGGTTCGCTGTGTGCGTAGCCGGGCGAGCGCGGCTTCGAGCCAGGCGCGGTCGCGTCCTGGCAGGTAGCGCTCGACGAGGTAGGTCGGCATAGCCGTCGACGATCCTGCGGCGGCGGTGAGCGATCAACCGCACGAACTTGTGGATTTAGCGGTGCGGAGTCGATGGGAGGTGCGCTGCGAGCTCGGTTCGTGAGCGGACGCCGAGTTTGCGGTAGACCTTGGAGAGGTTCCACGCAACCGTGTTCGGGCTGAGGCTGAGCGTCGCGGCGACCTCGCTGTTCCTCCGCCCCGCGACGACCAGCTCGACGATGCGCCGCTCGGTCTCCGAGAGCTGTTCGTCCGAGGCGGTGCGCCCGCCGATGTGCCGCAGCTCCGATCGCGCCTTGTCCAACCACCCGCGCGCGCCGAGCCGCTCGAAGATCTCGGCTGCCCGTTGCAGGGACTCGCGGGCGGCGCGCTTGTGCTGCGCCCGGCGCTGGACGGTTCCGAGTGCGAGCATGCTGCGCGCGAGCTCGAAGGGATTCACTCCCTGGGGCGGCTCGGGCGCGACGGTTGCCGCCTCGAGCGCAGCGATCGCCGGTTCCCATTCGCCGTTCGAGGCGAGGAGAAGGCCGCGGCAGCGGTGGACGAGCGGGCGGAGGGCCGCGTCACCGTGTGCTGCGCGTCGATCGATGTGCGCGAGCAACCGCTCTGCGCGGGGAAGGTCGCCGATCGCCAGCAGCGCCTCGATCCCGGCCGAGCCCGCCAGCCGGGCGAGGTACACGTCGAGCTCCTCGACGTCACGGAGAAGCGGTGCGGCCTGCTGCCAGCTCGCGGCGCCGTCGTCGTAGGAAAGCTCGAGTACCGCGAGTGCGGTCCGTAGTCGAAAGGCGGCCCATCGAAACCTGGCAGTTTCGCAGGTCCGGAGCAGTTCGGGGATCGACCTGCGCGCCCTGTCGGTCGCACCGCGGTGGGCATCGATCTCGGCGAGGATCGAGAGGCAGAGCGGCTCCATCATCTCCAGCCCGATCTGGCGCGTGAGCTGTATCGCCTCGTCGCACAGCCGCGCGGCGGCTTCCCATGCGCCTGCGGTCATCTCCATCTGGGCGCAGTGGAACAGGCACCTGACAACGTCAGGGTCGGCCCGCTCCGTTGCCTCGGCGATCAGCGTTCTCCACAGAGCGCGCGACTCGTCATGGCGATCGGATCGGCCGAGCAGGAGTGCGAGCGTGACGCGCGCCGGCGACAGACGCATCGGCAGGCCGGCGTGCCAGCTCCACCAGCCTGCGGCCGTGTCGCCGTCAGAATCGAGGGTCTGCTCGAGCTCCAGCGCGCGGTCGAGGAGCTCGCGCTGGATACCACCCGTGCGCGCGAACGTGATCTGCGCGGTGGCCGCAAGAGCGAGTGCGAGGGTCGCCGGGTCCGCCAGCTGCTCGGCGAGCGCAAGGCCCGCTTCGGCGTACCGAGCACCCGCTCGGGTGTCCCCTCCCTGCTGCGCCAACCACACGAGCTCACAAAGGATGTTCACCTCCTGGCTGGGCTCGAGGCCGGGTTCGGCAAGGGCCCGGCTCAACAGGTCCACGGCTGCGGGGAAGCCTTCCGTCAGCCCGCGTGGCCCGGCGAGCCGGCTGAGGGCTTCGGCTCGGACTCGGCCGGGCGGCGAGGCGGCGACGGCTTCCTCGAGCAGGACGGCCGCCTTCTTCGTGTCGCCGGCATACCGGCAGTGCTCGGCGGCGGTGATGCGGCGTCGGTTGATGCTCTCGACCGCCTCCGGGGGCGTCACCGCGATCGCACGCTCGGAGAGGTCGGCCGCAGCCTGAGCCGCGCCGCGCGCATGGGCACGCGCGGCCGCGGCGTCCAGCGCGGCCGCGACCTCCTCGTCAGGCCCGGTTGCCGCGATCGCCAGATGGCGGGCGCGCTCCTCGAGATCAACATCCAGCTCCGCGAGGCGTCGGTGAAGACGCCGCCTCCGGTGCAGCGGCATCGCCTCATAACAAGCGGGTGCGAGAAGCGGATGGGCGAATCGAATCCTGTCGCCGTCGAACTCGACCACGCCCCGTCGCTCGGCGAGCTCGATGTCCTCGACACCGGTGCCTCCCAGCGCCTCCAGCAGCGCCATCGAGGGTGCCGCGAGCGCCGCCACGACAGCGAGCGTCTCCCGGACGCGAGCGGGCAACGCACCTAACCGATGGGCGACGACCGCTCGCAGGCTCTCGGGCAGCTCGACATCAGCGTCCGCGGCGCGGATCGAGCCGTCGACAAGAGCACGCCCCAACTCGAGCGCGAAGAACGGATTGCCCCCGGTTATCCGGTGAACACGCATGATCACCGGCCGCGGCACGGCGATCCCGAACCGCCCCCACAGCAGCCGATGGATCGCGCCCACCGAGAGCGGCTCGATCGGAAGCCGCCCGAACGCGGCGAAGGTGCGATCGAGCTCGAGCGGCACCTTGACGGGCCGCCCTCGGACCGTCGCCAGGACGGCCACCGGCTCGGCGTCCAGGCGTCGCAACATGAACGTGAGCACCTCCGCCGAGCTGGCATCGAGCCACTGGGCATCGTCCAGCGCCATGAGCACAGGGCGCTCCTCGGCCAAGGCCCGCACTGCCGAAAGCAGCGCGAGCGCGAGAGCGCGCGTGTCGGGAAACATGTCATCCGGCTCCCGAATCAACAACGCAGTCTCCAGAGCACGCCGTTGCAAGGGCGGCAGCCGCTGCAGCACGCCGCTGCTCAGAGCCGGCGCAAGCAGATCGCCAACGGCCGCGAAAGCGACTTGCGCCTCCGACTGGGTCGGGCGCGAACGCAGCACACGGAACTCGCGCATGCCTGCAACGAGCAGCGCCTTCTCCCACAGAACGGTCTTCCCGATCCCGGCATCGCCCTCAAGCAGCAACGCCTGCCCGCCGCCAGGCGCGGTCTCCAGAAACGCATCCAGCGCCCGCAGCTCGTCCCGCCTGCCGATGACCTCTGCTGCCATCGCACCCGCCCCCGTCGCATGACCGCCAGACCGAGCCTCGCGATGCACCGTCGATGTCGGTCCGTGCCCGCATTGTGGATTCCCGGCGCCCCACCCCGCAATCGACGCCCGGCGGTGGACGGGCGAAGCGCCGCGCTTCCGCACGTGTGTCGCTGTCCGAACGTCTCATAGCCGCGTTGTGCCTACAAGCCATCGACGCCTTTGCTAATAGCCGCGCACATATTGACGGCAGTTGCCCCTCACCGAGCCAACGCGATCGCACATAGTCGATCTTGGAGCGGTCGGCTGCTAACTCGGAGCGCACGCATCTCCGTGTATCAACCGTTCTGCGTGAGGTGACGATCACTGGCGTCTGCGGCAGATGATTCGATTTAGCGGTAGCCGCCGTCGAGATGCAACCGGATTTAGCCGATGAGCGGGTCCTACGCGAGCGGCGCGGAGTCAGCAGCTCCTAGTACTTCGCGCCCTTACGCCACGCCATCTCCTGCAGTTCGAATGTGTTGCCGTCAGGATCGGAGAAATCTGCTCCCTTAACGCCGCCCCCGAAGTCCTGGATTTCGCCGATCTCTACACCTCGGCGGACAAGCTCGGCACGCGCCTCGGTGATGTCCTCCACAACCAGGTGCAAGCCTCTAACGCAGCCGGGTTCTCCCGCGTACACATCCAGCCCTGTCCCAAAACCGACCGAACAACCCGAGCCCTCCGGTGTCAACTGGACGACCCGGACGCCCTCGCTGGGCTGCACGTCAACGTCCTTCTTGAACCCGAGCTTGTCAGCATAGAAGGCGATGGCGCGGTCCACGTCCGAAACCGGAAGCGGGATCAGTTCCAGCCTCATCTGCATCGGAGTCGAGCCCCCCTTGGCCTGCTCTCGTCCGCGCGATCATTCCATACGGCCGTCGAATAGACGGCTCGGCCGCCTGACTGTCATCACGACGACCGAGCCCAGACGGGGAAACGGAGGCTGCCAGCTACGGGACCAACTGCACCACCGAGCGTCCCTCGTACGCAAGGCTGATCAACATGGGCCGAGCCAGGGCATAGGCTTTCGCAGCGATGGCCGGGAAGGCTCCCACTGACCGTGACCGCGCCGAAGCCGTCAGCCGGCTGCTGTCTGGCTTGGTACGCGGCGATAATCTGTTCGAGCTTGCGGCCGCGATCGAGCATCTGCATCCCTCGCACAACACGTTCCCAGGAGAGGTGTACCTACGCGTCTGCGGCCAGGCGTTGGATCTGGCCGGTGTTGCCGGTGACAACCCGATCGCCTATCAGGGCTTGCTGGACGAGCACTTGGCCGAACACAGCTTTCGGGGACGCGCGAACCCCAAGATCCAGTTCGCCGTACTGGCCAGCGCCGCAGCACGCGGAGGAATCGAGCCGGATCTGCTGGACGAGGTCGTGCAGTGGCAAAGCAACGACTTCTGGTGGTACGCATTGGCGGCCGCCGTCGCCGTGATCCGCGCCTGCGCCGAGCGGGCCGGCCAATCCGTGCCGGCCTTCACCGAGCGGCTCGCGGCACGGACCACCACCACCTGATCGGCGCGGACGCCGCCCGCATCGGCGCCCACCTCGACCCGCTCGACACCGTGCTGTGCCAGCCGCACCCGAGCCCGACCGCTGCCGAACTCCGCGCCTGGAAGCACCACCGAATCGGCCGTTCCCCAACCGCGGACGGACTGCGGCCGGAGATACGGCAAGCGTGCCGCGACATCCACGCTCATGACCGCTGCTCCGGCGAGCCATGACGAATGAGACGTGGGCCTAAGCCTCGATCTGCGCGGCTGCGACCCGCCGGCTGATCGTCATTCGAGCGCGCAGATCGGACCGCAGTGCGGTCGGTCGCGGATGTCTGGCTTCGCGAGGATCGATCCGCATGCGTATCAGGCAGGCCGCGCTTACGAGGACGAGGCTGTCGATTTCGGAAGACGAGAGACTCTGCGCGTCGCCGGCAAGATCAGCACCACCGGCGTGTTTGCGCGTCCCTGGGTCAGTTCCGCTGCCGGCGTGTCACCGGCGTATTGCCGTGCATGGCGGCCTGAAGCATCGGCTGTGCACTCCAGCGCATAGTGCGAAGCGCTTCCTGGGGCGAGAGACCGGCGACGTCGATCAGCCATACTCGCGCCTCGATGCCGATCGCGCTCCGGATAGCGAGCACGAAAAACGTCAACGGGCTACTTCGCCAGTACTTCCCCAAGGGAACCGACCCTTGCAATCTGGACCTCGCGCCAACTCAACGCCGTCGCCGCCGAGCTCAACGACCGGCCGCGACTCTGCCTCGGCGACCGCACTCCACACCAAGCCATGCAACGATGGGCCCGACGGATACGACAATGATTCGCAACGACCGCTAGAAACCGCCCACTGTGCACGCGCCTCGCCGTACACCCACACGCCGGGGAGATCCCACGGACGTCGAGCACGTGAGCGTGGATGACGACTCGGGCAACCGCCGTTCGACCCGATCAACCTAGATGCGCTATGACGGTATTCAACTGAATGAGCGCTCGGCGATCTCGGCGTTCGTGTGCATTCTTGGCAGCGCCGCTAGGCGGTGAGGTCGCGATCGGTCAATGCCTTCTTCAGCGCGTCAACTCGGCAGGATGTTGATGACTCTGGACACAACCACCACGATCACGCCAAGTGAGATCAGCGACTGTAACGCCATGAGCGCCTTCGCGCGGGAAGTGAGTGGCATGGTGTCTGTCGGGCTGAACGCAACGGCGCTGGTGAACGCCACATAGAGGTAATCAGGGAACCGAGGTCGCCAGCCCGGAGCAGCCAACCCTGCCGTCACGGTCTGCGGGAACTGGAAATCCGGGTAGGGCACCGCATCCCCGGCGCGTCCGGCCGGCCCACCGCTATCGAGCTGCCAGTACAGCAGCCCGAAGGTGATGACATTGGCCAACAGCACCAGCGATCCGGCGATCAGAAGCCGGTTGGCGGTCAATGCGACCCCATCGACCTTGCCGCCGTCGAGGACCAGCACGACGAGCCGGGCCGCGGCAACGGCATTGGCCGCAATGAGCAAGCTGAACAGGAAAAGAATGATGGGCCGGAAGCGCCGCGGAACCGGCCCCGGCTTCGCGGCGATGATCAGCATGACCAGAAAGGCTGCGCTCTCGATCAGCGGGATCAGCGCAACCGGCCCGACTCGGTCGCGGGCCGGGATGAGCACCTGGGGCAGGATCGCGATGACGATCGCCACCAGCGGCCAGGTGTAACTCTCCGGCCGGCGCTCCTCCTGGCTTCCGCCCTGATCCGCTGCCGGCGGATCAGGCTCGATGCTCACCCATACTGGATATCACTGGGCCGCGAAACCCGAAGGCATGTCGCGACTGACTCGCTGGTGACGACCCCCAGCCGTCTCGCATGGTCTCCTCGCCCCCCACTTCAAACCTGGCTCAACGGCCCCGCCTGAGGCGTGCCGTACGCAGCTCCCCCGACCGTCGCTTGCCGCCGCGCGGCCTACGCTTGCGGCGTCTGGCCGCAGTTGACAAAGGAACCCAGAGTCGCGGCGACTGCGCCCGGTGCCGCGCGCGCAAGTGGGCTGACGACCCCAGTTCCAAAGCCAGGTCCGGCCAACGAGCTGTCAGCGACCCCAACGCAGTTGTGGCCGTTCGGGGTAGGACTAGCGGACACGGCAGCAGGAGCGGCCATTACTGCGACCGCGGTGATAACGCCCAAGAGCAGTGTTCGCATACTTGCCTCCGATCTTGGCTATCACTTCGTCGTTGCCGAAGCTATATGCCTTCCGGATGCGACAAAAGGCGGTTAGGTCCAGGGCTCCAGAACCGCTGTCGTTACGCGCGTTCTCGAACTAGGCCCCGTGAATCATGTCGTCTTTGTCGTCGCCAGCGTCATCCTGTTGCTCGCCTGTGGCATCGGGGTGCCCGCGAGGTCGAACGGTGCGCCAGTAAATCCGATATCGACCTGACCGGTGGCCTCGGTCAGCACCGACTTGGCCCTGGTGCCGTTGCGGATGTTGCCGCTCCCGGCGCCGGCCGGGTCGTGCTTCTCATAGCCGAGGTGCTCGGTCATCTCCTCATCGAGCGCGGTCTCGATCACCGTCTTGGTCAGCTGCTTGAGTAGCCCGTCCGGCCCGGTCAACGACGGCCCACGCTCGCGGGCCTGCCGCACCAACTCCGCCGCCGCCAGCTGCTCCGGCGACTGCTCCTGCTTCTTCTTCGCTGCCATGCCTTGCAGTGTCGCGGTCATCACCGCCACCTTCCCCGCCAAACCCTCAGGGCCGGCGCGTCAGGCCAGAAACACCGTTAAATCCACAATCCCGTCGGGGCCGCGCTCGGAGCGACACCGCTGGGATGATCACGCCCGGTTCATGGACGCCCTCGTCGAGGAGGGTGTCGTCCTCCTCGCCGGCCGGGTCGGCAACGGCGAGCGAGTCGTGCTGTCTGGTAGTCGAGGGTCCCGACGCACTCTCCCTCGTAGGGCGCATACGCAATTTTCGGGAATTCGACGCCGACGTACAAGGCTGGTGTCCAACGGGCTTGTTGTAGACGGCTGAGCTGGGTATGACAGCTGGGATGGCGGAGTTGCGTTGTGCTCTGCTTGGGTGTGCGGCGGGTTGCTGCGCCACTTTGTCCTGCCGAGCTCCAGCCGGGTGGACGTTGGCGCCGCGTTCGTCCTGCTTGAGCGCGGCGACCGCTCCAAGTGGATCGGGACCACGGCTCGATTGAGGTCCGATTGCGGCAACCTCGAGCGACAGGCGCGCATAATCACGAGCCGTCTTCGAGCGGCGGCGAGCGAAACCCACACGATATTCGGCGATCGGTGTGGTGTCAGTCGAGCTGTTGCGGCTCGACATCCCCGGCCGTCGCCGGCTCTCCCGCCCAGTTCGCTTTGTTCATCCGGGACGGTTGAACGCGCGGCGGCTCGCCTTCCTGTTCGGGAAAGTTCGGCGGATACGGCGCATCGCCGAGGCCGCGGTCGCGCTCGTCTCGATCGGCCCAGTCCAGCAACGGTTCGATCGACCACACCGCGTCGTCGATGCCGGCGTGCAGGTCGCCGAGCTCGGCGAAACGCGCCGGCATCGTGGCTATGGTGAAGTCCGCGCATCTCCACGTCCGGGAGCTCCTGCCCAGGTCACCGGAGCGCTGACACCGGACCCCACGGCAAGCCGCGGACACTGAATAAGCGAAGCGATGGTGCGGTCGCGAGCGTTCTGGTTGTAGTCGACGAAGATCGCCCGGGTGCGCTCCTCCTTCCACCAGGCGGTGGTGACCAGATCCGGGGCCCGACGTTCGATCTCGCGGGCGAAGGCGAGCGCGGCTCGTCGGACCTCGCGGAACCCGAATCGTGGCTCGATGCGCACGTAAACGTGGATGCCGCGCGATCCTGACGTCTTGGGCCAACCGACCGCACCCAGCTCGTCCAGCGTCTCGTGGACGATCGCCGCGACCTGCTTGGCCTCATCCAGGCCGGCTCCGGGCTGCGGGTCGAGGTCGATCCGCAGCTCATCGGGATGCTCGGTGTCGGCCCGGCGAGAGTGCCACGGGTGGAACTCCACGGTGGACATCTGTACCGCCCACACCACGCTGGCGAGCTCGGTCACACACAGCTCGGCGGCTGACCGGCCGGACGGGAACTTCACCTCCGCGGTCTGCACCCACTCAGGAGCGCCCTTGGGCAACCGCTTCTGGTAGATCTTTTCCCCGTCCACGCCGTCCGGGTAGCGATGCAGCATGCACGGCCGCTCGCGCAGAGCCCGCACGATGCCGTCGCCCACAGCCAGGTAGTAGTTGACGAGATCGAGCTTGGTCTCGCCGCGGGTACTGAAGTACACCCGGTCGGGGTGGCTGACGCGCACCGTCCGCTCTCCGACCGTGACCTCGGTGTAGGGCGACGCCATGACGCGACGGTAGTGCCAGCGAGCGACCTACGCTGGAATGGTGCGCACCGACGAATGGATCCACGAAGAGCCGGATGAGCCGCGCCGGATCCCGGAACCGGACTTCGCCTGGGGGCGCACGGCCAACCCGAACACCGCTGACGGCGAGCTGCAGAACATTGCCGCCTTCAGCGCTGGCCTGAGCCGGCTGTCGGGTCCCCGGCGCACCGCGGCCGTCGTCGTCGTATGGCTCATTCTGGCTGGCTTCGCGCTCGCAATTGCCTTCGGTGTGATCGGCATCTTCGAACTCTGACCGACGTACGCCGTCGCCTGGACGAGCAGACCTGGCGCCGGCGTGTCACGTCGGAGTCTCGCCACGTACCGTCGATGGCATGACGGAGACCGACCGAGCCAACGTAGCCAAGACCGATGAGCAATGGCGGGCCGAGCTGTCGCCCGAGGAGTACGCGGTGCTCCGGCGCGCGGCCACCGAGCGGCCGTTCACCGGCGAGTACACCGACAACAAGCGAGTCGGGGTGTATCGCTGCCGCGCTTGTGGCGCCGAACTCTTCCGCAGCGAGGCGAAGTTCGATTCGCATTGCGGCTGGCCGAGCTTCTTCACACCACTTGCGGGCGACCGGGTCATCGAGCGGGCCGACGGCAACCTCGGCATGCGGCGCGTCGAGGTCATTTGTGCCAACTGCCACAGCCATCTGGGCCACGTGTTCGAAGGCGAGGGTTACGGCACTCCCACCGATCTGCGCTACTGCATCAACTCGATCGCGCTCACGTTCGAGGAGGAAGCACCGGCCGAGACTGCGTGACGTTCGTCAGTCTGACCTCGCCGTTACGGTGAGACTATGCCGCTGCCTGGTCACCGACCGCCTCTGCTGCTCGAACTCGACCTGACCGAACTTCCGATCTCGCCGGGCGTGGACGACCCCCTCGCGCGGTTTCGTGCCCGCGGACACCATCAGCTGCGTCCGACCTTGCGCGCGCTGCACGATGCCGCGGCCGATCGCCACGTCGTCGGCCTGATTGCGAAGGTCGGCGCATCCCTGCCCTGGGCGGCAATGCAGGAACTCCGCCTGGGCGTCCGGGCATTCGCCGCGAGTGGCAAGCCCACGCTGGCCTGGGCGGAGGACTTCGGCGAAGAGTCCGGCGGCATGGCGGGGTACGTGCTCGCGACCGGTTTCGACGAGATCTGGCTGCAACCCGGCAGCGGAGTGGGCTTGCTCGGTGTAGGGGTGGAAGCAACCTTCGTCCGGGGCGCGCTCGACCGGCTAGGCATCGAGCCGCAGCTCGAGCAGCGGCACGAATACAAGAACGCCGCTGACCTCGTGCTCCGGACCGAATTCACCGAGGCCCACCGGACCGCCCTTGATCGGCTCGCCGAGTCGATCTTCGCCGACGCGGTCGGGGCGATCGCCGAGGGGCGGCGAATGGACGTCGCCCGAGTGCGCGAGCTCACAGATACCGGCCCGCGGACGGCCGCCGAGGCGCGAGACGTCGGGCTGGTCGATCGGCTGGGATACCGCGACGAGGCCTACGCCGCCATGCAGGAGCGGGTCGGCGCCGGCGCCGGACTGCTGTTCGCCGACCGCTGGCGGCCTCGCCGGCGGCCGCATGTCTTGGCGCGTCGGAGGCGCCACCTCGCGCTCGTCGAGGCGCGCGGGGTGATCGTGTCCGGGCGCACTCGCCGAGGCGCGACCGGCCGCCAGATTGGCGCCGACTCGATCGGCGCGGCGTTGCGCGCCGCGAGGGAGGACGACCATGTCGGCGCGGTCGTGTTGCACGTCGACTCCCCCGGCGGCTCGGCCGTTGCCTCCGAGACGATCTGGCGCGAGGTGTGCCGGGTGCGCGAGAGCGGCAAACCCGTCGTCGTCTCCATGGGCGTCGCTGCCGCCTCCGGTGGTTATTTCATCGCCTGCCCGGCCGACGTGATCGTGGCGTTGCCCGCGACATTGACCGGATCCATCGGGGTGTTCGGCGGCAAGATCGTGGTGCGTGAACTATTCGACCGGGTGGGCCTGAACACGGGAACAGTTTCCCACGGCGCCCGATCGCTGATGTTCTCCTCCCGACGGGGCTTCAGCGACGACGAGCGCGAGCGGCTGGCGGCCATCATCGACGGGCTCTACGACGACTTCGTGGCCAAGGTTGCGCAGGGCCGAGGCCGCTCAGTTGCCGAGATCGACAACATCGCCCGCGGCCGGGTGTGGACCGGCCGCGACGCCCTCGACATCGGGCTGGTTGACGAACTCGGTGGTATGCGCGACGCCGTCCGCATCGCTCGCGCCCGGGCCGACCTGCCGGCCGACGCGCCGGTCCACGCCGCGGTGCGCATTTCGCCGTGGGCCAGGCTCGGACGCCCGAAGAGCAGCGCGGACCCCCGAGCGGCGCGCAGCGTGCTGTTGCCGACGACTGCCGACATCGCGGCCATGCTGGGCCTGCCGACGACGGCTGCTCTCCGAATGCCGCCGATCAAGATCCTCTAATCAGGGCGGCGCTATCGCAGCATTGTCGCGCAGCTCGCAAACGATCTCCCGGATGGGGTTACGGCAACACCGAGACGATCTCGGCCACGCTGCGCCGGGTGCCGGTGTAGAACGGCACCTCCTCGCGAACATGCCGTCGGGTCTCGGACGACCGCAGGTGCCGCATGAGATCCACGATGCGGTGCAGCTCGTCGGCCTCGAATGCCAGCACCCACTCGTAGTCTCCGAGCGCGAACGCAGCAACGGTGTTCGCCCGGACGTCCGGGTAGTCGCGCGCCAGCTGGCCATGCTCGGCCAGAAGCGCTCGGCGTTCGCCCTCAGGTAACAGATACCACTCGTAGGAGCGGACGAACGGGTAGACGCATACGTAGCGTCGCGGCTCCTCTTCGGCCAGGAAGGCCGGGATGTGGCTGCGGTTGAACTCGGCCGGGCGATGCAGCGCCATGACCGACCAGACCGGATCGAGATGTTGCCCGAGGCGCGTACGCCGAAGGCGACTATAGGCGTCCTGGAGTGCCTCAGCCGTCTGGGCGTGCCACCACACCATCAGATCGGCGTCGGCCCGTAGCGCGCTGACGTCGTAGGTACCGCGGACCGTGATGTCTTTGGCGGCCAGCTGCTCGAACAGCGCCGCAACCTCATCGGCGAGGGTCGGCCGATCACCATCGCCTATTGGTCGTTCGACCCGAAATACCGACCAGCCGGTGTACCGGATAGCCGCGTTCAGTTCGCGGGCTTTCTTTCCGTCGACCATGACCTCATTGTCCCGTGTGAGCAAAGGCTGCGCAGGCCTGCGCGGCGGCTGCGTGAGCGCAACCGATGCAGGCCGGGATGCCGAGCCCGTCGTACGCGGCGCCGCACACAGCCAGGCCGGGAACCGCCGCGACCGCCCGCCGGATGCGCGCGATCCGGTCGAGGTGGCCGATCCCGTACTGCGGCAGGCCGCCGCCCCATCGCGTGACCAGGGCGTCTATCGGAGCGGCTGTGATGCCCAGCAACGTACGCAGTTCACCGCGAACCAACACGACCAGTTCGTCGTCCGAGCGCTGCAAATCGCGCGTCTCGCCGACGCGCCCGACCGACGCGCGGAGCACCGTCAGCCCGGGTGGCCACCCGGGCCACTTCTGCGATGTCAGCGTGATTCCCTTGACGGCCAACCCCTCCCGGGCGCCGACGAGCAGCCCGCTTCCCGGCGGCAGCCGGACGTCGAGATAGGCCAGCGTCACGATGGCGACGCTCGCGGTCTCGATCGCGGCCAATTCCGTTGCCGCGCCCGGCGCGACCGCCCGCAAGACGCCGGCGGCCTTGGCCGGCGGAACGGCAACAATGACCGCGTCGGCGGCAAGCCGCTCCGTTCGCGGCACCGGGCCGCAGTCGAGTGTGAACCCCTCCGGAGTTCCCCCGATCGAGCGCACGGTCACACCAGTGCGCACGGTGAAGCGTCCGGATGCGGCGAGCGCGGCCGGGAGCCGGCCGACGCCGCCGGTGATCGCCGCGAACACCGAACCAGCCGCCGAGTTTCTGGCGCCATCACCGGGCGCGGCGGCGGCGCGCGCTGCGGTGACGAGCGAGCCGCCCTCACGCAGTTGCGCCGCCAGGGCCGGCAGCGCCGCCTGCAGCGAGATCCGGTCGGCTCGTCCGGCGTACACACCGGCCAGCAGCGGCTCGACCAGCCGATCGACGACTTCGTCTCCGAGCCGATCCCGAACCAATTGACCGACGCCGATGTCTCCCACCAGTGGCGGCAACCCCGGCCGCGTCGGCTCGACCTCGATGGCGGACAGCGACGAGGCACTGAGCAGGCCGGATGCCCGCGCGGCCGCGACGTCGAACGGAACGCCCATCAGCGTTCCCGCCGGGAGCGGGTGCAACGCTCCCGCTGCGTAGACGGACGCGGAGGTCGTCACCGCATCGACTAGATCGTCACCGAGACCTGCGGCCCGAGTGAGATCGAGTGCCTCTGGCCGCCGAGTCAGCATGGCTTCGGCGCCGACGTCAACGGGCTGGCCGGCGACCGAGGCGACGCGAAGCTTGCCACCGACCTGCGGTGTCGCTTCGAGCACGGTCACAGCGGCCGCGGGAGCACGATGGCAGACCGACCAGGCCGCGGCCAGTCCGGCAATGCCTCCGCCGACGACTACGACATCCACGTCAGTCGGTCAGCTCCTTGACCAGCGCAACGACTCGAGTCAGCACATCGGGATCGGTCTCGGGTAGTACCCCGTGGCCGAGATTGAAGATGTGCCCGCCGGCGCAGTGCCCTTCGGCCACAATGCGACGCACTTCAGCGTCGACAACCGGCCATTCCGCGAGCAGCAACGCCGGGTCGAGATTGCCCTGGACCACGGCGCTCGTGCCGATGCGCCGCGCGGCCTCCGGCAGCGGCACCCGCCAGTCGACGCCAACCACCTCGGCACCGGCGGCCCGCATCAGCGCGAGCAGCTCGCCTGACCCCACACCGAAGTGGATGCGCGGCACGCCACGCCCAGTGAGCGACTCCAGGACGGCCCGGCTGTGCGGAAGCACGAACCGCTCGTAATCAGCGGCCGACAACGCCCCGGCCCACGAGTCGAACAGCTGCACCGCGGCGGCGCCCGCGTCGACCTGGACCCTCAGATAGGTCGCGGAGATGCGCTGCCAGCCGGGCCAGCAGCGAGTGCCACAGCGCCGGCTCGCCGTGCATCAGGGCCTTGGTGCGGGCGTGCTCGCGAGACGGACCGCCCTCGATCAGGTAGCTGGCGAGCGTGAACGGAGCTCCGGCAAAGCCGATGAGGGGCGTTGCGCCCAACTCGGCCACGAGAGCCGACACCGCCTGGCTGAGATACGGCACCTCGCTCGGTTCCAGCGGGCGGAGTCGATCGACGTCGCTCATCGTGCGCATCGGCTTCTCCACCACCGGACCGACGCCGGAGACGATGTCCACGCCGACTCCGACCGCCGCGAGCGGGACGACGATGTCGGAGAACAGGATCGCGGCATCGACTCCGTGCCGGCGCACGGGCTGGAGGGTGAGCTCAGTGATCAGCTCGGGAGTCCGGCAGGCCTCGAGCATGCTCGTTCCGGCCCGTGCCTGCCGGTACTCGGGGAGCGATCGACCCGCTTGCCGCATGAACCACACCGGTGGCCGAGGCCCGGGACGCCCGGACGCAGCTCGCACCAGCAGCGAGTCCGCCGCCGGGTGCGGGGCATTCGTCATCACGCCTCATCGTGCCATGCCGTCGCTATCGACTTCGGGGACGGCGAGCCTCCTAGATTCAGCCCGCGGGCTGTGCGAGCGTCATCCAGGTAACGACGGACCAACCACTGGAGCACACGATGGACGGGATGGAGCAGATGGTCGACGACGGCTACCTGGACTGCCCGGTGTGCGGTGGGCCGTGCCCGGCCGAGGTTCCCGAGTGCGGGGACGGTCACGGTCCCGATTGTCCCGACGTTGCCTGCGCCCGCTGCGGAACGGCCCTCTTCTTCGACCCGGTCCTGCCCCGCGCCACCCGTCGGCCCGCTCGCCGAGCCGCCTGATCCCGCCCGCGCCCATGGCATCGAGTACCCCCGTCTCCCCGGCCGCTGACCGTGATCACGCCACACCGGCCGCGATGAGCAACTCACCCAGCGAGTTTCGCAAGGCTGTGGAAAGCCTGCGGCGGACGCAGGTGCGCCCGGAGATCCGAGTCGAACCGATCCGTCCGCCGCAGCGCCTCGCCCCCTGGACCTACGCGCTATCCACCGAGATCCCCAGTCGTGACGGCGGCGAGCTGGCCACGGGTCGGCTCGTCCTCCTGTATGACCCGGACGGCGTTGAGGCGTGGGACGGCGTGTTGCGACTGGTGGCCTTCGCATCGGCGGAGATCGAGCCTGACATCGGAGGCGATCCGCTGCTTCCCGAAGTGGGCTGGAGCTGGCTGACCGGTGCGCTCGCCGACCGAGCCGCAGCGCACCGCGCGGCCGGAGGAACCGTCACCCAGACGACCTCCACGCGATTTGGCGACCTGCACGGGCCGCGCACGACCGTCACGCTCGAGTTGCGCGGGTCGTGGACGGCTGACTCGGCGGATCTGCGTCCGCACCTGCTCGCTTTCGCCGATCTGCTCAGCATGGCGGCCGGATTGCCTCCCGAAGGAGTGGCCGTCCTGCCCACCGCGTGATCATGGCCGAAGACTCACCCGCGGCCGCCTCGGGCGAGTCTGGATCACCGGCGGAGAGCAGCGCCCCGCTGCTGCGAGAGC
The DNA here is from genome assembly GCA_963809815.1 of uncultured Actinomycetota bacterium. Lineage (GTDB taxonomy): Bacteria > Actinomycetota > Actinomycetes > Mycobacteriales > Jatrophihabitantaceae > CAVVJA01. The sequence continues at coordinate 19,142 of CAWELM010000018.1, forward strand.
CGGCCGACGGGGTACCTGACCCGATCGCGACCGCCGCCGACTTGGCTCGGGCCGCCGCAGCGCTCGCCGCCGGCTCCGGCCCTATCGCCGTCGACGCCGAGCGCGCGTCGGGCTATCGCTATAGCCAGCGGGCCTATCTGGTCCAGCTGCGACGCGCTGGGACCGGCACTGTGCTCATCGACCCGTTACCCATCGGTATTCGCGGCTTTGGGCCGCTCGCCGACGTCGTCAACGAGACCGAGTGGATCTTGCACGCCGCTCCCCAGGATCTGCCGTGCCTCGCCGAGCTCGGACTGCGTCCGGCTCGGCTCTTCGACACCGAACTGGCCGGCCGGCTGCTCGGCGACGAGCGGGTCGCCCTCGGCACGATGGTCGAGCAGTGGCTTCATGTGCGTCTGGGAAAGGAGCATTCGGCGGCCGACTGGAGCACCCGCCCACTCCCCCGGGAGTGGCTCGCCTACGCCGCGCTGGACGTCGAGTTGCTCATCCCGCTGCACGAGGTCCTCGCCGGCCAGCTCGCAGATGCCGGGAAGGTGGAATGGGCAGCCGAGGAGTTCGAGGCGATCCGGGCCTCGCCGCCCGCAGCGCCTCGCGACGACCCGTGGCGTCGCACATCCGGCTTACACGCGATCCGCACCCGTCGGGAACTCGCGATCGTCCGATCACTGTGGTACGCGCGCGACGCGTGGGCCGCCGAGCGGGATATCTCGCCTGGTCGGTTGCTGCCGGATTCGGCGATCATCGCGGCCGCTCGGGCCAATCCGAGCGGGCCGGCCGAACTTGCCCAGCTGCCTACCTTCCGGGGACCGCGGCAGCGCCGCGCGATCTCCCGCTGGTGGAATGCGGTTGCCGAGGCTTTGGTGCTACCCGAGGCCGACCTGCCCCAGCCGGTCAGCCGCGCCGACGCAATGCCGCCAACCAGTCGATGGCGGGAACGGGATCCGAAGGCGGCCGCGCGTCTTGCCGCCTGCCGACACGTCATCTCGACGCTCGCCGCCACGCACCGAGTACTCCCCCAGAACCTGCTGGCCGGAGACATCGTTCGCAGGCTCGCCTGGGAGCCTCCGGATCCCCCGGACGCGACCGGCGTGAGTATCACGTTGGCCACACATGGCGCGCGACCATGGCAGATCGGGCTCACCGCTTCGCGCCTCGGCGATGCGTTGACCAAGGCGCGGGCCGCCGATCCGACCGCCTGACCCCTGCCGCCCTCCAGGCCGCGGTGCGGCATCGCATATGGCCTGGATCAACTGGACCAGCTATCGTCTATGTTACCGGCGAGTAGCTTCTTGAGGAGCACCAGTGGGCACACCTGAACCTCGCGCGCTGCGCGATGTCGTTTTCGTCGAGGGCGTTCGGACGCCCTTCGGCCGGGCCGGGGAGAACGGCCTGTACGCCGAGACCCGGGCGGACGACATGGTCGTCTCCGTGATCCGCGAGCTGCTCCGCCGCCACCCGAATCTGCCACTCGAGCGCATCGACGAAGTGGCGATCGCGGCCGCCACCCAGATCGGCGACCAAGGGCTCACCCTGGGCCGGATCGCGACGATCCTCGCCGGACTCCCCCGCAGCGTCCCGGGTTACTCGATCGACCGGATGTGCGCGGGCGCCATGACGGCGGTGACCACGCTCGCCGGAGGGATTGCGTTCGGCGCGTACGACGTGGCCATCGCTGGCGGCGTCGAGCACATGGGCCATCACCCGATGGGCGAAGGCGCCAATCCCAATCCACGGTTCATCGCCGAGAAGCTGCTGGACATCTCGGCCCTGTCGATGGGCGCGACCGCCGAGAACCTGCACGATCGCTTCCCTCAACTAACCCGGGAACGGGCCGACGCCTTCGCCGTGGCGAGCCAGGCCAAACTCGCCAAGGCATACGCGGACGGCAAGATCCAACCAGACCTGGTGCCGGTCGCGACCCGATCCACCACGCTGGGCTGGGGCCTTGCCAGCAAGGACGAACCGCCTCGACCCGGAAGCACGGTCGAGACTCTTGCCGGGCTGCGCACGCCGTTCCGCCCCCACGGCCGCGTCACTGCCGGGAACGCCGCTGGCCTGACCGACGGGGCGACGGCCTGCCTGCTCGCCGCGTCCGACGTGGCCGTCGACCTGGGGCTGCCCAGCCGGATGCGCCTGGTGGGATATGGCTTCGCCGGCGTCGACCCCGAGGTGATGGGGGTCGGCCCGATTCCATCCACGGAGAGGGCCCTGCGGGCAACCGGGCTGACGATTGACGACATCGGACTGTTCGAGCTGAACGAGGCGTTCGCGGTCCAGGTCCTGGCTTTCCTCGATCACTTCGGCGTGACCGACGATGATCCCCGAGTGAATCAGTACGGTGGCGCCATCGCGGTCGGTCACCCGCTCGCGTCATCTGGTGTACGCCTGATGACCCAGCTCGCGCGCCAGTTCGTCGACCATCCCGAGGTGCGCTACGGCCTCACCGCAATGTGCGTCGGACTTGGACAAGGCGGCAGCGTGATCTGGGAGAACCCGCAGTACACCGGAGCCCGTTCGTGACGGCGACAGACAGCCTGGTATTCCCGGACGAGATCGTTACCCAGGCCCTCGTCCGCTATCTCGACGTTCCTGGTCTGCCGGGTGAGTTCGCGCTCATAACGCTCGACAACGGACGCGATCACACGCGGCCGTCCACCCTCGGGCCGGCCGCGCTGTCGAGCCTGGCCACCGCACTGGACGAGATCGAGGCCCACGTCCCGCGGGTGACCGCCATCGGGGTGACTGGCAAACCGTTCGTCTTTGCCGCGGGTGCCGACATCAAGGGCATGGCGTTGATCAGCGAGCGGGACCAGGCCAGGCAGATGGCCCAGCTCGGGCATCAGGTCTTCCGGAGGTTGCTCGACAGCCCGGTTCCGACATTCGCCTTCCTCAACGGCGCGACCCTCGGCGGCGGTCTGGAACTCGCGCTGCATTGCCACTATCGGACGCTCGCAGCCAGCGTCACTGCGATCGCCTTTCCAGAGGTGTTCCTCGGCCTTCTGCCGGGCTGGGGCGGCACGCAGCTCCTGCCCCGGTTGATCGGACCGGCCGCCGCCGTCAGTGTCATCATCGACAACGCGTTGAACCAGAACCGCATGCTGCGCGCGGATCAAGCGGCGCGCCTCGGCCTCGTGGACCTTCTGCTGTCCGACGCCGATTTCCTCGCCGAGTCGCTGCGGTGGGCGGCGCGCGTCGTTAGCGGCGAGGTGACCGTCACGCGGGAGAGCCACGCGACCGACGACTGGGGCCACGTCGTCGAGACGAGCCGAGCTGGCCTGGATCTGCGACTGCACAGGGCTGCCCCCGCGCCGTATAAGGCGCTCGACCTGATCGCGCAGGCTCGCACAGCTGACCTCGACTCCGGCACCGCGGCCGAATCCGACCTGGTCGTCGACTTGGTCATGAGCGACGAACTGCGGGCCGGGCTGTACGCGTTCGACCTCGTCCAGAAACGGGCCCGACACCCGGTCGGCGCTCCAGCTGCGTCACTCGCCCGGCCTGTGACCAAGGTCGGCATCGTGGGCGCCGGCCTGATGGCCGGCCAGATCGCGCTGCTCCTCGTCCGACGGCTCATGGTTCCGGTCGTCCTGACCGACGTCGACCAAGGCCGGCTGGACCAGGGCGTGAGCCAGGTGCATCAAGAGATCGCGCAGCTGCACGCGAAAGGCCGGATCAGCGGCGACACCGCGAATAGGCTCACCGCGCTTGTCAAGGGGTCGCTGACGCTGGACGCGTTCGCCGATGCTGATCTCGTCCTCGAGGCGGTATTCGAGGACCTGGCCGTGAAGAAGCGGGTTCTCACCGATGTGGAAGCTGTCGTCACGCCGGAAGCGGTGCTCGCGACGAATACGTCCTCACTCTCGGTCAGTGCGATAGCCGCGGACCTCCACCGACCCGAGCGGCTCGTCGGAATGCATTTTTTCAACCCAGTCTCGGTAATGCCGCTGCTCGAAATAGTCCGAGCCGAGCACACGGGCGACACAGCGCTGGCAACCGCGTTCGCGGTCGGCAAGCAACTGAAGAAATCCTGCGTCCTGGTGAGCGACCGGCCGGGGTTCGTCGTGAATCGGCTCCTCGCCCGATATCTCGGTGAGGTGCTCGCCGCCATTGACGAAGGCACGCCGATCGAGGAAGCCGACCGGGCCCTCGATCCGCTCGGGCTGCCGATGAGTCCCATGAAGCTCTTGGCGCTGGTCGGACCAGCCGTTGCCCTGCACACGGCGGAGACGATGCACGCGGCGTTCCCGGACCGGTTCTTGGTGAGTGACAACGCCCGCCGGCTCGTCGAGTCCGGCAAGTCCGGGGTGTATCTGTGGGACGGCGGCACACCGACCGTCGACCCGGAAGTGCGGGCGATATTCGAGGCAGGGACGGCGCCGAGCACCGGTGATCAGGTCCGCGAGCGGGCACTCGCCGCCCTAGCGTCAGAGATACGGATCATGCTTGACGAAGGTCTCGTCGCCGCGCCCGAAGACATTGACCTGTGCCTGATCTTGGGCGCGGGCTGGCCGTTCCATCTGGGCGGGGTCACGCCGTTCCTCGACCGTTCCGGGGTGTCCGAGCGGGTCACCGGGGCACGGTTCCTGCCGCCCGGAGTGGCATCAGTGCCGGCGTAAGCGTCCGTCCAGACGGAACACGTCAGCCGGTCCGGCGGGCCGGCTCCGGCACTCCCAGGGATCGGCGGTCGGCCGCGTCCATCGCGATAGCGGCCGCGCGCTCCGGTCCGGGCAGTTCGATGCGCATGGCCAGGCCTCCGAACGGCGGAGCGGCCGCTTGCAGACGCCCGTGGTGCGCGTCGACGATCAGTCGGACGATCGACAGACCGAGTCCCGACCCGCGCGTAGCCGTGCGGGCTCGGCCGGTGCCGCCGCGTCGAAAAGCCTCGAACAGCGAGACGACCTCGGTCGGCGAGATGACGGCGCCGCCGTTCGCCACATGCAACCAGGCGGCGCCGCCCTTCTCGCCGCAGCTGATCCGAACCCAGCCACCGGTCACGTTGTGCCGAACCGCATTCTCGAGCAGGTTGCCGATCAGACGGTCGAGCAGGCGCGGATCGCCAGCGGTGCGGGCTGACGAAACCTCCTGCTCGATCGTGATGTTGCGCTGCGCCGCTTCCCGCTGCACTCCCTCGAGCGCTGATGGCACCAGCGTGGCCAGGTCCACCGGCTCCCGCACCTCGAGCTCGCCCCGGACGCCCGCCTGCAGCCGAGCAAGCGTCAGCAATGAACCCACCAGCCGCTGCGCCCGTTCGGTCGCCTGTTGGACGACCTCGCCCATCCGGCGCAGCTCCTCGGACGACGCGTCAGGGTCGGACAGCGTGACGTCCAGCTCGGTGCGGATCACCGACAACGGAGTCCGCAGCTCATGACTCGCGTTGGCCACGAACAGTCGCTGGCTGCCGAAGGCGGCATCGAGGCGGGCCAGCATCTCGTCGAAGGTGTCCGCCAGCCGGCGCAGCTCGTCGTCCGGACCACCCAGGTTGATGCGCTGGTCGAGCGTGTCGGTCGACAGCTGCTGGGCCGTGTGGGTGACCTTGGCAATCGGGCGAAGGGCCTGCTTCGCCAGCAGATAACCGCCCAGCGCACCGATGACAACGACTAGGACGAAGAAGATCAAGCCGGTATGGAGGACGTAGTCACGGGCGTCTTGCCGGGCCTGAGCGACGAGCCCCTGGGTCGGGCCGGAATAGACCACGTGGCCATTGACGGTGATCGTGGCTGTGCCTTGGCCGTTGGCGAAGATGCCGAGATTGCCGACTGCCCGATCGAGCAGCAGCAAGGCCAACACCAGCAGGGACACGCCGACGAGCAGGACCAATCCGCCGTACAGCAACGCCATGCGGATGCGCAGCGTTGGGCGGAGGATCCTCACGGAACCGATCCGGCCTCCTCGTCGTACGGCACGCGCGCGCCAGGATCGATGCGATAGCCCGAGCCCACCACCGTAGCGATGATGGGAGGTTCGCCGAGTTTTCGCCGCAGGGTCATCATGGTGACCCGGACGGTGGTGGTGAACGGGTCGGCGTTCTCGTCCCAGACCCGATCGAGAAGCTCCTCACTGCTGACCACGGCACCCTGCGCGGTGAGCAGCGTCTCCAGTACCCCGAACTCCTTCCGGGTGAGCTCGATCACCTCTCCCCCGCGGGTAACGATGCGGCGAGCGGAGTCCAGCTCCAGATCCCCTGCCGTCAGCACCGGCGGCGCGGCTGGTGTCGTGCGACGGCCGAGCGCCCGCACCCGCGCAACGAGTTCTGCGAAAGCAAATGGCTTGGCCAAGTAATCGTCGGCGCCGAGAGCCAGCCCAGCCACCTTGTCCTCGACGGTGCCGCTCGCGGTCAACATCAGGACTCGGGTGAGCACACCCTCGTCAGACAGCCGCCGGCAGATCTCGTCGCCAGACATGCCGGGCAGATCACGGTCGAGTACCACGACGTCGTACCGGGTCAAGACCGCTTTGCGATAGCCGTCATCCCCGTCAATGGCGATGTCGACCGCCATGCCTTCCCGGCGGAGACCACGGGCCACCGCTTCGGCGAGCTGCACCTCATCCTCGACGACGAGTATGCGCATCGTCAGCCTCCCCCTTTCGGCGTGATAGTTGGATACGGCCGCATTCATCAATCTGTGGTCATTGGGTCGACGGCTTCCGAGTCCAGCCGGTCCGCGTCGGCCCGCTCCACCTGAGCCGTCCACTCTACGATCCGCCGTCCGATGTCCTGCGCCGTGAAACCTACCTCGGTCCGGACCTCCGCGACCTTGCCGTGATCGAGAAAGGCCACCGGAATGCCGACCTCACGGCTCGGTGTGTCGACGCCCGAAGCGCGCAGCGCCTGAGCCACCCGCGCGCCGACCCCGCTTGCGACTACGCCATCCTCGACCGACACGATCAGGCGGGCGGCCCGCGCCAGATCCACCAGCTCACGGGGGATCGGCTTGACCCACCTCGGGTCGACGACCCGAATGGTGAAGCCGGCCTCGCGAACCCTCGCCGCCGCTCCCAGCACCTCGTATGCGAGAGATCCGATTGACACGACGAGCACGTCCACGCTCGCGCCGACGTCCGGCTCGGCCAGGACATCGACCCCGCCGATCTGCCGGACGGGCGGCAAATCATGGCCCAAGGGCGTTTTCGGAAAGCGCACGACGGTCGGCCCGGCATCGTGCTCGATCGCCTCGTCGAGCGCCATCCGCAGTGTCGTCTCGTCGCGAGGAGCAGCGATCCGCAGCCCGGGCACGACTCCGAGGATGGCGAGGTCCCACATCCCGTTGTGGCTCGGTCCGTCATCACCAGTGAGACCGGCCCGGTCGAGGACGAAGGTGACCGGTAGCCGGTGCAGGGCGACGTCGAGCAAGACCTGGTCGAAGGCCCGGTTGAGGAATGTCGCATAGATGGCAACCACCGGGTGTAGGCCACCGGTCGCCATGCCCGCGGCCGAGGTCACGGCGTGCTGTTCGGCGATTCCCACGTCGTAGAAACGGTCCGGGAAGCGCTTGGCAAACGGGCCGAGCCCGGTTGGTTCGCACATCGCCGCGGTGACCGCGACGACGTCGTCGCGGGTGTCCGCGATGCGCAGTAGCTCATCGGAGAACACCCCGGTCCAGGTCCGGCCCGCGGTCGCTGTCGGCGAGCCTGTGGCTGGATCGAAACCCCGCGACTGGTGCATCTGATCGGTCTGATCGTTCTCGGCCGGCGGATAGCCGTAACCCTTCCGGGTGACCGCGTGCACGATCACCGGACCGTCGAAGCCGCGAGCGAGCCGGAGCGCGTTCTCCACTGCCGCGACGTCGTGTCCGTCCACCGGTCCGACGTACTTCAGCCCGAGGTCTTCGAACATGCCCTGCGGCGCCAGCATGTCCTTCATGCCGCGTTTCATGCCGTGCAGCGCCTCGTAGAAAGGCGGCCCCACGACCGGGACCCGAGGCAGGTTGTGCTTCACGCTGCCGAGCACGCGCTCGTATCCCGGACGCAGCCGGAGCTTGGCCAGGTGCTGGGCGAACGCGCCGATCGTCGGCGCGTAGGAACGGCCGTTGTCGTTCACAACGATGACGACCGGCAGCTTGGCGACGGAGATGTTGTTCAGTGCCTCCCAGCACATGCCGCCGGTGAGCGCACCGTCACCGACGATGGCGACCACCGTCCGATGTTCGCCCCGGATCGCGAATGCCTTCGAGAGCCCATCGGCGTAGGAGAGGGCCGTCGATGCATGCGAATTCTCGATCCAGTCATGTGGGCTCTCCGCGCGATTCGGGTAACCGGAAACGCCACCCGTCTGCCGCAGGGTGGACATCCGCTCCGCGCGCCCGGTCAGGATCTTGTGCACGTAGGCCTGATGACCGACGTCCCAGAGCAAGGGCTCCGCCGGCGAATCGAAAACCCGATGCAGGGCGATGGTGAGCTCGACCGCCCCGAGATTCGGACCAAGGTGCCCGCCGGTGCGGGAAACCGTCTGAATGAGGATGTCGCGGATCTCCTCCGCCAGCACCACCAACTCGTCGGCCGGCAGCGCCCGCAGGTCCCCCGGCGAACTAATGCGATCCAACACACCAGTCACGCGCCGAGCCTACGTGGTCTCTCCGGTGGGAGTCAGGATGGCTACGCACTCGACGTGGTGCGTCATCGGAAAAGCGTCGAAGGCCCGTAGCTCGGTCAGCCGCCAGCCGGCGTCGCCTGCCGCCCGAACGTCCCGAGCCAATGTTGCGGGGTCGCACGATACGTAACCGACCGCACGTGACCCGGTAGCGACGATCGCGCGAATCACGTCGGAGCCGGCACCGGCCCGAGGCGGGTCGAGTACGACCAGATCCGGATCCACGCCGGCAGCTTGCAAGCGCGTAATGGTCGCGGCCGACACCTGGTCGTGCCAAACCTCGGCCCGGAGCCCCCTGACCGAGCGGAGGTTGCTCCGCGCATCCGCCGCAGCCCGCTGCGATCCTTCGACGGCGACGACCCGGCCGGCTCCGGCCACTGCCTCGCCGATCAGCACCGCGAACAGCCCCGCGCCGGCATACAGGTCGAGGACGACATCCCCAGGCTGCGGCCGCAATCCGGAGAGAATCGCGGCGACGAGCGCCGGCGCCGCGCCCGGATGCACCTGCCAGAAACCGCCCGCGTCGACCTCGAAGTCGTGCCCGCCCACGTGATGATGCAGCCGAGCCGCGCCTTCGAGCACGTCGATGACGTCCGGCGCGCGCCGCCGGCTCGCCGGACGCGAAGGCTTCCGGAAACCGAGCAGGGTCGTCATCCCGTCGCTGCCCTGCGTTGCGGCGATCTCGTGGTAGCCGGGCCAGGTACGGCGCAGCGCCGGGTGATCACCGACGCCCGCCACGCCGAGCGGGCAGGCGTCCACCGGCTCGACGTCGTGTGACCGATGCCGACGAAGTCCCAGCTGGCCAACCGCGTCAACGGCGTACACGGTGCGGGTCCGCCAACCCAATAGGCCGTCAGGGAGCTCCTCGACTTCGCGGAGCAGCGCGGTGACGTCCATCCCGGCGACTCGCTGGAACTGCTCGCGGACGACCCGCGCTTTCAACTCACGTTGAGCCGCGCCAGATGCGTGCTGCCAGTCGCAGCCACCGCAGCGCGCGGGTCCGGCGTGTGGGCAGGGCGGCGGCACCCGGTCCGGTGACGGCCGGATGATCTCCACTGCATCGGCGCGGGCGTAGGAGGGGTGCAGCTCGGTGATCACGGCTCCCACCCGCTCCCCAGGCAGGGCGTGTCGCACGAACACAACCTGACTGTCGGGATCATCTCCAACGCGGGCCACGCAGTGTCCACCGTGCGCCACGGCACCGATCGACAGCTCGAGCTGCTCGCCGACTGCCAGCTCCGGCCCAGCCATGACGATGTCGTTACGACCGAGATGGAATGCGAGGCTCGTCCGGTTCAGCGGGTCGAGCCGGCGCGGTCGCCGAACTGGCGGCATTGTCGGTGTAGATCGCCGGACCTTGGCCTTGCTGCGGAAGGTCGGCCCCGGTGCCCAATGCCTCCGAGTCGACCCGCAGCTGGGAGGAGGCAAGCTGCCAGGGCACGCTCGTGACCATCACCCCAGGCTGGAACAGCAGGCGCGTCTTCAGGCGCAGCGCCGACTGGTTGTGCAGCACGTGCTCCCACCAGTGCCCGACCACGTACTCGGGGATGAACACGCTGACCACATCGTTCGGCCGTTTCATCCGGAGGTTCCGCACGTAATCGACGATGGGCGTCGTCACCTCGCGAAATGGCGATTCCAGGACGGTGAGCTTCACCGGGAGGTCGCGACGTTCCCACTCGGCCAGCAGCGCGCGCGTCTCCTCGTCGTCGACGTTGACCGTCAGCGCGGTCAAGGTGTCCGGCCGCGTCGCCCGGGCGTAAGCCAGGGCGCGCATCGTCGGCTTGTGCAGCTTGGACACCAATACGACGACATGGTTGCGGGAGGGCAGCATCAGCCCGCGCTGATCGACGGTCAACTCCTTGGACACCTGCGTGTAGTGCCGGTTGATGGCCCGCATAAGCAGGTACAGAATCGGCATCGCAATCAGCACGAGGTATGCACCTTTAGTGAACTTTGTCGCAATGACGATGACGAGCACGAGCCCGGCCAGGCTCGCCCCGAACGCGTTGATGGCGCGGGAGCGAACCATCCGGTGCCGCTCGGCGGGGTCACGTTCGGTTCGCAAGGCCCGGTTCCAGTGCCGGACCATCCCGGTCTGCCCCAGCGTGAACGACGTGAACACGCCGATGATGTAAAGCTGGATCAGGCGCGTGACGTCGGCGTGGTAGATCACGATCAGCGCGCCGGCCGCGACCGCGAGCATGAGGATGCCGTTGCTGTATGCCAGTCGGTCCCCCCGCGTGTGCAACTGGCGGGGCAGGTAGCGGTCCTGGGCGAGGATCGAGCCGAGTAGCGGGAAGCCGTTGAAGGCGGTATTGGCCGCGAGCACCAGAATCAGCGCGGTGGCAGCCTGGATATAGAAGAACCCGACCGAGTTCGTGCCGCCGAACACGGCCGCGGCGACCTGGGCGATCACCGTGCGCTGCGGTCGATGCTGGCAGTCGACGAAGCCGACCAGGTCACACGGGTTCTCGGCCACGTGCACGTCCGAAATGAGGGCCAGGGCGGTGATTCCGGCGAACATCGTGGTGGCTATCGCACCCATCATCGACAACGTGATCTGGGCATTGCGGGCCTTCGGCGGCCGGAAGGCCGGCACACCGTTCGCGATCGCCTCGACGCCGGTCAACGCGGTACAGCCAGACGAGAAGGCCCGCAGCGCCAGAAAGCACAGCGCGAGGAACCCGAGTGCTCCGTAGCCCGGATGCGGCTCCACACCGTAGTGCGCGCTCTCGGCAACCGGCGCGTCGCCGAGCGCGACTCGGACCAGCCCGGTGCCGATCATGATGAACACCCCGGCCGCGAACAGGTAGGTGGGTGCCGCGAACGCAATGCCGGCCTCGCGGAGGCCTCGTAGGTTCACCGCGGCAAGCAGCACCACGAAACCGAGTGCTAGCCACACTCGAGCACCGTGCAGCGACGGAATGGCGGAGATGATGTTGTCGACGCCCGCGGAGACCGACACCGCGACCGTCATGACGTAGTCGACGAGCAAGGCGCTGGCAACGACGACACCGGCGCGCCGGCCGATGTTCCGGCTGGCCACCTCGTAGTCGCCGCCGCCCGTCGGATAGGCACGGACCAGCTGCCGGTAGGACGCGACGACCGCGATCATCAACACGATGACTGCGGTCGCCACCCATGGCGCCAGGAACAGATAGGCCGTACCACCGAACGCCAGCACCAGCAGAATCTCTTGCGTCGCATAGGCGACGCTCGACAGCGCGTCGCTCGCGAAGATCGGCAGCGCCAGGCGTTTGGGAAGCAACACATGGCCAGCCCGATCCGAGCGCATCGGGCTGCCGATGATGAGTCGCTTGGCGACCCTCGTGACGACGCTCACTCGCCGCAGAATACGTCTCCGCGCGCCGGAATCGCTTACTCGCGCAGTTCGCGCGAGCCCTGTGGTGCGTGCCGGTTCACGCCGGCGTTGTGTAGCGTCGCGAACGCGGGAGTTTGCGAGCCGGACGTCGCCGTTCGCCACGGACTCGTCGTGCTCCAGGAGAGGAGATGTGCCCCGTGCACGTCGTCATCATGGGGTGTGGACGGGTCGGATCATCGTTGGCCCACCACCTGGAGCGGCTCGAGCAGAGCGTGGCTGTCATCGACATGGATCCCAGCGCCTTCCGCCGTCTGGGCGACCACTTCCAGGGCCGCACGGTCACCGGACTCGGTTTCGACCGCAGCACGCTGGTCGCGGCCGGCGTCGAGGAGGCGGACGCCTTCGCCGCGGTGAGCAGCGGCGACAACTCGAACATCATCGCGGCCCGGGTAGCGCGGGAGACGTTCGGCGTGCAGAAGGTGATCGCGCGCATCTACGATTCCAAACGAGCCGAGGTCTACGAGCGGCTCGGCATCCCCACAGTTGCCACGGTCCCCTGGACGGCAAGTCGCCTGCTCAAGAGCGTTCTCGGCGAATCGACGGCCGAGGCCTGGCGCGATCCTTCAGGTGCAATCGTGATGCTTCAGGTCTCTCCGCACGAGGGCTGGGTGGGGCACAAGCTGTCGGAGTTCGAGGCCGCGACCAGCTCCCGGGTCGGGCTCATCACCCGGTTCGGAGTGGGCGAGCTGCCAACGGTTTCTACGTTGATCCAGGCGGGCGACACGATTCACGTCCTGACGACCGATGCGCGCACACCGTTGCTTCGTGACGTCGCAAGCACGTCGCCCGAGGGAGGACCCTGATGCGCGTCGCCATCGCCGGAGCCGGCGCAGTCGGCCGATCGATCGCTCAAGAATTACTGGGCAACGGCCACGACGTACTGCTCATCGACAAGGACCCGGCCAAGGTCGGCGTCAAGGAGCTGGCAGACGCGGAGTGGCTGCTCGGCGACGCGTGCGAGCTGGAGAACCTCGAGAACGCCAAGCTCGAGGAGTTCGAGGTGGTCATCGGCGCGACCGGCGACGACAAGGTGAACCTCGTGGTGTCGTTGCTTGCGAAGACCGAGTTCTCGGTGCGCCGAGTGGTAGCCCGGATCAATCACCCCGGCAACGAGTGGTTGTTCACCGAGGCCTGGGGCGTCGACGTCGCCGTCTCGACTCCCCGGGTACTCGCGGCGCTCGTCGAGGAAGCGGTCGAGGTCGGTGATATCGTCCGCCTCTTCACGTTCCGCCAGGGTCAGGCCAACCTGATCGAGGTGACCTTGCCCGAAGGTGCCCTGTGTGCCGGCGCCCCGGTTCGCGACCTGTTGCTACCCGACGATTCGGCGCTGGTGGCGATCGTTCGCGACCAGCGCGTCATCGCGCCCACTCCCGAGGAGCCGCTCGAACCCGGCGACGAGTTGCTCTTCGTCGCGCTGCCGGAAGCCGAAGCGGCGATCCGCCACGTGGTGATTCGGTGAGAGCCTGCAGCCCTCAGGTTTGTTCTGGTTCGGGTTGCGCGAGCTGCCGGCGAGCGCGCGTGACCACCCAGAAGGCGAACATCAGCGCCAGCAGGAATAGCGGGTAGCCCATCGCAATTCGCGCGACGGCGAGCCAGCCGGTTGCATCTTCGCGGAACAACGCGGTTTGCACGACACCACGAGCAAGGAACACGACCAAGCCGCCAGCGGTCGCCAACGCGTAGGCGCGCAGCAGTGGCGGCTGCCGATACCAAGGTCCGGCACCGCCGGGGCTCGGATCCAGGAACTCCCAGACGACCCCGACGATCGGACGCCGTACGATCAACGACCCAGCGAACGCCGCGGCGTACGCGAAGCTGGTCCAGATGCCCCACAGGAAGTAGCCGCGGGCCTGTCCGGTGCCGCCCGCGATGAGCGAGGCGATGACCACGCCGATCAACCCGGTGATGGCTTGCTGGACGGGTTGCTTGCGCAGCATTCGGTAGATGGCGAGGAGGACGGCGGACGCGATGGCCGCCACAATCGCCGGACGCAGTCCAGCGAGGGCGTTCACCACCACGAAGACCACGGTCGGAATCGCAGTGATCACCGTGCCGGACCAGCCACCCAGACTGGTCAGAAGTTGCTGCCGGTATTGCTCCCGATAGGAACCTCGGCCAGCCGGCTCCGTCGATCCGTCGTCGGCCGGATCGGTCACGATCGTCCGCGCAGTTCGTACCACGGGTTGTAGATCGCGAGGCGGTCGTCATGAACTCCGACACGACCACGGGCGAACACGGTTCGCCCCGGCTCGAGACCAGCGATCCGCCGGCGTCCCAACCAGACGAGGTCGATGCAGGCCGAGCCATCGAACAACTCGGCCGTGAACGTCGGCACCGTTTCCCTCGGCGTGTATTGGACGGCCCGCAGCCGTCCGGTGACGAGGGCAAGGTCGCCCCGGGACAGGCTGCCGATCGGTACCGCCGCGCACTGCTCGACGTCGGTCATCAGTTCGGCGGCGTCCAGCGTCTGCAGATCGGCCGTGAGTCGGCGTAGCAGCGAGAGGCGTCCCACGGCTTCAGGGTAGCCCGGCTGCGCCCGAGCGCTCAGGTTTCGTTCCCCTCAGCTGTCGGCCGGCGAGGGCTGTCCGGCCCCGAGCTGATCGGCGGCCTCCTTGGGCAGCTGGAGCGGAACCGGCTCCCGGACTGGCAGTGGCTCGCTGCCGCGAACGACGACGATGGCGCGCAAGGCATCCTCGAACGGTGCCGCCTTCGTGGCGTTCACGGCAATCGACCCCACCAGCATCGCGCGCAGGAACCAGCGCGGACCGTCGATTCCGACGAACCGAACTGGCATCGAGCCCTCGGGTCCTTTGAGCGTTCCTCGAAGCTCCGTGCCGAACGGACCCTCGGGCTCGTCCGCGGTTGATCCGCCTTGGGAGGCGAGCGACTGCCTGATCTCGTCCCGCACGTCGTCCCAGATTCCTTCGTTGCGAGGAGCCGCGAACACGCCGAGCTGCATTTGGCCATCGGCGCTGGCGAGGGTCGCCGAGACGACCTGCTGCGCCTCGTTGACGTCGAGCCGAAGATCGATACCTTGCCAGACAGGCACGTGCAGTGCGCCGAGATCCACGCGGGGCTGATTGTCGTCTGGCATATCGCGCACGTCGTACGGCCCGGTCGTTGGTTCGGGGTTGTCGCGTTGGCGCACCTCCCAGGGCGGAGTCGCGTCGATCTTTGACCGGTCCGTTGCCTTTTCGCGGCGTCGCCAAGGCGGCGCCATCACACACCTCTATCGGTGAGCAGCGCCGCGGCTCCCCCAGTGGACCCATACCCGCCGATGCCCCGGTCGGAGGTTGGCAGCTCGGCAACCTCGACGAACCGAGCCTGCTCGACGCGCTGGATGACCAGCTGAGCAATCCGATCACCTCGGCGCAGCTCGAGCGGCGTCACTGGGTCGTGGTTGACGGCGATGACCTTGATCTCGCCTCGGTATCCGGAATCCACCGTGCCGGGGGAGTTCAGCAACGCCAGTCCGGCGCGAGCTGCGAGCCCGGATCGCGGATGCACGAAGGCCGCGTATCCATCGGGTAGGGCGACGGCGACGCCCGTGGGTAGGACCGCGCGTTCACCCGGTCCGAGCACTACGTCGATCGTCGTCACAATGTCCGCCCCGGCATCGCCGGGCAGTGCGTACGCGGGCAGCGGGGCCTCAGGATCAAGCCGTTGGACGAGCACCTGCAGGCCGTCCCCCCAGGCGCTGACTGGCGAGGTCGTCACGACGCGCAACGCTACCCTGGGTCAGTGAGCGAGCATCGCAGCGAGCGTCAGCGAGCGAGGAGCGCAGCGAACGAGGCGATGAGCGCTCGCGCGAAGAGCCAGTCAGATCCAAACAGCAGCGAGCATCGCAGCGAGCGTCAGCGAGCGAGGAGCGCAGCGAACGAGGCGATGAGCGCTCGCGCGAAGAGCCAGTCAGATCCAAACAGCAGCGAGCGTCAGCGAGCGAGGAGCGCAGCGAACGAGGCGATGAGCGCTCGCGCGAAGAGCCAGTCAGATCCAAACAGCAGCGAGCATCGGCGAGCGAGGAGCGAAGCGGAATCGCGCGCGTGGCGGGATTAACCGGGCGGTGGAGGTGATTCGGTACCGCGAGCGGCTTCGCACTCCGTGGTGGTGGTACCCGATCGGAATCGGCGTCGCCTCTCTGCTGGCGGGGGAGTTCCACATTTCGGGCTTGCCGCTGACCGACTGGATTCCGTTCGGCGTGCTGGTCCCGGCCGCCATATTGATCATCTGGGCACTCGGCCGCAGCGAGCTGGCAATCAGCGACGAGGAGCTGCGCATCCGAGGAGCTCATATCTCCTTGCGCTACATCAGCGGGGCGGTCGCGCTCGATGCAAATACCTTGCGTCGCGTCGTCGGACGGGAAGGCGATCCGCAAGCGTTCGTCTCGATCCGACCTTGGATCGGCCCCGGCGTACAGCTATGGCTAGACGACGCCGACGATCCGACTCCGTACTGGGTCGTCAGCACACGCCAGCCAGCTCGCGTCGTCGGGTTGATCCGCGAACTCATCGCCTAATCCGCGGAGTCAGACACTCCGTTGTGACGTAAACCAACGGTGGGCGCCGGAGACCCGGCGCCTCGCCATTTCGGATTGGGAGCCGCCCCCATTGGCGCGGGCTCTAGGCGCAATCCCTGCAGATGTACTGCCCGTTGCGCTCGCGCGCGAGTCGACTCCGGTGATGCACCAGGAAACAAACAGAACAAGTGAACTCGTCGTCCTGCTTGGGCAGCACTCGTACGGTGAGCTCCTCACCGGACAAGCTGGATAGATCAGCTCCGGGCAACTCTAACGACTCGGCGAGCTCAGTCTCGTCGACATCGATCGACCCGGACTGTGCCTCGGCGCGGCGTGCCTTGAGCTCTTCGAGCGAGTCCTCGCTGAGCTCGTCCACGTCGCCGCGACGGGGGGCGTCGTAATCGGTGGCCATTGGCCCTCAACTCCTACTCGGAACGCTTTGCGAATGGTGTGCTAGATCGTTGAATACGTCATTCGAATCACATCCGTCTCTCAGCCAGACCGGCTCATCGACGTCTGCGGCGTTGCAACGCATGACTGCCCTGTTTTGTGCCCCGAATCGCGGGGTCGGCGGACAAATCTTCGATAGCGCGACCGACGTCCACGAGGTGGGATCGGCAAACCTACACCGTTCGGGTTACCAAAGGGGGTAAGGGCACGCCTGCGCGTCGTCCCAACCGTCGCGAGTTACGCTCTCCGACACCTGGCCATGCCACGACCGCCCGACAGCGGCCGGTGTGTCTGCCGAATAAACCTTGGAGTCGACATCGTGGAGCCGGTTCGTCCCAGCACTGCGCGACGACCGTTGCCGGCCCTAGTGTTCCTCCTCATACTCGCGCTGCTCACGGCCATCGTGTGGTGGCGAGTGATCCACCGGGTCAGCTCCGAGGCCTCGTCCGCCAAGTCCTCAACGTCCTGCTCTCCGGCGCCAGTGACGGTCGTGCCGGCGCCGAAGACCGTGACCGTGCACGTCCTGAACGCGACCAATCGCCAGGGCCTTGCCGCGGGCGCGCGATCGAAGCTCGCCAAGGCGGGATTCGTGGTCGCCGACATCGGTAACGACGACGTCCCGATCGCCGGTGTCGCCGAGATTCGCTACGGTCCCGCTGGCCGGGCGGCCGCCAAGCTCGTGGCGTACTACTTTCCCGGCGCGACGCTCATCGGCTCAGCCCGAACCGACAGCCAGGTCGAGATCGCTCTGGGCGCCAAGTTCACGACGGTCAGTACCACCGCGACGGTCAAGCAGGCGATGGCCCGAGATCACGTCACCCAAGCCGAAGTCGGCCCACCGGGCACAGTGAGCACCCCGTCCCCATCGCCGGCGCAGACGCAGTGCTGATCGGTCAGACATCGGTTACGTCGAGCACCTCCAAGAGGGCGAGGAGGTCCGGCGCGACAGACCCGCCGGCCGCCGCAACGACCGGCTGTCCGATCGGCCGACCCGGTAGCCCGCTGACGACGCAGCCGGCCTCCTGGGCGATGAGGGCTCCAGCCGCCCAGTCCCAGGCGTTCAGCCCGACCTCGAAGTAACCGTCCAGCCGTCCGGCCGATACGAAACACAAGTCGAGGCTCGCGGAACCGATCCGTCGGATGTCGCCTATCCGCGGCAACATCGCCGCCACCAGCGCGCCCTGCCTTCCTCTCCGCTCGGCGTCATAGGAGAACCCGGTGCCTATCACGGCCCGGCTCAGCGGGACGTCTCGAGGCCCGGTCAACCGGCGCCCCCCGAGATAAGCCCCACCTCCGACGGTCGCACGAAACAGCTCGCCGGTTTCCGGGTTGTGGACGCAGCCAGCCACGACGCGCCCGCCCAGCTCAGCAGCCACCGAAACCGCGTAGGCGGGTAGGCCGAGTACGAAGTTGACGGTCCCGTCGATCGGATCGATCAGCCACCGCACGCCACTGCTACCTGATGCCGGCTCCCCTTCTTCGCCGAAGATGGCGTCGTCGGGACGGCGTGCGGCGATCCGCGCGGACAGCCACGCCTCGACCTCGCGATCGACCGCCGTCACCATGTCCGTCGGCGTGCTCTTGGTATCGATGTCAAGAGGACCGCGACGTGTCCGGATGAGCTCACCTGCTCCGGTTGCCAGCTCGACCGCGATTTCGAGCAACGATTCTGGTTCGGGGCTCGGTGACATAGAGTCATCGCACCATACCGGCGGATAGGGTACGGCGCGACGATCCGGGGCTACGAGCGGAGGAACCGTGGGCGAGCAAACCGACCGGAACTTCGACCAGGCCTTCGGCATAGACATCGGCGGTTCCGGGATCAAAGGAGCCCTCGTCGACACCACCACCGGCGCGCTACTGACCTCCCGAGTGCGCTATCCGACGCCAAGCCCGTCGACACCCGATCTGGTCGCGGAGATCGTGGCTCGGATCGTGTCCGAAGCCGGCTGGGACGGAGTCATCGGGGCCACCTTCCCCGCGGTCATCAAGCACGGAGTGGCGCTCTCGGCCGCGAACGTCGACCCGAGCTGGATCGGCACCGACGTGGACGCGGTGTTCACCAAGGCCACGACCGGAGGCGTGATCGTGCTCAATGATGCCGACGCGGCCGGCATTGCCGAGGCCCGCTTCGGCGCGGCGAAAGGCGTCTCGGGCGTCATCATCATGCTCACGTTCGGCACCGGTATCGGCTCGGCATTGCTCGTCGACGGCAAGCTCGTCCCGAACACCGAACTCGGACACCTCGAGCTGGACGGCTACGACGCGGAAACTCGCGCAGCCGCCTCGGTGCGGGAGAAGAACGGCATGTCGTTCAAGAAGTGGGCCCAGCGCGTCCAGAGGTACATGTCGCACGTGGAGCGGCTCTTCTCACCCGACCTCTTCGTTGTCGGCGGCGGGGTCAGCAAAGAGGCCCAGAAGTGGGTCCCGTTGCTCACTCTGAACGCTCCGGTGAAGCCCGCGCAGCTCCTCAACAACGCCGGTATCGTCGGTGCGGCGGTCGCGGCCATCGAGCGTCGGAGCGAGTAGCTACGACCCGCAACCGGCGCGCTGGGTCGCGCGCACACGATCGCGCAGTACACTGCAGCGTCAGGGCACTACGCACGTACTGGACTCGAGTGTTGAGGCGACACGCAGACGGCGAGCTGACCCGCTCTTCGATCTCCGCATCGGTGATTCCATCGCGCAGGACGTTGTCCTGACGCACGACGTGGCGAAAGGGCGTTCGTGGCCGCAAGCACTTCTTCCTCAGCTGTTCCGGCGGATTCGGTCCGCAAGGTCGTAGCCGCAACCACGACGGCGAGCAAGCGGGTGACCGCGTCAACCAAGCCCCAGAAGGCGCCGACAGCGACGAAGTCGGCTCGGGGCGGCAAATCAGTCTCGAAGCCGGCCACGAACACCGAGCCGGTCGAGTCGGACGTCGCCACCGCTGCCGAAGGCGTCGCTGCTGCGGGTGTCGCCGAGGCCGACCCTGACGCGACCGCACTCGAGGCCGACGAGAACGTCGAAATATTGCTCGAGGAGTCGGCCGAACTCGCCGCGGTGGCAGAGGTTGAGCCGGAGGACGAGGAAGCCGAGGGCGCCGAGGACGCCACGGATTTCGCCTGGGAGGACGAGGAGGAGTCCGAGGCCCTGCGTCAGGCCCGCAAAGACGCCGAGATGACGGCGTCGGCGGACTCCGTCCGGGCATACCTCAAGCAGATCGGCAAGGTCGCGCTGCTGAACGCCGAGGAAGAGGTCGATCTCGCCAAGCGCATCGAGGCCGGCCTCTACGGGGCCGAGCGGCTGCGCCAGGCCGAGGAGACCGCCGAGAAGATGTCGACGCAGATGCGTCGGGACCTGCGCTGGATCGTCCGTGATGGCGAACGAGCAAAGAACCACCTGCTCGAGGCGAATCTTCGTCTGGTGGTCTCCCTCGCCAAGCGATACACCGGACGCGGCATGGCCTTCCTCGACCTGATCCAGGAGGGCAACCTGGGGCTCATCAGAGCGGTCGAGAAGTTCGACTACACCAAGGGCTACAAGTTCTCCACCTATGCCACTTGGTGGATCCGGCAGGCGATCACGCGGGCCATGGCCGATCAGGCGCGCACCATCCGGATCCCGGTGCACATGGTCGAAGTGATCAACAAGCTCGGCCGCATCCAGCGTGAGCTGCTGCAAGACCTGGGCCGCGAGCCAACCCCCGAGGAGCTCGCGAAGGAGATGGACATCACGCCGGACAAGGTGCTGGAGATCCAGCAGTACGCCCGGGAACCGATCAGCCTCGATCAGACCATCGGCGACGAGGGAGACAGCCAGCTCGGCGACTTCATCGAGGACTCCGAGGCCGTCATTGCCGTCGACGCCGTCTCGTTCACCCTGCTGCAGGATCAGCTGCAGTCCGTGCTTCAGACCCTTTCCGAGCGGGAGGCGGGCGTAGTCAAGCTTCGGTTCGGACTCACCGACGGACAGCCGCGAACTCTCGACGAGATCGGGCAGGTCTACGGCGTCACCCGCGAGCGCATCCGGCAGATCGAGTCCAAGACCATGTCCAAGCTGCGGCACCCGTCGCGATCTCAGGTCCTGCGCGACTACCTGGACTGAGCCGACTCGGTCTCCCAGCCTGCGGCCACGCCAGCTGCTCCTCGGCCCGTCCAAGGGTCGTGATCACGGACTTATCGCCCCAGGACGACCATATCTAAGATCATCTCCAGCCGGCTACAACGTCGGCGCCGGCCGCCGACAGGCCAAGATCATCTTTACGGGCATTGAACCGTCGGGCGTCGGGTGACGTTACCTAAACAAGAACCAAAGGGTGGTCTTAAAAAGGCGAGGCCGCCGCGGATTGGAGTTATCGTTCACGACGGTCCGTCCCCTTTCCGAGTCAGGAGGACGGACCAGGCCCTGGCCGGCGCGAAATGCGCCGCGCCGGGGCCGACCAATCTCAGGCCTGATGACGGCGGAGGCCGTCACCGCTCGTCGAGAGCGGCGCTCGCTGAGGTCTCTGCGAGACGTTCCGACTCGTCGTAAATCTCAGCGGCCTGCTCGCGCAACGCTGATTCGAACCGGCGCGCATGGTGGGCGCAGAAAAACAGCTCGGATCCGGAATTCAAGGTGACTCGAACGTACGCCTGAGCGCCGCACCGATCACACCTGTCACCGGCAACGAGTGGACGACTGATCAACGTGTTCATCGCATCCTCCTGTGTCGTCCCGTCGCTCGAGTTCCAGCGTTCTCCACTTACACACCCAACCATCCGGAGGTTCGTGACATGCCGAATTAGGCCGGGTTACAAGTTCGTTTCGCGCCGAGCGAACAGGTCGGCGACACCTGTGAACGCGGGGGACTGAAAACGCTAGGAATCGGAGCGAAGCGTGACCGGTCGGGCGGCCTAGTCGGCTGACGTGAGATCGCCCACTTCATCCGGGAACGCCAGCCGTGTGGACGCGATCGGTAGGCCGACGGCGGCCGTCAAGCCACCGCCAGGCGTGTCCTCGAGGGTGACCGTGCCGTGCATCGCCTCGACGAACCCCCGCGCGATGGCCAGACCCAGCCCGACGCCGGTCCCACCGCTTGCCCCGTGGTCGTCGAGACGCTGGAACGGCGCGAACACCTGCTGACGATCATCGACGGGAATGCCCGGGCCACGGTCGATCACGCGCACCTCGACGACGTCCCCGATCGCACTGGCAGTGATCCGGACGGGCTTATCGGGCGGAGTGTGTCGCAGCGCGTTTTCGACCAGGTTGGCGATGACGCGTTCCAGCAAGCCCGGGTCGGCGGCCACCTCAGGCAAGGTAGCTGGGACGTCTACCTCCACCAACTGCCAGGACCGGTCGGGGACGACCGCCCGGACATGGTCGAGAGCGATACCGACGACTTCGTCGAGATCTACCGGACGGATCGCGACCGAGAGGACCCCGGCCTGTAACCGAGACAGGTCGAGCAGGTTGGTGACCAGATCCGTGAGTCGGTCCAACGCATCATCGGCGGTCGCCAGAAGCTCCTGGCGATCTTCGCGGCTCCAGTGCACCTCTCGGCTGCGCAGGCTCGAGATGGCGGCTTTGGCGGACGCGATCGGCGTGCGGAGGTCGTGGCTCACCGCATTCAGCAGCGCGGTACGCATGCGATCCGCCTCGGCGACGTCGGCGGCGGCGTTAGCCACCTCGGTCAGGCGGCGTTGTTCGAACGCAACACCAACCTGCGCCGCGAAGGCGTTCAACACGCGTTGGTCCTCGGCCGCCAAGGCCCGGCCGCCGAGCACTAGCACGAGGTCTGGTCCGACGGCCGCCTCAGCGTCACCGTCCTCGGGATGGGCGCACGGATAATCGCCCACGCTGGCCAGGCAGGTCCAGCTACCGCGCATGCCGCCGGGGCCCTCGCTCGCCGGAGCCGGACTGTCTCTACGGAGCAAGGACACTCGGTCGACCGCGAAGGTCTCGCGTACCCGTTCCAGCAGGGCCGGAATGGCCTGCTCGCCACGCAGCACGCTACCGGCGAGTGTGGACATCGTCTCAGCCTCGGCGTTCGACCTGGCCGCCTCGCTGGTTCGTCGGGCTGCCATGTCGACGACCCGCGATACGAGAGCAGCGATAACGACGAACACGCTGAGGGCTAAGACGTTTTCCGGCTCCGAGATCGTGAACTGGTGCAACGGGGCGACGAAATAGTAGTTAACGACAAGACTGGCGGCTATGGCTGTGACAAGCGCCGGCCAGATGCCGCCGATGAGACTGACGATCACCACGAGGAGCAGGAACAACAACAAGTCGCTCGCCAGCGACACGCTGTCGCGAGTCTCGGCCAGCACTGGCACCAGGACCGCGATCAGCACAGCCGCCACGACCACAGCGAGAACCTGGCGCCGTCGAGTAACCCCCCCGGTAATCCGCGGCAGCACCCGTCCCTTGCCCACGTACTCGTGGCTGACGACGTGCACGTCGATACTGCCGGACCTTCGAGTAATGGTCGTGCCGGTTCCCGGGCCAGTGAGGGCCGCTACTAGTGCGTTCCGCCTACTCGCGCCGATCACGATCTGGGTGGCGTTATTGGCTCGGGCAAACTCAAGCACGGATTCGGCCACGTCGTCACCAATCACCGAGTGGTAGCTGCCGCCCAGTGATTCAACGAGCAGCCGTTGCTGGTCCAACGCAGCGATGCTCGAGCCGGCTAACCCGTCACTACGGGCAATGTGCACTGCCACCATCTCCCCGCCAGTAGCTCGAGCGGCGATGCGAGCGGCCCGGCGGATCAGGGCCTCGCCCTCCGGACCTCCGGTGAGCGCGACTACGACGCGCTCTCTCGTCTCCCATCGTTCGGCAATGCCGTGCTGCTCTCGGTAGCGTTGCAACCCTTCGTCGACGCTGTCCGCAAGCCAGAGCAGCGCGAGTTCCCGAAGCGCCTCCAGGTTGCCCGGGCGGAAATAGTTCGACAAGGCGGCATCGATCTTGTCGGGGGCGTAGATGTTGCCGTGCGCCATTCGCCGGCGCAGTGCCTCCGCCGTCATGTCGACGAGCTCGACTTGCTCGGCCGCGCGTACGACCGAGTCGGGCACCGTCTCGCGCTGCGGAACTCCGGTGATCGCTTCGACAACGTCGTTGAGCGACTCGAGGTGCTGCACGTTCACGGTGCTGATCACGTGGATGCCTGCCTCGAGCAGCTGCTCGATGTCCTGCCACCGCTTGGTGTGCTCGCTGCCGGGCACGTTGGTATGCGCCAACTCGTCGACGAGCGCGATCTGCGGGCGCCGGGCCAGGACCGCGGGGAGATCCATCTCTTCGAAGGTGCTGCCGCGGTAGGTGAAGGTCCGACGTGGGATGACCGGAAGGTCGCCGATCAACTCGATCGTGTGCCGCCGTCCGTGGGGCTCCACGTACGCGACGACCACGTCGCTGCCCCGCTGCGCCCGGCGGTGACCCTCGGCGAGCATCGCGTACGTCTTGCCGACGCCGGGTGCCGCGCCGAGATATACCCGCAGCGTGCCGCGTTCAGTCATCTCGATGAAACGCTACTTGTGGTACGGATATTTGGCGTCCAATGCGCGATTCAGCTCGACGACGTTCACCGCGGGTTCGCCCATGAAACCCAAGGCGCGTCCGGCCTGGTACTTGTCCACCAGCGCAGCTACCTGATCGACGCTAATGCCTCGTGCCTTCGCGACCCGCTGCTCCTGTAGCCGGGCGTACGCCGGGCTGATGGCTGGGTCCAGGCCCGATCCAGACGCGGTAACCGCGTCCGACGGGCACTGCGGACTTGGCCGGCGCGTCGCCCCGGATCGGCACCACCTTGCCGGCGGAGTAGTCCGTGTCGGGGGTCGCGCATTCCACGCGGACGCCGCGGTAGGTTTCCACGAAGGGGGTGGCCGGGCAGGCCTGGTTCAGGCTGACGACGCGGGTAACCGGGCCGCGGTAGCTCGGTTCGGCGTAGAACACCCCGAGAACCGCGCCGACACCGTCCGGCGTGCAGAACGGCCGAGCGCCACTCACCCCTTCGAGTTTCCCGATCGCCAGGCTGCGCGAGCAGACTTGGGTAAGCAGGCTTTGCTTACCTTCGGCCGCGGCCGAGTCCTTCGGCGCCTTGGGGTCCGGCAACGTGTCGACGATCGACTCCGGACCCAGATTGCTGGCACTGCTTGCCGTGGGGTCGTACCCGTCCCCCGCCGCGGACGGCCGAGTCTGGAAGTACTGCACGAGCGCATTGCCGTCGGAGTCGGTGAACGACTGTCCGATGAGCGACGAGCCGACGACCTGCCCGTTGCGGGTGAGGGTCGAGGTCGACCATGTTGCCGGCTTCCTTCGCCGCAGAGGTTCCGGTATTCATCGCCACGCCAACGTCCGCCTGGGCCAGTGCCGGCGCATCGTTGGTTCCGTCACCGGTCATCGCGACAAGCTTGCCGCCCTGCTGCTCGCGCTTGATCAGCGCCATTTTGTCTTCGGGCTTCGCCTCAGCGAGGTAATCGTCCACCCCGGCTTCGTCGGCGATGGCCTTAGCGGTCAGCGGATTGTCTCCCGTAATCATCACAGTGCGGATGCCCATCCGGCGGAGCTCATCGAACCGCTCGGCCATGCCCTGCTTGACGATGTCCTTCAGCTGGATGACGCCGAGGACAACGGGCTCGGACTCGCCGGTCCGCTCGGCTACTACCAGCGGGGTACCTCCGGCGGCACTGATCCCGTCGACGATCTCGCCGGTTCGCGGCAGCAAGGTGCCACCGTTCTCGCGCACCCACGTGACAACCGCGGATGCGGCGCCCTTGCGGATCTGCCGAGCCGGCGTTCCGTTCACAGCCGAGAGATCGACGCCGCTCATCCGGGTCTGCGCGGTGAAGGGAACCCAGGTCGCGTGAGTCAACTCGCCAGGCGGCCGCTCTCGTAACCCGTATTCCGTCTTGGCCAGGACCACGATCGAGCGTCCTTCCGGCGTTTCGTCAGCCAGTGAGGACAGTTGAGCCGCATCGGCGAGAGTCGCCACGTCGTGATCGCCGATCGGGAGGAAGTCGGTCGCCTGCCGATTCCCGAGCGTGATCGTGCCCGTCTTGTCGAGCAATAGCGTGTTGACGTCGCCCGCGGCCTCAACGGCGCGGCCACTCATGGCGAGCACGTTGCGCTGCACGAGGCGGTCCATGCCGGCGATACCGATCGCCGACAGCAGCGCTCCGATCGTCGTCGGGATGAGGCACACCAGCAGCGAGACGATGACGATGCCGGTGATGCCGTTGGTGTCCAGCGCGGCCGTATTACCGATGCCCGGCTGGTTTGTCTTGGCGAAGATCGCCATCGGCTGCAGGGTCACCGTCGCGAGCAGGAAGATAATCGTCAGCGAGGCGAGCAGAATGTTCAGCGCGATCTCGTTCGGGGTCTTCTGTCGGCGGGCTCCTTCCACCAACGCGATCATGCGGTCGATAAAGCTCTCGCCCGGTTTTTGGGTGATCTCCACGACGATTCGGTCCGACAACACCCGGGTACCACCAGTCACAGAACTGCGGTCGCCGCCGCTCTCCCGAATCACTGGCGCGCTCTCGCCTGTAATCGCGCTCTCATCGACGCTAGCGATGCCATCGATGACGTCACCGTCGCCAGGAATCACGTCTCCGGCCTCGCAGACCACCCGATCGCCCGGCCGGAGGTCCGGCGCCGGGACCGGCTCCTCGGCCCCGTCGAGCACGGCGGGATCGACGAGCCGACGAGCGATGGTGTCGGTCTTGGCGCGGCGCAACGCGTCGGCCTGCGCCTTCCCGCGACCCTCGGCGACAGCTTCCGCGAGGTTGGCGAATAGTGCGGTGAGCCACAGCCAGATGACGATCAGCCAGCCGAAGACGCTCGGATTAGCGATCGCTAGCACCGTCGTGAACACCGCGCCGACCTCGACGATGAACATGACCGGGTTCTTCCACAGTGTGCGCGGATCGAGCTTGCGCAATGCGTCCGGCATCGACCGCCAAAGCAGCCGTGGATCCAGCAAGCCGCCTTGGATCTGACGGGGTGGGCGCTTTGGCTCCGGTGGCGCAAGCTGCGCCGGCGGGGTCGCAAGAGTTGTGGATCTGGTCATCAGTGCAAGCCCTTCGCGAGCGGACCCAATGCCAGCGCCGGGAAGTAGGTGAGGGCGACGACGATGATCGTCACGCCGGTCAGCAGGCCGATGAAGAGCAGCCGATGCGTTGGTAATGTGCCGTCGGACGCGGGTGTCATCCGTTGCTTGGACAACGACCCAGCTAGCCCGAGCACGAATACCATCGGCAGGAATCGCCCTAGTAGCATGACGATTCCCAATGCGGTGTTGTACCAAGTCGTGTTGACCGATATACCGGCGAACGCACTGCCGTTGTTGTTCGCGGCCGAGGTGAAGGCGTAGAGGACCTCGGCAAACCCGTGTGGACCGGTGTTCAGCATGCCGGCCCGCTGACCCGGCAAGGCCATCGCGATCGCAGCGCCAACGAGCACCAGCGCCGGTGTGGTGAGCAGGTACAGGGAGGCGATCTTGACTTCTCGGGCGCGAAGCTTCTTACCGAGATACTCCGGCGTCCGGCCGACCATCAGACCCGCGACGAACACGGTAATGACAGCAAGGATCAAGATTCCGTACAGGCCCGAACCGGTACCGCCTGGCGCGACCTCACCGAGCATCATGTTCAGGAGCGTCATCGCGCCGCCCAGGCTGGTGTAGCTGTCGTGGAAGCTGTCCACCGCGCCGGTCGACGTGAGCGTTGTGCCGTCAGCGAATGCCGCCGAGTCCGGCACCCCGAATCGCGTCTCAGTGCCTTCCGTACTCGCACCGACCGCGGTGGGAACCGTGCCATGGTGTACGCCTTGGAACACGGTCAGCAGAATCACGCTGGTCACCGCGAGAATGGCCATGACCGTCACAATCGCCCGGCCCTGCCGGCGGTCGCCGACCATGACGCCGAAAGTGCGCGGCAGCGAGAAGGAGATACATAGAAGCAGGAAGATCTCTATCCAATTCGTCCACGTCGTCGGGTTCTCGAACGGGTGCGCGGAGTTGGCGTTGAAAAAGCCACCGCCATTCGTGCCGAGCTCCTTGATGACCTCCTGCGATGATCGACACCGCGCTGAAGGCCAGCACCGATCGCAAATAGCGGCCCCACCCCTGCTCGGCATCGGGATCGATTCCGCCGAGACGGTATATCACCCGCTCCGCCCGAAGGTGGTGCGTCGTAGTGAGCACCCGGGCCATGTAGTCACCGAATGGGCGGTACACAACCGCCAGCGCGAGAACGATTGTGTCGACGAATATGACGCCGGCCCAGGTGGTCGTCATCAGAACTTCTCCGGCAGCACCAGAGCCACGATCAAGAAGATGGTGAGTGCGATGGAGAGGATCAGTCAGACGATGTTGGCTGCGCTCATTTCTCGTCGCTCACAGCTTCTCGGCCCCGTGTACGACTAACGCGAGCAGCGCGAACAGTGCAATGGTCAGCGCGACCGAACACCACCTCACCCACGACGATCGACCTCCTTGTGGGCGTCCCGGATCCGAGGTCGAACGCCCGGATCGCCGGCGCCAGTGCCGCCGGCTCACTCAGTGAAGCGGTGGCAGAGGTCGCGATGCGCGGTTTGCGCCGCGCCCTCACGGCTTCGTCACGAACCCCTCGCGGTTTGGCTACGCCATCTCGGTGCCGGTGCGAGCCCGATCACGTCCAGCGATCCGTGCGTTAGGGCGTGGCGCTTAGCCGCTCCGCGGCCTAGCGTGAAGCCATGGGAGACATAGGTGACGAGCGCCGTCGGATCGAAGTCCTTCCGTTGAGGGAGCCGGATCGCGTCGAGGAGCATCCACCGGCGCGCTCCCCCGCATCCGAGCCGGCGGAGCCCGTTCGAGAGCCACAGCCCAGCTCGTAGCCGCAGGCACGGTCATGGACGCGTTCGCAGGGTTCGAGCCACAGGTCGGCGAGATCCGCGCCGTGCGCAGTTTCCGCGTCGGCCCGGACGGGACGCTGTACCCGTTGTTCAGCGATCAGGCGTGGGTCGACGGCACCAACACGGCCCGATGTCGGGTAACCCCTGACGATCCCGACCACGGCGCACCGGACCCGGAGTGCACGTGCGGCTTCTACGCCTACGCGTCCGCCCGCGCCGCGGACGAGTATCCGCACGCGCGTCACGTGCTGGCGGTTGTGGCGTGCTGGGGTCGGGTCATCGCCGGCTCGCGCGGCGTCCGGGCGGAAAAGGCACGCATCGAGGCGATCTGGATGTCGCCCAAGGTGCCGGAGTATTTACGTCGTGCGGTGACCGCCCGCTACCCGTCCGCGGTGGTGGAGTCGGACGTCGATCAGCTACTCGCGGATCATCCGCCGAGCGAGCTCTCCTGCTACGACCCGCAGCCGCCGCGTGAACCCCGGGCTCGTCAGATAGCCACCCGGCTCGCGGTCGGGGTCGCCTTGTTCAGTGGCGTGTTGCCGCAGCAGTGGCTTGGCGGCACGCGCAGCGCCTACCTGTTGTGGAGCGCGGAGGTGATCGCGCTCGTCACGGCGGCAGTGATCATCCGGCTCCGGCATCGAGACGCGGTGGCGCGCCGGCGGGTGCTCGTCCTGGGCACGGCGGCCCTATGGGTCGTCGCACCCCTCGCGGGAGCGGCCGGCGTGCTTCTCTTGCGCCTGCCGTTGCTCCAACTGACCGCGCTCGCGCTGGCCCAACGGGCAACGCTGTTCCGATCGGCGCGCTCGTTCCCGGCCGAGATCGGCTGACCGAGAGGCGTGCCTCGAGTTCTCATCGTCGACGACGAGCCGACGTTGCTGCGTGCCCTAGCGATGAACTTCACGGCGCGCGACTACGAGGTCGTGCAAGCGCGGACCGGCACTGAGGCACTGACCTCGGCGGCCCGCGACCGGCCAGATCTCATCGTCCTGGATCTCGGGCTGCCGGACGTTTCCGGCGTCGACGTGATCCGCGGCGTCCGCGCTCACGCCGAGACCCCGATCATCGTGCTCTCCGCCCGCATCGGCAGCCCGGACAAGGTGCAAGCGCTCGATCTCGGGGCGGACGATTACGTCACCAAGCCGTTCAGCATGCAGGAGCTGCTCGCCCGGGTGCGCGCGGTAACTCGCCGAACCGAGCCAGCCGTCGCGGCAGCACCTATCCAGCTGGGAGACGTCACGGTCGACCTCGCGGCCACCACCGCCACCCGCTCCAACGGCGAACGCATTCATCTCACGCCGACCGAGTGGCATCTGCTGACGGCGCTCATGCGTGAACCGGGCCGGCTCGTGAGGTCGCGCGCTTTGCTGACCGACCTACGAGGAGCGCCGGACCACACCGATCCGAGCTACCTGCGGATATTCATGGCGCAGCTGCGGCGCAAGCTCGAACCGGAGCCCAGCCGGCCTCGATATCTGATCACCGAGCCAGGGATGGGCTACCGCTTTCAGCCCTGACCGGGACGATGCACCGCACGCCGCGGGCCAGTGCGGAACCGGGGCAGCGGCGTCGCGCGAGAGGCCAGCCGACGCCCTGGGCGACACGCCACAGCGGCGGCATGCGGCAGCCTTCCATTGGTTCGGCAGACTGGTCCACTGTGACCGCTGGCCACCCTGTGCGAGCCCTGCTGCGCCGCACGGTGTCCAAAGCGTGGCACGACCGGATACTGGGCCTGTCCGCCGAGGCCGCCTTCTGGCAGTTGCTCAGCTTGCCTCCGCTCATCCTGGCCAGCATCGCCTCACTCGGATATGTGGCGAACTGGTTCGGACCGGACACGGTCAGCCGGGTACAAACCCAGATCGAAGCAGCGCTCAGCCGCGGCTTCAGCAGCGAGTTCGTGAACGAAACGATCGGCCCAACGCTCAACGAGGTCCTGCACGGCCAGCGCATCGGCCTTATCAGCATCGGCTTCATCCTGGCGCTCTGGGCCGGGTCATCAGGCACCGCCACTTATGTCAACACCATCACGATTGCCTACGACATGCGCGATCAGCGCGGTGCCGTGCGCAGCCGACTGCTGGCGCTCAGCCTGTTTCTCGGCATGGTCTTGATCGGCATCATCGCGCTGCCGCTCCTCGTGCTGAGCCCGAGAGTCGTCGTTAACCTCTTTCCGGACACCGCCCGCCCGACTGCTCGTTCGATCGTGAACGGGGCTTACTACCCGACGCTCGTCGTTCTGTTACTGATCGGCCTGACGACGCTGTATCACCTCGCGCCGCCGCGCCGGCTGCCGTGGCGTCGGGGGGTGCCGGGCGCCGTGCTGGCCTTCGCGGTGTTCTTCGGCGGCGCAGCCGGCCTGCGTAGCTATATCACGTTCATCGTCCATCAGAGCCACGCGTACGGGACCCTGGCGGGGCCGATCGCCGCCCTGCTGTTCCTGTTCGTGCTGGCGCTCGGCGTGCTGCTCGGTGCGGAGTTCAACGCGGCGATCGAATGGATGTGGCCCTCGCCCGAGCGCCGGCCGCGGGCACTGCACCCTCGACGGTGGAAATGGCTTGAGAAAGAACAGTCGTCGACCGGCCCGGAACCGATTGCGCAGTCCGCAGACCCGCCGTGGCCTCCTGACCCGATCGTGAGAGCCGCTGACCCGATCGCTCGACCGGCTGAGCCGAAAGCACAACGCGCTGGCCCGACCAGACAACCCGCTGACCCAAACGCGCGTCGCGCCCAGCCGAACGCACCACCCACTGACCCGCAACCCATTGACCCGAACGCGCAACCCGCTGGCCCGACCGCGCAACCGGTTGACCCGAACGCGCAACCCGCTGGCCCGAACGCGCAACCCGCTGCCCCGACCGCGCAACCCGCTGGCCCGATCAGGCAGCCGGCTGACTCGGTCACTCGACCCGTCGATCCGACCAGACCGCCAGCCGGCTGACCCGTTACTCGACCGTCGATCCGACCAGACCGCCCGCTGACCCGGTCACTCCAGCCGCCCAGCCGAACGCACCACTCACCGACCGCTACTCGACCCGCAGGCCCGAATACTCCAGCTCCTATTCCTGGGCTAACGGCGTTACGCAACCGTCCAGGCCGCAAGAAACCGGACCGGCTGCCCGCGGGCAGAGGCCCGGCAGGATCCGGGCTATTCGGTTCGAAACGGCGCCGCTGTCAGCCGTCCGACCCGCCTCCGGATGGCAGGCTGTCGTAAATCTCTTTGCACCGGGGACACACGGGCGAACCGGGTTTCGGCGCCTTGGTGACGGGGAAGACCTCACCGCACAACGCCTGTACGAACGTGCCCATAACGGCGCTCTCGGCGATCTTCGCCTTGCGAACGTAATGAAATAGCTCGTCGCCGGTGTCGGCGTCGGAGGTTTTCGGCGACTCAAGGATTTCGGTGCTCGTCACAGGCCCGATTGTGCCACCCAGTGGATAGGCGCCGGGGTGCCTGCTAATGGGATGACTTCGCCCCGGCCGACGAGGTTCGGCTCCTCAGGCCGAGGAGGTTAGACGGGCCAGCCCGGCGGTTGCTGGGCCGACCCGAGCCTCGATCAGCCCTCGATCGTGCGATCCTTCTCCGACGCCGCTGGGAGTTCCCGGTCTGAACGCGCCATCCGACGAAGGAGGCGCCCGCGATTCCTCGGCGGGCGGTCGTTGGCAAGGATCACCGCTGACCACGGCAGAACGGCGCCACCGACGATGAATGCGAGCGCCAGCCACAACGACACCTGGTAGATCAGCGCGGCGCCGATCACACACATCGTCCGCACGGCCATCATGATCCCGTAGCGACGCCGCCGACGGTCGAGCTCGTCGTCCGGATTGACCGGCGCATCGGTAATCAGCACCGGGTCATCTCGATGCCGACGGTTCACATCTCATGGATACACCTCATCGAGCCCCCGTGGCGGAAATGGCAGCAGATATGGCAGATCGTGCGCGAACGCGACGGACGCGCCGCGCCGACAGCACCCGGTGGGAGTGCCACGATCAGCACTGCGGCGCCTCCGGCCGGCGAAGACGCCTGGGATGAGAGCGTGGTGCGGTGCGAGCGCTCGTGCAGCGAGTACGCGGAGCGGCCGTCAGCATCGACGGTCAGACCGTGGCCGCGATCGGGATCGGCCTCGTCGTCCTGGTCGGGGTCACCCACACCGACACAGACGCCGAGGCAGCGCAATTGGCGCGAAAGGTCCATGAGGTGCGGCTGCTGCGAGATGAGCAATCAATCGCGGACGTCACGGGATCAGCCGTCCTCGTTGTGAGCCAGTTCACTCTTTACGGCGACGGACGCAAGGGGCGACGTCCGACATGGGCCGCCGCCGCCGGTCGAGACGTTGCCGAGCCGTTGGTCGACGCATTCATCAGTGCGCTGCGAGCCCGGGGGGCACGGGTCGCCACTGGCGTATTCGGCGGGGATATGCGGCTCAGTCTCGTGAACGACGGGCCGGTGACGCTCTTGCTCGAGGTCTGATCGAGCGCTGGATTACCCGGTCATCCGCCCGCAACCAGGCCGGGCGGCGCACCGGTGCGCGCCTGCTGTGGCGGCGCTGAGAGACTCGTTACATACGGGCGGTGACGGGGAACACCAACGCTGATTGAACGTTGGAGATAGTGAACCTTCCGGACCGCTTATCACGAATTGGTGGTACGGCCCGCACCATCAAGAACTTAGGTGGTCAGTCTCTAGTGACAACGTCTCGTACTGCCGGTGCCCACGCAAGTGGGCGGTCAGGCTCCGCTCGCGAGCCTCGCATCGCGGCACGCGGCCATCGGTCCGCGCGTCCGGCGACGCCTGCGGCCGAGACCACCGCGCCTCGCCCCGCCGAGGACGCGGTGGTGATTGTCGATACCGATCTGCCAGCCCGCAGCGCCGAGCAGGAGTCGGACGAGCGAGCCAACCGCGCCGGCGTCGCCAAGCGCTCCACAGCCAAGACGTCGAAGTCCAAGGTTGCTGAGCAGCCCCCGTCGGCGGACGGTTTCGCTGCCTCCGGGGGTGGCCTTCCCGACACGCTCGACGCCCCGGACACCGTGGCGCTAGCCGTCGAGTCGGACACCGACGATGACGGGGTAGTTGCCGCAAGTGGTGCTTCACTCGCAGACCTGGACGAGGCGGCGGCATCCGCCGACCTGGTCCGGGTGTATCTCAACGAGATCGGCAAGGTGCCGCTGCTGACCGCAGCCGACGAGGTCGAGTTGGCCAAGCGCATCGAGGCGGGCCTGTATGCCGAGCACCTCTTGACCGCATCGAACTCGTTCAGTGCCGCCCGCCGGCGCGATCTGCGTGCTCTGGTCATCGACGGCAGCCGCGCGAAGGATCACCTGCTACGTGCCAACCTTCGGCTCGTGGTGTCCCTCGCGAAGCGGTACACGGGCCACGGGATGCCCTTCCTCGACCTCATCCAGGAAGGCAATCTCGGCCTGATCCGGGCGGTCGAGAAGTTCGACTACACCAAGGGCTTCAAGTTCTCGACATACGCGACCTGGTGGATTCGGCAGGCGATCAGCCGAGCCATGGCCGATCAGTCCCGCACGATCCGCCTACCGGTCCATCTCGTCGAGCAGGTCAACAAGCTGCAGCGGCTGCGCCGCGAGATGAATCAGACTTTGGGCCGGGAAGCGACCGACGCCGAGCTCGCGGTTGACCTCGACGTCCCAGAGGAGCGAATTCGGGAGCTTATCGACCTCTCGCGCGACCTGGTCAGTCTGGATCAGACGGTCGGAACCGACGACGACGCCGCGCTCGGCGACTTCATCGCCGATGACACGGCTCCGGCTGCCGAGGCCGCGGTCGAGGCCGGGCTAATGCGCACCCAGCTGCGTTCCGTGCTCGGCACGCTCGAGGCCCGGGAAGCCGCCGTGGTCCGAATGCGCTACGGGCTCGATGACGGACAGCCTCGGACACTTGACGAGATCGGTCGCGCGTTCAAGCTCTCCCGAGAGCGCATCCGGCAGATCGAGCGGGAGACGATGGCTAAGCTGCGCCATCCCTCGCGCGCCCAGGCGCTCCGGGACTACCTGGAGTAAATCGGCACCGACGACCCTCGGAGCGGGGGCTCTGTGACGGGCTATGGCTCTACGATGTGAGCAGCAACCGTGAAAGAGAGCCGCTCGTGAGTCACCACAGCGAGCTCATCGACACGACCGAGATGTACCTGCGGACCGTGTATGAGCTCGAAGAGGAGGGGGTCGTCCCTCTCCGCGCCCGTATCGCCGAACGGCTCAACCAGAGCGGCCCCACGGTCAGCCAGACCGTGGCCCGAATGGAGCGGGACGGCCTCGTCCATGTTGCTGACGATCGACGCCTGGAGCTGACCGACCAGGGACGCCGCGAGGCGGTCGCCGTCATGCGCAAGCATCGACTCGCCGAGCGCCTGCTCGCGGACGTGATCGGTCTCGAGTGGGAGCAGGTGCACATCGAGGCCTGCCGGTGGGAACACGTCATGAGCGATGCGGTGGAGCGCCGCATCCTCGCGCTCGTCGACAAGCCGCTGGTCTGCCCCCATGGCAACCCCATTCCTGGCCTCGAGGAACTTGGACTGCCGTTCGCGGCGGTTGAGTCAACGAAGCCGCTGGTCAGCCTGACGGCGGCGGCCCAGTCGGCCGGAACGGCGATCATCGTCGACCGGATCAGCGAACAGCTCCAGCCGGACGCTGCAGTGATGAAGCGACTGAGCACGGCGGGGGTGCTTCCTGGCCGCCAGCTCCTCGTCTCGCCGACCGCAGACGGGGTCACGGTCGATGGCGGCGGCGAACGCGCACCCTTGACTCGCGCCGAGAGCGACCACATCTTTGTGCGGCTGGCGACAGCGTCGGTTGGCTGGCGAGTCGCCTGAGCGGGCATCCATCGGACCGGTCGCCCAGTGTGACCGCCGCTAGACTGTGAGATAGGGTCACGGGCCGGTGCCGTCTCGTCGACCGACGGTTCGCCAAGCCGGAAGCCGTCCGCTCCGGCAGGACCGTCAGACCAGCCAGACGACGACCGCCGAAAGGGTGGTAGGTGGCACACGACCCCCAAGGCTTTCTGAAGCATGCGCGTGAGGACACGCCAAAGCGGCCAGCCGCGGAGCGGGTGCGCGACTGGCGGCCTATCTACCTGAGGTCGCCGGCCGAGGTTGTCCAACAGCAGGCCGCCCGCTGCATGGACTGCGGGGTTGCGTTTTGCCACAGCGGATGCCCTTTGGGCAACCTGATCCCAGAGTGGAATGAATACGTCGCGCGCGGAGATTTCGCGACGGCCAGTCACCGGCTGCACGCGACGAACAATTTTCCGGAGTTCACCGGTTGGATCTGCCCTGCGCCGTGCGAACCGGCCTGCGTTCTCGCACTGAACACTGATCCGGTCACGATCAAGCAGATCGAGGTCTCCATCGTCGAGCGAGCGTTCAATGACGGAGACCTGGTTCCCGCGCCACCGTCCGGCCGAACCGGTAAGCGTGTCGCCGTCGTCGGCTCCGGCCCGGCCGGGCTGGCTGCCGCCCAGCAGCTGACGCGTGCCGGCCATGAGGTGACGGTCTTCGAACGTGACGACCGGATCGGCGGACTGCTTCGATACGGCATCCCCGACTTCAAGATGCCCAAAGACATCATCGATCGACGGCTCGAACAGATGATCGCCGAGGGCACGGCGTTCCGACCCAGCACCGACATACGACCGGATGACGTAGCGATCCTCCGCCGCGACCACGACGCGATCGTTCTCGCCGTCGGCGCGTTGCGGCAGCGCGAGCTGACAATCCCCGGTCGAGGTCTGGCCGGCATCCATCAGGCCATGACGTACCTGCCGCAGGGCAACCGGGTCCAAGCAGGCGACATCGCACAGCCGGACATCGACGCGGCCGGTAAGCATGTGATCATCATCGGCGGCGGGGACACCGCGGCCGATTGCCTCGGTACGGCGAACCGGCAGGGTGCGCTCACGGTGACCGTTCTCGACCACAATCCCCGGCCGGCGCCCCGGACCAGCCTGGTGAATCCGATCTGGCCGGCTGCGCCCAGCAGCCGTGGTATCTCTCCGGCCCACGACGAGGGCGTGCACGAGGCTTGGTCCCGTGAGGTGGTCGAGTTTCTCCCGGACGAGTCGGGCTCGGTGCGCGCGGTGTTGGCGGAGGAAGTGGAGATCCTTCGGGTAGACGGTCGGCGGGAGTTCCGCCCGGTCCCCGGCTCGAGGACGGAGCTCCCAGCGGAACTCGTTCTCCTCGCAGCGGGGTTCATCGGAACTGATGTCCCGGAATTGCTGGGCGAGCTGGGAACGGCGACCGAACCACTCCGCGGCAGGATCACGATCGACGACGGCTGGCGTACTACCGCTGAAGGAGTGTTCGCATGCGGAGACGCGACCCGCGGGGCCAGTCTCGTGGTCTGGGCCATCGCCGAAGGCCGGGCCTGCGCTGCCGCGGTCGATGCCGCACTGATGGGCGGGTCCGACCTGCCTCAGCCGGTCCGAGCCAACGCGATGATCCGCTCGCTGTGATGCTTCTGCCGCGTTGGCGGCACGCGCGATCGTCATGCTGACCGTGGTAGCCGGAGCCGTGGCGTCCGGCGCGGATCAAGACCGTGCTTGACCGCGCCGAGAAGTAGATCGGCCGCTCGATAGTCGGGGTCGCTTGCCAACGCTCGCTCCGCGGCGAGGGCAGCCAACACCCCACTTCCGTCGCGCCAACAGACCCAGCCATACAGGAACAGCGGGGCGGCATCGTACGGCTGCGGGGCACGCCGAGCGATCTCGCGCCAAATGCCCCTGCCGTCGAGCTGGCGCCGCTCGATTGCAAGCCACACGGCGTCACGAATGGGCGTATCGACCAACGCAACCGCGAAGCGGCATACATCCTCGTCCGGAACAGAGCCGGACTGACCCGGAAACAGCGCACGGTCGCCATCGCGAGCGGCGGCGAACAATGCGCGCTTCAGCGACCGCTGATAGCGCTGCAGGCGCCCGTCCAGAATCGCCCCTGCCACGGAATTCTCATAATGGGCAATCAGCGGATCGAGGGCTTCGCGCTGCTCGACGGGAAACGGATCCAGCAAAGCCGTCACATCGGAACGGTCCGGGAGCGCTACCAACCCGGCGTAGGTGGCTGTCGCCGCCGCCACCGAAGCATCACCGCCCAGCAGCGTGCCGTTCGGCGGGCAGCACTGCTCGTCGTCGCAGAGATAGGACCGCCATCGCCCGCGCGCGACGAGCAACGCATCAACTAGCCGCAGGCCAGCTGTGTCCGCGAGCCGGCCGAGCGCACGAATGGTGTCGCCGTGAGTGATCGTGGAGGAGCCATTCGAGCCAATTCGAGCCCCGTCGTCGTAGATCGCAGCGATCAGCTGATCGGCCTTGCTCCCGACGACTAGCTGAATCGTGTCGGAAAGCTGGACCTGACTGGCGGCGATGTCGTCCAAGTCGGCGCGAGCGGTCGCTGCCACCCGTCCTTCATGGAGTCCGATGACGACCAGGCTCGACCTCGGGTGAAAGCCGAGCAGATAAGGAATGAGATCGATCAGATCCCCGGGGCTTCGAACGCGGAAGACGGCTAGCGGCTCGGTGTCGTGCGGCATGAACCGAGTGTCGTGTGCTGGGGTCGGCCGGTGGGGCGGATGAGCGGTCCTGTGGACAGAGCGCCTATCTGTGGACAGCGAGAGCGAAAATGGTCGCCCGGTGGTGCTAACCGAGCGCGCCCTTCCGCCACAACCGTGCTGCCTTCGCAAGATGGGCCGCGGTGGCGTCGTTCCGGTCAGCCAGGGGTCGTAGGGGCGGGCGGGAAGGCATGTCCGGCAACCACGCCGCATCGTCGGCCGTCAGCTCTCGACGCCCCTCGGCGATCACCCGATAGAACGCGCTCGCCCGGTCGAAGACGAGCGAGGCGTCGCTACGGCAGATTCCGGCCAGGATGTCGTCAGCCACCCGCCGTACGTCCTCTTCGCCGGCGTCAGCCGCACACCCCGCAACTACCGCGTCAACGGCGGCACGCGGCGCTCCCGCCCGCCACAACCGGCATACCGCGTCGGGCTGGCGTTGGCACCACTCCCGGAGCAGGTATAACGACCACAGGGCGCCCGGCAGGCTCACCGGATCGGCATCGCTCCACAGCGCCGCTAACGTGTCCAGACCCACGACATCGGCGAGCGTGACGAGCGTGTGCGCACAATCCGACGATCGCGCGGCGCCGGCCGATATGACGGCCGTCGCCGTCGCATCGGCGACCTGTTCGCGCGACGAGGAGTTCGCGCCGCCCACCGCATCGATGAGGGCCGTGATGTCCGCGACCAGGACAGGTCGGTACGCCCGCCCGGCGACCGGGTTCCGGAGCCCGCCGACTCCCTGCTCACGTTGCTGCACGCAATCCACGATAGGAGCAGCATCGGTAGGGACGACTCGAAGCTCCTGCCCACCCTCGCTTCGCGTAACGTTGACCACGGCGTCGGCCCGATCCATGGCCCCCGGTCCCACAATCGCCGCTGCGAGCGGCCCTTCGCCGTGAGGCGACCTGGCGGGTCGGCGCCGCCTCGGATCAGGCTGCAGCAGCAGGGACCGCGTATGGGCGACGGCGATGGCTGGGTGCAGTGCGCGCTGGGTCACCGTCATTGGGGCCGATTCGGCGCGGCGGGCCTGCTCGTCAATGCAGACGATGACTTCGTCCTCCAACACCGGGCGCCCTGGACCCACGAAGGCGGCACCTGGGGGCTGCCCGGCGGCGCCCGGGATAGCCACGAGGATGTTGTCACCTCGGCCCTGCGGGAGGCCAAGGAAGAAGCCGACATCGACGCCACGTTCGTGGCGCCCGTCGCGTTGACGGTCGACGATCACGGCGGCTGGTCGTACACAACCGTAGCGGCCCAGCCGCGAACGTTCTTCGAACCGCGTTCGATGAACGCGGAGAGTACGGAGATCCGGTGGTGGCCAGAGGCCGGTATTGATCACTTACCGTTGCACCCGGGATTCGCTCGCACGTGGCCTCAAGTGCGCCATCCGGTCCGTCCGCTCACCCTGGTCATCGATGCGGCGAACGTCGTGGGTTCGCGTCCGGATGGATGGTGGCGCGACCGGCTAGGCGCCACCCGGAGGTTGCGAGATGAGCTCGCGCCACTCGTCCGGGACGGGCTTCCGGTGCGCGACCTGCCAGCCGACGTCGACGCTGGGCGATTCCCGGTGTTGCTGCCGCGGATCATGCTCGTCGTCGAGGGCGCCGCCCGTCAGATCAAGGACGACCCGGTCGGCGATACGCCGCCATGGTGGGTCGCCGCGTTGCGCATTCATGCCAGCGCTCGGGATGGCGACACTGACGTCGTCAAGCTGGCCGGGCAAAGCAGGTCGCGTGGCGACCAGGTGTTCGTGGTGAGCGCCGACCGGCGCCTCCGAAGTCAGCTCAATCCAGACGTCACGGCCGTATCCCCCAGCTGGTTGCTGACCCGGCTTGCCGGCGCCGGCGCGTCCTAGCGGCTGACCGGGCATAGTGAGCGTATGGCCAACATCGCGCTGTCCTGGCGCGAAGCGGCCTTTCTGAGCGGAGTCCTGTTCGGGCTCACTCTGCTGCTCCGGTCGTCCGGTGCACGCACCCTTAAGTCGATCGCACCGTTCGCTCGCGAGGTAGGTGTTCTTGCGGGGCTGTATGCCCTCTGGCAGTTCGCGGGCAGCGCCTCGTTGCAACAGACGGAGGGAGCTTTCGCCCGGGCCCGATGGGTTGTGCGCGTCGAGCAGGACTGGCACCTACCTAGCGAGACTCGAGTCCAGAATCTGATCACCGGGCATCCCTGGCTGGTCGAGGTGATCAATCTTTACTACGCGACCATGCACTTCACCGGGTTGTTCATCCTGCTGCTGTGGATGTTCCTTCGCCACCGAGACCGGTACGCGTTCTGGCGCACGACCACCGTCTTGCTCACCGCGTCGTGCTTACTCGTTCAGCTACTGCCTGTCGCCCCGCCCCGTTTGCTGCCAGAGTTCGGATTCGTCGACACCGCCGCCGAATACGGCCAGTCGGTATACACGGCCTTGAGCGCCGTGGGTCCCGACCAGCTATCGGCCATGCCGTCGGTGCACGTTGGCTGGGCGGTGCTCGTAGCCATCGCGGCCTGGACGCTCACCAACAGCCGATGGCGCTGGCTTGGCGTGGGACACGCAGTCGCGACGGTGTTCGTCGTCGTGGCCACCGCGAACCACTTCTGGCTGGACGGCATCGTCGCGACCGGGCTGCTCGGCTTGGTGCTGGTCCTTCAGGATCAGGCGATCCGGCTGCACCGCTATGTATCGGTACGCCGGGCCCAGATCCCGGTCACGAGCTTGGATGGCGAGCCGGCGACCGCGACGTTCGACTGAGGTCGCAGCACCACCGGGGCAGCTTGTCGCTCGGGCTTGCGTGCCTCATGCTGGCGATCATGGACGGATACGACGGCCGGCGCGCCCGCCCGATCACGACCACACCGAAGACGGTCCCGATCGGCGACTACGGCTTCCTCTCCGACGGCGAGGCGCTCGCTCTGCTCTCGCCCGGCGGGGCCGTGCACTGGATGTGCCTGCCGCGGCTGGACTCCCCGAGCGTGTTTGGCGCGCTCCTCGGCCGCCACGCGGGCAGCTTCCGGGTCGCGCCGGCCGACGTCACGGTTCCAGCCGCTCGGCGTTACCTGCCCGGAACCTTGATCCTCGAGACGAGCTGGGGAACGGCCACCGGGTGGATCATCGTGCGCGACGCGCTACTGGTCGGTCCGTGGCGCCATGAGACAGAGCTCTCGCACACGCACCGCCGCACACCGACCGACTACGACGCCGAGCACATTCTGCTGCGTACGATCCGCTGCGTCTCCGGCGAGGTTCAGACCATCACCGAATGCGAACCGGTGTACGACTACGGCCGTCAAACGGCTAAGTGGTCATACACGGAGCACGTCTATCACCAGGGCGTGAGCGAGTGGGCGGGCTCGAACATCAAGCTGACCCTGACCACAGACATGAGGCTTGGCTTCGAAGGCGGACGGGCGGCAACCCGCACCTTGCTGAAGGAAGGCGACGTACGCTACGTCGCCTTGTCGTGGGGGGGCAAAGAGCCTCCCCTGGACTATGACGACGCCTACCGGCGGCAGGTGTGGACGGCCCACCACTGGCAACACTGGCTCGCCCGCGGGCAGTTCCCGGACCACCCATGGCGGAGCTACTTACAGCGAAGCGCCTTGACGCTCAAGGGACTCACCTTCGCGCCGACTGGTGCCATCGCTGCAGCCGCGACGACCTCGCTTCCGGAGACCCTCGGCGGCGAGCGCAACTACGACTACCGCTACACCTGGATCCGCGACACCACGTTCGCGCTGTGGGCCATGTACTCCCTCGGCTTCGACTGGGAGGCGATCGACTTCCTCTCTTTCATCGCCGATGTGGCCACTGGCGACGACGACCTGCAGATCATGTACGGAGTCGCAGGCGAACGAGAGCTCAAGGAATACGAGCTTGACCATCTCGGCGGCTACGCGAACTCGCGGCCGGTCCGGGTCGGCAATGCCGCCTACGCGCAACATCAGCACGACGTCTGGGGTGCGCTGCTGGATTCTGTCTACCTACACGCGAAGAATGCCGACCACCTCGACGGTCGCATCTGGCCGATTCTGTCGAAGCAGATCAACGCGGCACTCAAACACTGGCGAGAACCCGACGCCGGAATCTGGGAGGTGCGCGGCCCGCTACGGCATTTCACGTCGTCGAAGATCATGTGTTGGGTCGCCTTGGATCGCGGGGCGAAGTTAGCCGCCGTGATCGGGCAGGACGCCATGGCGTCCGAATGGCAGATGCACGCCGACGAGATCAAGGCCGACATCCTCGCCCACGGCGTCGACGAGCGCGGTGTCCTCACTCAGCACTACGAGACGACCGCGCTCGACGCCTCGTCGTTGCTGGCCCCGTTGCTGCGCTTCTTGGCTCCGGATGATCCGATCTGCCGCAACACGGTGATCGCGATCGCTGACGAGCTGACCGTCGACGGCTTCGTGCTCCGCTACAAGGTGGACGAGACCGACGATGGCTTCAGTGGCGTGGAGGGCTCGTTCACGATCTGCTCGTTCTGGCTGGTGTCGGCCCTGTCCGAGATCGGCGAGCATGACCGTGCCCGGGAGCTGTGCGCGAAGCTGCTGTCGTTCGCCGGCCCGCTCGAGCTCTACGCGGAGGAAATCGATCCGCACACCGGACACCAGTTGGGCAACTTCCCGCAGGCGTTCACCCACCTGGCCTTGATTAACGCCGTGCTCCACGTGATCGCCCACGAGAGCGAGGAGGACGCTCTAGGCGACACACTGGGTCCCCAATCATGACTGACCCGTATGCCAAGCGAGGACTCGCCAGGTCAGGTGGCGAGTCCTCGCGGAGCAGAGCTAGGTCAGGCGGCGGGACGCTGTTCGGTTGCGCCGTTTGTCTCGAGCGCCGCGGCCAGGATCTCGGCGACGTCGCCCACCAAATGGACCTGCAGCTTCTGCAGAACCTCGGCCGGCACGTCGTCCAGGTCAGGCTCGTTGCGCTGAGGCAGAAAGACCTCGCGGAGCCCGGCCCGCTGGGCGGCGAGCAGCTTTTGCTTGACACCCCCGATCGGAAGCACCCGACCGTTGAGGGTCACCTCACCAGTCATTCCGACCTCACTGCGTACCGGTCGTCCCGACGCCAGTGACGTAAGCGCCGTGACCATCGTGACGCCGGCCGACGGGCCGTCCTTGGGGACCGCGCCCGCAGGGACGTGCACGTGCACGCTGCGATCGAGCGTCGCGGGATCAAGCCCGAGCTCACCGGCATGCGACCGCACGTACGACAGCGCAATCTGCGCGGACTCCTTCATCACGTCACCGAGCTGACCGGTCAACGTCAGGCCAGCGCGGCCGTCGGTCGCATTCGCCTCGATGAACAGCACGTCGCCACCTTGTCCGGTCACAGCCAGACCGGTAGCCACGCCCGGCACCGCCGTCCGCTCGGCCGTCTCTGGGGTAAACCGCGGCCGGCCCAGGTACTCGCGCAGGTCCGGCTCGTCGATCACTAGCGGTCCCGTGCCGTCCGATCCGGCGGCCAGGCGAGTCGCCACCTTGCGCAGCGCCTTGGCGATCGCCCGCTCGAGCTGGCGGACACCGGCCTCGCGGGTGTAGTCGGCGGCTATCTCGCGCAGCGCCGCGTCCGTGATCTGCACCTCGTCCGCCGTCAGCGCAGCGCGCTCCAGTTGGCGTGGCAGCAGATACTCACGAGCGATCGCGACCTTGTCGTCTTCGGTGTACCCATCGAGGGCCACCATCTCCATCCGGTCGAGCAGCGCGCTCGGGATCGTGTCGATGACGTTCGCCGTGGCGATGAACAGCACATCGGACAGATCGAGGTCCAGATCCAGGTAGTGGTCTCGGAACGTGTGGTTCTGCGCCGGGTCCAGCACCTCGAGCAATGCCGCCGCCGGGTCACCCCGGTAGTCGGCTCCGACCTTGTCGATCTCGTCCAGCAGCAGGACCGGGTTCATGGAGCCAGCCTCGCCGATTGCCCGCACGATCCGTCCCGGCAGCGCGCCGACATACGTCCGACGGTGTCCCCGGATCTCGGCCTCGTCCCGGACGCCGCCGAGCGAAACCCGGACGAACTTGCGCCCGAGGGCACGCGCGACGCTCTCACCGAGCGACGTCTTGCCTACCCCGGGAGGTCCAACCAGCACCAGAACCGCACCGGAACCGCGGCCGCCGACGACCTCCAGTCCCCGCTGCGCCCGGCGGGCACGCACGGCCAAGTATTCGACGATCCGATCCTTGACGTCCTGCAGCCCGTGGTGATCGGCGTCAAGAACGCCGCGAGCCGCCCGGACGTCGGTGCTGTCCTGGGTTCGCTCGTTCCACGGAAGCTCAAGGACGGTGTCCAACCACGTGC
Organism: uncultured Actinomycetota bacterium; assembly: GCA_963809815.1. Classification (GTDB taxonomy): domain Bacteria; phylum Actinomycetota; class Actinomycetes; order Mycobacteriales; family Jatrophihabitantaceae; genus CAVVJA01. Next base: position 63,783 of record CAWELM010000018.1, read on the forward strand.
GGATCCAACCCGATTCCGGACTTTGATCGCTGGCCCGCTCCAGACGACCCACCTCGCGCAGTGCGGCCTCGCGCACATTGTCCGGCAGCGAGGCGGCCTCGACCCGCGAACGGTAGTCCTGGGCGCCGTCCGGCTCGTCCTCGCCGAGCTCCTTGCGGATCGCCGCGAGCTGCTGGCGGAGCAGGAATTCGCGCTGGTTCTTCTCCATACCGTCGCGAACGTCGTCTCGGATCTTGTCGGCCACCTCGACCTCGGCGAGGTGGTCACGAGTCCAGGCGATCGCCGCCGTGAGCCGCTCCTCGACGTCGGGCGTCTCAAGCAGCTGGCGCCTCTGAGCCAGGGTGAGGTAGGCGGACCAGCCCGCCGTATCGACCAGCGTCGAGGGGTCCGTGATGGACTCGACGGTGTCGATGATCTGCCAGGCGTTGCGGCGCTGCAGGGTCGCCACAACCAGTGCCTTGTATTCGGCCGCGAGCTCTACCGCCCGCTCCGTCGGCGTGGGTGGCTCGACGACCTCGGCCGCCACCCACAGTGCGGCGCCGGGTCCGGTCACCCCGGATCCGATCCGGGCGCGAGCCTCGGCGCGCAGCACCGCCGCCGGCTTGCCGCCAGGCAGCCGACCGAGCTGCTCGATCGTGGCCACCGCCCCGAACGAGGGGTAGCGGTCATCCAAACGCGGGGCGAGCAGCAGCTGCCCGTCGGCGCCAGCCCGCGCAGCGTCGATAGCTGCCTGGGCCGCTTCGTCCAATTCGACCGGCACCACCATGCCGGGAAGTACCACCTGGTCCGTCAGCGAGAGGACCGGCAGGCGCAAAATTTCAGTCACGTAAACCACTCCGAAAGTTGAGTTCACGAGACTCAATGCATGGTGCGGTCCGGTTGTTCCCGTCGTTGTTCGCCGGTAGCGATCGCGAGAAAATTCGGTCGGCGGCAGCGGCTTCCGCAGGGGTTCGTACGCGGGTTCGTACGCATAACGGGTTCGGGATACCACCCGGCGAGTCAGGCCGGGTGACCCTGACCGCCGATCGTCGGCTGCTGGCGCGCTTCGACGGAACGGCCGGCCAGTGGCGCATCAACCAAGGCGGCTACCACGTCGTAGTGGCAAGGGCGCCAATGACCCACACCTCTCGGCAAACCCGAAGCTGGCCGAAGCACTCTTCGGCACCTGACCTTCGCGAGTTACGGGTCACCCGAGCCTGCAATTGCGCTCTTCGTGACCAGATGCTTCTGGCTTCCTCGGTCGTCGGTTGGCGGGCGCCTCCGGTCCATCCTGGTCGGCGCCGTGGTCGGGCTCCTGGCCACAGTGCTCATTCCAGTCCCCGCTCACCCCAGCCAAGCCGTAGCCCCTACGACAGGCATGAACAGCCGCCAACACTGCTCACCTTCAGCTGCAGCCGCTGGTGCTACCGCAGCCCTCGCAGACGAAACAGCTGCCGGCCGGGCGCATCTTTGTCCCACAGTTCATGCAGAGCGGCGCATCTGCTGACGTGCCGATGATCGACTCGACGAGCTCGGTCGAGCTGTGCGCAGTCGGCGGTGCCTCGTGTGCGGTGTCGACCACGACCTCGTCGTGTACTTCGTTCGCCAGCGCGGAACGCGTCTGGTTGACCGGCGCGGATTGGGCCAACGACTCGAAGTCTTCTTCGTCCGGCTGAGCTTCATAGCTGCCCGTCGCCAGCGCGCGGGTGCGCTCAGCAGCGGTGTAGATGCCGAGGGACGAGCGCGTCTCGAACGGCAGATAGTCGAGGGCCAGCCTCCGGAAGATGTAGTCCAGCACGGACTGCGCCATCCGAATATCCGAGTCGTCGGTGAGGCCCGCGGGTTCGAACCGCATGTTGGTGAACTTCTGAACGTAGGTCTCGAGAGGCACGCCGTACTGCAGGGCAATCGAGATCGCGATCGAGAATGCGTCCATAACGCCGGCCAGCGTCGAACCTTGCTTGCCGAGCTTCAAGAAAACCTCGCCCAGCCCGTCATCCGGGTAGGAGCCCGCGGTCATGTATCCCTCGGCGCCGCCGACGGTGAACGAGGTGGTGCGCGACGGACGGGATTTCGGCAGCCGGGTTCGGGTAGGCCGGTACTCGACGACCTTCTCCAGGACCGGTTCCGCCGCGGCGGTTGCCGTGCTGGCAGCCGACGTGCCTGCCGAGAGGGGTTGGCCGACTTTGCAGTTGTCGCGGTAGACCGCAAGAGCCTTCAGACCGAGCTTCCAACCCTGGAAGTAGACATCCTCGATGTCTTCGATCGTCGCCGTCTCTGGCAGGTTCACCGTCTTGGAGATCGCCCCGGACAGGAAGGGCTGCACCGCCGCCATCATCCGCACGTGTCCCATTGGCCTGATCGCGCGGGTGCCCATCGCGCAGTCGAACACCTCGTAGTGCTCGGGACGAAGGCCGGGAGCGTCGACGGCGTACCCGCGCTCAGCGATGTACTCGACGATTGCCTCGACCTGCTCCTCCTGGTATCCGAGCACGCGCAAGGCGCGCGGCACAGTCTGGTTGACGATCTGCATCGAGCCGCCGCCGACCAGCTTCTTGAACTTCACCAGCGCCAAGTCGGGCTCGATGCCGGTCGTGTCGCAGTCCATCATCAGTCCGATGGTTCCGGTCGGCGCGAGCACCGATGCCTGTGCATTGCGCCAGCCCTGCATCTCGCCCAGCCGGTTACCGGTGGCCCATTCCTCAGCGGCGAGGGCATACAGACGACGGTCGTTGTCGTGTAGCGGACGGGCAGTGTCGTTCGCTGCGGCGTGCTTGCGCATCACCCGGGCATGCGCCGCGGTATTGCGCGCATAGCCTTCGTAGGGACCGACCACGCCAGCCAACTCGGCCGACCGGCGATAGGACGCGCCCGTCATGAGCGATGTGATTGCCCCGGCCAAGGCCCGACCACCGTCCGAGTCATACGCCAGACCGGACGCCATGAGTAGGGCGCCCAAGTTGGCATATCCGATGCCCAGCTGCCGATAGGCGCGGGTGTTGACCGCGATCGCCTCAGTCGGAAAGTCGGCGAAGCAGATCGAGATGTCCATAGCGGTGATGATCAACTCGATTGCCTTGACGAACCGGGCTGAGTCGAACGTGTTGTCATCCCGCAAGAACTTCAACAAGTTGAGCGAGGCCAGATTGCAGGACGTGTTGTCCAAGCTCATGTATTCCGAGCACGGGTTCGATGCCGTGATCCGGCCGGTCTCGGGGTTCGTGTGCCAGTCATTGATCGTGTCGTCGTACTGGACACCTGGGTCGGCGCACTCCCACGCTGCCTTCGCGATCTGACGGAACAACGCCTTGGCGTCGATGGTCTCGAGCACGTCGTTCGACTTGCGGGCGCGCAACCCGAACGTCGCACCTTCCTCAACCGCGCGCATGAATGCATCTGATACTCGGACCGAGTTGTTCGCGTTTTGGTATTGCACAGAGGTGATGTCACTGCCACCGAGGTCCATGTCGAATCCGGCGTCGCGCAGCACCCGGATCTTGTTTTCTTCCTTGGCCTTCGTCTCGATGAACTCGACGACGTCCGGGTGGTCGACATCGAGCACGACCATCTTGGCGGCCCGGCGGGTCGCACCGCCGGACTTGATCGTGCCTGCGGACGCGTCCGCCCCACGCATGAAGCTCACGGGACCAGAGGCGGTGCCGCCGGAGGAAAGCAGCTCCCTCGAGGAGCGGATCCGCGACAGGTTCAGTCCGGCCCCCGAACCACCCTTGAAGATCAGGCCTTCCTCTCGGTACCAGTTCAGGATCGAGTCCATCGTGTCCTCGACCGCCAAGATGAAGCACGCCGACACCTGTTGCGGTGAGCTCGTGCCAACGTTGAACCACACCGGCGAGTTGAAGCTGAACACCTGGTGTAACAACATCCACGCGAGTTCGTGCTCGAACACCTCGGCGTCGGCGAGCGAGGCGAAATAGCCATAGATCTCCCCGGCCCAGCGGTACTTGTGCACCACCCGGTCGATGAGCTGACGCAAGGACCACTCACGGGCATCGGTACCCACGGCCCCGCGGAAGTACTTCGTGGTCACGATGTTCGCCGCGTTGACCGACCAGAAGTCAGGAAACTCGACGCCCCGCTGCTCGAAGTTCACCGAGCCGTCCCGCCAGTTCGTCATGACTACGTCCCGGCGCTCCCAGCTCACCTCGTCGTACGGATGTACGCCGGACGTCGTATACACCCGCTCGACCCGGAGGCCATTGCTCGGAAACCGTGGGGTCGGGTCGGACTCGCGACCGTTCGCCGGTGATCCGCTGGAGATGCCGCTTCCACCGGTGCGCTGGAAAGCTTCGGTCATGGCCGCTGGGTTCCTCTCCTCGACGATGTGCTGGTCGGTGATTGCGCCGGACGGTGCGCGCTCGGTCATGCTCGGCCCGCCGGTGACGGCTTTCCGTCGCCTGCGCGCAGGTCGGCGATGGCCTTCTCGAAGTCCTCGATGGAGCTGAACGCCTTATAGACACTGGCGAAGCGGAGATAGGCCACCTCGTCGAGCTGTCGCAGCGGGCCAAGGATGGCGAGCCCAACCTCGTCGCTTGGCACCTCGGCAGCACCCGTCGCACGCACCGCGTCCTCCACGGACTGGGCCAGCTGAGCCAGCTGATCCTCATCTACTGGGCGACCCTGACAGGCCCGTCGGACACCGTTGATGACCTTGGTACGGCTGAACGGCTCGGTGACACCACTTCGCTTGATGACAGCCAAGGTGGCCTCCTCGACCGTCGTGAAGCGACGCCCACAGTCGAGGCAGCTACGTCGGCGACGGATGACCTGGCCTTCGTCCTGCTCGCGGGAGTCAACGACACGCGAGTCGGGGTGCCGACAGTACGGACACCGCATCGAAGCCTCCTCTGCCTGCTCGATCAGCCGCAACAGCGGCGCCTGCCACCCAGCCGAGGCCGACCATGGCGACAGGATGTGGATCACGATGTGGATGACGCGATCCGGCCTGTGGACAGTTTACCCCAACCTGTGGATGACTTACACGCTTGTAACTACTAGATGTAGGGGTAGACGGTAGAACGCTCGCGGTCCCCGCGCAAGCGTTTCGTGCCGATCGCACAGTCCGTGTCGACCGGCGATTAGCGAGCGCGGAGCACCTGGCCCACGTGCACGGTCGGACTGGTCAGGTCATTGCGTTGCTCGAGCTCTGACACCACCACGCGCGGGTCTCGGTCGGGGGCGATACGCGTCGCGATCGACCACAACGTGTCGTTGAGACGGACGACGACCGTCGATGGCGGCGACCGGTGGGGCGCCGATGACGCCATCGCGCTGGACTGGGCAAGCCAGAGTGCACCGGCGAGTGCTATCCCGACCGCGAGAACAGCTACTGCCCAACCTCGCCGGGTGAGTCGAATCGGTCTCGCCTCGCCGCGCGGAGCCACAGCCACCCGAAGCGGAGGCGCCTCGGAGACCGCCGCCCGCGGTATCCGATCGTACGGAAAGGGCAGGACGACTGCCGCCGTTCGCCTCGGACGAGCACGGTCGGGGATGCGGATGCTGGGGGCACACTCGGTCGCTGTCGACATCGCGACTCCTCGATTGATTCGACGTGGAGGGCCGGGATCGGCATACGCTCGTGTCGAACATGCTTTCGATCGAACGTACGGACGAGATTTACCACCGGGGTCCGACAGAAACAGCCAGGCGCGGCGTGTCGTTCGAACAAATGTTTGAGATTGGTGGCGGATCGAGCTAGCGTCAAAACGGCCGAGAGAGCAGGAGGATGTCGTGCCCAAGAAGGCCGCCCCACATCCGCAGCCCGCCGTCGTCTCCCCGCTGCCCGACCGTGACGAAGGGGACAGATTGACGGCCCGACAGCGCGCGATCCTGGACGCGATTCGCGACTCCGTCGAACGGCGTGGCTATCCGCCGAGCATCCGGGAGATCTGCGACGCCGCGGGCCTGGCATCCACCTCGAGCGTCGCCCACCAACTTCGCGCGCTGGAGCGCAAAGGCTACTTGCGCCGGGACCCGAATCGCCCTCGGGCGGTTGATGTCCGCCTCGCCGACTCCGTTGGCACCGAGGTGGTGACGGGCCCGAGCGGCGAGGCCGTGCCCAGCCCGGTGTTCGTCCCGGTGGTTGGGCGCATCGCCGCGGGCGGTCCCATTCTGGCCGAACAACTGATCGAGGACGTCTTTCCGCTGCCACGGGCGCTGGTGGGCGAGGGCACGCTGTTCCTCCTCCGCGTCGCCGGTGATTCCATGATCGATGCCGCCATCTCGGACGGTGACTGGGTGGTCGTTCGCCAGCAGCCGACCGCCGAGAACGGCGAGATCGTGGCCGCGATGATCGACGGCGAGGCCACGGTCAAGACCTGGCGACGGCGGGACCGTCACGCCTGGTTACTTCCGCACAACCCGGCTTACGCCCCCATTCCGGCCGACGACGCGACCGTCCTGGGTCGTGTCGTTGCGGTCCTACGGAAGGTCTGACGCGACGCTCGCAGAAAGTTGCGGACGTCGACTGGAGTGCGTCACGACCGGGAGGTCGTCACGAGGGGGGCATCGGCAGACGGCCGATGGCCTGGCCATCGGCGGTCGAGGCGCGTCGCAAGCGTCGTCCACCACGGGGCCTCCGTCAGCGGTAGCAGGATCACGCCAATGCAGAGGCCGGCCAGGAAGTCAGTCGCCCAGTGATAGTCGAGCAAGGTCATGCCCACGATCACGGCGATTGGACCGAGAATCGCCAAGATGCGGAGCGTGTGCTGCAACCAGTGGGCAACCTGGGCGCGCGCGGCGCACCACGCAAGCGTTCCCCAGATGACCACGGCATTCACCACATGCCCGGACGGGTAGGAATTGGAGGGGGCGGGTTTACCTGGGGGCGCCGATGGCGCTACGCGTACCACCAGTTCCTTGAACGCATAGACCACTGCGGCGACCATGACCACCGCGACGAGCCATCGCAGTAACGACTCGACGCTGCGGGTCCGCCACCAGAGATAGCCGACAACGAGCCCACTGACGACGAGGACGGTGCCCCGCTGACCGGGCAGCGTCAACGCGTAGATGAACGGCTTCGCCCAGCTGTTCCGCAGGTTCCAGTCCTTCATCCGGTCGGAAATGGCGTCGTCGATGTGAACCAGGATGCTGCCCCGTACGACCGCGACCGTCGTGAGAACCAAGACGACGGACGCGAGCCCGACCATCCACCACCGGGGCGCCCCCGGCAATCCGCTCAGTGCGCGCCGACGTCGCTCGCTGCGCTCACTCGGCACGCGGGGTCTGGTTATCGGGCGCCGGTGGCTGCACCCCAGATGTCGGCTGCGTCGGCTGAGTCGCCGCGGGCGGCACCGCTGGCGGGGCTCCGGGCTGCGAACCAGCCTGCTCGGCCTGATGCGCCTCCCGGGCCTTGTCGTCCTCGGTGAGGCCCTTCATCTCCGTCTTGAAGATGCGCAGCGACTTCCCCGCTGACCGGGCCATATCGGGCAGTTGCTTCCAACCAAAGAACAGGATCGCGGCGACGATAAGCACGATGATCCAGTGGGTCGGCGATAGCGAACCCATGTAAGCCTCCTCGCGGGCGCGACCTAGTCGTGCGAGCGCCTACGAGGTTACGCCCACCGGCTGAGTGAAGGGCCTGAGCACCGCCGCCAACTCCTGCGTCACCCGCGCGTTCAGCAGGGTGCCCCCGCCGATGTGGCGGGTCGAGAGCACCTCGCCCGTTCGGTACACCCGATCGACCAGGTCACCTCGGGCATACGGCAACAGCACGGTCACCTCGACGGCCGGCCGAGGCAGCCGATCCTCGAGAACGGCCTGGAGCTTGTCCACTCCGGCCCCAGTACGCGCCGAGACGAATACCGCATCGGGCGCCAGGCGGCGTAGCCGCTGGAGCATGTCCGGGTCCGCAACGTCGATCTTGTTGAAGACGATCTGCTCGGGCACACCTAGCGCGTCGATGTCGCCGAATACTTCCCGTACGGCCCGGATCTGTGCTTCTGGATCCGCATCGGCCGCGTCCACGACATGGAGGATCAGGTCGGCCTGGCCAACCTCCTCGAGCGTCGAGCGGAAGGCCTCCACGAGCTGCGTCGGCAGGTGTCGAACGAAGCCGACGGTGTCGGCCAGCGTATACGGCCGACCGTCGGACGCCTGGCAGCGCCGCACAGTGGGGTCGAGGGTGGCGAACAGCGTGTTGTCGACCAACACGCCGGCGCCGGCGAGTCGGTTGAGCAGAGACGATTTGCCGGCATTCGTGTACCCGGCCAGCACGACGCTCGGCACCTCGCGACTGCGCCGCCGGGCACGCTTGATCTCACGCGCAGTCTGCATGTGCACAATCTGCTTGCGCAGCTTGGCCATCCGGGCGTTGATCCGGCGACGATCGATCTCGATCTTCGTCTCCCCCGGGCCGCGACCGCCGATTCCGGCACCCCCCGCCGCGCGACCACCAACCTGGCGAGACAGCGATTCGCCCCATCCCCGAAGTCGAGGAAGCAGGTACTGCATCTGCGCGAGCTCGACCTGTGCCTTGCCCTCCTTGGATCGCGCATGTTGCGCGAATATGTCGAGGATGAGCGCGGTGCGGTCGACGACCTTTACTTTGACGATCTGTTCTAGCTGGCGCAGCTGGCCGGGTGTGAGCTCGCCATCGCAGATCACGGTGTCGGCTCCGGCCCCGTGCACGATGTCGCGGAGCTGCTTGGCCTTGCCCGAGCCGATGTAGGTCGCCGGGTCCGGCCGATCACGGCGTTGGATAAGCCCGTCGAGAACCTGGGATCCCGCGGTTTCCGCGAGCCGAGCGAGTTCGATCAACGAGTTCTCGGCGTCCACGATCGTGCCGGCCGTCCACACTCCGACGAGAACGACTCGTTCGAGGCGCAGTTGCCGATACTCGACTTCGGTAACGTCTGCGAGTTCAGTGGACAGCCCGGCCACCCGCCGCAGCGCCTGGCGATCGGCAAGGTCGTAGCGGCCGGCGGTGTCCGGTGTCTCTTCGGGCTCGCGGGGAGAAATGTTCGTCATCGTCATTCATCGTGACATAGCGGATCGCTCGTACACGACCGAATTGCTCAGTGCGTCCCGGCGGTCGTCTCGCCGGCCGGACGCAGCCAGCCATCGTCCAGCTCGATGTCGCCGACGATTACGGCTGGGCCCCGTAGGTGAACGGTCCCGGTTGCCTGCCACGTCACACTGCAACGGCCACCTGGGACGTCGACCCGCCAGGTGCCCCCGTCGCCTAGCGCCATCCCGTCGGTCGCGGCGACAGCAACGACGGCGGCGCAAATGCCGGTGCCACACGAGCGGGTCTCGCCGACGCCGCGTTCATGGACCCGCATCGACAAGTGCCGCTCGCCCCGGCGGACCACGAACTCGACGTTCTGCCCGTCGGGCCGGGGTGGGACGACGACCGGAGCATGCGAAAGGTCCAGCGCTCGCAACTGCGCAACGGTCGATACCGGGACGACTAGGTGCGGATTAGGGATCTCCACCGCGGTGCCTCGCACGTCCTGCAGCGGACCGGACGTCACGCCCTGCTGCAGATCGGGAAAAGTCGGTCCGCCCATGTCGACCGTGATGTCGCTGGAGCCGTCGAGCCACACCCGCCGCGGACCGCCACGGGTGCCGACGACCACCTCGCTGCCGATGAGCCGTTCACGCTGCAGGTAACGGGCGAAGACCCGCACCCCGTTGCCGCACATCGACGCGATCGAGCCGTCAGCGTTGCGGTAGTCCATGAAGTAGGGAGCGTCCTGGGCCATCGGCCGCGCCGCGTCGTCGTTCTCGCTCCGTACCACACGCAGCACTCCGTCGGCTCCGATTCCGGCGCGCCGGTCACACAGCCGCCGGGTCAGTTCGGCCGTCAGATCGATGGCGCCGTCGAGATCCGGCAGCAGCACGAAGTCGTTCTCCGTCCCGTGTCCTTTGACGACCCGCACGTTCAAAGCGTATTCGCGACCTGACTGGCGAGATCCGGAACTCCGGCGTCGAACCAGGCAACTCGAGGATCCCGGCGAAACCACGCCCGCTGACGGCGCACGAACCGCCTGGTCGCTCGGATAGTCGCGTCGACCGCCGGCGCGATGTCGCTGCGCACAGTTCCGTCGTCGGCGAGGCAGCCGAGCAGCTGCGCATAGCCGAGGGCCTTGCCGGCCGTTGGACTGGCGCGCAGCCCGAGCGGGAGAAGCGCCCGTACCTCGTCCAGCAGGCCCATGACCATCATCCCGTGTACTCGCGCTGCGATCCGTTCGTCCAGATCGGCACGGTCCAGTCCGATCGACACCGTGTCGTAAACCGACTCGAAGCCAGGCATCCGCGCCAGAAACGGTCCACCGGTCAGCTCGATGACCTCGAGCGCGCGCACGATCCGGCGGCCGTTGGTCGGAAGGATCGCCGCGGCCGCCTCCGCGTCGATGGCAGCCAGCCGCGCGTGCAGGCTCGGCGCTCCCTGTTCGTCCAACTCCCGGGCCAGCCGAGCCCGAACGGGCGGCGACTCCCCCGGAAACTCCAATCGGTCGAGCGCACCCCGCAGGTAGAGCCCCGATCCGCCCACGAGGATTGGCAGCCGCCCGCGCGCGTGGATGCCGGCGATCGCCGCCCGGGCCAACATCTGGTACTCGGCCACTGCGGCCGACTTGGTGATCGGCCAGACGTCCAGCAAATGATGCGGGACTCCCCTGCGGGACGTCACCGGCACCTTGGCGGTGCCGATGTCCATCCCGACATATAGCTGCATGGAGTCCGCGTTGACGATCTCTCCGCCGAGGCCAAGGGCCAGCTCGATCGCCAGGTCCGACTTGCCCGTCGCGGTCGGACCGAGCACGGCCAAGACGCGGTCAGCCACGGGCAGACCAGCTGGCGACGATGTATTGCACGCCGAACGGAACCTCCTCGTAGCGCACCTCGGCATCCATCGGCGCACCCGACAACAGCGCGCCTGCGGCGGCCCAGGCCGGAGCGCCCGCACAGAGCAGCTCCGCAGCAAGCTCCAGATCGAGCGCCGCGAGCGCTGCGCTGTCACCGGCGGCCAGCGCAGCGAGGACGGCGGCATCGAAGCCCTCGGCCCGCTCGTCCCAATAGCCCGGGGCAGCACGAGACCGCCGAGCGGTGCCGTCGCCCATCACGACGAGCCCCAGCCGCTCACCGGCGGTGCCGTCGAGCGCGCCAGCAGCCGGACTCCGGAAGAAGTCCGGCCCGACCGCGACTGCGATAGGGCCGGTGCGCAGGCCAAGGGCCCGGTTGACGAGCCAGGCGCCTACGGTGAGCGACAGCGGCATCCGGTCGGCCCTCTTCCCGCCTGGCGCTAGCTGGACCTCGACCCGCACCCCGAAGCCGGCGAGGCTGCCCCAGGCCGAGGGTGGATAGGCCCGCGACTGCGGACCAGCTCCTAGCAGCACCAGACGATCCGGGTGCGTAGACGCTACATCGGTGATTGTCCGATCACATTGTGTAAGCAAATCCTCGAACTCTGCCTCCGCTCCCTGGCCGACAGCAGGTATCAGAGCCGGCGGATGGGGGCAGAACGCCACGCCGGTAATCACGGTTGGAGGCTAATCGTTACGTCTTCCACGGGTTTCCTGCAGCGCACATCGTGTCTAATGCTGTGTCATGAGCTCGCAATGGGGGCGGATCGACGACGACGGCACCGTCTTCGTGCGCACCTCGAGCGGCGAGCGCGTGATCGGCTCCTGGCAGGCGGGAGACGCCGGGGCGGGGCTTGCCTATTACACCCGCCGTTATGACGACCTGGCGACTGAGGTCACGCTGCTGGAGCAGCGCTTGATGTCTGGCGCTGCCGATCCGGCGACCACCCGCACCCACGCGAGCGAGCTGGCCGAGACACTGCCGACGGCGTCGGTGATCGGCGACCTCGACAGCCTGGCCGACCGGTTGTCCGCGCTGCAGCTCGCGGCGCAGGAGAAGGCAGCGGAGAAGGTGGCCGAGCGCCAACAAGCCCGCGCCGCCGCGATCGACGCCAAAGAGGCACTGATCGCGGAGGCCGAGCAGATCGCGGACACCTCAACGTCTTGGAAGGTGTCCGGGGATCGGCTCCGCGCCATCGTCGACGAGTGGAAGACGATTCGCGGCATCGACCGCCGTACGGACGATGCGCTGTGGAAGCGATTCGCGGCTGCCCGCGACGCCTTCAGCAAGCGCCGGGGGCAGCACTTCTCGCAATTGGACGCCGAGCGCAGTACCGCGCGCGCCGTCAAGGAGAAGCTTGTGGTGCGTGCCGAGGAGCTCTCGTCGTCCTCCGATTGGAAGGAAACCGCGGCGGCCATGCGCGACCTTATGGCCGAGTGGAAGGCGGCGGGCCGGGCGAGTCGGGACGTCGAAGACGCGCTGTGGCAGAAGTTCCGCGGTGCGCAGGACGCCTTCTTCGCGCGCCGGTCCAGCGTGCTCGCGGAGCGCGACGCGGCCCAGGTGACCAACCAGCAGCGCAAGGAAGCGATCATCCGCGAAGCCGAGCGGGTCGACGTCTCCGATCCCAAGGCTGCGCAGGCGACGCTGCGTGAGCTGCAAGCCCGCTACGACGACATCGGTCAGGTCCCGCGCGAGGTTATGCGGGCGACCGACGGCCGAATGCGAGCTGCCGAACAGCGGGTCCGGGACGCCGTCGACGCAGAGTGGCGACGTAGCAGTGTCGAGTCCAATCCGTTCCTCGCCGAGTTGCGGGCCCGGTTGACGGAGGCCGAAGCGAAGTTGGCCCGAGCCCGCGCATCCGGTGACGCGGCCCGCATCGCGCGAGCAGAGGCTGATGTAGCGGCTCGGCGGGCGCTGATTCCGCACTGAGTGTCGGCCGTCGGCATTCCGGGCTAAGTGGCGGCCGCCGCCAGAGACCGCCGGTCGCGGGCCGTTAGGTTCGAGCGGTGAGCGGAAGCAGTGGTCGTCCGGCCGCCGGCTCCGGGCGCTTGGCCACCGCGCGACCGCGCCAGTGACGGTGCTCAATAATCCCGCCATCTGCCATGAGATGGTGGGGAGCTCCGTATGTGACGGTGGCTCGGACCACGTCGCCGGGCCGCACCTCCGCGTCACCGACCGTGACGTGGACCAGGCGACCATCTCGGGCTCGGCCCGACACGCGTCCGGTGACCCCGTCCTTCCGTCCCTCGCCGACGCTTACGAGGACTTCGACGTCCGAGCCCACCACCGCCCGGTTACCGGCCAACGCGGTTTCTTCGACGACGGCGATCAGGCGGTCGTAGCGGTCCTGCACCACGTCCTTGTCGACCTGACGGGGCAGGTCGGCGGCCGGCGTGCCGGGGCGCGGCGAGTACTTGAACGTGAACGCGCTGGCGAACCGGGCCGCCCGCACCACGCCCAGCGTGTCCTCGAAGTCCGACTCTGTCTCGCCGGGAAAGCCCACGATGATGTCGGTGGTGATCGCGGCTGCCGGGATGGCGGCCCGGACCCGGGCGATGATGTCGAGATAACGCTCCTGCCGGTAGGACCGCCGCATCGCCCGGAGCACCGCATCTGATCCTGACTGCAGTGGCATGTGCAGTCCTGGACAGACGTTCGCCGTCTCGGCCATCGCCGCGATCACGTCGTCGGTGAAGTCCCGGGGATGGGGGCTGGTGAACCGCACCCGCTCGAGACCATCGATCTCTCCACACGAACGCAGCAAACGCCCGAACGCGAACCGGTCGCCGAAAGACCGCCCGTAGGAGTTCACGTTCTGGCCCAGGAGAGTGACCTCAACCACATCGGCCTCGACCAGCGCCCGAACCTCGGCGAGGACGTCGCCGGGTCGTCGATCCTTCTCGGTGCCCCGAAGGCTGGGCACGATGCAGAAGCTGCACCGGTTGTCGCAGCCGACCGAAATGGACACCCACGCGGAATACGGCGATTCCCGCCTCGTCGGCAGATCGGACGGAAATGTCTGCAACGCTTCGACGATCTCGATCTGTGCTTCGTGGTTGTGCCGGGCTCGTTCCAGCAGCACGGGAAGGCTCGCCAGGTTGTGTGTGCCGAATACGACATCGACCCACGGGGCGCGCTCGATGATCCGAGCTCGGTCTTTTTGCGCGAGGCAGCCACCCACCGCGATCTGCATGTCCGGTCGCCGTTGTTTGACCGGATACAGCTGCCCCAGGTTGCCGTAGAGCCGATTGTCGGCGTTCTCGCGCACCGCACAGGTGTTGAAAACGACGACGTCCGCACCGTCCGCCACGTCTCCGGACGCGCGCTCGTATCCGGCTTGCTCAAGCAGGCCGGATAGCCGCTCCGAGTCGTGGACGTTCATCTGGCACCCGTAGGTGCGGATCGCGTAGGTGCGCGTCATGGCGCTTCGAGGATACGGCCCTGTCTGCTCCTGGCCCGGGCTCAGTGCGCGACTTCGGTGGCGCGCAGCTCACGGACCACCGTGACGCGGATCTGGCCCGGGTAGGTCAGCTCGTCCTCGATCTGCTTCGCGATCTCTCGGGCGATCACCTGGGCCGCCAGGTCGTCGACTTCGGCGGGCTGCACCATGACCCGCACCTCTCGGCCGGACTGCATAGCGAACACCTTTTCGACGCCGCTCTTGGCGCCAGCGATCTCCTCGATACGGGCGAGCCGCTTGACGTAGGTCTCGATGGACTCGCGGCGCGCTCCCGGACGACCAGCCGAGCACGAGTCGGATGCCTGGGTGAGCACGGCCTCGATCGTGCGAGGCGGCACCTCGTTGTGGTGCGCTTCGACCGCATGGGCCACAGCCTCGCTCTCGCCATGTCGACGCAGCAATTCGGCGCCGACGATGGCGTGGCTGCCCTCGACCTCGTGAGTCAGGGCCTTGCCGATGTCGTGCAAGAACGCACACCGCTTGATCAGGGTCGGCTCGAGGCCGAGCTCCGCGGCCATCACGCCGGCAATATGCGCGGTTTCAAGGAGATGGCCGAGAACGTTCTGCCCGTAGCTCGTCCGGTACCTGAGCCGGCCCAGGGTGGGCAGCAGACTCTCGTCCAGATCGCCGATGCCCACGTCGGCCAGTGCATCGCGGGCTGCCCTTAGGCACAGCTCCTCGACTTCCGTGCGACTGCTTTCGTATACCTCCTCGATCCGGTGCGGATGAATACGTCCGTCGAGAATGAGCTTGTCCAGGGTCAGCCGGCCGACCTCACGGCGCACCGGGTCGAAACATGACAACAGCACCGCTTCCGGTGTGTCGTCGATGATGACGTTGACGCCGGTCACCGATTCGAAGGTCCGGATGTTGCGTCCTTCCCGGCCGATGATGCGGCCCTTCATCTCGTCGCTCGGCAGGTGCAGCACGCTGACGACCGTTTCTGCGGTCTGCTCGCTGGCCACCCGCTGCACGGCCTCGACCACGATCGCCCTCGCGCGGTCGGTACCTTCGGCGCGGGCCTCGTTCTCGATGGACCGCACCAGCATCGCCGCATCCCGCCGAGCCCCTACTTCCACCGAGGCCAGCAGTTCCGCCTTGGCCTCCTCGGCCGTCAGCCCAGCGATCCGTTCCCGTTCCCGATCATGTTCAACGGCCCGTTTCTCCAACTCGGCGAGGCGGCGGTCCAGGTCGGCTTCGCGGTCGTCCTGCTCGCGTCCCCGCACGCCAAGCTGCTGGACCGCTTTGTCGAGCTCGGCGCTCTCGTCGCGAATCCGGGCCGCCTGAGCTTCCAGCGCCACCTGCGAATCCGCGAGGCGCTCGGCCTGGGTGACAAGATCGCGTTCGGTCTGACGTATCTCTTCGGTCAGCCGAGCCGCTTCGCTCTCTGCCGCCGCGCGGGCGTCGCCAAGCAGCATGGCTGCTTCGGCCTTGGCATTAGCGTGCGCCCGCTCCGCGACCTCCTTCGCGGTGGCGGCGTCTGCCGCGGCCGCTCGGTGAAGCGCCTCGAGCTCGGCCTCAACAGCTCGCCGCTGAGCATCGGCTTCCCGCTGTGCCAATGCTCGGATAGAGGCTGCCTCTGCCTCCGCTACGCGCCGCGTTGACTGCGCGTAGCTGTCCACATCCAACTGGTCATCATCACCACTCGCCGAGGGTGCCGGGACTGGCGCCCGCATACCTCGGCGGCGGTAGGAGTTAATGAAGTAAATGCCCAGGAGGAACGCAGCAACCACCGCCGCGTATAGCACCCCTTGCATCGCGCCGCCTCCTTCGCCTCACGTCGTGCCGGCATCAGGAGAACGAAGTGCGTCCGAAGCGGTCTCGTCGTCGTCGCCTGTCAGACAGGCGTTCCGCGGACCATCAGCGAAAATACGCTGATCGAGTTCGATGTGACCTTTCTGTTGATGAGCGGACGGGGATCTATGTCGTACGGGCTTGGCCTAGATCGAGACTCGGGTGTGCAGTCTCCAATCCTTGCTAGTCCGGCGTGCTCCTGATACCCCGAGGCTAAGAAAGCAGCCCGTCTAGGTCAAGCATGTGAAGTTCTACCCGGATACGTCCGAGTCAGAACTATCGTCGGTAGCCCCCCATTCCTCACGATTAGTCAGACTATGTTCTGTATGCGATATAAGTGCGGTGATGACCGTGCTGGCAATTGCTGCCGAATATCCACGGCGGGCCAGCAGTCCGTACATTCTGCGGGCCTGCACGCTGGGCTCGAGGTGTCGAAGGGCTGGTAGCTTGCGGGCCACCAATGCAGATGCGGCGGCTTGCTCGCTCGACGCGTCGATGGGCATCAACGCTGTACGAATGGTGTCCTCGTCAAGACCGCGTTGCCGCAGCTTGCCGGCCACTGCGCGTGCTGCAAGCCCGCGTTGACGGTGCTGGACCAGCGCATAGTTCTCCGCGATCGCGGCGTCATCGATCAAGCCAACCTCGGCAAAGCGATCGAGCACTGTGCGGGCCGCGTCGTCCGGCACCCTCTTGCGACGCAACGCTGTCGCCAGCTCGGCTCGAGTCCGTTGCCGATCGGTGAGCAGCCGAAGGCAGATGGCGCGCGCGACCGACACCGGGTCGCCGGGCAGGTCGTGCTGTCCTCCATCCTCGGGCAGCGGCGGCACGACGCTTGCTGTCACGACAATCAGAAGTCGACAGGCGCTGGCAGCGGCTGGATGGGCGCCCCCACCTCGTCCACCTGGGCGCCGATGCCCAGCTTCTCTTTGATCTTCTTCTCGATCTCGTCCGCCAGGTCGGGGTTGTCACGCAGGAAGCCGCGTACGTTCTCCTTGCCCTGACCGAGCTGATCACTGTCGTAGGTGTACCAGGCCCCGGACTTCTTGATCAGGCCCTGCTCCACGCCCACGTCGATCAGGGAACCTTCGCGGCTGATGCCCTGCCCGTAGACGATGTCGAACTCAGCCTGCTTGAACGGTGGGGCAACTTTGTTCTTGACCACCTTGACCCGAGTCCGGTTACCCACCGCGTCGGAGCCGTCCTTGAGCGTCTCGATCCGCCGTACATCCAGACGTATCGAGGCGTAGAACTTCAGCGCTTTGCCGCCGGTGGTCGTCTCTGGCGAGCCGAACATGACCCCGATCTTCTCCCGCAGTTGGTTGATGAAGATCGCGGTGGTGCCAGAGTTGCTCAAAGCTCCGGTGATCTTGCGCAGGGCCTGGCTCATCAGCCGAGCCTGCAGGCCCACGTGGCTGTCACCCATCTCTCCTTCGATCTCCGCCCGTGGGACCAAGGCCGCCACCGAGTCGATGACGATGACATCCAGCGCTCCTGAGCGCACCAGCATGTCAGCGATTTCGAGGGCTTGCTCACCTGTGTCAGGCTGGCTGACCAGCAGCGCGTCGGTGTCGACGCCCAGCGCGCGGGCGTATTCCGGATCCAGTGCGTGCTCGGCGTCGATGAAGGCGGCGACCCCGCCGGCAGCCTGCGCGTTGGCCACAGCGTGCAGGGCCACTGTGGTCTTACCGGAGCTTTCCGGGCCGTAGATCTCGACCACTCGTCCCCTGGGTAAACCACCGATGCCCAGTGCCACGTCAAGCGCAATGGATCCTGTCGGGATCACTTCGATAGGTGTCGCAGCGCGCTCACCGAGACGCATCACGGAGCCCTTCCCGAACTGCTTCTCGATCTGCGAGACGGCGATATCGAGCGCCTTCTCGCGGTCGAAACCTGGTGCCATCAGGCCACCTCTTCGTGTTGGTTGGGTGCGGTGTGGAATGTGCTGTCTGCGACGCTAAGGCTGGGCACCGACAAATCCGGACCACGAATGAGATCTGTGGACCGGGAATCCATCGTCCACACACTAGACGAACACCTGTTCGAGACCGGTGATATGTGCTAGCGACACGCCGGCTGGGTCAGCGCAGATAGGGTCGCCGTATCCGACCCGACCTACCGGGCCGGCGTTTGGGCATCGGCCAGGCACGATCAGGAGTGGCATGATCTTTGACTTGCTGCCCTGGAACGACGAAAAGTCCAAGATCTGGCCGCGGACGGGCTGGCGCTGGGTCTGTCAACGCAGTTGACCTGGCATGTCGAACTCGGCGCATACGGCCTGCCATACCTGCTTCGTTTCGACGCCTCGCGCGATCGCCTCGTCGACCGTCGATCCCAACAACGGCAGGCGATAGTCCGCAGCCACGCTACGCGCGTACGTCTTGCCGAATCGGGTTTCCATCCGGCGCCAGAAGTCCGTCAATCGCACACCTTCAGCCTAATGGGGCTGCATCGCCGCGATCTTGCGTCAGGGTGGTGTCTGTGTCCGCCGGCGGGTGAGCACTTGTGCAGCCTGGCCTTCGAGGTCTAGTCCTAGATCGTGCCCTCGCCGGTGAACGAGGAGGCGTGATGGCTGCTGGGATGCCGTGCCCCGTCGGTGGCGGTGAGCACTGAACCATTAGGGCGCTGCGGTTCTCCTCGGGACGATGGTGGTGGTCGAGAGGAGATCGGATGCTGTTCCTGGGTGATGACTGGGCCGAGGCCCATCACGATGTTGAGTTGCAAGGCGAGCAGGGCACGGTGCTGGCCCGTCGGCGGCTGCCGGAGGGGGTGGCTGGGTTGGCGCAGCTGCACGCCTTGATCGCCGAGCACCTCGGTGAGGACGACGAGCCCGCCGACGTGCTGGTCGGGATCGAGACCGACCGTGGCCCGTGGGTGCAGGCGCTGATCGCGACCGGCTATGTGGTTTACGCAATCAACCCGATGCAGGCCTCCCGCTACCGCGAGCGGCACTCCACCTCCGGGGCGAAGAGTGACCCGGGGGATGCGCACGTGCTGGCTGAGATCGTGCGCACCGACCGCGCCCATCACCGGCCGGTCGCCGGGGACAGCCAGCAGGCCGAGGTCGTCAAGACTCTCGCGCGCACGCATCAGTCGATGATCTGGACCCGGCAGCGGCAGACCAACCAGCTGCGCTCGCTGCTGCGCGAGTTCCATCCCGCCGCGCTCGAGGCGTTTGGTGACGACCTTTCCGGGCGTGACGCGCTGGCCGTGTTGCCGCTTGCTTCGACCCCTACGGCCGGGCGGGCGCTGACCCGCTCCAAGATCGCCGCGGCGCTGCGGCGGGCCGGGCGGCAACGCAACATCGAACCCACAGCCGTACGCATCGTCGAGGCGCTGCGCAGCGACCAGCTCGGGCTGCCCGCGGCATTGAGCGCCGCCTACGGCGCCAGCGTCCGCTCCCTGATCGCGGTGATCACCACCATGGTTGAACAGATCGCCATGCTCGAAGCCGAGGTGAACCGGTGTTTTGGCCAGCACCCGGACGCTGAGATCATCACCAGCCAACCCGGCCTCGGCGTCGTGCTCGGCGCCCGGGTGCTCGCCGAATTCGGCGACGACAAGTCCCGCTTCGTCCACGCCAAAGCCCGCCGCAACTACGCCGGCACCAGCCCCGTCACCAAGACCTCCGGCACCAAAAAGATCGTGCTGGCCCGCTACGCCGGGAACAAGCGGCTGGCCGACGCCCTGCACCAGCAAGCCTTTGCCGCCCTCACCGCCTCCCCCGGCGCACGAGCCTTCTACGACAGCCACCGCGCCCACGGCGCGACGCACCACCAAGCACTACGCGCACTGTCCAACCGACTCGTCGGCATCCTCGACGGCTGCCTACGCCACCGCACGATCTACCAAGAAGCCACCGGCTGGGCACACCGCTCACAAACGGCAGCTTGACAAGCTAGCTCCCTGGGATATCTAGGAGCTTTCGCCGATCGCACCGTTGCCAGGATCCTTTGCCCGGATCCTTTGCCAGGATCCTTTGCCAGGATCGAGGTCGTGTCCGATCTCTGGTACGCACTTCCCAACCTCGATGGTGGGCTGATCCGACTCGAGCCACTCGAGCTGCACCACGCCGCGGGCTACCTGAGCGCCGCCGGAACTGGCTCCGACGCGGCCGAAGTGTTCCGCTGGCTGAACCCGCCGGGCGGTGGCCTGGCCGAACCGGTCACGCTCGAGGACGCCGAGCGGCACATTCTGGCCGCGCTCGCCGCCCGGGCCTGTGGCGAGCGGTTCCCGTACGCCCAGATCGACGTACGCACTGGTGACTTCGCGGGCACCTCGTCGTACTACGAGGTGAATCCGGCGGGCCGGGCTCTCGCCATCGGACACACCTGGCTCGGCAAGCGGTGGTGGCGCACCGGACACAACACGGAGTCGAAGCTGCTCATGCTCAGCCACTCCTTCGACACGCTCGGGGCAGTCCGCGTCGTCTGGCACACCGACGTCAACAACACTCGTTCTCAGGCCGCCATAGAGCGCCTCGGCGCTATCCGCGAGGGTGTGTTGCGCAAGCATCGGATGCGGTTCGACGGAAGCTGGCGGGACACCGTGCAGTACGCGATGACGGACGAGGACTGGCCGGCTGCCCGGGCCGCGCTCGCTGCTCGGTTGACCGCCGCGGGTCGACCGTCGCTGCCCGGTTGACCGCCGCGGGTCGACCGTCGCTGCCCGATTGACTGCCGCGCGTTGCCACCGTGCGCGGTGGCCGCGGCCGTTAGCCGCCGCGATCCACCGCCGGCCGTCCACCGAGCCGTAGCGACGACACAGAGCAATCACGTTCTGTCGGTACCCCCAGGCACACTGGGTTCCATGTCCCACTTCTCTCCTGCCACTCAGGCCTGGTTCGACGGTGCCTTCGCCGCGCCTACCCCGGCCCAGGAAGGTGCGTGGGACGCCATCGCCGACGGAAACCACACTCTCGTCGTCGCGCCTACCGGCTCGGGCAAGACGTTGGCAGCGTTCCTCTCCGCGCTCGATCGAATTGCAGCCCTACCGGTGCCCGACGATCCGATGCGCCGGTGCCGGGTGCTGTACGTCAGCCCACTAAAGGCGCTCGCGGTCGACGTCGAACGCAACCTGCGCGCGCCACTGGCGGGCATCCGTCACGCCGCGACCCGCATGGGCCTGCCGCTGCCGGACATTACGGTCGCCATGCGATCCGGCGACACCTCTGCGGACGAGCGCCGCCGCTTCGGCCGCCACCCCACCGACATCCTGATCACGACACCGGAGTCGCTCTTCTTGCTATTGACGTCCAGCGCGCGGGAAGCGCTGCGCGGGGTCGACACCGTGATCGTCGACGAGGTGCATTCGGTGTGCGCGACGAAGCGCGGCGCGCACCTGGCCCTTTCGCTCGAGCGCCTCGACGCCATTCTCGACGCACCCGCCCAACGCATCGGGCTCTCGGCCACCGTCCGACCGCTCGACGAGGTGGCGACATTTCTCGCCGGTGGTCGCCCGGCGACCGTCGTGGCGCCACCCATCGACAAGACCTTCGACCTGACGGTCGTCGTGCCTATTGAGGACATGTCATCACTCGGCGAACTCACCGGCGACCTTTCGGGGGCCGCTGCCGGGGCCGAGCGTCGCGCGTCGATCTGGCCACATGTCGAAGAACGCGTGCTTGACCTCATCGAGGCGCACCGGACCACCATCGTGTTCGCGAACTCCCGTCGACTCGCCGAACGGCTCACGGCACGGCTCAACGAGTTGGAGGACGAGCGCCGAGGTAACGCGCCGAACGACTCCGGCGTTGCGCCGCCAGCGCAGATCATGGCCCAGTCCGGCGCCGGGCACCCGATGGCCGGCCCGCAGGTGGTGGCGCGGTCGCACCACGGTTCGGTGTCCCGCGAACAGCGGCAATTGGTCGAAGAGGAGCTCAAGGCCGGACGGATCCCCGCGGTGGTGGCCACCTCGTCTCTCGAGCTGGGCATCGACATGGGCACGGTCGACCTGGTGGTCCAAGTCGAAGCCCCGCCATCAGTGGCCTCCGGGCTCCAGCGGGTTGGTCGAGCGGGCCACCAGGTAGGTGCGGTGTCGCGCGGGGTGATCTTCCCGAAGTACCGCGGCGATCTCGTCGAGTGTGCGGTGGTCGCGGAGCGGATGCAGATCGGAGCCATCGAGTCGATGCGTTACCCACGCAACCCGCTGGACGTGCTCGCTCAGCACATCGTCGCGATGGTGGCGATGGATCGGCTGACGGTGGCCGAGGTCGCGGAGATCGTCCGGCGCGCTGCCCCGTTCAGCGGGCTGCCGGACTCGGCGCTGGACGCAGTGCTGGACATGCTGGCCGGGCGCTATCCGTCCGATGCGTTCGCAGAACTTCGGCCACGGCTCGTCTGGGATCGGGTCACCGGAGAGCTCGAAGCCCGGCGAGGGGCGCAGCGTCTCGCGGTCACGAGCGGCGGGACGATCCCCGACCGTGGCCTGTTCGGCGTGTTTCTAGCCAGCGGCGACGGCCCAGGTCGCCGGGTTGGCGAGCTCGACGAGGAGATGGTCTACGAGTCGCGCGTCGGTGATGTGTTCCTCCTCGGCTCGTCGTCCTGGCGCATCGAGGACATCACCCACGACCGGGTGCTGGTGACGCCCGCTCCAGGCGAGATCGGCCGGATGCCGTTCTGGAAAGGCGACTCCCCGGGCCGCCCGGTGGAGCTGGGTCGGGCGTTGGGTGCATTCCTCCGGGAGGTAGCGACGAGCGAGCCGTCGGCTGCTCAGGAACGGGCTCGCGCCGCCGGTCTCGACGAATGGGGCGCCGCCAATCTGCTTGCGTATCTAGCCGATCAGCGAGCCGCGACCGGCCACCTGCCGGACGACCGAACGGTTCTGGTCGAGCGATTCCGCGACGAGCTGGGCGACTGGCGACTGGTGGTGCACTCGCCCTTCGGGGCACCGGTCAACGCGCCGTGGGCACTGGCGATCGGCGCTCGCCTGCGCGAAAGGTATGGGCTCGAAGCGCAGTCCATGCATTCCGACGACGGAATCGTGGTTCGCTTGCCTGACTCCGATGCCGAGCCGCCCGGCGCCGACCTCGTCGTCTTCGATGCCGATGAAATCGAGGCGATGGTCACGGCCGAGGTAGGCGGCTCGGCACTGTTCGCGTCCCGATTCCGGGAGTGCGCCGCCCGGGCTCTGTTACTTCCCAGACGGGATCCGAGGCGGCGAACTCCGCTCTGGCAACAGCGCCAAAGGGCCAATCAGCTGCTGTCTGTGGCCAGCGACTTCGGGGAATTCCCGATCGTCTTGGAGGCGATGCGGGAATGCCTACAGGACGTGTTCGATGTGCCGGGACTCACCGACCTGATGCAGCAATTCGCCTCTCGGCAGGTGCGAGTCGTCGAGGTCGAGACGCAGGCCGCATCGCCCTTCGCTCGGTCGCTCCTGTTCGGCTATGTCGGCATGTTCCTGTACGAGGGCGACGCACCGCTCGCCGAGCGGCGGGCGCAGGCGTTGTCGTTGGATGCCACCTTGCTCGCCGAACTTCTCGGGTCGACCGATCTGCGGGAGCTTCTCGACCCGGTCGCGATCACGGCTACCGAGGCCGAGTTGCAACGGCTGGCGCCTGATCGGCGCGTCTCCGGCGTCGACGCCGTGCACGATCTCCTGCGCGTCGTCGGCGACCTGCGATCGGACGAAGCCGTTGCGCGGGGGGCGACACCACGAGAGCTTGCCCTGCTCGAAGAGACTCGCCGGGCGATCAGGGTACGGATCGCCGGTGAAGAGCGGTGGCTTGCCATCGAAGACGCCGGGCGGGTGCGCGACGCATTGGGCGTGGCGCTCCCGGTCGGTGTTCCCGAGGCGTTTACCGAGCCGGTTCGAGACCCCCTCGGTGATCTGGTCGCGCGCTATGCGCGAACGCACGGGCCCTTCCTGGCCGAGGATGTTGCCGCGCGGTTTGGCCTGGGGACTGCGGTGACGACAAGCGTCCTCGAGAGGATGCGGGCGACGGGCCGGATCGTGCTCGGTGACTTTCGGGTCGACCGCCCGCCCGCATCGGATGGCCGGCACGGGGGGCGTGAGTGGAGCGACGCTGAGGTCCTCCGGACTATCCGGCGCCGGTCGCTCGCTGCCCTGCGCCGCGAGATTGAGCCCGTGCCACGGGAGGAACTGGCCCGATTCCTGCCGGGCTGGCAGGGACTGGGACATTCCGCCACCCGAGGTGTCGATGGGCTACTCCGAACGGTCGAGCAGTTGGCGGGCGTGCCGCTGCCCGTGAGCGCGTTGGAGACGCTGGTTCTGCCTAGCCGAGTGTCCGACTATGCGCCCGGGTGGCTGGACGAGCTGACGCTAGCCGGCGAGATCGTTTGGGCCGGCGCCGGATCACTGCCGAACCATGACGGCTGGATAGTCCTGGCGCCCACGGATACCGCTGACCTATTGCTGCCACTCCCCGAGTCGGACTCGCTCGAGCCGTTACATCGGGCCCTGCTCGACGCGCTTGACGGCGACCAGGCCTTGTTCTACAGGGCGCTGGCGGACCGTGCCTCTGCCGCCGGGATTGCCGGCGTCGACGACGGTGCGATCGCCGCTGCCATTTGGGATCTCGTGTGGGCGGGCTGGCTGACCAACGACACGCTCGGCCCGGTCCGCTCGCTGCTTGGCGCGTCACGCAGCACGACTCAGCCTCGACGCCCGCGCACTCCTCGGGGCCGGTACCCGCGCTACGCCAGACTGGCAGCAGGAGCCGGGTCCGGCCAGGGCCGAGCGGCGGCCGCACGTACAGCGCCTCCAGCCATGGCCGGACGGTGGTCGCGCCTCCCGCAGCCGGAGGCGGATCCGACCCGGCGTGCTGTGGCACTGGCGGATGTGCTGCTCGACCGATATGGCGTGGTGACGCGAGGTGCGGTGGTCGCGGAAAGCGTGACCGGTGGGTTCTCCGCGGTATATCCCGTCCTGAAAGCGGCCGAAGAGTCTGGTCGGGTCCGCCGCGGGTACTTCGTCGAGGGCCTCGGAGCCTCACAGTTCGCCGCGCCGGGCGCGATCGATCGGTTACGCACGCAATACCGCGGCCGGGAGGAGGCCACCGCGTCTGCGCTCGTGGTAGCCGCCGCCGATCCGGCGAATCCATACGGGGCGGCACTGCCATGGCCGGATCGGCCCGCGTCAATTCACGATGACCCCGGACGGCCAACAGGTGACGCAGACACGGCTCGTCCAGCAACCAAGCCCGGTCGCCGGGGCCACCAGCCGGCGCGGAAGGCCGGCGCTTTGGTGGTTCTCGTTGACGGCCGCTGCGCGATATATGTCGAGCGCGGCGGGCGCACGGTGCTGTCGTTCACCGACGACCCGGGGGTCTTGCAGCCGGCGGCCGATGCGTTGGCGCTCGCGGTTCGGGATGGGGCGCTCGGGCGGCTGTCCGTCGAGCGGGCCGACGGCGCGGCTGTCGTCACGTCACCGTTGGGCGACGCGCTCGAGGCGGCCGGCTTCCGTCCCACGCCACGCGGATTACGGCTTCGCGGCTGAGGCAAAGACGCAGGATAGACCGATGCCCGAGGGTGACACGGTCTGGCTGACCGCCCACCGGCTACATCAGGCGCTCGCCGATCGAGAACTGACTGTGTTCGACCTTCGAGTGCCGCAGCACGCGACGGCGGATCTGCGCGGCCAAACGGTCCAAGAAGTGGTCGCGCAGGGCAAACACATCCTGCTTCGGACCAGCTCGAACCTGACCCTGCACACGCACTTGCGCATGGACGGGTCATGGCGAATCGGACGGGCGGGGCGGCGCCCTCCAGGGCTGCCCGAGCACATGATGCGCATCCTGCTCGGCAACACCGAATGGTGGGCCGCCGGCTATCGAGTACACGACGTTGCGCTGCTGCGCAGCTCCGACGAAGGGCGGGTTGTGGGTCATCTCGGCCCCGACCTGCTCGGCCCAGACTGGGACGCCGCCGAAGCGGTCCGCCGGCTGCGCCAGGACCCAACGCAGGAGATCGGGCTAGCGCTCGTGGATCAGCGCAACCTCGCTGGCATCGGCAACATGTACAAGTCCGAAGCCCTGTTCATCGAGCGGGTCAATCCGTGGACGCCGGTCGGTCATGTCATCGACCTGAACCGGCTGGTCGGAACGGCGTGCCGGCTATTGCGCATGAACCGGAGCCATCCGGAGCAGTCAACGACCGGTTTGCTGGGCCGGGGCCAGGAGCACTGGGTCTATGAGCGCGCGAACCAGCCGTGTCGACGCTGCCGAACCCCTATCAGCAGGGCCGACCAGGGTTCGCCGCCGTACCAGCGCGGCACCTACTGGTGCCCGAGCTGTCAGTCGGCCTGACGGCGATCCGGGTTCGGGCGGCGACGGGGTTCTCCTCGATCCGGGGTTATGCGATCCCCGCGCGGCCTCCTCCTCGATCCAGGGTTGGGCGACGAGAGGCACTCGCCAAACCCAGCGTCGAGCCGGGAGCGGCGCTTCGGTGGCGTCGAGTGGCGACAAGCCGTGGGGACCTGGCGCTCAGCCAGCCGTGTCGGGGGCCTTGGTGGCGTCCGTAGACGGGACGCCGGATGTGGCGGCCGATCCGTCGGCGTTGGCCTCGATGGCCGGGGTCGCGGGCGCTGAACTGACTGCGCTCGTGCCGGATTTCTCCGCGGCCAGCGAGGCCCGGATCTCTTCCAGGCGCGCCGAACCCTGCAGGTTCACCGTCGCCCGCTTGACCTCCAGCATCCGGCCGGCGACCGAGGTGCGGGCAAGGTCGGCCTGACCGAGTGCGGTCGCGTAGCGCTGCTCGATCTTGTCCCGTACCTCATCGAGGGACGGGACGTTCGACGGGGCCGCCATCTCGCTCATCCGCTGCAGCGACGCCGACACGGTCTCCTGCATCTTCGCCTGGTCCAGCTGGGTGAGCAGCTTCGTCCGTTCGGCCAGCTGCTCCCGGAGCATGCTGGCGTTGGTGTCGACCGCCTCCCGGGCCTGACCGGCCGCCTGGATGGACTGGTCGTGCAGGGTCTTGAGGTCGGACACCGACTGCTCGGCCGACACGAGCTGGTTCGCCAGCGCCTGCGCCGTTTCCTCGAACTCAGTCGCCTTCGTTTCGTCCCCCGCCGCTCGTGCCTTGTCGGCCAAGACCAGCGCCTGCCTGGCCTGCAACTGCAGCGTCTCCACCTGGTTGAGCTGGCGGTCGAGCTTCATCTCCAGCTGGCGCTGGTTCCCGATGACCGTGGCGGCTTGCCGCGTCAGCTGAGCGTGCTGGCTCTGAGCTTCTTGGATGGCCTGCTGGATCTGGATTTTCGGATCGGCCTTCTCGTCCACCTTCGCGCCGAACCAGGACATGAAGTATTTCCATGCCTTGACGAACGGATTCGGTTTGGCCATCTGAACGCCTCCACGTGTCCACGTACTCGAGCGGGCGCCGCGGGCGCCTCCCTCTTCTATCGTGTCACGTCAGCCCACCTGACCGCAGGCTCGGCCGTTGTCCAGTGGCAGGGTTACCGCGAGAGGAGGGCGTGAAAGGGATCGACGGGTGCCTGCGCGGACGGCAATCCAGCCATCAGGACGGCAACGTCGGCGGCAATGCCCGCCTCTGTTCCCGGCGTCACCAGCAACGAGGCCAACCAGCGCAGCACGGTAC
The DNA here is from genome assembly GCA_963809815.1 of uncultured Actinomycetota bacterium. Taxonomy (GTDB): domain Bacteria; phylum Actinomycetota; class Actinomycetes; order Mycobacteriales; family Jatrophihabitantaceae; genus CAVVJA01. The sequence goes on from CAWELM010000018.1 coordinate 91,398, forward strand.
CTGCTCCACCTCGATTGGACGCGCTGAGTAGTTCCTCGAGCGTGCCCCGCACTCGATGCCAGTTCGGCGCCATGTCGTCAATGCGGGCCAGCCGGACGACGGTTGCCGGTTCCCGTCGGGCCAGCGCCAGAAGGACCGGGTGCTGCGACAACGCGTCCGCGGTCAGGCGCAGGGCCTCGTCGAGGGGACTGCCAGCGGCATGGCGGAGCAGCTCGTCGACCTCATGGTCGAGCAAGGCAGCCAGGACCGCATCCCGAGTCCGGAAGTGGTTGTACAGCGTTGCCTTGGCGACCCCCGCGGCCGTGGCGACCTGCGACATCGAGATCTTCGTGCCGCTGACCTCGACTGCTCGTCGCGCACCAGCGATGAGGGCAGCCCGGCTCCGGCTCATAGCGTTCCCAGCGCGCGTTCTCGTACCGCCAGTCCGAACCGGGGGCGCGGAAGCGGCTTCGGCCGGCCGCGCGGTCGGGCGGAACAACACGTCCCGCAGTAGATCGGAACTCATCGTCGCCCCATGCCGCAGGGTGACGGCTGAATCATGGCCCGGACGGTATCGCGGGCCGATGATCGAATCGTGACGACGCGCGGGTGCCTCGGCAACTGCCTGGGGCTCGCTCAAGAATTGTCTGAGCCCGCTGGGCAAATTGCTGAGCAAATGTCTGGGCCCGCTCGGGGACGGACGGCTTCACCCCCGGAGACTCCGGGCCGTCAGAGAACCGTCCGGCCTTGGTCGAGAACTGCTTGGCTAGGCGGCGACGGTCGGCAGCGCCCGCATCTGCGGCGAGTCACTCGACTCGGGCCCGGGTGTCGCCGGAACGCGAGGATTCGAGCCGGCGACGCTGCCGGCGAGCTTCTCTTCGCGGCGCAGCGTGTCGGTGACTTCGCGGAACAGCTCGGAGAGCTCGACGTCGAGGGCCGTGCAGATCGCCGCCAGCAACTCCGACGACGGTTCCTTCTGCCCGCGCTCAACCTCCGACAGATATCCAAGGCTGACCCGCGCACTCGAGGACACCTCGCGCAACGTCCTGCGCTGGCGCAGCCGCAGCCCGCGCAGCGTCTCGCCGACCACCTTGCGTAGCACGGTCATGATGCGAAACCCCCCTCACGGGCTTGTCCTGACGCGATTGCGCCGGGAGATTGCTCCACCGTACGCGAGCGCTGGAACCGCGTTACCGGCTCACCGACAGGTTTGCTCACAGCGAACGTAACGCTGTAATCGCCTCTCGGCATTCCCGGCTCAGCAAGTCCACGGCCTCCGCGACGGTCAGTGCGCGGATCGCCGCCCGATCACCGTGGAATGACCGTTCGGCAACCGTCTCGCCATCCGGCCCAACCAATGCGAGAAAAACGGTTCCGACGGGTCGTCCGCCCTGCGGCTCCGGACCGGCCACCCCGGTCACGCCGAGGCCGTACGTCGCTCCCAAGTGCGCCCGGACACCGTGGCTCAGCGCCAGGGTGACGTCCCGGTCCACCGGGCCGCGAGCCGCGATCAGCTCGGCGGGCACCCCGGCTAGCGTTGTCTTCAGGTCGGTCGCATATACAACGATCCCGCCGCGCACCGTATTGCTGGCGCCCGGAGTCCGGGTCAGCTCCGCGCATAGCAAGCCACCGGTGAGCGATTCGGCAATCGCGACCGTTGCGCCGAGCTCGCGCAGATCCGCATGGAGCTGGGCGAGATCGGTCTCAGGCTGGGGCACGACGCAACTTGAGGGCGCGGCCGACGTAGTCGATGCCGGTGATTAATGCCAGCGCCACCGCGGCGAGCATCACGATCTCCGCGACGACGTGGAGCCAGCCGGACAAGGGCAACAGGTACAGGCCGATGGCGACGGTCTGCAGCATTGTCTTCACCTTGCCGCCGCGGCTGGCCGGTATGACGCCGTGCCGGATGACCCAGAACCGCAGCATGGTCACGCCGGCCTCCCGGCCGAGCATCACCACCGTGATCCACCAGGGCAATTCGCCGAGGATCGACAACCCGATCAGCGCGGCCCCGACCAGCGCCTTGTCGGCGATCGGGTCGGCCAGCTTGCCGAACTCGGTGACGAGTCCGCGCCGACGCGCGATCTCGCCGTCGAACCGGTCCGTAATAGACGCAACCGCGAAGACGACCGTCGCCATGACCCGCCATCCGGGCTGCTGCCCGTCGCCGTGGAACAACGTGAGGACGAACACCGGAATCAAGAGGATCCGCAGGGTGGTGAGCCCGTTGGCGACATTCCAGGTCGACACGCGACGCGGCAGATCTGCCAGTCGGTCGGCGGCGGTCGGACGGACGGTCACGACTCGTCCTCTGGACAGGCGCGAGCCACCAGATCGGCCCCCTCGCTCGTGACGATCTGCGCGAGGACGGTGTCGCCTCGTCGTACGCCGCGGGGCGCGTCGATAACCCGAGTCGTTGCGTCGACATCCGGGGCTTGGTGCGCCGCGGTGCCGACCAGCTCGCCGGAAGGTGCCACGGTGTCGACGAGAACGTGAACTGCCTCGCCGATCCGGTCCTCGGCCCGTTGGGTGACGAGCTCGTCGGCCAGGTCTTGTATCCGGGCAACCCGTTTGGCGATCGTCTGCTCGTCGAGCTTGCCCGGCATCCGGACAGCTTCGGTGCCGTCCTCGTCCGAGTAACCGAACACGCCAACGACGTCGAGCTGGGCGGCGGTCAGGAACTGCTCGAGCTCTTCGAGGTCGGCATCGGTCTCACCGGGAAAGCCGACGATCACGTTGCTGCGCGCGCCTGCGCGTGGCGCGAGCTTGCGGATGCGTCCGAGCAGGTCGAGGAAGTCCGCAGCTCCTCCGAAGCGCCGCATGCGGCGCAGGACGAGCCGGCTGGCGTGCTGGAACGACAGATCGAAGTACGGCGCCACGCCGGGAGTTGTCGCGATCGTCTCGAGGAGAGACGGGCGGAGTTCGGCTGGCTGCAAGTAGGTCACTCGGACCCGTTCGATTCTGTCGATCGCGGCCAGCGCGGGTAGCAAGGCTTCGAGCGCCCCCGGGTTGCCGAGGTCCTTGCCGTAGGACGTCGAGTTCTCGCTGACCAGCACCAGTTCCCGAGCGCCCGTAGCGGCAAGCCACCGGCCCTCGGCCAGCACATCGTCAGCGGGTCGGGACACGAACGAGCCGCGGAAGGACGGAATCGCGCAGAACGAGCACCGCCGGTCGCAACCGGACGCGAGCTTCAGGTATGCCACGGGCGACGCGTCGAGTCGTTTCCGAGCGCGCGGCACCCAGCTGTGCCCGCTCAACCCGAGCTCGGCGGCGGCGGCCGGGCGATGTACCGGGGCGACGGGCAACAGCTGTCGCCGGTCGATCGGCTCATGAGAGGCGACGGGTCGGCCGGCAATGACGTCCTGGAGCCGACTGGCGACATCGGGATAAGCATCGAAGCCAAGCACTGCGGTCACCTCAGGGAGCGAATCCGCGAGCGTGCGGCCGTAACGATCGGCCAGGCAGCCGACCGCCACCACCGGGCGGCCTGCCTCGGTAGCTGTCAGCAGGGCATCAATCGAGTCTTTCTTCGCCGATGCCACGAAACCGCACGTGTTCACCACGACGACGTCGGCGTCGGTATCGTCGTCAGCGATCCGCCACCCTTCGGCACTCAGCCGGCCAGCGAGCTCCTCCGAGTCGACCTCGTTGCGCGCGCAACCGAGCGTCACGAGCGCAGCCGAAGGCGGCGCAGCGGCGGTAGGCGGCACCTTCGCAGGGTACCTGGGGTTGGTGTCCTCTCAATCTTCTTTGCGGCCGATAACCTGCCCGCCGTGACTTCCGAGGACATAGTGGCAGTGCGCCGCGCGCGCACGCCCGATGTGCCGGCGATCAAGTCTCTTGTTGATATCTACGCGGGTTCTGGACGCAAGCTGCTCGCGAAAGAGCTGGTCGCCCTCTATGAGGACGTACCTGACTTCCGGGTCGCCGAGCTGGGCGGCGTGGTGATCGGGTGCGGCGCTCTACACGTTTTGTGGGCTGACTTGGGGGAGATTCGCACATTGGCCGTTCACCCAGACCATCGCGGGCACGGGTACGGCGACCTGCTGATGGACGAGTTGACGGCGACCGCGCGCGAGCTCGGGCTCGCGCGCCTGTTTGCGTTGACGTTCCACACTGGTTTCTTCGCCCGGCACGGCTTCACCGACATCGAGGGAACGCCGGTCGACCCGGACACCTACGACGCGCTCCGGCGCTCCTACGATCCAGGCGTGGCCGAGTTTCTGGGCCTGGAATACGTAAAGCCGAACACGCTCGGCAACACACGGATGATCCGTTATTTGTGATCGACGGCTGCGACCGCGCGGCGCACGGCATCGAGGGATGTCGCGACATCCTGATCATCCGTCGACCAGTTGCTGACCGAGATGCGGAGCACGGCGCGATCTCGCCATCTAGAGCCGGACATCCAGACGGCGCCGTCCGCGATCAGCTCGCGGGCCACGGCTTCCGTTCGGGAATCCGCACCGAATGACACGCAAACCTGGGTATAGACGACATCATTGAGCACCTCGGTGCCGTCGATCTGGCTGATGCCGGCAGCGAGCGCTTGGGCGTTCCCGACGAGCCGATCGACGAGCGCGGCAACCCCGGACCGGCCTAGCGACCGCAACGCGGCCCAGACCGGCACTCCCCGGGCCCGGCGCGACATCTCCGGCACGGTGTCGAACGGATCGGGCTCCGTCGCGTGACGCAACAAGTAGGCCCCTCGGACCCCCATCGCCGCCCGCACCGCCTCGGGGTACGCCACGACCGAGACGCCGCAGTCGTAGGGCACATTGAGCGTCTTGTGGGCATCCGTCGCCCAAGAATCGGCCGTTTCGAGGCCGGTCACTAGAGACCGTAGTCGGGGCGAGGCCGCCGCCCAGAGCCCGAACGCTCCGTCGACGTGCACCCAGGCCGCGTGTTCGTGGGCAATCGCGGTGATCTCAGCAATCGCGTCGAAGGCTCCGGAATGCAGATTGCCGGCCTGGAGACAGACAATCGTGGGCCCGGCGTCATCGAGGAGCCGAGTCCGCATCTCTTCCGCGCGGACCCGGCCCTGCTCGTCCACCGGGATCACGATGGGCGCGCCGAGGCCGAGGTAGCGCAGCGCGATCAGGAGCGATTCGTGCCGTTCGGCCCCAGCCAGCACTCGGATGCGCGGCGCGCCGGTCAGGCCGAGAGTGCGGTCATCCCATCCGACCCGCTCCAACAGATGGTGCCGAGCGGCGGCGAGACCGGTGAAGTTGGCCATCGTCGCGCCCGTTGTGAAGCCGACATCACTGCCCGGCGGCAGCCCGAGCAGATCGAGCAACCAGGCTCCGGCCACCTCCTCGACCGCGGCCGTACCCGGCGTCGCGATGCGCATGCCGGTGTTTTGATCCCAGGCGCTGGTCAGCCAATCCGCGGCGAGTGCCGCCGGAAGCGTGCCACCCATGACCCAGCCGTAGAAGCGACCGGACGGGATAGCGAGCAGCCCGGGCTCGACGGCGCCCGCGAGCGTGTCCACCACTTCGGCCGGGTCGGCCGGATCCTCCGGGAGCGACTCACCCAGCCGGGCGCGTATCGCGTCGGCATCGGCCTGAAACGGCACGGGCCGATCGGGCAACGTCGTGAGCCAGGAACGAGCGTGCGCGGCCGCCCGATCGAGGGCGCTGGCGTAGTCCGTGGGATCGAGGGGCACGCGATCACTGTCCTCTCTTCGGCGTCGTTACCCAACAGGTACCAGTGGTCCCGCGCGCCTCATCGACCACATCCGCCACACCCGTTAGCGTTCGCCCCGACTGGAGGTGAGCACGATGAGCGCAGCGAGCGAGGCCCGCACTTCCGGCCGGGTCCTCGGGTGGTACGGCTCCGCTTCAAAGCGTGCCGGCCGGTACCTCGGACGGCACCGCGACCAGCTGCGCGCGGCGCTGACCTGGCACCGCGCCTGGTACGCCCCCCGGCACTCTCGCAGCTGAGGGCTATGCCGGCTCGACCCGTTCGATCTCGTCGCCGCTCGCGGCGACGAGATCGTCTGCGGACCCTCCGCTGCGCAACGCATATATCAATCCGGCCAACTCGTCGGGTTTGACGAGGACGTCGCGTGCCTTCGACCCTTCCGACGGCCCGACGATGCCTCGAGACTCCATCAAGTCCATCAGCCGGCCGGCTTTGGCAAACCCGACGCGCAGTTTGCGCTGCAACATCGACGTCGAGCCGAACTGCGTCGACACCACGAGTTCCACTGCCGCCAGCAGCAACTCGAGGTCGGCTCCGATGTCCTCGTCGATCTCCTTCTTGGCCGCCTGCGGAACCGTAACGTCCTCGCGGTAGCTGGCTTCCAGCTGCTGCTTGCAGTGTTCGACAATCGCCCGAATCTCCGGGTCGGTCACGAACGCGCCTTGGATGCGCGCGGGTTTCGACGCACCCATCGGCAAGAACAGACCGTCGCCCTTGCCGAGCAGCTTCTCCGCTCCCGGTTGGTCGAGGATCACCCGCGAGTCAGCGAGCGATGAGCTCTTGAAACCCAGCCGGGACGGCACATTCGCCTTGATCAGACCGGTGACAACGTCGACTGAGGGCCGCTGGGTGGCGATCACTAGGTGGATCCCGGCCGCCCGGGCGAGCTGGGTTATCCGGACCACAGCGTCCTCGACGTCCCGCGGGGCGATCATCATGAGATCGGCCAGCTCGTCGATGATAACGAGCAGGTACGGATAGGTCGTGTAGACACGTTCCGACCCGGGTGGCGTCACTACTTCACCGGCCCGCACCTTGCGGTTGAAGTCGTCGATGTGCCGAACGCCGGACGCTTCCATGTCCTCGTAGCGCAAATCCATTTCGCGAACAACCCAGCCCAGCGCGTCGGCGGCCTTCTTCGGGTTGGTGATCACCTGAGTAACGAGATGCGGAATGCCTTGGTAGGCCGCGAACTCCACCCGCTTGGGATCGATGAGCACCATGCGAACCTGGTCCGGAGTCGCTCGGGTCAGAACCGACAGGATCAGCGAGTTGATGCAGCTCGACTTGCCGGCACCCGTGGCGCCCGCGACCAACAGGTGCGGCATCCGAGTCAGATTGGCTACGACGAAGCCACCCTCGACGTCCTTGCCCAAAGCGACGACCATGGGATGCTGATCACGCTGAGCGACAGTCGACCGGAGCACGTCGCCGAGCATGACGACCTCGGGATCGGCGTTGGGGATCTCGACGCCCACCGCGCTCTTGCCCGGAATCGGGCTGATGATGCGAACGTCTGGACTCTTCACGGCGTAGGCGATGTTCCGGGTGAGCTGGGTGATTCGCTCGACCTTGACCCCGGCTCCCAAGGTCACCTCGTACCGCGTCACGGTCGGGCCGCGGCTGAACCCGGTGACGGCGCAGTCGACGCCGAACTCGGCGAACACTTGCTGGACGGCCCCGATGACCTCATCGTTCGCTTGCGTGTGCTGCAGGTGGGGCTGGCCGGTACGCAGCTCCTTGAGGGACGGCAAGGTATACATGCCTGCGCCGCCGTTGAGTTCCAACTGGATCGGACGGCTGATCGGAGGCTGTTCGGGCTCGGTCGCCGATCGGCTTGAGCGGGGCCGGCGCGTGCGCGCCGGCTGGCTGGGCTCCGGCGAGTTCTCCGAAGCGTCCGGCGGAACTGTAACGACGGGAATCGGGCCGGTGCCGGCATCGTCGACGCCGAGAACCACGCCGCGATTGGCCGTCTCGCGCGACCGCGGCTTTGGTCGCCAGCGGATCAGGGCCCACGCTTGGTGGACCAGCTGAGAAAGCGGGGTCGCCGTCAGAACCAGGACGCCGAAGCCACCGAGCAGAAACAGCAGCGGAACGGCGACAACGGCAGACAGACCGCGCTCCAGGGGAGTCGCGACCCCGGCACCGATCAGGCCGCCGGAGACCGAACGTCCGGACCGGGACGTCGGCGAGTCAGACCACAGGTGGAGCAGGCCGAGGACGGCAGCAGTCAGCGTCACCGTGCCGACAAGCAACCGGCCTCGCTGCCCCGGAATCGGCACCTGCCGGAGCATGTGGACGCCGAGTAGGAAGAGCGCTACCGGCAGCGCGAGCGCGCCGTTGCCCAGGAAGAACCGGAGCAGCTCGGTCAGCCCGACTCCGACCGGTCCCGCTGCGTGGAACCAGACCGCGATAGCGGTCACCAAGCCCAGCGCGATGATGCCGAGCGCGGCGCCGTCCCGCCGGTGCGCAGCATCCAGCTCCCGGGCGGAAGCCGCATTTCGTCCAATTGCGCGGGCCGCGGCGCCGACCCCGCGGGCCATCGTCCGCCATAGAAGCAGCACGCCGCCGATCACGAGCGAGCGCGGAGGTCCGGTCGAACCGGATGATCGACGCCGAGACGTATCGCCAGTACGGCCGGACCGCTGGCGGGATCGAGTTCCGGACGCTGCCACCGGCCAACCCTAACGCTGAAGTCGATGGTGACCGGGGAGCTTGCGGCGGTGTCGGCGGCCGGGATGACAGTGCGGTCTCGAGCCTTGCTCGCGAGCCGGTGGACAGCACCTCGGTCAAGACGTGGATTCTGCAGATCGGGTAGGGATTGCGACAGCACTTTGGCCCTACGACTCTGACGTCAGCTCCGGTCCAATACGGTCTGCACGTTCGCGCATGCCTCGCATGTCTCCTCCGGCACGACGCCTGCCCGCATCAGGACTGCGAAGACCATGCAGCCGATGCAGACCGCGAAGACCGACTCGAGCCCCGCCGCGATAATGATCAAACCGAGCAGCGCCTGGGCCAGCCCCATGGCGCCCACCGCGGTTGACACCGTCGCGGCGCCCGTGACCACTGCGCCAATAGTTTGGGCGAAACGCTTCGGCGGACCCGCGACGAGCTTCGGCTCGCCCAACCTTGGGGCGATGACCTGGGTGGCCAGGCGGCCCAGCGGACTGAGCCTCGGCCCGGCCAGGACGCGAGCGATGAATCCAGCGGCGAGCACCGCGGAGATCCACAGCCACCTTGGACTGGCGGTAAGGCTCAGTGCGAGCGTCAACCCAGCGAGCAGAAGCACACCAGCGGCGACCGTCCGCGCGGCCTTCTCGTTGACTGGGTTCGGAAAACCCAACCAGCGCCGAGACGCCTCACCGCGGCTGATCACACTCCCGGTCATCGGGGTCCCTCTGCTGTCGACTGGCCGAGTTCATTTCTCAACACCGTATGCCCAAGACCTCCCCATGGACATTGTCTATTGACATAGTAGAGTATAGGTCATGTCAGAGCTCATCATGCGGCGCCACGTGGATCTGCTCCGCGTGACCGCGATGGCCTGTCCGCTCCTCGGCTGATCCCGCACCGACCGTCGCGGCCCGAGCGCCGCCGTCCCGAGGACGCCGCAAATGTCTGCTGTGCCAACCCAATTCCCGACACGCCCGCACACCCAGCCGACGATCGAAGTCCCGTCGCTGGCCGACCTCATCCGAATCGTGCGGGCTACCGCCGCCGACACACATCGGTGGCAGTCCGTGCTGCGACTACCCGACGGCAAGGACCACTGGTGGACGCTGCTGTCCACAAACGACGACGTCGATGTGTGGCTGCTGTCGTGGCGGCCAGGCCAGGCCACAGACCTACACGACCACGGGTCCTCAGCAGCGGCCTTCACCGTCATCCGCGGCGAGCTCAACGAAGTCCGAATCGACCCGTACGGACAGGCCACCAGCCACAGCCGCCCGGCCGGCACCGCAACCTCGCTCGCCCCCGGCGTCATACACGACGTCAGCGGCGCCGGCATCGATGCAGCCGTGAGCATCCACGCATACTCACCACCACTTCGCGAAATGAACTACTACCTCCCTGACGCACATGGCCAACTGCAGATCACCCGCACGGTGAGCACCTACGAGCCGGAACAGGAACTCACCGAATGAGGAGACAGGAACCCACCCCGATGGCGATAACCACAACCGCCGCCCCTCGACGCATCGACGAAATGCTGACAGCGGCGCGGGCCTGCCTCAATCGCCTCACCCCGCGCGAGGCTCACGAGTCAGTGCGCAGCGGCGCGGTCATCGTCGACATCCGCCCAGAGCCCTACCGGCTTATGGAGGGCGAAATCGTCGGCGCTGTCTTCATCGAGCGCAACGTCCTCGAATGGCGCCTGGACCCAACGAGCCACTCCCGCTTGCCCATCGCCCATTACGACCTGCCCATCATCGTCGTCTGCAACGAGGGATACGCCTCCAGTCTGGCCGCCGCGGCCCTCAAGGACCTCGGCCTCCACCGCGCCACCGATCTCATCGGCGGGTTCCGCGCCTGGCGCGCTGCTGGCCTGCCAACCATCTGTGCCTCGGCGACAGCGACAACCAGTGGGCCCTTGCTGAACCCGCCACCGTGATCACCGCGCTGCAGCTGACCTGCGACCGCCTCCGTGACCGGGACCGGCGCCGAGATCACCGGCGCCGATATCGGCGGTCGACCGCCTTGAGAGCCCGCGCGTGTCCCGCCTCTACAGCCCAGCCCCAGCGAGATCCGCGCCGAGCTGCGCGATCTCGCGCTCGGTCGCGTCGACCAGGGGCGGGCGAACTGGACCGACTGGTCGCCCTCGCAACGCCAGCCCGGCCTTGACCAAGATGGTGCCCTGGGTGCGGAAGATCCCGGTGTAAATGGGCAGCAGCGCTTGGTGTAGTCCCCTGGCCTCGGCGATATCGCCGTGCTCGTATGCCTCGATCATCGCCTTGGTTCCGGCGCCGCTGAAGTGCGTGGACGTGCCGATGACACCCACTCCGCCGATGCTGAGCAGAGGGAGCGTGATCGCGTCGTCGCCTGAGTAGTAAGCGAGGTCTGTTTCGGCCATCACCCGGCCACTCGCGGTCAAGTCACCCTTGGCGTCCTTGACCGCCACGATGCGCTCGTGCCCAGCCAACGCAATCATCGTCTCGGGCTGGATCGGTGTGCCGGTGCGGGCCGGAATGTCGTACAGGACGACCGGCAGTTCGCTCGCATCGGCTACCGCTCGGAAATGCGCTAACAATCCCGCCTGCGGCGGCTTCGAGTAATACGGCGTTACGACGAGCAGCGCATCGGCGCCGGCCTTGGCCGCCTGATCGGCCAGGTGGATCGTGTGCGCCGTGTCGAAGGTGCCGACGCCGGCGACGACAAGCGCCCGCCCGTCGACCGCGTCGACCACGGCGCGGACGAGATCCGCCTTCTCGGCATCCGACGTGGTGGGCGCTTCCCCCGTGGTCCCGTTGATCACCAAAGCGTCGTTGCGCTGCTCGGTTACCAGATAGTCGGCCAGGTCGGCGGCCGCAGCGAGGTCGAGCGCCCGGTTGCTGTCGAAGGGCGTGACCATCGCGGTGAGCAGCCGTCCCACAGGACGGCGCGGGTCCGAGCCCGCTCGGGACACCATGTTGCGAAGCTACCCCGTCAACTCGCGCCCCGGGACCTAGCCCTCGCTGACCAGGGGTGACGACGCCACCTCGGTGCCGTCCGGAAGTGAGGTGATCTCGAAGTCCGCAAACACGTTGGGGGCCACCCGGCGCAGTTCGCGCAAGCAGGCGATCGCGAGTGCCCGGATCTCGATGTCGGCGTGTTCGGACGCGCGCATGGCGACGAAGTGCCGCCATGCCCGGTAGTTGCCGGTTACCACAACGCGGGTCTCGGTTGCGTTGGGCAGGACGGCGCGAGCGGCCTGCCGAGCTTGCTTGCGGCGCAATGTGGCCTGCTCGACGTCGGCGAATCGCTTTTCCAAGCCCTCTAGCAACTCGGTATAGGCGTGCACGGCCGAATCTGTGGCGGCAATGAACTTGGCGTGCAACTCGGGGTCCTCGGCGATCACCTCCGGTTCCACCATTGCGGCGTCGCGTTCCGGTACATATCGCTGGGACAGCTGCGAGTAGGAGAAATGCCGGTGCCGGATCAGCTCGTGGGTGAGCGACCGGGACACGCCGGTGACGTAGAACGTCACGCTGCCGTGTTCGAGCACCGACAGGTGGCCCACTTCCAAGATATGCCGGAGATATCCGGCGTTCGTCGCCGTCGCCGGATTGGGCTTCTTCCACGACTGGTAGCACGCTCGGCCGGCGAACTCGGCGAGCGCCTGGCCACCCGTCGCGTCGGTGTCCCACGGAATCTCGGCGGGCGGCTCGAAGTGTGTCCAGGCGATCACCTGAACCGTGGGGGTGACGATATCGAGCACGCGACAACTCCTGGGTTTGGGAGGACCCGGGCATCGGTAACAGCCCTGGCGTCCTTGCGCCGCCAGCCTATCCGCCGGTGCGCCGGCTTCGAGTATTCGGCTCGCCGGTCGGGACGCGTCATCGTCATTCCACAATTGCGACGCGTCATTCCGCATGCGACGCCACCATGCAATTGCCTTAGCGTCGTAATGATGTCAGAGTGATGTCATGCAGCTTCCGGAATACACCCAGCGTGTCCACGACCAACTTCGCGCCGCCGCGGCACTCGGCGACGAACGCACCCAGCAGATAGCGAGCGGCCTCGCCGCCGCGGCTGAAACGGCCGTGCGGCTGGCACTTGTGTCCGCGGTCTCCGCCGCGGCAGACGAGATCACCGCTGCGCTCGCCGAGGCCGAGATCCCCGGCTCACCGTCGGTCCGGGTCACCTTGGACGGCGACGACCTGCGGGTGTCTGTCGCAACCCTCCCGACGACGCAGGAGCCGGTGGGGCCGGCCGACGACGGCGATGCCACCGCCCGTATCTCGCTGCGGCTGTCCGATGCGCTGAAGACCGAGATCGAGCAGGCCGCCGCAGAAAGCGACGTATCGGTCAACACCTGGCTCGTGCGGGCGGCGCGGGGCGCCCTTCTCGGGCCCCGAAGCCGCCATCCCTGGAGCGACCCGTGGCCACCGAAGCGAGGATCGCACCGCATCACCGGCTGGGTCACCGGATGACCAGCCCGCTTCGTCACGAGGAGTTTCAATGAACACCCCATCCGGCACCGTCCACCGCACGTTCCCCGTCACCGGGCCACTCCACCTCGATGTCAAGGTGGGCATCGGCTCGGTCACCGTCCGTGCGCGTGACGATTTGACCGAGGCGGTCGTCACCGTGACCCCGCGGCGGCCCCAGTACGAGTACAACCTGGCCGAACGGATCCGGATCGACATGCACGGATCCACCCTGGTCGTGCATGCGGCCAAGCTCGGAGGCGTGCTCGACCTGATCGGCGGCGGGATGAGCCGGGCAGCTGTGGATGTCGACCTGCTCGTGCCTTCCGGGACGGCAACCAAGATCGTCAGCTACGGCGCCGACATCGCGGTCGAGGGTCGTACGGGAAACACGGACATCGCCGCGGGCTCGAGTCGCACTGAGCTTGATTTCGTCGACGGCGACCTTCGGTTGCGCTACGGAAGCGGTCCGGCCCGAGTGGCTCGGGTAGCCGGCACGGCGGAGATCAAGTCCGCGTCCGGCACGGTCCGGCTCGGAGATCTGGGCCATCGGCTCGTCATGGCGTGCGGCAGCGGCAACCTCGAGGTCGACGTCGCACATGGTCCGGTGTCGTTGCGGGCGGGCTCGGGTCAGGCCGACATCGGGGTTGCCGAGGGTGACGTCGATCTGGTCACCGGCTCGGGCGGCCTGACCGTCGGGCTGCGTCCTGGTCAGGTGGCTCGGCTCGACGTCACCACGGGCAGCGGCCAGCTGCTCACAGACCTGCCGGTGACGGACAGCGCGCCGGCGGACGGCCGGCCAATCACGATCCGCGCGCGTACCGGTAGCGGTGACGTGCGTATCACTCGCGCCGCCGGCTGACGGCGCGCACGGCCCGGCGGAGCGCGGCAGCCAGATCGCCGCGCTCGCCGACCACGACGTCGTCCAGCTCCAGCCACTCCGCCGTTCGGCGCAGCTGCACGGCAAGAGGCCCGGCGACCGCTTCGGGCTCGACGGCAGGCTCGGCGAACGCGCCCTGCACCAGGAGCACACCCGCCTGACGATCGGACTTCAGATCGACTCGGGCGACAAGCGCCTCGTCCAGCAGAAACGGCAGTACGTAGTACCCATGCACCCGCGCGGCCGCCGGCGTATAGATCTCGATGCGGTACCGGAAGCCGAATAGTCGCAAGGTTCGCTCCCGATACCAGATGAGCGAGTCGAAGGGGCTCAGCAGCGCCTGCGCCTGTACCGACCGTGGGCGCCGCGCTGCCGGCCACAGGTAGCCGGGAGCGCGCCAGCCGTCGACGGCGATCGGGATGAGATCACCCGCCTCCACCAGCTCAGCGACCCGCAGCTTCGACTCCGCCCGGGGCAGCCGGAAGTAGTCCCCGAGGTCGGGCTCGGTCGCCACCCCCAGGGCCCGCGCTGCCACGAGCAGGAGCTGACGCTGGGCCTCCTCGATGGACGGCGTCGGGGTTGCCAGTACTGCCGCGGGGATTACCCGCTCGGTGAGGTCGTACAGCCGCTCGAAGTTCACCCGCCGGGCGGCCGTAACCCGACCAGACCAGAACAGATACTCCAGCGCCACTTTGCCGTCGTGCCAGTTCCACATCGCCCCCGGCTCGCGGGCTCGGCGCTCGATGCCTGTCTGCGCGGCCCGGATGGGTCCGCGCTCGGCGACTAGCTCGTACACGCGCTCGACCAGGTCTGGGAAGTCCCTAGCAATGCGGACCATGCGGCCCCAGGCGTCGGTGCCGGCACGAGCCATCCGCCATCGCAGGTGAGGCTGAAGGCGGACCGGTATGAGGGAGGCTTCGTGCCCCCAGTACTCGAAGAACTCGCGCCGTATCGGCCCGGCCGTATGCGCCGCCAGCCGGTCCAGAACCTCGCGGGGATAGGGGCCCAATCGGGCGAATAGTGGCAGATAGTGGGACCGGCTGAACACGTTGACCGAGTCGAGCTGGAGCAGTCCGACTTGTTCGATCGCGCTCCGAACCTGTCGCGCGCCGATCCGGCCGGTCGGGCGTCGCTGCGCGAAGCCCTGCGCGGCGAGCGCGATACGCCGAGCTTCCACGGCCGTTAGCCGCTCCTTAGCCGGCGCCTTGGCGATCGGCGAATCGGCGAGGCGGGCCACGTCGCGGACTCTACGGGCGGCGTCGGACAACAAAACGGCTGGCGGCGTCGACGAGACATGTCAGGATGGCTGGGTGTTGGAGCAGGCCATCACCAGCATCGGTAATGCGGTGGGTGCCTGGCTGTACGTCATCGCCGGTGGCCTGGCGTTCGCTGAGGCGGCGATCCTCGTCGGAATGGTGTTGCCCGGAGAGACAGCCCTCCTCGTGGCTGGCGTGTTCTGCCAGCGCGGCGTACTCACGCTCTGGGTCATGATCCCCGTCGCGATCATCTGTGCGATCGCCGGCGACAGCGTCGGCTTCGAGTTCGGACGGAAGTACGGGCCGCCGCTGCGCCGATCCCGGCTCGGCTTGTGGGTCGGCGAGGGACGGTGGACCACCGTCGATGGATTCCTTCACCGGCATGGCGGAAAAGCCATCTTGCTCGGCCGGCTCACCGCCGTCTTCCGGGCGCTCGTGCCGTCGATGGCCGGCATGAGCGGCATGCACTATCCGACGTTCCTGCGCTGGAATGCCGCAGGCGGGATCTTGTGGGGCACTGGCTGCGTCCTGCTCGGGTACGCCTTCTCCTCCGCCCTCGCAACGGTGAGTCGCTATCTCACCTGGGCGCCGTTCGCCGTGATCGCGGTCATCATCGGCGTCGTTGTCCTCCTGCATACTCGCCGGCGCCATAAGGAGGGCGTCAAGAAGGTTTCATGACGTCCAATCGACCCATCCGGCGTTCCCGCCGCCGGTGGAGTCATTACGGTGGCGGGGTGGACTCGGCTGGCCTCCTCATCGAGGCGTTCGGACGTATTCGCGGGCTCGTGCCCGACGTCGTCGACGGGCTGAGCTCGGCGGAGCTCGCGTGGCGACCGCAGGACCAGGGCAATTCGATCGGTTGGCTGGTCTGGCATCAAAGCCGCGTGCACGACGACCACGTTGCCGACGTGGCCGGACTCGAGCAAGTCTGGCTGCGCGATGGCTGGTTCGACCAGTTCGGTCTCGACCTTCCACCGCGTGACATCGGATACGGCCACCGACCGGACTCGGTCGTCAAGGTTCGGGTCACCGCGGAACGGCTCATCGGGTATGACGCCGCCGTGGCCGCCCAGACCGAGCGCTACGTGGCTCAGCTCGAAGCCGATGACCTGGACCGGGTGGTAGACGAGACATGGACGCCAGCGGTGACACTCGGCGTTCGGCTGGTGAGCGTGATCTCCGACTGCCTGCAACACCTCGGTCAGGCCGCCTACGTGCGCGGACTGTTGTAATACCCGGCGCCGGGCTGGCGGCGTCCGGTCAAGCGGTAGCGGTACTGGTGCGGACTCGCGCGCGTCGCGACACCAGAAGCGGGTGGATCATCGACTCCAGCTGACCTGATGGACTGACGTCCATCTCGGCGGCAAGGCGAGTACGGAATGACCGGTACTCGCGAACGGCATCGAGGTAGTTTCCATCGGCGATATGTACGCGGATGAGCGCGCGTTGGGCGCTTTCCCGCAATGGCTCGATCGCCACCGCCGCCAGGGCAGCCTCTAATGCACTCCTCGTATCACCGACGGAGACCAATTGTTCGGCTAGCGATTCGAGTGCGCGGAGCCGAAGCTGGGCCAACCGGGACCGTTCATAAAGCACCCAGTCGTCATACCAGCCAGGCAGTAGATCGCCCCGCTGCAGAATGGCCACCGCTCGCCCAAGCTGCCGCGTGTCAAATGTCGGATCAGGACCTACGACCCAGCGCACAGCCGACAGAAATTCGTGCACATCGAGGCGAACATCCTCGGCAAGCGCAAGCCGGGCGCGAGTGTGCAGCACCAATCCGGGTACCGCGTGTTCGACGTGCCATACCGCCGCCCGCAGGTTGCCCATTGCGCGGGCATCCGTGCTATCCGGCCACAGGATCCCGGCGACGTAGCTGCGGGATCGCGGCCCATAGAGGGCAAGGACGGCGAGCAACCGCTGCTCGCGTAGGCCGAGCGTTAGTTGGCCATCCTGGCCGCACAACGTCCAGCGATCGAACAGGTGTAACTCCCAGCGGGGAGACGCCGGGGATTGCTGGGCATCACGAATCATCGCGTGTTGCGGGCTCTCTCGTTGCGCTGTCGCCATCGCTGTCCCCCAACCGTGCGGAAGCGCTCACGTGTGGCCGGCTACGGTCTGTGGTGAGAAGCCCCGCTCGCCTCAACCACGTTTCACGTGCCATTCCTCTATGTCAAGAGCGAGCAGTGGTCGAGTAGATACACATTAGCGAAACCTATCGGACGGCCCGGGCGACGCGGTCACCTATCCATCGTTGCTAGCCAGCGCCGTACTGCGTCAATGACCTCGCCCGGATTCCGAGCAATGACGAAGCTCGTTTCAGCCGCAGGATCGTCCGCAGCACCGAAAATGATCCTCGCCCGAAACCCGTTTGCGGCGCCGGCCTCGTGCCAGACCCGGATAACGAGCACTCCATTTCCGCCGGCTTGACCAACAGTCACCAGCCGAGCCTCGCTCTCGCCCATTCGTTCGCGTATTCGCGCATACCTCCTGAGTGGCGAGTGTGCAGCAGCCCGCCCCGCGCCACGGGGCAGATAACGATGCGATAACGGACGAGTAACGCAGGACTTGGCTTACTGGTCGGACACAGATCGACCCATCGACTCGCATGGGAGGGGGGTGACAGACATGGAGCTGACACTCAGCGAGCTGGCCATCCAGCAAGCCGAACTGCTGCCCGAACGGGAGACGTTGTTCTTCGACTTCAACTGGGCAAACGTCTACGCCACGAACGCGGCGTATGCAGTCAACGCAGCGACGATCCTCTCGAGCGCAAACGCCAACGCCTACCAGAAGATCTTCGTCTCGCAGCACTGATGGTCACGGACCGTGCGGGCCACTCGGCCCGCACGGTGCCGGAGGGAGGTGAACCGGCGTGCATCAAACACCGGTACTGAGCGTCGACGAGCTCGATGCCCAGTCCCTGGAGCTGCTTCCACCTCGGGAGACGCTCTTCTTCGACATCAACGTCGCGCCAGTGATCGCGGTGAATCTCGCGATAGCGGTCAACGCCGCCACCATCGGATCGACCGCGATCGCCAATGCTGGGCAGCATGTGTTCGTTTTCCAGCACTGATCCGAGGCACGGGGTTGGCACAGAGGTGGGCGCGCCGAACGGGTGCGCCCACTGCTATTAGGGCTCCAACGAATCCGGGTTCAGGGACGCGATGAGCATCGAAGCACCGCCTAGGCCGACGACGCGCTGGCGTCGTGTCGCGGGTCTGGACGAGCTCGGTCAGACTCAAGGGTCCGGCCTACGTGAGCCGAGCTATCTGATCCGGCGCGCCGACGGTCAGGTCGTGCAGCTGTCGGAGCTGCTGCATGTGGTTATTCGCGAGGTCTCGGCGGACCGTGATGCGGCACGGGTCGCGGAGGCCGTGAGCGCGGCGTACGGCAAGACGCTGACGGTCGAAGGACTTTCCCTGCTGGCGAGCAAGCTCGAACCACTCGGCCTGATCGAGGACGCCGCCAAGCCGCAGGCTCCGGCCCGCGACGACGTCCCGCGGGCGAATCCGGTGCTGTCTTTGCGTCTGCGCGGCACGTTGCTGCCGGCCCGCGGTGCCCGAGCAATTGCCCGGCTGCTGGCGCCGCTGTTCTATCCCCCACTCGTCGTCGTGGCCCTGGCCGCCTTCGTTGCCTTGGATGTCGTTCTCATCCGGCAGGCGAGTTTGACCGACGCGCTGGGCCAAGTGTTCGCGACACCGATGTTCTTGCTCGGACTGCTGGCCATTCTGACCGCCGGGGGGCTGATACACGAAACGGGCCACGCCGCGGCCTGTCACTATGGCGGCGCCCGGCCCGGAGTCATCGGCGTCGGCGTTTACCTGGTCTTCCCGGCGTTCTTCACCAATGTCACCGATTCGTACCGGCTCGGGCGCGCCGGCCGGCTGCGCACTGACCTCGGAGGCCTCTATTTCAACGTCTGGTGCGTGCTGGCGTTGGGTGGCTCGTACCTGATCACCGGCAATGGGCTCTTCTTGCTAGCCCTGCTGCTCATGCAGATCGAGATGGTGCAGCAGCTCATTCCCACGGTGCGTTTCGACGGCTATTTCGTGCTGGCCGACTTGGCGGGCGTCCCGGATCTGTTCGCCCGGGTCCGCCCGGTGCTGGTGAGTTTGCTGCCTGGACGCCCGGCCGATCCGCGGGTGACCGAGCTGCGCCCTAAGACACGGCGACTCGTCACCGTGTGGGTATTCGTTGTCGTGCCGACCCTGGCGATCGGCTTCGGCTGGCTGCTCTACAGCCTTCCCAGTCTTTTGCACCGCACAGCGTCGGCGATCACTGCCCAGGCTCAAGCCATTGCCGAATCGTGGGACGCGCACCAATACGCCGGGGTGATTCTCGGCGCCGTTTCCATAGTCCTGCTCACGCTTCCCGCCCTCGGGCTGTTGCTATTGGGCCGGAGCTTGGCGAGCCTCGGCCTCCGCTACATAGCCCGCCCAGTTGCCATGTGGCGCGCGCGGTCGAACAATGCGGTGGAGAGAGAATCACATGACGTGCCAGCCGCGCCCACGGGAGTCGATATGACATCGGATATCCGGCGGGAGGCCGAATCCGCCAGCTCACCGGAGCCGAAGGCGGAACCGGAACCGCCGCGCGAACCCACTCGACCTCCGGACTCGTTAACCGCCGCCGCGTTCACGGACGAGGCGATGCTCAGACCCAAGAACGGACCCGTGCCACAGCATGGCTGGCGGCGCGCGGTATACAGCGCAACATCCGGGGCAATAAACCCGGGCCCCGGTGCCACTGAACGAAATCGGGCGGCTGTTCTGGAACGCGTCACCGCGCCGATCAATGGGTCACGACGCGTCGTCGTCCTGAGTCGCAAGGGTGGCGTCGGCAAAACGACGATCACCCTCGCGCTGGGCAGCACCTTCGCGATGATGCGGGGCGATCGAGTAATAGCCCTGGACGCCAACCCCGATGCCGGCAATCTCGCCCATCGAGTTGCCCGGCCGTGCCCGCGCACGATCACCGATGTGCTCAACGAGATGGAGCTCATTACCAGTTACTCCGACCTGCGCCGGTTCACGGCGCAGGCTCCGGACTCGCGCTTGGAAGTACTGGCGTCCGATGACGACCCGCGCATTGGGCTGGCGCTGAACCGGCAGGCCTATCACCGAGTGATCGAGCTGCTCGACCACTACTACAACCTCATTGTCATCGACACCGGCACGGGAATCCTCGACAGTGCGAATCAGGGACTGCTCGCTGACGCCGATCAGCTGGTCCTGGTCCTCAAGCCCGCACTCGACGGCGCTCGGGCGGCAGCGCTGACCTTGGACTGGCTCGCCGAGCATGGCCATGGCGAGCTGGTAGCACGCGCGGTCGTGGTGATAAACGGCACTCGAAGGGGAACGGGCATACCGTTGGACCGCGTCGCGGATCACTTCTCCCGACGTTGCGCGAAAGTCGTGACCGTGCCCGCAGACCCCTCGCTGGAGAACGGCGCGCAGACCTCGCTGTCCGCATTGCAACCAGCAACCCGCGATGCCTTGGTCGAGCTGGCTGCCGCTGTGGCTGACCACTTTGCGACACACGATGTCCTTAGGGGCTTCGACGTCCCAAGAATGGAGTCATGATCAGCTAGCATCGCGCCGTGCGACGCATAGCAGGCATTACTCTGGCGGCCGCGGCCGCAATCGTGACGATCAGCAGCAGTAGTGCCGCCGGCGCTGATGGGCCGGCGCGAACCGACATAGAGAGCGCCTCGTCGGCGATTCCCGTCGCGCCAGGCACTACCGCCCAGGACGAGTCGATCCGCTACCGCCGAGTCAACGCGCGCACCGTGCGCGCGGATTCGGCTGCGACCGCGACGTCGTCTTGCGATGGATGTACGGCATCGACGGTGACGCTGCAATTCATCTACGCGCGAGGTTCCCGGACGCTGACCGCCAACAATGTGGCCGTCGCGTGGTCAAGCTGCACGAACTGCAGTGCCACGGCATTGTCCGTGCAGGTCGTGATCGCTCATCAGGCCGGAAAAGTCACGGCCGGAAATCGGTCACTCTCATTGAATGTCGTGTGCGCCGGCTGCAACAGCAATGCCGCGGCGATCCAGATCGTTATCGTGACTCCCTCCCACCGCGAGCCGTCCCAGGCCGCGCTCGCTCGCAGCGAAGACCTCCGGGCCCAGCTACTGGCCGAGCTGCATGCCCTGCCCCTGTCGCGTGCCCGGACGGCGGTGCCGGCCACCCCCAACGGGCGGGCCGCTCCAACGACGGCGCCGGTGCCGGCACCGCCGAGCATGGTGAACACCACCGAGCAGATCCAATCGATCTTGGCGCGGGATCTCGGAGCAACCTCGGCGCGACACGACATCCAGCTACGGACCCAGTAGGGCGGTAGGACCCAGGTCCTCCACGCCGAGAACATCGTCGGGCGGCGGGGTTTCGGCCTTAGTTGCCATCGCGCGAGCGTCGGCACTCCCGATCTGGCATAAGGTCGTCGGGTGGCCGACGTCAGCGTGCGTCCCGCGCGCAGCGACGACGCGGCGGAGATCGCGCGTATCCAGGTCGATACGTGGCGCACCGGATACCGGGATCTGCTCCCCGCGCCGATCGTCGAGTCCTTGTCGGCCGAGGCGGTGCAGCCAGCTTGGACGGAGGCAGTCGAGGCTCCCCCGAGCGACCAGCATCACGTTTTCGTCGCGCAGGAGCAGCAGTGGCTGGTCGGATTCGCGGCAGTCGGACCGGTGGACAGCAATGAAGAGGGAATTACCGACGCGCCGCACACCGCACAGATCGCGCCGCTGCTCGTCGAGCCCCGTTGGGGTCGCCGCGGGCATGGCTCGCGACTGCTCGCGGCCGCGGTCGATCATGCGCGGTCCGATGGATTCACCCGGCTGATCACCTGGGTGCCCGCTGGCGACGGTGCCTCCCTCTCGTTCTACCGGTCCGCCGGCTGGGACACCGATGGCTTCGCCCGGGTTCTCGATACCGGGGTCGGTGAGATGCGCGAGATACGCCTGCACGTTGCCCTGGAGCCGGCCGCATGACGTTTGCCGGAATTCCGGTCGCTGCCCTCGACTTCTACGAGGACCTCGAGGCCGACAACAGCAAGTCGTTCTGGACCGCCCACAAGCACATTTATGAGGAGTCTGTGCGAACGCCCCTCGAGGCGCTCGCCGCGGAGCTCGAGCCTGAGTTCGGCTCACCGAAGCTGTTCCGCCCCTATCGGGACGTGCGATTCGCCAAGGACAAGACGCCATACAAGACCCAGCAGGGCATGTGGTTCGCTGAATCGGCTCGCTATGTGGCGGTCTCGGCGGCCGGACTCTTCATCGCGGGCGGCTACTGGGGAACGGCCAGCGATCAGGTGGGACGTTTGCGTCGAGCCGTCGACGACGACGTTGCCGGCGGGCAGCTGGAAAAGATCATCGAAAAGGCGCGCAGGGCGGGATTCGACATCGGTGGCGAACAGATCGCTCGCGTACCGCCCGGCTACCCGAAAGACCATCGGCGGGCGGCCCTGATCCGGTACAAATCGTTGACGGCGCACCGGCAAATGGGCTGTCCGCCGTGGCTGAGTACACGACAGGCCCGAACCGAGATCGTCAAGTCACTCCGGAAGCTCGGGCCGCTGAGCGATTGGCTAGCGACCCATGTCGGGCCGTCGGATGAGCACCGGTCACGGTAACTCCCGCGCGATCGCCGTCCGCATTGCCGCGCGGGCGCGACGGCGGTCGCCCGCGACGTCGTAGGCGACGGCGAGCCGATACCACCGACGCCAGTCGGCCGGCGCGTCCACCACGTCGTGACGACGATGCTCGAACAGTGCGTCGGCCGCCTGGCGATCCACCCGACCCGACGGCCGTCGCGGTAGCTCTGGTTCGGGCGGCACACCCTCGGCGTCGAGGCGACGAGCCAATCGTTGGGTTGCGAGCCCGAATCGGATCTCAGCCGCAACCAGCCACAGCCCCACGAGCGGTAGCACCAACACAGCCGCGCCGAGCGCCTTGAGGATCAAGGACGGCTCGCCGAGCAGGAACACCCCGCGATACCCGACGAGCGCGAAGTAGGCAGCCAGCGCGATCACCAGCAGCACGACTGCGCGTCGAGCAGACACAACGTCAGAGGTTCAGCAGTGGCTCGATGCCGACCGTGAGCCCGGGCCGCGAGCTGACCTGTCGGACGGCCATCAGCACGCCGGGTAGAAACGAAGAGCGCTCGAAGGAATCGTGTCGAAGGGTGAGAGTTTCACCGCCGTTTCCGAACAGGACTTCCTCGTGCGCAACCAACCCGCGCATCCGGACCGCATGAACGTGCACGCCGGAGACCACCGCCCCCCGCGCGCCGTCCACCCCCTGGTTGGTGGCGTCCGGCGGCGCCCCGCGGCCGGCCCGCGCCCGTTCCTCACCGATGATCTCGGCCGTTCGCATGGCGGTCCCGCTCGGCGCATCGACCTTGTCGGGGTGATGAAGCTCGACGACCTCGACCGACTCGTAGAACCGGGCCGCCGTTGCCGCAAACTTCATGAGCAACGCAGCGCCAATGGCGAAATTCGGTGCCACGATCACCCCGAGGCCCGGCGCGTCCTCGAGCCAGGTCCGCACCGTATCGAGGCGCTCCTGGGTAAAGCCCGTGGTGCCGACCACGGCGTGAATTCCTTGGTCCACGGCGAACCGGATGTTGTCCATGACGACATCCGGATGGGTGAAGTCGACCAGAACCTGGGCTCCGCCGTCCGCGACGCTGAACAACCAGTCGCCCGCATCGACCGCCGCCACCAGGTCGAGGTCCTCGGCGTCGACGACCGCATTGCAAACCTGCTGACCCATTCGGCCCCTGGCGCCCAACACGCCGACCCGTAGCGCTTCACTCATCCGATAACCTCTTCGAGCTCACGCGCCTGCGATGCTCCCTCGCTCATCAACATTGCCTCTTCCCGCAAGCGCACATGCACCTCACGAAACGCTCCGCGTTTCGCAGGGACCCTCAGCGCCAAGTGCCTGCGATGCTCGCACGCTCATCTGTCCCTTTCCTGTCCTGCGACCCGCCGCCACTTCCGGCGTCACACCACCCCGTCGAAGTCGTGCGGCCCGAATGGTCCCACGACCGAAAGGGCGCGCGGACGGTGCAGCAGATCGTCGGCTAGCCCGGCGACGTCCGCCGCCGTAACGGCATCGATGCGGGCGATCAGCTCGTCGACGCCGGGCACATCGGCGTAGACGAGTTCGCTCTTGCCTATCCGGGACATCCTGGATCCGGAATCCTCCAGGCCGAGCACGACCGCCCCGCGCATTTGACCCTTGCCCCGCTGCACTTCGGCTTCGGTAAGACCGCCGTCCGCAACGGCCGCGAGTTCGCCGGTGATCAGCGAGATCACCTCGTCGGCCTTGCCTGGCTGGCAGCCCGCGTATATCGCGAACTGGCCGGTGTCGGTGTAGCTATTGCTGAACGTGTAGATGGAGTACGCGAGCCCGCGCTCCTCACGAATCCGTTGGAACAGGCGCGAGCTCATGCCACCGCCGAGTGCGGCAGAAAGCACTCCGGCGGTGAATCGCCGATCATCGAAGCGAGATATGCCCCGCGTGCCCAGGACGATGTTCGCTTGTTCGGTCTCTTCACCAACGACGGTCGCGCGCGGGGCCGGCCGCGATTGATCTTGACTCCGGGAGGTCTGGAAGCCGCTTTGACCGTCGGCCGCGGCGAAGGCCGATCGGACGCGACGCACGACGGCGGCGTGATCGACGTTGCCCGCGACGGCGACGACCATGTCACGCGGGCGATACCGGTGGCGGTAGTAGCCGGCAATTTGAGCCCGGCGGAGCGCGGTGATCGAGGTGACGGAGCCGAGAATGGGCCGCCCGAGCGGCGTGTCACCGAAGAGCGTCGAGGCAAAGACATCATGAACGAGGTCGGCGGGATCGTCGTCGCGCATTGCGATCTCTTCGAGTACGACGCTGCGCTCCACATCCACGTCGTGCGCTGTCACGGTCGCGTTCAGCACGACATCGACGACGATATCGACGGCGAGGGGCAGATCCCGATCGAGCACCGTCGCGTAGTAGCAGGTGTGCTCCTTTTCCGTGAATGCGTTCAGCTCGCCACCAACGGCATCCATCGCGGTAGCGATCTCCAGAGCGGTACGCGAGGTCGTGCCCTTGAACAGGAGATGCTCGAGAAAGTGGCTCGCCCCCGCGACCGCGGGCGACTCATGGCGCGATCCGATCGGGACCCAGACTCCAATGCTGGCGCTGCGGACGGTGGGCATCGCCTCGCTGACGATCCGCAGCCCGGACGGCAACGTCGTCCGGGTGATCGTCCCACCCCCGGTTGCCGCGACGCGGGTTGTTCGGGCACGCGTCTGCAGCTGCGGCTCGGGCATCAGTCGATCCTACGGTCGGCGGATCGCCCCGGATTCTGGACGGGTATCAAGCATCCTGCAGAAGGCGTTCGGCCAGTCGAAAAGTGGCTATGTCCCAGAGCACCAGGCGGGCGTCCAGTGTGCTTCCCCGCAGCACGTTGATCGCCTGTTGGATCGCATCGTCGGTGGGCCACCCAAACGCCCCGGACGAGATCAGCGGGAAAGCAATGGAGGTGGCGCCGATCTCTTCCGCGACGGCAAGCGATGACCGATAACACGAGCGCAGGATGTCCCCCTGATCAGCGGAGCGCCGATAGACGGGGCCTACCGTGTGGATCACCCAACGAGCCGAGAGGTTGCCCGCGGTGGTCGCGACGGCGTATCCCACGGGCAATCCTTTGCGGTACGGACCATCCCGGAGCTCGCGGCAGGCGGCGAGGATCGCCGGGCCACCGCGACGATGAATCGCACCGTCGACGCCTCCGCCACCCAGCAGCCCAGAATTTGCTGCGTTGACGATTGCGTCCGCGCGCTGTTCGGTGATGTCCCCATGCACCAACTCGACGCTCATAGCCACATAATGCCGACCAGTTGCGCGGTCTGTCGCTGACGATCTTGCACGGCGTCCGGCCGACATGGCTCCCAAGCACTCGATCTATGGCGGGTGTGAAGTCAGCGGGGCAGCCAGGCGTCGGGTGCTCCGATCATTCGCCGGACATGCGATGGCAGCCGACCGCTCAGCACCTGCTGCAGGGTCGTCTCATCAAGAACCTGCCGCAGCGCGGCCCGGACCGCCACCCATACCTCGGGCAGGTGCGCGGCAACGCCCGTATACGTCGTCTCATTCGGTCGCAGTCCGCGAACCTCGGCAAGCGGCCCGTCCACCGCGCGGATTACCGAACCGAGCGTGATCTCGCTCGCGGGCAACGCTAGGGCATAGCCGCCGTCGGCGCCTCGCTGGCTGCGCACCAGTCCCGCGCGCCGCAGTTCGCCCAAAATGGCCTCGACGAATTTTCGGGGCAGCTGCTGTTCGGCGATGATGGCATCGACCTTGACCAGGCTGGGCTCCCGAGCCGCGAGCTCCAGCAGTGCCCGTACCGCGTAGTCCGTCTTGGCGGATATATCCACGGGGGCATCTTCTCAAATCCTAGGGAATTCGAGGAGATTTCCCGGTCCGTCGCGTCTCACGAAGCGGCGAGGGTAGACGCGTCCTGGGCCGGCCGCAGCCATACCGTGTCGCCCGGGCGCAACGCCAGTGACTCAGCTTGGCCCCGTGTCAGTTGAACCCACGGCTCGGTGTCCGATGCGCGCAGCTCCGCGCGAACCTCGAACCCGACCCGCTGCAGCCGGGTCACCTTCGCCTCAACTGCGTCCGACGTCCGCGCGGCGAACACGTCGATGTCGTGCGGCCGAATCAGGCGTGGGCCCAGCCGAGTTACCGGTCCCAGGAACCCCATGACGAAATCGTTGGCCGGATGGTCGTACAAAGTATCCGGCGAACCCACCTGCTCCACCCGCCCGTTGTTGATGACCGCGAGTTCGTCGGCAACCTCCAGCGCCTCGTCTTGGTCATGCGTGACGAAGATCGTGGTCACGTGTACCTCGTCATGCAGCCGGCGCAACCAGTCCCGCAGTTCTTTTCGCACCTTGGTGTCGAGCGCGCCGAACGGTTCGTCGAGTAGCAGCACTGACGGCTCGACCGCTAGGGCCCGGGCCAGTGCCATCCGCTGGCGCTGTCCACCGGACAACTGTGAAGGCATCCGATCGGCAAACTTCTCCAAGTGCACCAGCTCGAGCAACTCCGTCACCCGCTGCTTGATCTCGGCCTTCGGCCGCTTGCGAACCTCGAGGCCGAACGCAATGTTGCGATAAACCGATAGATGCTTGAACGCTGCATAGTGCTGGAAGACGAAGCCGACATTCCGCCGTTGCGCCGGGATTCCGGTTGCCGCGATGCCATCTATGACCACCGAGCCGGCGTCCGGCTCTTCGAGGCCGCCAACGATCCGCAGCAACGTGGATTTCCCACCGCCGCTTGGCCCAAGGAGCGCGGTGAGGCGGCCGCTGCCGACCTCAACGGTCACGTCGTCGAGCGCAGCGACCCCGCCGAAGGTCTTGCTGATGTGAATTGCCGCTATTCCCATCGTCTGATCCCCGTCGTCATGATCGGCCCTCCGGAGGATGAATGAGCGATACCCCGACGATGCAAATCACCGTGACCACGATCAGCAGGATCGATGCCTGGTAAGCGCCCGGTTCGAATTGTTCGGCTCGCTCGTCGACGAGGAGCGTGACGGTCTGGGTTTGCCCAATGACGTTGCCGGACACGACCTTGACCGCCCCGAATTCCCCGATCGCTCGAGCCAGACTGAGCACGACGCCATACGCGAGCGCCCACTTGATCGTCGGCAGTGTGATGCGCCGGAAGCACTGTCGGGCGTTGGCGCCCAGCGATCGCGCGGCTAGCTCCTGGTCTAGGCCTTCCTCTTCGAGTACCGGGACCAGCTCGCGGACGACAAGCGGGAGCGAGACGAAAACCGTGGCGAGCACCATCCCGGGAATCGAGTAGATGATCTGCACGCCGAGGCCGCCTAGCCACCCGCCCTCTTGCCCGTAGACCAGGATGAGGGCGAGCCCGACGACGATCGGCGATACCGCGAGCGGAAGGTCGATCAGGATGTTCAGCAGCCGTCGGCCGGGGAATCGGTATCGCGCGAGCAGCAGCGCCATGCCGATACCGAACACGACGTTGAGAAGCACCGCGATGCCCGCAACAACGCCGGTGAGCACGATCGCGTGCACAACCGTGGGATCAGTGATCGTATCCCAGAACGTGCCCAATCCCTGCTGGATCGTCCGCCACAGGACGACACCCAGCGGCACTAGGACGAGCACGCCCACGTACCCGATGGCGATACCCCGCAAGACATAGGTGCCCGTTCGCCGAGATCGGCGCGGCGGCGGCGTCGGAGCTTCCCCGAGGTCGATCGGCGCGCTTCGATCGGTTGTGGCCGCAGGAGCGATCTGGCTAACCATGGCGGGCCGCCCATCGTTGGACGATGTCAAGCAGGCCGATCACGACCAGGCTGATGACCAGGAGGGCCGTGGCCGTCGCAGCCCCTGCGGCGAGCTCATCGTTCTCGATCTGGCTGTACACGTACATCGACGAGATCTCGGTCTTGAACTGCAGTCCGCCCGAGATAAGCACTACCGAGCCGTATTCGCCCATCGCCCGGGCGAAAGCCAATGCGGCGCCGCCAGCTATCGCCGGCAAGATCGCGGGCAGGATGATCCGCCGAAAGGTCGTAAACCGGCTCGCGCCCAGACTGGCCGCCGCCTCCTCGACATCACGCTCGAGCCCGATCAGCACCGGCTGCACTGTGCGAACGACGAACGGCAGCGTGACGAACAGCAGGGCCAGAATGACTCCCCTGGTCGTCGCATACCAGTTGACCCCCACCGGGCTGTGCGGGCCGTACAACGTCAGGAGCACCAGGCCGGCCACGATGGTCGGCAGAGCAAAGGGAATATCGATAACGACCTCGACGACGCGCTTGCCCCGGAAACTGTCCCGCACGAGGACCCACGCGATCAGCGTGCCAATAATCGCGTTCAGGGCAGCGACGCCGATGGAGCTGAATACCGTGAGGCGAAGGGCCGAAAGCGCCTCACGCGTGGTGAGGGCATCCCAGAAGCCGCTCCAGCCATTGCCCGTCGCCTTGACGACGACGGCGGCCAAGGGGAGCAGTACCAGCAGGCTCAACCACAGCACAGCTGCGCCGAGACCCAGGCCGGCCGCGGTGCGTAGCGGCATTCGACCGTCCGACTGGCCGGCTCCGCGCCGGAAGCCGGCACCTCGGCGCTCGACGGCGGTCGCCAGGGTCATTGCGCGTCCGCCTCGATCCGGGGCACGAGACCGGTGGTCTCGTCGAAGTACTTCTTGTTGATTGCGTTCCAACCACCCAGGTCAGCAACGGTCACCAGCCGGGCAACGGTCGGAAACGGCTTGGCTGGGTCATTTGCGCCCGCCACGCTCGGGATTGGTGTGCCGGCTAGCAGTGGACGGAATCCTTTGCTGGCTAGAACTTTCTGACCGTCCGCACTCTCCACGTAGGTCAAGAAGTCTTTGGCGGCTTGCGGCGCGGTCACGGTGACCGCGGCCGGGTTTTCGATCAGGATCGACTCGTCCGGCACGATGTAATCAAGCGCTTGGCCCTTTTGTCGGGCAGCGATTGCTTCATTTTCGTAGGAGATGAGAACGTCTCCGGTGCCGTTCAGGAAGGTCTGGGTCGCCTTCGAACCGCTATCCGGCTTGCTGACGACGTTGGCGTAGAACTTCTTCAGATAGGCCTCCGCCTCGGCGTCGGTGCCACCGCGGGCCAGCACGTGGGTGTACGCCGCCAGGATGTTCCATTTCGCCGATCCGGACGAGCCAGGATCGGGGGTGACGATCTTCACCCCACTCTTCGCAAGGTCGTCCCATCCCGTGATCTTCTTCGGATTTCCCTTGCGTACCGCGATGACGACGACGGACTCGGATACCAGTCCTTTCGTGGGTCCGCTGTTCCAGTTGGAAGCGACGAACTTCGGCACCAGTCGGGTCAGATCCGGCTCCAGCGAAAACGCGACATAGTCCGCCGGCTGGCCATGCTGCACCGCTCGACTCTGGTCACCGCTCGCGCCGTACGACGATTGCCAGGTGACACCCGAGCCGCCGGATGTGCTCGCGAAACCCTTTTGCAGCGCGTCGTAAGCCGGCTTGGCGACGGAGTACGCCACGACGGAAAGACGCTTTCCGCTGTCCGAACTGGTCGCCGCGTTCGATGACGTGCACGCGACCAGCCCGACTGCGGCAGCCAGAGCGACGGTCAGTGTCGAGAGCAAGTGCCGTCCGCGAAGGCGGCTGAGCTCTGCTGGGCGGATGCGTTCCATCAGGATGCGTTTCCTTCGGACCGGCCCGAATCTCGGGCATTTCTATTTGACCTGTAGAGATTAGCGAACTGATCGGGAAAAGGCGAAGTCGACTCGATTCCCATCAGGACGGTGTCGGAACCCGACCCGGCTCTCGCCTCGGGATCGACGTCACGCACGCGCGAACCGTTGACAGGTGACTAAATAGTCACCTATTTTGGGGCGATGGAGGACGACGATCGGGTGTTCAAGGCACTCGCCGATCCGACCCGTCGGCACCTCCTGGACCAGCTCTTCGAACGCGACGGCCGCACGCTCGGTGAGCTACAGGCAGGGGTGGACATGACCCGGTTCGGAGTGATGAAGCACCTCGGTGTCCTCGAGGACGCTCAACTGATCACGACCCGAAAGTCGGGTCGGGAAAAGCTGCACTATTTGAACCCGGTGCCCATCCGATTGATGCACGACCGCTGGATCGACAAGTACACCGAGCGCCGGGTGTCGGCGCTCACCCAACTCAAGAGCAGCTTGGAGAAAGCACGATGACCACCGCGAGCCAGGTCAACACGATGCAGGTGTACCAGATCGTCATTCGGGCGACCCCTCAGCAGATCTGGGACGCCATCACGCAACCGGAGTTCACCCGCCAGTACTTTCACGGCGCCCGAGTCAACACGACCGCCGAGGCCGGCACGTCGATCCGCTACTACTCGCCGGACGGCGACCTGTGGGGCGACGACAAGGTCCTGGAATCCGACCCACCGCACCGGCTGGTCGTGACCTGGCGGTCGCTGTGGGATGCGGACCTGGCCGCCGAACCAGCTAGCCGGGTGACCTGGCTCATCGAAGGCCAGGATGCGGGTATCTGCCTGCTCACGGTCACGCATGATCAGCTCGATGACTCGCCCAAGACGGCCGACGCGGTCAGCGGCCAGGGCTGGATGTTCGTTCTGAGCGGGATGAAAACGCTGCTGGAGACCGGCGCCCCGATGACCCCGGGCGGCCGCAGCGCTTCGTGAGAGTCCGGCGGCTACGGGGTTCTGTTCTCGGTCGTGATCTTGGACTTGCTGCCTGGAGCGACAGTAAGTCCAAGATCATCACCAGGATCTCTCCGGCTAGCTAGCTGGGGATCTTGGACCCATCGCCTCTGGCAACGCCAAGTCCAAGATCACCACCGCCGGATCTCAGGTGTATCGCTCAGCTGCCAGTGCTGTTTGCCATCTCGGCCGGGGCCTTTCCTTCCGGCGCCTCGTCGCTGACCAACGCCAGGCTGATCTTGCCGCGACCGTCGATATCAATGATCTCGACCTGCAGCTTGTCGCCGACCTTGACAACGTCCTCGACCTTGTTGACCCGCTTGCCCTGACCGAGCTTGCTGATGTGCACCAGGCCATCCTTGCCCGGCAACAAGGAGACGAACGCGCCGAACGCGGCGGTCTTGACCACCGTGCCCAGGAACCGCTCCCCCACCTTCGGCAACTGCGGGTTAGCGATCGCGTTGATCCGATCGATAGCCGCCTGCGCGGACGGTCCGTCGGCCGCACCCACGTAGATCGTGCCGTCGTCCTCGATGGTGATCTCGGCACCAGTGTCATCCTGGATGCCGTTGATCATCTGGCCCTTGGGGCCAATGACCGCGCCGATCTTGTCGACCGGAATCTTCACCACTGTGACGCGCGGTGCGTATGGGCTCATCTCGTCGGGGCCGTCAATCGCCTCGCGCATGACGTCGAGAATGAGCAGCCTGGCATCGCGGGCCTGGGTCAGCGCGCCGGCCAGCACTTCGGACGGGATGCCGTCGAGCTTCGTGTCTAGCTGCAGGGCAGTGACAAAGTCCTTCGTGCCAGCGACCTTGAAGTCCATGTCGCCGAAGGCGTCCTCAGCGCCGAGGATGTCGGTCAGCGCGACGTACTCCGTCGCGCCGTCGACGCTGTCGGACACCAGACCCATGGCGATACCCGCGACTGGCGCCTTCAGTGGTACCCCGGCGTTCAGCAGTGAGAGAGTCGAGGCGCAGACCGAGCCCATCGAGGTCGAGCCGTTCGAGCCCAGGGCCTCGGACACCTGCCGGATCGCGTATGGAAACTCCTCACGGCTCGGCAGTACCGGCACCAGCGCCCGCTCAGCGAGCGCCCCGTGGCCGATCTCACGACGTTTTGGTGAGCCGACGCGGCCGGTCTCGCCCGTCGAGTACGGCGGGAAGTTGTAGTTGTGCATGTAGCGCTTCGTCCGCTGGGGGCTCAACGTGTCGAGCCTCTGCTCCAGCCCCAGCATGTTCAGCGTCGTTACGCCGAGGATCTGCGTCTCGCCGCGCTCGAACAGCGCCGACCCGTGAACTCGGGGCACGACGTCGACCTCGGCCGACAGGGTCCGGATGTCCGCGATCCCGCGCCCGTCGATGCGGATCTTGTCCCGCAGAATGCGCTGGCGGACAAGCTTCTTCGTCAAAGCGCGGAATGCGGGGCCGATTTCGCCTGCCCGCTCCGGGAATTGCGGCGCCACTCGCTCGCGGGTGAGCTCCTTGATCCGATCCAACTCGGCTTCCCGATCCTGCTTGTCGGCGATCGTCAACGCCTGAGCCAGCGGCTCGGCGACCTCGGCGCTCACGGCGGCGAAGACGTCGTCCGCGTAGTCGAGGAAGACCGGATACTCCACCGTCGCCTTTGCCGCGACCTTGGCCAGTTCGGCCTGGGCGCGGCACAGCTCGGCGATGAACGGCTTGGCCGCCTCCAGCCCCGCCGCAACGACCTCCTCGGTCGGCCGAGTGGCCCCGCCGGCAATGAGCTCGATGGCGTTATCGGTCGCTTCGGCCTCCACCATCATGATCGCGACTTCGCCCGACTCGAGCACCCGGCCAGCGACGACCATGTCGAAGGTGGCCCGCTCGAGTTCCCGGTAAGTGGGGAATGCGATCCACTGGCCGTCGATGAGTGCTACACGAGTCCCACCGATCGGTCCGCTGAACGGCAGGCCGGACAGTTGGGTGGACGCTGAGGCCGCGTTGATGGCCAGCACGTCATACGCATGGTCCGGATCGAGGGCGAGCACGGTAATGACGACCTGTACCTCGTTGCGCAACCCTTTTACGAAGGACGGGCGCAGCGGCCGGTCGATGAGCCGGCAGGTGAGGATGGCCTCCTCGCTCGGACGTCCCTCGCGCCGAAAGAACGAGCCAGGTATGCGACCAGCGGCATACATTCGCTCCTCGACGTCCACGGTCAGGGGAAAGAAGTCGAGGCCCTCGCGCGGGGACTTACTGGCTGTCGTGGCCGACAGCACCATCGTGTCGTCGTCGAGATAGGCGACCGTGGACCCGGCTGCTTGCCGGGCGAGTCGTCCGGTCTCGAAGCGAACGGTGCGGGTGCCGAACGAGCCGTTGTCGATCGTGGCGACGGCCTCGTGGACCTGGGCGTGCGCAGACTCTGACGAGTGGGTCATGGATTTCCTTTCCTAGGCGGTCGGACTGACCGCCGGGTTGCGCCGCACTACGGCCGGGAAAGGAGCGGATCATCCATGCGGGAACCGGTCTTCGATCGAAGCGGCTGCGGACCTGGCGTAGGTCGGAGCCGCCACTACCGAGGACCGGCAGTCCGTTCGGCATCGGTGTCGCTCGGCATCCCGTCGCGTCCGGCTGGTAGCAATGATTCAGTTGTGGCGCAATGAGGGGAGCGATCCTGTCGGTTCGCTCCCCTCGTTGGTCACCGGCGGAGGCCCAGCCGCTCGATGACCGATCGATAGCGGCTGATGTCCGTCTTGGCGAGATAGTTGAGGAGCCGGCGCCGCTGGCCGACGAGAAGAAGCAGACCACGACGGCTGTGGTGGTCGTGTTTGTGGATCTTGAGATGCTCAGTGAGGTCACGGATGCGCTGAGATAGCAGCGCGATCTGGACCTCGGCCGAGCCGGTGTCGCCGTCAGCCGAGCCGTACTCGGCAATGATGCGCTTCTTTACGTCACTGGCCAGAGCCACAGACGACTCCCCTTCGGTCTCGGTGCAGGCGAGCCCCACCGGTCTGGGTCACGGTGGGAGTGGACACACGCACTGCGGGCATGCGCTGTGCGCAACGCCACTTATCAGACTATCAGTGCAACGATCGAGCCGCCCACTCGGCTCCATTACGCCAGCAG
The DNA here is from genome assembly GCA_963809815.1 of uncultured Actinomycetota bacterium. Classification (GTDB taxonomy): domain Bacteria; phylum Actinomycetota; class Actinomycetes; order Mycobacteriales; family Jatrophihabitantaceae; genus CAVVJA01. The sequence goes on from CAWELM010000018.1 coordinate 125,697, forward strand.
CGCGCGGGTTTGCTTGACGTCGTCTCGCATCTGGGCCACGAGTGCATCCACGCCGTCGAATCGCTCCATACCGCGCAGCCGGTGTACGAACTCCACCCCGAGTCCGTCCCCGTACAGATCCCCGTCAAAGTCCAGGAGGTAGGCCTCGACCCGGCGTTGGCGAACGTCGAATGTCGGATTCGTCCCAACCGAGATGGCCGCCATTCTAAGTGGCTCCAGGTCAGACGTTCTGCCCCACTCGTCGAGGCGGACGACCCGGCCGGCGTAGACGCCATCCGCCGGCACGCACGCCCATTGGTCCGTCCGGAGATTCGCGGTCGGGAAACCGAGCTCGCGGCCGCGCTCGTCACCGCGTTCCACCAGACCGTCCAGGCGATGCGGCCGTCCCAGCGCCTCGGAGGCCGCCGCCACATCACCGGACTGAACGCAAGAGCGGACGTAGGTGGCACTGATCGGCCCCTCAGACCCCCGCAGCAGCGAGACACCGACGGTCCGGAATCCGAACGCGGCGCCGAGCTCGGTCAAGGTGCCTATGTCACCGCTGGCCTTGTGCCCGAATCGGAAGTTCTCCCCCACAACCACGCTAGCCGCATGCAGGTCGGCGACCAGGATCTCGTGCACGAATCCGGCCGGGGGCAGCTTTGAGAACTCGAGGCTGAAGGGCAACGCGCAGAACACGTCGACACCGAGCTGCTCGACCAGCTCAGCCCGCCTGACCATTGTCGTAAGTACCGGTGGATGCGAGCCCGGTCGGACGACCTCCGAGGGGTGCGGCGTAAAGGTCAGCACCACGCTCGGCACACCAAGCTTGGCGGCGTCGCGAACGGCATGCCCGATGATCTCCGCGTGCCCGCGGTGGACTCCGTCAAACACGCCGATCGTGACCACACACCGCCCCCAACCCGAGGGAACGGACGACATGCCATGCCAGCGCTGCATCCGGTCGAGGCTACCGGGCTCCGCTGCCGCAGCGAGCGAACACGGACGGGAGACGTCCGGAAACCTGCGCCGAAGAGCCCTAACCGGCCGAGGCGAAGACAAGTACCGGTCGCGCCTTTTCCGCCGTTTCCTCCAACAACGCGATGACGGAACCGTCCGGGATAAGGCACGCGGCGTACGTGCCGCTTTGACCGATCGGCGGTATCGAGCGCCCGAAGGCCAGCTCCCGTGCCTCTCCAGTGCTCACGGAACGCACTGGCATGGCGGCCCGCACCGCGTCCGGGAGCGACAGCGTCACCGGGTCGGCCCGCTGGGCGAGCTCGTCGAGGGTGGCGGCCTGCTCTATCCGGAATGGTCCGACGCGGGTCCGGCGCAGCACGGTAAGGTGACCGCCCACGCCCAGCCGGGCGCCCAGGTCACGGGCCAACGCTCGGACATACGTGCCCGATGAGCACTCGACGATTACGTCGACGTCGAGCAGGTCGCCCGTGACCGGGCGAATTGCGGTCGGCTCGAGCCGCGACACCTGCACCGGCCGAGGGGCGAGCACCACGTCTTCGCCCGCCCGGACCCGGGCGTATGACCGCTTCCCCATGATCTTGATCGCCGACACCGCCGATGGCACTTGCTCGAGTTCACCGATGAGGGCGGCGGTCGCGGCCATGAGCCGCTCCGTCGTCACAGCGGACGCCGGCGCGCTCGCGATCAGCTCGCCCTCGGCGTCGTCGGTGCTCGTCGCTTGACCTAGCCGGATGGTCGCGGTGTAGCCCTTGTCGGCGAGTGCGAGGTATCGCAGCAGCCGGGTGGCTTTCTCGACGCCGACCACGAGAACGCCGGTCGCCATCGGGTCGAGTGTGCCGGCGTGGCCGACCCGGCGGGTGTGCGCGAGGCGTCGGAGGCGGGCCACGACATCGTGCGACGTCCACCCTGCGGGCTTGTCGACGACAATCAGGCCGGACGTCGTCACCGCTGCTCGCCCAACACCAGCCAGCGACCACCGCGGGTTCGCAGCACCATGCCGACGAGCCGGACGACAATGAAGGCGGTCAGGCCGGCCCAGACACCACCGATGCCCCACCCGAAGTGCAAGGCCGCGAGATTGAGTGGCGCGAACGCGCCGACCGCGGCGATCACGGTGATCGTTCGCATGAATGCCACGTCGCCCGCCCCGATGAGTACCCCGTCCAATGCGAACACGATCCCGGCGGCAGGCTGCATGCCGACGAACCACGGCCACAGAAGATGCGCCTGATGCCGGACCGCGTGCGAGGAGGTGAACAGCGCCGGGATCGCGAACCAGCCCGCGGCGAGGATGGCCGCGAAACCCATCCCGGCCCAGAGGCCATACCCGGCGACGCGCCAGGCAAAGCTTCGAGCGAGGGTTGGATCAGCCCCACCCAGCGCCGCCCCGACGAGCGATTGCGCCGCAATCGCGAGGGAGTCCAGCAGCAGCGCAGTGAATTCCCACAGCTGCATGCCGATCTGGTGCGCGGCGATCTGTGCCGCCCCCATGCGGGCGGCGACGGCTGCAGCCGTCAGGAACGCGACTTGAAACGCCGCCGAGCGCACTATCAGATCGCGGCCGACAACCAGCTGGCCGCGCATGATCGTCCAGTCGGCGCGACCGATGGCCCGGCGTTGGCACAGGACCCGCAGAAACAGCGCGCCACCAACGACCTGCGCGGCCACGTTGGCAATGGCTGAGCCCTCGAGTCCGAAACCGAGCGGATAAACGAGGATGGGCGACACCGCCGCTGACAACGCGTTCGCGACCAGCACGATGCGGATCGGCGACCGTGTCTCCTGAATTCCCCGCATCCACCCGTTGCCCGCGAGAACCAGGAGCACGCCGGGCATGCCCAGCACGGCAATCCGGAACCACGACTCGGCGGCCTGCTGCACGGCTCCGGTCCCGCCGCTGAGCACGGCAGTCAGCGGATGAGCGAAGACCTCGCCGAAGACGATCATCAGCAGGCCGATGGCAATGCCCAGCCACGAAGCCTGCATCCCCTCCGCAACCGCGGCGTCCGTCCGCCCCGCCCCGTACCAGCGCGCGGCCCGACCGGTCGTGCCGTACTCCACGAAGCTGCCGACCACGAGCAGGAGCGCCATGAGCGCTGACGCGACGCCTAATCCGGCGAGCGGCACCGAACCGAGATGGCCGACGACCGCAGTGTCGACGAGTAGGTAAAGGGGTTCCGCGGCGAGTACGACGAACGCCGACGCGGCGAGGCTGAGTAGTCGCCGGGTCGACACCCTGTCGGTCGCGGTCACCGACTCCGGCTCACGCCGTGATACATGATCAGCAGGTCGACCAAGCCCTCGCTCGGGTGTCGGAATCCGCGCGGAATGACGCCCACAGTCGCGAAGCCGACGTCGTGATACAGCTTGATCGCGCTGCGGTTCGTCGCGGCTACGGCGTTGAATTGCAGTCCTTCGTAGCCAAGATCTGCGGTGCGGTCGAGGGAGTGCTCCACCATCGCCCGGCCTACCCCGCGACCACGAGCCGTCGGCGCCACCATGTATGAGGCATTCGCGATGTGCGAGCCCGGACCCCCGTGGTTCGGGCCGAGGTGATAGGTGCCGAGCAGCACGCCGTCGTCGGACCCCGCCACCCAGGTCTCCTCCGGTTCGGGGCCGAACCACATTCGTTCGCCTTCGTCGAAGCTGGTGTCCGGGTCGTGGGCGAAGGTGTCCCCCGCGGCAACGATCTCGTGCCACACCGGCCAGATCGTTGCCCAGTCAGCCCGGCCGGCGCGGCGGATGCGCAGCTCAGCCATCGACCTCGTCGACGTCCCGGGGCTTGCGGTACGGGTCCGGATCCCCTGCCGGCCGGGCGCCCGCCCGCGCCTGCTCCACGCGGGCATCGTGCGCGGCCGCCACGGCAAGGAGTTCATCGATGTGTTGGGCGTCGTCGGGCAGTGAATCGAGGACGAAGGTCAGTGTCGGCGTGAACCGGACACCGGTCTGTCGCCCGACTTCGCTGCGCAATATGCCCTTGGCCGACTCGAGCGCCACCCCGCTCGCCGTCCGGTCCTCGTCGCCGCCGAGAACGGTGTAGAAGATCGTCGCATCGTGCAGATCCCCGGTTATCCGAACGTCGGTAATCGTGACCATGCCGAGCCGTGGGTCCTTGACCTGCATTTCCAGCATCGAGGCCACGATCTGCTTGATCCGCCGGGACAGTTTGCGGGCCCGCCCCGTGTCGGCCATCGCACTCTCCTCCCTCTGTTGGTCTGGCTCTTGGCGCAAGCGCTCAGTCGAGATCGTCGTCATCGAACACCCAGCGACGCGCGACGAGCACTTCGACGTCCGGCCGAGCGGCGACGAGACGTTCACACTGCTCGAGCACCTCGACCACGTGCTGGTGGGTCGACGCGACGGTCGCGACGCCGATCTCGGTCCGGCGGTGCAGGTCGGCATGCCCGGTTTCCGCGGCCGCGACCGAGAAGCGCCGTCGCAAGTCGGCGACAATCGGCCGGACGACGGAGCGCTTCTCCTTCAGCGAGCGCACGTCGCCGAGCCGCAGATCGACCACCAGGGTCCCGACCACCACGCGTCACGCCTCCTCGCCCGGGCCGGATGCCTCGCTGGCCCGGGTCGACAGTCCACCCTCCGGTCAGGTACGCGGCTTCTCACGCAGCTCGAAGGTCTCGATCACGTCTCCGATCTTGATGTCGTTGTAGGAACCCAAGCCGATACCGCACTCGAAGCCTTCGCGCACCTCGGTCGCGTCATCCTTGAAGCGCTTCAAGGAATCCACACTGAGGTTGTCGGCCACGACGACGCCGTCGCGAATGAGCCGCGCCTTGCTGTGACGTCGGATGGTTCCCGATCGGACGAGCGACCCCGCCACATTGCCCACGCGTGGCACCCGGAACACTTCGCGGACCTCGGCGGTGCCGAGCTGAACCTCCTCGAACTCCGGCTTCAGCATGCCCTTCAGTGCGGCCTCGATCTCGTCGATGGCCTGGTAGATCACGGTGTAGTACCGGATGTCGACGCCCTCGCGCACCGCCGCCTCGCCAGCTTTCCCGGCCGGCCGGACGTTGTAGCCGAGGATCACGGCATTCGACGCGATGGCGAGGTTGATGTCGTTCTCATTGATGGCACCGACGCCCCGGCCGATGACGCGCAACGAGACCTGATCACTGTTCTCTCCGATGTCGATCTTCAACAGCGCGTCCTCGAGCGCCTCCACCGAGCCGGACACATCGCCCTTGATGATCAGGTTGAGCTGCTGCACCTCGCCGGCGGCGAATGCCCGGTCGAGGTCGTCCAGCGAGATCCGCCGGCGAGTCGCGGCCAGCTGAGCGTTGCGCTCACGGGCTTGCCGCCGGTCGGCGATCTGCCGCGCGACCCGGTCTTCGTCGACGACCAGGAACGAGTCGCCCGCGCCGGGTACCGAGGTCAGGCCGAGGATCTGGACCGGACGGGATGGACCCGCGGTGTCAACCGGCTCACCGTTCTCGTCGAGCATCGCTCGCACTCGGCCGAACGCGTCGCCTGCCACCACCGAGTCGCCTATGTGCAGCGTGCCGCGTTGCACGAGCAACGAGGCCACCGGGCCGCGCCCGCGGTCCAGCCGGGCCTCGATGATGATGCCCTGCGCGTCCTGATCGGGGTTGGCCCGCAGATCCAGCGACGCGTCTGCTGTCAGCAGGATGCCTTCCAGCAGCGCGTCGATGTTCAGGTTCGCGCGGGCGGACACGTCGATGAACATCGTGTCGCCGCCGTACTCCTCGGCAACCAGCCCGTACTCGGTGAGCTGTTGGCGCACCTTCGCGGGGTTGGCGCCCTCCTTGTCGATCTTGTTGACCGCCACCACGACGGGTACGTCTGCTGCCTGGGCGTGGTTGAGGGCCTCAATGGTCTGCGGCATGACCCCGTCGTCGGCGGCCACGACGAGCACGACGATGTCCGTCGTGGACGCGCCCCGGGCCCGCATGGCGGTGAACGCCTCGTGACCGGGGGTGTCGATGAAGGTGATCGCGCGGTTGTGGCCTTCGAGCTCCACCTTCACCTGGTACGCACCGATGTGCTGGGTTATCCCGCCAGCTTCGGCCGCGACCACGTTCGTCTTGCGGATGGCGTCCAGCAGTCGGGTCTTGCCGTGATCGACGTGACCCATGACCGTCACGACCGGCGGGCGGGCGACCAGGTTCTCCTCGTCACCCTCGTCCGAGCCGAAGGTCAGATCGAAGGACTCGAGCAGCTCGCGGTCCTCGTCCTCAGGACTGACCACCTGGACGGTGTAATTCAGCTCTGCGCCGAGCAGTTGCAGCGTGTCCTCGTTGACCGACTGGGTGGCGGTCACCATCTCGCCGAGGTGGAACAACACGGTGACCAGCGATGCCGGGTTGGCGTCGATCTTCTCCGCGAAGTCCGACAGGGAGGCGCCGCGCGGAAGCCGCAGGACCTCGCCGTTGCCGCGAGGTACCTGCACGCCACCGATCGTGGGGGCGGACATGTTGTCGAATTCCTGACGCCGCTGCTTCTTGCTCTTGCGCCCCCGAGTCGGCCGCCCACCGGCTCGGCCGAACGCCCCAGCTGTACCGGCTCCGCGTCCGCGCCCACCGGCACCGGGACGACCGCCACCTGGACCGGGACGGAAGCCCCCCGGCCCCGCTCCGCCAGGTGCGCCACCCGACGGCGCGCCGCGGTATCCCCCCCCACCGGTACCTCCGGGTCGGCCCGCACCCGGCGCTCCCGGGCGACCGCCCGGGCCGCCGGGACGCGTGCCCGGACCGCCGGGTCCGCCGCCGCGGCCACCCGGACCCAAACTGGGACGGCCACCCTGGCCCGTACCGGGGCGCGGCGGCATCATGCCCGGATTCGGACGCGGACCACCGGCGCCGCCGGGCCGCTGAACTCCAGGTGAGCCGGGACGCGACGGCACGGCGGTGGGTCCGGTACCAGGCCGAGGCGCACCTGGTCGCGGCGTCGCGGGCGCGCTGCCGCCGACGCCAAACGGGTTGTTGCCGACCCGCGGACCGGGACGCGGGACCCCGGGCCGTGCTGCGCCTGACGGGGTGCTGCCCGGCGCCGGAGGGAACGTCGGCATCGGCGCGGGCGTCACTGGCAGGGCCGGCGGCGCCTCGACAACGGGGCTCGGCGCCGCGGCCACGACAGGTTCCGGCTGCGGGGTCGGCGCCGGCTCCGGCGGCGCGACGGCCGTCTTGGCTGGGGGTGTCGGCGTCTCGGCTGGAGGCGGCGCGGGCGGGAAGGCCTCCCGGAGTCGCCGGGCTACCGGAGCTTCGACTGTCGACGAAGCGCTCTTCACAAACTCGCCGAGTTCGCTGAGCTTGGCGAGAACGTCCTTACTCGAGACGTTGAGCTCCTTCGCGAGCTCGTGTACGCGGGCCTTGCCTGCCACTGGACTCCTTAGAGCGAAACCGGCGGCTTCCCGCGCGGTCCCGTTAGTCGGGGGACGTGCTCATCGCTGGCGCTTCATCGAGTGCCCATTGCCATTCACTGCTCCCTACGGATGCCCGGACGGGGGTGTCCGCCCGATGCGGTAGTACTGCCCGAGCCGCTGGACACGTACTCGCGCACGGCCGTCAGATCGAGCGGCCCCGAGACGCGAAGTGCCCGGGCGAACGATCGTCTCCGTTCCGCGAGTGCCATACAACCGGGATCGCGATGCAGCGAGGCACCGCGACCGGGCGCACGACGCCGAGGATCCGGCACGACCTGTACTGGGCCCGCATCGACATCGGTCGATCCGGCGTCAGTACCGGTCGTGCCCGAGGCCACGACTACGCGAAGCAACTCGGTGGCCGCCGCCCGCTGACGGCAACCGATACACGTTCGCACCGGACCCGGCGACACCGGACCCGGTCCAAGCGCAGCATCAGATGCCGTCGTCGGCCGGACGACCAAGCTCACTCTACTCCTCAGCCTCGGCCGCTCGGGGCTCCGTGTCCGATGTGTCGATCCGGCTGGCCGAGGGGGCCGGGCTCGTTGCCTCGGCATCGCTGTGAATATCGATGCGCCAGCCGGTCAGCCGGGCCGCGAGTCGGGCGTTTTGTCCCTCTCGCCCGATGGCGAGGGACAGCTGGAAATCGGGCACGACGACGCGGACGGCCTGGCTAGCCAGATCGACAATCTGCGCGGAGACCGTGTTCGCGGGCGAGAGCGCGTTGCCGACGTACGTGGCCGGATCCTCGGCCCAGTCGATGATGTCGATCTTCTCTCCGTGCAGTTCGGCCACGACGTTGCGGACCCGTTGGCCCATGGGCCCTATGCACGCCCCCTTGGCGTTGAGTCCAGGCACCGAGCTCCGCACCGCGATCTTGCTCCGATGGCCGGCTTCGCGCGCCACGCCGACGATCTCGACGCTGCCGTCAGCGATCTCCGGAACCTCCAGCGCGAACAGCTTCTTGACCAGGTTGGGATGAGTGCGGCTGACCGTGACCTGCGGTCCCCGCAGTCCCCGCGTCACCCCGACGACGTAGCACTTGAGGCGCGTGCCGTGCGGGTACTCCTCACCCGGCACTTGCTCGGACGGCGGCAGGATCGCCTCGATCTTGCCGATGTCGACCAGGACCAACCCGCGCTGGGCCGCCTGGGCGTCCGCTTGCACAACGCCGGTCACGATGTCGCCTTCCCGACCCGAGTACTCGCCGTAGGTGAGATCGTGCTCAGCGTCTCGCAACCGCTGCAGGATGACCTGTCGGGCGGTCGTGGCCGCAACTCGTCCGAAGTCCGTCGGGGTGTCGTCGAACTCCTCGATCAGGCCACCGTCCGCGTCCAGTTCCTGCGCCCAGACGACGACCTCGCCGGTTTTGCGGTCGATCACCACCCGCGCATGTGGCATGGAATGCGCAGTGTGCTTGTAGGCGCTGAGTAGTGCCGTCTCCAACGCGTCGATGATCGTGTCGAACGCGATTTCTTTCTCCCGCTCGATGCTGCGCAAGGCAGCGATGTCAACGTGGACCACGCTCATCCCTCCGCCATGTCGTCGTCGAACGCGGCCTTCCGGTTGAACTCCACCTGGACAGCACCCGGGCCGAGCTCGTGCCAACCGATAGTGCGGGTGCCGTCATGGGACTGGAGTTCGATGCCTGCGTCGCTGGTGGACCGGACGCGCCCTTCGATGCCGTTCACGGCAATCAGTCGGCCGACGGCGCGGGCCCAGTGCCGACGTTCGGTGAGTGGCCGATCCACTCCAGGTGAGGTGACTTCGAGAACATACGGACCGGCAAACGGGTCGTTTGCCGGGTTGTCCATCGTCGAGGAGATCGCCCGACTGACCTCCGCGATGCCGTCCAGATCCACGCCCCCGTCGCGGTCTATCACAACCCGCACGACACTGCGGCGTCCGACCACCTGGACCGACACATCCTCCAGGTCGTGTCCGGACGCGGCGATGACCGGAGTCAGTAGCGCGAGCAGACGGTTGCGCTGCTCCGCTGTGGATCGACCTGCCTGCGCGGGCATCGGGCAATCCTCCTGGCATGTGAAGTTGTGCCGATTGCTCGCGCTGCGCAGCTACGGTCCAGGTCGACCTCGCGCCGTGCGGCAACCTCGATAGCGAGCTTAGCTACTCTGCGACACTTAGACCCTGCGCCAATTGGGACGCCGTAGCCGACTGGCGTGGGAAGCCGCGCCGCAGGCAGGCAGTTCCTCGAGACGGAGGCTCCTGATCGTCGTGACCTATTCCGAGCCTCGCCGGTTGATGTCCCGCCGGGCGTGGCTCGGCTCGGCCGGCGTGGTCGCCGCCGCGGCGTCAGCTGGCGCGCTCGTGGCGCTTGTCCGCCCGGACCCGGTCAGCGGACATCCTCCCGGGGCGCCGGACTGGCTACCGGCCACGCTCGCCCGAGAGCAGCAGCTTCTGCATGGCCTCGACGCCGCCGTACGCGCCGACCCGACGCTCGGTGTCCGGCTGGCACCACTCCGCGCCGACCACGCAGCCCACCTGCAAGTGCTGCAGGTCCTATCCAGTCGTTATGGATCGACCCCAGCGACAGCGGGCGGACCGAGCGCCCCCGCGTCGACGCCGATACCTACGAGCGTGGCCCGCGTGCGCCAGGCCGAGCTTGCGGCCTCGCGGGCGACAGCCGCAGCCGCGCTCACCGCGGCCGGGGGTGACGCCGGCCTGCTGGCAAGCATCGCGGCCTGCGAGGCCACCCACGCCGCGGTGCTCACATGACCTCACCGACCCAGACACTCAACGCCGCCGCACAAGCGGCCCTCGGGACGGAGTACGCGGCGGTGTTCTACTACGGCGCACTCGGTCCGCAGCTGACCGACGCCGGCCAGATCGCCGTCGCCCGAACATTCGAGGAGCAGCATCGTGAGCTGCGCGACCGCACCGCGGCCGCCCTCGTGGCCGCCGGGCAATCACCCGCTCCGCCGCAGACCGACTATCCGCTGCCGTTCGCCTTGGCCGGATCGGTGGACGCGCAGCGACTGGCCCTCGCCACCGAGACCAGCTGCGCCGCGGCCTGGCGATACCTCGTGACGACCGCGGCATCCGGGCCGGCGCCGTCCGGGCTGCGCCGGGCGGCAATCGACGCACTGACCGCCAGCGCGATCCGTGCGACCCGCTGGCGGGGCATCCTGCATCCTGCCCAACCGACGGTGCCGTTCCCTGGGAGTTGACGTCAGCGCAGCAGCAGCCGGCCCAGCCGTCTGCCCGCTAGGACAAGCCCCGCGGCACCGAGGACGAGCAGGTATCCCACCGGGACCAGCAGGCTCACCGAGACCTCTCCGGTCGTCAGGCCACGGACGAGGTGGACGGCCTGGTAGAGCGGGGTGATCTCGACCAGCCACCGGATCGCCTCGGGGTAGGCACTGAGGGGGTAGAAGGTCCCGGAGAACAAGAACATCGGCACGATGGCCAGCTGCACGAACTCGAAGTCCTGCCACGAGCGCATGAACGTCGTGAGTGCCATGCCGACCCCGGCGAACCCGAACCCGATCAGCAGCGCCGCTGGCCAGGCGAAGATGGCCCATGGCGAGGAGATGAGACCCATGATCGCCATGACGATGATGAACATCGCCGAGTACGCACCGCCGCGTAGCAGCGCCCAGGTCACCTCTCCGCGGGCGACGTCGCGCGGCCCCAGCGGCGTCGCCAGGATGGCGTCGTAGAGCTTGGCGTATTTCAGTTTGAAGAACACGTTGTAGGTGGAGTCGAATATCGCTCCGTTCATGGCCGACGTGGCGAGCAATGCGGGCGCGATGTAGTCCGTATACCCGATGAGCTGCCCGTTGGACCCAGTGAATCCAGGCACTAGGCGGGAGACGCCGAGCCCGATGGAGAGCAGGTAGAACACCGGCTCGAGGAATCCGGTGAGAAACACCGGCCAGCTGCGCCGGAACACTACGTAGTTGCGCTCGACCAGGCGCCAACCGTTCTCGCCGAGTGGCAACGGGATGATGCGCAACCCCAACGCCGCCGAGGTCATCGTCATCGCTCCAGCCGGCGACGAAACGCCCGCTCGGCGAGCCACCAGCCCACGACGACCCACAGCAGGAGATAGCCGACGTGGCCGAGCGCCGCCAGCCCGGTGGCTCGCCCGGTCGTCAGTGCCCGACACAGCTCCACGCCGTGCCACACCGGAGTCAGCCGGGCGAGCCAGGCGATCGCTGCGGGCAGTTGCGACACCGGGAAGAACGCGCCGGAGAACAAGAACATGGGGATCAGGCCGAGCCGGTAGAGGAGCGCGTACCCGCTGTCGTTCTCCTGTCGCGCCGAGAAGGCGAAGATGGGCGTGGCAAACGCCAGTCCGACCAGGACCGCGACGGCGACGGCGCCGAGGCCGCCCGCCACCGAATGCACGATGCCGAAGAGGGCCAGCACAGCCAGCAGCACGGTGCAGGTCGTGGCGAGCCGGAGCACGACGTAGCCGAGGTGGCCGACGAGGACATCGCGCACCCGGAGCGGTGTGGCGATCATCGCGTCATACACCTTCTGCCAGACGAAGTACGCAAGCACGGGGTAGGTCGATTCGCCGACCGCGGTCTGCATGGCGGTGGTCGCGAGCAGCCCGGGACCGACGTAGTCGAGATAGCTCAGGCCGCCGAGCGCCGCGGTGGAGCCGGCGTCGTCGACGTAGCGTCCGAGGCCTACTCCGATGGCGGCGAGGTAGAGCACCGGCAACACGAAGGAGGTGACGACGGTGCCACGCCACACCCGCCGGTACACGGTGGCCCAGTAATCGGCCTGTCGCAGCGCGAGCATCTTTAGTCGACGAGGCTGCGGCCGGTGAGCCGGAGGAACACGTCCTCCAGGGATGAGCGACGAACGAGAACACTCGTGGGATGCAGCCCACCGCGACTGACCGCCGCGGCGGCCGCCTCCCCGTCATTGGCGTACAGAAGGAGCCGGTCGGGCAGGACCTCGACCCGGGAGGCCAGATCGCCGACCCGATCCGTCACCGCGCCGGCCAGGTCGGCGTGGCCGTCATCGGCGAAACGCAGCTCGGTGACCTCTCGCGTCGAGTACTGGGCGATAAGCGCTTGCGGCGATCCTTCCGCGACGATCTTTCCCCGATCCATGACGACCAGGCGGTCGCACAGCTGCTCGGCTTCGTCCATGTAATGGGTCGTCAGCACGAGGGTCACGCCCTGCTGCTTGAGCCGGAACAACCGCTCCCACACCAGATGCCGGGCCTGCGGGTCGAGGCCCGTGGTGGGTTCGTCCAGCAACAGCAGCCGGGGTGAGTTGACCAGAGCGCGGGCAATGGTCAGCCGCCGCTTCATCCCGCCGGACAACGTCTCGACCTTCGCGTCGGCCCAGTCGGTCAGCGATACGAACGCGAGCAGCTCGTCCGCCCGGGCGCGACACTCCGCTCGGCTGAGCCCGAAGAACCGGCCGTATACGACCAGGTTCTCCCGCACCCTAAGCTCCGAGTCGACGGTGTCCTCTTGCGGGCAGACGCCGATGCGAGCCCGGATCTGTGATCCGTGGGTCACCGGATCTAGACCGAACACCTGCAACTCGCCGCCGGACGGCGGCGACACGGCCCCGATCATGCGCATCGTCGACGATTTCCCCGCCCCATTCGGGCCCAGGAAACCGAAGGCTTCGCCGCGTCGGACGTCGACGTCGATACCGCGCACTGCCTCGAAATCGCCGAAGCGCTTCAGCAATCCGCGCGCCCGGATCAGGGGATCCTGCATCTCGGTCGGGACGTCGGGTATTCGCTCCGGGCGCGGCCCGCGGCGATTTACTGCCACGAGTCGATGATGCCGACTAGCTCCGACAGCCGGGTCACGATGGCATCCGGTTCGCCGCCCACCGGGCCGCGCTGCGAAGCCGGGATGGTGCTGTGCGGGATCCAGACCGCTTTCATGCCCACGGACTTCGCCCCATGGATGTCGTCGAACAGTCGATCGCCGACGAAGACCGCGTCGGCCGGATCTGCGACGCCGACCGCGGCGAGCGCCGCGCGGAACGCCTCGGCGTGCGGTTTCGTCCACGCGATCTCGGAGGTGTAGACGGCACCGTCGATGAGGGCCAACACCTCGTCCCGTTCAAAGATGCGGTCGTGGTGGTCCCGAGGCCACAGCGTGTTCGATAGCACCCCGATCCGGATGCCACGCTCTCGTAGCGCCGCGAACAACGCCGGCACGTCCGGATCGATGTAGGTATGCGGCGTCCACCAGTCGTGATAGGCGGCGAGCTGTACGTCCGACGAGTCCACTCCGGCCGCGTCGAGCACCTCGGCCAGCGTGGCGCTGCGTTGTTCGTCGCGCGAGCGGAGCCAGGCGGCGTCCTCGGCGGCACTCAGCCGGGCGGCGATAGACGCATCGCCGGTCGCAGCCAGCCATGCCTCGTTCGGATCGATGGTGTGCCACGGCGTGAGCGTTCCGCCCCAGTCGAAAATGACAGCTCGGACGGTCATGTAGCGCGGGACACTAAAACAGCACCGTCGACAACGTGCCGATCCGGCGCATGCCGAGCCGCTCGTACAGGCGGCGAGCTGGGTAATTGAAGTCGTTTACGTACAGGCTGACCCGCGGTGCGAGTTGCAAGGCGTAGTCGATTACGGCGGCCATTGCTCCGGTACCGACTCCGCGACCGCGCATGTCGGGACGCACCCACACGCCCTGCACCTGACAGCACTGGGACGAGACAGCCGCGAGCTCCGCCTTGAAGAGCACTGCGCCGCGGTCGTCCAGGCGAACCAGGGCGTGCCCGGCCGCGATCAACTGCGTCAGGCGAACCCGATAGCCTGGCCGGTCCGCGCTGTCCGCCGGAGTCAGCCCGAGTTCCTCTTCGAACATCGCAAACGCCGCTGGGAGATAGCGGCCGACATCCTCGAAGTCCGCCGGCCGCACCGCCGGATCGATGGGGAGCGAGGGAACGCGATCGATCACGAGCAACGGCTGCGACGCCCGGATCATGCGAGCGGTTCCCCACCGCCGCGACAGCGACGGCCACAGGATCGCCACGGCCGACGCCGGCCCGACGATGGACGAGCAGGCCCGGCGGCGGTTCGCGAGATGGCGGCCCGAGCACCGTCCAGGAGGCGAAGTCGCCGCCGACCGGGATGAGGTTGCCTCCGCAGAATGCGACGGCGGACAGCTGGCCCGGGTCGCCCACACCCACCACGTCCCCGCCGAGTCGGGTGCCGTCAAGAGTGCGGGCCGCTTCGACTCGCGCCGCGACTACGGTGTTCGCCACCGGGTCGGCCACGAGCAGCCCGAGTACCTCGTCCAGGTCTCGGTCGTCGAGAACCCGCACGGCATCGCGGCGCCGAAGCGCGGGGCGGACGGCGGTCATGCGAAGCGAGGCTACCGTCCCCGCGCTCCCCGTGGCGTGCGCAACAGGCATGATCGGCCGGATGGATCAGGAGGCACGAATGGTTGAGCCGGTGCGGGATGGCCGGTCGATCTCGGACGAGCCGAGCAGCGGAATCGGCCGATTGCGGCAGGCGGCGATCTACCGCGCCGGTGTCTATGGCCGACGCCCCAAGATCCCCACGAGCTGGCCCGGGCTCGAAGCCAAGGCGCAGGCCGTGTTGTCCCGGCGCGCCTGGGC
>CAWELM010000019.1:0-57057 GCA_963809815.1 uncultured Actinomycetota bacterium
CATCCGTGCCGGCCACGGACCGAAGATTCCGTGGCCGGCACGGATGCCCGCCGCGACGCCAGCACGCACGCTCCTTCACGCGGGCCCATCGGGGACCTGCACCGAGGAGCGGAGACACGAATGACTACAACCGACATCGCGACGATCGACGAGGCGAAACTGGAGGCCTTCGTCGGCCGGGCAGTGGTTGACGTGGGCGCGGCCATCTCTGGGCTGCTGCTGCACATCGGCGACCGGCTGGGTCTCTACCAGGCGATGGCCGGTGCCGGGCCGATCACGTCGGCCACGCTTGCGCAGCGCACCGGCACCACCGAGCGATATGTGCGTGAGTGGCTCGGCAACCAGGCAGCTGGCGGCTATGTCGTCTACAACCCGGCGGAGGGCACCTACGAGCTGCCGGCCGAGCAGGCCATGGTGGTCGCGAACGAGGACAGCCCGGTCTTCCTCGGCGGCGCATTTGAGGCCATCGCGTCCTGCTACGCCGATCATGACGTGTTCGTGGACGCGTTCCGGACCGGCGCGGGGGTTGGCTGGCACGAGCACGACGACCGGCTGTTCTCCGGCGTGGTGCGGCTGTTCCGCCCCGGCTACGCCGCCCACCTTGTCGACGAGTGGCTGCCCGCGCTGGATGGCGTTGTCGAGAAGTTGCGGGCGGGGGCGAGCGTGGCCGACGTGGGCTGCGGGCTCGGTGCGTCCACGGTCATCATGGCGCAGGCGTTCGAGCGCTCGACGTTCGTGGGCTTCGACATCCACGAGCCATCGATCCAGGCTGCCCGAAACGCCGCGGCGCAGGCCGGCGTGACCCAGCGGGCGCGATTCGAGGTCGCGACGGCGAAGGACTTCCCCGGCACCGGATACGATCTCGTCTGCCTGTTCGACGCCTTGCACGACATGGGCGACCCGGTGGGGGCGGCTCGCCGCATCCGGCAGGCTCTGGCGCCGGACGGCGCCCTGTTGCTGGTCGAGCCGAACGCCGGCGACGCGCTGGAGCAGAACCTGAACCCGGTCGGGCGGGCCTTTTACGGCCTGTCGACGGTGATCTGCACGCCGGGGTCGCTGGCCCAGGAGGTCGGTCTGGGACTCGGTGGCCAGGCCGGTGAACGCCAGCTCGCCATCGTGCTCCACAAGGCCGGGTTCAGCCACGTGCGCCGAGCAACCGAGACCCCATTCAACATCATCCTGGAGGCCAGACCATAGGCGTGGCACCCATCCTCGCCAGCACCGACTCGCCACGTGCTCGGTGCTCCCCGCCGATGAACACGAGAGTCCGGGCCCACTGGTAGCGGCAGCCGGCGTCCTGCAGGGCGGCGGCCGCGGCGGTCAACCCGTCGCGGCCGTCGGCCTGTCCATCCCGCCCGTCCAAGGCCGCCGCGCGGTCGACGATGGCGGTAGCGATCGGGTTTCCGGTAGTCATCAGGCGGGCCCGACGAATGCGGTCGGCGGCGTCCTCGTGCCGGCTCAGCGCCGCCGCCTCGGCCCACAGCGCCGCGTACCAGGCACGCCACAGGCCGTTGTACCACTCCTTGAATTCCTCCGGCGGGGTGTCCAGCACCTGCATCGCCTGCTGGGGCAGAGCGCGGTGCAGTAGCAGCAGGGCGTCGAAGAACTCGCCGAAGTGAAGCTCCGACAGCGAGAGTCCCGGCGTCACGAGGGAATCGACAATGTCCAGCCACCCGGCCCGAGCGTCGTCGTCCCCGCGCAGTCCGTGCACCGTAGCGGCCGCATACGCGCCGCGGCTGAGATTGCCCGCACGGGGGCGTCCGGCCCGCTCCCATCCCTCCCGGTAGCGCTCCGCCAGCGTGATCGTCTCGTCCCAGTCGCCCGCGAGCGTCGTGACGACGAGCAGCAGCCTGGTTGCCAGGTGGCCATCCTCATGGTGGAACGGCAGGTCGCGGAGGCGTTCGGCCAGTTTCCGGGCGCCTGGTAGATCTCCGGCGGCTATCGCGCAAGCGGCAGCCATGTTGAAGCCGTCGAAGAACTCGTATGCGTCCATCGCTGTCACCGGCATCGGGGCCAGCAGTTCGGTGCGCCGCAACGCGCTGGCCGCTGCGGCGCGGACCTCGCCGCGAGCCAGCTGCACCGCCGTGAGCTGGTCGAGCGCGGCGCTCTCGATCAGCGGATCCTCGATGCGGCGGGCCAGCGTCAGCGCGCGCTCGCCAAGCTCGACAGTGGCCGGATCGGCGATCGCACTGTTGAATGCCTCGGCGGTGAGCAGCCGCGCCTCCGCGGCCAGGTCGCCGCCAGCCAGCGCCCACCCCTCAGCGATCAGCGCCTCCACCTCGCCGACCGCCGACCCGGTCGCCATGAGCCCTGGGCCGCGGTTGATCAACTCGGCATTCCGGGCGAGGTCACCAGCCGCGCCGGCCCGATCCCCAGCGCGTAGCGCGGCGTCGGCCGCGGCCCTGCGCAGCTCTAGTGCCTCATTGCCGAAATGTCGGGATTCCGCAGCACCTGCGGCGCTGCGCAAGGCATCGGCGGCGTCCCGGTCGTCCGCGGCCAGCTCGGCCGCCTGTTGGTAGCGCCGCTGCGACTCGCCGGGCATGCCCCTGGTGAAGCTCAGTTCGGCCAAATTGATGGCCAACCGGTAGGCCTCCGCGCGGCGTCGAGCATCACCGGCCGACCAGGCCAGGGCAGCCCGCAGCTCGTCGGCGACCTGATCGAACGCGGCCCGCCAGGCACCGACGATCTCGCGGGAAGCGAGCTCGAGAGCATTGCTCTCAGCCAGACACCAACCCAGGTGCCGCGAGAGCGCCTCGACCGACTCGTCTGCGTCCTCGAGCCGATCGACGGCGTACTGGCGGATGGTTTCCAAGGCGCGGTAGCGAGTCCCGCTCGGCTCCGCTATCGCGATCAGCAAGCTCTGGTCGGCGAGCCCGGCCAGGATGGTCGGAATGGCCCCGGCCGGCACCGGCGGCCAACCGGCCAGCACCGCCGCCGCTCCGGTAGCGGTGAACGGGCCGGCGAAAACCGAGACCCGGCGCAGCATCGCCTGATCAGGTTCGTCGAGCAGGGCGTAACTCCAGTCGAGCGTCGAACGTAACGAACGATGCCGGTCGTCGATCCGCGGGCCGCCTGTCAGCAGCCGCAGCCGGTCGGCCAACCCAGCTTCGATGCCGTCGAGCCCGAGCGACGGGAACCGGGCAGCGGCCAGCTCGATCGCCAGCGCCATACCATCGAGGCACTGACAGACGGCGGCGATCCGCTTCCTATCATCGGACGCCAGTGGACTCCCGCTGGCTGCTGCCCGCGTGAGGAACAGCTCGACCGCGTCACCAGGGCCCCCGTCGTCCGCCTCGACGCACAGCCCGGGCACCGGGAACACCCATTCGAAGGGAACCAGCAACCTGGCCCGGCTGGTGGCGAGCACGGCCAGCCGGGGACTGCCGGCGAGTAGCCGCTCCAGCAGCACCACCACGCCGTCCAGCAGGTGCTCGCAGTTGTCCAGCACGAGCAGCGTTTCCCGGCCGGTCAGCCAGCTGAGCACGTTGTCCGTCGCCGAGTAGCCTTGACGCTCGCCGAGGCCGAGCGCATCGGCAATCGCCGGTGCGATCATCAATGGGTCGGTCACCGGTACCAGGTCGATGTGCCAGACGCCGTCGGCGACCTGGTCGGTCATGTCACCGGCGACGCTCAGGGCCAGACGGGTCTTGCCGACCCCGCCCGGTCCGACCGCCGTGACCAGGCGGTGCTCGTGCAGCGCTTGGGTCAGTGCCGCCCGTTCGGCCACCCGTCCCACGAACGGCGTCAACGGCGACGGCAGCGCGGCGACGACTGCGGTCGGCGCGCCCGCCTCGCCCGCCTGATCGGACTGCAGGTTCGCCGCGACACTCGCCAGGGCGCGGCGATCGTCCACCCGCAGCTTGCGCAGCAACGAGGAGACATGACTCTCGACGGTGCGGATCGAAATGAACAGCCGGGCGCCGATCTCGGCGTTGGTCAGATGGTCACCGACCGCGGCCAGGACCTCGGCCTCACGGGCCGAGACATCCGCCTCGGACCCTGCCCACTGATTGGCCATCTTCAGATTGTGCATGTGAGGGTGCCGGATGACGCAGGAGTTTGGCTCAAGCGACCCAGCGCTAGGGCGTCCGGCGCGTCGGCATTGGCGAGGACGAACTTGTCGAGATCCTGGGCCCCAGTCACCTCGCCAGCACCGTGCCGAGACCTGGTCCTCGCGTTTGATAGCTTCGATTTGGACGGTTCGTCGCTGTTTCGACCGGATGGACTCCAACCGCTCAAAGCCTTGGTCTCGGCGGTGAAGGGAATCGCCGGGCGCAGTCGGTGGGCGCGCAGCCGCAGGTACTCGGCATACGCCGCAGCGTCGCCGGCGTCGGACTTCGTGCCGGACAGCACCTCGCCCTCACGCCAGGTCTTGATCGCGTTCGGGCTGACCGGCACCACCGGGTAGCCGGCCTCCAGCAGCGCATCGACCAGCCGACCGTCCGGGCGTTCCATCGCCACCGGCGCGTCCATCGGATCGGCGGACAGCTTGCCCAGCCGGCGCAGCAGGTCGGTGAACCCATCGGCCGTGTGCGCCATCGTGAACTGACTCTTGACGTTGCCGGCCGCGTCCAGCACGCACACCGCGTGCGTCTCGGCGGCCCAGTCGACACCGACATAGAACAGCGATTCAAGCAGCGACAACACAACTCCTCACCACGGCAGCGACGACTTGGCGAGGAGGCCGACCACCGGGCGGTCACTGACTGGCGCTCTACCGCGCGTCCTTCTGTCGCCGGTTGGGACTCGGCGAGAGCCGGGGTGACGGCCTGGCTCGGTCGCTCGTTGAGGGCCTGCGTGACACCGCCGCCCCCGGTTCTCGCGGGGCTGCAGATTGCTCCAGCGCGACCAGCTTGTTGGCGGTGTTCCAGAGGGCGACGCCGTCCACGTACCAGCGGTTGCCGCTGGCGGGGATGGAGTAGTCCAGGAAGCCGTTGGGCACTTCACTGTCGTCCGGCATGGACAGATACACGCCACCGGACAGGGCGGTGTATCCCGGCGGGCAGGACCCGTAGGTGTTCACCTGTTGGAAGTCGGGGGCCCGGGTGCCGGTCTGGGACACGTATGAGCCTCGCAACGGCGCGCACTGGCACGGCATGGCCTTTGCCTGCGCGTCAGGACCCCTCGACGACGGCGTAGATCTGGTCGGCGACCAGGCCGTGAGCCTCGCGGTGGACCGCGGCCGCGGTCTCGGCGTCCGGGGCCTCTACCAGGCAGAAAATCTGGCCCTGCGCCTCGTCGACCCAGTACCGGGCGTAGTTGACGCCGTACTTGGCCTGAGTCTGCAGGTCGGCCTGGTGGGCCTGCGCGGCGTCGGTGGTCTTGACGCCACCTGGGATGGTGTGGATGTCCATGAACAGCGACATGATGTGTTGCTCCTCGGCTCTCCCGGTCATCCGGCGGCGCTGCGCCACCGCATCCTGCCGGGCTGTAACCAGCACACCGCTGCCGCAGCGCGGCCACATGGGAGGTCGCCGCCCATCTTGCGCAGCGCCGATACCTACCCCGGTTAGTCGACCCAACCGCGCCCGCGTGCGACAGCGACCGCCTCGCGACGGTGGTCCACGCCCAGCTTGATCAACACTGCGCTCACATGGTGCTCTGCGGTGCGCGCCGAGATGCTCAGGGCCGCTGCGATCTCGGCGTTCGACGCGCCGGAAGCCAGATGTCGCAACACTTCTGCTTCCCGCTCGGTCAGCCGGGCCGGATGCGCGGCCGTGGTCGCGCGTCGCGGTCGGGGCACCCGGCCACCGAGCGAAACCAGGTGCGGGCCAAGACGTGTCGCTGTTGCGCTGGCGCCGAGGTCGGTGAGCTGCCGCAAGGCACCGGCCACCAGCTTGCGATCCTTGGATTCGGCCAGCGCCAGCGCCTCGTCGTAGCGGCAGCCAAGCTCTGCCCAGCAGGTGGCCGCGTCCGTCCAGCGACCGGCGATCTCCAGCGCGAACGGCTCGGCGACCCGGGCCGAAGCGGGCTGTGAGAGCCATCCCGCCCGGGCCATCCAGCGGGCCAGCTCGCCGAGTTCCCACGGCGAACCGCCGGTCAGCGCCATCGCGTACGCAGTGCGCAGCAGGGGTGGCGGAGGTTCGTGCCGGAGCCAGGCCAGCTCTGCCAGCGCGCAGGCGACCAGACCCAGCCGCTGCAGCTCGCCGGACTGCTCGGCAGTGGCCAGGACCTCGGCGAGCACGGCATCGGCTTCCGGGTCCTCCAGGCGAGCATCCGCCAGACCGATCACCACCAGCGGCGTCACCCGGTTCACCGCCGGCACCCGGCCGTCACCCAGGATGGTCCGGGACACGGTTCGCGCCTCGATCAGATCCCCCTGGTACAGCATCCGCAGCGCCTGCTCACCCTCCAGATGGAGCAGCCACGAGTCCAGGTCACGGTCGGCGCAGAACTCGACGCCGCGGTGCAGCCATTTCGCGGCCTCGGCGAACCGGCGAAACATGACCGCAGTTTCGGCGAGGTTCGAATACGCCCGGGCGACGTGTTCCTGCAGGTCGCCCCGCAGCGCTATTCGCAGGCTCTCGGCGAGCAGCCGCATACCGCTGTCGTAGTCCTCGATCACGGCTTGCGCGCTCCCGATGTTGTTCAGCGCGTGGACCAGCGCATCGTCCGCACCGATCCGCCGGGCGATCTCGATGGCGCGTTCACCCCAGAACCGGGTGCCGTCGAGATCGCCGGCGAGCATCCGCAACTGCGACATGTTGCTCAGCGCCATAGCAAATACGGCCCCGGTGTCGCTCGACGACGCGACGCTGACGGCCTGCCGGCCGTGCGCCTCGGCGGCGGCACCACGAGCCGCGAACCAGTTCAGCCGCGAGAGCCATCGATGGGCGTCCGCGACTCCCGCCGGGTCGCCGCGCTCCTGGTGCAGTTGCAACGCCTGTGCCCGCACGGTGATCGCGTCGTCGGTGCGCCCGGTCAGGTAAAGCTCGTAGCTCAACGCGTCCAGAACTTCGACGCGTCGACCGTCGCCCGACCCGGACACCCGCAAGGCCCGCTCGTACTGCGACACCGCATCGCGATGGGCGCCCAGCGCGCTACTCGAGCGGGCCGCCTCGACGGCTGCGGGCAGTGCTGCCGGGTAGTCGCGGGCGGCCTCGGCGTGGTGCGCGAGTTCGGCCGGGTCGGTGAGATCGGAATTCTTCTGCAGTGCCCGCAGGATCGCGCGATGCACGGCGATGCGGCGCATCGGCGGGACATCCTCGGCGACGGTGCGCCGCGCCAGGTCGTGCCGGAAGCGCACAGATCCGGCGACCACCACCAGGCAGCCGGTTCGCACCGCTTCGTCGATCGCCGCCGCGGCGTCACCCAAGACCTCGTCGATAACAAACGGATCCCCGCACAGGCCAGACAGGGCCACCACGTCCAACGCCGCTCGACACGGCGGGCTGTACCGGGCGATTCGGGCCCGGACCGCATCCCGCACGGTCGCCGGAAGCGCGTCCCCGTCGCTGGCGAGAACTTCGGTGACATAGAACGCGTTCCCGCCGGTACGCCGGTGCAACTCGGCCGGGTCGAGATCCGTGCCGGCTTCGCCGGCGAGCGCAGCCACTGCAGCCACGGAGAACGGCGGAATCGGCACGGTCGCCACCCCGGGTCGCGCGGCCCAGTCGCCGATCAGGATGCCCAACGGATGCTCGGAGGCGACCTCGTCGGAACGAAACGTGATCAGCAGCAGGGAGCGGGTCTCCGAACTCCGGACCGCGAATGCCCGCAACATGTCGACCGTAGCCTCGTCCGCCCAGTGCCCGTCCTCGATGAGCACCACGGTTGGCGGCCCATCGGTGACCACGCAGTCGAGCATCCGGGAGGCCAACCGACTGCGGCCGGCGTGATCGAAGCCGAGATCGGCGATTTCGGGAAACGCGTGCAGAATCGGCGCCAGCGGAGCCGGGGTTGCCGATCCGTCGCACGTGCCGCGCCGGAGTCTCACCCGACCGGCGACGCCCTGGAGCCAGGCGTCGACCATGGTCGTCTTGCCGACACCGGCCTCGCCCGGCATGAGTACGACTCGGCCGACACCGCCGTCGACCGCCCGTAGCAGGCCGTCCAGCGTGGCCAACAGATCATCGCGCTCGACCAGACGCACCGGCACAGCATAGGGCGATGCCGGGCCAGCCGTCCGGAATTACCTTGGCACCACGGCGATGCCCTTCGATCCCGATCTCGGTCCGGCCCGCCAGGGCGGACACCCCCGCTCCGGCCGCAACAGCCGACGGAACACGACGCCCAACGACGGTCCCGGCACCCTTCCAGAGCCCGCACCAACAAGGGTCGGCCTCCGCGCTGGGGTTGCCTCTCTGGGTGAGGCGGCTGGCTCCTGCTGTTTGCAGAGGCCACGCGTCGGAGTCGTGGGGTTCCACGGTCAGGAGCCCGCCCCAGGATCGGGGGCGGGCGGCTGACGGTGTTTCGTTCCGCTAGCGGATGCAAAACACGCGTCCTGGGTTCTAGTCGCTGGGAGCGCGGGCGGCGTGCGCGGCCGTGGGGTAGCGGGTCAACTCATCGGTGGCGACGGCAGCGCCCGCTTCGACGAGCGAGGCGGCACACACCTCACCGCCGCCGCACCCGGTGAGGCCGTCACCCTAGCCACCTATGCGTGACGCGCTGAAGCATCCGCCGATCGTCTAACGGGACACCTGCACTGAGTCCTCATGCGCGCATATTGACGCGCCTGCGGTGCCGCCGGCCTGCTCGCGACGGCGCGCCGATTCGGCGATCGTGGACCGCTCCGCCGGACGCCGCCGTCCCTGTTGATCCCGGACCGGCGATCGACGTCACGACTGCCAACTGCCCCAATGCTTCGCCTCGGCAGAGCCTGCGGCGTCCAGTGTGGTGCGTATTCGGGCAATAAGTGACGCGCCTCCCAACACCGTCATTGGCCAGCGACCGCTGACACCGATGCGATGTGCGCGCTGCCGGAGGAGGTTCGCCTCACGCTTACCGACTCGCCGACGCACAGCGCTTCACAGGCATTGCGCGAGCCACGCGTGCACGTCGCCAATGCGGCGTGCGACCACCGTCAGGTGTCCGGCGGCGTCTTCGAGCTCGGCGTACGCGCCGGGAATTGCGCCGACAAGCCAGCGGCCGTGCCCGAACGGCACGAAGCGATCATCGCGGCTGTGCCATACCTTGACCGGGATCGAGATGGAAGCCATCTCGAAACCCCACGGTGCGTGGAACAACGCGACGTCGTCGGCGATCCAGCCGTCAGCGCCGGCCGCAACCGCGGCCTGGGCCGCGCGATGCAGCCAGACGCCGAAGTCGCCATGGAGGGCCGCAGCGTCCGGCGGCGAGACACCGGCTGCCCACTGCTTGCGGAAATCGCTCGCGGTCATCGCCAGCAGCTCGTGCCGCTGGGCCTGACCTTGACGCTCCCACTCGTCCCGATCGGATCGGAACAGCTCTATGTCTTGCCGAGCGTTGTCCGACATGCCAGCGAAGTAGTCCAGCCCAGACGCGTCGGACGGGGCCGGCGAGCCGATCGTCGCCGCAGCCACGACTAGATCATCCAGCAAGGCTGCGCAGGCCAGGGCGTGTGGCCCGCCGCCGGAGAAGCCCCAGACCGCGCATCGTTCGAAGCCAACATCAGCGCTGATCGCGCGCACGTCGACGGCGCAATCGACCACGCTCCGCCCTGGCCGGTGCGACGACTCGCCGCAGCCGGGCCGGTCGTAGGCGATCAGCGTTATGTCTCGATCGGCGGCGTCTTGCACCCAAGGCTCATACAGCAGGCCGGCATTAGGCGTCCCGACGTGAACGATGATCACACGACGGCCCCCGCCGGCGACCTCGACCCGTAGCCGGCGCCCATCCGCAGTGTCAACTTGTCTCACCTGCGGTGCAAAGGAGTGTGCTGCCATAAGCGCTCAACGTGACGGTCTCAGAAACCGCGCCAACGGGCCAGACCCTCCGCTCACCGCCACCCAGCCACGCCGACTGGTATAGGCGTAATCGCGCCGCTCGGCCGATCCGCGCGCTATCCGGAATGCGCGACCGCGACACGCTTCCGGTGCATCGCCGGCTGTCCAGATCGAGACGGCTCCCGCAACGCCTATCCGTCTGCATCGCGACGTCGCCTGGCGGTAGATGCGCCTTCCTCACGCGTATCGGATGTTCGGCCGCCGCGGCGATGTGTCGCGGATCCTCTTACAGGACGATCTCCTGCCGGCGAAGGCGGCATGTGATCCGCACAGAACATCGGCCCGTCCCGGCTGATCGCGTCCCGGGCGGCCGCACATAGTCGGCGATCATCGACGTCGGCATGATCACGATTGGTGATGACGCCGTCGGCTGTTCTTTTCCCGATTCCACGTGGGTCTCGGCCAATATGCACGCGAGCGATTGCTGCGAGGTCGACCAGCCTGGCCGGCTGGTCGACGTAGTCTCGCCGGTCGGGCGAGCCGCTCAGGCGAATCGGAGGCGGTTCTACGATGGCGAGGGAGCCGCCGAGAGAGGGCGCCGCGTGATGCTGTGGGGTCGTAGACGGCAGTGCGCTGTCCTGGACGGGATGCTTGCGGACGTCCGGGCGGGGCGTAGCGGGGCGCTAGTGGTGCGTGGCGAGCCTGGCATCGGCAAGAGCGCGCTGCTGGGCTATGCGGCCGACGCGGCACAAGACTTTCTGATGGCACGCGCTGAGGGTGTCGAGTCGGAGATGGAGCTGCCCTTCGCAGCGCTGCAGCAGCTTTGCGCGCGGATGATGAGTCGCCTCGACCGGCTGCCCGGCCCGCAGCGCGACGCGCTGGGTGTCGCGTTCGGCCTACGGTCGGGCGCCGCGCCAGATCGTTTCCTGGTCGGCCTGGCGGTCCTGGGCCTGTTCGGCGAGGTGGCCGCGGATCAGCCGCTGCTGTGCCTGATCGACGATGCGCATTGGCTGGATCAGGCCTCGGCCCAGGCCCTGGCCTTTGTTGCCCGCCGCCTGGACGCCGAATCGGTCGCGCTTATCTTCGGCACCCGCGATCCCGGCCCGGCGGGCGACCTGGCTGGCCTTCCCGGGCTGGTGCTGGAGGGATTGTCCGAGACGGACGCGCGGTCGCTGCTGGCCTCGGTCCTCCCGGGACGGCTCGATGAGCGAGTCCGTGACCGCATCATCGCCGAGTCCGGCGGCAACCCACTGGTCCTGATCGAGCTGCCCCGCGAGGTGCCGGCGCCAGGGCTGGCGGGTGGGTTCGGGTTGCCGGGCGCGGGGCCGCTTTCTGGCCGTATCGAGGACATCTTCCGGCGCCGGGTGGCGCCGCTTCCGGCGATGACCCGGCGGCTGTTGCTGCTCGCGGCAGCGGAGCCGGTCGGCGACCCGACACTACTCTGGCGCGCTGCCGGACGGCTCGGGATCGGGGTCGAGTGGATGGACGCCGCCGAGTCCGGCGGGTTGTTGGAACTGGGCGCGCGGGTGACCTTCCGTCATCCGCTGGTCCGCTCGGCGATCTACCGGTCGGCCTCGCCGCATGAAAGGCGGGAAGTGCATCGCGCGCTGGCCGAAGCGACCGATCCACACCTCGACCCCGACCGGCGTGCGTGGCACCTCGCGCAAGCGGCAGCCGGGCCCGACGAGGACGTCGCGTCAGACCTCGAGCGCTCGGCTGGCCGGGCGCAGGTGCGCGGCGGGTTCGCCGCGGCGGCCGCGTTCCTTGAGCGGTCGTCCGCGCTGACGCCCGAGCCGGCCCGGCGATCGGAGCGCGCACTCGCCGCGGCGCAGGCGAAATATCAGGCCGGCGCGTTCGATGCAGCGCTGGGCCTGCTGGCCGCCGCGGAGGCGGGCCCGCTTGAGGAGCTCCAGCGCGCCCGAGCCGACCTCCTACGCGGCCAGATCGCGTTCGCGTCCAGCCCTGGCAACGAAGCGCCGCAGCTGCTGTTGAAGGCGGCCCAGCAGTTTTATCCGCTCGACGCGCGGCTCGCGCGCGATACCTACTTGGAGGCGCTTTCCGCGGCCGTGTTCGGCGGCCGCCTGGCCAGCGGCGGCGCTGCACTGGACGTGGCCGAGGCCGTGCGGGCAGCGGCGCCGTCGCAGACTGCGCGCGCGCCCGATCTTCTGCTGGACGGCCTGGCGCAGGTAATCACAGCGGGCTACACAGCCGGGGCGCCGATGCTCAAGCAAGCAGTGAGCGCCTTTCGCAGCGAGGATGCTTCCCGGGAGGAGGGGCTGCGCTGGCTCTGGCAGGTTTGCCACGCGGCCGGGCTTCTGTGGGACTACAAGAGCTGGGACGTGCTGTCCGCCCGCCGGGCCGAGCTCACCCGCAATGCCGGCGCGCTCGCTGCGCTGCCCATCGCCTACAACACACGCGTAGCGGTGCATCTTTTCGCCGGGGAGTTCGCCTCGGCCGCCTCGCTCGTCGCAGAGGTGGAGTCGATAACCGAGGCGACGCGCAGCGGCATCGCGTCCTACGGGGCCCTGGCGCTTGCCGCCTTACGCGGTGAGGAAGCCGCGGCTTTCCAGCTAATCGAGGTCGCCACGAGCGACGCGGAGCGCCGGGGTGAGGGCGAGGCGCTCAGCTTCGTTCAGTGGGCGAACGCGGTGCTGTGCAACAGCCTCGGCCGGTATGAGGAGGCGCTGGCCGCGGCGCAGCTCGCAAGCGACGACTCGCCCGCGGATCTGTTCGCCAACTGGGCGGTAGCCGAGCTCATCGAGGCCGCCGCGCGGAGTGCCGTGCCCGAGCGCGCGGATGGCGCCCTTGAGTGGCTCTCAGGGAGCGCCCGGGCGAGCGGGACCCACTGGGCGCTCGGCATCGAGGCCCGCTCGCGCGCGCTGGTCAGCGAGGGCGAGGCTGCCGAGGACCTCTATCGCACAGCCGTCGACCGCCTCGGCCGTACGCGCCTGCGGGTGGAACTCGCACGCACCTACCTGCTCTATGGCGAGTGGCTGCGCCGCCAGAACCGGCGCACCGACGCCCGCGAGCAGCTGCGCATCGCAGACCACATGTTCGTCACAATGGGCGCCGAGGGGTTCGCTGAGCGCACCCGACGCGAGCTGCGCGCCACCGGCGAGCGAGTAGGCAAACGCGCCACCGGTGCCCCCGCCCAGCTCACCGCCCGGGAGACCCAGATCGCCCAGCTCGCCAGCCACGGCATGTCCAACCCCGAAATCGCCGCCCAGCTATTCATGAGCCGGCGCACCGTCGAATACCACCTGCACAAGATCTTCACCAAACTCGCAATCAGCTCCCGCAACCAACTCCCCGGCGTCCTGGCCAACAGCAGAAGCGACAGACAGCAGCAAACCCTGTAGCCGCGATTCCCGCCAGACGGCCACCAGCGCGGGCACACCAACGACGTCCGGGCGCCGACAACATCATCGTTCGCCGGTCCCAGGCACGGCGGGCGGTGCGACCGCCAAGGGCCTTCAGCGGCCAGACACGACGGGAGGCATTCTTTCTCGTGCGCCGAGTCGCCAGGACAGTCACGCCTGGTCGGCGCGAGGTCGCGCCTCGTCACCTCGGCCCACCGGTCGGTTTCGCAGCGGGGCCTGCCCTGCTGTCCAGGCGAACTGAAGCGCTCCGGCGCCTAGCAGGAGGCGAGGCCCGAGCGCTTCGCCAACCACAACCATCCGTGCGCGAACACACCAGCCAGCGTGTCGACTAGGGACCTCGCAGACGCGACGGCACTCGTCACAGGCGGAGAGTGCTTGGGACGAGCAATTCGCCCTCACCCAGACTCGGGCATCGCCCGCCAGCAGGGGGAGCAAAGCATGCTCTTCGAGCCGGATCGTCCCCTGGTCAGTGGCCTCCTACAGAAAGCCAAACTACGGGGAGAAGGGAAGGCAACATGGACAGCCGTCGCCCCAAGTACGCGGCCGTAGGCAACGCCAGAGGGAAGGAACGCGCCGCGCCCGCCGAGGGCGAGACGCAGCAATCGTGGGGGAGCGACACGCGCTCATTTGTCGACGCGCAGTTCGCAACGATGCGTGTCGGGCGGCCCAGCGACGCGCGGAGAAGGACATCAAGAAGGCCGAGTACCACGCCGAGCAGGACGCGGCGGACGCGGTCGACTGGGCCCTGTACATCGTCGACCGGGCCGACTAAGCCGAGGTCGACGCGGTCATTGCACGCGTCGCGCACGACCTCGCTGTGCACACCTAACCGCACAAGACCGCTGGCTCGCGCACTCGCGTCCGCCACCAACTGCAGCGCGATCGGTCCAGCTCACTCACGCAGCAAGGAGATCCGCAGTGTCGGAGAACCCGCGACAGATTCCTGCCTCCACCGAAGACGAGATCGATCAGGCCAACGCCACGGCCCGCACGCCCGTTGTGTTTATCCACGGGTTGTGGCTGCTGCCGAGCAGCTGGGACCGTTGGGCTGCCGTATTCGAGGAGGCCGGCTACGCTCCTCTCACTCCCGGATGGCCTGACGATCCCGAGTCCGTTGTGGAAGCCAACGCGCACCCGGAGGTATTCGCGAACAAGAGCGTCGGCCAGGTCGCCGAGCACTACGCTGCGGTGATCGGCAAGCTGGAGAAGAAGCCTGCCGTGATCGGGCATTCCTTCGGCGGCCTGCTCACCCAGATCATCGCCGGACAAGGTTTGTCGGCGGCCTCGGTGGCCATCGACGCCGCACCGTTCCGCGGCGTGCTGCCACTGCCGATCTCGGCGTTGAAGTCCTCCCGGCCGGTGCTCGGCAACCCGGCCAACCGGCACCGCGCCGTCCCCCTGACCTACGACCAGTTCCGGTTCGCCTTCGCCAACGCCGTCAGCGAGGACGAGGCCAAGCAGCTCTACGAGACATTCGCCGTACCGGCATCCGGCGCGCCGATCTTCGAGGCCGCGACCGCAAACCTCAACCCGTGGACCGAGGCGAAGGTCGACAGCGAGAACCCCGAGCGGGGACCGATGCTGATCATCTCCGGGGAGAAGGACCACACCGTCCCACGGGCTGTCTCCGAGGCCGCATACAAGAGGCAGCAACGCAACGAAGGCGTTACCGAATTCGTCGAGATCCCCGGCCGCGGACACGCGCTGACCATCGACAACGGCTGGCGCACGGTCGCCAACACCGCGCTGGCCTTCGTCAAACGCTTCGTCTAGCACTCGGGAGACGCCGATGACCGCACCGCGCATGACCCGACGAACACCGCGCCAGGTTGGCGTGCTTGCCATCGTTGCCGTCCTGATCGCTCTGGTAGTCACTGTTCTATCCGGCTCGTCATCCGACGCCGCAGCTAGGATGAGCGATGCGCCCAAACCCACCATCGTGCTGGTCCACGGCGCGTTCGCCGACGCCTCAAGTTGGAACGCCGTCATCGGTGACCTGCAGAAGCGCGGCTACACCGCCTACGCGCCAGCCAACCCGCTGCGCGGGCTCATCAGCGACTCGGACTACCTGCGTTCCTTCCTCGCGACCATCCCCGGCCCAATCGTGCTGGTCGGCCACTCCTACGGTGGCGCCCTCATAACCAACGCCGCCACCGGCAATCCAAACGTCACGGCCCTGGTCTACATCGCGGCCTACGCCCCTGACCAGGACGAGACCCTGGGACAGGCCACCGCTCTCGGTGGCGGCTCCTCACTGCTGCTGCAGCATCTTGTGCTGCGGCCCTTCTCCGGATCGGGCACAATCGACGCCGACGCATACGTCGACCCGGCGTTCTTCCGCGACGTCTTCGCCCAGGACCTGCCCGGCAAGCAGACCGCGCTGATGGCCGCCGAGCAGCGACCCTCCGCGCTGTCCGCGCTCGGCACACCCTCCGGCGCGCCGGCCTGGAAGACGATCCCGTCGTGGTACCTCGTCGCTCAAGACGACCACGCCATCCCGCCGGAAGCCGAACGAGCAATGGCCGAACGCGCCCACGCGCACACGATCGAGATCCGAAGCTCCCACGTGGCCATGATCAGCCACCCCGACACCGTCACAGACCTGATCCTCACCGCGGTCCGCGGGCACTGACCGGCCGCCCGACGCAACCTCCAACCGCAACATCCATGTGCGAACACAGCAGCCAGAGTGCCGACTAGGGATCTCGCAGACGCGACGGCACTCGTCACAGGCGGAGGGTTCTTGATATAGGCAATGCGCTCGCACCCGCCGCACCGGTACAACAGCAACGCATGGTCCCCGAGCCCGATGACCGGTTCTTCAGCGGTCTCCTGCAGAAGGACAACTATTGGCAGATAGGAGGCAACATGGAAAGCCATCGGCCCGAGTACGCGGCGGAGCTGTTGCGCCATTTCGCTGATCTACGAGACGGAACTCACGGCGGCGCCAGCTTCCGACGGGACAAGGAACGCTTGTTCACCGAAGCCGTCACGCTGCTCGATCCGCACGCCCGGCAGGCACTGGACGAGATCAACACGTATCTGCTGCTCGGCACCGGCAAGGTAACCGACACAGGTGTGCGCCGCGGGGGCGGCATCAATGCAGTCTGGGCACTCTCCTGGCCGGAGCAGCACGCCACCGGCATCAACCCAATCATCATCCGCGCCTACTACAGCGCGGGAGCCCACCACCCGCATCTGCAGGGTGGCACCGTCGGCGATTGGCCGCTCAATGTGTTCGACCCGGAGCAGGCGGCGGCTGAGCTGCCCACCATGCGTGCCATCGCGTCGGCCGATATCCACAACCTGGTCTTCCAGCGCGACTATCGCATCATCCCGGCGATCTTGAGCGGACGCACACCGTGACATCCCGTCGTCCCGCAACGCGGGACGAAGACCGCTCCCAGCTCATCGCCGGCGTCGCCACGACGGGCTCATCCGGCTCGCCGCCGGACGACGTTCCCACGTGGCCGTGATCGGACACCCGACACGGTCGCCGAGCTGAACCTCTCCGCAGGCTGCGGGGCGCTGACCCGGCCACCCGCGACCACCGCGCGTCCCTGTGCCCTACTCAAGATCGGAGAGATCGATGAAGGGCCTCGGCTAACCCTTGATCTGGAGAGGGATCCTCGCCGATGTCGTCGGTGTCATCGCCGCCGCCTGGCCGGGCATCACCATCGGTGCGTTCATCATCCTGTTCGCCGTCTACACGTTCGTTGCCGCGGGCATGGAAGCAATGCGCGCATTCCGGTCGGAGACCGCCGGGCCCGTCGCGGGACAGTGGTGCTGTCGTTCCTCGACGTCGCGACCGGCGTTGTCGCGCTCGCCTGGCCAGGCATCACCGCGCTTTCTCTCGTAATCTGGGTCGCGGCCTGGGCTTTGGTCACTGGCGTCGCCGAGATTGCCCTCGCGTCAACGTCGCCGGAAATGCAGGGAACGTGCCCTGCTCGGATTGGCCGGGCTGGTGTCGGTCGCGCCGGGTGTCGTGCTCGTCATCCGTCCCGATGTCGGCGCCGTAACGCTCGCGCAGGTGTACGGCCTGTTCAGCATCGTCTATGGCATCTCGTCACTCGTGACGGAAGCCAATCTCCCCATGGCAGTGTCGCCGCTCCGCATGGATGAGCCGATGCAGTGGTCATGAGAGACCGTTCGAGTGACTCGAAGTCAGTCCGCCACGGTACGCCATTCGGCCCCGCCGAGTTCGCTGCCGCGGACGGACCGGGGATCGGCTTTACCGTCTCTGGCGACGCTGTCGCGCAGATCGCCACCGCCTGCCCGATCGCGACCGCAGAGATCCCCACACGGTCCGATGAAGGAGCCAGCGCCATGGACGTGACCAAGCGCTTAGACCCAGTCGTACGCGCGAACCCGCGCACGGAGGCGAGCTCGCCGCCCGCGCCCGCGCGGATCGTCATCACCGCCACCGCCGCGGCCCCGCTTCCGGGTGAGCCGTGGGTGAATTCTGATCGCCCTGGCGCTTCTGGCGGTCAACTTGTACGCCGGCACGCGGGCAATGCAGCCGGCGTTGCGGGTACGGGTTCCGTACAGCCCATTCTTTCTGCAGCAGGTGAACGCGGGTCACGGCTCGAAGCCGACGGCGCGCTTCCAGACGGAGATCCCCGCGTTTGCCGACAACGACGCCCCAAGGAGATCACGTCTAAGGGAATGGTCGTCCAGGGGGCACCTTCACTGTCAACGAGTCGTACGGCGTCTGTCGAGCCTGCTCCAGCGCAAGGCAGTGGTCGTCAACGCTCAACCGCTGGATACCGGGGCGCCGTGGTGGCAGAATCTACTGCTCGGGTTCAGGCCGACGATCTTGTTCCTGGCGCTGCTGTTCTGGCTGGTGCGGCGCGCCGGAACGTTCAGAACGTGCTCGGTTCGTTCGGCCGCTCGCGCGCACGCCGGTATCAACCCTCGGGAGACCGTGTCACATTCGCCGATGTCGCGGGGATCGATGAGGCACAGGCGGAAGTGAGCGACGCCGCTTCGCTCGCTCGATTCCGCGGCACGCAACACCACGACGGCGCCCAACGTCAGGTTGAAAGGGTTCTGTCCGACGGCATACGCATCGACGACAGAGCTATGGATGAGCCATCTGCACGGCGTAGGCGGCGTACCGGCGTTTGCCAATGCCCGACTGACCATGCCGTCCATGACGGGCCGGCCGGCTTCATAGCGCAAGCTGGCGGATGGACTTGACTCGTCGCGAGCAGGCAACCAGCTCTCGCCACGTTCCTGCACACAACCGTTGAGCAGGTCGAGCGCGTCAACGATGTCGATCATCGTTCTTCCGGATCGGATGTCGGAATCGGCCCCGTCGGGAGTAGTCATGTACTCGCGCACTGGATTTACTCCTTTGACAAGTTCGCATATTCGCCGAACGAGCAACGTGATGAGGCACGGCGTTCTGAGTACAGAGCGCGCGCGCTTATGCGCACCGATCAAAGCGGTTCGCCTCGGATCAGGAGGGTGACGTCGATGTTCCCTCTGGTGGCAATCGAATACGGGCATACCCGGTGGGCGTCGCGGACCAGTTGCGCGGCCGTCTCAGAGTCAACGGCCAAAGGCAGTGACACGTACAGCGTGACGGCGAGGACAAAGGCTCTGTCGCCGGCTGGAAGCAGGCTCACGGCGAAGTCGATCGTGATCTCACCGGCGTCCACGTGACGGCGCCGAGCGATGGCGGCAAGGGCGCTTTCGAAACACTCCGCGTACCCGACCGCGAACAGCTCCTCCGGATTCGTTCCACGGCCGCCGCCGTCCATCTCCCTGGGCACAGGCAAAGTCAGCTCCAGTTGGCCATCGGTGTTGAGCCCCGTGGCCGAGGTCCATGGCAGCCGTCTCACGGCCTACGACATCGGCCAGGAGGGCGACCTCGCCAACCGACGAATGTGGGCGACTGCCGGGGACGACCATCCGGACGGGATCTGCATCGACGCCGAGCGCGCCGTCTGGTACGCCGACGTCGGCAACCGCCACTGCGTGCGGATGCGCGAGGGTGGCGAGATTCTCGCGACAGTCGACCTGGACCGAGGTGCTTTCGCCTGCACGCTCAGCCGCGATGACAAGCCACAGCTGTACGTCGTCGGCCAGCAGTTTGGCGGCCCGGAGACAGCTGAACCAACCGGGCAGGTCGTCGTGTTCCCGGCCCCCCGCCCCCGGCGCTGGCAAGCCGTAGTCGACCGTCGCGCCGGCCAAGCCATCGCGCTGAAGGATCCGCTTGTGACACTCGGATAGATCTTCGCCGCGTGGTTCGCCGAAGGCGTCTTACGCGCCGCAGATGGTTCGGCTAGCGGGAGCGGTCTGGATGTCGGCCGCCGCGCTAGCGGCGCGCAAGTCTGGGTAACGGGCAGTCGGTGGGGGCGAGGTGTTCCGACAGACCGGCCCAAACCCTTGCCGGGCGGCGACGACCTGGGCGTAGTTGAGGCCGTCCGGGCCCGTGGACGGGGCCGAAGCCGGAGTCGCCGATGCCGCCGATCTGTCCTGGCGGAACTCCCAACTCTTCGGTGATACTGCCTTGCAAGGTCGCGGGCCGCCGGCCTCGGCACTGCCCACGGAAGGCACCGACATGACAACCGCAATCATTGGCGTCGGCAACATCGGCGCGACGGTGGCACGTCAGCTGGCGGCGGGTGGCGAGAACCTCCTGATTGCCAGCCAGAGCAAGGAAACAGCCGATACTGTCGCGGCGGAGCTCGGAAGCAATGTCTCCTCCACGACCGTCGACGATGCCATCGCGCGGTCAGACAGCGTGATCCTCGCGGTCTGGTTCAACGTGCTCAAAGACATTGTCAGCTCACACGCAGCCGAACTCGTCGGCAAGGTGATCATAGATCCGTCCAACAACCTGAAGCCCGACGCGGAAGGCAACTTTGTCAGCGCCAACCCCGAGGGGGTTTCGGCCGGCGAGCAGATTGCCGCTGCTCTGCCCACCACCGCGAAGTACGTCAAGGCCTTCGGCGCCCTGCCCGCGGAACTCCTCACATCGGCATCCGGCAGAACCCCCGAACGTGCGGTCCTGTTCTACGCCACCGACGATGACGAGGCAGCAGCCACCGCCGAACGGTTGATCACCGCGGCTGGGTTCGCGCCCGTCAAGGCGGGTGGAGTCGCCGATACCCGCAGAATCGAGGTCTTCGGTGATCTCCACGCCATGGGTGGCCTCGATGGACGGCTGCTGACGGTGGCAGAGGCGAGGGCCAAGATCTAGGACGCTAGCAGCCGAAGCCCGCCGCGTCCGCGCCCTGACCCCATAGAGGCATCGGCAACCGAGAGGCGCTGTAGCTGGGCCGTCCTGTCGCTACGGTCGAGCGCATGACGATCCAACGCATGGAGCACGTGGGCATCGTGGTCGACGACCTCGCGGCCGCGACGGCGTTCTTCGTCGAGCTCGGACTCAAGCTGCAGGGCGAGGGGCCGGTCGAGGGCGGTTGGGTCGAGCGTGGTGGGGCTCGAGGGCGTCCGGGCGGAGATCGCGATGGTGGAGACCCCGGACGGCCACGGACGGCTCGAGCTGACGAAGTTTCACGCCCCGTCGGGCCGGGGCGCGGCGACCGGCACGCGCCGACGAACACCCCGGGCATCCGCCATGTCGCATTCGCAGTCGCCGACATCGACGCCGTCGTCGCTAGCTTGCGAGCCCGCGGCGCGGAGGGGATCATCGTCGAGCTGACGGAGCAGATCGGCTGAGGGCTCCGGCCGGCCGCCAACCGCCTCGCCAGCGTCAGTGGTCGTCCCGGGGCAGGATCCGCTTGTGACACGCGGAAAGATCTTCGTCGGCACGGATGCTGGCTCGTCCGATGCGTCGCAAGCGGTTCCCTTGCGGGACGCGTTTGGGAGCGCGCCTATCCATCAGCCCACCATGCGCGCTCTTAGACGCTCGCTGAACGCGACGTCGTACGGCAAACCCTGATGGTCGTGCGGC
This sequence comes from uncultured Actinomycetota bacterium, assembly GCA_963809815.1. Taxonomy (GTDB): domain Bacteria; phylum Actinomycetota; class Actinomycetes; order Mycobacteriales; family Jatrophihabitantaceae; genus CAVVJA01. The sequence continues at coordinate 21,168 of CAWELM010000019.1, forward strand.
GATACCTGCACACCGCTGTTGCGCAGGCACTCGGCGAGCCACTCCCAGTCGTGCTTGTCTTGGGTGTCGTCATTGTCGGGGAGCACCGTGCTGCGCACGTCAGCCTCCAGCCGCTCCAAGGTCAGGTCGGCCCATAGATCGGCAAGAGGCGGACCCGACATGCCGAACCCACGGTCCCCAGCAACGGCGTCAACCTGCCCGCGCTGAACGAGAGGCGACGGCGTTACCTGACCGCCGAGCAAGTCGACCAGCTCGCCCACTACGAGGGCAACGGCCGACTCGCCGTGCTCGTCGTCGCCTACTGCGGGCTCCGGTGGTCCGAGCTGGCGGGCCTTCGCGTCCGCGACATCGACCTACCGCGCCGACAGCTCAACATCGAACAGGCAGTCACCGAAGTCAACGGTGGCCGACTGGAGTGGAACAGTCCAAAGAACCACGAACGGCGTTCCGTGCCGCTCCCCCGCTTCCTCGTCACCGAACTGACAACGCATTTGGCCATCGCTCGCCTGACGATCTGGTGTTCACCGGAGCGAATGGCGGCGTCCTTCGTAATCGCAACGCACGCCGAGACTGGTTCGACGCAGCGGCCAGAGCCATCGGCGCATCCAACTCCACCCCGCACGAGCTTCGCCACACTGGCGCGAGCCTGGCAATATCGGCGGGCGCAAACGTCAAGGCCGTCCAGCGCATGCTCGGCCATGCGTCAGGCGCCATGACGCTCGACCGGTACACCGACCTGCTCGACGATGACCTGGACTCTGTAGCCGAACGCCTCGATGCGATCCACGGGCCGAACCGCAGTTGACCCTGCATCGGATCGCGCAAGAGCTTGCCGAACGCGGTCTTGTAGTGGTCGTTGCCGACCGCCGACAGATATCGCGCGGTGTGCCCGGCCGGGTCGCCACTCCGCAATACCTCATCCAGGCGGTCCGCAGCGGTGCTGTCTAGCACGCTGCGCCGCTGGTAGCTGTCGATCGTGCGCATCGCCGCACTGCGGTACTGCGAGAGCCGTGGGTCAGCGTCCGGCGCGGAGATCCAGCCGCCGTGCCCAGCCGGAGGCAGGCCGCGATCACGTTGATCGAAGGCGACCTCGTAATGACCGGCTTCGAGTCCGCGCATGGCGGCGTCGCGCTGGTTGACCAGATTGTTGATCACGCTCGCTCTGCTCACGACGCGGTGCTACTCGACTTGATCACCGCCCCGGACCTCCCAGCCGGAAATGTGTGGACGCGAGATTTCGCCGAGGGACGGGTCATCGACCCCGACAAGATCACTTCAGTACCCCGCCCCCTCCCTATGGACGCCCGCCGATCATGCCTCGATAATGCCGGTTATGAGTGAGCCAGACGAGGGTTACGGAAAACTGGATCGGATAACGCTCAGGCTCATGTACAAGCCCATCGCGATGGTCGGCGGCGTGGTCGGCGGATTGCTTGCCAGCATGGCCTTAGGACGGCTCTGGCGGGCCATCGCAGGTAAGGGCGAGATTCCGGAGCCGACTGATCAGTCCCAGAGTTGGCCCGAGATCCTACTGGCGGCAGCACTGCACGGCATCGTCTTCGGCGTCGTCAAGGCAGTAATCGATCGTCTGAACGCCAAGCAATTCGAGCGGAAGACAGGATTCTGGCCAGGCAAGCGGTCGCCCGCAGCCGATGCCCAGACCTGAACAACGATCAAGCGGCAGATCATGCCCGGCATCGAGCCGCCCCGATTGGGACGTCCCCGTCTTGCTCGTCCGCCCCCGATGGGAACGCCCCCGAGATCATCCGCCCCCGCGCGTCGAGCCCCCGATCTGTGATCGTGCCCTTTGCCGTGGAGGGTATGCCCGTAGGCAACGAAAACTGCCCCGCCCATGTCTCGGTTCGGGCGGCCTAGCGGCAGCGCGAGAGATACTCCCGGACCGTGACCGAATCTCCGCATCCGGGCGAGCCCATCCCAACTTAACGCCGCGTATCGCACGCGTTATGGTGCTGCCCGATTCGGCCGACCCGAGCCTGACGACGATCCGCGTCACGGTGTCCGGTTGATGGACCCCAACGATCGATTCAAGAACCCAATGCGCGGACTCCCCTGAGGTCAGGACGGCCACCGGGGTGGAATGGCGGCGGCTGCAGCGAAGCCGATCTCCAGTGCGGCTTCCAGCCGAAACAGGCCGCGGATCTGGCGACGATGCCGCACATCGACCACCGCTACCGCGACCGGTGCGCCGATCGCCAGCACGCGCGCGGGTCCTTGTGGCGCGCCGTTCAGCGTTCCGGCGATGAGGGCGGCGCCGGCGGCGGTGAACAGGGCCGCGGTGACGTCAGTCTGGAACTGGTCTGGCTTGGGTCCGGCCACACGCTCGAAAGAGCGGGGATGCAGCAGGCGCCATCACCCACCCAGTAGGTAGTAGGCGCCTTGGATTCGCCCAGCACGTTGGGCCGGTTCCCATCCGATCACAGCGTCGAGGCGCGCGGTGACGGGCGCCGGTGGCGCGCAACGTGACTGCCGCCAAGGGTGCTGACGCCGTCCGAGCACGGCCTCCACCTTAAGGCGATGTCGCGGCGGAGCGGCCACGGTGTCGAGCCACAAGCGGGCGGCGGCGGTGAACACACCGGCTTTGCCTGCCTACGGGATACGAAATGCGTTGCGGGTTCCGTAGATCCACCGGGGCGGGGCGGCCCAGAAGTCGAGCCGTCTGGAGCCGGCAGCGGCGGCCGTCGCGGCAAATGATGGCAGGGCACCCATGCCGGTCACGCAAGGCTGGAAAGACATCATCCGCCATATCATCATCATGATCGAACAATGTTCGAGAAATCAAAGACCCCGACTGCCGCTTAGCCGCCGCCCTCGCCGACGTCCGAGCGGTGAAGACGGGCCGCACCACGCCCGAGTTTTGACAACATCTCGCCTGTCCAAGCTAGGCGGATCACGGCAAGACTCGGACTGCGACCTGTCCAGACAATTCCCTCCCGCCCGGGCAGGCCGCCTGACCCGTCCCTCGCAGAAAAGGCCTCGGCCAGGCTACACACCCGCGACGTACCCGGTTCCCGGCGACGGGAAACGCATTCACCGCGCGCCGGGTAACACCGGTGGGCAGCTACCGTTTAGGCGCCGCGCTCGTGCTGTCCTGCGCATTCGCGCTATCAGCCGGTGCCCAACGGTGCCGTCCGCTGTACCGTTCGCGTTCGCGCCGCTGCCGAGGCGTCTGACGGGACCAGCAACAATTACCTGCCAGCAGTTGCTGGCATTGCCGGGTTGCCTTGGGCTTGTTTGGCGGGGCGCCGGTGGGCGGGTCGGCGTCCTGGTCTGTTCGCCGGCGGGCGGGGCCATTCCGCGGTGATGATCGCGTCGAACTCCGCCCGGAGCAGGTCCTCGTCGAAGCACATCAGGGCGAGGAACTGCTCGTCGATGGTTCGTGCGAGGCTGCCGCCGGTTCCGGGGTTGGTGGGCATGACGGTTCCCGGGGGCTTAGGCGTTGATGGCGTGCCGGTCCTCACCCTTGCTGGTGATGGCGATCTTGCGGGGTTTGGCCTGCTCGGCGACCGGGATTTGCAGGGTGAGCACGCCGGTGTCGTAGCTGGCCGCGATGTGTTCGGTGTCGAGGTTGTCGCCGAGGATCAGCTGCCGGCTGAACACCCCGCGCGGGCGTTCGGCCGCGATTAGCTCCGCATCATCGCTGGTCCGCGGCGGGCGTTCGGCCGTGACGGTGACCACGTTGCGTTCGACGTCCAGGTCGATCGAGTCCGGGTTGATGCCGGGCAGGTCGAACTCGACGTGGAAGGTGTCGCCGTCGCGCCAGGCGTCCATCGGCATCACCGCCGGGCGGGCCAGGGTGCCGTTGGTGCCGAAGACCTGCTGGGTGAGCCGGTCCAGCTCGCGGAATGGGTCGGTGCGCATCAGCATCGTGTCCACCTCCATCACTCCTGTTCTGTTGATGCTCCTGTTCGGGTCACGGATCCGCGTACCCCGCTGATCTACGCTATCCGCTATAGATTTCATATAGCACTCGTGGCATGCTGAGGCAAGAGACGAATGCAGAGAAACTTCGGCCGGAAGGACGTGTCGCGGTGGGAGTGCCCCGGCCCGATGAGGCGCGCGGCGTATACGGCATCTCGGTCGCCGCGGAGCTGGTGGGCATGGGGGTGCAGACGCTGCGGCTGTATGAGGCCCGCGGGCTGCTCGAGCCCGACCGCACCGAGGGCGGCACCCGCCGCTATAGCGCCTACGATCTGGACCGGCTGCGCCGCATCGGCGACCTGCTCGACGCCGGGCTCAACCTCGCCGGCATCGGCATGGTCATGGACCTGCAGGACGAGAACACCCAACTGCGGGCGGACAAGGAGAAACAGCCGTGGCTGACGACCGCCTCGATCCCAGCGAGCAGATCCCCGAAGCGGACCTCCTCGAGCAGCAAGCCCCGCTCTACTCGCCGCTGACCGACGCCAAGCACATGCAGGTCATCCCCGAACCGCCCACGAAACCCGTCGACGAGGCCGACCGATGGGACCAGCAAGCGCCAGCGCCCGCGACAGAGGACCACTCTCCGCATGGACCTTTTCCAAGCCGGGTGGTTGTGATGGCCGACCCGTTGGTGGAGGTGGCGGTGCGGGTGTATGCCGAGTTCGCCGATCGCGCCACTCTCGCCGAGGTCCTCGCGGTCGCCGGCCGCTGCCGCACCGATCTGGACACCCCCAGCGCCGCGGCGCTACCCGAAATGGTCGAGCGATTGGCCCGGCAGCGGCTCGCCGATCACCTCGCCCCGCGTGCCACCGGCAACGGATCTCGACCTGGCGGACACTGATCGCCTTCTCGAAGGCCCAGTCCGCGCCGACGCTGTTGGTCCGGTTGCCGATGCGGCACGCATCCTCGGCGTCATCCCAAGCCTCGAGCAGCTCGTTGAGTTCCTCGATCGAGTCCACCCCCGGCATCGGGACGCAGTGGCTGCGGCGGAACCGGCCACCCTCGCCCTTCACCCCGCCCTTGACCAGCTCGGCCCGTTGCTCCTTGGTCAGCAGCGCCCGGGTCCGTTACACCGGATCGTCGTTGCCGTGGTACTTCTCCATGATCGCCTTGATCGACTCCGCCTCGATCCGAGCCTGCGCCGGGTCGTAAACGCCGCACGGCAGGTCACATTGCGCATACGCCCTGACAACGGAATGAACCAACGGATGGCAAGACCTCCAACGTTGACATCAGACGACGTTGACATCAGATGACCTGTACCCGATCGGCGACGCGGGAAACCGAGAGGTGACGTGACGGCCGCCACGCGTCGGTAATCTGCCGGTCGCGACGCGCTTGGACGCGTCGCTCAGCGGGCATATACGACCTGGGATTGGAGCCGGGAATCTGGGGTGCCGCGGCGGCCGCCCGGTCCGAGGAAGGGGGACGTGCATGTCGCCCTTCCTCCTGCTTCGCCGTACCGCCGACGGCGCGGTCGAGGCCATGCGCCACCACGGATCGCCGAGCCGAACTCGCTTGCTGCTCGCCCTGCTGGGCGCGGTGTTCGGCCTGCAAGCCGCGGATTTGAGCACCTTAGGTGCGACCGCGCCGCTGCTCGAAACCGGGTTGGGGTTCAGCCACGCGCAAATCGGTGCCCTCGCGTCGACCTCGGCTGTGGTCGGCGTGCTCGCCACCCTTCCGGTCGGCGTGCTGGCCGACCGTGTGAACCGAGTTGGATTGCTCCGCATCGTGGTGGTGCTGTGGACCGTTGGCATGGTCTGGGTCGGCTTTAGCTCGACGTTCGCGATGATGCTGATGGCGCGGGCCATGCTCGGCGCGGTCGCAGCGGCGGCTGGCCCGATAGCGGCCTCATTGGTGGGCGACCTGGTGGCCACCGAGGAACGTGGACACGTCTTCGGCCGCCTCCTCCTGGCCCAGCTAATCGGTACGACCGTCGGCGTTACGGTATCCGGCGAGATCGGCGGACTGATCGGTTGGCGCTGGGCCTATTGGTGGCTCGCGGCTGTCGGTCTGGTCATCGTGGCCCTGCTCGGCAAGGCGACCGAGCCCCGCCGACGATCGTCGGTGGATGACTCGACCGCCCGATTGCCCATCTGGCGGGCCGCGGGACGCGTCTTGCGAATCAAGACGAATCTCGTGCTCATTGTCGCCTCGGCCTTCGGCTACTACTTCTTCGCCGGTGTCGCCACGTTCGGCCTGTCGTACCTGCGCAGTGCGTTCGGAATCGGGCAGCTCGCGGCGCCGGCCATCCTCGTCGTACTCGGTCTGGCCGGCGCCGCCGGCGTCCTCATGGGCGGTCGGGTGGCCGACCAGTTGATGCGCAAGAAGGTCCGCGCCGGACGGGTCTGGGCCGTGCTCGGCGCGTTCGGTGGCGCCGTTGTGTTCCTCGTGACAGCGCTGGTCGCATCGACCTTGTGGGTGACATTGCCGCTGCTCATTGCCGGTGCGGCCCTCCTCGGCGCAGCCAACCCGCCACTGGACGCGGCACGGATCGATATCGTGCCGAGGCCACTCCTGGGCCGGGCCGAAGCGATCCGATCGGTATTGCGCAGTGGCGCGGACGCTTCAGCGCCCGTGACGTTCGGGCTACTCGCCGGTTCGTTGGGCATCGGCCATACCTTCCTGCTGATGACAGCGCCACTGGTCGTCGCGTTCGGCCTGGGTGCCATCGCGCTACACACCTACCCGGCCGACGTGGCCGCCGCAGAGTCCGCATCAAAGCCCAAGCCGGCCTCGCCTCGTGCGAGTCGTTCGACCGACGCGGACACATCCTCACGATCGGCGAGCTGAGCCCGTCGCGAGAGGTTGGTCAAACGCCTTCACCGCGAGCGCGTATACCTCTGCGGGCCGGCCAGCGGTCGGGTGATCGTGACCGTGCTTTCGGCGGGGTGACGATCGGTGCGCTGAGAGCGTCATCAGGTCCGGACGCGCGTACCAGATCCAGGCCGATATCCGTGGCTCGGCGCGATCCTGGCGGCTGACCGGTCAGTGATCCATGGCGATTTGCTGAAACAGATGATCGCCCACGACCATCGGGCCCGCGAACTGACCAGCGCTGGCGCAAGATCCGTCGCTCGGCCCGGCTTGAGCGGTTGGTTGCGCGCTGCCACGGGGCGGCCAGATGAGATGATCTGCGCTCGGCCTAACGGTGACCGACGTGGTGGGCCAGACTGTGTGCCTGACTAGCGAGGTTCCAACGAGTACCGCCAGAAGCTAGCGCTGCCGATAGCATGCTGAACGCGCGTGCCCGGCCAGCCGCGCAGCACAGCGGGGGCGATCATGGCACGCGGCAGCATCACCGAAGCCGACGTCGCGGAGGTCGCGCAACGCTGCCGGGCTCGATCGCGCTCGTCGGACGTTTGCCGTTCCTCGACCGACTTGCGTCGTTGCTGATCACCGACGACGAGAACACCCATGTCATCCAGTTCCGCATGGGTGGTCTCGTCAAGCTCGTGCCGAAGTCGGAGGACTCCGGTTTCACGGTCGCCTAGCTCCTCGTACCCGAGATCGCGTAGCCGTCCTCGGTCGCCGGTCGGGATCCCTACCGACCAGGCGCCGTGTTCGGCTTCGCCGCTTCCACGAGCACCATGCCGCTACGGTTGCGCTGGACCAGAGGTCACGTATCGCGAGCGACGAACAATCCGAGGCCCGCGCCGACATGTGATCCTCGTGTCAAACGTCAAGGTGGTGAATCGATGCCTCAACGCAGGGGTAGAGCAGTTGGGTCGAGCACGGAGGCGGATCACGGCTCGACGAATGTCACGGGAGCTCGATGATTCGAACAAGTCCGTCGGCTTCCCGCTCGGCGGCCCGGGATTCAGCACACCCGCCTCTCGGACGCTCAACGGTGGCCCGTGGGCCGGTTTAGGACGCAGTAAGTTCGTTCAGCCTGCGTGCGTTGTACACCGCGTTCCCGTCGCCGTCATTGTTGAAATAGGCGTACACATCCCGCCCGGCTGTCCGCCATTCCGCGACCCGTGCCGCCCACCAGCCCAGATCGGCATCGGAGTAGGAGCCCGCGTAGAGCCGGTCCCGGTCAGGGCCGTGCAACCTGATGTACACGAATGGCGCCGTCGCCCGCAGCACGCACGGCAGCCCCGCGCCGCTGATCACGCAGTAGCCGACGCCGTATCGCTCCAGGAGCGCGAACACCCTGTCGGCATGCCAGCTGTGATGGCGAAATTCGACCGCGACCCGCACCCAGGCGGGTACGCAGCTAAGGAAGTACTCCAGGCGCGCGTCGTCGCGGGCCAGGCCGGCAGGAAGCTGGATGAGAAGCACCCCGCGGCGCGCACCGAGATCGTGCCAACAGCGGCCGATCCGTTCCACCCAGCGCTCCGGCCGGTACAGCTTCGCACCGTGGGTCAATCCGCGAGGTGCCTTCACCGACATGCTGAAGCCGTCTGGCAGACGCTGAGCCCACGACCGGAACGAACTATCCCGTGGCCATCGGTAGAAGCTCGCGTTCAGCTCTACGCTGCGGAAAGCCTTCGTGTACACCGCCAACCGGTCGGCCGGCCTCAGGCCGGGCGGGTACAGCACCCGATCCCAATGCGGGTAACTCCAGCCCGACGTCCCAATCCACAACGCCACGACTCAGTATGGAGACCGCGGCAGGCTTATCGAGACTCGACATCGGTAGGAACCGATTCCATACTCGTGCCGGGTCGAACAGTGCCATGCCGCCGTCGCTGACTGCCTCTGCCGTAGCAATGCCCTGGTTTGGCGGCCTGCTCATGTGAACGTCGCATCTGCTCTCTAGCCATGTCGACCGCGTGTTGACTGACCTCGCCCGCGCTGGGGCGAGATCTGCGGCCTGGCTCTTGGTCAGGTCGGTCGTGCTCGCGTCATCTGACTGATCGCACGCCTGGCTGACTGTTGGTTGTCAGCTCAGGTTCGCGCGTCCCCTGGCTCCGTTTCCGGGGGAGGGGATTGCGTGGGCGGCGGACTAATGGCCGCGACATCAGGTGGTTTGTTTGGGACTGAGGGCGGTCGCATGGGCGTCCGCGTCGTCGTTGAGCTTGCGGGTGTCGCGCGGTTCGGCGAATTTGTCGGACTCTGCCGGCGCGCCGCCTTCGATAGCGCGGGCATGTTGCAGCTCGGCGTTGAACTCCGCGCCGAGGAGGACGGCCAGGTTGGTGAGCCACAGCCAGACGAGGAAGATGACGACGCTCGCGAGCGTGCCGTAGGTCTTGTTGTATGAGCCGAAATTCGCGACGTAGACGGCGAACAGCCCGGACGCGGCCATCCAGATCACGACCGCGAGTACGCCGCCGGGGGTGATCCACTGCACGCCGGATTGCTTCACGTTCGGGCAGGCGTAGTAGAGGATCGCGAGCATTACGCTGACGATGACGATCAGCACCGGCCATTTGATGACGCCGAATATCGTCACGGCCGTGTGGCCTAGGCCGATCGCCTGCCCCAGCTTATCGGCCAACGGACCGGTGAAGACGACGATGGCGGCGCTGACGACCAGCAGGATCACCATGATCACCGTCACCGCCAGCCGTACCGGTATGGTCTTCCACACTGGTCGGCCTTCACCGACTTCGTAGATCGCGTTGGAAGCGCGCATGAAGGCGGCGATGTAGCTCGACGCTGACCACAGCGCGACCACGAGGCCGATCAGCCCGACCAGCCCGGTGGAGCTGCTGCTCTGCACGCTGTGCACGATTTGTTCGATGACGGAGCGCACGCCGCCGGGCGTCAGGTCGCCAACGTTGGTGAGCAACTTGTCTGTGGTGGACTTGCCCAACAGTCCGAGGATCGCCACGAGAATCAACAGCCCCGGGGCCAGACACAGCACGCTGCGGTAGGTGAGAGCCGCAGCCCAGTCCGATAGGTTGTCCCGCTTGAAACCCTTGGCCGAGCGTTTCAGGACGCCGAACCAGGCGGCCTTGTCTAACTGGGTCAGGGCGTCCGGCTTTTCGGACCGCGACGGCTCAGTCTCGTGGCCGGCCGGCCGCTGGTCCCCCGTCGAGCCCGTGGTCCCCACGGCAGAACCTCCGAAGGTCTAGTGGATGGAGTTCGGGCTTACGGTCCCCCGACACTGTCAGGCCAGCCATTCATGCTGGCGATGCGAGGTTTTCTTGCAGGCGATGTACCCGGTTCGGCCGCGAGTCAATCCACCCGGCGGAACCGTTCTCGGCGGACAGCGGACAGTGCCGTCCCGCCGGCTCTGCCGCCTCCGGCTCTCACGTGTGTATACAACGATTCAGTCCCCACTCCGACGCGGGCGGCGACAGCCGCACGGACGCCACAGCGACGCCAGCTCGCGTCTGGGTCACGATGACGTCGAGGTCCGGCATCGGCTGCGCGCTGGCGGAAGCCGGTTTCCTTCGGGCCATCAGCGCCTCTTCGACATGCCCGATTGCTGCGGGGCAGTGCTGATTGGCTCGCGGCTAGCACCACTGACGGGAACGCGGCGGCGCGCATCCCGCCAACGAGTTAGCCGTCGACGAATACCGGGAAGGTATTCGATATCCGCGAGATGACGATCGGAGTGCAGCGATGGCAGACGAGTCCGGGCCTGAGGCCGGCGTGAAGGGCGTCACCGAAGACATCAAAGGTAAAGCGAAGGAAGCGGTCGGGGCGGTGACCGACAACGAGTCACTCAAGACGGAAGGACAGGCACAACAGGACAAGGCCAACGCCGAGCGCGAGGTCGCCGCAAGGGAGGCCGAAGCCGAGAAGGCCCGCGGTCAGGCCGCGGCCGCCGCGGCCGAAGAGCGGGCCCATCAGTAGCCGATCGTCCGATCCCCCCGATCTATTCGGAGGCCGAGCGTACGGCGAGGTAGCGAGCCACGACCGTGTCCTACCTCTGGTCGTCGCTCCACAGGTGGTAGTGCTCGGCGATCCACCGCACGCGAACCCGACCTGCTAGATCGTCACGCCGGCTCGATCAGTTGTCGAGGCGAGTACTCCTCGACCGACAGGAAGTGGCCGATCTTGATGTCCCTCCGTCCAAATGGCCGATGCTAGGTCGTTATGACGACCGAAGCTCCGATCCCGCTCCCCGATCCGGCGCCCGGCGATCCGCAGACGGCCGGGCCGCCGGCGGCCAGTGTGTCGACCGCGGAGCCGCCCCGATGCCCGACCCGCACCCGGATGTATCAGTCGGGACGGTTGCTGGCCGAGGGGTTCCCCGCCGAGGAGATCAGCGACCGACTCGCCGGCCAGCCCGACGGGGTGGTGTGGCTGGACCTGTACGAGCCAACCGAGGCGGATCTGCAGATCGTCGTGGAGGAGTTCGGTCTGCACCCGCTGGCCGTCGAGGACGCGATCCAGCCGCATCAGCGCGCCAAGGTGGATCGCTATAACAGTCACCTGTTCGCGAACATGTACGTCCCCGGCGTCGACGAGCACGGCGACGCGCCGACTGCGCTGACGACCGGTGAGATCAGCGTCTTCGTCACGCCGCGGGCGCTGATCACGGTGCGCAAGAACGAGTTCGATATCGACGCGCTGATCAGCCAGTGGGATCTGAACACCCAATTGGTCTCCTCTACCAATGCAGTCAGCTTCTTGCTGTACGGGCTCTTCGACGCCGTCGTCGACGGCCACTACCGCGCCGTCGAGAAGCTCGACGTCGCCATCGACGACCTGCAGACCTACCTTTTCAACCCGGTTCGCGGCGTCGACATCCGCCGCCGCGGCTACGATCTGGGGGCCAGCGTGGCCGCGCTGCGCCGGATCGTCGCTCCCATGCCCGAACTCATCGGCCGGCTGATGCGCACCGACACCCACCTCGTCGAGGACACCCTCATCGCCTATTACCGCGACGTCCACGATCATGCGCTGCGTGCGCTGGAGACGCTGGACGCCGCCCGCGAGCGGCTGAGCAGCACCCTCCAGGCCCACCTCAACGAACAGGGCGCTCAGCTAAACGAGATCACCAAGAAACTGGCCGCCTGGGCAGCCATCATCGCGGTGCCCACTGCCATCACCGGTTACTACGGCCAGAACGTGCCATACCCCGGCTTCGGCCACCTTTCAGGATTCCTGACCAGCACCCTAGTGATGATCATCCTCGCCGGCGGCTTGTATGTGCTCCTGCGTCGCAGCCACTGGCTTTAGCGGGTGGCCGGTACACAGATGCCAGGCGAGGTGCAGGATGATCCGATGTTGAACACCTGAGCGGGCCCGTGCCGGGCCTGACCGCGCCCCGTTGGCAGACCGCCACGGTCCCACGAGACGATCCGGAACCGGCCACGGCGCAATCCGCTGCGTACCGGTCAGGGTGATCGTGTCGCCGGGGGTTGCCGTTCCGGCGAGGCCGTCGAGTGCGACCGCGACCTGACCGCCGGAGTGTAGGACGTCGACGGTCATCGTCTGTTCGCCGGACCAGACGAAGGATCCGTGACACGTGCCGTGAGGTGCGAGCGGTATGACGACCCACGCACCGAGTCGGGGCGACACGATCGGGCCGACGGTGGCAAAGGAGTACGCCGTGCTGCTGGTCGGGGTGGCCACAATGACCTCGTCGCCCATGATCCGCTGTGCAGGGCACGTAACACCATGCCGTCGCCCCGGCCGCGAGCAGCACATCGCATTCTGACGCGTGTCCGGCCGGCAGGGACGACACCGACCAACGTGACTAGCGGGCTTGACGCGTGCCACGGCGGCCGCGCGCGAAACCGCCAAGCACGAGCGTGAACAGGAACAGTAGGCACGCGACGATGAACAGCCAGAAGAGGCCGTGGACGACAAACCCTACGATCCCAGCCACCACCCACAGCAAGATCAAAAACAGCACCAGAGCCAGCATAGGGTCATCCTCCCGCCGCGTCAGCGGCGACCGAGCCGGCGTTCGCCGGTAGCCCCCGCTTGGTAGTCCAATCCATAATGCTCAAACAAGCCCGGTTCCGCCTCGGCCGTCAGCTCCCCATCGAGATCGATAGACGCGGCATTCTTTACCAACTTCTTGTCCGCCATGACTCGCACATGCTTCGGTGCCACCCGTGCCCCGGCCAGCGGCACGAACACCAATCGCTGCCGCCCCATCATGCCCACCTTCACCGACGCGAATGTCGGCAGCTGCATTGCGGTGTCGAAGTAAACCGCCTCCAACGTCCCGATCTTCGATCCATCAACATCCACCACGTCTTTACCGCGCCAGTCACGGATGTCATCTGCTTCGAACACCAGGCACCCCTCTCACAACGACCGTCCGCCCCTAGCTTCCCCGTGCCACGGTCGACCTAACCATCGGGGGTCATCCCAAACCGACGCCGGAAGCTCAGCCCGCACTCCAGGGCTGAGGCGGTGTGATCGAAACGATCTGGGTGTCAGTGACGGGACGTTCGGCAATTGAGTGAAAGCCTGGCCCGATGCCAATGCCGGGTCCAGATCCCGACACCGTGCCGAGCACAGCGTGAGAGGAACCCACTCAACCCCACGTGGCTTGTCGAGAGCCCGGTGCGTATGCGGTGCACGCCGGGTACGGGCGGCGACGCGAGAAAGCCCACCGGTAGCAACGCCGGCAAGGCGCCCGGTGTCGGCCTCACTGGATTCGAGCGGAAGTGAGAGACCTTCACCACCTGACTGTTGCAGCAGGCGATTGAAGCTGAGAGCAGCCTAACCCGAGAGACGCCGGAGGGAGCGAGGAGTCCTGACAACGACGGGACAGATCGGCACTGGCAAACGGCCTGGGCATGGGGCGGAGTCGGGCGCGTCCGCGCTCTACCTTCTCGGTGCCGACGTGCAACGGCTCCTCCGAGCGGGTCACCACGTCATCGGTGTTCGGGCCGGACGCGTCATGACCCCGACCGGCGACTCCGGCAGTTGTTGGCTTGAAGCCTTCGATCGTTCTGCGTCGCTGAGGACGAGCTATGACGTACTCAAGCTGGGGTAACGCTTGTGGACCTTGTTCGAGACTGTCTTGTAGGTGCCTGCAGTGTCGGCTCGGGCGGAGTAGCGAAGCGCGGCGCGAGCGCGCTTCTTCGTGTCAATCGGATAACGACCCTGACGTCTCCCGATCCGCGAACCCGGCGGGTAGACGAAGTCGGATTTGCGGAGCGACTTGCGCTTGGCGGCCTTCATGCGGAGGTAGTACCCATATACACGCTGTGCCACGTCATGGACGCAAGGAGGACTGAGCTTGGTCTTTCGACCGAACATGCAGCGTGCGTGTGAGGCGCCTCGACTAAGCCGATTCCGGTTTGTTTGGCGGAAGCTGTTGCAGCGTACGCGCCCGCCATTGCCCATGTTGTTTCGCAATCGCTACTGCTGGGAATAGTTCTGTAGTGCCGCCCACGGCGCGATTGGGGACCTGAGAACCTAAAGGTGGACGGCCGGTCATGAACCAATGCGAAAGGATCTTTAGTGATGGCGAAGGTTCGTCCCATGCATTGGCTCGCCGCGCAGGCATCGGCCGGCGTCAAGGATTTACCGCGTAACGGCGCGTGGGTGTTGTCCAGGGCTGTAGGTTCGTCAGGCTTGGCGAGCGGTGCAGCTGCGGATGCGGGCCGTCGCGTCTCGGCCGCGGTGGCTGATGCGCTGCCCGGAGCGCACGACTCGGTCGAGGTACGTCTAAAGCGAGCCGACGCAGCTGTGACCAAAGCCAAGCAGGCCGAGCAGGAGGCCTTAGCGGAGGCGCGCACCGCCGACAGCCTTGCCCAGGCTGCAAAAGACGTCGCCGAGCAGAGCCGACAACGCCTGCGTGAGGCGACCCGTGAGGGCAAACAAGAGATCGAGCGGCGAACGCAGGAAGCCCGCCGCAATCTGGAGCAGCAGGTCGAACAGGAGCGCGAGCAGGCGAGCCAAGATATCGCCGATCGGCTCGAGAAGGTGACGGCAGAAGTCCAGTCGCGCATTGATGAGTCGCGTCAGGCGGCCGAAGAGGCGGCGCAGCGTGCCAAGGATCGAATCGCTGAGGCCCACAAACAGATGGCCGCCGCGCGAACGCTGGCCGCCGAGGCTACAAGGGCGGCCCAAGAGGCCGCGGAGCAGGCACACCAGCAGGCCAGGGCGGTCGCCGAACAGGCCGACCAGAACGCTGGTACCGCCGATCGGTTACTGGCCGATGCCCGCGGCACGGAGGAGTTGCTGGCGGACGAGACTGCCCGCGCCGTCCAGGCGGAGCGCGAGTATGAGGTGCCGGAACGGTTGAACGAGCATACGAAAGCCGAATTGCTCGACATTGCACATCCGTTGGAGATTCAAGGTGCGGCGCGGATGACGAAAGACCAGCTCGTCCGCTCGATTCAGAGGGCGTCACGCGCAAAGGCGCGAACCCGAGCAGCGACCGATGGGAGTTGATCAACGGTGAGCTTATTTCGCCGAAAGAAGAAGTGGCAACGTGTCGTTGGAAAGTTGGCTGCCGAGGCGGCAGACAGTCCAGTGTTGAAGACCGGCGCCCGCACACTTGCGGGCCTAATGACGTTGACCGCGGCGAGCGCAGCTGTGTCGTCGGTGCGGCGGAAAAGTCAATCGTGAAACTGCGTAGCCTGGCGATCTTCGCCCTCGGATACGTCCTCGGCACGAGAGCGGGGCGTGAGCGTTATGAGCAAGTCATTGCGGCTGCACAGCGCGCGTCGAAGCGGCTGGAAGACTACAGCGGCACGCTCGGAACCATCAGCGGGAAGGTCGACAGCTTCAGCGAAAGAGTGGACGGGTTCAAGGCCAGACTTAGGGACTACAGCGGCGGGTGACCCGTACGGAACGAGCACGGTTGTCATTGCTCGTCGCAACGCTCACCAGAGTCTGTCGCGCGGGGTCGTGGTCGAAGCATCGGTGGTGGCACGGCTACTCGGTCTGAAGCTGCTACGCGTTAAAGCGCACGTCACATTGATGCCTGCTTATCTCGACCCAATCACCTATGTCACACCCCGCGCGACAGCCCCACGAGCCGACCAACCCACAGGGGGCGGCGGCAGCCTCAACGACGCAGTCAGCCTGCTAGCCCAAGCATCACGAACCATGCGCGAGGCAAAACACATCACCTTCTGACCTCACTGCGACGAACTACGAGGGTCTATGTCGCCTCGCCAACGTCTGCACCCCGCTAGCCCGGACGTCACGCGTCGATTCCTCACGTTCGCCAAGTCGCTCGCGCACTGGACGAGCAAGGCGACGGCATCCACGTCCGTGCGGCACAGCGCGCCGATCGTGGTGTTCCGCCTCGCACGGGTTCGGAGTCCGACGCGGTGTCGTGCGATCCCTCCTGTCGGTGAACGACCGCGTCGTGGGTGGCGAGCGGCGTTACGTTCAGCTGCCGATGAGCCGATTGGTCGGGCAGCGGTCAGCGTCAGCGTCGGCTTATTGCGCTGGCACGGCGTCAAGGTCGGGCGGTATGCCGGATGAGTCGGCGAGACCGACGATCGTCAGTACGCGGGCTGCGCGCTGTGATACCGCCAAATCACACGCTGCCAAGACCCAGAATTCTCCTGCCAGCAAAGCGCAAAGCACACCCGCAGCCAACGCCAGAGCTCCCAAGCGATCAAGGCGCAGAGCTCGTGCCTGGCTAAGGCCCAAGCCCGGCTTGGCGCCGCTTGCGCGTTCGCCCGCTGCCGTCACCGTAACGCGGCTTCGAAATCGCAGGTCGCTCTGCGCGGGGCGTGCTGCTCACGCGCCTGGGTGACTGTCTCAGTCTCCTCGAGGTCGGCTCGGACGCTCGCCAGCTTGCGGTTAGCGGGGCCGTGGGCCGCCGGCCTCGCCGATAGTGGCCTGTGTTCGGGCCTTGCTGGCGGCTGCCCGCTTGCCGCCCGCCTCCGTTGGGCCCGCTTCGAGATCGGCCCGAACCCGACCGGCAGCTCGATCGGGGAACCAGATGTCGTCTGCACGATCTCGCCAGCAACATCAAGTATGTCGCGAGACAGGCGTCAACCATGTTGTGGATCACACACCTTCGGGCGCGCCATTTTCGCGCTCAGAGTTTGCGCGCAGCGATCGGTGGGTATACGGACTTCGTCGTAGACGTCACGTTGAGATCGCAGCGGCCGTCGGCACATCCAGCAGGCCGCCTCGCGTCCATGACGTGGCACGGGGTCTGCTCCTATGCGAGAGCAGATGATCGACATGACAACGAACGTTCCCATCCATTCAGGTGTCGCACCCCGTCCGGGCGGCGAACCCACCGATACACCCAGCCCGGTTGAGGTCGCCAAAGATCAGGCGGCTTCGGTTGGACACGGTGCGGCGGATGCCGGCCAGCACGTCGCCGGTGTCGCGAAAGACCAAGCTCAGTCCGTGGTCGCCGAGGCCGGTAGCCAGGCCGCGGACTTGCTTCGTCAAGCGCGCAGCGAGTTGACCGACCAGGCCAACGCGCAGCAGCAGCGCGTAGCGCGCGGCCTGCATGCACTCGGCGATGAGTTGCAGTCGATGGCCCAGCGCTCCGAACGGCCAGGAGTTGCCACCGATCTGGCCCGGCAGGCCTCGAGCAAGTCCCACGACATCGCATCCTGGCTGGATTCGCGCGAACCTGGACACCTCGTGCAGGAGCTACAGGCTTTTGCCCGGCAACGGCCGGGCACCTTCCTGCTCGCCGCTGCCGGTGCAGGTTTGCTCGCCGGACGGCTCACCCGTGGTGTCAAGGACGCGTCGAGCACCGCCGGCTCCGGCGCCGGGCATCGGGCTGTCGGCGACGTCACGCCGAATGCCGCCGACACCGCCGCCCCAGGCCTTACGCCTGAGCTGGTCGCCCCCCGGCAGCGCGTAGCCGGATACGACCTGGGCGGCGAAGGGCTGTGAGCACAAGCTACAACGGTCCCCCACCTGACTTAGCTGACCCGCTTGGCACTGACTCCGGTGCCCGCCCGTCGATCGGCGAAATGCTCGCTGACGTCAGTCAGGACGTCACCACCCTGTTACGCCAAGAGGTCGAACTCGCCAAGGCGGAAGTCCGGCAGTCGGCCACTCGTGCCGCCAAGGGTGCGGGGATGTTCGCCGGTGCCGGTGTGTCTGGGCACATGGTGCTGGTGTTCGTGTCTATCGCAGTGTGGTGGGGTCTGGGCGATTCCATCGGACATGGGTGGTCAGCCATCGTCGTTGCAGCCATCTGGCTGCTCATCGGTGTCGTGCTCGCGGCCGTCGGCCGGGGCGAGATGAAAGCAATTAAAGGGGTTCCGCTGACGGCGGACACCGTGAAGAAGATTCCCAACGCGGTCAAAGGCAACGAGGAGACATCATGAGCAACGATCCCGACCAGATCCGTGAGCAGATCGAACGCACTCGCGCGGACCTAAGCAGCAACGTCAATACGCTGGCCGACACGGTCAACCCCGCGCATGCCGCCAAGCGGCAGGTCAGCAAGGTCAAGGGCGCGGTCTTCGGCGTCAAGGACACGGTGATGGGCTCGGCCACAGACGCCGGAGACAAGCTCAGCTCAGCGCACTCGTCAGTCAGTGACGCTGTGTCTGAGGCCCCGGATCAGCTACGTTCCCGTACGGCGGGTAACCCGCTGGCCGCCGGCTTGATCGCTTTCGGTATCGGCTGGCTGGCCGGTTCGCTGCTGCCCGCATCGGCCGCCGAACAGCAGGCTGCGAACAAGGTCAAGGACGTGGCCGCTCCCGCGCTAGGCGACGCCGCGACCGACGCAGCTAAGCACCTCAAGGAACCAGCCCAGCAGGCGGCGGAGTCAGTGAAGGGTATCGCGGTCGAGGCCGCGGCAACGATCAAGGACGAAGGGGCATCCGCGGCTCACGACGTCAAGGAGCAGGCACAGGACGCCGCCGACACAGTGCACCACCAGCGCAGCTGAGCTACCGCGATCCCGGGCCAGGGTGGCACACAAACTCTGACCCGGGATTTGCGGTGTCGCCGTGGAGCGGATCGAACGTGGGGTAGTCGCGTCATCCTTCGGGGCCATGTCGGTGCCGGGCCGTCGGTGTGTCCAAGGTGCAATTGTCCGGCCGAGCGGGTGCACAGTCGATACGAGCGGTGGCTGGGTGATGCGGCGATCGGTGGCCGCCAAACGCTGATTCCGCTTCGAGTTCGACGGCTGTTCTGCGACAACGAGGAAGTGCGACGCCCGGACCTTCGCGGAACAGGTCCCGGGCCTGACGGTGCCATACCGTGTGGCAGTCCGGTGTTGCGCGCCATGTTGGAGGCGATCGGGCTGGCGTTGGCAGGACGGGCGGGCGCGCGCTTGGCCGAGGTGCTGGGTCTGCCGGCGAGTAGGAGCACGCTGCTGCGTTTGGTGCCGGAACCTCAGACGAACTCGGTCGCGGTGCTGGTGTCGACGATTTCGCGTTATGACGCCGCCATGTCTACGGCACGGTCCTGGTGCACCTGACCATCCATCGGCCGGTCCGGTCTCAACGGCGACCGACTCGACAACTGGATCAGCCAGGTCCGCGCCGACGACCTGCCGCACCTGCACTCCTTCGCGGCCTGTCTGCAACGCGACCGCACCGCAGTGCTCAACGGCCTGACCCTGCATTACAGCTCGGACCTGTCGAGGGAAGCGTCAACCGCATCAAGATGATCAAGCGACAGATGTATGGCCGAGCGAAGTTCGACCCGCTGCGCAAGCGAATCCTGATCGCGGCCTAACGCAGATCAACCCAGAAATCACGGAATCTGTGCCAGGTCCAGAATTCAGTTGCCGTTGACAATCATGAGCGCAGGACTCTGCGATCGAGCCTCTTGTGGTTGGCCATCGAGACGAATACACGTAGTGGCGGACGAACGGATGCGACCCGTCGGGCGCCCCCCAGACGAGGGCCGCCGGTTGATCAGTTGCCAGCCGCGTCGCTCGTAGAAGCGCGCTCACGGTGTGCCGTTTCTCTAGCCCTCGACAGTCAACCGGGGCAAGCCTGAGCGCTCCCGGACTGCGGCGGCCAATAATCGGGCCACCGATCCCGCCCCCGCGCCGGCTCGGCATGACGAACAACCGCGAAACCTCTGCCGACCCGTCAAGTGCTCCGACGAGAAGGACCTGACCGACGCCCTCGGCGTCAACCACGGCGTCGAATGCTGCGAGCGTCCTCGGCGGTGACAACCACGCCGGTGGATTGGCAGGCCACGTCAAGGGATAGCTGCACCGCCGCGAGCAACTCCCACGCCCGTTGGATCAAGTAGCTGGTGCGGCCTCAGCTCGTAGCCGCGTCACCCGATGGGCGAGCCAAAGCGGATGACGTTGCCGTCGGGGTCGTCAACGAAGAGGTACGCAGCGCTAGTGCGGTGGTCGTCGTCGGGTACGACACCAAGGTGGATCTCTATGCCGTGTCACGTGGCGAAGCCGTAGCCGCCTCCTGCGTATGGACGGACGGCAAAGCCGCGTCGCTGGTAGTGCTCCATCGCCGCATCGAGGTCATGGACGGCGAAGATCGGCGCGATGCGTTCCATGGCGTCAGCCTCGCAGAGGATTGGCGTGCGCGGTGATCGGGATTCAGCGACCCCAGCAACATGAGACGACGGGTGCGTTGACCGTGAGTAGTTGCCTCAATATCGGGGCTGAGGTCCGCTGTTCAGAGCTCAAATGCCCGTGCTATCGCCCGCTGTTCGTGGAGAACCGCGCGCGCTCGTCCAGCTGGATGTCGAACACATCCTGGACGTGCCACCGAAGCTGGCCGCCCGGGTACGGCTACTGGACACCGGGCAGATCAACAACAACGACGAGAATGACGCCCGCTCGGTCGCGCTCGCCGCGCTGCGCGCCCGGGTCGTGCCCGAGCTGGTCGCCGAGGACCAGACCATGATGATGATGATGATGATGATGAGGGCCTGGGCGCACCCGATGATCGTCGATCGCCGACCTGGGGTTTACTCCATTCCCGCGCCGGGTAGATCATTACCGAACGGTTCAACTCGCGAACCGTCCGGTCATCGCGCGACGCGTGAGTTTATCGCGCGCGACATTCCCATGTCGGGCGACGACACGCCAACGTGGTCGGGCGATTACGCGCCAGCGTGCTCCAGGAGGTTGACCATGCGTGTGTTCCACCCGGTCGTCACGGCGTATGCCCATTGCGACCTGCCGTGCGGCGTGTACGACCCGGCGCAGGCCCGGATCGAGGCCGAGTCGGTGAAAGCGATCATGCAGAAGTACCGGGACACCGAGGACCCGGTGTTCCGCACCCGGGCATTGCTGATCAAGGAACAGCGCGCCGAGCTGGTCAAGCACCACCTGTGGGTGCTGTGGACGGACTACTTCAAGCCGCCGCACTTCGAGAAGTACCCGAACCTGCACGACCTGTTCAACCGGGCGACCAAGGCCGCCGGGGCCACCGGCGGCAAAGGCACGGTCGACCCGGCCGAAGGCCAGAAACTGCTCGACCTGATCGCCGAGATCGACACCATCTTCTGGGAAACCAAGAAGGCCTGACATGACAGATCCATCCCACCGGCGATACGAGCGGGGGTTGCCCGACTACCACGATCCATCAGCTGGTTTCGGCGGCGCGCCACCGGCGCAGAGTGCCCTCACGTTGCGCTTGGTGCTGGCCTGCTTCGGGTTGGTGGTCTGCGCGGCGGGGGCGGCGTTGTTCTTGACTATAGGTCCGGTCTGGTTCGGTGTGCTGTTTGCTGTCGCCGCGGCCGCCGCCCTGGTCGACATCATCGTCGTCGTGCGGCGAAAGGCGCGGGGCGAGCCAGGCTGAGGCTGGTGATCGGCATTGGAATTCGCGACCGTCCGAGATCTTCCCGCGGTTGACGTTCGTCGCCCAGGGCGCCGCGGGCGACCGGGACCGCGTTTGGCGGGGTAATCACGTAGGAAAGGACACCGAAGCGTGAAGATTGGGTATTTCCTCTCCTCCGAGGAGTATGCACCTCGCCAGTTGATCGATCAGGCTCGGATGGCCGAGCAGGCCGGCTTCGACGCCCTGTGGATCTCCGATCACTACCACCCGTGGAACGACGCCCAGGGCCAGAGTTCATTCGTCTGGTCGATGATCGGGGCAATCGGGCAAACGTGTCGGCTGCCGGTGACGACCGCGGTGACCTGTCCCACGGTGCGGATCCATCCGGCGATCGTGGCCCAGGCGGCGGCGACGAGCAACGTGCTGCTCGAAGGTCGCTTTAGCCTAGGAGTCGGGACCGGCGAGGCGCTGAACGAACACGTGACCACAGCGCGATGGCCGAATATCGACGTGCGCCTCGACATGCTCGAGGAGGCCGTGGGCGTCATACGGGCGCTGTGGAGCGGTGAATATGTCAGCCACCATGGCCAGCATTACAGTGTCGAGAACGCACGCATCTACACTCGCACCGAGCAGCCACCGCCGATTTATGTCTCGGGATTCGGGCCAAAATCCGCCGAGCTGGCGGGGCGTATCGGGGATGGCTACATATCGACCCAGCCCGATCGGGAGTTGTTGCAGCGTTTCCGCGATAACGGTGGCGAAGGGAAGCCTGCGCAGGCCGGCTACAAGGTTTGCTGGAGCAGCGACGAGAAGGTGGCGGTCGCGACCGCCCACCGGTTATGGGCGACGTCGGGCTTGCCCGGCGAGCTGTCGCAAGTGTTACCAAGTCCGCGCCATTTCGAACAGGTCAGCGCATTGGTTACCGAGCCGATGACGGCCGAAGCGGTAGCGTGCGGCCCGGATGTCGACCGGCATGTCCGCGCCTTCCAACCGTTCGCCGAGGCGGGCTTCGACGAGGTGTACGTGGCGCAAATCGGCGGCGCGGAAGTCACATCGCGGAGCGAGGACTTCTTCCAGGCCTATGCGGACAAAATCCTTCCGCAGCTGCGATCGGTGGCTCGCTAATACCCCCGGGAAGACCCGGGGCAGATTCTGGTCAGGCTGCCGAGCGCGCGCGCACCCCTGCCGACGTGATCGTTAGCTACTTTTCACCCAATGCCTTGGCCAGCTCGTCCCGACCCATCTTGGAGCGTCCGGGCAGATCGCGACGCTTCGCGATCTCGTAAAGCTCGACCCGGGACTTCGGCGCCGTTCCGCCGGTGCGTTTGCGCTGGCCGACCGCAGCACCCTGCTTGCCCAGCGCCGTGCGAGTTGACTTCGGCAAATTACTGATCGTCTTCTTCGACGTGGCTGCCCGCTGCGCTGCTTTGACATTCTGGCGAGCCGCGGCGACCTGTTTCTTGCTCGACATTGCTCCTCCTTACCTCGCCGAGGTCGGCATTCGTGAAGCGACAACGACGGAGATGACCCAGCGGCAATGTGCACCGACAGCCACGGTCCTCGTCGCAGCCCTGGCCTTCCCAGCTCGACCGTCAGGCTTTGTCCGTCGGATACCCACGGCGACGCGCGCCATAACGTCGGGCCGGCAGCTTAAGCCCGATCGCGAGCGTCGTGAGGCGTCAGCAGCGGGCGGCAAGGCAGGACCGGCCAGGAGGAGTCACCGTCGGCACGATGGCCGAGCAGTGGTTCGCGGGAAAGATCAATCTTCGTGCAACCACACGTGCTCGCTACGAAAGCGCACTGCGGATCCACGTGATGTCGCGCTGGGGCGACATACGCCTCGACCGGGTCGAGCACGGAGATATTCAGCGCTGGCTCGCCGGCCTGGCCAGCGATGGCCAGTCCGGCGCGTCGGTTCGCAAAGCTCACGGCGTACTCAGCTCGGTACTCGACCTCGCCGTCAAGGAACGACGCCTCGCCACCAACCCCAGCAACGGCGTCAAACTGCCCGCGCTGAGCGAGCGAGGCCGTCGCTACCTCACCGCTGAGCAAGTCGATCAGCTCGCCAGCCACGCACGCGTTGGCCGGCTCCCGGTGCTCGTCCTCGCGTACTGCGGGCTGCGGTGGTCCGAACTGGCCGGCCTCCGCGTCCGCGACGTCGATCTCATGCGCCGACGGCTCAACATCGAGCGCGCTGTCACCGAGGTCAACGGTGGCCGACTCGAGTGGAACAGCCCGAAGAACCACGAACGACGATCCGTGCCGCTCCCCCGCTTCATCGTCTTCACGAGCAGCGCCGTGTCCGTGCCGCCCGTCCCGGCCGACCCGGTTATGTCGCTACTCCGTACCGACCCTGCCGCCGCGTGGACAGCCTGGAACGCCGACCAGCCCGACACCGCAGGCAGCATCTGGCCCGACTCGGACCCGTACACCACCGACGCGAGCTTCTACGGCTCAATCCACTACGGCTGATCAACGAAAGGAAAACGCCATGGAGCAAGATCAAACACCTCATCGCCGTCGTCACCGCCGGCGTGTGCAATCTGTGCGGCGCAAGCGGCCAGGTTCCTCGTCCACGATGACCACCTCGGCGGCCGTCGCGAGCCTGACATCGTCATCGCGCCGCGCTGCCGCCTCGCTGTCGGCGATCACGCGGCCTGCTTCGAGTCGGTCGACAACAGCCTCTGCCCCATCGCCGCCGGCCCCGATTGTCGCCCAGGCCCCACGGCCGCTGGTAACCCGCGTGTCTGAGCGTTATCTGGGGCGGTGGTTGCAGGGCGCTGTGGTGAGTGTGGTGGTGGCTTGCGCGGAGGTGTTGCCTGCGGCGTCGTAGGCCTCAACGCCCACGAGGTAGCTCGTGGCGCAGTCGAGGCCGGTGTAGGTCACCGAGGTGGCAGTGGTAGTGCCGAGGGGGACCGGGTTGGCGTCGTAGTAGTGGTAGCCAGTGACGCCGACGTCGTCGGTGGCGCGGTTCCAGATGAGAGTGGCGCTCGTTTTTGTAGCGTCAGCTTGGGAGAGTCCGGTGGGGGTAGCCGGCGGCGTCGTGTCGGCCGGGGTGGTGACCGATGCCAGGGGTGAATGGGCCGACTCATTGCCGGCCGCATCGAAGGCCGAGACGGTATAGCTGTCGGCAGTGTTAGGTGAAAGCCCGGAAATGGTGAAATCGGTGGAGGTGGTGGTGGCGATCACGGTGTCGCCGCGCCAAACGTGATAGCCGGCGACGCCAACGTTGTCGGTGGCGGCGGTCCAGGTGAGGGTGACCTGCGTCGCGTTGGCAGCAGCCGCGGTGACGTCCGACGGTATGGACGGCGCAGTGGTGTCGGTGTGGGCCGGCCCCGCGGTCGAGACGTAGGCTGACAGGTTGCAGGACGGCCAGGAGGCGCCGCTCGACCAGGTTGCCGGCAAGGCGGTAAGTGCACCTGCGGCGTTGGCTTGCGAGCAACTGCCGGGGGCGTCGTCGCGGTAATTGAGTTGGCCGCCGGTGCCGAGGACAGCGATCCAATAGGGCGAACCGGTGGTCAGCGTGGGGTTGGAGCCGAGCGAAACGGTGTTCCACGCCGCCGACTTGGGCGAGCTAATCGAGCCGTCGGTCAGCAGGCTGCCCGGTTGACCATTTGCGTCGGAGTAGACGCCGACGTTCAAGCCGGTGGCGGCAGATCCGGAATCCACGTAGAACGTGAGCGTATCGGCAGTGCCCGAGGCGGTGGCGGTGAACTGGAAGGCCTCGGCCTCACCGGCCGGATTGTTATCAGCCGAGCCCTGGACCGTGTTGGAGCCGAGCAACAGCCCGCCGTTGGAGGGGTTGCTGACGGTGACTGTGACAGCGCTCGAGGTGGTGGTGGTGCCGGCGGCGTTACGGGCCACCGCGGCGAGGGTGTGGCTGCCGTTGGCGGTTGTGGTGGTGTCCCAACTCGTCGAGTAGGGCGCGGAGGTCAGTTCAGAGCCGAGGTCCGCGCCGTCCAGTTTGAACTGGACACCAGCGATACCCACATCATTGGTGGCCGAGGCCGTCACCGGGATGGTGCCGCTGAGCGTCGCCCCTTCGCTGGGGCTGGATATCGAAACTGTGGGCGCGGTGGCGTTCCCAGTAACCGTGGCGTGAGCCTCATCGGATGGAGCGCTCACGTTACCGGCCGCGTCCCGGGCCGCGACCAGGAAGTAATACGTCCCCGCGCTCAAACCGGTGTCGGTGAACGAAGTGGCGGCGGTTTGTCCGACCTTGTTCGCGGCGCTCGGGGTGAACCCTGCGGCGGTCGACCGGTAAATGTCGTACCCGGATACCGCCACGTTGTCGGTGGCGGCGCTCCAGCTGAGGCTGGCCGTGCCGATGCCGCCGGTGACGGTCAAATCGGCTGGTGCGGATGGCGCCACGGTATCCGCGACGCCACCGATGCCGGTCAGCGTAAAAGTTGTGCTGCCCGGCACGGTGAGGGAGGCGGATCCGCCAGTCACGGTCACATCCGCGCCTTGGGCCAGATCGCTGCCGGAATTGGTCTGGTAGTACTGCAGCGAGCTGGGCACCGCGTCGAGGTTGTTCAACGACAACGTCAGCGTCTGAGCGGCAGAGGAGTTGTTCTCCCCCACAATCGTGAGTCGGCTGGTGGCTGGGTCGGCAAATGCCTCCACTTTCACGCCCGCGTTGCCGGAACTCCCGCCAATGCGAGTAGCTCCCACGGACACGAATTTGAAGAGCTGTGCGAAGTCGTAGAACTGGCTGCGCGGGGTGTAGGTCTTGGTGGCGGCATCATAGGCGATGAGCGCGGTATTGCCGTAGGAATCATTGCTCGGATCGCTGCCGAGGCGTTGCCACGTCTCGGTGGCCGGCACGTAGCGGGACAGCTGCCAGCGGTTGGTGACGCGCTCGATCCGCCACGCGGTGCGCTCGACGTACCAGGTCATACGTCCGCCAGATGCGGGTGGTGGTTGGGTTGTCACGGGCCGGGGTCCTTCCGGTCAAGGCCCCGGTTTGATGCTCAGAACACCCGCCGGGGCCGTCTCATTGTGACGCGTATCTGACGCGCGTCTTGTGTGACCGGCTGGAAACCCAGCTATATAAGGGGAATCTTGGTGGGCGATACTGGGATCGAACCAGTGACCCCTGCCGTGTGAAGGCAGTGCTCTCCCGCTGAGCTAATCGCCCGTGCCGCCGTTGGAGTGACGGTCATCCAAGATTCGTCAGCCTACATCTCTGTGCGCGTTGCGGCGGCGCCACCAGGCCCTAAGCCGCGCCGAGTACTCGCGAACCTGCCGCTTCGTCCACATGAGCAGACGCTCAGCCCACTCGAATTCGGTGGCCCATATCGCGATGCCGGCGAAGACGACAAGCCAACCCGGCCCGGGCAGTGGAAGCAAGATTATGCCCGCTACGACGACGATCAGCCCAATGATGGCAACGCCGATCCGCCAGGCTATCCAGCCGCCGGGGAGCCGGCGGAACCGGGCGCGCGCCCGTCTGATGGGCCCGAGCTGCCGGCGTAACCAGCGTTCCTCACGGCGTGACTCGGCTGCCGGTGTCTCCTGCTCCGGACCAGCCATCTAACGACACTATGGCATCTGGTCGCCGCTCGGCTGGGAATAACGCGTGAGCGTCGGCGCGCGGCGAGCCGATGGCGAGGTCAACGGCCGGATGGGGTCGAGTACCTCTCGCTCGTCGAAGCTGCGAGCTCCTGACCCGCCGGCGGCGTGAATCGCACGGGTAGCCCAGCCCAGCAATCGGCGTAGTCCGCTTGCAGCTGCGGCGACTCGGCGGCGAACCGGGTCACGCGCTGCGGGTAGCGGGTCTCGAACATGAACGCCAGGGTTCCGCGGAGTCGTTCCGGCTTCAGCTCGACCGTACTGGCTCGTTGAAACGCCTCGGCGTCCGGGCCGTGCGGCGTCATGCAATTGTGCAGACTGATCCCACCGGGGACGAAACCCTGCGGCTTGGCGTCATAGACGCCGAAGACCAATCCCATGAACTCCGACATGACGTTCATGTGGTACCACGGCGGCCGGAACGTGTCCTCGGATACGAGCCACCGATCCGGGAAAAGAACGAAGTCGACGTTGGCCGTGCCGGGCGCCTCGGACGGTGAGGTCAAGGTGGTGAATATCGACGGATCGGCGTGATCGAAAAGCAGCGGGCCGACGGGCGAGAAGCGGCGCAGATCGTACTTGTACGGCGTGTAGTTACCGTGCCAGGCCACGACATCGAGCGGCGAGTGCGATAGGTCGCAGCTCCACATCGCGCCGCCCCACTTCACGACCAGCCGAGACTCACTGTCCCGCTCCTCGTAAGCCGCGACCGGGGTCAGGAAGTCGCGAGCATTTGCGAGGCAGTTCGCTCCGATGGGACCGCGCTCGGGCAGGGTGAACGCGCCGCCATAGTTCTCGCACAAGTAGCCGCGCGCCGGCTCACCCAGCAGTTCGACGCGCAGCTTCACGCCGCGCGGCACGACCACGATCTCTCCGGGCGTCGCGTCGATGATGCCGAACTCTGTCCAGAAGCGCAGCGCACCTTCTTGGAGAACGAACAGCATTTCCCCGTCGCCGTTGTAGAAATACTCATCCTGCATAGACCGCGTGATCGCATAGACGTGGCTTGCCATTCCGGTCTGCGTACCAACGTCGCCGGCCGTGGTGATCGTGCTGACACCCTCGACAAACGACCGTGACTGTTGCGGAATCGGGAAGGGATCCCATCGCATCGGCCCAATCGGCCCAGCCCACTCAGCATCCGGCGCGCTGCGCCACTGGCCGGTGCCGATGCGCCGGAACCGGCCTACGTGTCGAACCGACGGGCGGATCCGGTACAACCATGACCGCTCGTTGCTCCGGCGCGGCGCCGTGAACGGCGAGCCGCTCAGCTGCTCCGCGTAAAGGCCGAACGCCACCTGCTGGGGCGAGTTTCGTCCGATAGGCAAAGCGCCGGCGATTGCCTCTGTCTCGAACCCATTACCGAAGCCGGACTGGTAGTTGACCACAGTGGCTCTCCTCGCGCTCACTGCTGTGCGATAATCGCACAGCATGTGCGGTAAACGCCCTTGGCAGGGACTATAAGGAGCCCGATGAGTCCGGTCAACGCGGCCCGACCCCCTCGCGAGCGAGGCGCCAAAACTCTGGACAATGGCCTACGCGTGCTCGAAGCAATCGCCACCCGCCCGGACGGATCGACGATCGCCGACCTCGCCCGCGTGGTGGGGATCCACCGCACGGTCGCCTATCGGCTGCTCGTTACCCTCACTGACCACGCTCTGGTCAGCCAGGGCTCAGACGGTCGGTATCGCCTGGGCCCGGCGACGGCCGGGCTGACGACAGCATTGCGCGCGGACCTGCAGCAGACAGCTCGCCCGCACCTTCGCGCGTTGGCCGAAACCACGGGCGCCACCGCCCATCTGACGATTCGTGATGAGTCGGACGCAGTCAGCATCGCCGTCGTCGAGCCGCAGCACGCTCAGATGCACGTCGCTTACCGAATCGGGTCCCGCCATCCGCTGACCGTGGGCGCCGCCGGAATGGCCATTCTGATCGGCGGCCCGGCCCGGCGTGGTGAGCGCACAGCCGTCCGGAACGGGCGAAGGCAGGGCTATGTCGCCAGCGCCGGAGAGCTGCAACCAGGCGCGTGGGGTCTCTCCGCGCCCATCAAAGCGAGCGGCTCAGCTGACGCCTCGGTCGGAGTCATCTCCCTCGGACCGCTCGACGAACGAACTACCGCTGCCATCGTCATGAAAGCTGCGGCCGAGATCACGCACGACCTATTTGGCTCCGCGCCATAGCGCAGGAACCGGCTACTCACGGGGCGGAATCTCCTGCACCGCCCAACTGTTGCCGTCCGGATCAGTGAAGAACACGAAGTAACCCCAGGGAAACCGCTGCACGTCGCTTACTTCGACACCGCGGCCGGCCAGTTCCACGCGGGCGGCCTCGATGTCATTGACGACCAGCTGCAGACCTTGCTGCGAACCGGGTGACATCGCCGCGCCGAGCCCAGTGCCGATGGCGATCGACGCAGCAGACCCCGGTGGTGTCAGCTGAACGAACCGGATCTCGTCATTCACCCGGTGATCATGGTCGGCGACGAAGCCGGCTTTCTCCGTGTAGAACGTTTTGGCCCGGTCGACATCGGACACGGGCACCTGCACAAGCTCCAAGCGGAAGTCCATGGCTGGCACGTTAGCGACCGGGTCTGACAAATTTCTGCGCGCGGACGATTGGATCGGAGCACGGCATGTCCGGTTGGCTGAGCGGTTGTACGGTAAGGGCACGTCACGGCGGTGGGGCCCGCCGTCATCCGTCGCAGCATCGCGGCCAACGGTCCCTACGGCACGTCTCGTGAGCGAGGTTCCCGTGACGCATTCGGATGCTGAGTCCACCCGGCAGCCATCGACCGCGTCCGCATACCAGCAGTCACGCCGCTCGTCCTGGCCGACGTTCCGGATCGACGTCATCATCGCGATTTTCGTGGGCGGCTGCATAGGTGGGTACGCCCGCTACGCCGCCACATTGATCTGGCCGACGCCGTCCGGCGCGTTTCCGTGGTCGATTTTCTGGGTCAACACGGTGGGCGCCTTCATCCTGGCGCTCGTTGTCGTCATTGCCTCCGAGGTGGCGCCATCCCGCTATCTAAGGCCGTTGATCGGCACTGGCCTATGCGGCGCGCTGACCACCTTCTCATCAGTCGTGGTGGCCGTTGATCAGTTGTTCGCACATCGGCACGCCCAGACGGCGATCGTGTACCTGTTCGCGACCATCGGCGCTGCCCTCGCAGCGTCGTGGTTCGGTCTCCTCGTCGGCCGCGTCATCGCGGCGGGACGACATGGCGCGCGCCGCGAAAGGAGTTCCCGTTGATAACGCATGGTCCAGCCAAGAGGCTGACGGTATTCATCGGCGAGTCCGACCACTATCGGCACCACTCGCTGTCGACCGAGATCATCGATCGGGCTCGCCGGGCCGGCCTCGCCGGCTGCTCGGTCTTTCGGGGCACGGACGGCTTCGGGGCCACCGGCCATCTGCATACCGCCCGACTGCTCAGCCTCTCCGAGGACTTGCCTATCTGCATTGTGATCGTTGACTCGGCAGAACGCATCGAAGCGTTCTTGCCACACCTCGATGAACTGGTGACTGGCGGACTGGTGATAGTCGATGAGGTCGACGTAGTCCGCTACGTCGGCAATCCGGCCGGGCGCAGCACCAAGGAGGGCTGATGCTCGCCGTCGCGGTCGCGCTGGCCGCCGGCCTGGGCGCCGTCCTCCGCTACGTGGTCGACCAGATCGTGCAATATCGCACCGGTGGCGACTTCCCGTACGGCACCTTGGCCATCAACCTGTCGGGGAGCCTGCTTCTCGGGGTGATCACCGGGCTCGCCTTGCACCACGGACTACCTACCGCCCCCACGTTGATCATTGGCACCGGGTTGGCCGGCGGGTACACGACGCTTTCAACCTGGGCGTGGGAATCGCTGACGCTCGCCGAGACGGGCGATCTGCTGGAAGCCGGGATGAACATCGTGGGCAGCTTCGCCGCGGGCCTCGCGATCGCCGCGGCCGGCCTCGCCTTGACCCAGCTTTGACCGTCACGCTGTCGTCGGGCGTGGCATGAACCCAGCTCAGCCAGCATGGAATGTCTCGACGTCAGCTCGAGGTTTCGAGATTTCTGTGCACACGTGGCAGCGAGTGACGGATGAATGCAGCCCTCGGCAAGAGCTGTCCGAGTCGTCGCCGAGGGCCGCAGGCGAAAACACTTACCGCTTTCTTACGTGCGATGTCCAGCCGTATGGCGTGTCGTACACCGTGCGCAGCTAAGTGCGCGCGGAACGAGATCGATTGAGTGATATGCGCCGAGGGACGGTGAACCGATCCTTGGTCACCGCGCGTGGATAAAGTGACATGAGTCACGTGTGAGGACCTCGGACTCCGCGGGTCGACGTCGGCCTGGAGCCCATTCACGCCATGTCGACGATGTCCGGCAGCTATGGCAATACCCCGGGAGGCAGCACGGTGATCGGGAGATGTGCGTCATGAGACCGGCTTGGGTCGACGAGACGTTGTTCCCGTTCGAGAGCCACTTCGCACAGATCAACGGCGCACAGGTCCATTACATCGACGAGGGTCAGGGTCCGGTGTTCTTGGGACTCCACGGCAACCCGACGTGGTCGTTTGTCTACCGGCACATCGTGACGGCGCTCAAGGACCGCTTCCGCTGCATTGCGCTCGACTATCCAGGCTTTGGGTTATCCGAGGCGCCCTTTGGCTACAGATACACGGCCGCCGAGCATTCCAGCGTTGTCGAGGGTTTCGTGAACGTCCTCGGGCTCGAGGGCACCACAATGATGCTCCACGACTGGGGCGGTCCGATTGGATTATCTGTGGCCGCGCGTCATCCGGAACGCTTCCGGGCTCTCGTCATCGGCAACACATTCGGCTGGCCGGTAAACGGAGACAGGACCTTGGAACGCTTTTCCAAACTCATGGGTAGCGACATGCCCGGCAGATTTCTGGTCGAACGCATGGACGTGTTTACGAAGGTGCTGCTGCCGGGCGGGATCAAGCGGAAGAAGTTGACCAAGAGCGAGAAGGCCATGTATCAGGGCCCGCACCCCACGCCGGAGTCGCGGGTTCCCGTGCACGTCCTGCCCGCGGAGATGCTGGGCGCACACGAGCTGCTGACCGAGGTCGAGCAGGGGCTCTCCCAGCTCGCCTCGTTGCCAGCGCTGATCGTGTGGGGCGACCGCGATCAGGCCTTCCGAGAATCGCAGAGACTTCGCTGGGAACGCACTTTTCCCAACCACCGAACCGTCATCTTGAGCGGTGCCTCCCATTACATTCCTGAAGACGCGCCGGACGAGATCGTGACCGCGATCGAGACTGGTGGCCGGGCACCTCGGACACCTAGCCGCGGAAGGTCGTTTGCCAGACGCGGTGATCCAGGCTTCGGCTCGCGGAAGAGGAGGCCATGCCTGAAGGTGGGGACGACGAGGCGCGCCGCGACAATCGCGCAGCGATCCGGGGTCCTCACGAAATCGCGCCAGCGACTTCGTGGGGTCGTTTTCTGGGTGGGTTTAGTGGCCAGCGCGCGAGAACGCAGCTAGGGGAGGCTCGGCGCGCGAATGGGCAACGTACTTGCCTCGCGGGACACTAGCCACCTCCGCAACTGGCGGAACTGCCTGGTGTCCCGCCGGAAGTACGGCTTACGATCCCGACCACTGTGAGGGAGTTGCCC
This sequence comes from uncultured Actinomycetota bacterium, assembly GCA_963809815.1. Lineage (GTDB taxonomy): Bacteria > Actinomycetota > Actinomycetes > Mycobacteriales > Jatrophihabitantaceae > CAVVJA01. The sequence continues at coordinate 53,834 of CAWELM010000019.1, forward strand.
CGCGATGGTCGGGCCGGAATTGACGCGACGCTGGTGCGGCGATTGATCGCCACCCAGTTCCCGCAGTGGCGGGAACTACCCGTGACGCCGGTGGCCGTCGACGGATGGGACAACCGCACCTACCGTCTCGGTGCAGACATGTCAGTTCGACTCCCGACCGCCGCAAGCTATGCGCCCACGGGGTCGAAGGAAGACCGCTGGCTGCCCATCCTGGCCCCATCGCTACCGCTTGCCGTTCCGACGCCCGTGGCGACCGGTCGGCCCGGCGAGGGCTACCCGTTTTGCTGGTCGGTCCGCCCCTGGCTCGGTGGCCGAACAGCACTAGAGGAACCCCCCGTCGACCTCGCGGGCTTTGCGATCTCCATCGCCGAGTTCCTGGTGGCTTTGCAGCAGATTGACGCGACCGACGGGCCGATTGCCGGCGCGCACAGCTTTTACCGGGGCACGTCGCCCGAGAGGTACTACGACAACGAGACCCAGGAATGCCTACAGGCGCTGTGCGGCCGCATAGACACTGACGCTGCCGCGACCGTCTGGGACGCCGCTCTCGCTACAACGTGGGGCCGGGCACCCGTGTGGTTTCACGGTGACGTAGCCAGCGGGAACCTCCTCGTGCGGGACGGCCGACTCAGCGCGGTCATCGACTTCGGAACATGCGGCGTCGGCGACCCCGCCTGCGACCTCGTCATCGCGTGGACCTTATTCCATGGGCGAAGCCGAGAGGTCTTCCGCGACCGCGTGCAGCAAAACGCCGATACCTGGGCGCGGGCGCTGGCTGGGTGCTCTGGAAGGCGCTGATCGCCCTTCGGCGGCGATGCCCACGACACAGCCTGGGCACTCAACGCGCCAATCATTGAGGAGGTGATCGCCGATCACGAGCGATACGGCTGAGGATCACCTCGAACCACCCGCGGCACGATCGGGCGATGCGCTGCAACGGCCTATGCGAAATCGACCTTCTCCCGCGCCGTTTCTCTTTCTGTCGATCCGCGCCCAGGAAGCCGCGGCCGACGATGAGTACTCGGCCGTCATGCGCTTTGGTGGGCTGGACGAAGGCGAGTTGCATCGGATCCGGCTGGATCGCGAGCCGCTCGGCCAGGTCGATCTCGATCGCTGGTCCGGCGTCATCCTCGGCGGCGGACCATACAACGTCAGCGATTCTCCAGCGGACAAGTCCGCCGACCAACGCCGGGCCGAGGCCGATGTGCTCACTTTGCTCAACGACGTCGTCGCCCGCGACTTTCCGTTCCTTGGCTGCTGTTACGGAATTGGCACTCTGGGGGTGTATATCGGTGCCACCGTCGACCGTGCGTCGCCGAACCCATCGGATCCGTCCAGATATCGCTTACTCCGGCCGGACGCTCGGATCCGCTGTTCGTCGATGTGCCGGATGCGTTCGAGGCCTTCGTCGGACACAAGGAAGCGGTCAGCGAGCTGCCGCCCGGCGCCGTATTGCTGGCCGAGCGTCACCAGCTTGTCCAGTACAAGCCTTCCGGGTCGGCCGGAATGTCTACGCGACGCAGTTCCATCCCGAACTGGACGTAGCCGGAATCTGCACCCGCATCGAGGTCTATAAGGACTTTGGGTACTTCGATCCCGACACGGCCGAATCGCTGAAGGAATCGACGCGGCACTCCAAGGTCATTTACCCGCCGGCCATCCTTGGCCGCCGATCGATAGGTTCGCGGCCTGACCGACCGCGCGCACCGCGGACTGTGCGATGGATGCGGCTATCAGCCTCGCGCGAGGTGTCAAGGCACCGGCGCGAGTGGACCGGGGACCCGGCTCCGCATTCGGGTAGTGGGCACGAGCTACTGTTCCGACAGGGCCACCTCGTGATTGGGAGCTCCAGTGCCAGACGTGCAGTTCCTCGCCCACACCGCAGCGGGCCGTCGCCTGCTGGCCAAGTCATGGATGATCGCGGAGTGACTGCCGTCGCCACGGGGCCTCGCTCGCTCGCCGAACTCTCGACCCAGGCACTCGTCGACGCCGCTCGATCTCGCCGCGACAGCGCGTTCGGCACCCGAATCACCTACTCCCCCAAAGTCTTCATCCCCCTCACCCGGCTGTGCCGCGACCGCTGCGGGTACTGCACGTTCGCGACAGCGCCCCGGTCGCTCACCGCGCCCTACTTGTCCGCTGACGAAGTTCTTGCTATCGCCTCTGCCGGGGCCGAAGCCGCTGCCCCACGAAGCGTTGTTCACCCTGGGTGAAAGTCCGGAATCACGCTACCCGGAAGCGCGCACCTGGCTGAGCACGCACGGATTCTCCTCGACAGTCGACTACTTGCGGGCGATGTGCGATCTCGTGCTTACCGAGACCGGGCTGCTGCCGCACGCCAACGCCGGAGCTATCTCAGCCGATGAGCTGGCGTTGCTTCGACCGGTCGCGCCATCCCAGGGAATGATGATCGAGTCCTTGCGCCCCGACTTGGCGGCCCACCGGGGAGCACCGGACAAGACACCAGAGCGCCGGCTCGCCACCCTTGACGCTGCCGGCCACCTCGCCATTCCGTTCACGACCGGAATCCTCGTCGGCATCGGCGAGACCGAGGTTGACCGCATCGACGCGCTGTGCGCCATTGCTGACAGCCACGCCCAGCATCGCCACGTCCAAGAGGCCATCGTTCAGAACTTCCTGCCCAAACGGGGGACGGCGATGCGGGCGGCGCCCGCGTGCCCACCGGAGGATCACCTGCGGGCAATCGCGCTGGCCCGGCTGATCTTGCCGCTCGACGTGCACGTCCAGGCTCCGCCGAATCTCACCGACGAGGCCGCGCTGGGCGGCCTGCTCGACGCCGGCATCGACGATTGGGGCGGCGTTTCACCGGTCACGGCCGACCACGTGAATCCGGAACGCCCGTGGCCGGCCTTGGACACGCTGTGCCGTGTTACCGAAGGCCACGGCTACGCGCTGGTACCTCGGCTCACCATTTATCCGGAGTTCGCGCTTCGGCCAGAGCGCTGGCTCGATCCGGCCACGCGCTTTCCGGTCCTCGACCGTTCCGACGCCACTGGGCTGGCCCGCGACGACCCCGGCGCGGTCTGGCCAGAGCGTCATCAGGCCGCTGCCAACGTCGGTACTGGAGCAGAGGTCGTGCAAATCGGCCGTCGTTCGACGGCGTGGTACGCGGGCGCTGAGGTAACGCCGAAGCTGCTCTTGCCGACAAGGCCGGCCGCGCGGGGCGCCGTGCGCGATGTACTCGACGCGGCCGGCGTCGGCGA
>CAWELM010000020.1:0-65085 GCA_963809815.1 uncultured Actinomycetota bacterium
GGGCTGTGCAGGGGATTGCGACCGGAGCAGCGGTGAGTACGGCCAGCGCCGCGCTGTTAGATCTCCACCCGCGCCGCGACCCAATGAACGTAGGCCTGACAAATGGCGTCGCCAGCGCGATCGGTCTCGGTCTCGGATCCCTCGTCTCCTCGAGCCTCGTTCAGGTTGGCGCGGCTCCCCGGGTCATTCCCTACGTCGTCGAGTTGGTGCTGCTCGCGGCGGCCCTGGCCGGCGCATATTGGATGCCTGAGCCGGTGCGTGAGCGCACGACGTTCCGGCTCACCCCGCAACGTCCCCAGGTGCCCGCCGGCATTCGCCACTCCTTCCTGCTCGCCGGGCTCGCCGCGCTGTCGTCCTGGTCGATCGGCGGCCTGTTCTTCTCGCTGGGCCCGCAGCTATCCGAGCAGTTGTTCACCACGACCAACGTGATCATCGGAGCGGTCGGCGGCGTGCTGCTGGGGTTCGCGGGCGCGCTGTCCCAGCTTGTGTTCCGGCACACGCCTAACTGGCTCGGTGCGGCCGCCGGCTCGGGCGGCCTGGCGGTCGGGATGCTTCTGGTCGTAATCGCCGCTGCGGCCAATTCGAGCGCAGTCTTCGTGCTTGGCATGATGGTGGCGGGCTTCGGCTTCGGACTCGCCTTCCTCGGTGGTCTACGACAGCTCAACGCGGTGATCCCGCCCGAGCACCGTGCGGCGGTCATGTCCGCGTTCTATGTCGTCGCCTATGCGTCGTTGTCGCTGCCCGCCATAGTCGCCGGATTCGTCGTCACCCATCTAGGCCTCGACATGACGTTCGAGACCTTCGGCAGCGTCGTCGCCGGCATTGCGTTGATTGCGGCGATCGAGACGTGGCGCACCCGGCCAAGCCGACCAGCTGCCGAGCCGAACCGGCGACGTGACTGCGAGCCAGCGCTCCTCGCATGACTCGCTCCGCGGTGCTATGACGACGGGGCGGGGAGCGTACGCAGCCAACGGGTGGTCTGCCGGGGCGTTGTCAGCCGAATGACACGCGGCCCGGGTGGATTATTGGTCCAGGCGCGAATCCGAGCTCGTTTGCGTGCGAACGATTGGAAGTGCCAGCGCAGGATGGAGTCTGGTCCGAGCGTCTGACGCAACGTCTCTCGGTTGCCATTGCAGATCGTGCGTCGATCGACAAGCCGTCGCACGGTTCTGGTAGTTAGCCAGCACAGGGATAGCCAGCGCGGGTAGTCCAGCGCCACGATGACCTCAGCCCGAGCCAACGGGACGTCGAGCCATTTGCCGTAAGCACTGTCCAAGATCCATGCTGGCCGTGCGCAGATTACTGCGATCCGGCGACGCTGCTCCTCGTCGTCAACCGGCACCCACCCGGGCTCCCAGGTCAAGTCGTCGACGGAATGCCACGGTATCCCAGTGGCCGCGCTGATCTGTGCGGCCACTGTCGACTTCCCGGATCCGGTGACTCCGTACACCAGGAACCGATCCGCCACGCCTCGATGCTAAACGGAGATTGGCGAACTACCTCACTTCGCGTGGCCGATTCGGGCTCCGGGCCAGCCCGAGCAAAGGGCAATACTGAGTATCAAGGTGCGATACCGTGGCGCCTTGAATATCTACGAAGCGCTGCGGGGGTTCTCCCCGACCAACCGATATGGGTTGGTGATCATACTTATCGCGCTCACCTATGTGGTCACCGCGGCCATGCACGGATCCAGCGCGCAATCGGTCGTCGTCCTGGTCCAGCTACTGACCGTGTGGCTTGTATTCACCGTGTCCGAGTCTCCGGTGGCGCGACGCATTGCCGGGTTCGCCGTGGTCGTAGGTGCGTTGCTGACCGTCCTTGCGTGGATCGCCGGCTCGATCGCCGGTGATAAAAACGTCACTCGTGTCCTATTCGTCATCAGCGCGCTGCTGTACCTCATAGCGCCGGTGATCATCGTTCGTCATATCTTCGGCCGAAGCGTTGTCGACGGTCAGACGGTTCTCGCGGCAATTGCCGCCTACCTACTGATCGGGATGATGTTCACCTTCGCGTTCCTTGCGACTAGCGCTATCCAGGTGACGCCTCCCTTCTTCGGCGCGCAAGGTCCCGGAAGCGCGAGCCAGGACTTGTTCTTCAGCTTCGTAACGTTGACGACTACGGGCTACGGCAACCTGGTGCCTGAGGCCAACCCCGGTCAGTCGTTCGCCGTCCTCGAGGCGATTGTCGGTCAACTCTTTCTCGTCACCGCCGTCGCCAAAGTGGTGACCGCCTGGCGCCGGCCATCGGGATTCGACAACAAGTCCGGCTCCGGGCCCGGTGGGTGACCGACCTGGACCGCGTTCGATCGAGACCCAATCCTCATCGACGGCGACGTCGAGACCTACCGGGTTCGACCAGTACATTGCCGCGTTCCTCGCGGCGATATGCTGCGCCGAGCGAACGGGGCTGTTGGGTGTTCGCCGGGGCGGTCGGCTCCGGCTGACCGTGGGCGGTCGAAGCGTGCGATCGGGGCCGAGGGGCGTTAGATGAGTAGCGGGTCTGTCCAGGGTGGAAGTTCCGGCGAGTCCGGTGAAGTCATGGAACTTGCCCAGCACGAGGCGCAGCGTTTCATGGGTGTCTTCGCGGATTTTCAGGATCCGTCGCGGGAGTGGCGGCGGTTGTTCTCGGAGTTGCTGGGCACGTTCTTCCTGGTGTTGGTTGCTGCTGGTGGCGGCGTGATGGGGCAGGCGTTTCCGAATACGATCAGCCGGACCGCGGCGGTGGTGGCGCCGGGGTTGATGGTGCTGGCGATCATCTTGTTCATGGGTAAGGTCTCGGGCGCGCATCTGAATCCGGCGGTGAGTATCGCGTTCGCGGCGCGGGGGGATTTTCCGTGGCGGCGGGTACCCGCGTACATCGTGGTGCAGTTGGTCGGGGCGTGCTTGGCGGCGTGGTTCGTGCAGGCGGTCATCCACGAGTCGGCTTCGTACGGTGCGAATTACCCCGCGCATGGGTACACGTCGTTGGACGCGTTTTGGATGGAGACCGTGCTGACCTTGGGTCTGGTGAGCGTGATCCTGGGCACCGCGTCCGGCGCGCAGAACCTGGGGGTGTTCGGAGCGCTGGGGGTGGGGGGCTATATCGCCTTGGCCGGTCTGTGGGGCAGCCCGATCTCTGGTGCGTCGATGAACCCGGCGCGCTCGTTCGGTCCCGACCTGGTCAGCGCTGATTTCACCGGGTACTGGGTGTATGTGGCCGGTCCGCTGCTCGGCGCCGCGCTGGCGGTCGGCTTCGCCTACATTTTGCGTGGGCGCGGCGGCGATCTCGCCGCGCTCGCCGCGGCGCAGGGAGAGCTGCCCACCCAGGCTCGGCACTCTGATCAGGCATGACCCAGTAGGCGTTACTCTCCAATACGCGAGCGTGACCGTGTTGCCGGTGTCACGCCTAACTGAGGTCCATGACCGGGAATTTCGACCGGCCCATTGCCCGGCATACTGGCCTGGCTGCCTGAACAGGTCCGTTCGGCGACACCGACCGACGTCGGCCGGACCCTCGTGCGAGGGATGTGCCGTTGAACGAACCTATCGAGCCGCCCTCGGAGCCCAGCGCAGTCACCGGGGAGGACGCGCCGCCCACTGCGGATGAGCGGCGCCGCCGACCGGGCAGGTGGATCGCCCGTGCTCAGCAGTTCCGGGCAGACCTCGAGCAGCGGCCACGCATCGGCTTCCTCGCTCGATCCATCCGCCGGTTCGGCCAGATAGAGGGCAAGCACCTTTCTCTGGTGATCGCGATTAACCTCTTCGTTTCCATAATTCCGCTGCTCATTCTCGGCTACGCATTTATCTCGGCCTTCAATCCACATCGGAGCTTTGGCAACGTCGTTGTTCATGCTTTCCATCTCACCGGGACCACTGCTCAGACTGTCGAGAACACGTTTACGACGGCTAGCTCAGGCAAAAGCACCGCGCTGAGCATCAGCATCATCTCGCTATTGATCACCGGCTTTGATGTGAGCGCGACCGTACAAGTAGCCTACGCTCGGGCCTTCGGGGTGACTCCGCTATCTGGGCTCCAGAAGTACCTTCGCGGGGCGACCTGGTTAGGGATGTTGCTCGTTGCCAGTGGCGGCAGCTTGGCCTTACGCTATCTGGTCATTGGCCGCCCGGTGTGGGTCCTTATCCTGGTCATTCCGACCTATATCCTTCTCCAGTTCGGCTTCTATGTCGTGACGCCGCGATTATTGCTCGACCTGCCGTTCGCGTGGCGTGATCTAGCGCCCGGCGCCGCCGTGAGTACCGGCGCTGCGATCCTGGTCACCGCAGTCTCGTCATTCCAGCTACATCGCTGGTTCAGCGCATATGGAAAAGCCTATGGGGGCTTTGGTATCGGCCTGGGGATAATCGCGTATGTCGGCCTTATCGCGCTCTTCTGGGTGTGGATTGCGGCCATGATGGGTGTGTACTGGGAGCGCAAGGCAGGTTCGTCCGCTGTTGCCGCTATGCATAAATTGTCGGCCGACCTCGCAGGACATTAGCTCCCGCAGCCTACGAGTAGCCGGATGCTCACTATGCCCGGCCGATGCGCCGCGCGGCTAACGAGGTGAGCCGGCCGAGCAGGGCGCCGGCCGTCGCCCCGACCACGACATCACTGGGATAGTGCACGCCGGTATAGACGCGAGTAAACCCGACGAGGGTCGCCGCTGCCCGCAAGGGAATGCTCGCTGCCGGGATGACATCCCCGACGGCGGTAGCGAATGCCGCAGCGGAAGCGGAGTGGCCCGAGGGGAATGACGTCGACTCCGGCATGCTGACCCACCGTTCTTGAGGAACACCGGCGCGGTCGCGGTCCGGGCGGGTGCGGGCGCTGACGAGCTTCATCGGTTGGTTGACGGCAAAGGACGTGACACCGATCGCGGCGATCCCGGTTATCGCCGCGCGACGCCCTCGGTTGCCACCGAAGAGCGCCAGAAGGGTCGCGACGATGAACCAAGGCTTCGAGAAGTCAGCGAACTTCGCCAGCCGCCGCAACGGCACGTCGAGCTGCGACGGGGGAAGGCGAGCCACCGCGCCGTAGCAGGCTCGGTCGATTCGGCCGAGCCCGCTCAACGCCCGCACGAGACTGCCTCGTGCGGGACCGGGCTTGGCCGCGAGCCGCTCGGCGAGCAACTCCTCCCGCGGCGGGTTTACGCGATCTCGGCCGGCGTCGGGTGTCTCGGTCATGACTGTCGGCCGAGGGCGACACGCCACAGCGCCGTGAGCGTAGTTCGGGATGCGACCTTAACGGTGCGCGCGGCCGGCGACATTCCCGCGCCGGGCGGTAGCCACACGGTCAATGCCCCAGGGCGAATCCGGAACTGCAGTGGCGGTTGCAGGGTGAGCGCCTCGCCGTCGACACCGATCTCTACCGGCTCGGCTGAGCTCACCTCAAAGTCGGAAGCGACCCATTCCTGCCAGCCGCCGAACTGGCGGACTTGCCCGATTGATTCCAGCGCCACGAGCTTCTGCATGTCCGCGGCGCCGCGAACCATCAGCGACATGATCCCCAGCACGCCGGTGTCCATCCTCACTCGCGTTCCCCCACCGCGCAGGTCATGCAGGTTGTAGGGATTGTTGGAGACCAAGATGAGCTGCGAGGTCAGGGACTGTTCACCCGAGGGCAGGGCGAACCTCAAGTCCATTGGCGTCGCGTTCGGGCCGATGATCGTCGGCAGCATCTCGGCGGCGGTCCGTAACTTCGCGTCCCGATACTCCGGCGACTGAACGACTTTCGCGTACACGCCCATCGATGCGTTGTTGACGAACACCCGGCCGTTCACCTCAGCCAAGTCGATTGTCCGCTCGACGCCTTCGCTGTACGCATCCAGCGCTCCGATGACGTCGTCGCGGTCCAGGCCGAGGTCGAGGGCGAAATGGTTGCGGGTGCCGGCTGGGATGACGACATGCGGAATGCCGTACCGACTGGCCACTGAGGCCACCAGCGCCTGCGAGCCATCGCCGCCGGCCATGCCTATCACGTCGGCTCCGCGAGCGACCGCGTCTTCGGCAAGTTTCAGCAGATCCGTGCCCGGAGTCAGGACGATCGGTTCGATCCCGCGCTCTCGGCACTCGTCGACCAGGTGGAAGCGCTCGGCCTTTCCACCGCCGGACTTGAGATTCATGATCAACACTGGATGCCCGGCCCGCAGTCCTGCTGGGACTTGCGTTTTCCTCGCGGGGGAACGCAAGGCGTATCCGGCGGCCGCGATGGAGACGAAGGCCAACGCGCCGCTGATCACCAGCACCCGAATGGTCTGGCTCGCGATCATGACGATGATGAATGCGATCAGTCCGCCGCCCGCGAGCGCGACGGCCAGAATACGCGCGGTGCCGCTGCGGGATATCGCGTACCACGCGCCCAGCACGATGAGGGCGAGCGACGGGATACCGATGAGCAGGACGTACCACTCGTCGAAGGCCCCCACGACGACGTACAGCACGCTGAGGGCAGCCGCAGCGATGGCAACGACCGCCGCTCCCCGGCGCGCCGCGGAAGGGGCCTGACGTTCTGGCGCATCTACGCTCACGACGTGTCCCTGGTGATGTCCGGCTGGAAGTTGTCTGGTCGAGAGTATTTCGGATGCCAAGCGCTACCGGCACGCGCGGCTACCCGGTTGAGGCCCATCATCGTGCCGGGCGCCACCCGTGCTGAGGTGGGGTCAACTTACCTGGTATTCCCAACGATCGGGCCAACCTGGGAGCGCGTCCCATCGACGAGGGGGAACCATGGCGGAATGTGCCAGAAGGCCGCCGCGAAGGCGCTTGTGGTGGCGAGCCGGCACCGGGGTCAGGGCGCTGGCCCCGGGTGTCGCATGTCTGAGCCAGTTGGGTCAGACATGGGCGGGGCTGGATAGGCCGTGGCCGTGAGCTCCGAGCCGACGGCTGCCCACGAAGCGGGTGGCGTCCGATCCTTCGTTCCGGGCTGGACCATGGTCTCCACCTATCAGCGTCGGTGGCTGCCGAAGGACGTGGTCGCGGGACTGGTCTTGTCGGCGTTGTTGATTCCGCAGGGCATGGCCTATGCCGAACTGGCCGGGCTGCCGCCGATCACCGGCCTTTACACGTCGGTCCTGTGTCTGGTCGGGTATGCGGTGTTCGGTCCCTCGCGGGTATTGGTGCTCGGCCCCGACTCCTCGCTGGGCCCGATGATCGCCGCGACCGTGATGCCGCTGCTGGTGGCGGGCGGGGATCCGGCCAAGGCCGTCGCGCTGGCGTCGCTGCTGGCAATTCTGGTCGGTGTGATCATGGTCGTCGCCGGATTCGCCAAATTCGGTTTCATTGCCGACTTGCTCTCCAAACCGACGCAGATCGGCTACATGAATGGCCTAGCCGTCACGATTATCGTCGGCCAGCTGCCGAAGCTGTTCGGGTTCTCGGTCGACGCGAACGGACTAGTCAGTGAGTTCTCGGCCTTCATATCGCATGTGGCCGATGACGCAAACGCCGCGGCGGCGACAGTAGGGCTCGCTTCGCTGGCCGGGATCTTGCTGCTGCAGCGGCTGCTGCCCAAGGTACCGGCTGTGCTTGTCGCCGTGGTACTCGCATCATTCGCCGTCAATGCGTTCGACCTGCAGGCGCACGGTGTCGAGACGATTGGCGTGCTGCCGCGAGGCTTTCCGCCGTTCACCATCCCAACTGCTGCCTGGTCCGACGTGCCGCCGCTCTTCGTCGGCGCACTCGCGATCGCGGTAGTTGCCCTCGCCGACACCATGTCGACGGCATCATCGTTCGCGTCCCGGCGCGGTGACCGGGTGCGGGGCAACCAGGAGATGATCGGTATCGGCGCCGCGAACATCGGAGCCGGCTTGTTCCAAGGATTCCCGGTAAGTACGAGCGGGTCGCGGACCGCGGTTGCCGACCAGGCCGGGTCCCGGTCGCAGGTCACCGGCGTGGTCGGCGCCGTCGTGATCACGCTAGTGCTGGTGCTCTTCCCATCGCTGATGCAATACGTGCCTCAGCCGACCCTCGGCGCGATCGTCATCGCGGCCGCGTTGTCCCTGGCCGATATCCGGGGCACCCGCCGTCTGTGGCAACAGCAGCGGGTCGAGTGCGTGCTGTCGATCGTCGCCCTGCTGGGCGTGGCCCTGCTCGGTGTTCTCCCGGGCATTCTCATTGCGGTGGCGCTGTCCATTCTGAATGTCTTCCGGCGGGTCTGGTGGCCGCACCAGGCCGAGCTTGGCCGGGTCGAAGGCATTGACGGGCTGCACGACACTGCGAGCCATCCCGATGCCGAGTTGCTTCCTGGCCTGGTCGTCTACCGCTTCGACGCGCCGCTCATCTTCGCGAACTCCCGTATCTTCGGCGACGAGATCCGGGCGATCGCCGAGAACCGCCCCGGCCTCAAGTGGATCGTGATCGCCGCGGAGCCGGTCACGGACGTCGACACGACGGCATCGGACATGCTTCAGGAGTTGGACGTCTGGCTGAACGAGCGAGGGATCTCCTTGATATTCGCAGAGCTCAAGGATCCGGTGCGCGAGAAGATCGAACGGTACGAACTGACCCGCACCATTAATCCTGATCATTTCTTCCCGACCATCGACGCCGCGGTCGAGCGCTACATGCACGAGACGGATTCCACCTGGAAGGTGCCGAAGAGCGGGGGAGTCAGCGCGGAACCCGACTCAACTGGCGAGCCGGCGCGCACCACCCACGAGCACTCGAGCAAACGAGATCAATAATCGGGCGGTCCGAGGTCGTGGCCTAGGCTGAACCCGATTTGCGAATCTCCGGCAAGACACCCTTTACGACGTGGGGACGCACGCGGTACAAGCGCAATTGACAGTTGCTCCGGTTTGGAGGCACAAATGAGCGATATCGCAACGGCCGGTTCGTTCGCACTCGAGGAGACGAAGTCCGATCCCACCGCCTCGCCGAAGACGACGAAGACTTCGATCGAGGATCTCGCGATCAACACGATTCGCACGCTGTGTATCGATGCCGTGCAGGCTGCCAACTCCGGCCATCCCGGCACGCCGATGGCGATGGCGCCAGTCGTCTACGAGCTGTGGAACAACGTCCTGCGCTTCGATCCACAGCACCCGATCTGGAGCAACCGCGATCGATTCGTGCTGTCCGCCGGACACGCATCGACGTTGCTCTACTCCCTGCTGCACCTGACCAAGGTCACGGCCGTCAACTCGGCCTACGAGGCGGTCGGGCAGCCGGCGGTGTCGCTCGACGACATCAAGAAGTTCCGTCAGCTCGGCAGCCGCTGCCCAGGCCACCCGGAGTATCGCTGGACGTCTGGCGTCGAATGCACCACGGGCCCGCTGGGGACGGGCTTGGCGACGAGCGTCGGCATGGCGATGGCCGGCAAGTGGCAGGCGGAAGCCTTCAACCGTCCCGGTTTTGAGCTGTTCGACTACAACGTCTACGCGCTGGGCGGCGACGGATGCATGATGGAAGGTATCTCCCAAGAGGCCGCCTCCCTCGCCGGGCACTTGCGGCTCGACAACTTGTGCTGGATCTACGACAACAACAAGATCACCATTGAGGGTCCTACCTCCCTCGCGTTCAGCGACGACGTGGCAACGCGCTTCATCGGCTATGGCTGGAACGTCACGCGGGTAGGCGACGCCAACGACCGGCAAATGCTCGCGCGCGCATTCGACGTGTTCCGCCGGGAGTCCAGTAGACCGACTCTGATCATCGTCGACAGTCACATCGGTTACGGTGCGGCGACGAAGGAGGGCACCGCCGCCGCGCACGGGGAGCCACTCGGCGTCGAGGAAGTGCGTTCGGCGAAGCGCTTCTACGGCTGGCCGGAGGACGCTCAGTTCCTCGTCCCAGCCGGCGTGTACGAGCACTTCGCTGCCGGTATCGGCGCGCGAGGTCACGAGTTACGCGCCGCGTGGGATCAGTTATTCGGAAAGTACTGCGCCGATTACCCGGAACTCGGAGAGCATCTCGACCTGATGCAGCGGCGCCTGCTGCCCGGAGGTTGGGACGCCGACATCCCGGAGTTTCCCGCCGACGAGAAGGGAAAGGCCAGCCGCGACTCGAGCGGCACCGTGCTCAATGCGATCGCGCCCCGGGTGCCATGGCTGATCGGTGGCGCCGCGGACCTTGCTCCGTCCACGAAGACCCGCATGACGTTCGAAGGTGCCGGCGAGTTCGAAGCCGGAAACTACGGCGGGCGGAACCTGCACTACGGCGTTCGAGAGCACGCGTCAGCGGCAGTAGCGAATGGCTTGTCGTTGTCGAAGATGAGGCCTTACCAGTCCGGATTTCTCATCTTCTCCGACTTTGAACGCGGCGCGCTGCGGCTGTCGGCGCTCATGGAGATCCCGGTCATCTACATCTTCACCCACGACTCCATTGGCGTCGGCGAAGACGGGCCGACCCACCAGCCGGTCGAACAGCTCGCGTCACTGCGGGCCATGCCGGGCATCATCGACATCCGCCCAGCCGATGCCAACGAGGTCGCTGAGGCCTGGCGGGTGATCATGCCGCTACGGCACGACCCGGTCGCTCTGGTGCTGTCACGCCAGGCGCTTCCAACCCTCGACCGCGGCAGGTACGCGTCAGCGAGCGGGCTGGCCAAGGGCGGGTACATCCTGGCCGATCCGCCGGATGGAGATCCCGAGGTGATTCTGATCGCCACCGGCAGCGAAGTTTCCCTCGCGGTCAGCGCGTACGAGCAGCTCAGCGCCGAGGGTATTCGCGCCCGCGTGGTCAGCCTGCCGTCCTGGGAGCTGTTCGACCGCCAGGATCAGGCATACCGCCAATCCGTGCTGCCGCCGACGGTTATCGCCCGAGTTGCCGTCGAGCAGGCGTCCGGCTTCGGCTGGGAACGCTACGTGGGATCGACGGGCGCCGTGGTCGCGATGTCGACGTTCGGCGCGTCGGCCCCCCTCAAGGCCCTGCAATCGAGGTTCGGATTCACCCCGGACGCCGTGGCCCGGATGGCCAAGGAGCAACTCGAACCTACGTCGTAGACGTCGCCGGTCGGTCGCAGCGGACCAGCGTCGTGATCTTGCCCTTGCTGCTCCCGAATGGCCACGAGGTCAAGATCATCATGGAGGTGGCCGGACGCATGCGGCAGGCTGGGCGGTCAAGGCGGGAGCCAGAGCAAAAGGTGAGAAGCGCCCCGCGCGGATGACCGCTGCAGGACGCTCTCAGTCGTACGACGTTGGTCGGCCCTGGTTGGCTGCCTTGCCAGTCCCGGGCCGCGTCGAACAGTGTGGCCTACGCCACACAGGTACGCAAGATGTCAAATAGATCGATTTCGTTCCGTTCGTATTCCACTGCGGACGGTATACGACACGCCGAAACGCTGGACAACGAAGTGAGGAACGCGGTAAGCGTTTCCACCTGCGGCCCTCGGCGATGACTCGGCTAGCTCTTGTCGGGGGCTGCTGAAAATGATCAATTGGTGGTCAGCGCGATCAGGCCCATCTCTCTCGATGATCTTGGACTTACTGTGGCCCCGAGGTACTAAGTCCAAGATCGACTGGACCGGCCCCGCCATGAAATCTTCCGGTGATGATCTTCGACTTACTGTGGCCAGAACGCACTAAGTCCAAGATCACGACTGAGGTCGCCGGACAGATCGGGGGGTCTGCCGCTGATGATCTTGGACTTACTGGCGCCCCAGGGCTATAAGTCCAACATCACGCCTGACAAAGGTCGAAGCGTCACGATCGGGCGAAAGAGTGGCGTGCCGTCAGTTCCCGGCAATGATCGACCAGCGTGCATAGCCTTCAACTGACGGTAGGAGATCGCCGATGGATTGGTTCTGGCACGCGCTACTCGTCTGCTTCGTGATCATCCCGGCGACGGTCCTGTGGATCGCCATCATCATCGAACTGATCCGCCGACGCGACCTCGGTACCTGGCGGCGGATCGGCTGGATGCTCGGGATTCTGATCTTCCCGATCATTGGTGCACTGACCTACCTGATCATTACCTGGTGGCATGCGGACGCAGCCACCGATTTGGGGGCGGCGCCTCCGGCCGCCCGCGTTCCGGAGCAACCGGAGACGATCGCGGATTTGACGCGCCTGGACCAGTTGCGTCGATCCGGGGTGAACAGTGAGGCAGACTTCGAGGCGGGCAGACGGCGGGTGCTGGAGGGCGGCGACGCCGCAGCGGCGCCCGGCCGCCACGCATCCCTGATACGGAGGTCGGCACGTGAACTGGTTCTGGCACGCCTTGTGGATCTGCTTCGTCGTCATCCCTGCGACAATCCTCTGGCTGGTCTGTGTCTTCGACATTGTCTTTCGACAGCGACAGATGGCCGTCTGGAAACGCATCGTCTGGCTGATAGTCGTCCTGGTAGTGCCCATCATCGGTGCCCTGATCTATATCAGCGTTTACGCGCGTGGCCTCGAGGAGGGATTCCGTATTCTCGAGCGCCCGCACACCCAGGAACCAGTGACCGGAGATGAGTACGAGTCCCAGCGTGCTCATCTGGAGACCGATCGCGGCTGGTGAGCGCTTCCCACGAATGGTCGTGGGACGGCAATCAACCAGTGGCGACATCGGCCGCAACCGCATCGGCAAGCGCCTGTAGCGACGGGAATTCCCAATCCGGGACGATGTGAGCCGGCGGCGCCGGTGTTGCACCCCACCCCAGTCGATCGTGGCGCCGGTTGATCCACACGGTGCGTAGTCCCGCCTGCTTGGCCGGGACGTGGTCATGGAACAGGCTCTGAGCGACGTGGAGCAGTCGACCGTCACGGATACCGAGGCGGCCCGCCTCGGTGAGCAGCGCAGCAAAGTTGCGGGGTGACGGCTTGTAGGAACCAATGTCCTGCGCGGTTAGGACGCTCGTGAATGTGACGCCGAGCCGCTGATTACTGGCGGCGAAGGAATCGCGGTCCACGTTAGACAGGATGATCAGTTGGTATCGGGTGCTCAGCGTTGTGAGCGCGGCCGGGGAGTCCGGGAAAGCCGGCCAGTCTGGTACCGAAGTGGCGAGCCGCTGCGCGTCGTCGTCGGTGACTTCCGCGCCGAACTGGCGCCCAAGCTCACGCAGGCTGCGCACGAGAATGTCCGGGTAGCTTTCGCCAGGGTGCTCGGCCTCTGCCCGCGCCTCGTGCGTGGAATACGCCGCGAGCAGGGTCTCATCGTCGAGTTGCAGACCCCGAGTGCGCGCCCACGGACCGAGGACGGTGGCGAGGCCGTACTCCCAGTCGATGAGGGTGCCGTAGCAGTCGAAGCTCATCGCCTCGAAGTCCGTCAGCTTCACGACGTCTCCTTCCTTAGTCGGTTGATCGAATCATGACCAACGCACAGGCGGCACGGGACGCGCCTGGCGCTGGTGACCTACGCTGAGGGATGCGCCGAGGGCACCGGTGGGCGATCGTCCTGACTGGCGTCCTCATCCTGGCGGCACTGCCGTGGGCGGTGAGCAAACTGCCCGCCGCGAGCACTGGAGCCACTGCACCGGATCTGCTGGGCCGGGTCCAACGGTCCTCGTCCGTGTCGTACTCCGGTTACGCCGAGTCGGTGGGCAGCCTGGCGCTGCCGGCAACGGATCAGTTCAACGCGATCACCAACCTGCTCGGCGCGCCCACCCAGATGCGCGTGTGGTGGTTGAGCTCCGCTGAGTGGCGGGTCGACACGGTGAGCCTCACCGGGGAGACCGACCTGCACCACTCCGGCGGCCAGACGTGGACGTGGAACTACGAGGCGAACCGGGCGACGCTCGACGACAGCCGATATATGCAGAGCATTCGATTGCCCCGTTCGGACGATCTGCTTCCCCCCAACCTGGCCCGTCGACTGCTTAGCCAGGCCACGCCCGACGAGGTGCAGCGCCTGCCGTCATCCCGGGTGGCCGGTCACGATGCGGCCGGGTTGCGACTACGCCCGAAAGAGCCCGAATCCACCATCGACCGAGTCGACGTGTGGGTGCTGGGGAGCGGGCTGCCCGTCCGCGTGGCGGTGTACGCCAAGGGCAGCGGTACCGCCGTCATGAGTACCTCCTTCCTGCAGCTGAACACCAGTCCGCCCAGATCGTCGGAGATCGACTTCACCCCGCCGCTGTCTGCGCGCGTGGAAGATTCGAACGGGCTCGATCTGCTCGGCTTCATCGACCTACTGGGCAACGCCCAGCCGCCGGCGACCCTGGCCGGCCTGACCCGCAATGCGGCTAACCCCGGCATTGGCGCCGTTGGCGTCTACGGCCGAGGGGTCACGCTTCTTGTCGCTATCCCGTTGCCGGCTCGTATCGCTTATCCGCTGCAGGAACAGCTCGAAAAGGCCGCCGGATCGGTGAGCACTGCTGGTGGCGTGGCGATCGGGGTCGGTGTGTTGAACCTCTTGCTCGGAGAGCCCAAACCCGACGCCGGCGCGTGGCTCGTCACGGGCACCGTGACGGCCGACACCCTGCAGCGGGCCATTGCCGCGCTGCCGCCCACGAATGGATTTCGTCGGTGATCCGCACCCACGCGTTGATCAAGCGGTTCGGCTCGATCACCGCCGTCGATGGCATCGACCTGGACGTTCGGCCCGGAGATATCTACGGATTTCTCGGCGCGAACGGCTCCGGTAAGACGACGACGCTGCGCATCGTCCTCGGATTGGTGCTGGCCACGTCGGGTGAGGTCGAGCTGCTCGGCCGACCGATGCCTCGTCGCGGACGGGACGTGTTGGCCCGCGTTGGCTCTCTCGTCGAAGGCCCAGCGGCGTATGGCCATTTGTCCGGCCGGGCCAATCTTGCCTTGCTCGATGCGAGCGGTCGAGACACGGTTCGGGCGACTCGGCAGCGCCGAATCGACGCCGCGCTGGAGCGGGTCGGCCTGGCCGGGATCGATCGGCGCCCGGTAAAGGCCTACTCGCTCGGCATGCGCCAGCGCCTCGGGCTCGCCGCGGCATTGATGCGGGAGCCGGAGCTGCTTGTTCTCGACGAACCGACGAATGGCCTTGACCCGCAGGGCATCCGCGAAATCCGCGAGTTGCTCCTTGCGCTCAATGCCGGCGGCGCGACGATCTTCTTGTCGAGTCATTTGCTCGCGGAGGTCGAAGCACTGTGTACCCGGGTTGGTGTTCTCGATCGCGGCCGGCTCGTCATCCAGGACGAGCTGGACACGTTGCGGGCGCCTACGGGACGCACCATCGTGCGCACATCCGACCCGGCTGCCGCCGTCGCCGCGCTGGACGGGCGAGTTGAGTACCGGCAGGGAGAGCTTGTCATTGTCCGCGGCGGCGATCCGGCGCAGGTGAACGCGGCGCTAGTGGCCCGTGGCATTCCAGTCACCGAGCTCGCGCGAGAACGACACAGCCTCGAGGAGATCATTTTTCAGCGAACGGGCCCGAGCAGTGATCGGGTGGACCCGACATGATCGCGGTCGAGCTGCGCAAGCTCGCGCGTCGTCCGCGCACCTGGGTGACCATTGGCTTGCTCAACCTGTTGCCCACAGTCGTGGCGATACTGCTGGCGGTCACGAAGATCGGCCCGCGACCCGGGGAAGGCCCGGCCTTCCTATCCGCCGTACTTTCGCAGGGCGCGTTGTTCTCAGTCGCCGCGCTTGCCATCGTTCTGCCCCTGTTCCTCCCCGTCGCGGTTGCCGTCATTTCTGGTGACAGCATCGCCGGCGAAGCACAAAGCGGCATGCTCCGCTACTTGCTGGCTCGCCCGGTCGGACGGACCCGGCTACTGGTCGCCAAGTTGATTGCGGTGTTCGTGTTCGTGATCGTCGCGGTCGTCATCGTGGCTGGCGTCGGCTACTTGGTCGGTTCGCTATTGCTGGGCAACGAGCCGGTGACGGCCACGACATCGATCAGCAGCGTCTCCGGGACAACGCTGACCCCAGGCCAAATCGCCGTTCGCACTGTGCTGTCGATCGGATATGTCGCCCTGTCGATGATCGGCGTTGCGGCAATGGCGTTGTTCTTGTCGACGCTCACCGACTCGCCGTTGTCGGCCAGTCTGGGCGCCCTGGCATTTCTGATCGGCTCGTCCCTGCTGCTCACGCTCGATGCGGCGCGGGCGCTGCAGCCCTACCTGCCGACGCGGTACTGGTTGTCATTCGTCGACCTCTTCCGAGATCCGATTCAGTGGTACAACATCGAGCGCGGTGTC
This sequence comes from uncultured Actinomycetota bacterium, assembly GCA_963809815.1. Classification (GTDB taxonomy): domain Bacteria; phylum Actinomycetota; class Actinomycetes; order Mycobacteriales; family Jatrophihabitantaceae; genus CAVVJA01. Next base: position 16,009 of record CAWELM010000020.1, read on the forward strand.
GGAATCCAGGTGGTCTATGTCGTGGTACTGCTCGGCGCGGCGTGGGCGAATTTCATGACTAAGGACGTCACGAGCTGAGTCGAGCGCAGTCGGCGGACGTCAACGGCACCGGCTCACCGGGAGACAGCTCGACCCGGACCATCTGGGTGACGAGCGGATCGGTCGGCAGGTCACCGTGACTTACCTGGGCCGATGCACAGACGCTTTGCACGCTCAGGTTCAGTGCGCCGGCCAGCCGCGCTGAGTCCGGCGGTACGACGGTCTGGTCGTCGGCGGTCCAGATCGAAACGAATGTCGGGCCGGCCGGCGTCTCGTCGCCTGTGTTCAGCCGATCGAGAAGTGGGCTGTCGGTGGCCAGCTGCTGGCACGCGACGGGGCAGCCGCCCGGCGCGAGAGATCCGGCCAAGCTGGCGAGATCGGTGCCGTGCTGCGGCGAACCCAATGTCACGATCCGACGGGCGACGGCAGCGCCGCCGTGGTCACGCGCCCAGAGCCGAGCGACCACCCCGCCGGCCGAGTAGCCGACGATGTCAACGGTCGCGGAGCCGGTCTGCGATCGGGCGGCGCGGACTGCCCGCGCAAGTGCCGCGGCCTGCTGATCGAGGTCCCCGGTGCCGTCGCCGGGCAGGTCCACGACGATCGCCGTCCGGCCGGCACCACGCAGTAAGCCGGCGAGGGACTCGAGGGAGCCAGTCGAACCGCCGTAGCCCGGAACGAGCAATACCGGCCCAACCACGTCCTGCAGGTTCGTCCGAGTCGGAGCCTTCGGGCCGCGGTTGATCACCACCGCCAAAGTCGCGGCGAGAGTGACCGCGACGATCAGCCCGAGCCCGCCGAGCAGAAGTCGACGTCGGGCGGGCGCAAGTCCTGACCACACCCGTCCATCGTCCGCTCGACCGAGGAGCGCCGCCTGCTACCAGGTCTGTTTCTCGAGATCCCAGTGCTCACGGGGCACTACAGTCAGACGATGGCGCAAGTTCAGAGTTATGACAGTGGAATCTCTGAGCTTCCACTGCTCGGCGACACGATCGGCACGAACCTCGATCGGACCGTTGCCCGGTACGCCGACCGCGAGGCGTTGGTGGACGTGGCATCCGGTCGCCGCTTCACGTACTCGGAGCTCGCCGGCGAGATAAACGTGATCGCCCTCGGCCTCGTCCAGCTCGGCATCGACAAGGGCGATCGGGTGGGAATCTGGGCGCCGAACGTCCCGGAGTGGGTCCTGGTCCAGTACGCGACAGCCAAGATCGGCGCCATCCTGGTGAACATCAATCCGGCGTACCGGACGCACGAGCTGGAGTACGTGCTCAATCAATCCGGCATCCGAACCCTCATCGCGGTTCCACAGTTCAAGACGTCGGACTACGCGGCGATGATTTCCGAGGTCCGGCCCCGGTGCCCGGCGGTGCGTGACGTGATCTTGATCGGGCACGCCGAATGGGCCGATCTCATTACCGCCGGGCGAGCGGCCGACCCGGCGCGGCTTGCCGAGATCGGGGCCACCCTCAGCTCGGACGACCCGATCAACATCCAATACACCTCAGGCACGACCGGCTTCCCCAAGGGCGCGGTGCTGAGCCATCACAACATCGTGAACAACGGGTTCTTCGTGGCCGAACTCCAGCAATTGACAGAGCGCGACCGTATTTGCATTCCCGTGCCCTTCTATCACTGCTTCGGCATGGTCATGGGCAACCTGGGCGCCACGACACACGGTGCCTGTATGGTCATTCCCGCGCCCGCATTCGAGCCGAAAGCAGCCTTGCACGCGGTCCACCAGGAGCGGTGCACGTCCTTGTATGGCGTACCGACGATGTTCATCGCCGAGCTCTCCGACGCGGACTTCGACAGCTTCGATCTGAGTAGCCTGCGCACCGGAATCATGGCCGGCTCGCCGTGCCCGGTCGAAGTGATGAAGAAGGTAATCGATCGGATGGGCATGCGAGAGGTGACGATCTGCTACGGGATGACCGAGACATCGCCGGTATCCACCCAGACCCGGGTAGGCGACACGCTTGAGCAACGGACCGCCACCACCGGACGCGTGCATCCGCATCTGGAGATCAAGCTTGTCGATGTGCAAACCGGACTCACGGTTCCCCGCGGCGACCAGGGCGAGCTGTGCACTCGGGGTTATAGCGTGATGCTCGGATACTGGAACGAGCCCGAGAAGACCGCCGAAGTGATTGACGTGGCGCGGTGGATGCACACGGGCGACCTGGCGACGATGGACGACGACGGCTACGTGAGCATCACCGGTCGCAGCAAAGACATGGTCATCCGCGGCGGTGAGAACGTCTACCCGCGCGAAGTCGAGGAGTTCCTCTATACGCACCCGGACATCCTTGACGCCCAGGCGATCGGCGTGCCGGACGAGAAGTACGGTGAAGAGATCATGGCCTGGATTCGCATGCGCCCGGGTGCCGAGCCGCTCACCGCGGACTCACTGCGCGCGTACTGCGCCGGGCAGTTGGCCCACTACAAGATCCCCCGGTATGTGCATATCGTCGATGAGTTCCCCATGACGGTCACAGGCAAGATCCGCAAGGTCGAGATGCGGGCGCGCGCGGTCGAAATCCTCGGCCTCGACTAAACCACAACGAATCGCTGCGCGTTTCGCGGCGAGCCTCCGTCGGCTAGGGCATCGCTATTGGCGCGGGTTCTCATTCATCAGCTGAGCATGCGCTACCGAACGGGCGTCGGTGACAGATCGGCGCACTGCCGATCTCGTTGCCACTCGGCGTTGATCCGTGCGGCTACGGCTCCGGTAGCTGGAACCGGCACGCCGGTGTCGTCCAAGTGCGCCGGCTCGAAGCGGGAGGCAATCACGCGGCCACCCCGGAAGGTCAGGGTGAGCACTCCGTTGTCGTCCTGTTCGTTGCCAAACGACTCCCACCACAGATAGTTCGACAGGCCGTAGGCGACGTATGTACCGTCCGACCGCCATCCCGCACCGAGGAGCACGTGGGCGTGGGTGCCGACGACGGCTGTAGCGCCCGCCGCGGTGAGTTCTTTCGCCCCGGCGGTCTGATCCTCGTTCGGGCAGGTCTGATACTCGGTGCCCCAATGCAGGTACACCACGACTACGTAGCCGGCCGCCTTCGCCGCTCGGACCGCGTTGATGAGCAGCGGCGAGAACGCGTTCGCGACACCGGGACTGTGGACTCCGGCGGAGAAGTTCGCGAGCGTCTCGTCGCGGACCTGCGTCGCTGCGAATACGGCAAGACGAACCCCGTTGACGGTCTTCACATACGGTGCGAACGCCTGCGTCGCGTCAGCGCCGATGCCGATCACCGGGAATTTCGACGCGGCGATTGCGGCGAGTGTGTCGTGCAGTCCGCCCAGCCCGTAGTCGGCGCCGTGATTGTTCGCCATTGTGGCGAGGTCGACACCAGCGTCCCGTAGTGCCGTCAATGCCGTCGGTGGCGCGTGGAACACAAACGACTTGTTCTGCGGTGGAAGGTCCCGGCTGGTGATCGCGGTCTCGAGGTTGACCATGGTCAGATCCGCTTTGCTCAGGACCCCGGCGGCGACCCCGAACGCCGTGGCCGGGTTTTGGGCCAGCCTGGTGGCCGTTCGCTTGGCGAAGTTGACATCACCGGCGAACGCGAACGTGAATTGTCCGGTCGGCCGGACCGGAACCGCCGGACGTTGCGCAGACGTCGACGGGCTGGTGGATGGCTGAACGAGTCCGGCGGCGGCCGTAGCCGAGGGGGCCGCGGAACGTGGCGGTGGAGTCGACCCACTGGAGCAGGCGGTGAGCGCGACGACGGACGCCAGGGCGGCGGCGGCAGCGCGGGCGGGCCAGGTTCGAGGGTGCATCAGCAGCTATCCGACCACAACGCGCCAAGAGGCGGTGAACGACCCACCGCCGGCTGCGACGATGAGGACATGACAGGCGAGCGGAACGTACTCGGTGATGACCTCGAACCATGTGGCATTGACCCGGTCACCGGCTTCTACCGCGACGGGAACTGTGCAACCGGCCCGGAGGATCTCGGCAGCCACACGGTGTGCACGGTGGTGACCGCGGAGTTCTTGCGCTTCCAGGCCGAGACCGGCAACGACCTGATCACTCCACGACCCGAATACGCCTTCCCTGGCCTGCGGCCCGGTGACCGGTGGTGCGTCGTCGCTGCTCGGTGGCGACTGGCCTACGACGCGGGCATGGCGGCCCCGGTGGTGCTTGCCGCGACTCACGAGCGATCCCTGGACGTCGTGCCGCTCGATGCGCTGCGTGAGTTCGCCGTGGACGTACCCAGCGACCCTGGCTCACTGCTGTGATCGAAGGCCGGGATAAGCCGGCGGGACGGCGCTACCTCGGCCGGTAGTGGCCACTAACATCGACCGTCGACAGCGCACTGACCGATCAGGAGACCACCGTGTCCGCCATCTCACCCGCCGCACCCGACATCGCGACCGTCAAGGTCGCCTCGGGCACGGCGGCGACGGATGCTCTGGCGGCCGCGGGAGTTTCCCCCAACGATGCTGTGGTCGTCCGCGATCTTGCCTCGGGTCGGCTTCGTGATCTGGCTTGGGTGCCTGACGCTGACGTCGAGGTCGAGCCGGTCAGCCCACGATCGCCCGACGGCCTCGCGGTACTGCGGCACTCCACCGCGCACGTGCTTGCGCAAGCGGTCCAAGCGCTGTACCCCGGCACCCTCCTTGGGATCGGTCCACCGATTGAGAACGGGTTCTACTACGACTTCCTGCCGTCCCGCCCGTTCACACCGGAGGACCTCGCAGCCATCGAAAAGAAGATGGCGGAGATCATCAAAGCCGGGCAGCGTTTCGTCCGCCGCCCGATCACCGACGACGAAGCCCGAATCGAACTCGCCGACGAGCCATTCAAGCTCGAATTGATCGATCTCAAAGGCTCTGCGCTCCCCGACGAGGCCGCGGTGGAAGTCGGTAGCAATGGTCTGACCATGTACGACAACGTTGACGCTCGGACCGGTGAACGGGTCTGGACCGACTTGTGCCGCGGCCCGCACCTGCCGACCACCCGCCGCATACCAGCGTTCACGCTGATGAGAACCGCGGCGGCGTATTGGCGCGGGAGCGAGAAGAACCCCCAGCTGCAGCGGATCTACGGCACAGCGTGGGCGTCCCGGGATGACCTGAAGGCCTATCTCGCCCAGCTCGAGGAGGCCGCGAAGCGGGACCACCGCAAGATCGGCACCGAGCTCGACCTGTTCAGCTTCCCCGACGAGATCGGCCCAGGACTCGCCGTCTTCCACCCGAAGGGCGGGGTCCTGCGCAAGGAGATGGAGGACTACGCGCGCCGTCGGCACGAAGAGGAGGGGTACGAGTTCGTCTTCACCCCACATATCACGAAGGGCGTGCTCTTCGAGATTTCGAAGCACCTGGAGTGGTACGCCGAGTCGATGTATCCGCCGATGCACCTCGACGCCGAGGTCGGGCCTGACGGCGAGCTGCGCAAGCAGGGCCAGGACTACTACCTAAAGCCGATGAACTGCCCCATGCACTGCCTGATCTACCGAGCGCGCGGCCGGTCATATCGCGAGTTGCCGCTGCGCCTGTTCGAGTTCGGCTCGGTCTATCGGTACGAGAAGTCCGGAGTGGTGCACGGCTTGACCCGGGTGCGTGGAATGACGCAGGACGACGCGCACATCTACTGTGCGCCCGAGCAGTTGCGCGACGAGCTCCGATCGCTGCTGAATTTTGTCCTGGGCCTGCTCCGCGACTACGGACTTGAGGACTTCTACCTCGAACTCTCGACCAAAGATCCGGAGAAGTTCGTCGGTCGGGACGAAGACTGGGAGGTGGCAACCGAGACATTGGCCGAGGTCGCCGCCGAGTCAGGACTTGACCTCGTTCCGGATCCGGGAGGCGCCGCGTTCTACGGACCGAAGATCTCGGTCCAGGCGCGGGACGCCATCGGCCGGGCGTGGCAGATGTCGACCATTCAGCTGGATTTCAACCTGCCCGAGCTATTCGAGCTCGAGTATCAGGGGTCCGACGGAGAACGGCACCGGCCGGTCATGATCCATCGAGCCTTGTTCGGTTCGATCGAGCGATTCATAGCCGTCCTGACGGAGCACTATGCCGGGGCGTTCCCGGCCTGGCTGGCACCCGTCCAGGTCGTGCTCATCCCGGTGACCGATCAGCAGGTGCCGTATCTCCAGGGCGTCGCGGCCAAGCTCGCCGATCGTGGCGTCCGCGCTGAGGTGGACGAGTCCGACGACCGGATGCAAAAGAAGATCCGCACCGCGCAACGGGAAAAGGTGCCATTCATGCTCATTGCCGGCGCCACCGACGAGGAAGCCGGAGCGGTGTCGTTCCGCTATCGCGACGGCGAGCAACGCAACGGCGTCGACGTCGATGCGGCGGTCGAGGAGGTCGTCGAATTCATCGCCCGTCGAGTGAACACATCACCGACGGCCGCCGACTTCTCGTGACCGAACCCGAGCTGCGTCCGGCTACGGATTACGCCCGCGAGCCGGACGCCTTCGGCCGACTGTGGACGCCACATCGGATGGCCTACATCCTTGGCGAGGGCAAGCCGCCGGATGCCGATGCCGGCGCGGAATGCCCGTTCTGCCGGGCCCCGACGTTGTCCGACGAGGACGGCCTCATCGTCGCCCGCGGACAGCTCGGCTATGCGGTCTTGAACCTCTATCCCTACAACTCGGGCCATTTGATGTCGGTGCCATATCGCCACGTCGCCGACTACACCGACCTGACCCCGGACGAGGTGAGCGAGGTCGCGAACATCACTCGCACCGCAATGCGAGTGTTGCGCGCCGTGGCTGGCCCACACGGCTTCAACATCGGCCTGAACCAAGGCACAGTGGCGGGCGCCGGGATCGCCGGGCACCTGCATCAGCACGTGGTGCCGCGGTGGGGCGGCGACACCAACTTCGTCCCCGTGGTGGCCCACACCCGCGTATTGCCGCAGTTGCTGTCCGAGACGAGGCGGTTGCTCGCTGACGGATGGGCGTCCGCCTAGCGCTCGTCATTGGGCGAGATGGGCCCAGACGAGATACAGTGCTCAGCTGTCACGCTCAGTGCCCACGTCGGGCCGGCCCAGGATACGTATGCGTCTTCGTAAGGCAGCGTCCCTGGCGGCGGCTGTGGTGCTCTCAACGGGTCTTGTGGCGGCTGTGGGTCAGTCCGCGGCGGCTGCGACGGGGGAGTCCGCGGTGTCGTCCGCCCGGTCTCGGCTGCCCGCGCGGCCAGAACCACCGGCGCGCCTTCCCCCGGATCGACTACCCACGAATGCGCCGCCACCGACGCCCTCCGGACCGCGGATCCCGCACCTCGACCCGTCGCTGCAACGCCCAGGACGCCCGGCCAGCGAACTCGTCCACGTCCGAATCCGAGGTGTGGCTGCCCAAGCCGTCGACGCCGTGCGGCACGCGGGTGGTCGGGTTCTCGCGCGAGTGGCCGGCGAGGTCAGCGCCACCGTGCCGCGGTCGGCCCTCACCGCTCTTGCCGGCAGCGCAGGAGTCAGCGACGTGGCGCCCGCTGTGGAGGCCGTGCCGGACGTTGTCTCCGAAGGTGTGGCGAAATCCGGGGCAAGCACCTGGCTCAATGCGACCCCCGCTACGACCGGCGCGGGTGTGACGGTTGCCATCGTGGACACCGGCTTCGGAAATCTCAGCGCCGAAGTCGCCGCCGGAGCCCTGCCGGCGGGCACGACGGTGAGCCCGCTGAACAACGGATGCTCCAACGTCAACAACACCGAGCACGGCACCGCAGTCGCCGAGATCGTCCACCAGATGGCACCCAGCGCGAAGCTGCAGCTCTACTGCATCGGCGATACGACAGGGTTCCGGCAGGCCGAACAAGACATAGTCAGCCGCGGCATCCCGATTGTGAACAGTTCCCTGAGCTTCCCCGGCGACAGCCGGGGTGACGGCTCCGGCGACGCGACCTCAGCGGCCGCGACCGTCCAGGCCGCCCGCAAGGCCGGGGTGCTCTGGATCGCATCCGCTGGCAACAATGGTCAGGATCACTGGAGCGGGACATTCGCCGATAGTGATCGCGATGGTTATACCGACCTCAACGGGACGACGTCGACCAACGAGTCAGACGCGGTGGTGGTCCCACCTGGGCAGAGCGGAACCGCATATCTGAGCTGGGATCAATGGCCTCAATCGTCGGCGCCGGTGACCCTCGTGGCTACCCCGTACAAGTGCGACCCGTCCGGATGCCAGACCTCGCTGGTTCTGACCGCCTGTCCGGTCCCGAACTCGTGTTCCGTCGCCCAGCCATCCGGATCGCGTCCGGTGCTGTCGCTCAACTTGCCGAACAACACGACCTCGAACAACTTCGAATGGGTCATTCAGGTCAAGCAGGGCAGTGGGACGCCAGCGGTGCGCTATGACCTGACCTACTACCGTGACGTCGGTCCATCGTTGCTATCGGTCAGCAACAGCTCGAGAGCGGCCGCCGGGAGCGTCGACTCTCCGGCCTCGTCGCCGTACGCACTGGCAGTGGGCGCCGCCAACGTCTCGAACAACTCGCTCGAGCCTTACAGCTCTCAGGGCCCTACCATCGACCGGCGGGTGAAGCCGGACATCACTGGCTTCGACAATGTGTCGACCAGTCTTGACCAGTTCAGTAGCTTCTCCGGAACGTCGGCCGGAGCCCCGCACGTCGCCGGGGCGGCAGCGTTGATCAAGTCGGCCAACTCGAACCTCGACGCTGCTCAACTGCAGGCGCAACTCGAGAGCCGGGCGACGGGGATTGCCGCGGGCGCCCCGCCGACCAATCAGTTGGGTCATGGGCTGTTGGCGCTCGGTTCCCGTCCGCCAGTTACCGCGCCGGCCGGCAACAGCTACCTGCCGTTGTCCACGCCGAGCCGAGTCTTCGACTCCCGCACTCGGTCCGGCGGAAGCCGCTCGGCACCGGAGAGCAAGTCACGGTTCCTCTGACCGGCGCGCCCGCCGGCGCGACGGCGGTCGCCCTGAATCTCGCCGGCACCGGCGCGACCGGCAGCACCTACCTGAGCGTCTTCCCGAGCACGGATCCGGGGACTTCGACGCTCAACCTCAGCACGGTCGATTCCACGGCAGCGGTCTTCACGATCGTCCCGATCGGGCCGAACAACACCATCCAGCTGCGCAATGCGGGCGCCTCGACGCATGCATTCATCGACGTTCTGGGCTACTTCGCGCCGAGCGGCACGCTTGGCTACACGGCAACGAGCCGACGCGAATTCTTGATACGCGCCAGAAGTCCGGGCACTCGGGTGGCGGCCGGCGCAACCGTATCGGTGACGGCACCGAGCAGCGTGCCAAGCTCGGCGAAGGCCCTTGTCGTCAACGTGACAGCAACGAACGAGACCGGCGTCGGGCTACCTTGCCCTGTCTCCGGACGGTTCGAAGACCACCTCGACGCTCAACTATTCGTCGGTGAGGACGCGCGCCAATTCGAACATCGTCGTGCTGAACAGCAGCCGCCAGTTCAAGATCTACAACAGCGGGTCGGCGACGCACGTCATCGTCGACCTCGTCGGCTATCTGACCACATCAACCACGGGCCGGTTCGTCCCGCTCACGCCGGTGCGAATCGTCGACACCGGTAGCGGCAACGGCGGCCGCTACGCACCATTGGGCGGCGCGGCCACGATGACGGTCACCGGAAGCGGGATCTATCGACGTTCCTTACCCGGCGGCGGCCGTGATGGTCGGCGTGGTGCCGGTGCCGTCAGCGAGCACGCCTGACGGATTACCTGACCATCTACCCGTCGAGCCCGCGGCCGAATACGTCGAGCGTGAACTTCAGCGGCGGTCGACTGGTGTCAAACGGCGTGATCATGAATCTCGCCGCCGCGCCGAGCAACGGCCCGCCGAAACGTCGCAGGTCTACAACGCGGCGCGGCACCGTGGACATCGTGATGGATCTGTTCGGCTATTTCTTGAAGTAGCGCCGGCCGAGTGCGGGGCCACGAAGTCATACATATGGCCGAATAGCGCCAGCCGATAACGTCTCCGCCATGACGGTCTTGCACGTCCGGGGAATCCTCCTACCCGACGAGATCGAGCGTGACGCGTGGCTGATCGATGGCAGGTTGACGTTCGACCGCTATGCCGGCGCTGCCGAGACGATCAGCGACCGCGGATACGTGCTCCCCGGATTCGTCGACGCGCACTGCCACATCGGCCTGGCGCCGGAGGGCCACGTTCCGGATCCCGACGGACAAGCCACGCAAGCTAAGCGCGATCGTGACGCGGGTGCACTGCTGCTACGCGATGCCGGATCGCCGGTGGACAACACCGGCGTGCAGCGGCGCGAGGATCTGCCTAGGCTGATTCGCGCCGGACGGCACATCGCCCGGCCGTACCGATATATCCGCGACCTCGGCGTCGAGGTCGAGCCCGATGATCTCGTGGCGGAGGTCGAGCGGCAGGCCGGGCGCGGTGACGGCTGGGTGAAGCTAGTGGGCGACTGGATCGATCGGTCGACCGGTGATCTTGGGCCGGTCTGGCCCGACGACGTCCTCAAAGACGCGGTCGCACGCGCCCACGAACTAGGTGTCCGCGTCGCGGTGCACGTGTTCGGCGAGGATGCTTTGCCTGCCCTGATCACCGCCGGAGTCGATTCAATCGAGCACGGCAGCGGGCTCACGGAGGACCTAGTTGACGAGGTAGTGCGGCGGGGGATGGCGGTGGTGCCGACGTTGATCAACATCGATAACTTTCCGGGCATCGCCGCAACCGGCGAAGCCAAGTTCCCGATCTACTCGGCGCACATGCGCGCGTTGCACGAGACGTCGCGTCAGCGAATCAGGCAGGCTTGGGAGGCCGGAGTGCCGATCTACACGGGTACTGACGCCGGCGGCTCAATGCACCATGGCCTGGTGCGAGAGGAGATTCGGGAGCTCGTCGGCGCCGGCATTCCCGCCGCCGAGGTCATAGCCCAGTCGTCCTGGCGCGCGCGGGAATGGCTGGGGCTCCCTGGCTTGGTCGAGGGCGCGCCGGCAGATCTCGTCGTGTATGAAGCTGACCCCCGGGTTGATCTTGCGACGCTCGCGAAGCCGCAGCGGATCGTGTTGCGCGGCGCAGTGGTTGCCTGATCCTACGGTCATCACTGACCGGTGGAGGCGGGTCAATTCGCTACTGGGGACTCCGTAGCATCCCTGTTATGGCACGCGTGCTCACTCCGCAGGCAGAGGACTTCCCTCGCTGGTACCAGGACGTCGTCGGCAAGGCCGAGCTGGCCGACAACGGACCGGTTCGCGGCACTATGGTCATTCGGCCCTACGGCTACGCGATCTGGGAACGCATGCAAGCGGAGATGGACGCCCGGATCAAGAACGCCGGGGCGCAGAATGCCTACTTCCCCCTGTTCATCCCGGAGTCATACCTCAACCGGGAAGCAGAGCACGTCGAGGGCTTCAGCCCGGAACTTGCCGTCGTGACGCATGCGGGCGGCAAGGCGCTCGACGAGCCGATCATCGTCCGACCTACGTCCGAGACGGTTATCGGGGAGTTCATGGCGAAGTGGGTAAACAGCTATCGCGATCTTCCCTTGCTGCTCAACCAATGGGCGAACGTCGTCCGATGGGAGCTCCGGCCGCGGATCTTCCTGCGTACCACCGAATTCCTGTGGCAAGAGGGTCACACCGCGCACGCGACGTATGAAGAGGCGCGGGCCTACGCGCGGCGGATCTTGCTCGAGGTCTACACCGACTTCATGGTCCGAGTACTGGCGATTCCCGTGGTCGTCGGCCGCAAGACCGCCGCAGAACGCTTCGCCGGCGCGATCAACACGACGGCTTGCGAGGCCATGACGCGAGACGGCAAGGCGTTGCAGATGGGTACGTCGCACGAGCTCGGTCAGAATTTCGCGCGCGCTTTCAACATCGAGTTCTCGGGCGCGGACGGTCGGCGTTCTCTGGCGTGGACGACCTCATGGGGAAGCTCGGCCCGGATGGTCGGGGGTCTCATCATGGTGCACGGCGACGACCACGGGTTGCGGGTACCGCCGGCGCTCGCGCCGATCCAGGTAGTGGTCATGGCGGTCAAGGACGAGGGTGTCGCGGCAGCTCGCCGGATCGGCGACGAGCTGCGGACCCTCGGCATACGCGTCGCTGTGGACGATGATGCCGACATCCAGTTCGGCCGCCGTGCGGTCGACTGGGAGCTGAAAGGCGTGCCACTCCGTCTCGAAGTCGGTCCACGCGATCTCGCGGCTGGTCAAGCGACGATCGTCAACCGGATTTCCGGCGCCGAGAAGGCATCGGTCTCGCTGGACGGTCTAGGCGGTGAGGTGGCCCGGCTCCTCGCGACCGAGCAGGACGCAATGCTGGAGGCAGCTCGCGCGGAACGGGATGCGCGCATCGTCGAGGTGACCTCGGTCGACGATGCCGCGGCTACGGCAGCAGACGGCTGGGCGAAGATCTCATGGAGCAAGCTTGGTCTGGATGGCGAGGCGACTCTGGCCCGCGCCGGGGTGACGGTTCGATGCTTGCAGCGCGCCGACGGCGCGGTGCCGGACAGTGACGATGAGCCGGATCTGGTCGCCTTCGTCGCTCGCTCGTACTAACAATTGGTAACCCGAAGGCGGGTTGAGATTCACCCGCTAGCAAAGAGGATTCAACGTCAGGTAGACGTCTGGAAACTCGTACTTGCCACCTGGATGACGAGCGAGTAGAAATTGCGCTACGCCGAACCGAACGGGGAGGCGGGATCGAGAAGGAAGCCTAGCTTCGCCCGGCGGGGTGACCCGTTGGGAGCCGCGGGTGACGACGCGGTGGCTTCGGCGGAGATCTCGTGAGGTCAGGAGGCGTCACAGGCCCAGACCGACCGTGGGGCCGCTCGAACTCATACTTCGAGCGGCCCCACACCCTTTGTAGCGCGACTCCCGCTGTGCTGCCGTGAGGCGCGCGGGTGACGCACATCACTCCCGCGACCGGTTGACGCTTTTCCTTCGTGCCCGGTGACGACGCCGGGCGGTCTCGGCCAGGTTCGAGATCGCGCAGGCCACATGGCAGAATGACCGATCGAGTACTGGTTGCGACGGGTTTTGGGCCTGCCCGCGATCTGTCCGAGGTACACGCGAACTTCGACGACCGGAGCAGCGTGTCCATTCCTGCACACGTCTGGAGCACGAACGCCTGTGGCAACAAAGATCAAGCTCATGCGCCTGGGGAAGATGCGTGAGCCGCACTACCGCATCGTGGTCGCCGACGCTCGCACCAAGCGGGATGGGCGCGCGATTGAGACGATCGGTGAATATCATCCGAAGAGCGAGCCTTCGATCATCAAGGTCGACGCCGAACGGGCCGCATACTGGCTGGGAGTGGGTGCCCAGCCGACCGAGGCGGTGGCCGCGATCCTCAGGGCTACCGGCGACTGGCAGAAGTACAAGGGACTGCCGGAGCCGAGTCCGCTCAAGCTGCCGCCTGCCAAGCCGGACAAGCTCGCCCGGTTCAATTCCGCCCTGGCCGAGACCACGGGCGGAGTGTCCGACACGCCGGCAACGACCCCCCGAAAGCGCCCGGCTAAGACCGTCGAGTCGGCGTCCGGCGCCGGCGCAGCGCAAAAAGCCGACGCGGACGAAGCACAGCCGACCACGCCGGACCCACCGGCGACCGACGCGGACAACCAGGGTGACCGGGCGGAGAGCTGACGTGCTCGAGGAAGCCCTCGAGCACCTGGTACGCGGCATCGTCGACCATCCGGACGACGTCACGGTCGACATGGTGAACAACCGGCGCGGAGCTAGGTTGGAGGTTCGGGTACATCCTGACGATCTCGGTCGGGTCATTGGCCGCAATGGGCGCACAGCGAAGGCCCTCCGCCAGGTTGTCGCCGGCGTCGGCGGAAAGGGCGTTCGGGTCGACGTGATCGACGTCGACCGGCCCTGATCGCCGAGCCGCACCCCCGTATTCGTCAGGTCGCGGATGAGCGAGCCGGAGTTAGTCGCAGTGGGACGAGTAGGTCCGGCGCACGGTGTGCGGGGAGCCGTCTTCGTGCAGCCGTGGACAGACGATCCGGCTGACCGATTCGCGGTCGGCGCGCGACTGGAAACGAACCCGAATTCCGCGGGTCCCCTGACGGTAGCCGCACGACGTGATCACAGCGGACGGGTTGTCGTGCAGTTCGACGGAGTAACTGATCGCGAGGGCGCCGCGGCGTTACACGGCGTCGTGCTCCTCGCGCCGGCTCACGCTCGGCCGCCGCTGGCCGATCCCGATGATTTCTACGACACCGACCTGGTTGGCCTGCAGGCGTCGACGGTCGACGGCGAGGCACTCGGCCCGGTGACCAACGTCTTGCATGGGCCAGCGGGGGACTACCTCGAGGTGCGCGTCGATGGGCGCGAGCGACTGATTCCGTTCGTGGCGGCCATCGTTCCTGAGGTAGACCTCGCCGCAGGCACGGTACGTATCGATCCGCCCGAAGGGCTGCTCGACCTGTGACGAACTCGGTCCTGCGACTAGATGTCGTCACGATCTTCCCGAGCTATCTTCAGCCGCTGCGGGAATCTTTGCTGGGTCGAGCCATCGGCCGGGGCGTCATCGAGCTAGCCGTGCATGATCTGCGGCGCTACACCGACGACGTCCACCGCACGGTGGATGACGCACCGTACGGCGGGGGACCGGGCATGGTCATGCTGCCCGAACCGTGGGGCCGCGCGCTCGACGACATCGCGCCACCGGCGGCCAGGCCGCAGCCTCGGCTGGTCGTGCCGACGCCGTCCGGCCGGCCATTCAGCCAGGCGGTGGCTACCGAGTTCGCCCACGAGCCCTGGCTGTTGTTCGCGTGTGGCCGGTACGAGGGCATCGACGCCCGCGTGCCGGAGTACGCCGCCGCCCGCATGCGCGTCGACGAGGTGAGCATCGGTGACTATGTGCTAGCCGGTGGTGAAGCGGCTGTGCTGGTCATCGTCGAGGCGGTGACCCGGCTGATACCCGGCGTCGTGGGCAACGCGGACTCCGTCGACGACGACTCCTTCGCTTCCGGAATCCACGGGCTGCTCGAGGCGCCGGTCTACACCAAGCCCGCCCGGTGGCGTGGCTTCGATGTGCCCACCGTGCTGCTGTCCGGCCATCACGCTGCGATCGCCGCGTGGCGGGCCGAGCAGTCCCAGCGGCGTACGGTTGCGCGCCGGCCGGATCTGCTGTGAGCCGTCGTATCACTGCCGACGTTCCCGTTATCGGATACTCAGGCGGTTGTGGCACCATGAGGGGGTTGTCCTCGCGACAGACGGCGACCTCCGGGCGTCTCGTGGGGGCGCGCCAACCCCAGTACCGGCGCCCATGACGCCGCGTGCCGCATGTCCGCCGTACCTGAAGAAAGTGACACGTGATGAACACCCTCGATGGTCTGGACGCCGACTCTCTGCGCGAGGACGTGCCCAACTTCCGTCCAGGTGACACCCTGAGGGTGCACGTCCGAGTGGTCGAGGGCTCCCGATCCCGCGTGCAGGTGTTCCAAGGCGTCGTCATCCGGCGGCAAGGCAGCGGGCTGCGTGAGACGTTCACGGTCCGCAAGATCAGCTTCGGGGTTGGCGTGGAGCGCACGTTCCCGGTACACACGCCGATCATCGACAAGATAGAGGTCGTGACTCGGGGCGACGTACGGAGGGCGAAGCTGTACTACTTGCGTGACCTGCGCGGGAAAGCGGCAAAGATCAAGGAGAAGCGGGAGACCGTCGCCCGCTGACGCCCGCGGCGACGTACGGATGGGCGACGATCGGCCGGGACACGATCACGCAGAACCGTCGGGTGAATCCCCTGGTGAGCGGGACGATCCGCTCGCGGATCCCCCCGGCACCGGCTGGCAGTCGGACCAGCGCCCGGATCCGGGCGAGAATCCACCGACGATGAGGCAGCCGCCCGGGGACGATGTCTCGGACAATGCAGTTACCGGTCGGCGGCGACGGCGCGGTCGGCACAGCCTCAGACGACCCAAGCAGGGAAAGACCAAGGCGCCCTGGTGGGAACTTCCCCTCCTGGTCGCGGTGGCCATCCTGGTCGCCGTTCTGATCAAGACGTTTCTGGTCCAGCCGTTCTACATTCCGTCTCAATCGATGGAGAAGACGCTGCACGGGTGTGCCGGGTGCTCCGGAGACCGGATTCTTGTCAACAAGCCGATCTACTACCTCCGGGATCCCCACCCAGGTGACATTGTCGTATTTCGAGCGCCCACCGACGTCTGGTTCAACGAGCCCCTACCGGCCACCCCGTCCAACCCGATCGTGCGGGGTTTGCGCTGGTTCGGACAGCTGGTAGGCCTCGTGCCTCCCGACGAGCACGACCTGGTCAAGCGGGTCATTGCCGTCGGCGGTCAGTCGGTCAAGTGCTGCGATGCGGAAGGCAACGTGCAGGTCAGCGACTCCGGGCCGACCGGCCCATGGCGGTCGCTGAACGAACCGTACGTCTCCTCCCGGCTGCCCGGAACCGAGGCGGAGTTCGGCCCGGTGACAGTACCCAAGGGCCGGCTATGGGTCATGGGTGACAACCGCGCGCAATCCGACGACTCCCGCTACCACTACGTCAACGACTACAAGAACGACCCGGTGCAAAGCACGGTCCCGACGGGCGATGTCATCGGCAAGGCCGTGATCATCGCGTGGCCGCCCTCTCGGTGGCGCACGCTCGGAACGCCGAGCACGTTCACCTCGGCCGGAGCGACTGCCATGCCGGCCGTGGCGTCCGCGGCGGTAGTCGGTCCGGTGTGGTGGCTGCGGCGGCGGCGTCGCAGGCGGTAAAGCCTGGTCTAAGCGTCGCGCATGCAGGTCCGGTTCCGCAGATCTGGGCTTCTCGCTCGTGATCTTGGAGTTATCTCTCGATAGCGACGACGACCGCGAATCCGGTCAGGGCCAGATACAAGATCGTCGGTCGTGATCTTGGAATTCCAAAATAGGCGCCTGGGTTCAACTGACGGTTGCAACGCTTCGGTTGATGTCTTCGGTGATGAGGCAGTCATGCCTGTTAGGTGCGTCGGCTTCCTCGGTCGTCATCTTGGACCGCTCCGGCCTTGCCGATCGGTCGCCCGAGCTCGGGCAACGCGCGGTTCCGGCAAACCGGATAAGCATGAGCAGCCCTGAGTCTCCTACCCGGTGCCTGGAGCACCGTCGCTCAAGCCGGGCCAAGGCAGGACCTGTCCACGCCCAGTCCGCGCGCGCGTAACGTTCGATTCGTCATGACGCAGTCCGCCCGTACTCGTTCCGGCCGGCGTCCGGCCGCACTTCCGTTCCGTCCGCCTCGGGTCATCGTCCGACGGGAGTCGGGCTTGGGGGCATATGAGACCGCACTGCGACGAGCCGGGTTTCCCACGATCGCCGGCGCGGATGAGGCGGGACGCGGGGCCTGCGCGGGGCCGCTCGTCGTCGCAGCGTGCGTCCTGCCGCCGGGACGGCGAGGGGAGATCGAGGGACTGGCCGACTCCAAACTGCTCACACCGGCGGTTCGTGAACAGCTGTACGCGCAGATTGTGTCTCGGGCCACGGCGTGGTCGATCGTGGTGGTATCTGCCGCCGAGATCGATCGAACGGGACTACATGTCACCAACGTGGCCGGAATGCGGCGAGCGCTCGCTGCCCTTTCGCCGAGACCGGCCTACGCCCTGACCGATGGATTCCCCGTTCCCGGGCTGGGCTTCCCCACAACGGCGGTGTGGAAAGGCGATGCCGTCGTGGCATGCATCGCGGCGGCATCGATCCTCGCCAAGGTCACCCGAGACCGGATGATGGTGGAAATGCACGCCCAGTTCCCGCACTATGACTTCGACCGCCACAAGGGGTACGTCACTCCTGAGCACGCTGAGGCATTACATGCGCACGGGCCGTGTGCGGAGCACCGGGCCTCCTATATCAACGTGCGCCGGGCCGCTGCCCTGCAACAGCTCGGCGCGATGCTGGACAATGGCACTGCGGGGCCATCCCTAACCCGGGAACCATCCCTAACCCGGTCGGAGCAGGAGATCGCGTGAGTAACCGCAACAAGCGAGGGCAAGCATGAACGAGCGAGCATCGCGGGCGCGACAGCGCCGAGGACCGGGGTCCCTGCGAAATCGCGGATCGATTTTGTGGGGTGCAGGTGCGGAACGAGCGACCGATGAGCGGGGTCCCTCCGAAATCGCGGAGCGTTTTCGTGGGATGCAGGTGCGCTTGTGCGGAGGGGCAGTCCGATGAGTGCTGAGGATCTCGAAAACTACGAGACCGACATGGAGCTGCAGCTCTATCGCGAGTACAAGGACATCGTCGCCCAGTTCAGCTACGTCGTGGAAACCGAGCGCCGGTTCTACCTGACTAACGATGTCGACCTTCAGCCGCGTACCTCGGACGGTGAGGTGTACTTCGAGCTGACTATGCGTGACGCCTGGGTGTGGGACATGTACCGCCCGGCCCGGTTTGTCAAGACCGTGCGGGTGCTGACTTTCAAGGACGTCAACATCGAGGAATTGGAGAAGCCTGACCTCGAGCTGCCCGACAAGGATGGCTTCGGCACCTAAGCCGCGCGGACACGTGTCAAGTCCGTCTTCCACAGCCCATTTGGTTATCCACAGTTCTCCCTGACGCGTCCCGCGCACAGTCCCGTCCGGCCAAGCTCGGGTCATGCACCCGAAGGACGCGATCGGTCGGTACGGCGAGCAGCTCGCCGCCCATCACCTGCATCGCACCGGGCTGACCCTTCTTGCTCGTAACTGGCGTTGCCCTGAGGGCGAAGTAGACATCGTCGCGCGCGACGGTGACGTGCTCGTGTTCTGTGAAGTGAAGACAAGGTCCTCCACCGCTTTCGGGTGGCCGGCTGAGGCGGTCGGTAGCGCCAAGGCGGCCCGGCTCCGGAGGCTCGCAGCCTGTTACCTCGCCGAACAGCGCCCGATGACGCGTGGTGGATTCTGGCCGGACGTCCGGTTCGACGTGGTGAGCGTCGTCCAGGAGCGATCAGGTGTGGCTCAGGTCGAGCACCTGCGGGGGGTGCTGTAGATGCCTATCGCACGGACGTTCGGAGTGGCGTTGACAGGGCTTACCGGCCAGATTGTCGAGGTTCAGGCGGACTTGTCAGCGGGTCTGCCCGGGCTGACATTCACCGGCCTGCCGGACACGTCCGTCGTCGAGGCGCGGGATCGCATCCGGGCGGCAGTGCTCAACTCCGGAGCTGCGTGGCCGAACCGGCGCATCACGCTCGCCCTCCTGCCAGCCGACGTGCGCAAGGCCGGATCACGGTTCGACCTCGCCATGGCCATCGCCATCCTGGCTGCTGCCGGACGGGTGGCGGCCGAGGCGATCGCCGACGTGGTGTGGATCGCAGAGCTCGGTCTGGACGGCTGCCTGCGTTCGGTTCGCGGCGTGCTGCCCGCGATGATCGCGGCTCGGCGCGCCGGTGTTCGGCGCGTGGTCGTGCCGTCCGCGAATGCCGCCGAGGCCACATTGGTCGACGCCGTCGACGTGCGCGCGGCGGACACCCTGGCCCAAGTGCTCGACTGGCTGCAGGGTGCGGGCCCGCCGCTGCCAGCCGCCCAGCCCGGACCTGAATGCCACGACGATGATCGACTCCCAGACCTGGCCGATATCGCCGGCCAGTCGTCCGCGAAGCGGGCGCTCGAGGTGTCGGCCGCAGGCGGCCACAACCTGTATTTCGTGGGGGCCGCCGGCGCAGGCAAGAGCATGTTGGCGGAGCGTCTGCCGGGCCTGCTGCCTGCCCTCGAGGACGATGTCGCGCTCGAGGTCACTGGCGTGCACTCTGTCGCCGGCGCGCTCCCCGCCGACGCTCGGCTTGTTCGACGTCCGCCGTGGCAAGCTCCGCATCACACCGCCTCGGCGGCCGCATTGGTTGGCGGCGGATCGGGCATCGCCTCGCCTGGGGCGATCTCACTCGCGCATGGCGGCGTGCTTTTCCTGGACGAGGCGGCGGAGTTCAGCCCGGCGGTCTTGGAGACGCTCCGGCAACCGATCGAGAGCGGCCGGATCGTCCTGCATCGCAGCGGTGGCGCGGTCTGCTATCCGGCTCGATTCCTGCTCGTGCTGGCCGCGAACCCTTGCCCGTGTGGGCAGCCGGCGCGGATGTGCAGTTGCCCCTCAGTAGTCCGTCGGCGATACCAGCAGCGGCTATCCGGGCCGTTGCTCGATCGGGTCGATCTGCGGGTCACGATCGAGCCCGTGGCGCATGCCGACCTGTTCGGGGAGGTCGACGAGTGGGAGACATCCGCGACAGTGGCGATGCGGGTGGCGCGAGCGCGCGCGGCGGCGGCTGAACGATGGTCGACTTGCGGCTGGCGCCTGAACGGACAGGTGCCCGGTGGTGCGCTGCGGCATCGGCCGTGGCGACTACCGCGCGCGGCGTTGTGCCAGGCCGAGATGTACCTGGATCGTGGCCAGCTGAGCGTCCGCGGGTTCGACCGGGTGTTGCGAATGGCCTGGACTGTCAGTGATCTCCAAGGCCGCGCGGTGCCAGACGCCGGTGATGTTGCCGAGGCCATGTTCTTCCGTCTCGGTTGGGACGAGTCATGGGCGGCGTGAACGCCCGAGCGCCGCGGACCGATGGGCGGCGCGCCGGAGCGGAAGGGGCGGCTGGTAAGCCCATGCTCGGCAACGCCGTGCCGCGCCTCCAGCTAGCGGGGGGTTTGCGCCGCGGGAGCATCACCGGGCGGTCACCCGCGGAGCCGGTCCGATGAGGAACGGACTGCGTCCGAGGAGCATCGCCGGATGCTCGCGTGTCGAGGCCGTCCGATGACGGCTGGCGCCGACGAGGCGGTGATTCTCGCCCGGGCGTATTTGAGCCGGGTCGCTGAGCCCGCGAGCATTCCGGTCTGGGATTGGGTACGCCGCCACGGGCCGGTTGCGGCGGCGGAGTCAATCCAGGCGGGTGACGTCCCGACTGACGTGGCTCGGGCCACGGCGGCGCGCCGCACGGCGGTTCGCGTCGATGACGATCTCGCCGTCGCCGAGCGATTTGGCATCCGGCTTGTCGTACCTGAGGGTCGGGAATGGCCACATTTCGCCTTCTCAGCGCTCGAGGCGGTTGCTCGCACCCGGCTTGCGGTGTATCGGGCGGGGGAGCGCACGCAGCGACCCGGCGGCGAACTGATCCCACCTCTTGCGCTTTGGGCGCGGGGATCCGGTGACTTGTCACACGCCGCCGTCCGCGCGGTCGCAATCGTCGGATCCCGGTCGGCCAGTAGCTACGGGGAGCACGTCACGGCGGAGCTGGCCTTCGGCTTGGCCCGTCAAGACGTCGTGATCGTGTCCGGCGGCGCGTTCGGAATCGATGCAACGGCTCACCGCAGCGCTCTGGCCGCTGAGGGAAGCACGACGATCGTCTCGGCAAGCGGCATTGACCGGCCGTATCCCAGCGCGAACACGAAGCTCTTCGAACGAGCCGAGGCCGGCGGACTGGTGGTTTCGGAGAGTCCACCGGGCTCGGCGCCGCATCGCCATCGGTTTCTGACTCGCAACCGGCTGATCGCGGCGCTGTCCGCCGGCACCGTCGTCACGGAGGCAGCCAGTCGTTCCGGTGCGCTGAACACGGCCGCACATTGCACCCGGCTGGGTCGGCCGCTGATGGCGGTGCCCGGGCCTGTGACATCCGCCATGTCCGCGGGTTGTCACCGTCTGCTGCGTCAGGATCCGTCGCCGGCCTTGCTCGTCACCTCCGTAGCGGACGTATTAGCCGTCGTGGGATCCATTGGGGAGGGCCTAGCCGCGTCCGTCCCGTCGATTGCTACCGGACGGCAAGGTGAGGAGATGAGATCGGCGCTCGACGGACTCGATCCGGTGGCCCGCCAGGTGTTCGACGGCCTGCCGGCCCGCGGCGTTGCCAGCGAGGACGAGGTCGCCTTACGCAGCGGAGTGAGCCCAATCGAGGTCATGCGTGCCCTTCCCGCTCTTCAGCTCGCGGGCGTCGTCGAGGCCGGGCCAGACGGCGTACGGATCTCGCCCGCGTTCCGCCGACGAAGGGCGGGATAGTGCACTCGCAACCGCCGGCCCGGGTCGGCGATCGTCCTCGTGAGCGACTCGCCGTCGATGTGCCGACCTTGCGATGTACAGACCCCTCGATGGGGTGTGACCCCGTGAGATGTAGCCCCGCGATGAGATGTGTGACCCTGCATGGTGTGGGCCTGCGACGGAGTGTCGGCCTGCGACCGAGTGTCGGCCTGCGACCGAGTGTCGGCCTGCGACCGAGTGTCGGCCTGCGATGGTGGCCCCGCGATCGACTCGCGTCTGCCCTGTGGTGGCCCCGTGATGTAGCAGCTCCCCGATCGAGTCGCCTCTGCGATGTGCTGGCCTCCGCGATGTGCTGGCCTCCGCGATGTGGTGGCCGTGCGATGTGGTGGCCGTGCGATGTGATGGCCTCTGCGATGTAGTTGGGCGCGGCGGCTTGACTCGATGCGGGCGCTGCCGGACGGTCGGGCCGTGTCGGCGGAGCGAGACAAGAACCGGGAGGTCACCGCGGCGCGGGCGAACATCCCTACGCGCGCCGTCGCGGGCACGCGGAAGGGCGCTGGCGCAGGCGAGGTCACCGCGGCGCGAGAGCGTACCCCCGTGCGGAATGCGGCCGAGCGGAAGTCTTCACCGAAGATCACGCCCACGCGAGAAGTCGCCACGATGCTGGAGGCTCTGCCGGAGCCGATGCGCCGAGCGGTCGATGACTTCGAGCGTTTTCTGGCACTCGAACGCAATAGGTCCGCGCATACGGTCAGGGCTTATGTCGGCGATGTCGTCAGCCTGCTCGATCACGCGGCCTCGCTTGGCGCCCATTCGGTCGCCGATCTTGACTTAGCTGTGCTGCGTGGCTGGCTGGCTCGGCAACGTCGCGCGGGGGCGGCTCGTACGACGTTGGCGAGGCGCGCTGCCGCGGCCCGCACCTTCACTGAGTGGGCTCGAATGGTGGGGCTCGCCACCGACGATCCGGGCGGCGCGCTGTCGAGCCCTCGAGCGCATCGCACACTCCCCGCGGTCCTGGGACACGACGAGGCACTGGCCCTGATGACCGAGAGCCAGGCCGGCGCGATGAACGAACGACCGACTGACGAGGCACTCGAACTCCGGGACCGGCTGATCCTCGAGCTGCTCTACGCCACAGGTATTCGGGTCAGCGAGCTCGTCGGAATGGACGTCGGTGACGTGGATCGGCGTCGGCGGGTGCTCCGCGTGCTGGGCAAGGGGGCCAAGGAGCGCACCGTGCCGTACGGGCTTCCGGCCGACGTCGCGCTTGAGTCCTGGCTGGTGCGGGGACGGCCTCGACTGGCTAGGTCGGACAGCGGATCGGCCATATTGCTCGGCCTTCGCGGTGGGCGCATCGATCCCAGAACGGTTCGGCGGGTGGTCCACGACCGGCTGCGGACGATCTCGGGTGCACCCGACCTCGGGCCACACGGTCTCCGGCACACGGCCGCGACCCATCTGCTCGAAGGCGGTGCCGATTTGCGCGCAGTCCAGGAACTGCTCGGGCATCGCAGCCTCGCGACGACGCAGATCTACACCCACGTATCAGTCGAGCGACTGCGCCGCGCCTACGACCAAGCCCATCCGCGCGCTTAGCCATTTGTTGGGCACAGACCATTTGTTGAGCACCAGAGTCTCGGGCTCATCGAGGGTGACCCGGTTACGGCCCGGCCCCTGCGTCGACACGACGTGCACGGGCGAGCACGACGGCCGAACGAAAAGCGGCAGGCCGCAAAGACGCCGGAGCGCGAGGCCATGCGGCAAAGATGGGGAGGTGCGCGTGATTTTGGCACGAGCAGGGCGGCAGTGTCGCGATGGCGCGCTGCGCGCCTACGGCAGGCAGCCCTGACGCCAGGCAAGAGACCGGCGGCAGGCAAAAGACGGACGGCAGGCAGAACGGCGGCCGCAGTCAGCGCACCAACAGCCGGCAACGCGCGCAGCCGGAACACCGATCGGCGTGCAGGGCAACGAGCGCGGATACGGCAGCAGGGTCGGCCAAGGCAGATGGGGGCGGGCGGCCCGGGCATTGATTGGCAGGTAGAAAGCAGAGCAGCGAGATTGGGTTCTCGAGTGAGGCCAGCCCGTCCAGCGTGGCCGGCTGGTATGGAGCGAGGCCGGCCACTCCAGGGAAGCCGGCCAGTCCAGGGAGGCCGGCCAGTCCAGGGAGGCCGGCCAGTCCAGGGAGGGCGGCCAAGCCAGCGAGATCGGCCAGCCCAGCGGGGTCGGCCAGAGTGGCGACGGAACTTTGGAGCAGCGAGGCGCCCAGTGCGACACGCACAGCCATGACGGTGAGTCCGGCCAGAGTGGGAAGGGCGGTGACGGCACGCACGGCGGTGACGGCGCGCAGGGAGATCACGGCACGAAGGGCGATTACGGCGTGCAACGACGGCGCGGAGGGCGATCACGGCGCGCACGAGGACGGCGCGCAACCGGTGGGCGATTGGTTGCGCTACCCGGTCCATGGCAGCAACCGCACGGGCCCGAGGGGATTCAGCAACAGCATCGGGTCGATGTAGAGGTCGCCGCGACGTGCACCCCAGTGCAGACAGCTGGTAGGTCGGCACATGTCGTGCGTACCGAGGATCCGGCCGATCACCTGGCCGGTCTGGACCGTGTCTCCGACATGCACCAGGGCAGACACCGGCTCGTATTCCGTACGGATGCCGTCCGAGTGGGCGATGACGACCACCCCACGACCGGCTACTGGTCCAGCGAATTGCACCCGACCGCCACGGGCAGCAAGCACAGGCTGGCCGGATATGACCGCAAGGTCGACACCTCGATGTCCGGCGGCATATGGGGTAGCCGGCTGCTCAAATCGATGCAGGACCGACAAGAGACCAGCCAGTGGGGGCCGATAGCGGGTCCGAGCACCCGGCGCGCCCATACTTCCGGTCCCGGCCCATACCAGTGAGACAGCACGGTCAGACCTCGGCACGTTGTTCCCGAACGGCGCTGCCCCGGAGGCTCTCCCAAGGGCCGTCGCGGCCCCCGCCGCGAAAGCGCCGGGGCGCATCGCGACCGTGAGTCTTAGCGGCGGCCTAGTCGGTGATCTCGTCGATTCCTGATCGGGTGTGATCGCGCCTGTCGCGGCGCGGCGCGCGCCGGACTGGGATGCAAGAACGGTCACGTGGGCTGTAGTCGTCTGATCGTGGCGCAGGCTCGCGAGGCCCGGCATGGCCGAGCAGGAGAGTAGTAACAGCATGGCCAGCACAGTTGGCATGGCGCAGGACCTCATCACGCTGCGAGCGTCAGCTATGGCGGCTGATCAGGGCTAGGCCTATGCCGCATCTGTGGAAAGGCTCGATGGTCGTCCACAGATCGCCAATCGACATGGCGCGTGGACGGGCGTCGGGGCTCTGCCAGAGCTGGATTGAACATCTTGCGCGTATGAGCCGGCAGCCTCTAGAGCGGACGCGAGCCCCCTCGTACCAGTCGGCAAGCGCCCCGTCCAGGACGATCGACAGCGCCTGGATCAAGACGTCAGTGTCACTGGACGGGGGCGGTAGCGCGGGAAACGCTGACCGAGTTCACATGCGGCAAATCGCCCATTTGCCACCGGAAATTGTGTTGCAAAGCGGGCTCTAAGTATGCCTAGTCGGGACATTGACGATGCCTAGGAATGGGCGGAAGCGGTCGACGCCACAGCTTTCGGAGGGATAGGGAGTTGTTCCCATGTGCCCGGCCTCCTCAGCGGCGCAATGTCGAAATCGCAGGAGAAGCACCCGACGAGGAGGACACCATGCAGCCGTACTTCCAGACCGTAATCGAGTCTGAGGCGAGGTACCACCGGGAGCAGTTGGCGAATGACTTCCGCCGGACCGGCCGGCGCGAGCGGGTGGGCGTCCGCGCCACCCACGAGCGGCGCTGGCACTTGTGGCGTCGCGACAGCTCGTGACCGGCAGCGCCTCATGATCGACATGCGACGGTCCGGGGACCTCGGGCACCGACACCAGGTCGGATGCGTCCGAGGTCCCCGGGATCGTCGGCCGGCGAGTATCGCGCAGCGCGATGACATCGTGCGGCATCTCTGACCGGATCAGGTCAGTTGACCAGCCCTACCCGCGGTGATCGGTCCGAAGTTGGCGCCGATCATCCAATTGACGTCACCTACGCCCACCTGGGTGATCGCAAACACCTAACTGTGGGCGGCGGCCGCCATGCGCGGCCCGATAATTCCAGCGGCCGAGCCGATCGGACACCGACGGAGCCGCACGATCCCGGTAGGTTCTCGAGCCTCAGCGCCCTCATGCGTGGGATTGACGATCGAACAGTGTCAGGGTGTGCGGCCAGAATGGACGGCATGCCCCGTCCCTCAACTCCTCTGGTCGGACGAGATACCGAGCTGGCCGCGCTTCTTCGGCTACTCGACGCCGGCCGACCGGCCAGCCATCCCAACGCATCAGTCGTGTCCGGCGACGCCGGCGTCGGCAAGACGAGATTGCTCTCGGAGTTCATTGAGAAGGCGAATGAGCGGGGGGTCCTAACTCTGGTCGGGCATTGTCTCGACTTCGGCGACGCTGGTCTGCCCTACCTGCCGTTCAGTGAGGCTTTCGGTCGCCTCGCCATCGACCAGCCTGAGGTCGTAGCGGACCTCCTGGCCAAGTTCCCGCCGATTGCCCGGCTGCTCCCACAGCACCGCCGCATGGGCGGGGCAACCGAGCCACCCGACGACCGATTGGATCGTATCGAGCTGTTCGATGCCGTCCTCGGCGCCTTGGCGGAGCTGGCCGAGGATCGATGGGTCGCCCTGGTGATTGAGGACGTCCACTGGGCTGAGCAGGCGACCCGTGACCTGCTCGGATTCCTCCTAGCCCGTATCTTCGACGCCCGGGTCGTACTGGTCATCTCGTATCGAAGCGACGACCTGCATCGCCGCCATCCGTTGCGGCGGACGGTAGCCGAGTGGGCTCGGCTGCCGACCGTCGACCGGCTGCCCCTGAGCCCGCTGCCCGCGCGCGAGATCCGAGAGCTGGTGCGCGCGCTGCACCCCGGGCCCATCAGCGAGGACGAGATCCAGCGCATAGTCGACCGGGCCGAAGGCAACGCCTTCTTCACCGAAGAACTGGTGGCCGCGACCGAGCACGGCGGGGCATACGAATCCGTGCCAGCCGAGCTCGCCGACCTCCTCCTCGTGCGACTCGACCGGCTGTCCTCGCAGGCGCGCCACGTCGTTCAGGTCGCCGCTGTCGCTGGCCGGAGAGTCACCCACGGACTGCTCGCAGCAGTAGCGGATCTGCCTGATGGCGAGTTAGACGCAGCCCTCCGAGACGCCATCGACGAGCACATTCTCGAACCTCGCGGTGACGACGGATACGGATTCCGTCATGCGCTCCTGGCCGAGGCGGTGTATGACGATCTGCTTCCCGGCGAACGGGTCCGGTTGCACGCGGCATACGCACGGGCGCTCACGAAGGACGACCTCGGAGGCACCGCGGCCGAGCTGGCCCGGCACGCCCGCGAGTCACACGACCTGCCGCTCGCATTCGAGGCGAGTGTCCGCGCCGGTGACGAGGCCATGACTGTCGCGGCGCCGCAGGAAGCGATGCGCTACTACGAATCGGCCTTGGAGCTGCTGCCCAACCTGCCCACGGCGGTGCGGGACGAGGCGGCACTCGTCCGGGTCACGGCGGATGCGGCCGCGGCCGCTGGGCACCAGTTTCGGGCGGTTAGCCTCGTGCGGGACGCGCTATCCGAGATCGGACCGCGGCTGGCTCCCGCGGATCGGGCTGAGCTGCTGTACTCGCTCGCCACAGGCTTGCTCAACGTAGACGTCGATGACGAAGCCCTGATCGCCAGCACTGAGGCGTTGGGCCTGGTACCGCCCGAACCGGACAGCGCCCTACGGGTGCGGCTGGCCACGATGCACGCCCACGCTGCCATGGCGCTCGGGCGGGATGTCGAGGGCGCGCGGTCAGCCCAAGAGGCCGTCGAAATGGCCACCCGGCTCGGGGTGCCTGAGGCGGCAGCGGACGCTCGTACGACACTGGCATGGATCGAACGACGCGCCGGCGAGCCGGATACGGCCGCTCTGCAGCTCTCGTCGATCGCCACCGAGGCGCATACGACTGGGGCGATCGCGGTCGAGCTGCGCAGTTGGTACAGCCTGGGCTCGCTGTACTACGAGCAGGGCGACCTGGACCGCGCGGTCGAGGCCTTCCAGAGTGGCATCGCCCGGGCGCACGCGGCTGGCCGCGACTGGGCGGCCTACGGACTCGAGTCGCGCACCGTGGCCGGCCTGGTCGAGTACGCGCGGGGGAACTGGGACGCGAGCGTCCGGCTGGCGAATGCGTACGGGGCGCCGCCGATTGCCGAGGCGTTGCTGTCGGCGATGGGCATGATCGTGCGGGCCGGTCGCGGTGATGCTTCCGCGCTGGAACTGGTGGCGCGGCTGCAGCCCCGATGGGCTCGCGACGGCCTGCTCTGCGTCCTCACCGCAACGGCCGCGATAGAGCTGTATACGACGTCGGGTGAATTGGACCGAGCGCTTGACGTTTACCACCAGGCCATGACCGAGCTGACGCGCCTTTGGCAGTCGAGCTGGTTCCAAGCGCGTATTCGGTTCGGTGCCCAGATTGCTGCGGCGGCGTCCGCTGTCATCACCAGTCAGCCGTCAGCGCGGCGAGCCGAGATCGTCGAGCAAATCCGACCCATCGTCGAAGGTGCGCGGGAATCCGCGCATCGCGGTTTGCCGAAGGGGCGGCAACTCGGCGTGGAGAGCATCGCCTGGCTCGCACGGCTGGAAGCTGAATGGGCCCGCCTCCGCTGGCTCGCCGATGTCGACCCCCCGTCGGTCGAGGAGCACATCGCGCTGTGGCAGGCGAGCCTGGAGGCTTTCTCCTTCGGTCACGAGTTCGAGCAGGCGCGGTCGCGAGCCCGGCTCGCTGCCGTGCTCCGATCGGCTGGGCGCGGGCCCGAAGCTGCCGATGTGGTAGCTCCGGCGCGGGAGACAGCCCGGCGGCTGGGTGCCGAGCCGCTGCTGGCCGAGATCCGAGCTTTGGCCACCGAGCGAGCCGTGACCCGAGAGCTTGCCGGCCCGCAAGCGCTGACTGCACGAGAGCGGGAGGTCTTGGCGCTACTCGTCGAGGGACGCACGAATCGCCAGGTCGCCCGGCAGCTCTACATCAGCGAGAAAACCGTGAGCGTCCACGTGTCGAGTGTCTTGGCGAAGCTCGGCGTGCGCAGCCGGGCAGAGGCGGCGGCGCTCGCACAGCGTGACCATCTCGTCGGCAGCGCGGATTCGTCGGCTCATCGGTGACCAGCTAGACTGGGTCTCGCAATCAGCACCTCACCCCGGTGGGGTGACTTCGCGTGTCCGCTCGACGAGCGTTTTATCGCGTCGGGTAGGCGGCCACCTCGGTCCTCCAGCGACTACATGGCGGTGGAGGCCCCTGGCCGCGACACCGGGCACCAGGGCGGCAGCGCCAACCGGCCTGCCCGCGACAACCGAGGACCGCGGCCCGGCTGATGCCGGACGCGGACGGAAACGAGGAGGACGACCGGCATGGCCGTCGTCACGATGAAAGACATGCTCAACTCGGGCGTTCACTTCGGGCATCAGACCCGTCGATGGAATCCGAAGATGAAGCGGTTCATCCTCACCGAGCGCAACGGCATCTACATCATCGATCTGCAGCAGACGCTCACCTATATCGACCGAGCGTTCGAGTTCGTCAAGGAGACCGTGGCCCACGGCGGAACCGTCTTGTTCGTGGGAACCAAGAAGCAGGCGCAGGAGGCCATCGCCGAGCAGGCCACGCGCGTGGGAATGCCGTATGTGAACCAGCGCTGGTTGGGCGGCATGCTCACCAACTTCTCCACCGTCTACAAGCGGCTGCAGCGGCTCAAGGAGCTCGAAGCCATGGAGCAGGGCGGCTGGGCGGGCGTGACCACGAAGAAGGAGCAGCTCATCCTCAGCCGCGAGAAGGACAAGCTCGAACGCACTCTCGGCGGAATCCGTGAGATGAGCCGCGTGCCCAGCGCGGTCTGGATCGTTGATACCAAGAAGGAGCACATCGCCGTCGGCGAGGCACGCAAGCTCGGCATTCCGGTGATCGCCATCCTTGACACCAACTGCGATCCCGACGAGGTGGACTACAAGATCCCCGGCAACGACGATGCCATTCGCAGCGCTGCTCTGCTCACCAGGGTGATCGCGGACGCAGTCGCCGAAGGGCTGATGGCGCGAGCGGCCGCCGCCGCCAACGCCGGACGAGACGAGAAGCCGGAGGCCGGCCGAGTGGCATCCGACGAGCCGCTCGCCGAATGGGAACGTGATCTGCTGCAGCCCGCCGGGACACAGCAGTCCGACTCCTCGATCGAAACGGCGAGCGAACTCCCGCACGGTGACGTGACCGGTGAAGACGCCGGGGAGCTGGCTGAAGCGCAGGACGAGACCGCGTCCTGACCCCTTGATCTACTGATTACGAAGGACGAAACATTCCATGGCGAATATCTCCGCCGCTGACGTGAAGAATCTCCGCGACGCCACCGGCGCCGGAATGATGGACAGCAAGAAGGCTCTCGAGGAAGCGGACGGCAACTTCGACAAAGCGGTCGAGGTGCTGCGAGTGAGGGGCAGCGCGAAGGCAGCGAAACGTGGCTCGGAGCGCACGGCGGCAAACGGCCTGGTGGCCGCGGCCGAGAACGCCATGATCGAATTGGCGTCAGAAACCGACTTCGTGGCCAAGAACGAGCAGTTCCAAACGCTGGCCGGCGACATCGTCGCGCACTTCGCGGGGTCGACCGCGAGCGACGTCGAGTCGTTGCTGGCCGAGCGGCTGGCCGACGGTCACAGTGTCGCCGAGAACATCGAAGGTCTGGCGGCGGTGATCGGTGAGAAGCTCGAGCTGCGCCGTGCGGTGAAGCTGCCTGGGACGGTCGCGTCGTATCTTCACCGCAAAACGTCGGATCTTCCTCCGCAGGTCGGCGTGTTGGTGCAGTTCAGCGGAGATGACGTTTCCGCCGCACGCGGCGCCGCCATGCAGGTGGCGGCGATGCGGCCGCGCTACCTGCGGCGAGAGGACGTTCCGGGGGACATCGTCGACAACGAGCGCCGCATTGCCGAGGCGGCGGCCCGCGCTGAGGGCAAGCCCGAGCAGGCGCTGCCCAGAATCGTCGAGGGCCGGCTCAACGGATTCTTCAAGGACACCGTCCTGCTTGAGCAACCCGCTGTTCAGGACAGCAAGCGAAGCGTGCAGGCGGTCCTGGATGATGCAGGTGTGGCCGTCACCGGGTTTGCGCACTTCGAGGTGGGCACCGCCTGAGGGGCCGTCCAGGCCAGCGCGCCGATCGCAAGTCCGCCGTCGCCGAGTGAGTAGGAAGCGCAGATGACTGACGAGCAAGCGGCGGTGCCGGTCTACCGTCGGATCATGCTGAAACTGTCCGGCGAGGTGTTCGGCGGCGGGCAGATCGGTGTGGATCCGGATGTAGTCCAGAGCATCGCGCGACAGATCGCCGAGGTCGTTCGGCTGGGCACGCAGGTAGCGGTGGTTGTCGGTGGAGGCAACTTCTTTCGCGGCGCCGAGCTCAGTCAGCGCGGCATGGATCGGGATCGGGCGGACTACATGGCCATGCTCGGCACGGTCATGAACACCTTGGCACTACAGGATTTCCTGGAGAAGCAAGGCATCCCCACGCGCGTCCAGACCGCGATCACGATGGGCCAGGTTGCCGAGCCCTACATCCCGCGGCGCGCGGAGCGACACCTGGAGAAGGGTCGCGTGGTGATCTTCGCGGCGGGAGTAGGCATGCCGTACTTCTCCACGGACACGGCCGGCGCCCAGCGCGCGCTGGAGATCGGTTGTCAGGTTCTGCTGATGGGCAAGAGCGGTGTTGACGGCGTGTACGACGCCGACCCGCGGACCCATCCTGACGCCGTCCGATTCGACACGATCAGTTACGACGACGTCCTATTGCGTGGGTTGGAGGTCGCCGATGCGACCGCATTCAGCCTGTGCCGGGACAACGGCATGCCGATCATCGTGTTTGACCTGGCCGACGGCAACATCGCCCGGGTCGTTCGAGGTGAGAAGATCGGCACGCTGGTGAGCGCCACGGGCTGACGAGGGAGAGACGGACGTGATCGACGAGACGCTCTTCGAGGCCGAGGAGAAGATGGAGAAAGCGGTGCACGTCGCCCGCGACGAGCTCGGCGGCCTCCGCACGGGCCGGGCGAGCCCGAACAGCTTCGCCCGGATGGTCGTCGACTACTACGGCTCGCCCACTCCGATCCCTCAGTTGGCGTCCGTGAACATCCCCGAGGCGCGAATGGCGGTCATCAAGCCCTATGACGCCTCCCAACTCGGCGCGATCGAGCGGGTCATCCGTGACTCCGATCTCGGCGTCAACCCGAGCAACGACGGAACGATCATCCGCGTAGTTTTCCCACAGCTGACCGAGGAGCGTCGGCGCGAACTGGTCAAAGTCGCCCGCCACAAGGGGGAGGACGGCAAGGTGTCCATCCGCTCGGTGCGACGGCACGCGAAGGACGCACTGGACAAGATGGCCCGCGACGGCGAGGTCGGCGAGGACGATGTGCGCCGCGCGGAGGCGGAACTGGAGAAGATCACGGGGCGGTACACGGCACAGGTGGACGAAGTCGTCAGGACTAAGGAAGCCGAGCTTCTCGAGGTTTGAGTGAGCGGGCATCGGAGGTGGCGCCGAGCAGGGTGCCGATGTGCCCTCGGGCCGCGCGACGAGGGCTGACTTGAGCGAGCCCAGGCGCCCCGGCCGACATCGCCGAATCGAGGCCGACAAGGATCTCGATTCCGACGTCGGTTTCGTTCTGGGTCTCGACGGCCCAGGGGCCGGGCGCCACAGCCTAGAGCGGGACAACCGTGCGTCCACGCTGGATCTGGCCGCCGCCGGCTTCCTCATCACTGAGCCGGACTGGGCGCCGGCAGCCGACACGGCAACGGCCCCGACGGAGACTCCGAAACCAACCGCGCCGAAGCCGACACCTGCGAAGCCGTCTCGCGCCGGGCGCAACCTCCCGGCGGCGATCGGCGTCGGACTCGCTCTGGGCGCGCTGATCATTGCCAGCTTGCTGCTGTACCGGCAGAGCTTCGTTGTCCTAGTCAGTCTTGCCGTCGCGTACGGGATGTACGAGCTGACCCGGGCGATCGCCACGGTCGAGGCGCGGCCACCGCTCGTGCCTCTCGTGGTCGGAGGCGTTGCCATGCAGGCGGCGGCGTGGTTCCGGGTCACGAACGGCCTGATCGTCACCCTGCTGGTAACCGTGTGCGGAGTGGTCATCTGGCGGCTCGGAGAGGGAGTTGCTGGTTACCTGCGTGACGTGTCGGCGTCCGTTTTCGAGCTGCTCTATCTTCCCCTTCTCGCTGGCTGCGCGGTATTGCTCGTGGTGCCGGATGACGGTGCCGCGCGCGTCATCGCGTTCATCGGAACCGTCGTATGTAGCGACACCGGCGGGTATGCCACGGGCGTCCTATTCGGCAAACATCCCCTCGCGCCGGTCGTCTCCAAAGGCAAGACGTGGGAAGGCCTCGCCGGCTCGGCGATTGCTTGCGCCCTGTGTGGTGGCCTGATCATGTCACTCACCTTCCACCACGCTTGGTGGCAGGGCGTCCTGTTCGGCCTGGCGATCGCCCTCACCGCCACGCTGGGCGACCTGGGCGAATCCATGATCAAGCGGGACCTTGGCCTGAAAGACATGGGCCGGGTGCTGCCCGGCCACGGAGGAATCATGGATCGGCTGGACTCGCTGCTTCCGTGCGCCGCTGTCGCCTACTTATTGCTGTCCGCGTTCCTGGGGAACTAGTGGGGGTGCTGCGCGATTTTCGCAGGGATCCCGGATCGCGGCCCGATTATCGCGGCGCCCCCTCGTCCGTAGCGCTGCTACGGCCTTCGTCGTGCGCGTTGCTGGTGCACGCGTTGATCGGCGCGTCTGGCAAACGATTTCAGGCACTGCGGCTCCGCGATTTTGCAGGCACCACCGGATCACTAGAGCGAGATGAGCTTTGAGCTATCGTCGCTATCGGGCGTTAAGTCCAAGATCACGACCGAGGATCGGCTACCTATGGCAGGGTGGCCCTATGTATGAAACCGAGGCTGACCTCGCTCGGCTGCAGGAGCTGATCGACGCGAGCTTCGCCCGGTCGTCGGAGCACCTGCTCTCGATCATGACGCCGCCGCGCAGACTCACCGCGCGCCGGCTGGCAGATGACCTGACGGGCATCGCCGTGCTGAACGTGGCCACCGTAACGGCTCGCGCCGAGCCGCGGATCAGCGCCCTGGACGGACACTTCTTGCACGGCCAGTGGTACGCGACCACCTCGGGGACGTCGCCGAAAGTCCGACAGCTGCGCAGCCGGCCCGGGATCAGCGCGGCCTACACGCCGCGGGACGGATACGGCGTCTTCTGCCATGGGACGGCCCGGTTCCTGCAACCCGGATCGGGTGAGTACGAGACGCTCACCGATCACTGCATTCGCGTGTACGGGCAGTCCCCGCTCGAGTGGGGCCCGGACATCGCCTACCTCACGATCGAGCCGTCGTGGTTTGTCGGCTTCGCCATGACAGATGCGGAGCTGGCTGAGATCGAGGCACAGAAGGCGGAGCGGGCGGCGAAGGCGCACCGCCAGAGCGACTCGGCCCAACCCGCGGAAACGCCGTGAGCCTGCCCCTGGTCTTCGACGCACCCAGCGTCGCGACACCGCCGCGCCACCTGGCTGACCTCGATCGCGACGAGCGTCGGGCCGCGGTCGTCGCGCTCGGTCTGCCACCCTTCCGGGCTGATCAGCTGTCCCGGCAGTACTTCGGCCGATTGGAGAGCGACACAGCGGCGATGACCGAGCTGCCCGTGGGGGCTCGCCGTCGTCTCGGCGACGCGCTATTGCCGTCCCTGCTGACGCAGGTGCGCCAGCTGTCGACGGACGCGGGCGCGACGCGCAAGTCGCTCTGGCGGTTGTACGACGGCACCCTCATCGAGAGCGTGCTCATGCGCTACCCCGATCGGATCACCGTGTGCGTGTCCAGTCAGGCCGGGTGTGGCATGGGGTGCCCGTTCTGCGCGACCGGCCAGGGTGGGCTGCGCCGGAATCTGTCCGCCGGCGAGATCGTCGAGCAGGTCGCTGCCGCGGCGCGCTCTGTTGCCCGTGGTGAGCTGCCCGGAGGCGTTGGCCGGCTGTCCAACGTGGTGTTCATGGGGATGGGCGAACCGCTCGCGAACTATCGCCGCTTAGTAGCAGCCTTGCATCGCATCGTCGATTCGCGGCCGGACGGTCTGGGCATGTCGCAAAGATCAGTTACCGTGTCGACGGTCGGGCTGGTGCCGGCGATGGGCCGATTGGCCGAGGAAGGCCTTGCGGTCACGCTCGCGGTGTCGCTGCATGCGCCGGACGATGGGCTACGCGACTCCCTCGTCCCGATCAACACCCGGTGGCGAGTCGCCGAAGTGCTGGCGGCGGCCGACGCCTACGCGGCCCGCACCGGCCGCCGTTATTCGATCGAGTACGCGATGATCCGGGGAGTGAACGATCAGGATTGGCGAGCCGATCTGCTCGGTGACCTGCTCGCCGGGCGGCTGGCCCACGTCAACCTCATTCCGCTCAACCCGACGCCCGGCTCGGCGTGGGACGCCTCGCCGAAACCGGTCGAGCGGGAGTTCGTCCGCCGGCTGTCCGCACGCGGGGTCGCAGTCACGGTGCGAGATACGCGCGGTCGCGAGATCGACGGCGCTTGCGGCCAGCTTGCCGCGACCGCGTCTAGTTGATCTTGATCTGCCGAGCTCAGCTCAGCACATCGACGACGTCGACCGATTTGTATCCGTGTGCCTCGGCGACCGGCGCGTACGTGACCGACCCCTCGTAGGTGTTAAGACCCAGAGCGAGAGCGGGATCGTCCTGCAGGGCGCGTCGCCAGCCCTTGTTCGCCAGTTCCAGCGCGTACGGCAGGGTCACGTTGGTCAGTGCGTACGTCGAGGTGTGCGGCACGGCTCCGGGCATGTTGGCCACGCAGTAGAACAGCGAGTCGTGTACGGCGTAGGTGGGTTGACTGTGGGTTGTCGGCCGGGAGTCCTCGAAGCAGCCGCCCTGGTCGATCGAGACGTCGACGAGCACGGAGCCGGGCTTCATCCGGGAGACAAGCTCATTGGAGATCAGCTTCGGCGCCTTGGCTCCGGGGATGAGCACGGCCCCGACTACCAGGTCGGCGTCGAGCACGGCCCGCTCGACCTCGTAGGCATTGGACGCCACCGTCTGGCAATGGCCTTGGTAGATCGCATCGACTCGGCGTAGCTGGGCCACGTTGCGGTCGAGAAGGAGCACCTCGGCTTCCATCCCCAGCGCGATGGCAGCCGCGTTCTGGCCGGCGACTCCGGCGCCGATCACCACCACTTTGGCGGCGTACACGCCGGGGACACCCCCCATCAGAACGCCACGACCGCCACCCTGGCTCATGAGGTGATAGGACCCGACCTGCGGGGCCAGCCGCCCGGCAACCTCCGACATGGGCGCCAGCAACGGCAAAGATCGATCCTCGAGTTGCACCGTCTCATAGGCAATCGCGGTCGTACCCGCGGCCAGCAATGCGTCGGTGCACTCCTTGGAGGCGGCGAGGTGCAGGTAGGTGAACAACACCTGATCCTTGCGCATCCGGCTGTATTCCTCGGCAATCGGCTCTTTCACCTTGAGAATGAGCTCGCCGGTGGCCCAGACGTCCTCGGCGGTC
The DNA here is from genome assembly GCA_963809815.1 of uncultured Actinomycetota bacterium. Lineage (GTDB taxonomy): Bacteria > Actinomycetota > Actinomycetes > Mycobacteriales > Jatrophihabitantaceae > CAVVJA01. The sequence goes on from CAWELM010000020.1 coordinate 52,567, forward strand.
GGGAGGATCTCGGCACCGGCCGCCACGAAATCGGCGTCCGGGATCGATGAGCCCTTGCCGGCGCCACGCTCCACGTAGACACGATGGCCGCTGCGAACTAGCTCGTTCACGCCTGATGGCGTGATGGCCACCCGATACTCCTGGCTTTTGAGCTCACACGGGATGCCGACCTGCACGATTCCTCTCCACCTTTCTGCGCTCCGTCAGTTGCCCATAATAATGAATCATTGAGAACCATGAGGCTAGATTGCTGAAGAAGATTCGATAAAGTGGCGGCCGTGCCAACAGATCGTTCGCCAGTTCGTCGCGCGCCGGCGGCAGTTCCGAAGAATGTTCACCCGGTGCCGATCGACGAGGTCGACGAGCGCATCCTTTCCGAACTCGTCGCGGACGCGCGGCTGCCGAACAATGCGCTCGCCGAGCGGGTTGGTATTGCCCCTTCGACCTGTCTCGGACGAGTGCGAGCGTTGCGGGACGGAGGCGTGATCCGCGGCTATCACGCCGACGTGGATCCAGCCGCGCTCGGCCGTCCCATCCAGGCCATGATCTCGGTACGACTGCAGTCGCACGCCAGAGGACAAATCAGCGACTTCGCGACCAAGGTCGCCGCGTTGCCCGAGGTTCTCAATGTGTTCTTCCTGGCCGGCGCAGTCGACTTCTATCTGCACATCGCGGCGACAAGTACCGAGAATCTGCGCGACTTCGTGGTCGTGAACCTGTCGGGTAACCCCGATGTCGCGCTCACCGAGACGAATCTGATCTTCGAGCACCTTCGGTCCGGCGTTTCCCGATAACTCACTGGTAGCGCTGCCAGTCGTCTCCTCGTCCGCCAGGCGTTCCGTCTGCCTGGATCCGGGCCCAGGCCTCGGAGAGGACTGACCGCAGGATCTGCTCGATCTCGTCGAACTCAGGCTGGCCGATGATCAACGGCGGCGAGAACTGGACGACCGGGTCTCCGCGATCGTCCGCTCGGCAGTACAGGCCGGCCTCGAACAGGGCCTTGGACAAGAACCCGCGCAACAGCCACTCCGACTCGTCCGCGTTGAAGGTCTCTTTTGTTGTCTTGTCCTTGACCAATTCAAGGCCGAAGAAATACCCGTCGCCGCGCACATCGCCGACGATGGGCAAGTCGAGCAGCTTCTCCAGCGTCGCCCGGAAGGCGGCCTCGTTGTCCAGCACGCGCTGGAGCAGCTTTTCCTTCTCCAGGATGTCGATATTGGCCATGGCCACTGCGGCCGACACCGGATGGCCGCCGAAGGTATAGCCGTGCGGAAAGGAGGTCTCGCCCTGCCAGAACGGCTCGGCGATCCGGTCGCTCACAATGCACGCGGCGATGGGGGCATATCCGCTCGTCATGCCCTTGGCGCAGGTGATCATGTCGGGCACGTAGCCGAACTTGGTGCACGCAAACATGCTGCCGAGGCGGCCGAACGCGCAGATCACCTCGTCCGAGACGAGGAGCACGTCGTGCCGATCGCAGATCTCGCGGACCCGCTGGAAGTAACCGGGCGGCGGCGGGAAGCAGCCGCCTGAGTTCTGGACCGGCTCCAGGAAAACAGCAGCGACGGTGTCCGGACCCTCGAACTCGATCGCCTCCTCGATGCGATCGGCGGCCCATCGCCCGAACGCTTCGAGGTCGTCGGCGTGTTCTGGAGCGCGGTAGAAGTTGGTGTTAGGCACCCGGAAGCCACCCGGCGTGAGTGGTTCGAACATCTGCTTGGCGCCTGGGATGCCGGTGAGTGCGAGCGCTCCCTGGGGGGTGCCGTGATACGCAATGGCCCGGCTGATCACCTTGTGTTTCATGGGTTTGCCCACGAGCTTGAAGTACTGCTTGGCGAGCTTCCAGGCCGTCTCGACGGCTTCGCCGCCTCCTGTCGTGAAGAAGACTTTGTTCAGATCTCCCGGTGTGTAGTCGACGAGGCGTTCTGCCAGCGCGATCGCGGACGGGTGAGCGTAGGACCACAGTGGGAAGTACCCGAGCTGGGTCGCCTGCTTGTAGGCGGCCTCCGCGAGCTCCACCCGTCCGTGTCCGACCTGGACCACGAAAAGTCCCGCGAGCCCGTCCAGGTACTGCTTACCGGCCGCATCCCAGATGCGCGCGCCCTCCCCCCGAACGATCGTCGGTACGCCACTGTGAGCGTAGGAACCCATGCGGCTGAAGTGCATCCAGAGGTGATCGGCCGCGCTTGCCGCCAGACGTTCATGATCGAATTCGTGGATCTCGTAGGCGGTGGAGATTGGCGTCGTCATCGTGCACCCCAGTCGTAGGTCTGCTTGGTCAACTTCAGGTAGACGAAGGTCTCGGTGCGATACACGCCAGGGATAGTCCGAATTCTGCTGTTTACCAGATGGAGCAGATGCTCGTCGTCGGCCACGACCACCTCGGCCAGAACGTCGACCGATCCGGCCACGACCACGATATACACGACTTCCCGTATGTCGGTGAGCGCGGAAGTAATGACCTCGATATCTCCGTTGGCCTGGATGGCGATCATCGCTTGCCGGTATAGACCGACCTGTATCGGATCGGTAACCGCGACAATTTGAACGACGCCGGCCTCGATGAGCTTCAGCACCCGCTGGCGCACTGCCGCTTCGGATAGCCCCACGGCCTTGCCGATGGTTGCGTAGGGACGGCGGCCATCCTGCTGAAGTTGCTCGATGATCGCTTGGCCCACGTCGTCGAGCAGGGCCCGGTTTACGGATTGGCCCATGCGCCGATTCTGCCGGTAGGCACCCGGCTCGGCAAGTGAATTCGTCGTTTGACGGCTAATCAACGGCGGAAATCACCTGCCAAAACGGTCGCTAGCTACGTATCCCTAAGTCAATTGTCGGGTCGGCCGGCTGGGCCGTCGGCAACGCTCAGGTCAGTACTCAGCTGCGCGTCGCGGACCAGCGTTGGCGTGTCGCGGCGCAGGATCTCACCACGGAAGAAGGCCGGTGCCATTGCCCGCCAGATGAACATGAGGATGACGCCAACGACGAATGACCCGACACCGATAAGGAAGACACCGCCTACGGTCCAGTGCGGCGGGAAGGGTATGTCCCAGCGGGTGAAGCTGGCCGAGTGGTCCGCGTCCGGCGAGAGCCAGTCGTCGTGCAGGCTCCAGGCCAGGGCGAAATACAGGATCAGCCCGCCGAGCGTCGGCAGGATGCCCTGCATCCAGAGGTTTCGCGAGCTGGATCGGAGATTCTTGCGGTAGTACCACGCGCACGCGAAGCCGGTCAGGCCGTAGTAGAACGCGATCAGCATGCCGAGAGCCGTCACGGCATCGGCGATGATACTGCCGCTCGTTCCGAGGTAGTTCATGCTCGCGTACAAGACGATGGCGATGCCGCCGAACAAGAGAGTCGAGAAGCTCGGCGTGAGGTAGCGCGGGTGCACGCGCGCGAACGGCGCTGGGAGTGCTCTATAGACGGCCATCGACAGGGTGGTGCGCGCCGTCGGCAGGATCGTCGTCTGCGTCGATGCAGCGGCCGACGTCAGCACCATGAGGATGAGGAGATGCGAGAGGAAGGTGCCGAGCCCGCTGCCACCGAACACCGCCTTGCCGAGCACGGATATGACATCCCCGGAGTTGTCTTCGTTGCCGAGACCGATGCCCTCCTCGCCGATACCGGCGAAGGACTGGGCGGCCAGCGTCACCAGCGTGTAGGTGACGAGCAGCAGGACGGTCGAGATGACAGCGGCGCGGCCGGGCGTGCGAGTGGGATTCGCCGTCTCCTCGTTGACGGCGACTGCGCTGTCCCAGCCCCAGTAGATGAAGATCATCAGGAGCAGGCCGCGGAAGAATGTCGAGAACGAGTCGATGTCGAACGGGTTGAACCAGCTCCACGAGACACCGATCGAGCCATCGGTGGCGTTCCCGGTCCCCACCTTGACGAGGGCGACAACAGCGAACACGAGCAGCATGACCAGCTCGATGGACAATAGGATTTCCTGCAGCCGCGCGGACAGCTCGATGCCCCGGTAACAGATCCAGGTCATGAGCACGATCCACAGCACCCCCACCAGCAACACGCGGGAGTCGACCGGGTTGCCGCCGATCCCGTCCGCGTTGAACAGCAGAAAGAGGTATTGCCCGGCGACCTGGGCGAGGCTCGCCATGACGAGGACGTCGGCGGCGATGATTCCCCAGCCGCCGAGCCAGCCGGTTTTCGGTCCGAACGCCCGAGTGGCCCAGGTGAATGTCGTCCCGCAGTCCGGGTCGGCCTTGTTCAGTTCCGAGTAGCCGATAGCCGTGAAGAGCATCGGGACAAATGCCAAGATCACGATCACGGGGGACTGCAGGCCGATCCCGGCCACGATGAAACCCAGCGTGGCGGCGAGGCTGTATGCCGGCGCCGTGGACGCCACGCCGATCACGACACTGGCTACCAGGCCGAGTGCTCCGGACTTGAGTCCCTTTTGGGCGACCTCACCGGATGAGTATTGGGCCTCGGCGGTGTCAGTCATGGGCGCTCCTGGATCGCAGCGGCCGATCATGTAGGCGTTGTGCGTTTATCGCAGTTGGTGGCCGATTCGGCAAGGGTTTCCGTGTTGCAAGTTGGCTACGGGCGTGGATTCGGTCGCATACATCTACATATAGTGACGCCCGTGCGCCTACTCGTGCTCGGTGCGGGCGGGGTCGGCTCGGCCGCGGCCCGCATCGCGGCCCGTCGCCCGTTCTTGACGCACGTCGTTCTCGCTGACTACGAGCGGGCCCGGGCTGAGCGGGCAGCCGCGGAGGCCGGCGATGATCGGTTCGTTGCTGTGGCGCTCGACGCGTCGAATCAGGCGGCGATCGAATCGGTGATCCGCGAGTTTGCCGTCGATGCCGTTCTCGGTGCCACCGATCCGCGGTTCACGATGCCGATCTTTCGGGCCGCGCTGGCGACGCGGATTCACTACCTCGATATGGCCATGTCTCTCTCCAAGCCGCATCCGGATGCGCCCTACGAAAAGACCGGCGTCAAACTCGGGGACGAGCAGTTCGCATTGGCCGACGACTGGGCGGCGTCAGGCAAGATCGCTTTGGTCGGGATGGGCGTCGAGCCCGGGCTCGCCGATGTGTTCGCTCGGTACGCCACCGACCACCTGTTCAGCGAGATCGATGAGATCGGCATTCGGGACGGGGCTAACCTGACCGTTTCCGGCTATGACTTCGCGCCGTCGTTTTCCATCTGGACGACCATCGAGGAGTGCCTCAACCCACCGGTCATCTACGAGAAGGACCGCGGCTGGTTCACCACCGCACCCTTCAGCGAGCCGGAAACCTTCGACTTTCCCGAGGGAATCGGTCCCGTGGAGTGCGTGAACGTCGAACACGAAGAAGTGCTGCTCGTCCCGCGCTGGATCGATGTCAACCGCGTGACCTTCAAATACGGACTGGGGCAGGAGTTCATCGAGGTCCTGCAGACGCTGCACAAACTCGGCCTGGATCGGGTCGAGCCGATCGACGTTCGCGGTCACCGCGTCTCGCCGCGCGACGTGGTGGCGGCCTGCCTGCCTGATCCGGCTGCGCTCGGTGATCGCATGCGAGGACGGACCTGCGCGGGCACCTGGGTGCGGGGCCGGGGAAAGGACGGCCAACCCCGGTCGACCTACCTCTATCACGTCGTCGACAACGAATGGTGCATGCGCGAGTACGGATCCCAAGCGGTCGTGTGGCAGACGGGTGTGAACCCGATCGTGGCCTTGGAGTTGCTGGACAGCGGTGCCTGGACCGGCGCCGGCGTCCTAGGGCCGGAGGCCTTCGACGCGGTGCCCTTCCTGGATCTGCTCGCCGGCGATTATGCATCCCCGTGGGACCACCGCGAGATGGCACCGGTCTGAGGGCAGCCTCCGGAAATGCAATGTTCTTCGCCGTGTCGGCTGGGCGCTTCCGGTCCGGACCGCCTCACTTGCGCCAGGCGGTGCGCCGGCGCTGGATGTCCCAGACCAGGGCGATGACGAGCAGCGCGGCGGTGGCAATCAACCCGACGGCTCCCGCACCGTTGTAGTGCGTGGCGGTGATCATCAAAAGCAGGATGATCACGCAGACCCAACCGGCCACGCGAGCCCATCGCCCCCACTCGCCGTGCCAGCCCCAGTCCGACGGATGCTCCCTGGGGTGATCGTGGGCGTAGTCCTCGGGTGCGCCGGTGTCAGGTGGCTCGCTGCCGGGCTTAAGGGCCACTGAAGGTGCTCCTGTCCGCCTGAGGTCGGATGGGCGATGTCGGGTGTCATTGTGGCACTACCGGATCAGAGCGGGAGAATGACCGGATGACCGACCAGCGCCGCGTCGTCGTCCTGGGCAGCACCGGTTCGATTGGCACGCAAGCGATCGCGGTTGCGCAAGCGGCGCCGGATCGGTTTCGGGTCACGGCCATCTGCTCAGGTGGTGGCCACCTCGCCTTGCTCGCCGACCAGGCCGTTGCGCTGCAGGTGGCCGCGGTGGGCGTAGGTCGCGAGGACGCAGGGCCGGAGCTGCAGGCGCGGCTGGCGGCGAAGTGGCCGACTGACTCGCCGGCCCCAGAGGTCCTGGTGGGGCGCTCGACCGCGGTAGCGCTCGCGGCATACGACGCGGATGTTGTCCTGAACGCGATCGCGGGCGCGGAGGGGTTACGGGCGACCCTCGCATCGCTTGACGCGGGACGCATCGTCGCTCTGGCGAACAAGGAATCGCTGGTGGCGGGTGGGCCCCTGGTCACCGGAAGGGCGAAGCCCGGCCAGCTTGTGGCGGTGGACTCAGAACATTCCGCGCTGGCCCAATGCCTGCGCAGCGGGAGCGCGGACGAGGTCAGCCGGCTCGTCCTGACTGCCAGCGGCGGCCCGTTTCGCGGACGACGCCGGGAGCAGCTCACCCGAGTTACCCCTGAGCAAGCGCTGGCGCATCCGACCTGGGACATGGGCAAGCTCATCACCACGAATTCGGCCACCCTCGTCAATAAGGGACTCGAGGTGATCGAGGCGCACCTGCTGTTCGGGGTGCCCTACGAGCGGATCGCAGTCGTCGTCCACCCTCAGTCGGTGGTCCATTCGATGGTGGAGTACGTCGACGGCGCCACGATCGCCCAGGCGTCACCACCGGACATGCGGCTGCCGATCGCGCTGGCACTGGGCTGGCCCGATCGCGTCCCCGGCGCGGCCCCGTCGGTCGATTGGTCGAAGGCGACGAGTTGGACATTCGAACCGCTCGATACGGAGGCGTTCCCCGCCGTTGATCTGGCCCGGACTGCCGGCCGCGCCGGTGGGGTGGCGCCGGCGGTGTACAACGCCGCCAACGAGGAACTCGTCGCCGCCTTTCATGCCGGACATGTGTCGTTTCTGGGCATCGTGGACACAGTTCGGGACGTATTGATGGACTGGCTGAGCAATCACCACGCTGCCGCGGGGAACCCAGGTACCGTCGAAGACGTCGAATATGTGCAGGACTGGGCGCGCGCGCGGGCGCGGGCCGTCATCGCACAGCAGTCCTAAGGAGGAATGAGCAGCCGTGCTGTACGCCCTCGGTGTGCTCATCTTCGCTGTCGGGCTGCTGGTGTCCATTGCCCTGCATGAGGTCGGTCACCTGGTGCCGGCGAAGAAGTTCGGGGTCAGGGTCAGCCAGTACATGGTCGGATTCGGTCCCACCGTGTGGTCTCGCCGCAAAGGCGACACCGAATACGGACTGAAGGCAGTCCCGCTCGGCGGCTACATCCGGATGATCGGCATGGTGCCGCCGCGTACGGATGGGACCCGGTCCAGATGGCCGCGGCGCATGGCGTCGGCGGTCGAGGAGTTCCGTAACGCCAGTCGCGCGGAGGTTGAACCCGGCGACGAGGATCGTCAGTTCTACCGGCTTACGCCCGGCAAGAAGATGATCGTGATGCTCGGCGGACCGACGATGAACCTGCTGATCTACCTCGTGCTCACCGTCATCTTGCTGAGCACGCTCGGCACTCGGCACGACGACGCGACCACGACGGTCAGCGCGGTCGTGAAATGCGTCGTCCCAGCGAACTCGAGCCAGGCCGCGAACAACTCGTGCCCGGCGAATGCGACCCCGGCGCCTGCCTACAACGTGCTCAAGCCGGGCGACGTCATCGTCGCGATTGACGGCACCCGGATCACGAAATGGGACGACGCCGTCGCCATCGTCGAGCAATCGGCCGGGAAGCCTCTGTCGATGACCGTCCAGCGCAACGGGATCGAACAGCAGTTGTCGATCACGCCGGTGCGCAACCTCAAATACGTCGGCTCAACCACGAAGACCAAGGAAGCCGGCTATCTCGGCGTGTCGCCGCAGATCCACAGTTACTACGCGGCCCTGCCGGTAACCCAGGTACCGGGATACATCGGTGATCAGATCGGCCAGGGCGTCAGCGCGATCGGCAGCTACCCGAGCAAGATCGCCAGTCTCTGGGGCACCGTGTTCGAGGGCAAGCCACGCGATCCCACCGGGGCTATCGGCGTAGTCGGCATCGGCCGACTCGGAGGCGACATCGCCCAGAGCAACGCGTTCAACGCGCAGGACAAGGCGTTCGCGCTGATCAGCCTGCTGGCAACCGTGAACCTGCTCCTGTTCTTCTTCAACCTGCTGCCGCTGCTTCCGCTCGACGGTGGACACGTGGCCGGTGCACTCGTCGAGGCGGCCAAGCGCGGTCGGGCGAGACTGCGGGAACGCGCGATGGCCGCGCGCGGCGCGGGCGGCGCCTCGGATCCCGACGCGGCCAAGGCGGCGGCCGCCCGCCGACGTCAGATCTATGTCGACACCGCGCAGATGGTTCCGGTCATGTACGCGGTCGCGTCTGTGCTGATCCTGGTGACGCTGCTCGTCGTCTACGCCGACATCGTGAAACCGGTCACCCTGGGTGGGTGACGACATCCGCCTCGGACAAATGCGGATACTGGTCGCGTGAGCTCAATTTCCCTCGGCATGCCGACTAGCCCGCCACCTGTTCTGTCCCCCCGCCGAGCCTCTCGGCAGATTCGCGTCGGCTCGGTCCTCGTCGGAGGCGGCGCGCCGGTATCGGTGCAGTCCATGACCACCACGCTGACCGCCGACATCGACGCTACGTTGCAACAGATTGCCGAGTTGACCACAGCTGGGTGCGACATCGTCCGCGTGGCGGTGCCCTCCCAGGACGACGCCGACGCGTTGCCGGCCATCGCGAGGAAGTCCCAGATCCCCGTCATCGCCGACATCCACTTCCAGCCCCGGTACGTGTTCGCGGCAATCGATGCCGGCTGTGCCGCGGTGCGGGTCAACCCGGGCAACATCAAGGCCTTCGACGACAAGGTGGGGGAGATCGCCAAGGCGGCTACGGCCGCCGGCATTCCGATCCGAATCGGGGTAAACGCGGGATCACTCGACAAGCGGCTGCTCGCCAAGTACGGCAAGGCCACCCCGGAAGCGCTCGTCGAGTCGGCGCTGTGGGAGGCGTCGCTGTTCGAGGAGCACGACTACCGGGACATCAAGATCTCGGTAAAGCACAACGACCCGGTCGTCATGGTGCGGGCGTACGAGCAGCTCGCCGCTGCGTGCGACTACCCCCTGCATCTCGGCGTCACGGAGGCCGGGCCGGCGTTCCAGGGCACGATCAAGTCCGCGGTGGCATTCGGCGCCCTGCTGTCTCAAGGGATTGGCGACACGATCCGGGTGTCCCTGTCCGCGCCGCCCGTCGAGGAGGTCAAGGTCGGGCTGGCGATCCTCGAGTCGCTGAACCTGCGCCAACGCCGACTCGAGATCGTGTCCTGCCCATCGTGCGGTCGGGCCCAGGTCGACGTGTACACCTTGGCCGATCGGGTCACTGCCGGCCTCGAGGGGATGGAGGTGCCGCTGCGCGTCGCGGTGATGGGCTGCGTGGTCAACGGTCCCGGCGAAGCGCGCGAAGCCGACCTCGGCGTCGCCTCGGGCAACGGCAAGGGGCAGATCTTCGTCAAGGGCGAGGTCATCAAAACCGTGCCGGAGTCCCAGATCGTGGAGACGCTCATCGAGGAGGCGATGCGCCTCGCCGACGAGATGGTTGCCGCCGGAGCGGCTTCCGGGGAACCGACTGTCACCGTCGGCGGGTAGCGGGCCGCTAGAGAAGTGCGCGGCGGCGCAGCGTGACCAGCGCGACCCACCCAGGCAGTGCAGGTCCCCACACCGACACGATCCGGGAGAGCAGCGCGGCTGCCGTCGCGATCGGCAGCGCCAGGCCCGTGGCGACCAGACCACCAATCAGCGCCGCCTCCACCGCTCCGGCTCCGCTCGGAGTCGGGATCAACGATCCAGCAGCTGACGCGGCGAGATAGACGGCGCACAGCGTGACGAGCGACCCGCGCCCGCCGACCGCAAGTACGCAGGCTGCGAACGCCAGCACGTGGGTGAGGGTAAGCAGCGCGGACGCCGCAACGCCCACCGCGACGCGTCCGGGTCGACGGCGAGCATGTGCCGCCAGTCCGGTGAGGCTGGCCCGAGCCGCCCGCAGGCCGTGGAGTACTCGCTGGGACCGACGGGCGGCGAGAGACGCGACGACGGCAACGGCGATCAAGACGGCCGCAGCAATGAGCAGGCCGGTCGCGTTCGGCATCGAAAGCTGACCGCTGCCGGACAGCGCCGCTAGCCCCGCCACGACGAGCATCGTCGCGAGCAGCTGGGCGGTTTGCGCCGCACCGACGGTCGCCAAAGCGTCCGGCGTGCTCGCACCGGACTGCACCAGGTAGCGGGTCGCGATCGCCGGCGTGCTGAGCGCGGATGGGGTGATGACGCGCAGGCCGCCGACCGCCAGCTGGGCGAGGAGCGTCGGGGCGAGCCGCAGCCGCAAGGCGCTGAACCCCATCAGGTTGTAGGCCGCGGAGAGGATGGACAGCCCGAATACGCCTATCGCGATAGCGACCCAGGTCAGATCGGTCCTGGCCAGGGCGGCGGCGAGGTCGGCGTCGCGTAGCTCTATTGCGAGGACGGCCGCGGTCGTCACGGCGGCCAAACCAGCGGCAACCGGAAGCAGCCAGGTCCACCGCCGGCGCGTCGTCCCTTCGACAGCGGCGGGGGAATGTCCGGCGGCGGTCGCATCGACCTGCGTCGGCGGGCGGCGCCGGTCGTCCAGGAGGAGTGTCGCGGCCACGGTTCGATGCTCGTCGCGGCACTCCGCCTTGTCTGTCGGGTTAACCCCTGATCTTGGGGTAGGGGTAGCCGCACGGATCTCGGGGTGGTCGAGCAGCAAGGCCGTAGTCACTGGTGCGCCCCCGTGTCCGTATGCCGCCCGCGCGGGTATCCATGTGTCGCGGTGTTTGGGGGCTAGGAGGGCACGGCCGCGAGCGCTGATACGCGCTCAGCCGCGCGGTGGTGCCGGCACGAGGGTGATCTCACCCACATCGGAGACGGACGCACAGCCGGCCAGACCGAGGGTGAGATCGAATTCCGCGAGCAGATTCCGGACGACGTCGCGCACGCCCTCGCTGCCGCCCAGCGCCAGGCCGTACACCCATGGACGGCCGATGAGCACGGCCCGGGCGCCGAGCGCGAGAGCCTTCACCATGTCCGCGCCGCTGCGAACGCCGCTGTCGAACAGGACGGGCAGGGCGCCGGCCACCGCGGAAACCACCTCCGGCAGCGCGTCGATGGCGCCGATCCCTCCATCGACCTGTCGTCCGCCGTGTGTGCTGACGATGATCCCGTCCACGCCATGGTCAACCGCACGGCGGGCATCGTCCGGATGCAAGATGCCCTTGAGAACGATCGGCAGCCGCGCTGCACGTGGTAGCGGAGACCGGAGGTTGCTCCAGGTTCGTCCGGGGTAGGTCCGGGCAATAGAGAGCAGTGCGCGCAACGCCGCCGCAGTGGGTCGCTGCTGCCGCCCGTCGCGCTGACCGCCGCGGGCCCGCTGTTCGACCAACCGGGTGAAGACGGGATCACTGGTGTACTGCGCGATGCCCAGTCCGTGCGCGAAGGGCAGCGACCCGAGGTCCAGATCGCGTGGTCGCCAGCCGAGCAGCGTCGTGTCAAGCGTGACGACGATCGCGTCGCATCGGCAGGCTTCGGCGCGAGCGAGGAAACTCTCCACCAGTTCGTCCACCGTGCTCCAGTAGAGCTGGAACCACCGGGGCGAGTCGCCCATCACCGCGACGCACTCCTCCATCGAGCGGGACGCCTGGTTGGACAGCACCATGGGCACTCGCTCCGCGGCCGCGGCGCGGGCCGCAGCGACATCGGCGTCCCGATGGGCCAGCGACATACGCCCGGGCGCGCCGGGACAACACCGCCTGCGCCTTGGCTTCGAGCCCGGGCCAGCTGGTGGGGATCTTGGGGCGTCGGCCATAGACACCGGCGCGGTAGATCGCCGCCTGCCGCAATCGGCCGATTCCGCTGCTCGGCTCGTCCGAGATCGACCGGCCATCCCGCACCGGCTCAACCATTCGTGCCTCCTGATCCATCCGGCCGATCATGCCTGTTGCGCACGCCAGGGGAACGCGGGGACGGTAGCCTCGCTTCGCATGACCGCCGTCCGCCCCGCGCTTCGGCGCCGCGATGCCGTGCGGGTTCTCGACGACCGAGACCTGGACGAGGTACTCGGGCTGCTCGTGGCCGACCC
>CAWELM010000021.1:0-42418 GCA_963809815.1 uncultured Actinomycetota bacterium
CGCCGCGAGGGAATCGAACCCCCAACCCGCTGATTAAGAGTCAGCTGCTCTGCCAATTGAGCTAGCGGCGCAGTGCATGATCTGGGCAATCACGACACCCTAGCAGGCGCCGACCCCCGGATCTGGGGTGAGTGACGGGGCTCGAACCCGCGACATCCTGGACCACAACCAGGTGCTCTTCCAGCTGAGCTACACCCACCATCGCCGTGACCACGAGTCGCGGCCTGCTTAGTCTACTGGGTCGGTCGTTGCGCCGAGGATCGTCCGTGCCGCCGCCTGCGCTTCCTCTGAGGTAGGTCCTGGCTCGGCGACGAATAGAGTTCGACGGTAGAAGATCAGCTCCTGAATGCTCTCCCGGACGTCCGCGAGAGCCCGATGCGCGAGGCCCTTCTGCGGCTGCGCAAAGTACACCTTCGGATACCAGCGTCTCGCGAGCTCCTTGATCGACGAAACGTCGATCATGCGGTAGTGCAAGTAGCCGTCGAGCTCTGGCATGTCGCGGGCGAGAAAACCGCGGTCCGTCGCGATCGAGTTGCCGCAGAGCGGAGCCGTCTTGGCCTCGGGCACGTGCCCTCGTACGTAGTCGACGATTTGCCGTTCCGCGTCACCGAGCGTGATGGTGGAGGCCCGCACTGCGTCGGTCAGGCCCGATGACGCGTGCATGTCCCGCACAACCGGGAGCATGGATTGCAGTGCGTCGTCGTCGACATGGATGATCACATCAACACCGTCGTCGAGCGGGACAAGCTCGGCATCGGTGACGATCGCGGCGACCTCGATGAGCGCGTCGTGGCTGAGATCGAGGCCTGTCATCTCGCAGTCCACCCAGACGAGCCTCTGCGTCGCGCGGTCGGTCACCGCGTGAGCGTAGCCGCCAGGACTACGGTTGTCGGTGCCACATGGGGAAGGGGGCCTTGGCCATGGCCCGGGACTTGCTGAATCAGGACGCCATCGACGCCGCACTTGCGACCCTTCATCCCGGCTGGTCAGGTTCCAAGGATTCGCTCAAGCGATCGATCGAGTTCGCCGACTTCCCCACCGCGGTGGAGTTTGTGAACCGATTGGCGCCAGCCTGCGAGCAACTCGACCATCATCCGGATCTGGCCCTGCGATGGCGCTGGGTGCACATCGAGCTCTCGACGCACAGTGCCGGAGGCGTGACTGAGATGGACGTCACGCTCGCCCGAACGATCGACGAGGTGGCAGCCGGCTTGCCGTTGGCTGCGAAGTCCTGATCACTGCGGTTCGTCCGGAGGGTCGGTCAACCACCAAGCCGCATACGGTGGCAGATCGTAGAACCCGCTATCCGACACCGGCGCAAACGCCGACAGCCGATCCCAAGTCCGCTCGATACCGACTGATGTGACCGCGTCTACCCGCACGCGCTGCCAGCGATCCGAAACGTTGTAAAGCTCGACCATCGCGCCGGCTGGGTGCCGACGCGCCAGCGCGAGGACGCCCTCCGTCCCGATGTCGAGGGGCACGCTCTCAACAGCGGCGTGCAGCGACGGAATGGTCGCGCGGACGTGGGCGAGGTGGCGGAGTCCGTCGAAAACGCGACCTTCGATCGTGGACAGGTCCCGACGACGTTCTGCCTTGGGCCAGGGCATACGTGGGCGGTGCGTCCACCGATTGTCGCCGGCCCGCCGGGAATCGCTGCGATAGGCGTGATCGTTCAGCAGACCTAGCTCGTCGCCCATATAGAGCAGGGGGATTCCGCCGAACCCGTAAATGATCGCGTGCACGAGAAAGATGCGGCCGAGAGCGACGTCAACGGCGCCCGGGTCGCCGTTTTCAAAGGCAGACTGGAGGCCCGCCAGGCTGGCCAAGGTGCCACTTATGCGAGCATCTCCAGTAACTGGATTCGCCTGGAACACCTCGCCGCGGGCGAATGATCCAGGGAAGTCACCGCTGTAGAACCGCGACAGGAATGCCCGATGCGCAAAGCCGGACAGGCCCAGTGCGGCTGCGTCGGCATCAGAGATCGCCCAGCCAATGTCGTCGTGGCAGCGGACGTACGTGCCCCACGCGGTCGTTACCGGCTTGGGCGGAGCCGACGCCAGCGCGCGGCGCATGAGTCCCGCCTCGCCCGTCGCAAGCGACGACCAGATCTGCACCATCAAGTTGTTGTGGTATGCGAGGTCACAGACCTTGCCTGCGTGCGTGCCGCGACCCAAATAGGCGGACAGCTCCTCGGGCGCAACGATCGCTTCGGCTTTGAACACGACCGCCGGTGCCGCGATGTGCAATGCAGCCCGGAGCGCCTGCACAACCCCGTGGACCTCGGGTTGCCCCTGGCAGTTCGTGCCGAGCCGCTTCCAGATGAAGGCGATCGCGTCCAGCCGGAAGCAATCAACACCGACGTTGGCCAGGTTGAGGATGACCTGGAGCATCTCGCAGAACACATCGGGGTTGGACCAGTTGAGGTCCCATTGATAGTCGTTGAACGTCGTCCAGACCCACGCCCCGGGGTGTTCGGGTCGATCGTTCCACGCCACGTCCGGCACCCAGGTGAAGTTGCCCGGTGCGAAGTCCGGAAACACCTCCGGGAGCGTCGCCTCGAAGGCGTCGGGTTGCGCGCGATCTGGGTAGAAGAGGAAGTAGGAGCGGTATGGTTCCTCGCCCTTGACTGCTTTCAAGGCCCACTCATGTTCCTGGGCGACATGGTTGATCACCAGGTCGAGCGTCAACGAGATTCCAGACTCGTGCAGGGCGTCGGCGAGAGCGGCTAGGTCACTCATCGTCCCTAGTTCGGGCCGGATCGATCGGTAGTCGACGACCGCGTATCCACCGTCGTCGGCGCCCGGCCGAGGATGCAACAACGGCATGAGGTGCAAGTAGGTGACGCCCAACTCCCTCAAGTAGCCGATGTGCTCCTGGACGCCACGAAGCGTTCCGGCAAATCGATCGGCATAGCAGACATAGCCAACCTGGTCCGGCGTGAGGAACCAGTCCGGACGCAGCACCCGTTCCTCGTCTAGCGCGCGAAGAGCCGGTCGACGGTTCGCCACGCAGTCAAGGATCTCGTCGATGATCCGTTCCGGCAGGCCATCGGATCGCTGCGAAGGCCGATAGACCGCGAGTCCAGCGAGCAGGTCTGACCCCCACCGCGCGAGCCGTCGTCGGATCGCCGCCGTGTCGCTGTAGGACAGGCCCGCGGTCGAGCCGGCGATACGATCATCCAGCGCCGCAAGCATCGTCTCGGCTTCGCGTGCCAACGCTCCGTCCCTCCGCAGCCAGCCGTACTCAGCGCTGCATCATGTGCAGCAGACCGGGGCTCACTGTAGGGGTGAAATCGCTTGCAGTCAGCTCCCGAGGCCAAATCAGCGCGACTGACACGAGCTTGCCCTTTCGCGTCTTCCGACCCGATAGTGGACAGATGCGCGGGGACGAGGACGACCCAGCGATGGAGTGCGGGTTGTGAACGCCTCGGGCCTGGTCACGCTGAGCGCGGCGGCCAATCACTTGACCGGATGGAACGCGTTCGACTGGTTCTTCCACATCCTGTTCGCAATCTTGGGCTGGATAGCGGTGGCGGCGCCGGTTTTTGTGATGCACCGACTTGAGACCACGAGGGTGCCCCAACCGCCGCCACCGGCTGCTCCGGTGACGACATCGGATTGGCAGTACTACGTGATGGCGGTGTGCATCGGGGTCGGCGGCGCAATCCTGGGTGCGACGTTCGGCTGGATCACCGCACGCCATATCGCTAATGCCTTCCTGGTCTTCGCTTGGTGGATGCTGCCGCTCCTCTGCGGCGCCGCTGTCACGATGTATTGGGTCGTCGAGGAGAAGCCGAGTGAGGACAAGCGGTCCAGAACCGGCTGGGCCGTCGCTGTTGCCGCCCTGGTCTATGGTGCAGCCGGCATCCTCATCCTGGGCGCTGACCTGATCACCCGGCTGGCCGCCCAGGCTTCGCTGTCGTCCGACGCAATGATCGCCTTGGTGCTCGTCGGCGTTCTCGGCTGGGCACTGTGGATCTTCAGTCCGCGGCGACGCGCCAAGAGAGGGTCATAGCGGCGACGAGGCCTGGCCGGGCTCCAGCTCCGGGCTGTTGGCCGACCTTGTGGTGACACCGGCCGCAGCTGGCCGCCATCGGGCGCATCGACGGCGTGCTGGCCGCGACCGGAGTCAGGCACAGCACGTTGTTGGCCGGCCGGGACGGTGCCACCGCGTCGGTGCAGGGGGTAGATCCGATTGGCCTGGCTCGCACCATCGACTTGGCCGTGACCAGCGGTACGCTCGCCGACCTGCGCGGGCGGACGATCGCCGTCGATACGCTCACCGCGCAGGCACTGCATGCCCGCGTCGGCGACGAGTTCGACGGGTGGTTCGGCGACGGCGCGCCTGCGGTGCTTCGTATCGTCGCGATCTACCGCCGCGGTTTG
The DNA here is from genome assembly GCA_963809815.1 of uncultured Actinomycetota bacterium. Taxonomy (GTDB): domain Bacteria; phylum Actinomycetota; class Actinomycetes; order Mycobacteriales; family Jatrophihabitantaceae; genus CAVVJA01. The sequence goes on from CAWELM010000021.1 coordinate 4,389, forward strand.
GGTTTCGCCGAGCTGACCGTGCCCCGCGATGTGCTCAGCCCGCATACGACAACGAGCCTGGTCGACACTGTCTTCGTCACGACCAGGGCAGCCGTCCGCCCGCACGTCGAGGCGGCGTTGCGTGCCGAACTGGGCTGGTTCGCCCCCGGGTCGTCCGTGCTGGCGCGCGACGACTATCAGGCCGAGCTCGACAAGGATCTCGCCGCGAACGGGTGGACCAGTCAGATCATTATCGGCGTCATGCTGGTCTATGTGGTGATCGCCGCGGTGAGCACCCTGGTCATGGCTGCGCTGGCACGACGCCGGAAGCTGGCGATCCTGCGGCTGACCGGCGTCACCCGGATCCAAGTGCTACGCATGGTTCGGTTGGAGCAGGCGCTGCTGGTCGGGCTGGCCATGGTCGCCGGAGGTGCGATCGCCGCGGCGACGCTCGTACCCATGGTGAAAGGGACGACCGGAACGGCGACGCCCTACATTCCGCCCGGCGGTTGGGCGGCCGTCGTCGGCGGCACGGTGCTGTTAGCGGGAGCAGCGACGATGCTGCCCGTGCGACGGGTGCTGCGGATGCGGCCGGTCGAGGCGATCGGTATCCGCGAATGAGCTTCTGCGATTCCTCACTCACTACTGAAGATTCCTCGGAGGCGGCCACGCCAACCGCTCGTCACCGGAGAGATCATCCAGGCCGGCGACGAGCGCTGCCGCAGCTGTTCACCCTCGAAGTCCGCGCTGTCAGCCCGGTAGGCCAGGCTCTCGTCTGGCTCGTGATCGGCCGGCACGAACGAATCCAGCAGCCACGTGTCGTGGGACGGCGGACGGTGCTTCACCGGACGTACACCGGCTGGTTGTAGCGCCCCTGACGCCCGTGCTCAGCACTACCCGACCACGGTCGATCGGTCAGCCGTTGTCTCGTGTGCGGTGTGAGATCCGACTCGCCAGCCCACTCGCCCCGTTCAGCCATTGCCGAGCCCTTCCGGTCGCCATTGATCGATGTCCTGCACGTTGTATTCCGGATCGGCGCCCGATTGCGGGCGCAACGCCGTCAAGGGCGTGACGTATTAGCGCCGCCCGACGCGCCGCTGGTCTGTTGCTGCCTTCGGTGTTGCCTGTCTACGACGCCGCAACCGTCAGGCAAGCCGACGCGTAGTTGTTGGTCGACCTGGCGCAGATCCTCCAGCAATATGTGGGCAAACTCCGGCATGTCGGATCGTGGTACGCAACAGCCCTGGATTCGGTTCGCGCAGCAGGCTGTGAGGTTTTCCGCACGGTCCGGATGGGCGCCGCGCCGCTCGGTCGACGTACTACAGGCGCGAGCCGCGCACAAGACGTCGGCTGCAGATCCGGAAGGACCAACATGACCAGCACCACGAAACGCCGCCTGGCGTTCGGCATCGGCGCCGCCCTCGCCGCCGGGGTCGCGTTAGGCACGCTCGCCATCAGCGCGGCCGCAGCCAAGAGTGCGCCGGAGGGGATCACCGTGCCGGGCGACTCGACCGCAGCGCCCGCCACCCTGGTTGCCAGCCTGGAGGGCCGCAACGAGGTGACCCCCGGGGCACCGCAAGCGCAGGCCCTGGAACTGATCGGCATCCGGGGCGACACGCTCAGCTACTCGGTGTCCTGGCGCGGCATCGGCACTCCGACCGAGGCAGACATCCACGCCGGAGCCCGCGGTGTGGACGGCCCCGTCGTGGTGCCGCTGTTCACCACGCCGCGCCACGGGGATGGCTTCGCGTCCGGCACCGTCACCGTCACCGACCCAACCGTGCTTGACGCGCTGCGCGCTGACCCGAGTGGCTTCTACACCGACCTGCACACCAACCAGTTCCCAGCTGGCGCGATGCGCGCGCAACTACACCTGCTCAACCACACGGTCGCCACCAGCGGAGTCGCGGCGCTGCAAGAGTCGGTGGTCCGCGGCAGCCAGATCTATGCCTGCACGCTGACGACTGACGGCTCGTTCGCGTTCACCCAACACGACGTCGACGCGCACCTCACCGATGACATCCACCACACGTTCGTGCGACCGCTCGCCGGCGTGCCGCAGTGGCAAGCACCCGACGGCAGCGCGGTCAGCGGCAAGCTGGTCACCAAGAACGCCAACGGCGACGGCAACATCGCCGAGCTGAACCTCGACGCCACCCAGATCGGCACTTCCACCGGACTGCTCGCCCACGCCGTCGAGGTGCTCCGCCTCAACACCGTCGGCGGCGTCGCCCCGGCCGGCACCTGCGACCCGCAGGCCACCCCGATCGTCAACGTCCCCTATCAGGCCGATTACGTGTTCATCAACGGCTGATCCGCCGCTCGACCATGCCGCCCGCCCAGTGATCAAACCCGACGCTGGACGGGCGGCACGAACAAGCGCACTGCACCTGCAACCTCGGCGTAGGTGAATGGCGGTAGCGATGTACCGTTTCCCCTCACGCATTGGACAGTGACTGGTCCGCGGAGGTCTGCAATCGGTGCCGAGCGCTAAAGACGCCAAGCACCGAAACCACCAGATGGCGGGTGTTTGTCACCGCCTCTGACCGTACGGCCACGTAGGTGCCTAAGCCGGCACCGGTAGCCGCGAAGCCCGCCAACAAGGCCAGCCTGACCTCGCTGGGTACTAGGCGCCCAGCAGCTGGTGCGGAGCCACGGTCGTCGACAGAGAGACCCAGAACGGAGAGATCCGAATGGACAGTTTCGATTTCGTCATCATCGGCGGGGGGGCCGGGTGTGTCCTGGCTGCACGGCTCTCGGAGGACCCAGGAGTGCCCATTGCGTGGAATGCCTTCCGCGCCGGTACAAGCTAAGGCGCGCATATCGATAAATCCGAGGAGCGGGAACCCTACAGCCTTTGCGAGGCGTTTCGGGCTGCTGACGAGCACGCTGTGCATCGCCTCACATCACCCTCGTAGCTCTCATTGGCCTATCAAGTGTGGCTCCTCGAAATGAGTGGAACTGCCCGACCAGCCGATTGATCGGACGCTGGTCCGGCGTCGGTGTCGGCCGACTGTGATGACGCGGCGGCAAGGGTCGGACGAAATGCCCAATGCCTCGACGAGTCCGACGATCGTTAAGGACGCGGTCCGCGCGTCCCCCTCAGCGGGAGAATCCTGCGCGGCCGGCACCCAGAGTGTGAACCGCTCTCCGCGCTGCATAGATCGTCGGATAGATCGCGGGGAGGAGTTTCTTCAGAAACAAGAGGTATTTCCGGCTTGGAACAGTGAGTGATGACACTCATGAAGTCTGAGTGATCTGCCTGCCGGCTTTACTGTGTGCGGTTCCTGAGAGCAGCCGAGGCCAAACAAGGGGGAGAAACGATATGAGCAGTCGGTTAGCGGGGCCAGCGTCGCAACCAACAATCGTGGCGGAGGAGCGGCATGTGGTGCGGCGCGGTATCACCGCAGTGGCCCTGCTCAGCATGCCCTCATCCATCTCTGGATCTGCAGGGCAAGCTCGACGAATTGCCTTACGTCGGGGTGCTATTCATCGGACTCATCATCGCGAGTTTGGTTCTGGCCGAGGCGTTGATCCGCACGGATGACCTGCGGGTGTCGCTGATGGCGGATGCCGTTTCTGCGACGACGATGATCGGGTACGCCATCAGCCGCACTGCGGGTCTACCCGGTGATGACGGTGAGGACGTCGGCAACTGGTTGGAGCCACGCGGCCTCGCCTCGCTGCTGGTCGAGGGTGTCGTCGTCTTGCTCGTCCTGGGACGGCTCGCGGATCGCAGCTGAACAAAGCGCTGGTGACGGCCATCGCGGTGGACCAAGCGGAAAGGGCTCGACGGCCTGGAATGGGTTAACCGGACAACTAGTACTCGCGTAGGTCCTCGGAGACCCGTTCCTTCGCGGCGGCCGGCATCCCAGACCGGTCCAACATGCGCCCTCACGCCGCAATGTGCACGCTCGAGCCGTCGATCGGTGCGGCTCTAGAATGCGGTGTCACCCTGCGGTAGGCACGCAGATCGCTCGTTAGGTATCCCGGCGTGGTTGTTGAAGCTGCCGGGCGTATCTCACTCTCGTGGCCGATCTGAGTGCGAGAAAGCGAGCTCGTCCCGGCAAATGCTCGCGCTGTCCGGTTGGTTCTCACCTGCTAGGGGCTCAACCCGGCACAGTGTCTCGCGCCATCGCGCGCCGTCCAGTCAGCGCGCCGGCCATGGTGCGGTCAAGCACGAGGTTGTCGATACCGAACTCGACGCCGCAGCGCGGGCAGGTCGCAGCGTGGATCGCGGGGGTGACGTTTGCCCATTGACGGGGCCCCTTGTGACGAGTATTACTTAGGGATCTAAATATCAGGTCTCTAAGGAGATCGTCGATCGGAGAGAGTGGCGATGACGGCAACGCTGCTCGTGCGGCACAGCGTCGAAAGCTACGACGATTGGCAACCCGTCTTCGACGGACACGAGGCGAGCCGCCGGCGGCACGGCGCGACCGGGCCCGGCGTGCTGCCCTACGGCAACCAGGTGACGATCCTGATCGACTTCCCCGACCGTGGATTGGCCGAGGCGTTCGCGTTCGATCCGACACTGCCCGACCTGATGAGTAGGGCCGGTGTGGTCAATGCGACGGGGATCGCGTCTGTCGAACTTTCCGAACAGCTCAGCTGTTGATCAGGACATCCGGCGCCGAAGCGCCCCCCGCCGACAGGGGGCGCGACCCGGTTGCTCGACGGGTCGACCGGCACGCGTTCGCCCGCGAGTTCCCGTCCGGTGATCCATCGGCGACCGAGTGCGCGCAGAACCTGATCCTGGCCTCGAGCCGGTTCACCGACGCCGACGCCCGTGCGCTGCGTCGGCACGGCCTGTCCGTCGCTGCGCGCATCATGCTCGCCACCATCGAAGGTGCCGGCGAGCCGCTGCCCGCGAATGTGCTCGCCGAACGACTGCTCGTCAGTGGCGCGAGCATCACGTCTTTGGTCGACACCCTGGAACGCCGGGGCCTGGTCCGGCGGGTGCGGCCCGACCGTGACCGCCGCATCGTGCTCGTCGAACTGACCGACGCGGCCCAGCCCGTGATCGACGCGTATCTCGCCGAGGTGACCGCGCTGCACGCCGCAGAATTCGCGATCTTCACAACCGACGAGCGGGAGCAGCTCATAAACCTACTCGCCCGTTTCGCGGCCCATCTGATGACTCTTGACCTCGATTCCATCACCGCCGCGGCGAAACCACGTAGGGCGCTGCACAAGGCGAAGCGGCGCCTGCGGAAAGGAGCACCAAATGACTGACCTCCCACAATCCGCGACCCACCCCAGCCGGCGTGGCTTTCTCGGGCGCGCTGCGCTCGTTGCGGCAGCGCCCGCAGCAGCAGCCATCCTCGGCCCCACACTGATGCCGGCACGTGCGGCACACGCAGACGCGGCGCCACTCGGCGACCTGCCGTCATTCGCGCCCGTTCCGCCGAGTTCATTCGGTCCGGCGCTGAATGCTGATGGCTACTTCGTCGGCCCGATAAGGGACAACCTGTACTGGGTGACCGACGGCTTCTATCAGTCCATGCTCCTTGCCGCCGCGCACGGCGTCGTGGTTGTGGACGCGCCTCCGACGATCGGTCACAACCTGCTGCGGGCCATCAAGCAAGTCACCGCCAAGACGGGTACACCGTCGACGGTGACCCACCTGGTGTACTCGCACTTCCACGCCGACCACATCGGGGCGTCCTCGATTTTTGACGACGATGTGGTGCGGGTCGGTCATGTGGAGAACCGGCGGCTGCTCCGTGAGGCCGGCGACCCGAACCGTCCGGCCCCGACGCTGACGTTCAAGGAACGGCACGTCCTCGAGTTCGGCACCGATCGGCTTGAACTGGCCTACCACGGGCCGAACCACACACCAGACAACATCTTCATCTACGCGCCGAAGCAACAAACCCTGATGGTGGTCGACGTGCTTTTCCCAGGCTGGGTGCCGTTCAAGAACCTCGCGGTATCACAGGACATTCCCGGCTGGGTGCGAGCACATGACATCATCCTGGACTACCGCTGGACGACCCTCGTTGGCGGCCACGTCGGTCGCCTCGGCGTTCGGGCCGATGGCGACCTGCAGCGAGAGTACATCCGCGATCTGGACGCAAGCGTCAAGCAAACGATGACGAGCCTCGACCCGACGCCGTTCTTCCAGAAGTACGGGCCGTCGGGCAACGCCTGGGCGATCTTCAAGACCTACCTCGACGCCGCCGCACAACAAGCCGCCGCCCCGATCGTCGACAAGTACCTCGGCAAGCTGGCAGGAGCAGACGTGTTCACTGTCGACAACGCCTTCGCGCTGTTCCAGTCACTGCGCATTGACGCCGGCACACTGGGCCCATTCGGGATCAGGCCATAGGTCAACCGGGGACGCCCACCGGCGCGGCGGCCAGTCCTTCGGCCCATCCCGAATAACCGCGCAAGTATCTACCGGACCTTGCATCGGTTAGGGCGTTGACACGTCTGCGCCGCGCAGACCCCGGAAAATAGAAGGCGATCACACCGATCGCTTGAGATAACCGTCTGAACTGCGCGGGCCGCGGTTCGTTGGCAGTGTGCGCATAGGAAGTGGTAGGCCCGCGGGAGGTCGGCACTGACTGGTCGGGTTCTCAGGCGGTCTTGGCGCGCCTCGAGTGCCCTGGATAGCGTGTGCTCGCGCTGCCACCCCTGCATTCGCAAAATGACTTCGACGTGATCATCGCGATGCGCACCCCTTGGAAGGCCGTCGTGTTCGCCATCTGTTGGCGTGGCTTCCGTGCTGCGTCTACCGGGCACTTCGTGATCGAGCACGAGTCATCCGGCTGGGAGCCCGCGTATCGAAGTTCTCGTCGCCGTTGGACGGGTCGGCGTGTCCGGAGGCGAGATGCGTGGTGATCGCCTCGGCAATGTCGCCAAGAGTGTCGAGTTGCTCTGGGCTGAGGACGTCGGCGAAGCAGTGCCGCACCGCGGCCGCATGGCTTGGCGCGGCCGCTTCAATAGCGGCCATGCCGGCGTCGGTCAGTACGACGTTGAAGCTGCGTCCGTCCTCCGCGCACGCCTCGCGCCGCACCGTTCCGCGTGCCTCCATGCGCCCCAGCTGATGCGAGATCCGGCTTCGGTCCCAGCGCAACGCCCGCGCCAGATCCCGAGACCGCACTCGGCGTCCGGGAGCCTCGGAAACCTCCACGAGCACCGCGTAGTCGGCCTCGGTCAGTCCGCTGTCGCGTGCCAGCTCCCGGGCCAGGTGGGCGACGAGCTCAGCTCGCAGTCGGGTGAACCCGCGCCACGCCCGCATCTCGCGCTCATCCAACCAGTGCGGCTCCACGCCACCCAGTTTAGCTGTTTGTTGACACATCCGCATTCATGGTCTAAGGTTTGTTGTTACATCAACAAAAGCCATCTCGGGGTTCGGGAAGTCAGTGCAGCATCGGGCATCAAGTCCGCGGGGTAGCAAGCTGCTGGGCGGTTCACTCGAAGGAGCTCGACATGATCAAGATCGGCATCATCCTCGGCAGCACCCGTCCGGGCCGCAACGGCGAGCAGGTGGCCAAGTGGGTGTATGACGTCGCCTCCCGGCGCGACGACGCGGAGTTCGAACTGGTCGACCTGCTCGACTACCCGTTGCCGCACCTCGACGAGCCACTGCCACCCTCGTTCGGCAACTACCGCAACGAGCACACCAAGCAGTGGGCATCCAAGATCGCGTCGTTTGACGGTTTCGTGATCGTGACCCCGGAATACAACCACGGCACGTCCGGGGTGCTGAAGAACGCGCTCGATTACCTGTACGCGGAATGGAACAACAAGGCTGTCGGGTTCGTGTCCTACGGAGCCGCCGGTGGTGTTCGGGCGGTTGAGCATCTTCGGCTGGTCGCCGGCGAGCTGCAGATGGCCGACGTGCGCCAGCAGGTAGCGCTATCGTTGCTGACCGACTTTGAGAACTTCAGCGTATTCAGGGCCGGCGAGTACAGCCTCGCGGCCCTGAACACGATGCTCGACCAGCTCGTCGCCTGGACCAGCGCGCTCGCCCCGCTGCGACAGTTCCGGGACGAGGCCGCGGCCTGAGCGAGCCCACTCGGGATAGCAAGATCACGGCGGAGTAGATCTGCTGGGTTGACTCAGCCGGATTGCGATACTTCGCCCAGGCGATGACATCTGGTTTCCCGGCTGACCAGTCCGGATGCACGGCAATAGTTAGCGTGTCGCTGAGCTTTGTGTGTGACGGCCATGTCGTGGATCGGCCGCAGGCCCCCTGGGTCTGCTGGCCCGGTGCCCCCGGCAGGACTCGAACCTGCGACCTACCGCTTAGAAGGCGGGAGCTCTATCCGCTGAGCTACGGGGGCTCTAACCTGCCACCTACCCCTCGTGGGGCAGCGCAAGTCTAGAACAGGCACCCGCAGAACTCCCGGCCAGAGCAGCTAGGCCGATCATCCAATGTGACGTACCTGATGGGGTAGGTGGCGGACCTCAGGTTGGCGCTCATAGGGGCGCAGCCGTAGCGAGTACTCGGGGTCGCGGCTGTCCGTTCCGAGACCGTAGATACCCGCCAACGCCATCAGAACGAATAGCACGAGCAGGATCACCATCATGGCTGTAATTCTGCGCTCACCGTGATCCTGCCACAACCGACTTAAATGACAGTGTACGTTGAAATCCTGCCACGCACCGGGCACCCTGGTTGTTGTGCCGATTCGCAATGTCGTCGCCGTGGCGCTGCCCGGTGTTCAGCCCTTTGAGCTAGGAGTCGTGTCCGAAGGCTTCGGTATTGATCGACGGGACGACGGCGTGCCGAACTACGACTTTGCGGTCGTATCGGTCGACTCCCAACCCGTGCCCACGTCGAACGGGTGGACGATCACCACAGAGCATCGACTCGACCGGGCCGACGCAGCCGATCTCGTTGTCATCCCCGCCTGCGGGACCGGTCGTGTCTACCCGGAGGCCGTTTTGGGCACGCTGCGGGCCGCGGTCGAGCGCGGGGCCCTGGTCATGAGCGTCTGTTCGGGCGCGTACGTCCTCGGTGCCGCCGGGCTGCTCGACGGCCGGGACTGTACGACGCATTGGCGGTACGCGGCCGATTTGGCGAACCGATTCCCCCTGGCCCGGGTCAATCCAGATGTGCTCTACGTCTGCGACGGCCCGGTGCTGACGAGTGCCGGCTCGGCCGCCGGGCTCGACCTGTGCCTGCACTTGATCCGCCGGGACCATGGCGAGCGCCTCGCGAACATCGCCGCGCGACGGATGGTCATGCCGCCGCACCGGGCTGGCGGGCAGGCTCAGTTCGTGGGAACGCCAGTACGGGCACAGGATGCAGAGACGCTTGCGCCACTCTTGGATGAGATCGCGAGCGAGCTGGCGACGGACCATTCGGTGACGTCGATGTCGGCGCGGGCAGCCATGAGCGAGCGGACGTTTGCCCGACGATTTCGGGCCGAGACCGGGACGACGCCGCATATGTGGCTCACGGAGCAGCGGGTTCGCTACGCACGTTCCCTACTCGAAGCCGGTGACGAGCCGGTCGAGGTAGTGGCTCGACGCAGCGGGTTCGGCACCGCCGCAATGTTGCGTCATCACTTCAACCGCGTGGTCGGGACCTCTCCGGCGGCCTATCGCCAGGTTTTCCGCGGCTAGCATCGCCGTCCGACATCGGCTGGCATTCCTGTCCACAGGTTTGGCCGTCGTCCACAGATGCCACGCGAGCCTTCGCGCCGAGGCAGTAGCCCGGTTGGCTGACAGCACACCCAACACGGGGCCGCCGGACATCAGGACCGGTCGACGGACAGGAGTTCGCAATGAACGACACGTACATCACCATCGTGGGCAACGTCGTGGACGAACCCCGATTGCGCACGACGAGCAGCTCTGGCGTGCCCGTGCTCAGCTTTCGGGTCGCGTCGACCTCGCGTCGTCTCGATCGGGAGACCGGCAAGTGGCAGGACAGCGATCGCTTGTTCGCGACGGTCACGTGCTGGCGCGCGCTCGCGCAGAACGTCGCTCGTTCGTTGAAGAAGGGGCAGCCCGTCATCGTGACCGGCCGGTTCTACTCTCGGGAGTACACGACCAAGGACGAGACGTCCCGGGTGAGCTACGAGGTCGACGCTGCTGCGATCGGGCATGACCTATCGCGAGGCGTCAGTGAGTTCACGAAGGTAGTGCGGCCGGTCGCGACGACGACCGTCGACGTCGGCCCGGACGGCATGCCCGAGGACCTCACTGCTCGGCGATTCGACGTGACACCGGGGCCAGAGGCCGTATTCGCGGCAGTAGGCTGACTGCGCAGCGACCCCTAGGGCCTGGGTCGTCGCGGTTGTGAGCGTTAACGGCTCGCATGCCGCACAGGGTGTTCGGCCGTTTCAACCGGTACTCGTCGGCCCAATTCGAGCGGAAGTCAGGCGACCGAGGCCCCCGTATCGTAGCCAAGGGAACCGAGTCTGATCAGCGAAGCGAGGAACGAAAGTGGCTCACTATGTCCCCTCACGCTGAGTGCCTTGTCCGGCTGTCCTGCCCGTAATACGGGACCTGTAGCGGCCTGACACGCCGAACCCTACACCTACAGCGCTCAGTGGGGAGATATTGTGCCCCTGTGCCGCTCGACCTGGAACCGTTGGTGGACTCCTGGCTGCTCGCGCTGCGCGGTGAACGGAAAACCAAAGGCACCATCACGACGTACCGCATCGGGGTCCGGCAGTTCCTAGCCTGGTGCGCCGACAACAACCGGCCGGCGGTGCTCGACCGCGGCCACCGTCTCAGCGTGGATAGCGGACCTACTCGACCACGGCAAGGAAGGGGCCACAGCCACCTCGAAGCAACTCGCCGTCCGCCGGTTCTCCTCCTGGCTTGCCGAGGAAGGCGAGATTCCCCGGGACGAACTCATCGGGTTGAAGGCACCCAAGATCGACGTCAAGGTTGTCCACCCGTTGACCGAGGCCGAGTTGAAGGCGCTAGTCGTGGCCTGCTCGGGCAGCAGCCAGTTCCAGGACCGCCGGGATGAGGCGATCGTCAGGCTGATGGCTGAGTGCGGCATGCGGGCCGGTGAGGTGGTCGGCATGGCCGTGTCGGATCTCAACCTGCAGGCCGGGACCGCTGTCATCCGCCGCGGCAAAGGCGGCAAGGGCAGGGTCGTACCGGTCGGGCCGCAAACCGCCCGGGCCATCGACCGCTACCTACGGGTCCGCCGCACCCATCGTCTCGCCTCGACGCCCATGTTGTGGTTGGGCGCGGACGGGAAGAGGTTCGGCTACAAGGGGCTGTGGAAGGCGCTCGGCTACCGCGCCAACCGTGCCGGCATCGCCGACTTTCACCCGCACCGGCTGCGGCATTCCTACGCGGACCGGTGGTTGCGGGCCGGTGGCAGCGAGGACGCGCTGCTGGCGATTGCTGGCTGGAGCCGAGTCGACATGCTGCGGCGTTACGCCGCGGCCAGAGCGTCAGTGAGCGGGCGATTGATGAGGCACGCCGGCTGAATTTGGGGGACGTGTGAACTTCTTCGAAGAGCTGTTGGGAACGCGGCTGCCGACCGGCCCCGAAAACCGGGAAGCCGTTGACATCGGACTCCGCGAGGGCGCCCGGCTACGTGAGCAAGCGGCGCTAGTCATCCGCTGCCACGGCTGCAGAAGACTCGCGATCGGCTACATCGCCTACTGGCACGGACGGCCCTTGGCGATCACCCGGCAGCAGGGTGACCGGTTCATACCCGAGCTACGCACCCGCCCGGGCTGGGGAAAGTGGCTCAGTTCATCTACACCATGCGCAAGGTCCGTAAGGCTGTCGGCGACAAGCTGATCCTGGACGATGTCACCCTGTCGTTCCTGCCAGGCGCCAAGATCGGTGTAGTCGGGCCCAATGGTGCTGGCAAGTCGACGGTTCTTCGTATCATGGCCGGGCTCGATCAGCCGTCGAACGGGGACGCGCAGCTGTCGCCGGGGTACTCGGTGGGCCTCTTGGAGCAGGAACCGTCGCTGGATGAGACGAAGACGGTCCGGGAGAACGTCGAGGATGCGGTCGCGGACCTTCGAGCGACGATGGCGCGATTCGAAGAAGTGTCGGTCGCCATGGGGGAACCCGACGCTGACTTCGACGCCCTGCTCACCGAGCAGGGAAACCTCATGGAGAAGATCGAGCACGCCAACGGGTGGGAACTGGACAGCCGGATCGAGCAGGCGATGGACGCGCTGCGTTGTCCTCCGGGCGACGAGCCGGTCACGCACCTGTCCGGAGGTGAGCGGCGCCGCGTGGCATTGTGTCGGCTGCTGCTCGAGCAGCCAGATCTCCTGCTCCTCGACGAGCCGACCAACCATCTCGATGCCGAGAGCGTGCAGTGGCTGGAGCAGCACCTCGCCAAGTACCCGGGCACCATTCTGGCGGTAACCCACGACCGGTACTTCCTCGACAACGTCGCGGAGTGGATCCTCGAGCTCGATCGTGGCCGGGCCTATCCCTATGAAGGCAACTACTCCACCTACCTGGAGAAGAAGGCGGACCGCTTGGAGGTGGCCGGCAAGCGGGACCAGAAACTCCAGAAACGGCTACGCGACGAACTGGACTGGGTGCGCCAGAACGCCCGGGGCAGACAAGCAAAAAGCAAGGCTCGACTCCAGCGATACGAGGAGATGGCCGGCGAGGCGGAGAAGACCCGGAAGCTCGACTTCGAAGAGATTCAGATCCCGCCCGGTCCGCGTCTGGGCAGCGTCGTTGTCGATGTCAGCCATCTGGACAAAGGCTTCGAGGGCCGCATGCTGATCAAGGACTTGTCGTTCTCGTTGCCCCGCGGCGGAATCGTCGGCGTGATCGGGCCGAACGGGGTTGGGAAGACGACCCTGGTCAAGATGATCGTCGGGCAGGAGCATCCAGATTCCGGCGAGGTGAAGGTCGGCGAGACCGTGAAGATCAGTTACGTCGACCAGGGCCGCAGTCGCATCGATCCGTCCAAGAACGTCTGGCAGGTCGTATCCGACGGGTTGGATCACATCAACGTAGGGCACGTCGAGATGCCATCCCGCGCGTATGTCTCGGCATTTGGATTCAAGGGGCCGGATCAGCAAAAGCGCGCCGGCGTATTGAGCGGCGGAGAACGAAACCGGCTGAATCTCGCGCTGACTCTCAAGGAGGGTGGCAACCTCTTGCTCCTCGACGAGCCGACCAATGATCTCGATGTGGAGACTCTGAGTTCGTTGGAGAATGCGCTGCTCGAATTCCCAGGCTGCGCTGTCGTCATCAGTCACGACCGGTGGTTCCTGGATCGAGTCGCAACACACATTCTGGCCTGGGAAGGTTCCGACGACGACCCAGCCCGCTGGTTCTGGTTCGAAGGAAACTTCGAGTCCTACGAGAAGAACAAGATCGAGCGACTAGGCGCTGAGGCGGCGCGCCCGCACGCCGTCACCTATCGCAAGCTCTCCCGGGACTGAGTGCCGGCATGTCCCGATTCGTGGCCCAGTGCGCGATGCGCTGGTCGGACATGGACGCATACGGGCACGTGAACAACGCTGCATACCTGGCTTATCTCGAGCAAGCTCGAGTGTCTATGTTCTTCGATCGGTACGACCCGTCCTTCGAACGTGGAACGGTCGTTCAACATCACGAAATCAGCTACTTGAAACCAGTGGTCTACCACGTCGACCCCTTACGAATCGAACTGTGGATCGATGACGTCCGAGCGGCGTCGTTTCGCATGAACTACGATGTATTCGATCGTGGCGTGCTGGCCGCGACTGCGGCGACGACGCTGGTGACATTTGACTTCTTATCCGAGCGCCCACGGCGGCTCACTCCGGATGAGAAAGCAATGCTGGCTGGCTATACCGACGACTCGCCAGTGGCGATTAGTACCGCAACAGGCGCCAACGCATGATGATGGCGAACGAAGCCGGACGTTGTAAGAGGATGCCGGACATTGAGTAAGCGAGGTCTGGCGCATAAGACCGCTGCCGACGTGAGCTGGGCTGCTGCGGCGACGATTGGCGGGGCGCGCGGGGCGCGCGCGTTCCCGGACGTGCGGCCCGGCGCCTTGGTCGAGCTTGCGCCGATGCTTCGTCGCGCCGCCGCCCTCGACGAGCTAAGCCTGGCCCGGATCGTCACCGGAACGGCAACCGTCACCGGCCTCGTTAGATTGCCATTTGACGTTTTGGTCGGCCGGACTTTGTCGTTGCCTGCGGACGCTGATCGCCATGCTGGCGACTATTCGGTCTTAGCGAGCGAGCTGCTGGCCTGGATCGACGGAGACGACGCGGAGCCCGTCCCGAGGGACGCCGACTGGCGCGGCGGTACACCGCCGACCACCGGTTGGAAGCGGGTCGATACCGTGCCCGACGACGTGATCCGTCGTCTGGTCCGCAGCGGTGCGCGCACGCTGAAGGATGCCGCTGCACGAGATGGCGTGCCCGGTGCGCAGCCCCGGGCCGAGGTCGCGGCTGCCCTGCTCGACTCGGTCGTATTGACCGTTAGCAGCTCGAGTGGTGAGCGCGTCGAGCTGACGCTCCGGCTCATCAGCGCCATTACCCGGATGGGCTTCCTACCCCAGGGCTCGTACCTGGCCGTCGACATCGCCGGCCGCTGGTTGCGGGTCGCGGCCCGGTACGGCTCCGGATACGCGGAGCGGCCCGGTCTGCGGTTGAACCTTGGATTGAGGTCCGGTTAGCCGGAGGTCATCTGGTCTCGAATCGACGTGTCAGCTGACCGATCCATTGCCGGCTGTTCTTCTCGCATCCACACTGCGGTGTTCGCCGGCAGAGTGCCGTCACCGTCGAGTGGTCCAGAGGCCAGCACGACCTGTCCCGGGGGCATCGGCGCGGGCCCCCCGCCGAAGTTGACCACTACCACGAAGTCGTCGCCGCGCCGGAACGCCAGAGTGTCATCCGGTGAGCCGATCCAGCAGAAATCATTGCCATGCAAGGTGGCGCTTTTCGCCCGGTAATCCAATGCTCGCCGGTAGAGGGACAGGGTCGAGTCCACCTCGTCGAGTTGGCTGGCGACGGTCAACGGTCGCCACGATGCCGGCAGCGGTAGCCACGTCGCGGCGCTGGACGAGAATCCGAACGGCGGCATGTCGCCCTCCCAGGGAAGTGGCACCCGCTCTCCGTCCCGCCCTCGCACGGTGTGACCGGTGCGGTCCCAGGCCGGGTCCTGCAGCACTGAGTCCGGAAGATCGTCGACGTTCGGCAACCCGAGTTCGTCGCCGTTATAGAGATAGACGGCACCGGGCAGGGCCAGTTGCAGTAGGGCAGCTGCGCGCCCACGCGCGGTACCTACCGTTCCGCCCCCGAACCGGCTGACATGACGATCGATGTCATGGTTGGACAACACCCAGGCGCACGGGGCGCCTACCGCCGGCATCGTTTGCATCGCGTCGTCGATCGCGGCCCGGAACTCGTTCGCCGACCAGCCCACTTGCACGAGCTGGAAGCTGAATGCCAAATGCAGCTCATCCGGGCGTACGTATCGGGCAAGCCGGTGGCCGCCTGAAGCCCACACTTCGCCGACCGCCATCCGGTCGCCGGGGTAGGAATCGAGGACGCGGCGGAACGCCCGCAGATACTCATGCACCTCGTCCTGATCCCAACGCGGATCGTCGCTCGGACGCATGTGATCAGCGTCATTGATCTTGGCCAAGGTGCTCGCGGCAATGTCGGGCAGGCCGGCTGCCTTGGCCATGCCATGCGCCACGTCGACGCGAAAACCATCGGTTCCGCGGTCGAGCCAGAAGCGCAGAATGCGCTCGAACTCGGCCGCTACCTCGGGGTTGGACCAATCGAGATCCGGTTGCTCAGCCGCGAACAAATGCAAGTACCACTGACCGTCCGGGACGCGAGTCCAGGCCGGGCCGCCGAACACGGACGGCCAGTTGTTCGGCGGGAGGTCGCCTCGTGGGCCTTGCCCATCGCGGAAGATGAATCGTGCCCGCTGTCGACTTCCGGGCTCGGCGGCCAATGCTTCCTGGAACCAAGGGTGCTGGTGGGAGAAATGGTTCGGGACGAGGTCGATCGTTACTCGGATCCCCCGTGCGTGCGCGGCGGCAACCAGCGCGTCGAAGTCGGCAATCGTGCCGAATATCGGGTCGACATCGGTCGGGTTCGCAACGTCGTACCCGCCGTCCGCGCCGGGCGACGTGTAGAACGGGCTGAGCCACAAGGCGTCGACTCCGAGCTGCTGCAGATAGTCCAGCCGATCCCGAAGCCCGATCAGGTCGCCGAGGCCATCGCCGTTCCCGTCGGCGAAGCTCTTCGGGTAGACCTGATAGAACACCGCGCTCCGCCACCAGGGCTCGGAGTGCGACAGAGGCGGTTCCGTCGACGTCGAACCTGCGGATCGGATGGGAACGTCATCGACGTGGTGCGTCACGCACTGTCTCCTCCGGAGGTCGTCGATCGCGGGATCTGGAACGCCCAGCGATTGTAAACGCTTGCAATCGTGCCAAACGGACCGGCTGCTGCCAGTTGCGCAACCGCCGCCCGCGGGGTGTCAGGCGGGCGCCCAATGGAAGGACGTGCTACGAACCTCAGCCGGAGGCATCGTGGCCTGCGGCCGGCGAGGGTACGGCTTCAGGCCGGGAGGGTGCGGGCTTCGGGAGGGGAGAGGTCCGGGCTTCAGGCCGCGAGGGATGCGGGCTTCGGGAGGGAAGAGGTCCGGGCTTCAGGCCGCGAGGGATGCGGGCTTCAGGCCGGGAGGGTGCGGGCTTCGGGCGGGTGATGTTACGGCGTTCGTCCGGCAGGGCTGCGACATCGGACGGGTGGGCCGCAGCCTCAGCCGAAGAGGCTGCGGCTTGTGCCGGACTAACACTGCGCTCGGCTGGGATGTGCTGGGCTCTGGCTACGGATGCGGCGGTGTCCAGCCGCGAGACGCGGGGGGCTATCAGCCGGGGACGTTGCGGAGTGACGCCGCAGCCATCTGGAAATACCGCCATAGCGCGTCGTCGTACTCAGGTTCGAGTGCAAGTTCGTCGAGTGCGGCTCGCATGTGCCGAAGCCACGCGTCGTGCGCGGCGATCCCGATCGCAAAGCGGGCATGACGCATGCGCAGTCGCGGATGTCCGCGAAGCGTGGAGTAGGTATTCGGGCCGCCCCAGTACTGGATGAGGAACATCCGCAGCCGCTCGGCCGCCGGTCCGAGGTCGTCTTCCGGGTAGATGGCACGCAGCACAGGATCGCTTGCCACGCCGGCGTAAAACGTGTCGACAAGGCGGCGGAACGTCTCCTCTCCGCCGATGGCCTCGTAAAGTGTCACCGCCTCGTCCGCGGACACGACCGGTTCGTTGGTGTTCACTGGTCCTATTCTCCCCGTACGGTGTCGCTCATGACGACGCCCCTGCCTGAGACATACGACCTGATCGTGGTGGGCCTCGGCCCCGGCGGTGAAGAAGTGGCCGAGCGGATGGCCGAAGTTGGTTGGTCGGTTCTAGGCATCGACCGGCACCTGGTCGGCGGCGAGTGCCCGTACTACGGGTGCATACCCTCCAAGATGGTTATCCGGGGTGCGGCGGTGTTGGCCGAGGGCGGCCGAGTCAACATCCTGTCGTCGGGAAGGGCGGACATCGCGCCGGACTATCGGCCGGTCGGTACGCGAATCCGCGACGAGGCAACAGACAACTGGAACGACAAAGTTGCCGTTGAGCGGTTCGAGCGATTGGGCGGGACGTTCGTTCGAGGCGTGGGACAGCTCGCCGGTCGGGCCGACGACGGCTCCGTGCAGGTCGACGTAGGCGGCTCGACGTACCGCGCGCCCCACGTCGTCATCTCGGTCGGTACGTCCCCCGCCATCCCGCCGATACCAGGACTTGCCGAGCTACGCGGGAAAGGCGGACCGGAGTCACCGATCTGGACGAATCGTGACGTGCTGCGGGCCCCGGAGGCCCCAGCGTCGATGGTCGTCCTCGGGGGCGGATCTATCGGCGTCGAGCTTGCGCAGGCGTTCGGGCGCTTCGGCACGCGGGTGACAGTCGTGGAGGCCTCCGAGCGCATGGTCAGCGTCGAGGAACCTCGCGCCTCCGAGGTGCTGGCTGAGGTCTTTCGGCGCGAGGGCATCGAGCTGCATCTCGGCGTCGGAGCGACAGCAGTCGGCGCAGGCGGTGACGGTGTCGAGGTGACGCTGGCCAATGGCAGCACGGTCACGGGAGAGAAACTGCTCGTGTGCGTCGGACGCAGATCCAACCTGGCTGACGTTGCTCTGGACAAGGTGGGCCTGGATCCCAGTGCCCGGACGCTCGACGTGGACGATCAGATGCGGGTCGTCGGTGTCAACGGGTTGTATGGCATCGGCGACATCACGGGCCGGGGCGCATTCACCCACGTCTCGGTGTGGCAGGCAAGAGTCCTGATAGCGCACCTGCTGGGCCGGCCGAATCTGTTCGGCGGCTACCACGGGTTGGCCTGGACGTCGTTCACCGATCCAGAGATTGGCCGAGTCGGCCTCTCTGAGTCCCAGGCTCGGGAACGCGGTCTCAGGGTTCGCACCGGCTACGCGACTATCGCCTCGTCGACGAGGGGCTGGATCCACGGACCCGGCAACGATGGATTCATTCTTCTCGTGGAGGATGTCGACCGAGGCGTTCTCGTCGGTGCCACGGTCATGAGCCCCTACGGCGGCGAGATTCTCGGTGCACTCACCGCGGCCGTCCACGCGGAGATCCCAACCACGACGCTCACAACGATGCACTACGTCTACCCGACATTGCATCGAGGAATCCTCGGCGCTCTCGACGACCTGAACTCCTGACCTATCGACGCGATGGGCAGCTCCCAAAGCATTCCCTCCGACTCCGTGGACCGGCGCCAGCTATAGCCGGATTTAGGGCGATTTTTCGACCGAATATGACACTCCGACCTGCGGGATGTACCTACGGACGTGCGCAACTGGGCCTCTGTCCGGTTCACTAACGGGGTCGGAGGTGATCCGAGTGGCCGGTGCGCTGGTGCTGAACGCAACGTACGAGCCCTTGTGTGTCGTCACTCTGCGCCGCGCCGTCGTCCTGGTCCTGGCCGAGAAGGCATTCGTCGTCGAAGCGGGCAACGACGTCATGCACTCGGCGCGGGTCGCCATCCCGGTGCCGACGGTCGTGCGGCTGGCCCACTACGTGCGGGTGCCCTACCGCCGGGAGGTGCCGCTTACGCGGCGCGCCGTGCTGGATCGGGACGGGTATTCGTGTGTGTATTGCGGAACGCGCGCCGACACGATCGATCATGTCCGACCGCGGTCTCGCGGCGGGCAGCACGTCTGGACCAACGTGGTGGCCGCCTGCGCCCGGTGCAACCATCGCAAAGGCGATCGGCTGGTTGGCGAACTTGGCTGGCATCTCCGCGTCGCACCCACACAGCCACCGGCAACGGTGGCTGTCGTTATGGGATGGGCCAAACGCGATCCGGCGTGGGAGCGATACCTCGGGCTGACCCCGGGGGCCGACGCCGCTGGCGAATACGCCGCCCCTGCGTAAATGGGCAGACCGTAGCCTCCAGCCATGGCCCTGTTCCACGACCTCACCGCATTGGAAGCGGCTGCGGCCGTACGGAGCCGCGAGGTCAGCCCAGTCGAATTGGTCGAGCACGCTCTCGATCGGATCGCGCGGCTCGACGATCGTCTCGGCGCGTTCGTCACCCTCACCGCCGACGCGGCGCGGAGACAGGCCAAGGAGGCGGAGAGAACCGTGCTCGCGGCCGACGACCCCGGGAGTCTGCCGCCGTTGCTCGGCGTGCCCACCGCCATCAAAGACCTGAATCTGACAAAGGGCGTCCGCACCAAGCTGGGGTCGGCGAGTTATGCCGATTTCGTATCGCCGATCGACGACTACATCGTGGAATTACTCCGCGCGGCCGGCACGATCAGCCTGGGCAAGACGGCGACGCCGGAGTTTGGTTTGCCGTGCTACACCGAGACCGACATCGGTCCGCCGACTCGCTCGCCCTGGGACCCGTCCCGGATGGCCGGGGGATCGAGTGGTGGCGCGGCGGCAGCGGTCGCGGCCGGCCTGCTTCCGATTGCCCAAGGCAGCGATGGCGGCGGGTCCATTCGCATACCAGCGAGCGTGTGCGGCCTCGTCGGTTTGAAGCCGTCGCGCGGACGCGTCTCTCGCGGGCCCCTCGACTTCGAATCGGCGCGCCTCGCTGTTTTCGGCGGCCTTACCCGAACAGTCCGCGACGCCGCGACGTTCTTGGACGCAGTCGCCATTCCGCAGCCGGGCGATCCGGACCGCCCGCCCGACCTCCCGCCGGGAGAGACCTTCCTCGGGTGGTGCGATCGCGAGCCGGGGCGTATGCGCATCGGGCGATTCATCGAGTCGGTAATTCCGTCCGAAGTGGATCCTCAAGTCCGCAGCGCGTGGGAACGGGCCAGCGAACTCCTCGAGAGTCTCGGCCACGAAGTGACGGACATCCCTCCGCCCTATCCGTCGGACGCCGTTCCGTACTTCGAGACGGTGTGGTCGGTATCGGCAAACACCGTGCCCGTCGATCCGGCGCGCGAGAGCTTGCTTCGGCCGCTGACCCGCTACTTGCGGGGCCGGGGGGCGGCCGTGACCGGAACCGGGTACGCGCAGGCGATCGGCATGCTCTCCGTGTACTCACGGCAAGGGCTTGCGGCCACGGCTGACTTCGATGCCGTGCTTACCCCGACGCTGGCGATGTTGCCGCAGCCGGTCGGGTGGTTTGATGCTGACGGTGATCCGGCAGCTGACTTCGAACGCCAGAAGCGCTTCACGCCGTTCACCGCGATCTACAACATGACGGGCCAGCCCGCGATATCGGTCCCGTTGTTTGAAAGCGCCGACGGGCAGCCGATCGGCGTGATGCTCGCTGGCCGCCCGGCGGCCGAGGCGACCCTGCTATGCCTGGCCGCCCAACTCGAAGCCGCCCGGCCATGGCGCGACCGGCGCCCCGGGATTTGGGACGACTGAAGCGTTGCCGGGTGTCGGCGTCAAGCCACTTCTCGGGATTCGCTACCGTGTCGGGCACCGGTCGGTGATTGCCCGGTCGGCGCAGCGAGACGGCAGCTCAATACGGGAGCACACATGAGCATCGTGGAGACCGTGTTGGTCTTCGTGGGTATCCCGGCTTTGATCATCGCGGTCTTGGCGTTGCTCGTCTACGGCCGATCCCAGTTCAAAGGGCCCAATCGGTATCGGCCGGGCAAGCCGTGGAACTTTCCCCCTGCGTGGTATCTGCCGCATCCGGCGCCGGGTTCAGCTGCGGAGACAGATCGTCTCGCGTTGGAGTCATCCAGTGGCGCGGCCGCTCAGCGGGCCGCTCAGCAGAAGGCAGTAGGGGGAGCCAGCGGTGAGTGGTGAGGTTAGCCGTCGCGGCCCAGCCCTCCAGTACGGTCCACGCGCGGACGCGGACGCGACGCATCACCCGTTCTCGCCTCGGCAGCTGGCCCGCATCGACGAAGCGATGACCCTCTCTAGCCGGGAAAGCGGGTTGACCTTCTCGGTGTACGTGGGCTCGCTGCAGGAGCCGCACCGAGCCGCGGCCGAATCGCTGTTCGAGGTCCTCGCCGAGCGCGCGAACGATCCGGTACTGGTTGCGGTCTCGCCCGGCCAGCGCGTGCTGCATATCGTGACCGGCACTGAGTCGGCCGCGCGCCTGCCAAATCGTGCGTGCGCCCTCGCCGCCCTCGGCATGCGGGCCTCGTTCTCCGGCGGAGACCTCGTGGGCGGGATCGTGACGGGATTGCGCATGCTGGCCGACTCGGCCGGCCGGATCTAGTGTCCCGCTAGCTGTCAGCTCGGCCGGCTGCGTTGTCCGCCGCCCGGGCCGCGAGCGCCCGCATGACGTCCGCGCGTCCCTCACTGACGAGTCGGCGCAGCGCCGCCGGTAGGTTGGTGCGCTCGAGGAATTCGTCAACCGCGCGCAGGGTGTCGGTGCTGACGGTCGACGGCCAGTTCGGAAATAGGCCGACGACCACGTTCTGGGCCAGCTCGCTTGTACGCCGGGCCCAAACGTCAGGAATATCCGCGAAGTAACGCCCCACGTAAGGCACGAGCAGCTCGTCCCGAACGGTTCGAGCAAAGCCCACTATTGCGGCCCGTTGGATCGCGTTGGGCACCGAGTCATCATCCTCGATCGCGAGGCGCCATGCTTCTGCCTTCGCCTCTGGGGTCGGCGCCATGGCGCGAGCCGTCACGGCATGCCGCTTCCCGGTCGCGGACGGATCGCGCTCCGATTCGGCCTCGATCTCCGCGTCGGATATCGCCCCTCGCGCTGATAGGGCCTGCACGATCGCCCAACGTAGCTCGGTATCCAACGCCAGACCGGACGGCACGTTATCGCCGGTATACAACGCACGAATCTCGTTCGTGTGCTCGAAACTGCGTGCCGTGGCGAGGAATGCGTGTGCCCAAGCCAGCTGGTGGTCTGAGCCGGGCGGCGACTCCCACATCGCGGTAACGGCATTCACGGCTAGCAGCTGATAGCCCTGCGGTGCCCAGTCCGGGTCAGCGTAGATCTGCACCGCTCGCAATGCCTGGGCGTTGAGTGTCTGCAGCAAGCCGACATCACTCTCGGATCGCGCTCCGGCAACAACAAGGGCCACATAGTCCCGTGTTGCGAGCTCGCCGTCGCGCGTCATGTCCCACGCGGCGGACCAGCACAACGCACGTGGCAGCGACTCGGCCAGCCGCGCTATGCCGCCTGTGCGCAGGGTGTGCAGGCTCCGCTCGTCCAGGCGCAGCTTGCAGTACGTGAGGTCGTCGTCGTTGGCCAGCACCAGGTCCGCTTGGGCCATTCCGACAAGCTCTGGGACCGGCGTTCGGCCACCGGTCACGTCCACCTCGAACCGATCGGTCCGGACCAACTGTCCGGTGTCGGCATCGTCGCGGTACAGGCCGATCGCGAGCCGATGTGGACGCAGCACGTTGGAGGCTGCCGCGTCGGTCGGGGCGGTCTGCACGACATCGAAGCTTGCGTAGTTCCCCTCCTCATCGAGGCTGAATCCGGGCCGGATCGTGTTGATGCCGGCTGCCTCCAGCCACACGGTGGACCACCGCCGTAGGTCGCGGCCCGAGGTCGCCTCGAGCGCCGCCAGCAGGTCAGCCAGCGTGGTGTTGGCGTAGGCGTGATCCTGAAAGTACTGCCGGAGTCCGGCCATGAACTCCTTCGTGCCGACGTAGGCGACGAGCTGTTTGAGGACGCTCGCTCCCTTGGCGTAGGTAATCCCGTCGAAGTTCACCTCTGCGGTCTGGACGTCGGGAGCGTCGGTGACAATCGGGTGCGTGGTCGGCTGTTGATCTTGGCGATACGCCCACGCTTTCTCGACGTTCGCGAAAGTGGTCCACGCATGCGTCCAGCGGGTGGCCTCGGCTTGGGCGAGGGGCGCGGCGAAGTTCGCGAAGGATTCGTTCAGCCACAAGTCGTTCCACCAGCGCATAGTCACGAGGTCGCCGAACCACATGTGTGCCATCTCGTGCAGGATCGTTTCGCCGCGGCGCTCACGGCGGGCATCCGTGACCTTGCCTCGGAAGACATAGTCTTCAAGGAACGTCACGCAAGCGGCATTCTCCATGGCGCCGGCATTGAACTCGGGCACGAACAGCTGGTCGTACTTGTCTCCGAAGGCGTACCGCATACCGAAGTTGGCCTGGCACCAGTCGAAGCCTTGCTTGGTCACGGTGAATAACTCATCTGGGTCCAAATACTCGGCGAGCGATTTGCGGCAGTACAAGCCCAGATCAATTCCGTCGTGATGATCGCGGACTACGTAATAGGGGCCGGCCACGACAGCGGTGACGTAGGGACTGACCCGCGGCGTAGGAGCGAAGTGCACGGTCTTACCAGCTGGTGCGTGGTCGACCGACTGCTCTCTGCCATTCGAGACCACTTGCCAGTGCTCGGGCGCCGTCACGTGCAGGGTGAACACGGCTTTGAGATCGGGTTGATCGAAACACGCGTAGACGCGTTTGGCGTCCGCGGTCTCGAACTGGGAGTAGAGGTACACCTCGTTGTCGACCGGGTCGACGAACCGATGAAGGCCTTCGCCGGTGTTCGTATACAGCATGTCCGCCTCGACCACCACCGTGTTGTCCAGCTCGAGGTCGGGCAATACGATCCCGTCGGCCGGTTCGTACTCGCCGATGGGAACGTCCTTGCCGTTCAGGGTGACCCGACCAACTGCGTCGGCCACGATGTCGACGAATGTGGAGGCGCCTTGCCGGGATGCGGCGAACGTGATCACGGTCGTTGATCGGAAGGTCCGGTCGGACGGCGCGCCGCCGCCATCCGTGAGGTCGAGGACTACGTCGTAGGACTCGACGCGCAGCAGTTCGGCCCGGACGCGGGCGTCATCTCGGGTGAGGTTGGGCACTGAGACAATCACGAAATCGGTCACTCCATCGCGCTTGGGCCACTGGCCAGGTATGTCCTGAAGTCTGGCACGAGGTGCCCGGTGGCTTTCCGGCCGTCCCGTGCCGGACCATGTGGTGCCGGGCACTCGCCGCGGCCCAGGCTGGTGAAACGCTCAACCATGAGGGCTACCGTGGAAATTGTGACATCCACCCCGAATCGCACGAGGGTCGACTTCTGGTTCGACCCGGCCTGCCCCTTTGCCTGGGTGACCTCCCGCTGGATCCTGGAGGTCGAGAAACTGCGCCCGATCGACGTGACATTTCGCGTCATGTCGTTATCCGTCTTGAACGAGAATCGCGATCTGGGTCAGGACTATCGCGCTCGGATGGATCGCATGTGGGGAGCGGTTCGGGTTGCGATCGCGGCCGAGCAGGAGCGCGGCTCGGAAGTGCTGCGCGATCTCTACACCGCACTTGGCACCCGCCGACACGTCCAGGGCCTGGAGCTCGACCGTGAGACGATAGCGGATGCGCTGCGCGAGGTAGGGCTGCCGCCGGCGTTGGCTGATGCCGCCGAGTCGACCGAGTACGACGAGCAACTGCGCAAGTCGCATCACGCGGGAATGGACCTGGTTGGCTACGAGGTCGGCACTCCGGTGATCCACGTCGACGGCGTGGCGTTTTTCGGTCCGGTGCTCACTCGCATCCCGCGAGGGCACGAAGCCGCCGAGATTTGGGATGGTGCCCGGCTTCTGGCTGGATACCCATACTTCTTCGAACTCAAACGAACCCGAACCGAACGGCCGCGATTCGATTGACATGCAGCACCTCTTCCACATCGTGCCCGAGGCGCAATGGTCGGATGTTGTCGAGACCTATCGCCCGGATTCGCTGCTGATCGAGGGGTTCGTGCACTGTTCGTTCGCTGACCAGGTGGCCGGCGCAGCCGATCGCCACTATCGCCTCGTCGAGGATCTCGTCGTCGTCGAGCTGGACCCGCATGCGATCGGCTCCGAGATCCGCGTCGAGGACAGCACCGGGAGTGGCAGGCCGTACCCCCATGTTTACGGCCCCATTCCGCGTCGCGCCGCGGTGGCCGTGCATGCCCTTCAGCGGGACGGGTCCGGCCACTATCTTTTCAGTCCGTCCGGCCGCCTGCCATGATTCGCGCATGCGCGTCTACCTAGGTAGCGACCACGCAGGCTTCGAGCTCAAAGCCCACCTGCTCACGCACCTGCCCACCCTCGGCTACGACGTCACGGACTGCGGCGCCTTCACCTACGACGCGCAAGACGACTACCCGCCGTTCTGTATCGAGGCGGCAACTCGCACGATCCGCGATCCGGGCAGCCTCGGCGTCGTGATCGGCGGCTCGGGCAACGGCGAGCAAATGGCCGCGAACAAGGTACGGGGCATCCGCGCCGCTCTCGCTTGGAACGACGAGACTGCGCAACTTGCGCGCGAGCACAACAATGCGCAGATCGTCAGTATCGGTGGGCGAAACCATCCGATCGAGGACGCGGTGCGCTTCGTCGAGATCTTCCTGGCGACGCCGTTCTCCGAAGATCCCCGCCATATCCGCCGGATCGACCTGCTCGCCAAGTACGAGGCCGACGGCACCTTCTGACGCGGGCGGTCAGTCAGCGCGCCAATGTCGGCGCACGATCACGACGTCCCGTTCAGCCGCGGCCAAGTCCTCGGCGGTCGGGCGGTTCACGTCCCGGCCGCGTAACGCCCCGCTGACCCCGAGCTGCGACGGACCCGCCCCTACGATCTCCCGCAGCCCACGGTCCGCACTCGTGTCCCGGGCGGAGCGGTCTTGGTTCTCGCCGGCCGGCCGCCGACGGCGACCGGGGATCCGACCTCGTCGCTCGGTCGGAGATTCAGCTGGTTCGCCGGCGCCCGGTTCGGGGACTGATCCGACGTCGTCGATGGCGGCGGGCACCACCAATTCCGTGGTTGTTGTGGCGGGCTCGGTAGACGGCGCGGGCCGAGATCCTGGACGGCCGCGGCCGCGAGTGCGCCGACGTGACCGCTCGCTGCCCATTGCCCCATGGTGCCCTATCGCTAAGTCGCGTTAGATCGACGGACCGTCCCGGGCTCCGGGCGGAACAGCGGGCCGGGGAGCTGGCCGCAATTGA
Source organism: uncultured Actinomycetota bacterium (assembly GCA_963809815.1). Classification (GTDB taxonomy): domain Bacteria; phylum Actinomycetota; class Actinomycetes; order Mycobacteriales; family Jatrophihabitantaceae; genus CAVVJA01. The sequence goes on from CAWELM010000021.1 coordinate 30,717, forward strand.
TTGTCGATGCCGGTCAGCCGCATGAGAACGGAGAATCCGTCGTCAGTACCAGGCCAATGGGCGTGCACCGCGTCGATGCCGGCGCGCCGCACGACGCTGCGTAGCACTGCGATGACGATGATCGCGTCGTCGGCGTAGCCGACAACCGGGATGACATCGGGGATGAGATCGACCGGGAGGGCAAGGTAGGCGAGGAGCAGTGCGAGGCGAACCCGGATTCCGCGTGGGAGGGTCCGGTCACCGGCGAGCCGGCGGACGAGGCGAAGCACATCGGGTAACAGCCGAAAGGCCTGTCGCAGCGATCCGCGTCGTGGGCGGATCATGATCACCGCCGTCACGAGGGCCAGCCAGGTGATGATCAGCGCGGCGCCCACGCTGAGCAGGAGGTCCCACCAGAAGAAACCAGTCATGAGCCGTCGACCGCTCGAATCGGCGTCGCCCTGGTCGTTAGCGGCGGGTCGGGAGCTTCGGCGCGCAGCGCCGCGTCTTCGAATGCCGCGAGCTCAGTGGCAGCCTGGGCAACGGCATCGCGCACAACCTGCCCGCCGTCGGCCCTGAAATAGTCTCGGTTAGTGATCTTTGCCAGCCACCCGCGAAAGCGCTCGAGGTCGGCCTCGGATTCCTCAACCTCGGCATAGGTCGCGTTGCCCCGGGACTGCTCGTACGCCAGTTCCTTTCGCAGTTCCGGTAGGCGATCGAGCACTTCGGCGTACTCGGCATTGCGCGCCGCATTGAACTCTGCGATCAGAGCTTGCTCTTCACCCGGGTCGGTGAATCCGATGGACAGGACGCGGATTGCGCCGCCTTGGTGACGGATTCGATCAGACAGCCGCCGGATCTCGCGGACGACATCGTGCCGCGCCGGTAGCAGACATACCGATTGCTGAAGATAGACAGCGCCCAAGGAACGAAGCCTGCGCCAGATATGCACCCGGAGGGTGTCAGGTGCTCCGGATGCCGACGTGCTGATGAGCAGCCAGGCTTCCGGGTTTGCTTCGTTCGTCACACTGCAATGTTACATACATAACATGTGAGCTCGACTGAGAAGGCTACCAAGACTCCGGTTTGTCGGCCTGCAGGGCATTGGCTCGCGATGGCTGATCGCGGTCCGTGACGATTGTTTGCGGAGGGCCCGGACCGAAGCGGTGGTGCTGGTCATCTCCGGGGGCTTTCCACGCGGTCGGCCGTCGAGCGACGTACCGTGCCCTCAGGCCAAGGGAAGGAGCTGTGCCATGGCTTTCTTGCATTATGGTCCGGACCTGAGGATCAGGCTGGACGACCCCGCCACCAAGCTCACCATGGAGGCCATCGGCTCGCACGCATCGCGAGGTGGCTGGGTGACCGTTGCGGACAACGATGGACGTGAGTGGTCCTTTCTGGTGTCGGCCGGCATCCCGATCTGGGTCTCGGAGAGCGAATGACAGTGGGCGCCGGGCTTCACCCGACCTGTGGCGGCGATGCGCACTACCGGAATCACATGTCGAAGCGACCGTGGCCGGGTCGTCGTCCACCGACGAAATGCGGAGCCTGATCAGCATCAGGTGACAGGATGACGCGGCGTCTCTATACGGCTCTCGGCTCGGTCGACTCGCATACCCGTGTAGCGTGGTGAGCACCAGGGTCGTCCCGCATGGCGGCCACTCGATGCCGGTCTATCAGCCCCTGGAGATCGAATACTGGTCGAAGCCGGACCAGATCGGGCACCCGCAATGTTGATCCGCGGCCTGGGCTTCCCCGCATCAAACATGGCTAGCGCTCGATGAAGCGGCGCCCGATCGCGTCAGACCGGCCAGAAGATCGCGACTTTTTCCCGAAGAGCACGCGGAAGTTTGGTCTCGCGGACGCCTGTGGCAGTTACGAAGCCACCAGACGCAGGGTCATGCTCGCGACCCGCGCGTGCGAAGCGGCGGAGGCACGATCTCAAGCACGGTGGCGGTCCTCAACATGAAGATCGGCCGCAACCGATCAACGCACGCGTAGACGGTCCCCGCAAATGAAAAGCCTGCATTCCGCGACCACACTGCTCGGTCCGGTTTCGCCCCACGTGCTGAAGATGCCTGGCTGGCGCCCTATCGTGCGGCGAGTCGCGACCACACTAGCGACGGCATCGCTGCTGCCGATGACGGTCTTCTACACCTCGATGGTGCTGTTCGGGCTGCGCATCTCGGCACTCGCAACGGTGGGACTCTGCTACACGGGCCTACTGCTGACGCGGGCGCGTGGCAGACCAGTGCTGGCCGCCGCGCTGGTGACCGCCGGGCTGCTGTCGCTCCGTGCTGTGGTCATGTTCTTCACTGGCAGCGCGGTGCTGTACTTTCTGCAACCGGTCGCCGGCACGCTCGCCGTCGCGACAGTGATTGCACTGACCGGGCTTGCAGGGCGGCCGGTGCTCGACCGGCTCGCCCACGAGTTCTGCCCATTCCCATCCGAGTTGTCCACGTGGCTGCGCGAGGCGAGGTTCTTCACGCGGCTCTCAGTTGTGTGGTCCGTGACCTACCTGATCAACGCCGCGGGCACGGTGTGGCTGCTCACGAACGCGTCGATCAGTAATTTCATCCTGCTCAAGTCAATACTCTCCCCGGCCGTCACGTTCTGCGCCGTGCTGATCTCGTACGCGATCTTCCGACTCACGGTGCGGCATCAAAACGTCCGGATCAGCTGGGCCCATGATCAACCGTGGGTCGTGCCCACGACTGGCTGAGCAGCCTGAGCAGCCGACTGTTACCTCGCGGGCGCTACTGCTTCGCGGATCGCAGGGTGCCCGGGACGCACCGTAGACGACGCCGCAGCGACGTTGACCGCGGCGTGGATGCGGGCGAGATCCCGATGCTGCTGCGGTTCGACGAGGCTGAGGACGGTGCCAGTGGCGCCCGCGCGGGCGGTCCGTCCCGACCGATGCGAGTAGACCTTGGAGTCGGTGGGTGGGTCGAAGTGGACGACAAGGCCCAAATCGTCGATGTGGATGCCACGGGCGGCAACGTCCGTCGCGACCAGGACGCTACTCCGGCCGGACGCGAAGGCATCCAGCGCGCGGCGTCGCTGGTTCTGATTCAAGTTCCCGTGCAGCGCCTCGGCGACGACGCCGCGGTGTCGGAACTGCCGGGTCAACCGATCTGCGCCGTGCTTGGTACGTACGAAGAACAACGTGCGCGCCGCCTGCGCTGCGATCTCCGCGGCCACGTCAACCTTGTCACCGGGCGTAATGCGGAAGATCCGGTGGTCCATGGCGGATGCCGGCACGGCGTCCTCATCGACCCGGTGGGCGGCCGGCCGGGACAGGTACCGAGCCACCAGCCGGTCGACGTCGCGGTCCAGTGTCGCGGAGAAGAGCAGGCACTGCCGGTCAGCGGGCATGGCATCCAGGATGCGGGTCACCGAGGGCAGGAACCCAAGGTCGGCCATGTGGTCGGCCTCGTCCAGCACCGCGACCGACACGGCATCAAGCGTCACGGCGTCGCGCTGTAACAGGTCGAGGAGCCGGCCGGGGGTGGCGACGACGACGTCGACGCCGCGACGCAGCGCCGCGATCTGTCGGCCGATAGAGGTGCCGCCGACGACGACAAGCATCCGCAATCCGAGCGGTCGGGCCAGCGGAAGTAGCGCGGCGTCTACCTGCAGAGCCAGCTCGCGCGTCGGCAGCACGATCACCCCGCGCGGACGCGAGGAGCGTCGGACAACCGGAGCTGCGGCGAGCCGGGTGAGCAGCGGCAACCCGAAGGCGAGTGTCTTCCCGGATCCGGTCTGCGCGCGGCCCAGTACGTCACGGCCGGAAAGCGCGTCCGGAATGGCCCGGGCCTGGATCGGGGTCGGCCGCTCGATGCCGGCGGAGGCGAGGGCGTCCACCAGGACGCGGGGGAGGCCGAGTTCGGTGAAACCGCCGGCGTGGAGAGGGCTGTATGGCGTCAGCGCGGACGCACTGCTTGACCGGTCGACGCGGGCCGCCGCGGTCGCGGGTCGGCGGTGGGTGCTGTTTGGTCGCCTCCGGTGATGTGGGCGGCCGGAGGAGGCGGACGGCAGGGTGGGCGAAGGGGAAGAGGTCACAACATTCCAAGAGATTTGGTGGCTCGCGTTCGGCAACAGCTGTGCTGGACATTGGCTGTGCTGGCGAACACCGCACCATGGCGGGAGGCTCGCCCGCGAGAGACGCGGCGCGAATGCCGCTGAAGACCAAACTAGCACGCGTCCCGACCTCGACCTGCTCGCGCGCTCTACCGCGGGTTGCATCATGCCGAGCAAACTATTGGCTGTGCATGCCGTGAGTATTCCCATCAGTGCGACCTGCCGGCTTTTTCGGTGCGCGAACCAGCAACGCGACACGGCGATGACCGCCGCCGTCCAAGATCGCAAGATGCGGTTCGAGCGGCTCGGACCAGTCTGCGTAGACAACCCGCCGGTGTCCCGACGGCACGGGAGTCCGTTGGTCAGGTTCGGCTCACGGTCGGCCTCCTCGAGGCACTACCGGGGCCGGTGGTCAGGATGAGCTGCGCCGTGCCCGAGCCCGCCGGACGGCTTCGTCGACGATGCGCTGCGCGACTTCGGCGAGTTTCACGTGTTCGGACTGGCTCATCCGGCGAAGCCGGACGAATGCTTCGTCCGCGGTGGCTCCAGTGCGGCCGCGCAACAAGCCGATGGCCTGGTCGATGATAGGTCGGGTACTCAGCGCCTTCTGCAGCTGGGCCGCGAGTGCATGGGCCTTGGTCAGAAGCTGGGCATTGTGGACGGCAACTGCAGCCGAGGTTGCGAACAGCTCGCCGAGGTGGGCGGCGTGCTCGCCGAATGCGTTCTTGCAGTGGGCGTAAACATTGATCGCCCCAACTGTCTCGCCGGGCGGTAGCACGAGCGGCAGTGACAACGCGCTGTGCACGCCGAGGCGCCCGACCCGAGGGCCGAATCGCGGCCACATCCGCTCGGCTGCGAGCGAGCCCGCCCGCACTGTGCGCCCTTCGAGCACGGCAGTGATGCACGGACCCTCTTTGACGGTGACGTACTGGATCTCGTCGATCTCCCTGACGAACGGATGGCTCGCGGCCAGCCCCTCCACCCGGTGAGCCGCGCCGTCGACCTTCAGCAGCGTGACGCCGGCTCCGTCGGCACCGGGAATGGCGTTCGCGGCGAAGGTCGCCACTCGCTCGAGAAGTTCGTGCAGGCCCTGGCTGCCGGTGACCAAGCGGGCGAGGGCGACGAGACTCGCGCGCAGGTCGGCGGTGTCGGCCGCGAGCTGCTCTGGGGTGAGCCCGCGTGACGATCCGCCCGCTTCGGGTGTGACGTCCGCCATGGGCCCGATAGTGCCTGGCCCGACCGCACCCACGCCAGACCCGGCTCCGAAGTGCTGAGAGCGGCCCCCGCGCAGCGCCGCGTCGAGTACCCTCAACGGTGCTAGGAATTAGCCAGCCCGGGCCGACGGGTTCAGACCCTAGTCGGGAGCATTCGCTCATAGCCGGGCGCGTTCGGCGGCCTCTCGGTGAGGTGCGTCCACTTGATCATTAGCTTGCTGTCGCTCGTCCACGCTTTGCCGGCCGTGTCCCGGTGACCGCGATCGCGCCGGCGGCGCAGCGGGGGAGTGACTTCTCGACGCTCGTCAAGGCCGTCCGCAGCGCTGGGTTGTTCGAGCGCCGCCTGGCCTCGTACGGGATTCGCGGAGCGCTGACGCTGGGCGCCTACGCGGCGACCTGCCTCGCGATCGTCTGGGTGGGTAACTCCTGGTATCAGTTAATCAATGCAGTCGTCTTCGGACTGGTGTGGGGTCAGCTGGCGTTCCTCGGCCACGACGCGGGGCACCAGGCGATCTTCGCCCGGCGTCGGTGGAACGACGCCCTCGGTCGGATGCTGGGCAACGTGCTCGTCGGACTCAGCTACGGCTGGTGGGTGGACACGCACAATCGCCATCACGCGAATCCCAATCACGAGGAGCGCGATCCGGACGTCGGCGATGGGGTCCTGGCCTTCACCGCTGCCCAGGCGGCAAAGCGCACCGGACGAATCAGCGGGTTCGTCGCGCGCCGGCAGGCCTGGCTGTTCTTCCCACTTCTCGCTCTCGAGGGCATCAACCTGCACGTCGAGAGCGTCGCCGCCGTGACCTCCGGCGAATACCGAAATGCCCGTGGCGGCAGCCGCCGCTTCGAGGCCGGCGCCCTGATCTTGCACGCTGTCCTCTACGTCTCGTTCCTTCTGCTCGTCATGTCACCCGAGAAGGCGCTGGCGTTCGCGGCCGTCCACCAGGCGGTATGGGGCATCTACATGGGATGCACGTTCGCCCCGAACCACAAGGGCATGCCGACAATTGCGCCGGGGGAGGAGCTCGACTTCCTGCGGCGTCAGGTGCTGACCTCGCGCAACGTCCGCGGCGGGCTGCTCACCGACTTCGCCCTGGGCGGGTTGAATTACCAGATCGAACATCACCTGTTCCCGAGCATGCCGCGTGGCTCGCTGCGCCACGCCCAGCCCCTCGTACGGGCCCACTGCGAGGCGCTCGGGGTGCCCTACTGCGAAGCGTCTCTGATTGGCTCGTATCGCGCTGCGTTGACCCACCTCAGCGTCATGGGGGCTCCGCTTCGCGGAAACGGGCTTGAATCAGCGTAATGTCGAGATCCCCCTCACACGCCGCGGCCTGGAGCACCACGGGATCCATTCCTGCGAGTTGGAGAGCTCATGCCGAAGAACAAGGGCGGGCGTGAAATCCGCAAGCCCAAGCAACCTAAGAAGCCCAAAGACGTCAAGGCAGACCCAACGGCCCTGAAGATCAACGGAGCCGTGAAACAACAAGCCAAGTGAGGCTGGCACGCCGGCGCCTGTGGCGTGAGCCCCCGGATGCCATGGACAGCGTCCCTCAATCCACGCTGTGCTCGCGCGGCACCACTTATGCCACGCGGGCACGGGGCGACACCCCGCGTGAACTGCAGGGAATCCCGGTTTCACCCAGTCAGCGCCGCCCGAGCCGAGCAAGCTGTGGTCACGTTCCGCTGCTCGAGAGGAGCTCATGCCCAGCTTGGCGCTGTACGTCTTCCGGCACGTTTAGGAGTTCCGCCCAGTGAAATGAGGGGAGTCACGGCGGCGGGACACCGCGCCGAACTCACGACCCTCGGTTGCGCATCGGCGGGCTCGTGTCCGTCCGGTGACCGGGAAGGGTCGTCGCTATGCGCAAACCATTGATTTGCGAGTCCTCATAGTGCGAGTGGGTGAAGATCATCCCATTGTCTGACACGAAGACGCCGGGTTCGTCGACGATGTTGCAGTCGCCGCCTGGTGAGAAATCAACAGTCAGGAGCAGTGGACGTAACCCGCACCTATGGATAGACGCCTATTGCGTTCCCAACAACAGTAACCCGCGCCAGTAAGCGGGAGTCATTTAGGCACGTAAATGATGTGAACTGCAAATTCGAAACCTCACGGTTAAGTTGGCGGGTATCCGCATGGGCGAGCGACGACGTTGGTAGAAGGACCCACTCCGTCGGTCAACCCGTCCGCCGAAGGCGCACTATCGCGCGAGATGCCCCGCTGGAGCAATCGCGGACCGTAACAGTGCCCAAGCATCATGAGCGCGTACGACTGGACGATTCATGCCGGCCTCTACAGAAGTGCCTGTCAGGCCGCCTCGAACACCTGGGAGACCCGGAAGGTGGCCGGTCGTCGCCGCGAGACTCGAACTACTAACTCGCGACAAGATCCATTTCGGCAAGTTAGTCATACGAGACCTTCTTAGTCCCATGGACATGGAGCCGGCGATCGGATCCTGACAGAGCGGAAACGAAAGGATCAGCGCATTCTCCGCCGTCGACCAAGGCTCTGTGTGTAGACGTGCGCTACCCCCTGACGCCGGACGTGCAGTCGCGTGGGCTCCAGCCGACAACCGTGCAACCCAGCGCGACTTCGTGCCCGGCTGGGTGACGTTCGGGCCAGGACCGGGCGCGACCTTCGCCGCGCATCGCTACCGATTTCTGCCCCGGTCGGGTGGCTGAGCTTGGCCGTCGATCTCTTGGCTGAAACTCGCAGGGACCGACGTGCAGCGCCGGAAGAAGGCATATCCGACCGTCCTGCAGGTGCGTCGTGCCGCAGAGGTCATCGCCTGCGGCGCCCTCGTCGATGTTCGTGTTGTGGAGGTCGTTGCGTCTGTTGGTGGGGTCACGGCGTGCCGACGGATCTAGCACGGGGCCTTCTCTCAAATCCTGTCATGAGCTCGCCGGTGTCGGCGCTTGGCGACCAGCCGTTGGTCGGTCAGGTCGCTCCGCCGAAACTTGCACCGGCCGCTCGCTGTTAGCGGCTCCATATTCGAACCGTGTCGGTTCGTGGCGTTGTTGGTTGACTCGGCCCGGGCCTGTGGTCGACGTCCGGGCCCACTGTGGAACGCAGCAGGACGCGGACGCCTCCTGGCCGGAGAACGCCGGCTTACCCCGGTACGCGGTGCGCTCTATGGGCCATCACCCACGCTAGCCCGGCGGCAGCGTTATTGATAGGCATCCGGCCGTGCCTGTTCGCTGCCTCATCGAGAGTCTGTCGGCGTGAAGGCACGACCCGTGCGGGGACCCAAACGCTCCGCCGGAGATGTGCGCAGGGGTAGGGCCCGATACCCGGGCGACGACGCGCTAAACAAAGTTGATCTCGGCGGGTACCAACGGGTACACACCAGGTTCGAAACTGCCGATCAAGGCCAACGTCGCCAGCACAATGAATGGCCTATGAATAGAGCGTTTTCAGCGCCAGCCAGCATTGATCAACGCGCCCGGATTCGCCCGCTCAAGGAGGTCGCGGCGGTTCGAATCGGCTCGGGGCTCCACCGATGAACCCTCTTCTGCCGAGAGGTCCAGCTCATTTCGGGGATCTTGGAAGGATGATCAACTGGCCCCCCAGTCCGCAAACAATCCGCATGATCTAGGGCGCCGACCGGTCGATCGTGGACGGGGACCGGGTGGATGTTGGGAGTCCGCGGGCACGTCGCTCACGTGCCTATCGGTCAGCAACTGGACGACGTTCGACGCGGAGGTCCGGGCTGCCGTCGATGCGGCGCCCCGCGGCGGCGAGGATTTGACCTGCGCGGCGAACAGGACAACCGTGGGGGATGCGCAGCGGCGGTCAGCCGACCGCCACGGCGTCGGGAATTCGGCTGGGAAACCGGCGAGCATCGGCGTCGCTCACGAATGGACGAAGGGAAGTCCGCCTGTGCTCACGTTGACCGATAACGCCGCCACTGAGATCCGCAACCTCACCGCGGACCCGGAACTGCCCGAGGGCTGTGGCATGCGCATCGCCAATGACCCGGCGTCGAACGCCCTCACGCTCACCCTGGTGCCCACGCCCGCCGCCGGCGATCAGGTGCTCGAAGAGGACGGCGCCCGCGTCTTCCTCGACCAGCAGGCGGCGGCCCTGCTCGACGACAGGGCCCTCGACGCCGCGCCCGACAACGCCGGCCAGGTGAAGTTCACAATCGCCGACCCGCCTCACAGCTGACAGCCCGGCCCAGCCGGAGTCGCTAGGCCCACACGTATCCCGGAGCGCCAGGGCCGCGCTCGTATCGAGAACGTCAGCAAGAGCAGTACCGTCGGGCGGCAAGCTCAGCGCCACGACTTGGTCCTGCTATCTGGTCACCTTCAATGTAGCGACCAGGGCGGAACTGACGAGCGTCTTCACCAAGTAGAAGCGCCTCGTCTGCTTGATCCGTCGAGCCAGACCGCCGCCGGGTCGGTCGATTTGCGCTGGCGGGCTCTGACACCGGGCGCTGCCCGTCCAGCTCAACGGACTGAGAGCAACGGTAGCGGCGGCGCAGGCCTTTCATGCCTCTACAACAGCCGATGCTGTTAATCGCTTGTGGATTCCGGCGCAACGAATAATCGCCGCACGTTGGCCGAGCATCGCGCTCGGTCCGGTCCTGCCTAGTGCGCGTTGGGGGTAGCTGTTGCTGGCGGCTGCTCAAGCGCGGACCGCGCCGGCGGGCTGGGCGTGTCCTCGCCTTGGCGCATGCCTCCGCGGAGCGATTCGAAGATGGTCATGCCTTGACTTACCAGTCCGGTTGCGATCTCCCCTATACCGTCAGCGCCGTTGAGCACGGTGAGGTTGGCACCGGCTAGACCCTGTGCCGCTTGCCTTACGATCTCCGGAAGCTGATCGATGAGCATCCGGTCGAGGGCTACGCGATTGTGAGACGCGGCGGCCTCAGCTTGGATACGCATCTTCTCGGCGTCGGCCTTCGCGAGGATCCGCACCCGCTCGGCGTCCGCTTCGGCCGGCCGCACCACCTCGGAGACCAGCTGTTGCTCACGCAGCTCGGCAGCCCGCTGGGCGAGCTCGGTTTGCGCGGCGATCACCTCACGCTGCGCCTTCGCCTGAGCCAGGGGCCCGGCTTGTGCCGCCATTGCCTGCGCCTGGTCGACTTCGGCCGTGTACTTCGCCTGCACTATTGCGGTCTGGCGGGCGTATTCCGCCTGGTTCCGCTGGGATTCTTGCTGGGCTTCGGCGGCGGCCTGATTCGCTCGTGCTTGAGCGATCTGGGCCTCGCGTTGGATGGCTGCGTTGTGCGGCGCTGACATGGCTGTGATGTAGCCGAGTTTGCCGTCGTCGATGGACTGGATTTGCAGGGCGTCGACGGTCAACCCGATCTTGACCATCTCCTCCTTCGAGCCGTCAAGCACCTCGGAGGCCAACTTCTGCCGCTCCTTGATGATCTGTTCAACGGTCATCGACCCAATGATCGAGCGCAGGTGGCCGGCGAAGATCCGTCCGGTTAACACCGACATCTGACTTTGATCGGAGAGGAACCGCTGCCCGGCGTTGACGATGCTTTCCGCATCGTTGCCGACCTTGAACGCGATGACGGCGCGCACATTGAGACTGATGCCCTGTTGAGTCACGCAGGTTTCTTCAACCTCGGCCTCGCACATGGCCAAGGTCAGGAACCGAACCTTGCGGATGAACGGCATCACATACGCACCGTGGCCGGTGACGACCCGGAACGGGGTGCCGCTGCTTTTGCCGCCCGAGATCAGCATCGCCTGATCGGGTGCAGGTACTCGATAGCCAAACATGGTCTGATGGTCTCCTCAGAGAGTCTGCTCAGGGGCAGCAAACGGGTCCTCCCAAGGCACCACGTCGACCGTCCTTGGTCCCTTCAGGTGTATCACCAAAACGTGGGCGCCCTTCGGCAACGGATCCGCCGACCAGGCAAGGTAGGCCTCACTGCCACCGCGTACCTTCAGAATCACCTCACCGGCCCCCGCAACACCCCGGGTAGCGACAATCAACAGGCCAACGCTTCCCAACACCGACTCATCGGACATCAACCGCAGGTCCCCTTCACCAGCCGCACCAAGATTGCCCGGGCCCGATCGGACGGCCGGCGACGATCTGGTCACGGATTGCTGCGCAGGCCGCAGCCAGGTCGTCCGCACATGATGGCGAGGAACTCCTCGACGGACACACGGATCGGAAGGACCAGCCCCGTGTTTCGTGCGCGCGCTGCTGACCAAGCCGAACGTGGCAGCACGACCACGCGGAACGTTCCCGATATGCGCTGTTTACCTCGTAACGGTGGTCCTGCAATCCAGCCGTACATCGCTCCAAGCGAGGCCAGCCCGGCCTCGGATCGCGTCCCAGGACGAGCATGGCCCCTGAACAGTACGGCTGGAACAGGTCGAGTTCTTGGCGCGGATCGGCGAGCCCAGCCGAGCGGCTCGTTTTGCTGGTTCGACGCCGCCTAGTCATCCCCGGTGGAGGGG
>CAWELM010000022.1:0-98237 GCA_963809815.1 uncultured Actinomycetota bacterium
TCTCCGGTGCGCGGACGTTCGAGGCTGCGATGGACGACTACCAGTCGGCTCGCGACGGACAGGCCCTGCCGATGTACGAATTCACGTGCCAGCTCGCCGCCCTCGAACCTCCGCCACCAGAGCTGGAGAACCTGCTCGGCGCGATGCGGGGCAATCAAGACGCGATGGACGGATTCGCGAGGCTCAACGCGGGGGTGATGTCACCCGTTGAGTTCTTCTCGGACGAAAACGTCGGTCGCATCCTCGCCAGCGCCCGGCGAGCCAGCGCGTGAACTAACGGGCGACTTTTCAGCCGCACATGCGGGGGCAGCATGTCACACGCGGGCGGCCCACTCGGCGAGACGGCGTTCGCGATAGCGCCGCTCCGGTGCCGTCAGCTCGCCGGCGAGCGCAGCGGTCGTGGCTTCGACGGCTTCCGCGTACCGGCCCTGCCGGGCCAGCAGCTCGCCCCGAACGGCGTGCCACCGAGGGCTCGGCGCAATACTCGTCAACGCGGCCAGGCCGGCGTCGGCTCCGTCTGCCTCGGCCACCGCCACTGCTCGATTCAGCTGCAACAGCGGCACTCGGTGCCACGCTCAGCATGAGGTCGTACAGGCGGACGATCTCTCGCCAGTCGGTCCCGGCATAACTCGGTGATCGCGCGTGCTCGGCGGCGATCGCTGCCTGTAACTGGTAGGGATCGGCGATCCCACGGCTGCGTCGCAGGGATGAATCGAGCAACGCGCACCCCTCGACGATCTGCTCGAGATCCCAGAGAGACCGGTCCTGATCGGATAGCAGAACCACGTCGCCGGCGTCGTCAGCCCGGGGCACGGCGTCGCGCATCGGTCAGAAGCAGCAACGCCAGCACGGCGGCCGGCTGAGGTTCGTCAGGTAGCAGATCGACCACGAGGCGCCCGAGCCGAATGGCCTCTGCGCATACGTCGACATCGACGACGGCTGCGCCGGTGATCGGAGCATGGCCCGTGGTGTACAGCGCATGGATGACGCCGCACACGGCGGTCAGGCGGGTCGGCAGCTCGGCCTCAGCCGGTATTCGGTAGGGGATGCGCGCGGCGACGATCTTCTGCCGGGTCCGCGTCAACCGCTTGGCCATCGCCGACTCGGTCATGAGCAGGACGGCCGCGATCTGCGCCGTCGACAACCCGCAGAGCGTTCGGAGTGTCAACGCCACCTGAGCCTCGGTGGCCAAGGCGGGGTGGCAACAGGTGAAGATCAGGCGTAACTGGTCGTCTCGCACCGCGGCATCACTGGGCAGGTCCGCGGTCGCCAGATTCAGGAGGTCGGCGCTGTCGCGCTCCTTCGCCTCGCGGGTGGCCTCTCGACGTAGCGCATCGATCGCCTTGCGTCGCGCCACGACGGTGAGCCAGGCTCGTGGCTCGCTGGGAATCCCGGATCGGGGCCACTCTCGCAGCGCTGACACGATCGCGTCCTGTACCGCGTCCTCGGCCACCGGCAAGCTGCCGGCCGTCCGAACCAGCGTCGCCAGGATGCGCGCACCTTCGATCCGGACGGTTTCGGCCAGCCGGTCGACCGGGTCGACCACGTCACGCCCAGGTGATGACCGGTCGCAGTTCGACCGCTCCGCCCCATGCGGCCGGAATGCGAGCGGCGATCTTTACAGCCGCGTCCAGGTCGGCAGCGTCGATGACGTAGTAACCCGTGAGCGCTTCTTTGGTTTCGGCATACGGTCCGTCCGCCGTCACCACATCGCCGCCACGTGCGCCGACCACGCGGACCAGGGTGGCGGTGGCCGTCGGGTGAAGGACGGCGGCGGACCGGATCGTGTCGCGGTTCTCGTCGCCGAACTGGCGATACTCCGCCAAGGTGGCTGCCTGCTCCGGGGCGGTCCAGTCAACATCCTCGGTGTACGTGAGGGCCAGGTAATGCGGCATGGCTGCTCCTCTGTCCGGTTGTCGGGCCTTGATGCCCACCTCGAGAACTGGACGAACGGGGCGGGCCGGTTCAGGACATTCTCCCCAAGGAGGCTGGATAGCCGTACCGACGCAGGCTGCAAGGTGCGACCGATCCAGCAGGAGCGGCGCTCCAGCGGTGCTGTGCCTGCTTTCGTATGACGTGGCGGCTGCTCCTACCGCCGACGACAATTACGCGGCGTAACTCGCAACTACGCTGCCCCGCTAGCCCGTGGTCAGCTTGCAGTTCGGCCGTCACGGTCCGGCAATGACCGGTCAGTGGGCGAGCGGCAGCGAGATTCCGTAGTGATGGAACTTGCGGTAGATCGTCGCGCGCGACATGCCGAGTGCTCGGGCGGCGGCGGCTGGGCGCTGGGCGTTGTCGAGGAGCGCCTGCACGATCGCGTCACGCTCCAGCGCCTCAATCGGCGTCAGCACCCGATGGCCAGCCGTCCGGGCCTCGGGGGGCAGATCCGCTATCTCGATGACCCCGGAATGCCGGCGCTTGACGACTTCACCCAACAGCCGTCGCAGCTGGGTGACGTTTCCGGGCCAGTTGAGGCGACGCAGCTGGGCCATCGCCCGGGACGACACTGTGAGCCGATCCTCGCCGACGAGCTGGCTGAGCAGATGCGGCACGAGATCGGCCAGATCGTCGACATGGTGTCGTAGCGGAGGCACCTCGATCGTGCGCGCGAAAGCGAGCACCAGCGCGTTGGGCGCCAGATCGGTCGATGTCACGGTGATGGCGACGCGCCCACGCTGGGTCGGATCGTCATCGTCCGAGCCCCGCTCGAGCAGTTGGTCGGCGACCAGTTCCGCCGTCTGCTCGTCCAGACGGTCGGCGTGTTCGAGCACGACCATGGCTCCGGGCGTCGACATGGCGTCGTCGAGCGCGGCCAGCCAGGCGTCGACGTCGCTCGGTTCCGGTGGCTCCAGGTTGCGGAAGCTGCGGGTGGGATCGTGCAACTGATGAATGGCCCGGAGCAGGGTCAGCTTGCCTGTTCCAGATTCGCCGGCCAATGCCAGCCATTCGCCGGCCTCGTAGCACGAGTTGACCTGTTGGACGCAGCGTGTCCATACGGCGCTGGAACCGATCACGCCCGGCGGTGCGAGGGACGAGCGGATACCACGGATCAGTGCCACGCCCGGTGCAGCGCGCCGCGCCTCCTGCACTAGCCGGACACGGAACACGGTGCCCGCCCGTCCCGCTTCGCAGCCGACTGTCGCGCACTTGACATTGGCTGTCCGAGCACTGGGCAGCTCCACCGTGCGGGTCATCGTCCGATCGTCGCTGCGGAGCATGTCGGCGGCGTAGGCCAGCAGCGCCTGCTGCTCGGGAGCATCGAAGATGAGCCGCACGTGCTCGTTCATCATCACGACGTCGTTGTTGATCGCCAGCACCGGTCCGCCGGACTGCTGACAGGCCTTGAGGTACTCCTGAAACAGCGCGAATTCGCGCAGGCCTGTCTGGGCTAGTAGCTCGTCCTCGATCTGACGGGCGGTGGCGGACGCGAGCGCCATGAGCATTGCGCCGGGCGCGTGCGCCCACGAGGTCAGGTCGAGGATGCCGATGACCGTCCGCCGAGTGGGATGGTGAATCGGCGCTCCCGCACAGGCGAATTGACCCAATTGGTGGGTGTAATGTTCACGTCCGTCGACGAGTGCTTGCTGTCCACTCGAGATAGCAGTGCCAATACCGTTGGTACCCGCGAACTCCTCGGCGTAGCTGTACCCGGGCGCAAGGGACACCAAGTCGAGCCGCTCGGTCAGCTCGCGACTGGTCGTCCGCCGATCGAGGACGACGCCAGCATGATCGGTGAGAATGATGCTGACCGGCTCGTCCTGCAGCTGTTGATGCAGCGTGTCGAGGATTGGCGTTGCGCTGCGGAGGAGCGGCGTCGTGCTATCCCGATCGTGCAAGTAGGGCACATTTATCCGGTCGACATCGATGTCGTTATCCCGGCTGCGCTGCCAGGACGCGAGGATGATGCGCCGAACGCTGAAGTCGTCGTCTGTGCTGTGGCTGAGAAAACGCTCACGGGCGTCCGCCACATGGTCGTCGGTGGTGACCGCACGGGTGCGCTCAAGATCCACAGCCGCCCCCGTCACTCGTCGTCGGTGGTAGCTACGTCGGTCAGCCCACAGTATCCCGAGGCTCAGTCATGGCAATCTCAGATTGAGACAGCCACGCCTGATACGAGGGAAAAACGACGACTCCTCTTGCTCCTCTTACTCCTCTCTTAGCCAATCGACGGGCCGAGCCCAAGTGACTGCGGGGTGCTTGCGTCAGGTGATGGCTGGTGCAGCCCCTCGTCCAGCGGGCCGAACTCGGTCATCAAGGCCGGACTGCCGCCCCACGGCGTCTGCTCCTCGGCGACGAGTGTGTTGGTTGTGAGGAGCAGCCCGGCCACCGAAGCGCCGTTCTGCAGCGCGGAGCGAACTACCCGAAGCGGATCAATGATGCCCATCTCGATCATGTCTCCGTAGCGACCCTCCAGCGCATCGAAACCCTCGTCGAGACCGAGCTCGACCGTCTGGGCGATCACATCCTCCGCGTCGTATCCCGCGTTCGCCGCGATCAGGTATGCCGGCTGATTGAGCGTGCTGCGGACGATGTCGACGCCGGTCGCGTAGTCGTCTTTGACCTGGAGTTCATCCAGCACCGGTGCCGCGTGCATGAGCGCGGCACCGCCGCCAGCCACCACGCCCTCCGCCATGGCGGCGCGGGTAGCCGACAAGGCGTCTTCGACCCGGTGCTGCAGCTCCTTGAGTTCGGCGTTCGTCGGCGCCCCGACGTTGATCACCGCAACCTTGCCGGACAGCGATCCGATGCGTTCGGTGAGCACGTCCTCGTCGATGCCGAAGGTGGCCCGATCGAGCTCGGCCCGAAGCTGGGTCAGACGGAACTCGACCTGATCAGCGGTCGCGCCGCCGACGATGGTTGTGCGGTCGGCCGTCGCGCGGACCTGCTCGGCCCGACCCAGCTGGGCGACCGTCATGGTCTCCAGCGTGAACCCGGCGTGTCGGCTGTAGACCGCGCCGCCGGTGAGCGCGGCGATGTCTTCCAGCTTGTGCAGGCGACGATCGCCGAACCCAGGTGCCCGCACGGCGACGCACTGGAAGATGCCGTTGACGTGGTTGTGCACCAACATGCTCAGCGCGGTGCCCTCCAGGTTCTCGGCGATGATCACGAGCGGACGCGGCGCCTTCATGATCTTGTCGAGCAGCGGCATGAGCTGCTGAACCTGGGTGATCTTCTCGCTGCATAGCAGGATGTACGGATCGTCGACGACGGCCTCCAAGCTGGCCGGGTTGGTGACCATGTAGGGCGACAGGTAACCGTTGTCGAACTCGAAACCCTCGACGAAGTGCACGGCCATGCCGGGCTCGGTCGCCTCCTCGACCGTCACAATGCCGGCATCGCCCACGGTATGCAGTGCCTTCGCGATCACCGCGCCGACCGTGTCGTCGTCGTTGGCGGAAATGGCGGCTACTCGAGCAAAGTCCTGCTCGCTCGCGATCGGGTGGGCGACGGATCGCAGGTGTTCGATGAGCCGGCCTACTGCCAGGTCGATCCCACGCTTGATCAGCACCGGGTTGCCGCCGGTCGAGATGGCCTGCATGCCTGCGCGCACGATGCCCTGCGCGATCACCGTCGCGGTGGTGGTGCCGTCGCCGACGATGTCATTGGTCTTGATCGCGGCTTCCTTGACGAGCTGCGCCCCCATGTTCTCGAACTGGTTCTTCAGATGGATCTCACGCGCGATCGTGACGCCGTCGTTGGTGACTACCGGCGATCCGGTGATCTTCTCGATGATCACGTTGCGACCCTTCGGCCCCAATGTGGACTTCACCGCTTCCGCGAGCTGATCGACACCGGACTGCAGCAAGTCACGGGCGGTGGGGCCGAAGCGAAGTTCCTTGGACATCCTGATCCTCCAAAGGTCGGTCGCCGGTCAGGGGCGGAGCGAGCTGGATCACGCTACCGAGCCTGGCAGCAGTGACGCCGCCAGGCTCGGGACGTGCGGCGCCTTTTACGCGCGGACGACGAGATCGAAGTCGAGGAATTCCGCGGCATCCTCCGGGTTGGCGAACATGATCGTGCGGTCGTCCTCGTGGATCATCCGGCCGTAGTGGGTGGACATGTTCTCCTCGAACTCGGCCGAGTTGAACCAGCCGTCCTCCTCGCCGGCCGCCTCGTCCATCTCGGAGTAGATGACGTCCATACGGTTCTTGGCGTCGACCCGGATCATCGACGGCAGCGGGGTGATGGTGACGTTGGGCTTGTGCGACATGACCTCGGCGACGATCGCGCCGACCTGGTTGTTCATCAAGGTGAAGCCGCACATGTTCGACGCCGTGTTGTTGGCCTTGAACGGGCTCTCCGCCGTCTTGAAGGTGGTCACTGGCTCAGCTCCTTCGGTGTCTGCAGATTCAGCTCGGACAGGATGCCTCCGAAACGGCTCTTGGCTCGGTCGAGGCCGTCCTCGAACCGCATGGGCTTGGCGTCGGGCTGTGACCACAGCGGCTGCAGCGTGCGCGCCGCAGCGATGCACCGCGGCACCCACGTCGCCAGCCACGACTGCAGGATCTGCTTGTTGTGGTCGGCGAACTCCTTGTCGTTGATAAGCAGCTGGAACATCGGCTTGGTGTAGCGCAGGTCGCGCTCGGCGTAGTCGTACTCCTCGGCACCGATGACGGTCGGCGTGACGAAGTCGCCGTTGGCCGGTGCCGCCTGCTGGACGAGGCTGCTGCGGAACAGCTCGCCCACGAGCGGCTCGAAGACGACGTTGGCGGCGAAGATCGCTTCGCACCAGTCCCAAATGGCAGTGAGCTGTTCGGCGGTCTCGCGCACGCCCTGCCAGGCCGGGTCGGAGTTCCACGTCGCGAGGTGCGCCGTGCCGTCGAATCTGTCGATCTCCTCGGAGAGCGTCAGGTTGTACAGCGCTATGTCCTGGGCAGACCGGATCCGGTGCATGCTGTTCACCGAGATGGCGTTGTTGTGCATGTTCGTCGGGGCACGCCGGTTGGCGTTCGCGAACAGGTAGAGGCCGAGGCCGTGGTCGACGTGCATCCAGGCGCCGACGTGGCGCGCCACGAAGTCCACCCAGTTGTTGTTCCACTGCTCGAATGCCTTGGTTTGGCGCGCCGCCTCGATGTTCTGGTTGAGTTGGCGGACCACGTTCGCGTTGTAGCGGTACAGAGTGAGTTCCCACTCCTCATTGGGATCGCGGAACTCGTGCCAGCCGAGCGCCGGCCACGGGTAGCCCGCGCCGCCCGAGCCGGGCCCGCGCTTGGGCTCTGGCCGGTCGGACCCCCAGGACTTGAGCACCGTCCACTCGAGCGGGTAGCCGCCCTTGCCGTCGGCGAAGCCGTAGAGCCAACCCTGGGAGAGGTAATGCCGCGGGTCGGGCTGCACTTCGACGGTCATATCCTCGTAGTGCGTCTGCTTGCGCTTCTGTGGGGTGTAGTAGTTGAAGGTGCGCGAGGTGGAGTCCGGGAACTCCTTAGCGCCTGCTTCGGCGTCGGTGAAGACAACCTTCGGCACGCTGCGTTCCGGCGTCAGTGTCATCTGCTCTCCTCCTTGTACCTGCACTTGTGTCGTGGCCGTATCTGGCGTGTCCTGATGGCAGGAAGGCGTGCTCGCCGAGTGGGTGTGGACGTCACGGGTCCCCCGTTGTCGTGAACTTGTCGTAGAAGACGCGTTTCTCCGCTACGCCCAGCGTCGGCAGCAACTCCAGCGCCGCTTCCACCATGGGCGGCGGCCCGCAGACGTAGGCGTCGGTCTTTGCGAGGTTGGTTTCACTTCGCCGGAGCACGTCGGTGATGAACCCCTTCTCGCCGTCCCAGCCGTCTGCGTCCGCGGGTTCGGAGAGCGCAGGCACGTAGCGGAAAGAGGGGAGCGTCTTCTCCAGTTGCCGCAGCTCATCCTCGAAGCAGAGGTCCCGGCGGCCGCGCGCCCCGTAGTAGAAGGTCGTCTTCCGCTGGATTCCGCGACTGGCCATCGAGCGCAGCAGCGCCAGGATCGGTGCCATGCCTGCGCCACCACCGACGAACACGAGGTCGGAGTCGGGCGCATCGCGCAGCGTGAACACGCCGAACGGCCCGGTGATGTCGAGCCGGTCGCCTGGCTTCACTCCAGTGTCGAGGAATTCGGAGAACAGCCCGTTCGGATACACCTTGATGACGAACTCCAATTGCCCGCTCTCCAGGCTCGAGATGTTCGCCATCGAGAACGATCGGGTTTCCTCGGTGCCGGGCACGTGGAAATCCACGTATTGCCCTGGGAAGAACTTGATCGAGGCGGGTTCAATCAGCCGAACGACGAGGTGACGCATGTCGTGCGTGACGTTCTCGTTGGAGACGACCTCAACGACTGCCTCTTCGATGGGCAGCCCGGAGTGAATCATCTCCTCGTCGTAGTTGAGCAGCTCGATGGTCAGGTCTTCGTAGGGGTGCGCCCGGCAGAGCAGCGTGAAGCCTTCCTCCTTTTCGAAGTCGGGAAGGGCGAACGTCGAGTACCGCTCGTACTCGATATCGTCCCCGTCGAGGATGAAGGACTTGCATGACGAGCACTGACCTTCCTTGCAGCCGTGCATGAGCATGATTCCCTGCTCCGCGGCCGCGCGGAGGATGGTCTTGTCCTCGTCGACCTCGATCTCGATGCCCACCGGCTCGAAGCGCACTAAGTGCTTTTCACCCATAATTGCCCGCTCTTCGTTTCCTGCCGTCGATTTTAGGATCGCACCGGAAGCGAGGAGGGCCCCAATCTGTGGAGCCCTCCTCGGCGTGCCGGTTGGTCGCTACGGCTTCGACGTCACGAGGTCGCCGCGGGTGCCGGCCGACCGGCCGGGCCCTGGCGGTTGTAGTCGGCGACGAACGCTGCTCGCTCCGCGTCAGTCATCTCGTTGAGCAGGACGTTCGGGCTCTGCAACGGCGGGCAACGGCGCAGGTGGTCCAGCGTCCACATCTTCCTCGGGTCGAGGTCGAGATGCGGCTGGGCAACGAGCGTCTTGCCGTCGTCGCGGACGTAGCCCATGTCGGACACCACGTCGGCCCAGTTCCAGCCGTGGTAGAGCGTCTCCCACTCCCGAGAGCCGATGAGCTGGCCCATGTTCGGAGTCTGCCGACCCTGGAATGTCGGCCGGAACGCCTCGGCGTCGGTCCACCGGCATACCTCGTGGCAGTAGGTCCGCCATTGCCCGTCGACCTTGTCGACGACCATGTCCTCCCGCACCAGGCACGGAACCATGCAGGTCCAGCAGCGATGCGGGTAGACGTAGTCGACGTTCTCCAGAGCAATCGGGTTGTGCCCGTTAGGCACGGACAGCCGGTTGTAGTTCTCCCACCACTTGCCGTACTTGTCGTACCAACCGGGGTACTTGTACTCGAACCATTCGAAGTCCGCGTCGGTCATCGGGTCGATGCGCCAGTAGTTAGCGAGCCACCCAGTGGCGAAGAACTGCGCGACCTCGTGGACGTAGCCCTTGTTCCAGATCTGGTTCCAGGCCTCCTCGATGAGATCGTGCGGGATCACGAGCCCGTACTTCTCGAGCGGTACGAGGTAGCTGCGGTAGTAGTCGTCGTAGATCCACCGCCGCCACATCTCGGCGTAGCTCTCGCGCTCCTTGCGGCGGTCCTTCGTGCCGTACTCGATGAACGTGCCGATGGCCGCGTCCACCACCCGGTGGTTGTTCCACCAGGCGTAGCGTAGGTCGCGCTCG
This sequence comes from uncultured Actinomycetota bacterium, assembly GCA_963809815.1. GTDB lineage: Bacteria > Actinomycetota > Actinomycetes > Mycobacteriales > Jatrophihabitantaceae > CAVVJA01. The sequence goes on from CAWELM010000022.1 coordinate 9,641, forward strand.
AGGAGCTGGTGGTTGCTCTCGTCCGAAAGCGCCATGAGCAGGGTCGCGTAGCCGTTGCTGATGTGCCGTGACTCGTCGGACTGCACCGAGTGGAACACGGTCGGCAGCAAGTAGTCCCCGTTGGCGGCCGCTTCGGCCGGCATCGCGACGAACAGCGTGTTGGTGAACGCTGTCTCGGCAACGATGGTGAGGTAGATGCTCGCCGCGGTGATCGCGTCACCGGTGATGAAACCTTCCGCGAACTGCCGGCCGATCGTTCCACAGTAGTCGTTCTGGAAATTGCGCAGGCTCGAATTGAAGCCGGCCGGGTCGATGTAGTTGTTCATGTATATGCGCTTGAGGTTTTGCTGAATCGTCGAGTGCCTGACCTCGTCGATCATCTGGATTGCTTGGCCGTTGTGCAGTTCCGGGTTGGGGACGGTCCGGAATAGCAGCGGCATTGCCCGAGCCGCAGAAATTTCCGGCAGCGGAATAATGGAGAGGAACAGCTTCTGCCATTCCAGCCAGCGTTCCTGCACCTGCCGGAACATGTTGCCACGGATGGCGCCATCCTCGGCGCCGTACACGCGGTGGTCCTTCTCCTCCTGCATCGGGAAGTACGAGCGCAGTACCTGCTTGAGCGGGTCCTTCTTCTTTGCCTTCTGGAACGTGTAATCCGTTCCGTAATGCGCTACGGGCTCGTGGTAGACCGGCTCCCAGGACAACTCTTGGATCTTCTGGTGGGCTTTCGCCACACTCTGACGGCTCATGGGCACTCCTTCGCGGTCGGTGGCTGCTGCCGACTCCTGCTGCTGTTCCCCTAGTTCGCGCTGGTTCAATCGGCCGGGCGTAGGCGTACACGGGCTGGGCGCGCGCCACACGCCGACAACCCGATTAGATGCCTCGATCCGCGCCGGAACGGTCTCAACATGAGACGGACCGCTAGGTGATCACGGATCGTCCATCATCGCTGCCCGAAGCTCGGCCAGATGCTGACGCCTCTGCTCGGATTCTCGGGCATCACCCTCGATCGTCGGCGTGATACCCAGCGCGCGCAGCAGCGCTGCGGCTGGCTCACCCGGATGCCCGGCCTCGCCCAGCGTGGGGTGCAGGCCCACGTCGACAAGGTGATGGAACACCACATTGACGACTGTCCAAGGGCTGTAAGTCTCCGGCTGCGGTCCGTTGGAATCCGTCACGGCAACCTCCTCGGTAGGCAACGGCATGAAACGGCCCGGCGGCTTCTCCCGACGTCTCGTTTTGAGACAACTCGAGATTCGGCCGCGTCCTACTGTCGAGCCACGGAGAGGACCGGGAGCGCCCCGCCCGCGGGTGCGGCGTGCATTCGAGCGTGCTCAGCGACCCGACGTTGATCAGGTCGGCCCGTCTGGCCGGCAGCCGACCAGCCAATCGGAGGAGATTGCGGATGTACACGAAGGACGGAGAGAGCTACTGGGTGGTCGACGGCCACACCCACCTGTGGGACGCGAGCCCCGCCAACTGGGTCGAAGGTAAGGAGGAGTACGCGAAAGGGTGGATCGAGTGCTTCCACGCCTACCAGAGTCTCGGTCCAGCAGATACCCATTGGACTCTCGAGCATTTCGAGAAGTACTCCGAAGACGACTTCATGAAAGACGTGTTCCAGGACGGCTATGTGGACGTCGCAATCTTCCAGCCCACATATCTCAAGGAGTGGTATAAGACCGGCTTCAATACGACGGAAACCGACGGCGACTTCGGTTTGAAGCATCCCGGGAAGTTCCTCATTAACACTCGCTGGGATCCGCGTGAGGGCGATGCCGGACTCAAGCAGCTCGCCGAGGACGTCAGCAAGTACGGATGCAAGGGATGCAAGCTCTACACCGCCGAATGGCGCCAAGGTTCGCGCGGCTGGACCCTCAAGGACCCCGAGGCCTGGAGGTTCCTGGAGAAGTGCGAGGAACTCGGCGTCAAGAACATCCACGTCCACAAGGGCCCGACGATTTGGCCGCTGGACAAGGACGCCTTCGACGTGTCCGACGTCGACCAAGTGGCCACGCGGTTCCAGGGATTGAACTTCATCGTCGAGCATGTCGGCCTGCCGCGCATCGAGGACTTCTGCTTCATGGCGACCCAGGAGCGCAATGTCTACGCAGGGCTGGCGGTGGTGATCGGCGGCCTTATGCACGCCCGGCCGCGCTTCTTTGCGAAGGTCATGGGCGAGCTGCTGTTCTGGCTGGGCGAGGACAAGATGCTCTTCGGCAGTGACTACGCCATCTGGGAACCGAAGTGGCAGGTCGAGGGTTTCGCTGCTTGGGACTACCCCGACGACACCTATTCCGATTACCCGAGGCTGACTCCCGATGGCAAACGGAAGATCTTCGGGCTCAACGCCGCGAAGCTGTACGACCTGGAGATCCCGGCCCAGTTCAAGGGCGGCGCCGCAGCCGCCGAAGCGGCCTCGCAGGAGTCGGCAGTTGGGGTTGCGTAATGACCGCAGTGACCCGCGCCGGCGCGGACGAAGCCGCGGTGACCGAGGCACTACGGACCGTCCGCGATCCTGAGCTCGACGAGTGCATCGTGGATCTCGGGTTCGTAACGGCGACGGAGGTGCGCGACGGCCAGGCGGTGGTGCGCCTGCGCCTACCGACGTTCTTCTGCGCACCGAACTTTGCTTTCTTGATGGTGGCCGACGCACACGACGCGGTCCTCGCGGTACCAGGCATCTCGTCGGTCGAGATCGTGCTCGAGGACCACTTCGCCTCGGACCAGATCAACGCCGGGGTCTCGGCCGGTTCGGGCTTCGTCGGGTCATTCCCGCAGCACGCTGCCGGTGAGCTCGACGAGCTGCGTTTGACGTTTCGGCGCAAGGCCCACATCGCGAGCATGGAGCGGGCGTGCCGCAGGCTGATGGAGCGCGGGTGGTCAGTCGACGAGCTACCTCACGCAACCATCGCCGACCTGCCGCCTGGCGCACCGCGCGACGGGTTGGTCCGCCGCCGGGCCGAAGTCGGCCTGGCGACGTCCCCTGAGGCTCCGGTGCTGGTCGACGACGACGGCACGCCGGTCCCCGATGACCAGGTGGCCCGGCGGCTGCGGATGGGTCGCACCGTCGGCGTAAGCATCGAGGGAAACGCGCACATCTGCCGCGGGCTGCTGGCCGCCCGCTATCCCGAATCCGCGACGGCAGCGCGGGCACACCTACACCCGGTCCCGGAGGAGGCTCGATGAAGGCTGTGCAGCTAATGAAGTACGACGTCGCCCCCGAACTGGTTGACGTACCGGAGCCTGACGTCGCCGCGCCGTTCGACATCATCGTCAGGATCGGCGGCGCTGGGGTCTGTCGAACCGACCTACACATCATCGAGGGTCAGTGGGCCGAGAAGTCCGGCGTGTCCCTGCCGTACACGCTCGGTCACGAGAACGCCGGCTGGGTCTCAGCAGTAGGTAGCGCGGTCACGAACGTGGCGGTCGGCGATTCGGTGATCCTGCACCCCCTCGTCACCTGCGGACTGTGCCGAGCGTGCCGTGACGGCGACGACGTGCATTGTGAGAACTCGGCGTTTCCCGGAATCGATTCCGATGGCGGGTACGCCGAATACCTCAAGACATCTGCGCGTTCGGCAATAAAGCTCGACGCCGCACTCGAACCAGCAGGTGTCGCCGCGCTCGCGGACGCCGGGCTTACGGCCTACCACGCGGTCGCCAAGGCGGCTCGAAAGCTCCGCCCAGGCGACCGGGCAGTGATCATCGGCGCCGGTGGACTCGGACACATAGGCGTGCAGGTGCTTCGGGCCCTGTCGCCCGTCGAGATGATCGTTGTCGACCGCAACGTCGACGCCCTCGCTCTGGCGAGCGATCTCGGCGCCGACCACACCGTTATTTCGAACGACGACACCGTAGGCGCGGTGCTGGACTTGACCGATGGCAAGGGCGCGGAGGCCGTGATCGACTTCGTCGGCGAGGGCGGCGCGGTCGAAATGGGGGTTGGTTGCCTGCGCCGTAATGGCAACTACTACGTCATTGGCTACGGCGGGTCGATCAACGTTCTGGCGATCGACATCATCTCAACTGAGATCAACTTCATCGGAAACCTCGTCGGGTCCTACAACGACCTGGCCGAGCTGATGGTCCTGGCCGCCCGCGGTCAGGTCACGTTGCACACGAGCACCTATCCGTTGACTGACTTCCAGAACGCGCTCGACGATCTGGACCACGGCAACGTGCGCGGTCGCGCGATTCTGGTGCCCTGATATCTGCAGTCTGGCGGCTGGGCGACGTGAATCCCGACGTCAGGGCGTGGGTAACAGCAAGACGGCCGTCCTGAGGAGGTGGCCTGGATGTCACCGGCGCTATGGCTGCTAGCGGGCGCCGTCGTGTTCGCCGCCGCGATGTGGCTGTCGGTCCACGTAGTGCCGATATCCGACCTGGATGTCTTGCCGGTCAGGTGCCGCCGACGCATCGAGTGGTGGCAGCGCAATGCCCGCAGGGCCTACGCCTGCTGTGCCGTCCTCGCCGCAGCGGCGTCGGTCATGCACTTCTCCACCTGACGAATGACTGAGTCAGGCTCAGCTTTGCCAGGGGCCGATCCGCCAGTGGGCCGCGCGAAGCCCCTGTTCGTACCACCCTGTCGATCTAGGAGGAGACATCATGACCACCCAAAGCGCTACGCCCGGGCAGCTTGATCTCGACGCCGGACCTCCCCCTTCCGCCGCGCCGGCCAGCGTGCCGGAGAACGCCTTCCTGGCCGGCAATCCGGCCGCGCTCGGGATACCGGTCTTCGTTGCCGGCTCGGTCGCCCTGGCGCTCGCTCTGACCGGGTATGTTCCGGCCGGCGCCGTCGGCGCGCCGCTGGCCATCATCGCCGGCGCCACCGGGCTTGGCCTGACCATCGCGACGGTCTGGGCGGCTGCGGTCGGCCAAAGCGCCGTCGCCAGCGTATTCGGCATCTTCGGGGGATTCTGGATCAGTTATGCGCTCCTGGTCTTCGGACTGCTGCACGACTTGTTCGGGATCACCCTGAAAGCCATCGTGCACACCCAGGGGCTGTTCCTCATCACCTGGATAGTGATCATGGGGATGCTGACCCTGGCTACGTTGCGGCTGCCGCTCGCATTCACGGCAATCTTCGCTCTCGTCGAGCTGGCCCTGATTGCCGTGCTGATCGGGACGATCAACGCCTCGAGTGGCTGGCTCAAGACCGGCGGCGTGCTTGTCTTCCTGTTTGCTGCGATCGGCGTCTACGTCTACTTCAGCATCGCCTCGGCCGTCACCGGCGGACCCGGTCTGCCGCTCGGGAGGCCGGTTATCAAGAGCTAACCGGCGGGGAGCCGGCGCCGCCGCTCGATAAACAGCGATCGCCAGGCCTGGCTCGGCCACAGAGTAGCTATCAACTCGGCAGGCGTGCCGAGCGTCGCGGCGCGCCCCGGTGACCGCGTCGACCTGTGCGGAAAACGACCAGACCTCGCTCGGCATTTCCGGTCAATCCCGACGCCAGTGGCACAAGGGAAACTTGCGCATCTCAGATTGAGACTAGCCACAACCTCGATCTCGTCGAGGCTCAGAACTATGTTCGACGGGGCTGATAAGCCGACGCGGGCGGTCGAGGATTACGTCAAGGCGATCTACAGTCTCGGCGAGCGCGGCTGTGCGGTGACCACCAGCGTGCTGGCGGTCGAGTTGCAGGTCACGGCCTCGTCGGTGTCGGCGATGCTCGGTCGGCTGCGCGCGATGGGCCTGATCAGTCACCGGCCTTATTCGGATGTCAGCCTTTCGCCGGCTGGAATGCAGCTGGCAATGCGGGTTATTCGCCGCCGCCGGCTCGTCGAGCTGTTCCTCGTGGAGAGCCTCGGCTACGGCTGGGAGGAGGTCGAGCGCGAGGCCGAGGTGCTCGAACACGCCGTTTCGGAGCTGTTCGTCGACAGGATCGCGGCCAAGCTCGGTAACCCGGCAACCGATCCGCACGGGGATCCGATACCCACCCGGGATGGTCAGCTGCTGGCCGCGCCGAGTGAGCTGCTCTCCCGGCTCGAGCCGGGCTCGGTCGGGCGGCTCGTACGGGTCTGGAACGGCAATCCAGAAGTCCTTCGATATCTCGACACCTGCAGCATCGATCTCGGCGATCGAATCGAGGTCCTTGGCCGGGAGCCCTTCGGCGGATCCGTAGTAATCCGCGTCGGCGAGCCGAAGGAAGGGCGCGTGCACGGTTTCGGCTACGGCCTGGCCGAGGTCCTCTCCATCGAACTGGACCGCGACGGAGGGGCGAGTTGAGCGCGGTCACTAGTGCGCCGGTTCAGCCCACCCTGCAGGACGTGCGCCGACGGGGTCGCGTCCGGACGACTGTGGCACTGTTCGGTCCGGCGTTCGTTGCATCCGTCGCGTACGTCGATCCCGGCAACTTTGCGACGAACTTCGCCGGCGGCGCCGAACACGGTTACCAACTGGCCTGGGTGATCGTGCTGGCCAATGTCATGGCCATCCAAGTGCAGTACCTCACGTCCAAGGCGGGACTCGCAACCGGCCGCAGCCTGCCCGAGCTGTGCCGGGACAGGTTCGGTCGCCGCGCCAACCTGGTGCTGTGGATACAGGCCGAGATCGTGGCTATGGCGACCGATCTCGCGGAATTCGTCGGCGCCGCGGTCGGACTTAACCTCATCTTCGGGATTCCGTTATTGCCGGCCGGGCTGATCACTGCGGCCATCGCATTCGTCATCCTGGCCCTCGAGCAACGCGGCTACCGACGATTCGAACTAGCGATCGTCGCGCTGCTCGCGTTCGTCGGCCTCGGCTTCCTCTACGTCTTCTTCGTCGCCGGCAATCAGCACTACGGGCAACTCGCCGCCGGCATCGTCCCGCACCTCGGCGGCGGTAACCAGTTGAGCCTGACGGTCGCGATTATCGGGGCGACCGTGATGCCGCATGTGGTCTACCTGCACTCGGCACTACAGAAAAACCGAATCCCGGCCGCAGACTCGCAGGAACGCAAGACCCTGCTGAAGTACAACAAGTGGGACTGCGTGGTCGGGCTCGGCCTCGCGGGCGCGGTCAATCTCTCAATGCTCTGCATAGCCGCGGCTCTCTTCCACAAGCCCGGGCAAGCCGGCGTCGGCGATCTCGGCGCGATCCACGCCCAGCTGGGCGTACTACTCGGCGGCGGCGCAGCGCTTGCCTTCGGGATCGCCCTGATGGCGTCAGGCCTGTCCTCGTCGAGCGTCGGAACCTATGCGGGCCAGATCGTCATGGCGGGCTTTATGAACTGGCGCATCCCGCTGCTACTGCGCCGCGGCCTCACGATGCTTCCGTCACTCGCCGTTCTCGCGCTGGCCGTCAACACCAGCCAGGCACTCGTCCTCTCCCAGATCGTGCTCTCGTTCGGCATCCCGTTCGCGCTCGTGCCACTACTGCTCGTCACACGCGACCGGCGCGTGATGTCTGACATGACCAACCGCCGGCTAACCAACACGGTCATGCTGCTCATCACTGTGACGATCACCGGCTTGAACACCTACCTGCTCTACAACACGCTCAGTGGGGGGTTGTGACCGAAACATCCCCGCAGTAGGTGAACTCACCGCGCGCTAGCGTCATCAGCGATTCGACCCCGCGGCCACGCCCAGTCCGGTCACATCCGTCGGCCCGGACGGGTCTCCCTTATGACCCCGTCGCGAGGGAGGATGTGTCCGGATGAACGAACAGGACTGGCTCGCACAGCAGTTCGAGGCCAATCGGCGCCGCCTGCGGGCGGTCGCCTACCGAATGCTGGGCTCGGTGAGCGAAGCCGAGGACGCCGTGCAAGAGGCGTGGCTGCGGCTCAGCCGCTCCGAGCCCGGCGAGATCGAGAACCTCTCCGGGTGGCTGACGACCGTCGTCGCGCGAGTGTCACTGAACATGCTGCGTTCGCGTGCCGTACGCCGCGAACAACCGCTAAGCCCCCACCTTCCCGACCCGATCATTGACCCCGTCGACGGTGTCGATCCTGAGCACGAGGCGCTGCTTGCCGACTCAGTCGGGCTCGCGATGCTCGTGGTACTCGAAACATTGACCCCACCCGAGCGGCTCGCCTTCGTGCTGCACGACATGTTTGGCGTCCCGTTCGAGGACATCGCCACCCTCCTCGACCGCTCCCCGCAGGCGGCCCGCCAGCTGGCCAGCCGGGCCCGCCGCCGCGTCCGGGCTCAGCCCACCACCCCAGACGTTGACGTGCGCGGCCAACGACAGGTCGTCAATGCGTTCCTGGCGGCGGCGCGCGATGGCGACTTCGACGCGCTGGTCGCGACCCTGGACCCCGACATCGTGCTGCGTGCCGACGGCGGCGCGGCCCTGGCCTCCGCATCGGCCGAGGTACACGGCGCGCTGAACGTGGCGCGACGGGCGATGATGTGGTCGCGGGTCGACCTCACCATGCACCCCGCACTCGTCAACGGCGCCGCCGGCATGGTCATCACCCGCAACGGCGTGGTGTTCTCCATCGCTTCGGTCATCGTCCGCAACGGAAAGATCGCCGAGCTCGACTTCCTCGCCGACCCGGAACGGCTCGCCCGCCTCGACGTGACAATTCTCGACAGCCTTAACTGACGTAGCGGCTCTTATGCCGTCAAGCCGGCGTTTCGCCTTCTGGGTATGGGAAAAAGGCGTGCGGAACAAACCGCCTCGATGTGCCACTAGGGTAATCGCGTGAACGAGGAGGACCTCGCGGCTCTGCTCGGGCAACACGCGTCGAGGCATTCGGTGCCGGGAGCGACCGTTGGGATCCTCCGCAATGGTGTAGTCACGACCGCCTACTACGGTGTCGCAGACGTGACGACCAGCGAACCGGTCACACCCGACACTGTGTTCAGCGTTGGCTCGTTGACGAAGTCGATGGTCGCGACTGTGGTCGCTCGCCTGGCCGACCGCGGCCGCTTGTCGCTGGACGACCGGGTCGCCACACACGTGCCCGAGCTGCGTGCGAGCGGCTGGGCGGGGCGAGCAAGCGTGCGTGACTTGCTCGCGAATCGCTCGGGTCTACCGCTGTCTGCCGCGCTGGAATTCGACCTCGCCGGTCGTCAGGACAGCGACGACGGCGCGCTCTCGCGGCTCGCGGCCGATGTCGCCGCCGCCGAGGCGGCGGCGGCCAACGTCTGGTCGTACACGAATGTGGGCTGGTGCTTGCTCGGACGAGTACTCGAGTCAGCAACGGGCGGCACGTGGGAGGACGCCCTGCGGCGTCACGTTGTCGACCAGGCTGGCATGAGCAGGACCACCTTCGCCACTGACTCCCCACCGAAGCATCGCGCGTCCGGGCACGAGATCACATCCGGCGGCCCGGTTCCGGTTCCACCGTTGGTCGCTCGCGCGTATGGACCGGCCGGAACGAGCGTCGTCTCGACAGTCACGGACCTGTTGCGGTTCGCCGCCATCCACCTCGAAGTCGCGTCGTTAGCCACCTTGCGGGGTGTCCAGGCCCAGATCGCGATCCATGGCTGGTTCGATTCGTGGTGCCTCGGGTGGGCCTGGTTCGACTGGACCGGCGGCCCGGCATGGGGGTGGGACAGCGTCATCAGCGGCGAGCGCGCCGTTCTCCGGATCCTGCCAGACCAACGCGCGGCCGTAGCCGTGATGACGAACAGCAGCACCGGTCGCGCTCTATGTCGGTCGCTGCTCGCCGATCTAATGAATTCGTTGTTCGGGATCCGCGTACCCTCGTTGCGCCTCGGCGTCTCACCCGGCGCCGCGGGCGACCTGTCGCGCTTCGCCGGCGTCTACGCGTGGCCCGACCGCCAGGTGCAAGTAACCGCGGCTGGCAGCGGCCTCGTGCTCAAAGAGGAGCACGAGGAAACCGAGGTGCTGCCGATCGACGAGCGGACCTTTCTGGTTGATCCCAGCGATCCGGATAACCCAACCGTGACGTTCGCTGGCTCCGACGCTGCTCGCCGGCCGCAGGTGCTGTACCTCATGCTCTGGGGGCTTCCGCGCCTGAGCGAGACACCTCGAGGACACGTAAGCCCGCGGAGTTATCTGTAGCTCCCCACTTTTCTCGCATCTTTGTCTTACGAAGGTTGATAAAAGCTGTTGGATTGCTGCCGCGATGTCGCCGCCTCGGTGATCAGCTACCCGTCGACGGATCGAGGCTTAGGGCGTCAGGTGCCAGGTGCTTCTCGAACCAGTGGTGGGCGTAATGCTCGGTATTGAACGCCTCGACCTCGCGGTAGCCCGCTCTGCCGTACATGGCGATGGCCTCGGTGAGGTTGCGATTCGTGTCCAGCCTGACGGCCGTCCAGCCGCGCTCAGCCGCATACCGCTCCAGCTCGGTCAGCATCCGCCGACCCAGGCCTAAGCCGCGGACGCTGTCGGCCACCCACACCCGTTTGATCTCGGCGGGGGCGGCGGGGTGGAGTTTGACTGCTCCGCACGCGACGGGCTCGCCGTTGAGGGTCGCGAGCAGGAATCCCCCGGCCGGCGGGACGAGTTCGTCGTCGTGGACCGGATTGCTCATGGCCGGGTCGAACCCGTCGTCAAATCGCTGTGTGAGGTCGCGCGCGTAGGCGCGAACGCACGCCCGGGCCCGCGGGTCGCTCGGCGGGACCGGCTGGATGATCACCATCGAGGTGAGGAGCAGCCGTTCAACCTCGGCCATCGCCGCGACGAGCCGTTCACGGCGTTGCTCGGTGAGCGGTTCGAGGATCGACCAGGCGAGCCGGTCCGAGCGCTCGTCAAGCTCTATCCATTCGGCCCGGCCCGCGTCGGTAAGTGCGGCGACCCGTACCCGGCCATCGCCGCCGAACGGATCCGCCGGCCCAACAGTGACAAGTCCCTCGGTTTCGAGGGTGCGTAGCAGTCGGCTCAGGTAGCCCGAATCCAGCCCGAGCCGGGCTCGTAACGCCGCGACCTCGGCACCGCCCGGACCGATCTCCCACAGCAGGCGTGCTTGCGCAAGGGGGCGCGCACGGGCCATGAACTCGTCGTCGAGCGCCCCGACCCGCTGGGTGACGGTCCGATTGAATCGCCGCACCGACGCGATGAGTGCTGAATTCATATACCTGACTTTAGTCAGATATATCTGTCACGCCAGATGGGGTGGCTAGAGTCACACCCCGTCGTACTCTTCGGCCGGCGAAGGTGGGGGCCGACACCGTGACCGATGAGCGCTGGCTGTCAGCGACGTGGCCGTTCGTTCGCGCGCATCTTCCGGTGCTACCGGCCCGAGTCGTCGAGCTCGGCTGCGGACCACTGGGCGGTTTCGTCCCACGAATGCGGCTGCTCGGCTACGACGCCGTCGGGGTCGACCCGGAGGCTCCCGACGCCGCGGAGTACGTGCGGACCGAGTTCGAATACGTCGACATGTCCGAGCCGCTGGACGCGGTGGTGGCCTGCGCCTCGCTGCACCACGTTGCCGACCTCGACGCCGTGCTCGACCGGATCAGCTCGGTGCTCGATCCGCATGGGACGGTCGTGGTCGTCGAATGGGCGCACGAGCGGTTCGACGAGGCGACTGCCCGCTGGTGCTTCGACCGGCTCACGGCAGGCGAGGACAGCTGGCTGTCTCACCACCGAGACCGCTGGCGGGCGTCCGGCCTGAGCTGGGACCGGTACTTCCATGGGTGGGTGAACGATGAGCGATTGCATGCCGGCCGGGACATCGTGCGCGGCTTGCAGGCCCGATTCGACACCAAGATCGTCGGAGAAGGTTCGTACCTGTTCGCCGATCTCGGTGATGTCAACGGTGACGACGAGCAGGCGGCCATCGACGCCGGCGTCATTCGAGCCACCGGCATCCGCTACGTCGGACGACGGCGCGCCGACCGGCGCGATAAGCGTCGCGGCCGCGTTGCCGGTGCCGATCGGTCTGCATCGAAAGCGACGGACAATGAGGCATGATCGAGGTCGAGCCGGAGCGATTCGAGGACATGGTCGCCGAGGCCCTCGACGGCTTGCCGGCCAGCCTCGGTCGGGTGATGCGCAACGTGGCGGTCACGGTCGATCACGACACCGGACCGTCGGGTTTGCTCGGGCTCTACCGCGGTGTTCCGTTGACCAGGCGCACGTCGCACTACTCCGGCGTGTTGCCAGATCGGATCATCATCTACCGGCAGGCGATCTGCGCCATCTGCGACAGTGAGGCCGAAGTGGTAGACCAGGTACGGCGGACCGTCGTCCATGAGGTCGGCCATCACTTCGGAATCGACGACGGGCGCTTGCACGAGCTGGGCTGGTAAGGCGGCGGGCGGTCGGCTATCGACCGCCACGTGCTGGCCAGCCGGCGGCCTGCCCTCCCACCCGTTAGTCAGGTCGAACAGGTGTCGCCCGATCACCACTGAACCAATGCTCTCCCACATCGGCCGGACGTACCCGGCCGATGCCGGCGAGACTTTGAATGGGCCGCCACCGACCAAGTCGAGGTCACCGTTGAAGTACCACTCGACAGCGGTCCGACGTCGTCATTGTCATCCGCGATATAGCCGTCCACCGACACCACGGCGTGCATCACCACAGTGGCCATCGCGTCTCCTTCAATCGGCGATTTGCCCGCCCATACGCTCGATGCCGCATCGAGCATCGGACCCGCCAGTCACGTCGCAGCCAAGTCGATCGGCCGCCACGCATGTATCGACCGGGGATGGCGCGCTACCTTGATGCTGACGGGGTCTTGGGCGAGAAGCGACCACAGAGGCGCCGCGTTCAAGACCAACAGGTCTCCGAGGGGGCGGACGTGACCGATCAGAAACCGAATCGACTCTCCCGCAAGGTCGGGCAAATCGGCCTAGCCATCGTCGCCGCACTAGCGGTTGTCATCGGGCTGGCGTCTCCTGCCTACGCGAACTTTCCACACTTCAAGACTGTTTCGGTCAGCCTGGCCGACACCTCGCTGGCCAGCGTCCGCACTGCGGCGTCGAGCGCCAGCTCGTCGGCGCAGCTGCCCGACCTGTTGTTCAGCTGGACCGAAGTCGGCGTCGGCAGCCCCGACGTCGTCTACAGCCTCAGCACGGTCGTAACCGCCACGTTCGGCTGTGTAAACGGAGGTGGAAAGCACCCGTCGGCCTCGAACAAGACCACGATCACCCAGCCGGCGCAGACCTCCGTCCAGCTGGCTGCAGACAAGAACGGAAAGATCACCGGGAGCGCCATACTCGACACCGGTGCGGTGTCCATGGGCGGCTTCTCGTGCCCCAGCGGACAGACGCTTGTGGCTCTCTCCGCGACCTTCACGCACAATATGATCACGGACACGACGAACGGTGTGACAGCCACGGATGGGGACATCTCGGTCATCCTCGGGCCCTGACCCAGGGTCAGCGGCTGCGATTCGCTGCGACCGCTGCCAGGAGCTGACGGCACGGCCGGCTCGCTTCTGCCGGCAATGCGGCGCCCCGCTGCCGGCCGACCAGGTGGTGACGGCCGCGCAGGAGGTGCGCAAGACCGTCACGTGCGTGTTCTGCGATGTTGTCGAGTCGACGGCACTCGGGGAGCGGCTTGATCCCGAGGCCGTCCGCCGGGTGATGTCCCTGTACTTCGAGGAAATGCGCCGGGCGGTGGAGCGGCACGGCGGAACGGTGGAGAAGTTCATCGGCGACGCGGTGATGGCGGTTTTCGGAGTGCCGAAGCTGCACGAGGACGACGCGCTGCGGGCCGTCCGAGCGGCGGAAGAAATGTCCGCCGCCTTGCACCACCTCAACGAGGAGGTCGGCGCCGCCTGGGGAGTGACCCTCGCGGCGCGTATCGGCGTCGACACCGGCGAGGTCGTCGCAAGTGAGACCCACGCCGATCAGCGACTCGTTACCGGAGGCGCGGTCAACATGGCCGCCCGGCTCGAGCAGCATGCGGCCGCGGGTGAGATCTTGCTCGGCGAAACCACCTATCGGCTTGTGCGAGGCGCCGTGGACGCCGATCTCGTCGTGCCTATCACCGTGAAAGGTCGGGCGGATCCGGTCACGGCCTGGCGGTTGCGCCACGTCACTCCGGACGCATCCTGGCTCCAACGTCGTCTGGACGCGCCGGTCGTCGGCCGCGAGGAGGAGCTGGCCACACTCGAGGACCTGTTCCAGCAATGCCTGCCCGCCTCGTGCCGACTGGTGTCGATCGTGGCACCCGCCGGGCTGGGCAAGTCGCGTCTCGTTCGTGAGTTCATTCAGCGGATCCGCGGGCGGGCGCGGGTGACTCGTGGTGACTGCCTGCCTTATGGCGAGGGCGTGACCTACTGGCCGATCGCGGAGCTAATCCAGGATCTCGCCGGGTTTGCCCAGACCGACGACTTCGACGAGGCGCGGTCCCGCATCCTGGCCCTCGTCCAGGCAAGGGGGGCCGCGGGCGGCCGTTACCACGAGGCGGACGCCGAACATATCGCCGAGGTAGTCGCGGGGGCCGTCGGCCTATCCGGTCTGACGGCGGAGACGACCGAGATCGCGTGGGCCGTACGCCGCCTCCTCGAGACGACCGCCCTGACCGGCGGTCCGCTCGTCGTAGTGATCGATGACATCCATTGGGCCGAACCTGCGCTGCTCGATCTGCTCGAGCACGTCGCGACGTTGACGTCGGACGTTCCGCTGCTCATGGTGTGCACGGCGCGGCCAGAGCTGGCGGAGGTCGCGTCGGGTTGGTCAGACGAGGTTCCTGAGGCCGTGCGGCTGACGCTCGATCCCCTCGACACAACCGACGTCGATGCCCTGCTCAACGGCCTGCTCGACGGGATGCACCTGCCCGAGTATCTACGAACTCGTATCATGGCTGCCTCCGACGGGAACCCGCTCTTCGTCGAGGAACTGGTCCGCATGCTTATCGACGACGGCATCCTCGTGCGTACCGACGAGGGTTGGATGGCCACCGCCGAACTGAAAGATCTGGTGATTCCACCTAGCGTGACGGCGATCCTCGCCAGTCGGCTGGATCGGCTCGAACCTTCCGAGCGCGCCTTGATCCAGCGGGCCGCCGTCATGGGCCGCGAGTTCTACCGGGACGCACTCGAGCATCTGGGCGTCGCCAGCCTGCCACGCCTCGAGGAGGATCTACGGTCACTGGTGAGCAAGCAGCTGGTCCAGCGGGTGGGCGCTGGCTTCGGCGGATCGGAGACCTACCGGTTCTTCCATCTACTTACCCGCGATGCGGCGTACGCGAGCGTTCCGAAGGAGACCCGAGTCGATCTGCACGAGCAGTTCGCCGGCTGGCTCGAGTCGGCGGCGGGCACGCGGTCTACCGAGTACGAGGAGATCATCGGCTACCACTTGGAACAGGCGGTTCGGCACCTGCGCGAGCTGGGCCGGCTGGGCGGGCGTGACACCGCGCTGGGTACTCGCGCCGGGCGGTGGCTGTCAGCGGCCGGCCGCCGGTCTCTTGCTCGCGATGACATGTCCGCCGCGGCGAATCTGCTCGAACGAGCCGCTGCCATGCTGCAATCTGCAGATCCAGAACGCCCGGCACTCTTGCGGGATCTCGCTACGGCATTGGTCGCGCGGGGCCGGTTCGAGGACGCTGAACGGGCGCTGAATCAGGCCAACGAGTCCGCGCGCTTGGCGCAGGATCACGCCCTGGCCGATCTGGCCGCGCTTGATGGGCACTTCATCCGATTGCAGACCCAGCCGGACCGCGCATTCGAAGAGGTCAGGCGGGCAACCGACGACGCCTACCGGGCCTTTAGCGAGGCGGCGAACGACATCGGCCTCGCCCGGGTCTGGCGGCTCCGGGCTGAGCTGGATTGGATGGCGTGCGCATACGGACGGACGACCGAGGCCCTCGATCGCGCTCTCTACCATGCGCACCATGCGGGTGAGGTCAGGGAGGAGTCAGCGATCACGGTCTGGCTCGCTGCCTGCCTGGCGCTCGGACCCACTCCGGCCAGCGGCGCCGTGACCCGCTGCCATGAGCTACTCGACCAGTCGCGCGGGTCGCGCCGGGTAGAGGCTGCCGTCTGCACGGTCCTGGCCTACCTGTCAGCCATGGCCGGTGCGGGCGTGGAGGCTCGTACGTATCTGGAGCGCAGCCGACAGCGCCATGAGGAGCTCGGCCTTACCTTCAGCCGGGCCCATTGGACCGTCTTGTCCGGGATGGCGTTGCTCTATGTCGGCGACCCGGAAGCCGCCGAGGCCGAGCTGCGGTGGGGTTACCAGACTCTGCGGGACATGGGTGAGCGCGCCGCGCTATCGACGGTGGCGGCCTATCTAGCCCGCGTCCTGGTTGCCGAAGGCCGCTACGCCGAGGCAGAGGCGCTCACGGTTGAGTCGGAGCACGCGGCGGCAACCGGCGATCTGGCTTCCCAGATCGCGTGGCGCGGTACCCGGTTGCCCTGTCGGCTCGCGGTCGGTGACACCTCGGGGGCCGAGGACCTCGGTCGGGCAGCGTTGGCGCTGGCCGAGAACACCGACGATCTCGAGCTCTTGGGCTACGCGCACGCGGGACTCGCCGCTGTGCTGGCCGCGGCCGGCGATTCGCACGGCGCGGCGGCGGAGACCTCGGCGGCGTTATCCGCATACCGCGCCAAGGGCGACGTCGTCTCGGCGCCGATGCTCGACATCGCCATAGTAGAGACCACTACGGAGACGCTGTTGCAGGGCGGATAACCACGTGGCACGAACCCAGATCCGGGCCGCCGATCGCCGCGCGACCTTCCGGGAGGCGCTTCGGTCGCCGGACGTTCGACGAATCGAGCTGGGTTGGGGATTCTCGGTAGTGGGCGAGGCCGCGAGCACGGTGGCCCTCGTGGTGTTCGCCTTCGCGGCGGGCGGGGCCGGGCTGGTTGCGGTCTACGGCCTCTTCCGCATGCTCGCCGGCGTCACGGTGGCCCTCGGGATCGCCGGCATCGGCGACCGGGTCCGCAGCGAGGTTCCGCTGCGGGTCTCGACCGCGCTGAAGGCCATCCTGCTTACGCTCGCGACGGTTACCGCTGCTATGGATGGGCCCGCACTCGGCGTCATCGTGCTGGCCGCGAGCAGCTCCGGACTCGAAGGCGCGTACCGGCCGTTGCAGGCCGCGACCCTGCAATGGCTAGTGCGCACGCCGGCCGAGTTGGCCGCGGCCAATGTCGTCGCGTCGATGATGGAGAGCACGGGCAATCTCATCGGCCCGGTCGTGGCCGGTGTGCTGCTAGCTGTGGCTGACCCGACCGCGTCGATCGCACTCGCAGCCGCCTTCTTCGGCTTGGCCTGGCTGTCACTGCTTCGGCTGACCGTGGAGAGCCGCCGTCCCGCCTCGGGGTCCAACCGGGTGCTGCACGACATGGTGACCGGCGTCAAGGCTTTCGTGCGGCTTGCTCCGCCCGGCGGCTTCGCGATCCTAGCTTTCGCGCAGACGTTCGTCCGGGGTGCCGTCACCGTGCTGATCGCGGTGCTTGCGGTCGACGTGCTGGCCCTCGGCGAGCAGGCCGTCGGCTGGCTTAACGCGGCGCTTGGCGTCGGCGGACTGATCGGTGGAGTCATCGCCGCTGCCGTCGTCCGGGTTACCCGGCTGGGCCGGACCTTCATCGCGGGCGTGCTCTTGTGGGGATTACCGCTTGTTCTGCTATGGCTCGTGATAAATCCAGCCGTCGCCTACCTAGCATTTGTCGCAATCGGGATCGGCAATGCCATGGAAGATGTCGGCGCTTTTACGCTGGTCACCCGGCTGTTGAGCCCACGCATGACGGCGCGGGTTCTGGGTGTGCTCGAGCTTGCCGCGCTAGCAGGGATCGGCCTGGGATCGGTCGCGGCCCCATCGCTGCTGGACGCCTTCGACGTGCGCGGCACCCTAGCGCTGCTCGGGCTTGCCTTGACGGGCCTGACGATTGCCCACGCCCGGCGGTTCGCGCGGATCGATCGAACCATGCCGCAGCCGGGCCGGGAGGTCGACCTGCTGCGAAACCTCCCGATCTTCGCCCCGCTGCCGCTGGCGGTCACCGAGCTGCTCACGACGGAGCTCCGGCCGCAGGAGTTCGAATCCGGCAGCGTCGTCATGAGAGAGGGCGACCCGGGCGAGGAGTTCCACGTCATCGCGAGTGGATCCGCATCGGTGACGGTGCGGGGCGAGCCGCGGCCGTCTTTAGGGTCAGGCGACTGCTTCGGCGAGATCGCTCTGCTCCGCGACATGCCGCGGACGGCCACCATCATCGCCGCCGAGCCACTGCATACGCTCGCGCTTCGGCGAGAGCAGTTCTTGACCGCGGTAGCAAGCAGCGCGCGGAGCGGCGTGGCGGCCGAGTCTTTCGTGGCTGAACGTCTCGGCGAAGACCCACCCGGAGAACGTTAAGTGACGGCGCATGCGCAGCAGGCTGTCGTCGCTGAGCGTCGCCTGCTGAGCGTCGCTTCGCGTGCAGCGCTGGTACCGCTGTGACGGCTGAGGCGTTCCGTAGTTGACTTCGGCACCACGAGTGTGCGTGAGGCTGCGGCCGAGGACCACCGCGCCGGTCAGGGCTTCCGGCGGAGGCGCGGTCGCTGATCGGGCCGGGCGCTCGCGGCGCGGCGGCGCATAGCAGGGTGGTGTCATGACGTGCTTCGTTCTGATTCCTGGCTCGGGCGGCACCGCGTGGTACTGGAGTCGGGTCGCCCCGTTGCTCGTGGCGGCAGGCCACGACGCCCATCCGGTAGATCTCCCGGGAGATGACGAGACGGCCGGGATCCGCGAGTACGCCGACCTCGTGGTGCGGACCGCCCAGGGTGGCCACGATGTCGTTCTCGTTGCCCAGTCGATGGGCGGCTTTACCGCGGCGTTGGTGTGCGAGCAGATCTCGGTGGCTGGGCTGACGTTCGTGAACGCGATGATTCCTGATCCAGGCGAGACAGCAGGTGAGTGGTGGGCGAACGTCGACGCGGTGGCCGAGCGGGAGCGGGCAGCTGACGCCGGCGGATACAGCCGCGATTTCGACCTGACGACGTACTTCCTGCACGACGTCCCACCCGAGGTCGCCGCCGAAGGAGAGCCGTTCCAGCGGCCGGAGGCCGAGATCGGGTTCACTCAACCCTGCGACTTCACCGCGTGGCCGGCGGTCCCAATTCGCGTGCTCGCCGGTGCTGACGATCGGTTCTTCCCCGTTGCCTTTCAGCGCCGGGTCGCCGAGCAACGGCTTGGGGTGAGCGCGGACGCGCTACCCGGCGGTCACCTCATAGCGTTGTCGAATCCCACGGGCGTGGCGAACTATCTACTCAGCTGATCAGACCAGAGGGCGAGTCGACCGACGTCGCGCAGGCCCCTTCGTTACCGAAGATGAGACGCACGAGCTGCGCTGTGCGCCGGCGGCCAGAATCTGACTGACCGGCGTGGCCTCGTCGATCGTCGCGCTGCTGGCGATCGTGTATCTCCGACGCGGGCACCCACTCCTAGTAAACGTGCGCGAGAAGCGTGCGCGACGCTTGACGGGAGTATCCGTGGTGACCACGGAGTCGCCACGGAATCTGCAGATCCGTGACGTCCACCGATGCCAGCCGGCCGGTGATTCAGCAGCCTCGATAGGAGCGCACAAACCTGCGCCAACGTGCGGGACTATTGAGGAGCTTTCACATGATCAGTCATGTTGTGCTGGGCGACGTAGCGGCCGAGCGGTCTGCGACGCTACGACTGCAAGCGGAGGAATTTCGGCGGGCCAAGAAGGCGGATTCGGCTCGTGCGGAACGTCGTCGCGATGCCGGATCGCGAATGCCATGGTGGCCTCGTGGCATCAGCCGACCTCGGTTGCTCGAGCCGGCGATCGACACGGGACCCTAGGACAGTGTGAATTGCGGCGCGCCGCCCACCGAGGCCAGCGCGGCGATGGCCGAGCCCCGGGCGCCGGCCATGTCCAGGTCAGGGACGAGGGCGAGGGTGGTGAGCCGCCGTTGCTCTTCTCGAAGCACGGTGTTGGCCTGCACCTGCTCCAGGAACCAGTCACGCAGCTTGGGGGTGGTCTCGACAACTCCGCCCCCCAAGAAGTAGGCCGCTGGGTCGGTGAAATTCGCGGCGATCGTGAACAGCCGCCCCAGCGCCATCGCTTGCTGCTCGAAGATATGTAGCGCCATCGGATCGTCATTCTCGGCATATGACCTGACCAGCTTGGCCGCCTGGCCAATGGACGCCATCTGGTGCAGCTCGTGGTCCGGATAGCGGCCAAGCCAGTAGGGCAGCAGATTCTTCTCGATGCCCTTCAGGGAGGCGACGCTTTCCCCGTCACCGCTGAATCCGCAGTTGCACTCCGGCAGTAGCTGGTCGGCCTCGAGCAGCCCATCCATCGGAATATGAATGTGTCCCAGTTCCCCCGCCATGCCGGCAACACCCTTGATGACTCGGCCGGCCTCGATTACGCCCCCGCCGAGTCCGGTGCCGACGATCGCGGAGACCGAGGATTCCTCGGCGGCACGGTCGCCGAAGAATCGGTGGTGGGCGTAGAGGGCGGCGGCGTTCCCGTCGTTGTTGTATACGACGGGAAGCTGTAGCCGCTCCTCCAGGGCGCTGCGGAAATCGAAGCCGCGCCAAGCCGGTGCCGAGAAGTTCGTGGCGCCGCGGGACGAGATGATCCCGTCCGCGCTGGTCGGGCCGGGCGTGTCCAGCCCGACCGCCCGCACCTCCGTTCGGGCCGTCTCGGTCAGCTCGAGGACATTTTTCAGCGCCGAAGCCAACGCGCTGAGGGCGGCTGCCGGGCCCTCATGGACGAAGGAGCCATTCTCGACGAGCCGGTCGACGAGGAAGTGTCCACGCGAGTCCAGCACGGTGGCGTTGTTGCTCGTTCCGCCGTTGTCCAGTCCGACCACAACCCAATGCTGTCTAGCGGCCATCGTGCTACCTCCTGTGGATCACAGCGGGGACGTGCATTGCGGGTGGCGTCCCGGTGCGGCGAGCGCCATACAACGATATTGCCGTGTGAAGCTAATTGTTGACCGGATAATGGTCGACTCACGCGGCGAATGTTCTGGAGACCTGCATGTCCCGAGACCGCGCCGGGGATCGCGGTCCACGCCCGGCGGCCAATCCTGAGGATGTGGCGGGGCCGGTCGCCCTGGTCACAGGGGCCAATCGACGTCTAGGGCGAGAAGTCTGCCGACAACTCGCCGACCGTGGCTACACCGTCGCGCTTACCGCACGAGATCTGGCGAAGGCGACCCGTGCGGCGCGCGAAATCGACCGCACCGGCAGCAGAGTGCTCGCCGGTCAGCTCGACGTCAGCGACTCGGCGAGCGTCCGTGCCATGTCCGGTTGGCTGGCCGCCACGTTCGGCCGGTGCGACGTGTTGGTCAACAACGCTGCTGTCGACTATGACACCGACGCCCGGGCGGTCACAGCCGATCTGCAGCGAGTGCGCCGGGCCATGGAAACCAACGTGCTCGGGGCTTGGGCCGTCACCCAGGCCGTCTTGCCGTTGCTGCGCCGAAGTGCCCACCCGCGAATCGTCAATGTCTCCAGCGAAAGCGGCTCCATCAGCGAGATGACCGGTGGGACGCCCGGGTACGCCATGTCCAAGGCCGCGTTGAACGCCCTGACTCGGATGCTTGCTTACGAACTGCGCGCCGATGGGGTGCTCGTCAACGCCGTGTGCCCTGGCTGGACGAACACCGACATGGGTCGCGGCGGCCGTCCGGTCAGCGCAGGCGCCGCGAGCATCGTGTGGGCGGCGCTGCTCTCAGACGACGGTCCCACCGGCGGCTTCTTCCGGGACGGACTACGGCTCCCCTGGTGATCCGTTCTGGATCGGCCGTGATCGTCGAGCGGATCAGGTGAACCGGACGATGCAAATGACGCCGGCCACCACGCAATAAATGGCGAACGGGGTGAGCGTGCGGGTCTCGAAGTAGCGAGTCAGCCACCGCACCGACAGGTAAGCGGCGACGCCGGCGACAACGGCGCCGAGGATGACTGGGCCATGAATGTGCGCCGCCGCTGGGCCGGCGAGCGTGGGCAGCTTCAGCACACCGGCAGCGAGGATTACCGGGGTGGCCAGGAGGAACGCGAATCGCGCGGCGTCCCGGTGGGAGAGGCCGCGGGCAAGTCCGCCGACCATCGTCACCCCGGAGCGGCTGATGCCGGCCAGCAATGCGGACGTCTGCAGGAATCCGATGACGCCTGCCTCCCGGTAGTGCAGCGTGGCCAGTCGGCGGGACGTCTGCTCGGACACCTTCGTCGTGCCGCCGGCCTGGTTCCCACCGACTGGGCCGGCTTCTTCGACGGAGTCGTCCGAGCCGATTGGAGCGCGGCGGCGGAGCCACTCGCCGGCAAACAGGATCAGCCCGTTGATGGTGAGGAAGATTGCCGCGGCGAGCGGCTTGGCGAACAGGGTGCGGAAGGCGTGCTCGAACAGCAGTCCCGTGATACCGACGGGGATCGTGCCGATGATGAGCAGCCAGGCCAGCCGTTCGTCCGCGTCGCGGGCAACGATGCGCCGCGCGGCCAAGGAGGGGCGCACCGTCCGGGCCAAGCCGGCCGCGATGCGCACCCAATCGGCGCGGAAGAAGATGATCAGGGCGAGCGCGGTGGCGACATGCAACGCGACGATGAACGCGAGATACGGGCTGGTCTCGCTGGCAGAGCTCGAGGACTCGGTGACGAGGCGCTCCCAGCTGCCGCCCAGAAAGGCGGGGACGAGCACGGAGTGACCGAGACTGGAGACCGGGAACATCTCGGTGACGCCTTGCAAGAGACCGATCACGGCGGCCTGGACGTAGCTGAGCATCAGGGGCGAGCTTTCTGGTCGAGGTCCACGTATCTCCTACAAATCTGTAGGAGCATAGTCCTACGCTACTGTAGGACATCGCTGGGGGCGCGCGCAGCAACTCGTCGGACCACATCCGGCTCCGGGCGTGATTAAGGCTCCGGGCGTGATTAAGGAGTGCATGGTGCAGACGCGGCGGCCGGCCGGCGGCCTGGAATCGGAGGTCCTGGCCGCGTTGTGGGCGGCGGACCGGCCGCTCACACCCGGCGAGGTCAGCGACGCGGTCGGTGGCGAACTGGCCTACACCACAGTGCAGACGATCCTCACGCGATTGCATCGCAAGGGTGCGGTGGTGCGAGAGCAGGCCGGGCGAGCGCACGCGTACCGTCCGGTCATCGACGATGCGGGGCTCGCTGCCCAGCGGATGCGCGCGATGCTCGATCGGGGTGGTGATCACGCGGCGGTCCTGACGCGCTTCGTCGGCACGCTGACCCCGGACGACGAGGCGACACTCGCCAAGCTGCTCGGTGAGCATTACGCGCCTGCGCCCACGCCGCCCGGCGACCAGCCGGCGGACGAGGTCGACTCCTGATGCACGCTTCGGTCTACCTTCCGCTTTTCATCGCTGGGCTGTTTGGCCTGACCGCTCCACGGCTCGCGCTCCGTCTGCCGCCGGCGGCCGCAACTTGGCTGCTCAGCGTCGGCGGTCTGATTGCCGCCGCCGGTGCGGCAGCCTCACTGACCCTGCTGGGATTCACGCTCGTCGCACAGGCGCAACCGCTCGCCGAGTCAGGGCACTGGTCGATCACCGCACTACGCCATGAGGACCCGGTGCTGGCCCCGGTTGCCGCTGCTTCGATCGCCGCCGTGCTCGTCCTGGCGGTCCGATTCGTCACCGCCGGTGTCCGCCGAGCGTGCGCGCTGCTTGCCGCGCACCGGTTGGCGTCCGGGCTCCCGCCGGTCGGTCAGGAACTAGCCGTGCTCGATGATCCCGCTCCGCGCGCCTTTGCCGTGCCTGGGCGCCCGGGCCGGATTGCCATGTCGACCGGGTTGCTGCGGATGCTCCGCCGGGATCAGCGCCGCGCTGTGCTGGCCCACGAACGGTCTCATCTCAACCACCGTCATCATCTGCACCAAACCGCGGCCGTGCTGGCCGCTGCGGCGAATCCGCTGCTTTACCGGCTGCCCGCGGCAGTGGCGCTATCCGTCGAGCGCTGGGCGGACGAAGATGCCGCCGTCACCTGTGACCGTCGAAGCGTGGTTGAAGCGTTGACCGGCATCGCGACCGATACCGGTGCCCCCAGGCGGTCCGGCGTCATCCTCGCCGCGGGCGCCAACGACGTTCAACGCCGAGTCCGCGCTCTGCAGGCACCCGTAGCCCGCCTGTCTATCTGGCGCGTCGCGCTGCTGGTCGGACTGCTCATCGTGGCCGTCGTGGCCGTACGCGAGGCCGCACAGGACACCGAGCGACTCTTCGAACTCGCCCAGGCCGCGTACCGGTCCGCGCACCGGTAACGGGCTCTTCGTCCCGCGAGGTCCCGTCTCCAGCTGACATCACCTTGGCGTTCACGCCATCCAGCGACGACGTCGCCATGGTCATCACGGGAGGGGCGGCGAGAGCTGTCCCGGCCGGACCGGATCGGGCGATGACGGGGACAGGCGTACCGGCATCGAGATCCACCCGCGCAGCACGCGAGTCGGCCGGCGAACCGGAATCCCGGCGGACGCGAGACCGGGAAACCGGGTAAACAGCCGCTGCAGGCCGATCTCGCCTTCAGCCCGCGCCAGCGCGGCACCGACACAGTAGTGGCGACCACTGGAGAAGGCGAGGTGCCGCCCGGCATTCTTTCGGCTGACGTCGAAGGTGTGCGGATCGGCGAACACGCCGGGATCGCGGTTCGCGGCGGCCAGGATGGTAGTGACCGGCTGGCCGACGCGGATCGGCTGCCCCGCGAGCTCGGTGGCCCGCCGGCATACCCGGGCCGTGAGCTGAACCGGGGCTTCCAACCGGAGGATCTCGTCGACCGCATTCGGCCACAGACCCGGATTCGCCTCGAGGACGTCGAGTTGATCATGATGGTCGAGCAGGAGACGGACCCCATTGCCGAGCAGGTTCACCGTTGTTTCGAAGCCGGCCACCAGCACGAGGCCGGCGGTGGCTCGCAGCTCGCGATCGGTCAGGTGGCGGCCGTCGAGCGACGCCCGGATCAGCTGGCTGATGAGATCATCGCCGGGATTCCGGCGCAGTTCGGCCAGGTGGCCGCCAAGCCAGACATGGAAGCGCCGCAGGCCCATCTCGGTGTCGCGGAACCGCCGATACGGCAGACCGACGTCGAGGCTGGGCGCGGCCAGCTCGCCTAGGTCCAGCACCAGGCGACGGTCGGCGGGTCGCACACCAAGCAGATCGCTGATGACCGCCACCGGCAGTCTCGCGCAGTACGCGTCGATGAT
Source organism: uncultured Actinomycetota bacterium (assembly GCA_963809815.1). GTDB lineage: Bacteria > Actinomycetota > Actinomycetes > Mycobacteriales > Jatrophihabitantaceae > CAVVJA01. The sequence goes on from CAWELM010000022.1 coordinate 34,599, forward strand.
GTCGGTCGTGGCGCCATCGACGGTGGCGGTGGCGATCTCGTCGAGCAACGTGTCGGCGGTGCTAGCCACCTGATCGCTCAGCCTGGCTACCGCCCGTGCGGTGAACACCGAGGACACCAGAGCGCGATACCGCGTGTGGTCCGGCGGGTCGATGGACAACAAGGACGGTTCTTCCAGCGGGTGCATAGCGACACCTCGCGTCACCCGTTCCACCCGGCGCATCCACGGCGGGACGTTGGTCGTGATCGAGGTGACGCTGAAGTCGTCGGAGCGCAGTACCGCGTGCGCGATCTCGTAATCCGCCGTGATGTAACCGATTCGGGTGCGGACTAGCCGACCCTGCGCCCGGATGCCCTCGTACGCGGGAATGGGATTGGCGCGCACAATCGGGTCCGCGATCAGAGCGGCCTGCGGATCACCCGCCGCCGCCCACCGGCGGGTCGCGAACCGAACCAGGCCGTGCAGCACCAGCCAGCGAGTGAGCAAGCGCATACATCTGTGGTACCAGATCGATCCCCGCTGTGACTCATCCCTGCGGGCTTAGTGAATGACCGTTAACATTGCCCGATGGACGTTCGCGTGGGTGTCCAGCCATGAGCTCCGTCCTGCGGTCTTCGGCAGATCTCACCGGCGAAGCGTGCGTGCGCAATCGCGCCGCCCAGCTGGGCTTGCTCACCGAACTCGATAACCAACAGGCGCTCGCGATCGCCGGCGGCGGTCAGAAGTACACGGATCGGCACCACGCTCGTGGTCGACTGCTCGCGCGGGAACGCATCGAGCTGTTGCTGGACCGGGATTCTCCATTTCTCGAACTGTCCAGCTTGGCTGCATGGGGCACCGAGTTCACGGTCGGGGCTGGCATCGTCACCGGGATCGGCGTGGTGTCCGATGTCGAATGCGTGGTCATCGCGAACGATCCGACCGTGCGTGGTGGCTCGGTCAACCCGTATACGCTGCGCAAGAACCTACGGGCACTGGAGATCGCCAAGTGCAACCGGCTCCCCGTTGTCAATCTGGTCGAGTCCGGCGGCGCGGACCTCCCGACGCAGGCGGAGTTGTTCATCCCGGGCGGGCGGGTATTCCGCGACCTGGCCGAGCTCTCGGCCCTGGGCATCCCGACGATCGCGTTGGTCTTCGGCCCCTCCGCGGCGGGCGGCGCGTACGTGCCTGGCCTGTGCGATCACGCTGTGCTGGTCGACCGACAGGCGGCGGTCTTTCTCGGTGGTGCACCGCTCGTCAAGATGGCTACTGGCGAGGACGCCGAGGATGAGGCGCTCGGGGGGGCTGACATGCACACCCGGATATCCGGCGTGGCCGACTACTTCGCGGTCGACGAGAAGGACGCGATCCGGCTGGGCCGTCAGATCGTCTCCGACCTCAACTGGCGCAAGCTGGGGCCCGGGCCATCCCGGCGCGCGGACGAACCGCTCTTCGACGCCGAGGAGCTACTTGACCTGGCCCCGACGGATTTACGAGTGCCGGTCGACCCACGTGAAATTCTCGCCCGGGTCGTCGACGGGTCCCGATTCGATGAGTACAAGGCGAGATATGGAACGAGCGTGGTGACTGGATGGGCATCTGTCCACGGATTCCCGATCGGGATCGTGGCGAACGCTCGCGGCGTGCTGTTCAGTGAGGAGGCGCAGAAGGCGACCGAATTCATCCTGCTGGCGAATCAGATTGACACGCCGTTGGTGTTTCTGCAGAACACCACTGGATACATGGTCGGGACCGAGTACGAGCAGCGCGGCATGATCAAGGACGGCGCAAAGATGATCAATTCCGTGACGAACAGCACCGTTCCGCACATAACCATCACGATCGGCGCGTCGTTCGGCGCCGGGAACTACGGCATGTCAGGGCGCGCGTACGACCCACGGTTTGTCTTCGCCTGGCCCGGCGCGAAGCTCGCCGTAATGGGCGCTGCGCAGCTCGCCGGCGTCCTCTCGATCGTGGGGCAGCAGGCGGCTATGGCGGCCGGTCGGCCGTTCGACGAGGAAGCCGATCAGCGGCGGCGGGCCGCCATCGAGGCCCAGATCGAAGCGGAGTCCCGTTCCTTCTTCGTCACCGCGCGCCTTTACGACGACGGCATCATCGATCCTCGCGATACCCGAACTGTGCTCGGCGTGGCCCTGTCGGCCGCCCACTCGCAGGTCGTCGAGGGCCGCCGTGGCTACGGCGTGTTCCGGATGTGAGACACCAAATGCGGTCGATCTCGAGGTTACTGATCGCCAACCGAGGCGAGATAGCCGCGCGCATCATGCGCACCGCCAAGGCGATGGACATCAGCTGCGTCGTCGTCTACTCCGACGCCGACACCGACGCGCCGTTCGTCCGGCTCGCCGACGAGGCGGTGCGGTTACCGGGCTCAGCTCCGACCGAGACCTACCTACGCAGCGAACGAATTATCGACGCGGCCCGGCTAACTGATGCAGATGCCATCCATCCCGGCTACGGATTCCTGGCTGAGGACGCGAAGTTTGCCCGCGCCTGCGCGGATGCCGGCCTGATCTTCGTGGGGCCGTCGGCCCATGCAATCGAGACGATGGGGGCCAAGATCCCGGCCAAGCGGGCCATGGCGGCGGCCGGGGTGCCGGTACTGCCGCATATCGAGATCGGCTGTGAAGCGGAGGCGGCTGCGACGCCGCCCACCGCGCTAGCGAGCCGAGACGTCGGTTTTCCGGTCTTGGTGAAGGCCGCCTTCGGCGGCGGTGGGCGCGGCATGCGGCTGGTCCGAGAGGCGGCTGAATTGGGGTCGGCCGTGGCGGCAGCCCAACGTGAGGCGGCATCGTCGTTCGGAGACGGCACGGTGTTTGCCGAGCGATACGTCGAGCGGGCGCGTCACGTCGAGGTGCAGATCGTCGGGGACGCATTCGGCAAGGTCGTCGAGCTTGGCGAGCGGGACTGTTCCGTGCAGCGCCGCTACCAGAAGCTCATCGAGGAAAGCCCGTCTCCGATCGTGGACCCGCTTCTGCGGGAGCGCTTGGGCGACGCCGCGGTTGCCGCCGGCCGAGCAGTCGACTACGTCGGCGCCGGCACGGTGGAGTTCGTCGTGGACCGTAACGGCCAGTTCTTCTTCTTGGAGATGAACACCCGGCTTCAGGTCGAGCACCCAGTAACCGAGCTGGTTACTGGGCTGGATCTCGTCTGGCTACAGCTGCAGGTAGCCGAGGGTCGGCCCTTACCGCCCGAGGTCGACGGGGTGCAGGTCCGCGGTCACGCGATCGAGGCGCGCCTATATGCCGAAGACGTGGCGGCTGGATTCCTGCCGACGACTGGCGTTCTGCAGGGGTTCTCGGTGCCAGAGTCACCCGGCGTGCGGGTGGATTCCGGTGTTGCCGTCGGATCGCGCGTCAGCTCGCACTACGACTCGCTGCTGGCCAAGGTGATCGCGCACGCATCGTCCCGAGAGGAAGCCTGCCGCCTTCTGGCCCGGGCGCTGTCGGACACCTACATACACGGGGTGGCAACGAACCGCGACCTGCTCGTTGCCCTGCTGCGCTCGCCCGACTACCGCACCGGTGACGTCGACGTCGACTATCTGGGCCGCCACGATCCGGTCGAGCTGATGCGATCTGCGCGAGCTCCGGACGTGGATCGGATCCACGCGCTAGTGGCCGCACTTGCGGATCAAGCCGAGCGCCGCCAGCACGCACGCGTGCTGGCGGCGGCGCCGTCGGGTTGGCGCAATGTCTCGAGCGAACCGCAGTGGACGACCTACTCAGCTGGCGGTGCGGCCTACCACGTCGGATACCGATTCACTCGCGCCGGCTTGGAGGCCGCCACGGTGAACCAAGAATCATTCGGCGACGTCGAGATGATCCACGTCGCGAGTGACGTCGTCGATCTCGCGGTCGATGGGGTCCGCCGAACGTTCCGGATCGGGCGCGGCGGAGGAAGCACGCAGGTGCACAGCTCGCTCGGCGCGACCACGTTCGTCGAGCTCCCTCGATTTGCTGAGCCCGAGGTGCTTTCCGTACCCGGCTCGCTGGTGGCGCCGATGCCGGGGACCGTGGTGCGCGTGGACGTCAGGCCCGGTGATGCCGTCCAGCTGGGCGCTCCGGTCGTGGTGCTGGAAGCGATGAAGATGCAGCACACGGTGGTCGCGCCGGCCGACGGGACCGTCACCGGCGTCGGCGTAGCGGCTGGTCAGACTGTGGACGCTGGTGCTGTGCTCGCCGTCGTCGAATATTCGAGCTCATGACGGATCGTCGGCCCGTGCGCATCGCGAACTGCTCGGGTTTCTACGGAGACCGGCTTTCCGCTGCGCGCGAGATGGTCGACGGAGGTCCGATCGACGTGTTGACCGGGGACTACCTGGCCGAGTTGACGATGCTGATCCTCTGGAAGTCGCGCCAAAAGGACCCGACGGCCGGATACGCCGCGACCTTCGTGACCCAGATGGAAGATGTTCTCGGTACGTGCCTCGAGCGAGGGATCAAGGTCGTCAGCAACGCGGGTGGCCTGAACCCCGCCGGACTAGTGGCCCAGCTCAACCACTTGGCCGCTCGGCTGGGGCTGGCCGCGCAGGTCGCGTATGTAGACGGTGACGATTTGTCCGGCCGTATCGAGGAAATCGTCGCTGCCGGGTACCTGCTCGCGAACCTCGATACGGGTCAGCCGCTAGCCGACGCCGGGGTCGAGCCAGTCACCGCCAACGCGTATCTCGGCGGATGGGGTATCGCTGCGGCGTTGACGGCGGGGGCGGACATCGTCGTATGTGGACGGGTAACCGATGCGTCGCTGGTCGTCGGCCCAGCCGCTTGGTGGCACGGCTGGGAGCGCACTGACTTCGACGCGCTCGCGGGCGCGGTTGCCGCCGGCCACATCATCGAGTGCGGTCCCCAGGCCACAGGCGGCAACTACGCATGGCTGGCGGAGATAACCGACCGCCGCTATCCCGGCTTTCCGATAGCCGAGGTCGGCGCCGACGGTAGCAGCGTGATCACCAAACACCCGGACACCGGCGGACTGGTCACGACGGACACGGTGACGGCTCAGCTGCTCTACGAGATCGCGAGCCCGGAGTACCTAAATCCCGACGTGGTGGCGCATCTCGACACAGTGCAGCTAACCCAGCTGGGTCCGGATCGGGTTTCGGTCAGTGCTACGCGCGGATCCCCTCCGCCCTCGACGTTGAAGGTCGGGATCAACTACGTGGGCGGTTACCGGAACACCATGACCTTGGTCCTCACCGGCCTCGACATCGTCGAGAAGGCGGCTTGGGCCGAGCAGGAGCTGTTCGACCTGCTCGGCGGGCGCAATCGGCTCGACGAGGTCGACGTGCGCCTGCTGCGTTATGACCGGGATGACGCGCCCACCAACGAACAAGCCACAGCTCAGCTACGCATCACCGTGAAAGACCGAGATCCGCGCCGCGTCGGCCGGGCTTTCTCCAACGCCACGATGGAACTCGCGCTCGCCGGCTACGCCGGCTTTCACACCACCACTCCGCCGTCGGCCGAAAGTGCGTTTGGCGTCTACTGGCCGGCGCTTGTACCGGCTGATCTCGTCAGCCAGCGGATGACCACGCCCGACGGCCAGTCCCACGTCGTGCTCCCGTCGCCCTCGGCTGATGCCGGGTTCGACCGGGCGACCATGCCCGCGGGCAACCCGCCGACCATGCCGGCAGCGGTCGGGCCGACCGTTCGGATACCGCTCGGCCACATTGCGGCGGCCCGTTCCGGCGACAAGGGTGGCAATGCCAACGTCGGCGTCTGGGTCAAGGACCCAGCCGCACACGACTGGCTGCGCGGCTATCTCACGGTGGAGGTCTTCCGGGAGCTCGTCGCGGAAGCCGCCAACCTGACGGTCGAGCGCTATGAATTGCCCAATCTGCGTGCGCTGAACTTTGTGATCGTCGGGCTCCTGGGTGCCGGTGTCGCGGCCTCGACCCGACCGGATCCCCAGGCGAAGGGCCTCGGGGAGTATCTGCGGTCGCGCTTCGTGGACATACCGGTGAGCCTCCTGGCGGCGCGATGAGCGCACCACCGCGCACTCGGGATCCCCAGCGGAAACAGAAGATTCTCGCCTCTGCCGCCGACCTGGTGGCGCGACAGGGCTACCACGCCGCCTCGATGGCAGACATTGGTTCGGCGGCCGGTGTGACCGGTTCGGCGATCTACCGGCATTTCGACAGCAAATCCGCCGTCCTGGTCGCGCTCTTCGACCGGGTGATCGACCGGCTTCGTCGAGATCAACGACGCATCCTCCGCAGAACTCCTGACCCGGTCACGGCTCTGGCCCGGCTCGTCGACGTCCAGGTCGAGTTCGTCGTGGCCAATCGGGAGCTGGCGCGGGTGTACATCCGAGAGATCAACAACCTGCCCGAAGCGGATCGACGGCGACTACGCCGCAAGCAGCGCCTTTATGTCGAGGAGTGGGTAACCCTCCTGCTCGTCCAGAGCGCCGTGTCGAACGATGCTGCCCGGGCCATCGTGCATGCGGCCATAGGCACTATCCAGTCGGCATTGCTCTACTCGAGCGGCCTGCCTGAGAGCGAGCTGCGTCAGGTGCTCGGGCGGGCGGCGAGAACCGTGCTTGCGCTTCGGCCGGCAGCGTCGTAGCCAAGCGGCGCCAGCCGTTGACGCCGAGCAGCGGCAGTTACGCCACGATCGTCAGCGCTCGGGTAGGGATGCGCTTGCGCCGAGGACGAGTTCCGGCATGATCAGCTCCCCTGGTTCATCGCTCGGCTCATCGAGCTCGCGCAGCACGCGATCCACCAGCCGCTGGGCGATATCGCCGGTCGGGACGGCCAGCGTGGTCAGGGCCGGCGTGAGCATCCGGCCGATCAGGCTGCCGTCGAAGCCGGTGACGGCCAGGTCGGTGCCGATGTGGATTCCTCGCTGGGCCGCGGCCGCGTAGACAGCGGCGGCGAGGACGTCGCTACCGGTGATGATGGCGGTCGGCCGTCGGTTCGCGTCAAGCAATGTGTCGATGGCGTGCTGCACCGCCGGGCCGTCGGGTTCGGGCGTGGCGGCCATGGTCGGCAGGTCTGCTGAAATCAACGCGTCCTGGTAGCCGCCTTCCCGCTCCACGTCCCACCTGCCCTGCGGTGCGTAACCGAGGAATGCCACGCTGGAATGACCTTGCGCGATCAGGCCGGTCGTCAGGCTGCTGACCGCAGACCGGTTGTCGATATCGACCCAGCTTTGCGGCATGCCCGGTTCCGTGCGACCGAAGCTGGCGAACGGGATGCCCCGCCGGGCCAGCAGCGCTATCCGCGGGTCATGCGGAGTAACGGTAGCGAGCACGAATGCGTCCACTGCCGACGATCCGATGAGTTCCCGGATATCACGCAATCCGCTGTCGTCGCCGGCAGCGAGCAGCAGGTGGTGATTTCGGCGGCTGGCGGCGGTCGATAGCGCGTGGATGAACTCAAGCATGATCATGTTCGCCGGTGTGAGCTCCCCGGCGGGCAGCGGGTGCGCAATCCAGCCGGAGTGCGGCCACCGCAGGGTCGGCGCGCCGCCGAGGGGACGGTACTCGAATTCGGGAATCGAGAACCGAACGAGATCGCGGGGATCCGTCGCGACGCCCTCTCGATCGTGCACGGCCGTCGAACCGGTCGGCCGAGAGACGCGGGGGCGCTCGGCCTCGGCGTCGACGGTCGTCTTGTCTCGTATGCTCATGCGTCTCTCTCCCCCTTGACGCAATTGCGATGAGCGATCCATATCACAGCGAAGGATGCCTAACTTAGGAACTCAGACTCTTTCGGTCACTCGTTCGGCCCGGTTCGCTACGGCGAGATGGCTCGGCCGAGGGAACACGCGCCTACCGACTTCGGTTCGCCGTCCGCGTAGAAGACGTCTAGATCCTTGGTGACGAACCCTGCGGTATCGAGGAGGTTCACGATCGGACGGGTGAGATGGCACCCTCCGGCGACCCTCCTCTGTATCGGCTCGAGGCGTCGTTGCCAGCGGCGCACCTTCTCATCCGGCGCCAGCCCGTGCTCGAGGAAATGCAGACTGCCGCCGGGCTTGAGCACCCGCCGTAGCTCACCGAGCGCAACCGCGACGTCGGGGATGGTACATAGCGTCCAGGTCGACAGGGCAACGTCATAGCTGTCGTCCGGAAAGGGGAGCGACGCGCCATCCAAGCCGGACCGCAGTACCGGGATCCCGCCCGCCCGGATGCGCTGGCGGGCAAGCGTCCAGGCGACATCGGAAGGTTCGACCGCAGTGACGGAGGTCACCTCCCCGGGGTAATACGGCACATTGTGCCCGGAACCGAAGCCGATCTCGACGACTGTGCCGGAAAGGCCGTCGCATACCCGGCGCCGCAACGGTCGGACCCTCGGCCTGTCCCCGGCGCAGTTCATGAGCCGCGGCAGGACGTGGTCGGTGTAGTACCCCATGACTTCTAACTAATTCACGGCCGGCCGGATCAGGCAACGGATTTCATCGACGGCACAGATCCTCGCGATTGCCGCTACCGCGTCCGGGCGGCAATCTCCGCTGCGAACGTAATTAGTTACGAGCGCTCGGGGCGTGGTCCGCCAAGATCGGCGAACGGCAGCGGGCAATCCGCACTCGCGGCGCAAGCCATCACGTCGTCGCAGCCGACATCGAGAGCCACCCGCAATGTGTCGGCTATCACCTGCAGATCGCCGATCCGCTGCTCGATCTCCGCGAGCTTGGTGACTGCCTTGGCGTGCAGACCCGCGTCAGGACCCCTCCCGTGGCGATGCCGACCGGTCTCGAGCAGCTCGGCGACATCGTCCAGCGTGAACCCCAAGCGTTGCGACGCCCTGATGATGCGCACGATGGTGACCGCCTGCTCCGGATAGAGCCGATGGCCGCCGAGGCTGCGTTCGGGTTCGGCCAGCAGGCCGCGTCGTTCGTAGTACCGCAAGGTCTGCAGGTTGACGCCCGCCGCCTCGGCCACCTGACCGGACCGAAGTCGAGTGGTCACCGGTCACCCCGTCGGGACGCCTCCACCTGGGTGGTGAATGCCGCAAGCACAGCCGCCTGAGACGTGGGGACCTGGATGTCCAACCACAGGTCGTCACCGGACTGTTCGAGGGTGAAGGTGAAGAACGAGCAGCACGCGACCTCCCGCTCGGTCAGGTCGCGCGTCAGCCGCTCGAACGCCGGATCCAGAATCAGGCGAAGGTGCACCGCATCGACCCGATCAACGCCCCGCAGTGCAGCGGCGAAGAGGGCACGGAACTCGGCTTGTCGAAGGGGTCTTTCCGCTTGGGACAGCGTGCACGCCGGCGGCGCCCAGGTGTCTGACTGTGTCATGACGTGACCATAAACCTGTACCTAGGTACCGGATGCAACCCTTAGGCCAGGACTACCGTGAACCAACCATGACCTACTCCACTGATCCGCGGGTCGATGAGTACATCAACGCGCTGCCCGACTGGCAGCAGGCTCTTTGCCGAGAGGTCCGGGATCTGGTCCACGCCGCGGACGAGGAAGTGGTCGAGACCATAAAGCGAACGATTCAGCCGTACTTCGTCCTGCAAGGAAACATCTGCGCGCTGCTCGCAGCAAAGGACCACGTGAACGTATTTCTCTACGATGGCGGGATCGTGCCGGATCCGGAAGGGATCATCACTGCAGGGCACAACAACAAGACAGCGCGCACGGTCGCGATCCGTCAGGGTGAAGCGATCAACCAGCAGGCGCTCCTGGCGATGTTCCAGCAGATTATCGCCAATAACCGGGCCGGCGGCTGGCGCGCGCTCGTCCGCCAGCGCTGACTCGCTTCGTGCCGGCCTTGTGGGCCGAACCGCGCGCGACGGTGTCACATTCGTGCGGCGCCGTTCGTCAGTGCTGTGACGGAGCGCCCGGCGGAGGGATGCGCGGATGGACGAACAAGGCTGCTTAACCGAGCAGTTCGAGGCTAACCGCACCCATCTGCGGGCCGTCGCCTACCGGATGCTCGGCTCGCCCAGCGAAGCCGACGACGCGGTCCAGGAGACCTGGGTTCGGCTCAGCCGCGCCGACACTCGCGATGTGACCAACCTGGGTGGCTGGCTGACAACGGTGCTCGCCCGGGTGTGCGTAGACATGCTGCGCTCCCGCACCGCGCGGCGGGAGGAATCGCTGGACTGGCGTGGGCACGATCTGGTCGCAGGTCAGTTGACCGACGCCGATCCCGAGCACGAAGCGGTGCTGGCCGATTCCGTTGGCATCGCGCTGCTTCTGGTTCTCGACACGCTGGTGCCGGCGGAGCGGCTGGCGTTCGTGCTGCACGACATGTTCGCCATGCCGTTCGACGAGATTGCCCGCATCGAGGGGTGCTCGCCGGCAGCGGCACGGCAACTTGCCAGCCGGGCTCGGCGCCGAGTGCAGGGCGCTACGCCGGCGTCGGACGCGGATCTGAGTCGCAAGCGGGCCGTCGTCGACGCTTTTCTCGCGGCATCACGGGGCGGTGACTTCGACGCGCTGCTGGCCCTCCTGGATCCCGACGTCGTGCTGAGCGCGGATGACGCCGCGGTTGCGGTGGGTGCCGACAGGCAGGTCCACGGCGCGTTGGATGTCGCCAGCACCTTCTCCGGACGGGCCCGGGTGGCGCATCCGGCTCTCGTCAACGGCACGGTCGGCGCCGTGTGGGCGCCGGGCGGCCGACCCCGGGTCGTGTTCGGCTTCACGATTGTGGCGGGAAAGATCGTTGCTATCGATCTGCTTGCCGATCCCGAGCGGCTTCGTCAACTCGACGTGCTGATTCTCGACCGCTGACCGCCCGGGGCCCCGGGGTCCACGGCAGTGGCTCTGCCAGAGTTCTCGTCCCCCGTCTTGCCGGCCGCCGCCCGACAACCGCTCGCGACGAGGACGGATCGCGGGACGCGTCCTACTCGCTGTCTCGTGAGCGGTAGGACCCGATCTTGCGCAGCGTCGTGACGGCGGGCGGATCGTCGCATCGCTCGGCGATGTCCTTGACGAATCGCTGAAACGCCGCCAGCCCCGCAAGCGGACTGGTGGCGTTGTCGACGCTCTCCGTCGCGAGGTGTACGAAGCTCGCTCCGTCGTCGAGTTGGTAGGTGGCGTAGCTGAAACCGGGCGGTTGGGTTCGGTGCAGTTCCTCGTAGACCGCACGGACGAGTTCCTCGTTCTCGGCGGCGCGGCCCGGCTTGACTCGATAGCGAACCATGACCTGTCTCATGTGATGCCTCTCTTCACTTCGTTAGTCACTCGGCGGATGCGAGTGCGGGCTCGGTGTCAGATCTGACGATGGCGGCCGATGTGACGGCACGGTCTTTGACCAGCAGAAGTGCGACAGGAACCCCAGCGAGTCCTACTGCCCCACAAACCCACAGCGCCCACTGGAAGCCACCGGTGAGAGCGACCGGTGTCGCCGTACCGGCATGGGCGAGCGTCGCGAACCGCGTCGCTGCGATCGTCGATGCCACGGCGACGCCGATCGCGCCGCCGATTTGCTGGGACGTGTTGAGCAATCCGGACGCAAGCCCCGCTTCGTGCTGGGCGACGCCCGCCAGTCCGGCGATGGACACGGGGATGAACGCGAAGGCCGTGCCGGCTCCGGTGACGAAGAACGGACCGGCGAGATCGCTCCAGAAGCCGCCGTGGACCGGGATGCTTGTCGCCCACAGGATGCCGGTGCCGATGAGCCCCATGCCGAATGCCATCACGAGCTTCGCTGACAGCTTGCTGACGAGGGCCTGCGCCAGGCCGGCGAACGCCACCGAGGTGACCGACGCAGCGAGCCAGGCGAGCCCGGTCTTGATCGCCGAGTAGCCGAGGACCTGCTGCATGTAAAGCGTCCCGACGAAGATGAATGCGAAGAAGCTGCCGCCCAGCAGCAGGCCGACCGCGTTCGCGCCCGCCACGGTCCGGAGCCGGAAAATGCGAAGCGGCATCAGCGGCTCCTCGGCGCGGGACTCGATGATCAGGAAGGTGACGATCAGAGCCGCCGATGCCGCGAGCAGCGTGATGGTCCGCGCCGACGACCAGCCGTCCTGCGGTGCCTTCGACAGCGCATAAACGAGAAGCAGCAGTCCCGCAGTGACGGTGACGGCCCCGAACGGGTCGAAGCGGCGGCGCGCTGCGTCCCGTCGGCTCTCTGGGACCAGTCGCGGGGTCAGCAGCATCGCCGCGGCACCGATCGGGACGTTGAGGAAGAAGATGTACTCCCAACCGACGAACCGGGTCAACAGCCCGCCCGCGATCAGGCCGACGGTCGCACCGCTCGCGCCGATGCCGCCCCAAACGCCGAGCGCCTTGTTGCGGTCGGCACCCTCCTGGAACATGTTCATGACGATCGACAAGGCCGCTGGCAGCACGATCGCCGCGCCGAATCCCTGGACTCCTCGGGCCATGATCAGGAACGTGTCCGTGGTTGCCAGCGCGCATGCGAGCGATGCGGTGGTGAAGATCGCCAGGCCGATCATCAGGATGCGGCGACGCCCGAGCAGATCGGCCGCGCGGCCGCCGAGAAGTAGGAAGCCGCCGAAGGTCAGGCCGTAGGCGGTCACGACCCATTGCAGGTTGGATTCGCTGAAATGCAAGCTGCGGCCGATCGTCGGCAGGGCCACATTGACGATCGAGAGATCGACGATGGTCATGAAGAACGCCACAGCCAGCACGGCGAATGCCCGCCAGCGATGCGTCGGGACGTGCTCAATCGCAGTCACGCTTATACCTCCAGGTTGGCTCTCGAGAGCTGTCGTCCATGTGACGGCGCGGGCCTCGAGAACTCACCGGTGAGCGATCCGCCAGATCGCAAGGAGCCGCACCGGCACCGAGCCGCCATTGCGCAGCGAGCGGACCGACAGTCCCGTGAACCAGAGGATGTCGCCCGGCTGGAACCGATGCCCGGCCCCGCTCCAACACTGCACGTCGACCTCGCCGGCCAGGACGAACACGATCGCGTCTTCCCAAGTGCCCGGATCGAACGGCATCGCCTCGCCCGGCGGCACCGCTACGACCCGCCGACCGAAGGTCGGTCGGACCGTCCGGGCAATGCGGTCGACATCGAGCGAATCGCCGTCGTCCGGCCCGGCCTGGATCATGCGGGCGCCGCGGCCGCGAAGCGCTCCACGAGATCAGGCTGCCGGAAGACGTCGATCTCGTAGATCAGGCCGTCGACAATGCGCAGCACCTCGACCGCGAACGGCCGCAGCGCACCGTGGTCGCCGTCGGCCAGATAGACCAAGAACGCGGGCTGCCGATTGGCGCGCGTCGGCACATGAACGTGCCGCACGGCCCCCGGAGCCAGGGGATAGCCGGCGAGGAACGCTCGGATCCCGTCGCGGCCGGCGTACCACCCGGGGCTCGGCGGCATGGTGAAGCGGGCGTCGCGAGCGAGGAGCGCGACGAGCGCGTCGACGTCCGTCCGGTTCCACGCGTCCATGTATCGCTCGAGGAGGTGGCGCTCGTCATCATCGGGCATTCGGGCGCGGCGCCAGTCCAGCCGGCGTTCCGGCAAGTGCTCTCGGAGCGTCGTTCGGGCGCGTTGCAATGCACTGTTGGTGGCGATCACCGTCGTCCCGACGACCTCGGCGGCCTCCCGGGCGCTCCAGCCGAGCACGTCCCGCAAGATCAGTACGGCCCGTTGCCGCGGTGGCAGGTGCTGGATCGCGACCAGGAACGCCAGCTCGATCGTCTCCCGTGCCACGATCTGCTCGTCGACGGTGGGTGAGTTCAGCAACGCATCGGGATAGGGCTCCAGCCAGCCGATTTCGCTCGCCGGCGGCAGTGGCGGCGCGTGCGGATTCGCGGGTGCCGCTACCGCAGGCGGCAGTAATCGGCGCGCGCGCCGGTCGAGCACGTCCAGGCAGACATTGGTCGCGATGCCGTAGAGCCAGGCCCGTACCGTCGCCTGGCCACGGTAGGTCTCGCGCTTGCGCCAGGCGCGTAGCAGCGTCTCCTGGACCGCGTCCTCGGCGTCCTCGATCGAGCCCAGCATCCGGTAGCAATGCACCTCCAGCTCGCGTTGATACCGGTCGGCCAGAGCCGCGAACGCATCACGGTCGCCTGCCAGCACGGCTGCCCACAGCGACCCTTCGCCGCGATCGGCCGCCAGCGCAGCACCCGTCATCGCGCCTCCTCGGGCCGATGGCCGCCCCGGACGTCCGGAGTCCACATGCATATGTGACGGTCCGGCCCGCCAAAACTCATCGATGGCCGAGCCGCGGAACGACGCGACGGCGTTAGCGTGAGGTGATGTGGGGATGTGGGATCCGGTCGATGGGTGAACCGCCGGAGCTGCTCGAGCTGCCGGAACCCGCCAGTCCAGGTCCGGGCGAACTGCTCATCGAGGTTCAAGCAGCCGGCATCGGGCCGTGGGACGCGTTTGTGGGTGCTGGCGGTTGGGATGTCGGTCTTCGGCCGCCGGCAGCACTGGGCGTGGAGGGCACTGGCGTCGTCGCCGCGGTCGGCGAGAACGTCGGCGGCATCGCGACTGGCGATGCTGTTCTCGTGCACGAGGCGCCATTGCCGGGCGGCAGTGGCTTCTGGGCCGAGCAGGTACTGGTCGACGCGAGCCACGTTGCCCGTCGACCGGCCGGGTTGAGCCCGGTAGTTGCTGGCGGGCTCCCGGTCGCCGGCCTCACGGCGATGCAGGCACTGAGGCAGCTGGAGGTTGCCGCGAACACGCGACTGCTGGTCACCGGGGCATCCGGTGTCACTGGCGCGATTGCCGTGCAACTCGCGGCCGAATTGAATGCCACGATCGTCGCCACAGCTGCAGCGCGCCGCGTCCAGCGCCTGGTCGGGTTCGGTGCGGCCCAGGTCATCGACTCGCACGAAGCGGATTGGGCTGAACGCGTCGAGGGCGAGTTCGACGCTGCTCTGGTGGCCGTCCGCGGTACCTCCGCGGCCGCGATGACGCTCGTGCGGGACGGCGGCCGGCTGTGCGCGATCACGTCAGACGCGCCCTCGACTGTGCGTGGCATCGAATCGACAGACCTGTACGTGCGGCCGGATGCGGACCAGTTGACCTACCTCGTGGATCGCTGCGCTGAGGGGCGCGTGGAGCTCGATCTTTCGTCGGTAGCGCTCGCAGACGGGCCGTCCGTCGCGGAGCGGGTTATCGCAGGACAGTCAGGCGGCCGGAAGTACGTCCTGTTGCTTGCCCACTGGTGAAGCGGGCGTCATCCGGGGCACCGGGCTGGGGACTTGCCCGTATCGGCTACGGTGATTGCCCGTGGCGGCGAGGCACCGGGTCCGGAGACGGCCCAGTGGGACGGCATTCCGGGTGGCGTGGATCGGCCTTACCGCAACCATCGTGGTGGCGCTCGTCACCGGATTGATTGTTCTCGTCACCTCGGGTAACAAATCACCGGCGAGCAATCAATCCAGGTTGCACCGGGGTCAGTCGACGTCGACTGATGAATTCGAGTTGGTTATCCGTACCGTTTCCTTCACCACGTCTGCGAGCGGTCAGATGGTGACCGTCGCCGGCGAAGTTCACGGACTGGGCGGTGGCCAAGCCGTGTACGCCGTAGCACAACCGATGACGGGAGTTGGGTCGGCCGCATCGTCTAGCGCGGTGCAACCCTGGATCGTCGGTGGCCCCGCCACGGTCCGTGACGACGGCGGTTGGAGCACTCACATCCACGTCAAACCAACGATCTCCGCGCTCAGAGTTGTCGCGGTAAACGCCGCGACCCCACCTGACGGTACGAGCTGTGTACTCGCCCAAGTTGCCTGCATTACGGCCAGCCTGGCCAGGGGCGGCCCAGCCGGGGCATTCGTGATATCGCAGTCGCTGGCTATCCACGCAACCCGCAACTATTCGTGAGTGCGCCACCAGTCTGACCGGATTGCGCCGAGGGCTGACTGGTGCGGTTACGCCGCCCAGGTCGGTCGGCGTCCGGATGGCGGCAGGCCGTCACATCATGTGGTGTTCGAAGGCGAATGCGGCCGCGCCCGTACGCGAGGTCACGTCGAGCTTCGTGAAAATGTTGCTCAGGTGTCGGGCGACGGTCTTCTCGCTCAGGAACAGCAGCGTGGCGATCTCTGGATTGGTCTTGCCGGCCGCAACAAGGCGAAGCACCTCGACCTCGCGTGCAGTGAGCCCACCGGGATGGGCGGTGGCCATCAGTGCCGCGGCTTCGCGCTCAGCCGGTGCCGCGCCGAGTTCCGCGAAGCTGCGCCGCGCGACCGCGAGCTCGGCAGCGGCGGACTCGTCGTCGCCGAGGGCGCGTAGGGCGCGGCCGACGAGCACCCGGCATCGCGCGGTCTCGTACCGCTCGCCGAGTCGCTCCCAGACCGCGCGGGCCCGTCGCAGCATGGGGGTTGCCGCCCCCGGATCGCCGGAGGCGAGGGCGACCAGCGCGGCGGCGTGATCAGCGCGCGCCTGTATCGACGGGCAGCGGAAGGCGACTGCGATGGATACCAGCTCGGTGCTGGCGTCGGCGGCCTCGTTGTGGTGCTGCGTGGCCACCAGCACCTCTACCGCGGTTGGCAGCAGTTGCGAACGATGTACCGGGTCGCGCGCCTCGCCGAGCAGTCGCTGGATCGCCGCGGCCGCGGTTTCAGTGCGGCCTTCGGCTAGCCACAGCAGCGCGAGGCCAGGCTGGGGTTCGTGACCGAACGCGTCCGCTTGGTCGTACGCCGCGTGCGCCCCGGCGAAGTCGCCGCGGATGCGGAGCACGTCGCCGCGCTCGGCCATTGCGAGGCCGGCGGGACCTGGCGCCTGGTCGGCCAGATACCGCTGTACGGCCAGATCGAACTCGGTGAGGGCCTCGTCGAACGCGCCCTGTGCCCGCATGATCTGGCCCCGGTGCACGGCGCACTGGCCGGTGAACGGCACCAAGCCCTGCTGCCCGGCGCACCAGGTGGTCAGCGCCGCGGTCCAGCGCGCCGCGCGATCGAAGTCGGCGATCTCCTGGCAGCCCTCGATCATGGTGCAGTAGATGTTTCCGGCAAAGATGATGGATACTTCGCCGGCGGCGACGCCGACCATCGACTCGTCGAGCAATGCGAGACCGTCCGGTACGCGTCCGTCGTACAGCAGCATCCGGCCTTGGGCGCACATTCCCATCGCGGTCAGGTCGGGATCGCGGAACCGGCGTCCGTAGTCAATAATCTGTTCGGCGACCTGGCTGGCGGCATCGAACTCGCTGGCGAAGATGTGCCGGTACATCAGGTGAATGAGCACATATCCGCGCTCGACAACGTCGCCGTCAACCTCGGCGAGCAGCCGTTGCGAGCGGGCCACCCAGCCGCCGCCGATCGCCGTCTCGCCGCTGGTGAGCAGCACCAGGGCCAGCCAGAACGCGCAGCGCACCGCGGCAAGCGCGTCACCGGCGTCGAGGTTGAGCTGGTAGGCGCGCTGTAGTGCCTGCACACAATCGTTGCGCCGGCCGAGCAGGTACGCCGCGGTGGCAAGTTGGTGGAAATCGTCGGGCGTGAGGACGTCCGCGGCGGCATCGGACAGCCCGTCGTAGGCCGCCAACCATTCGCGGCGGTCATAGGCCTCGCGGGCTCGGATCAGCTCCTCGACCACGCCCATCGCACACCGTCCGGATAGAGCGTACGGGCGATCGGTCAAGCCGCGGTCCTATTCACAGCTGCTGCACGGGCAGCGATCTGGCGGGCGACGAAGTCGGCGTCTCGGCTGATCCCGGGAAACACCATCGAGCTGAACGCGTACTGGAATGACAGGCCGCAGAAATAGAGCCCAGGGGCGGTGTCGACAACGCCGCGGTACTCCACCGGCCAGCCGTACTCATCGAGAATCGGTAGGCAGATCCAGTCGAAAACCTGCTTGAAGCCTGTGCACCACACCACGTTGGTGACATCGAGGACAGTGCCGTCGGCCAGCTGGGCGCGTCCGTCGATTACCCCAGTCATCCGGGCTTGGTTGCGGATTACGCCGCGGCGGTCGAGGTCGTCCCGCTTGATCCGGAAGGCCGGTCCGCCGTGGAAGCGCACGTCATGCATCTCCTTGCGTCCCATCGGCGTTCGCCGGGTCAGCACGTGCTTGAACGCGAACACAACGACCGGCATCATCACGTGCGCGCGTCGAGATTCCGGGCGGAACGGAATGTTGCCGCGGTCCGGGCCACACAGGATTGTCCGGCAGGACTCGGCGACCTCGTAGGCGATGTCCAACCCCGAATGCGAAGCGCCGACGACCAGAACGGCCCCCGGTCGCAGCTGGGCCGGCCGCCGGTACTGACTGGAGTGAAGCTGCTGGATCGACGGCGCAAGGTCCGACGCGAACTCGGGCACGTTAGGTGTCCGGCCAAAGGTGCCCGTGGCAACCACCACGTTGTCGCAGCTGATCCGCTCCTCGCCGACTGTCGCGAGATATCCGCCGCCTGGTCGCGCCGCCAAGCGGTCCACCCGAGTGCTGGTCCGCACCGGTAGATCGAAGTGCAACGCGTATCGCTCCAGATAGTCGCCGACCTCGTCCTTTTGCGGGCAGTGCCAGCTAGCCGCGGGGAACGGCAGGCCCGGAAGCCCGTCGTACTTCGCTGGCGTGTACAGGCGCAACGTGTCCCACTGATGCCGCCAGTTGTCGCCGACCCGTGCGTTCTCATCGATGATCAACAGTGCGCGGCCGCGACGCTGGAGGTGGTAGCCCGTGGCAAGCCCGGCCTGCCCGGCTCCGATGATCAGCGTCTCAATCTGCTGGGTGTTCATTCGGTGGCCTCCTCATCCGGCGTAAGGCGACGCTAGGAGTCCGCCATCGGGGCCCGCGTCGGGCGATCCACCCATCTCGTGGGCGGTCGCATGGGTGGATTTCCGCAACGTGTAGCGGAGGTACCACCCCAACATCAGCGCGCTCGTGGCCACGTAGAACGAGTGCAGCAGCCAGACTGGCCCGGGTGGCAGACTGAACACGTAGATCGAGTGGACGGTATTGCCGACGTTGGCCAGCACCATGTTGCCCAGGCTGTAGGACGTCAGGTCACGGGAGCGGAACGCTTTGCGGACCATGGGCAGCACGCTCGCCGCGAAGATCACCGTTGAGGCGAACCCAGCGAGCGTGGGAAGGCTGACCATGGCCATGACCGCACGCTAGGCATTTGCGTGCGCTGACCGCTTCCTGCGATTGACCCATCCGGGCTGGGACGATATGGGTCGTTCACGTCGTGTCGCGGCGGACTCGGCCTGGGGCAGCCCTTCGGCGAGCCGCGCGTAAGCCGGCGCTCGCGCGACTATCTCGGGGGGCGGTGAATGGCGATGTCTGGTTCTCGCCCCAAAAACTGACCGTAACGGTCGGCGGCGTCTTCGAGGGCGTCGATTTCGGCCGATCCCAACGGTTGGTACGGCTGTACGTCGAAGCGCACGCGCTCGGCAGTGAGCGTGCGGCGGACGGACGCAACCAGCTGGCCGTCGACGAGCGCCATCCCAATGGCTGGTTCGCGGGAGCGAGGAACGATTCCCGCGGCGTCGAGAACCCAGCGGGAGTCCTGGTAGCCGCGGTAGGACTCGTCGAGAATCTGCAGCAGATGCCCTCGAGGCTGCGACGCCGATGGGTCCTGGGATGGGGCTTGGCCCGGTGCGTGCCAGTAAGTCCGGCCGCCGTGGTCGAAGCGTTCGAGCCGGTCCCGCACCTGGTCGAGCCCGCGACGGGCCTGACCGAGCGTGAGGCTGGCCCAGTAGGCGAGGTCCCGCTCCGTCGCCGGTCCGTGACCTGTCATGTAGCGCAGTGCGAGTTCAGCCAGCGCCTCATCGCGATCAAGCCGGCGGGCCGAGGGGGCGCGGTCGCTGAGCCGAGCGTAGGTGTGCTCGCCGTCGACCCTGCGACCACTGCAAATCAGCCCCGCGAGCTCCGCATGCGCGAGCAGGATCATAAGGAATTGACCGCCGCCGGACGGCCCGCGCCCACTCACCCCACGCGAAGCCAGCTCCTCACCCAACTGCGACCGGGTCAGCGCGCGATTCGCGCCGATCGCCTCGACGACCACCGACACCGCCCGGTCAACGGCAGCGTCGTCGAGCCCGTGCACGCTACGCAACTGCTGGCCGGTCACCCGTTGAACGCGCGGTCCGGTGAGGTCGAGCAACCAGCCAAGGTCTTCGGCACAGACGAAATGCCAGGTCGGCCGCAGCACGTGCGTCCGCACGACGACTCCCTCGTCGAGAAGCCTGGCCAGATCGGACGGATTCCGTCGCCGCGTCCGTGCGGCAACCGCCCACTCGGCTTGACCAGCGTTCTCGGCCTGCACCGCGAGCAAGGACCGGATCACATCGTGAGCCGATCCAGCGAATGGTGCAACTAAGTGCTGGGCGCGCAATCTCCAGCGTGCGATGGCGACGTCGTCGATCGTCATGTCAGTCCCGGTCACGACCCGTCAACCTCCGCATGCGGTCAGGGTCGCCCGACCTACCTGCCGATCGAATGACGGCCCGAGCTGCGGCAACGGCGATGCGCATGCTGAGCATTCTGGCGGGCAGCTCTGACAGCGCGGACCCGGACGGTTCCAAAGTCTCAGCCGCTCATTTGCGCAAGTAGGCGTGCGCACAGCCGGTCAGTCCGGCATGTCGGCGAACCGGCTGAGGTGGCCCTGGAAGGCGACCTGAACAGTCGCGGTAGGTCCGTTGCGGTGCTTGGCGATGATGATGTCCGCTTCACCGGCTCGGGGGGACTCGCGCTCGTACATGTCCTCGCGGTGCACCAGCAGCACCAGGTCGGAATCCTGCTCGATGGAACCGGATTCTCGAAGATCCGCGAGCAACGGCTTCTTGTCGGTGCGCTGTTCCGGGCCCCGGTTGAGCTGCGACAGCGCAACGACGGGTAGATCCAGCTCCTTCGCGAGCAGTTTGATCGCACGGGAGAATTCGCTGACCTCCTGCTGACGTGATTCCACGCGCTTGCCGCTGGTCATGAGTTGCAGGTAGTCGATGATGATCAGCTGTAGGTCATGGCGCTGGCGCAGGCGACGGGCCTTGGCCCGGATCTCCATCATCGTAAGGTTGGGCGAGTCATCGAGGTATAGCGGTGCTTCGGCCAGTTCACCGGCTCGGCGCGCCATGCGCTGCCAATCCTGATCGGCCATGTGACCGGAACGCATGTTGCGCAGCGGCACCGAAGCTTCGGCCGAGAACAGCCGCATCATCAATTCGAGTTTGCCCATCTCCAAGGAGAAAACCACGGTCGGTTTACGGTGTTTGACCGCGGCCGACCGCGCGAAGTCCAACGCCAACGTCGACTTGCCGGACCCGGGCCGGCCCGCGACGGTGATCATCTGTCCGGCGTGGAGACCGTTGGTGATCTCGTCCAGGCGGCTGAAGCCGGTAGGAATCCCGGTCCCAATTCCTCCCGTGGCCGAGATGCGGTCGATCTCGTCCATTGTGCCTTGCAGCAATGACTCGATGTGGACGTAGTCCTCGCTGGTGCGCCGCTCGGTGACGTCATAGATCTCTGCCTGCGCCCGATCGACGACGTCGTCGACGCTGCCCACGATGCCGCCTGCGCCGCTGGCGGTGTCATATCCCATCTGGACGATGCGCGTCCCGGCCGTCACGAGACGACGGAGCACCGCTCGTTCGGCGACGATCTGCGCGTAGTACCCGGCGTTGGCCGCGGTCGGCACGGTCGACAGCAGGGTGTGCAGGTAGACCGCTCCGCCCACCCGGGCGAGCTGGCCCGACCGGGTCAGCTCGTTGGTCACGGTAAGCGCGTCCGCAGGCTCACCACGACCATAGAGATCAAGGATGGCGTCGTAGACGAGTTGGTGAGCCGGACGATAGAAGTCCGTTGGGCGCAATACCTCGACGACGTCGGCGATCGCGTCCTTGGACAGCAACATGCCGCCGAGCACACCCTGCTCCGCTGCGATGTCCTGCGGAGGCGTGCGATCCATCCCTCCGGCCGTGACCCGGGTGTCGTCGGCGAGCGCCACAGGCCCCCTCCCCCCAGGTGTACTGAGCAGGAATCAATCGCGGTGAATACACGAGAAGGTTTATCGGGACCCTCTGACGATTTTCGCCACGGTGTTCCGCACAGCCGACCCGCGGACAGGTTAGGCGGCGCATGGATGGCTCACAAGTGGGCTTGTGCACCCACCTGTGGACAACCCTGTGAGCCAGCCGCCCACGCTTGTAGACGATCTGTGGATGGTCGTGTGAATTGCTGGCCGCGAGACAGAATTAGCCGGGAATCACGAGGGATTCCCGGCCACTGGCTGTGGACGAATATTTCTTGTCAGTAGCAGGCAAGTGATCTTGCCTGATGCTGACCCTCGGTGAGAGGGCAGGCACGATAGGCGAGACGACACCTGGCCGGGTCCCTGGAAGCGGGCGCCCAGCCAGGCTCGACGTGAGGCTCAGAGAGCGGTGACGGTTACCGGAACGGAGGCCACGACGTCGGGATGCAACTCGACGGTCACGGTGTGCAATCCGGTCGACTTGATGTTTCCGGGTAAGCGAATCCGCTTGCGATCCAGCAGTGGGCCACCCGCGTCCTTGACGGCCGCTGCGACGTCAGCTGAGGTGATCGAACCGAACAGCCGGCCACCTTCGCCGGCGCGTGCGCCGAGGGTCACGTTGAGCTTCTCCAGGTCCGACCTGATCTCCCGGGCGTGGCCCAGGTCGCGAATCTCCCGGGCGTCCCGAGCGCGCCTGATCTGGGTGATCTGCTTCTCGGCGCCCTTGCTCCACAGAATGGCCGAGCCACGCGGTACGAGGAAGTTCCGGCCGTAGCCGTCGGCGACCTCGACGATGTCGCCGGCGAGGCCAAGACCTGCCACCTCGCGCGTCAGTATGAGCTTCATGACCTGACCCCTCAGCGCGCCGTCGAGGTGTACGGCAACAGCGCCATCTCGCGTGCGTTCTTGATCGCCTTAGCGATTTCCCGCTGTTGCTGGGCACTCACGCCGGTAACCCGGCGCGCCCGGATCTTGCCGCGATCCGAGATGAACTTTCGCAGCAGGGTGGTGTCTTTGTAATCGATGTAGTCGATCTTCGCCGCGAGTAGCGGGTTCTGCTTCTTTTTAGGCTTGCGGATAGGTGGTTTCGGCATTGGTGTGCTCCGCTCGTTTCACTCTTTCGTGACGACGGCAGACCGTCGTCAGGTTCCAATTCTGGTATCGGTCCGAGGCGTCAGAAGGGCGGCTCGTCGGAGAATCCCGCACCACCAGAGGGCGGCGGCGGGGTACCCCACGGATCGTCGACGGCGTCGCCGCCGCCCGATCCGGAGGAGCCGAAACCGCCGGAAGAAGAGCCGCGCTGGGTGCGGTTCACCTTCGCGGTGGCGTAGCGCAGCGAGGGGCCCACCTCGTCGACATCAAGTTCGATGACGGTGCGCTTCTCGCCTTCCCTCGTCTCGAATGATCGTTGCTTGAGCCGGCCTTGCGCGACAACGCGCATGCCGCGTTGCAGCGACTCCGCGACATTCTCCGCGGCTTGACGCCAGATGGAGCACCGAAGGAAGAGTGCCTCGCCGTCTTTCCACTCATTGGTGTTGCGGTCGAACTGGCGCGGAGTGGATGCGATCGTGAACGATGCGACGGCGGCGCCCGAGGGCGTGAACCGAAGCTCCGGGTCGGCGGTCAGGTTGCCAACCACAGTGATGACAGTGTCGCCAGCCATTGCTGCCTACCGCGCTTCCGGCCGCAGGACCTTGGTCCGCAGCACCGACTCGTTGAGATTGAGCTGGCGGTCGAGTTCGAGCACGGAAGCCGGCTCGGCCTGCACGTCGATGACGGCGTAGATGCCCTCGGCATGCTTGTCGATCTCGTACGCCAGGCGGCGCTTGCCCCAGATGTCGACCTTCTCGACCGTGCCGCCGTCCTTCTTGACGACGTTCAGGAACGTGTCGAGCGACGGCGCGATGGTGCGTTCTTCGAGATTCGGATCGAGGATGACCATGACTTCGTAATGGCGCATGAAAGTGCCACTCCTCCTATGGACTAGGTCGGCCGCGGACGGTCCGCGACAGGAGGCGGCCGCGTCGATTCCTCCGACGCGGCAACGGTCACCATGCTACCGCGTGGGCGTCATGGCGACGAACGTTCCAGGTCGGGATGTCAGCTCCCGAGACGTCCGAGGGTGGTCGTAGGCTCGACACCATGCCAGCAGTCGGGGCGCACGTCGATTCGACCGATCCATTAGCGGCCGCGCGAGACGTCGGCGCCCAGGTCGTCCAGTTCTTCCTGGCCGACCCGCAGGGTTGGAAGAAGCCGACCGAGCATCCGCAGGCCGAAGCACTGAAAGCCAGTGGCCTGATGATCTACATCCATTCGCCGTATGTGCTTAACGTGGCCAGCCTGAACAATCGCATTCGCATCCCGAGCCGCAAGCTGTTGGCTCAGCACGCCGAAGCGGCTGCGCAAATCGGCGCGAAGGGGCTGATCGTGCACGGCGGTCATCTCAACGCCTCGGATGACCCGGAGATCGGCTACGACAACTGGCGTAAGACTCTCTCCCGGGCGCGCGACGACGGAGGGTTTCCGCTGCCGATCTTGATCGAGAACACCGCGGGCGGCAACAACGCGATGACCCGCCGGTTCGACCGCCTGGCGCGGCTCTGGGATGCGATTGGCGAGTTCGGGCCCGGGTTCTGCCTCGACACCTGCCATGCGTATGCCGGCGGTGAGGAGCTAGCCGGAATCGTTGACCGTGTCCGAGCCATCACCGGCCGTATCGATCTGGTCCACGCGAACAGCAGCCGGGACGCCTTCGACTCCGGTGCTGATCGGCACGCCAATTTCGACGCCGGCATGATCGAGCCCGAGACGATTGCGAGCATTGTGCGAGAGGCTGGCTCCGACGCGTTGGTCGAGACGCCGCGAGAAGGCCAGCGGGCGGACATCGACTTCCTACGGGCCGCGCTGGGGATCGTGTCAGTCAGCTGATGATCAACCCGACGGCGCGGGAGGGTCCTCCGCCGGTTCATGACCGGTTTCCGTGCGGCTTGGCGCCGGCAGTCGTAGTGCGTGGGGAACCCGCAGCGTAACGACGAACTCATCCGGTGCGCCGTCGAACGGGCCGCCGCAGGGGTCGTCCATGCCGCCCGAGCGCACAACGTCGTGCTCCGGATGCCACATCTCCCGCACGACGAGAACGGCAATCGCAATCAGCAGGCCGTCGCGCGCGAGAAGCACGATCATCAGCGCGCCGTAGTCGAGTCCACGGGCACTGTCGTAATACCCGAGCAGCCAGAGCAACGTGGTGATCCACACGGCGATCTCGCTGAACTGCCACAGGAGATTCAGACCCCACCGCGGCCGGGCGAGCGCGACCAACGGCACCAGCCAGATCGAGTATTGCGGGCTCCAAACCTTGGTCGTCAACAAGAACGCCAGCACGACGAGGAAGGCGAGCTGGGCCATACGGGGCCGCGTCGGCGCGCCGAGGCCGAGCAGCACCACGACCGCGAGCCCGGCGATGACTGCGGCGAGGACCGCGATGCCGGGCGGCGTCCACGCGGTGGCGTACCCCTGGCCGAAGAACCCGACGTTGGACAGGTAGTGGCCGATCGCCCAGAATGTGCTGGCTTCGGTGGGCCGGTCGGCGCTGAAGCGGTAGAACTCCCACCATCCGGTTGGGTACGCGACGGCGACCGGAATGTTCACCGCGCACCAGACCAGGACCGTGGCCACCGTGGCCCAGGTGGCCTCTCGGTAGCGGTGCGTGCGTGCGGCCAAAATCCAGATGGGGATCAGTAGCAGCGCGGGATACAACTTGGCGGCCGTCCCGAGCCCGATCAACGAGCCGGCCGCGACGGGCCGATTACGCGCCCAGGCCCACAATGCGCAACTGGTGAACGCCATCGCGAACAGGTCCCAGTTCGAGAACGCGTGGAACACGAGCAACGGACTGAGGGCGACGAGCGCCGCATCGTAGGGTCGCCGCCCCGCCGCACCCACCGTGCCGGCGACCATCAGCAGCCCGCAGATCGCGAGCAACACGCAGCTGAGCAGGGCGAACAGCTGGGCGTCGGTGAGGGCCGAAATAGGCGATTCGAGCAGGTGGGTGAGGCCCGAGGTCAACCACATGAACGCGCCGGTGAGCACCGGGTACTCCACCGCGTGGTCGCGGTAGGGGACGGCACCGACGTCCAGCCCCTCTGCGCCCCACAGGGGCACGATGTCGGAGTAGCAAACGTGGGTGTACTGCTTGTTGCCTACCCAGTTGCCACTGGCGCAGGGCGCCTTCTGCAGATAGGCCAGCACGAGCGTTACGCAGGTAAAGGCAAGCAACACCCGCAGTGGCGTCCACCACTGCCCAGCACCCGCGTACCGGCCCCAGGCGCCGCCGATCGCTTGGCTGGCAGTCGCGACGATGGGGTCGTCCCGGCTGGGCACCGTCGGCCGCTCCGCGAGGGCCGTGTCCGGCGGCCGGTCGGTCACCGTCGCATCCTCGCACGCGCCTTGAGGCTAGGCCGAGCTCACGGTCCGGGCGGCGGGCTCAAAGACCTCCGGGGCCGGCTTGGCGCAGACGTCGACGGCTTGCCGGGGGACGTTTTCGGCGGTTTCGAGGTGGCCGAACTCGAAGGGGACGCTGATGGGGAGGGCGGCGCCGAGGTGCTCGGCGTAGTGGGCGGTGCTGACGACGACGGCGGTGGTGGTGGCGCGGCGGACGGCTCGACGTTGTCCCCATTCACGATCTGCTGGGTTGTCGGCATCGACAGCTGTGGGGCCCCGGCGAGATAGGTGTCCATGAACAGCTTCCATGTGCGACCGGGCAGGTCGCGGCCGTACTCCGGCTGACCGTAAGCGTCTGTGATCGCGGTTGTGCTGTTGCCGCTTCCGACCCACACGGCGGCACTCACCTGCGGGGTGTAGCCGACCATCCAGGCGTCGCTGTTCTGGCCACTGGCCGGACCGCTCTGAATGCCTTCGGTACCGGTCTTCGCGGCAGACGGCCGGCCATCGGCCAGCGGTACTCCGGACCACGAGGCGACGGGCGCCAGCGTGACCCCGACATCGTTGGCGACCTTGGGATCAAGCGATCGGACGCCCGGGTCGCGGTGCTGATACACGATGGCGCCCCGCGAGTCGGTGACCTGTTGCACGAAGTACGGGCCGTGCGTCGTGCCGCCGTTCGCGAACGTGCCGAAACCATCCGCCATGTCCAGAACTCGCACCGGGTAGTCGCCGATGCCGATTCCGAAGCTGGTGCTTCCGTCTGCGTTCTGCAGGGTCGGGTGGCCGCCGCATATCTTCGACACACCAGCTGTGTGTGCGGTCGCGGCTACATTGCTCGGACCGACCTGGCTGGCCAACAGGTCGAACGTCGTGTTGAGCGAGTACTTCATCGCGTTCGCAATGGTGACCTGGCCGCTGTAAGGCCGGTCGGATGGGTCGTTGCTGATCGCAGTGCCGTCGATCGTGACGGTGAAATTACCGTTGACGATCGAGTTGATCGCCAGCTGCGGTTGCTTGCCTTGCAGGTTGTCGGTCAAGACGGTGGCGAGAGTGAACGGCTTGAACGACGATCCCGGCGGGCGGCAGCCCACCCCGGCATAGTCGTTGTAGTCAGGCTTGCCGTTGTAGCCAGTGCCGTTCGGGCCGCCGTAGTAGGCGAGCACCCCGCCGGTCCGCGGGTTCACTGCGACCAGGGCGTTCTTCATGTTCTTCTGGGCCGGAGCCAGGTCGCTGAACGTCTGAGATACCGCGGTTTGGGCGGCCTGCTGCGCCTTGCGGTCGATCGTCGTCCGGATGTGCAGACCGCGAGTGTCGATCTCGTCCTTGCTGACTCCGTTGGCCTCGAGCTCGTTGATCACTTGTTGTACGAGCAATGCCGTCGGCCCGGTCGTGCCAAGCTTCTTGGCCGCGTCCGGAGCGATGGTCTTCGGAAATGTCAACGCCGCGGCCTGGGCCTCGGTTAAGTGCTTGGTCTCGACCATGGACTTGACGACGTAGGACCAGCGGGCCTTGGACTCCGACGGATTGTTGGCCGGGTCGTAGTAGTTCGGGGCTCGGAGCAGGGCCGCGAGAAGCGCTCCCTGCGCCGGGCCGAGCCGGCCGACTGACGTCCCGAAGTACGCTTCCGACGCCGCCTCGACGCCGTAAGCGTTGCGGCCGAAGTACACCGTGTTCAAATACCACTCGAGGATTTGGTCCTTGGTGTAGTCGCGGGACAGCTTCACCGAGATGGCCAGTTCCTTGAGCTTCCGGCTGAGCGTCTGCTCTGAATTGAGATAGGCGTTCTTGACGTACTGCTGGGTTATCCCGGACCCGCCCTGGGTGTTCCCGCCGGTCACGTCATGCAGGGCCGCTCGCATGGTCCCGGTGATCGAGACACCGGGCTCGGAGTAGAAGTTCCGGTCTTCCGCGGACAGCACGGCCCAGCGCACGGATTCCGGCACCTTTGACAGCGAAACAATGGTCCGGTCGACGGAGCCGATTCGGGCCATGGTTGATCCGTCCGAATATTCCACGACGGCGACCTGCGGCACCGAGAGGTCCGACGGCTGCGGAACGTCACTGAGTGTGTAGAACAACACGACGGCCACGGCCATCATCGCGGCGATGAGGCCGAGCAGCCAGGTGAGCGTGATCCCGATCCGGCGCCAGACCCGCTTCGAGCGGGACATCTTCGCCAATCGCGCGCGCTTGCGCTGGCGGCGGCGTTGCCATCCCTGCGGCAGCCGAGACTCGATGGGTCGGCGCTTTTGGTTGGTGGTCGTGACGTCCGACCAATCCGATCCAAGCGGCCCTGAGCCGTCCGGCGAGCCACGCCTCACGCCGGCCCAGCTCCTTCTGCTCGTCTATCACCCGTCGGCGGCGGACAGCCTCTCGTCGTCCCGCCCGTTCT
Source organism: uncultured Actinomycetota bacterium (assembly GCA_963809815.1). GTDB lineage: Bacteria > Actinomycetota > Actinomycetes > Mycobacteriales > Jatrophihabitantaceae > CAVVJA01. The sequence goes on from CAWELM010000022.1 coordinate 63,233, forward strand.
CACCCAAGACGAACGATCGCAGGAGATGGTTCCAGCCACAGTCTTGACATACCTCGACGACGTAGACGTCAAACTCCGTGAGCCGGCGAGCCAGGTGAGCCAGCTCACCCATGGACTTGGCCTGACCCGACGCATGTCCTAGAGCGTCGCCGTACACGTAGTGGACGTGTCGGAGGCTCGCCCGGCCACACACTGGGCACGACTGGGCGGTGTGCTCGCCGTAATGGCGCGCGGCCAGCCGCAGGTAGGGGTGGGCATCACAGATTTCGGAGGCGGAGACCCGTCGGTTGGCGAGGTCGGCGAGTACCGCACGCCGCTGCAGCGTGTGGTCGACGACATCGCGAGGTCGCACGTCGCCAGATTACGCGCGGTGCGGACATCGCTTCAGCACGGCATCGAGAAACTCTCAGGTCATGATGAAGCGTGCCCAGTGACGACCTCGGGTTGCCCGTCAACGTGCCTGCCTCCGTCCGCCGGGTGGTGTCGCTCGTTCCGTCGCTCACCGAATCGGTGGCGGCCAGCTGCCCGGATGTCCTGGTCGGGGCGACCAGGTGGTGTACCCACCCGGCCGACCTGGACGTGACTCGCGTCGGCGGCACGAAGAACCCCGATCTGGCTCGGATTGTCGAGCTCGCCCCGGACCTCGTGCTGGCCAACGAGGAGGAGAACCGGGAGGCCGATCTGGCGGCGCTGCGTGAGGCGGGCCTCGCCGTGTGGGTGACGCAGGTTCGGAGCCTTTCCGAGGCGTTGGCCTCGTTGACCCGGATGCTCGCCGTTACCTGCCAATCAGCGACGCCGGCATGGTTGGCCGACGCGGCGGCCGCATGGCTGGACGTGCCGAGGGTCACGCCGCAGGAGGCGGCCGTACCCATCTGGCGTCGGCCATGGATGGTGCTGGGGAGCGACACTTTCGCCGGGGACCTACTCGCCCGGTTCGGCGTCCGCAACCGCTATGCCGACCACCCGGAGCGCTATCCGCGGGTTCCCCTGTCCGATATCGCCGCGGCGCCGCTCGTGGTGCTCCCGGACGAGCCGTATCCATTCGGTCCAGCCGACGGGCCCGAATGCTTCCCGAACTCGCGGGTCGCGCTCGTCAGCGGGCGGCATCTGAGCTGGTACGGCCCGTCGCTCGTGGAGGCTCCGGCCCTACTTGCCCACCAGTTGGCCAGCTAAGTGTTCTAGCGTTTACGCCATGACAACGAGCCTCGCCAGCCGGGAAAAGGTCGATCTGTCGGTGATCGAGAATCGGGCGCCGTCCGTCGCCCGGATGTTCCTCGACCGAGTGGCCGCCACGCCGGCCAGCGAGGCCTTTCGGTTTGCGTCCGGTGACAGCTGGGCGAGCGTTACCTGGAGTCAGGTGGGTGATCGGGTGCGCCGCCAATCCGCGGGCTTGATCGCGCTGGGCGTCGAACGGGAGCAGCCGGTCGCCGTGGCGTCGGCCACCCGCTATGAATGGGTACTTGCCGACCTGGCCATCATGTGCGCCGGTGCAGCGACGACCACCGTCTACCCGACCACCACCGCCGAAGACGTCACGTACATCATCTCGGACTCCGGCAGCCGAGTCGTCTTCGCCGAGGATGACGCGCAGATTCGCAAGCTGCGCGATAACCGAGGCCAGCTGCCGGACGTGGCGAAGGTCGTGACAACAGACGGAACACCCGACGGGGACTGGGTGATCACCCTGGCCGAGCTGGAACGGCTTGGCGAGGACCTGATTGCGGCGCAGCCGTCCGTCGTTGACGACCGAGTCGCAGCGACCACACCGGACAGCCTGGCCACCCTCATCTACACGTCGGGAACGACTGGACAGCCCAAGGGGGTGCGGTTGCTCCACTCGGCCTGGACCTACGAGGCCGCCTCCGTCGACTCGGTGAGCATCCTGCGGGCCGATGACTTGCAGTACCTGTGGCTGCCGCTGTCCCACGTTTTCGGCAAGGTGCTGCTGACCTTGCCGTTGCAGATCGGCTTTCCCACCGCAATCGACGGACGGGTCGACAAGATAGTCGACAATCTCGCCGTCGTGCGGCCGACATTCATGGGCGCCGCGCCGCGCATTTTCGAGAAGGCGCACGCCCGCATCGTGGCGCTAGGGCACGGAGAGGGCGGCGTCAAAGCCAAGATCTTCGACTGGGCGTTCGACGTAGGGATCAAGGTCGTACGAGCTCGACAGGCCGGCGATCGGCCTTCCGCCGTGATCATGGCGCAGTACGCGGTTGCCGATCGGTTGGTCTTCCGCAAGATCCGCGAGCGATTCGGCGGGCGGCTGCGGTTCTTCATCTCCGGATCCGCCGCCCTCAACCGCGACGTCGCGGAGTGGTTCGATGCGGCTGGCGTCCTGATCCTCGAGGGCTACGGGATGACCGAGAGCAGTGCCGCGTCATTCGTCAACCGCCCATCTGAATACCACTTCGGGACGGTAGGTCACCCGCTTCCAAGCACCGAGTTCCGCATGGCCGAGGACGGCGAGGTGCTCATCAAGGGTCCCGGTGTGATGGCGGGTTACCACAACCAGGACCAGGCCACTGCTGAGGCTCTCGACGCGGACGGCTGGCTGCACACCGGCGACATCGGCGAGGTCGCACCCAACGGGGCGCTTCGGATCACCGACCGCAAGAAAGACATGTTCAAGACCTCGAACGGCAAGTACGTGGCGCCGTCGGCGATCGACGCCACCTTCAAAGGCATCTGCCCGTACGTCAGCCAGCTGGTCATCGACGGGGAGGGCCGGAGCTATTGCGTCGCGCTGATCGCACTAGACGCCGACGCGATCCACGCCTGGGCCAACGAGAACGGCATGGGCGGCGCCCCGTTCGCCGAGGTCGCGCGATCCGACAAGTTCCGGGCCACCATGCAGAATTACGTCGATCGGCTGAACAGCCAGCTCAATCGCTGGGAATCCATTAAGAAATTCGCGATCCTCGACCATGAGCTGACCGTCGAGGACGGTCTGATCACGCCGAGCATGAAGGTTCGCCGCAAGATCGTCCTCGACCGCTATCGCGATATCTTGAACACCCTCTACGGCGAGTGAAGTTCGGCCGCCGCGCCTTCGGCTGCCGGTGGCGGCGCCCAGTGGCGGCGCCCTCTCCGCCGCGGCTGAGCCTTCTCGCGCGACCGTCGGCGGCTGACAGTCGCCCGTGGTCTCTCCGCCCGCGGCTGAGCCTCGTCCCCTATCAACCTCGGCGGCGCCAGTCGGTCCCGTGCCCGCTCGCCACGGCTGAGCCCTCTCTCCCGCTTGACCCTCGACGATGATCTTGGTCTTTGGTGGTGCGGGGCGGTAGGTCGGGGTCAGGCCGGCGGGGTGGGGCGAGGGTCTGGGGTGGTGGCGGGGTCTCGGTCGAGGCTGGCGGTTAGGGGGTGGGGTTGGGTTGGGTGGTGGGATTTGGTTGGAGGGATTGTTGGAGGATTTGGGCGACGTCGAGGACTTGGACGGTGTCGCGGGCGGTGCCATCGGCTTGTTTGGCGGTGACGGCGTCGTTGAGCATGACCATGCAGAACGGGCAGGCGGTGGAGATCAGGTCGGGGTCGAGGCCGAGGGCTTCTTCGGTGCGTTCGATGTTGACTCGTTTCCCGATTTTTTCTTCCATCCAGAATCGAGCGCCGCCGGCGCCGCAGCAGAAGCCGCGGTCTTTGCAGCGGTGCATTTCCTTGGCGGTGAGGGACGGTACGGCGTCGAGGATCTCCCGCGGGGGTGCGTAGACCTTGTTGTGCCGCCCGAGGTAGCACGGGTCGTGGTAGGTGACGGTGGCGTCGACGGGTGTGATCGGGGTGAGTCGCCCGTCGGTGAGGAGGCGGCGGAGTAGTTCGGTGTGGTGGAGCACGTCGAAATGCCCGCCGAGTTGTGGGTATTCGTTGGCCAGGGTGTTGAAACAGTGCGGGCAGGTGGCCACGATCTTCAGCGGTGCGGCGCGGGTGATCGAGTCGAGGGTTTCGACGTTCTGCATGCCGAGCATCTGGAACAGGAACTCGTTGCCGAGCCGCCGGGCTGGGTCGCCGGTGCAGGTTTCGGCCGCGCCGAGGATGGCGAAGTTCACGCTGGCGGTGTGCAGGAGTTCGGCCACGGCCCGGGTGACCTTCTTGGATCGGTCTTCCAACGCGCCGGCGCAGCCGACCCAGAACAGGTAGTCCATGTCGGCGGGCAGCGGCTGGCCGGGGATGGCGCGCGGCACCTCGAAGTCGAGTCCGTCGGTCCATTCCTCGCGACCGCGATCGGCCAGACCCCACGGGTTGCCCTTGTTTTCCAGGTTCCGCAGCATCACGCCGGCCTCGGACGGGAACGCCGACTCGACCAGCACCTGGTAGCGGCGCATGTCGACGATGTGGTCGATGTGCTCGATATCGACCGGGCACTGCTCCACGCACGCCCCGCAGGTGGTGCACGACCACAGCACGTCGGGGTCGATGACGCCGAACGATGCGGCGTCACCGACCAGGGGCCGCAGCGCTTGACCGGGGCCGGAACCTTCCAGCCGCGGGTAGCCGGCCTCCGGGACCTGATGCGAATCGGCCGGCGCTTCCGCGGCGGCCGCGGCCAGGTCCGGCCCGTCGGCCGGCACCGTCTGCCCGTCGATGAGGTAGGGAGCCTTCGCGAACAGGTGGTCGCGCAGGTCCATGATCACCAGCTTGGGGGACAGCGGCTTTCCGGTGTTCCAGGCCGGGCACTGGGACTGGCACCGCCCGCACTCGGTGCAGGTCGCGAAGTCCAGGTATCCCTTCCAGGTGAAGTCCTCGATCTTCCCCCTACCGAACGTGGTGTCCTCGCTGAGGTTGTCCACATCGGAGAAGTCGATCGGTGCGCCCTTCTCGTCGGCCGCGGGCAGCAGCGGACCCATCCCATCGGGCAGCCGCTTCGTCGTGACGTTCAGCGGGGCGATCGCGATGTGCAGGTGCTTGGAGTACACGACGATGATCGCGAAACCGAAGATCACCGCCATCTGCGCGAGCAGGAAGAACGTCTCGACGCCCTGGTTGTAGGCGCCGTCGCCGAGCAGCTGCGCGACCGCGTACGACGCGAACGGCGCCTTCGAGCTGCCGAACGGGAAATGCCCGGTGTTGTACTGCGCTCCCCGGTACAACAACAAGGTCACGACCACCAGCGTGATCATGCCCAGGATCACCCACGCCGGTCCGGTGTGCGATCCGTAGAACCGGCTGGCCCGATGCTCACGGTCGGGCGCGTTCACCAGCCGCAACACCGCGAAGATGATGATTGCCACCAGCACCGCGACCGCGAAGAAATCCTCCAAGAACCCCAACCACCGGGCATGACCGAAGAACGGGAACGCGAAATCCTCGCTGATCACCAACGCCCCATACGCCTCCACGATCGTGATCCCGAGCACGATGAAACCCCAGAACGTGAAGAAATGCGCGATACCCGGCACCGACCAGCGAAGCAGCCGACGCTGTCCGAAGACCTCGACGAGCTGGGCCCGTAGTCGTTCGCCCATCCTGTCGGTACGGCCCGGCGCCGGCTGTCCAGACCGGACCAGCCGGGTCAACCAACCCACCCGGCGCCCAGCCACCACGAGCGTGACCGCGAGCATCAACAGGGCGAGTGTGAGGCGCAGCGCCACGGGACCTCCTGCCATGTCGCTGTGTTGGGCCAACGGCCGCAGCTTATGCTGTCGCATTCTCCGCTGCGCCGGTCGGTGCCGATGCGACGTGTGGAATTTGTCTGAGGTGCCGCCTACGATGCGACGAGGCTGCCAGAACGCGCAATGTCACATGACTGTGCAAGGGTTAGGGGTGCTGGAAGACTAACGCGCCCGCTGTGAACCGTCACCGCCCGCCGATGTCCCCGACGGAAGGCCGTCACTCACCATGAGGCGATCGCCATGATCCGATTCGAGGCCGTCAGCAAGATCTATCCGGACGGTACGGTGGCGGTTGACCATCTCGATCTGGAGGCTCCGTCCGGCCAGATCACGGTTCTTGTCGGCCCGTCGGGTTGTGGCAAGACGACGAGTCTGCGAATGATCAATCGGATGATCGAACCGACCAGCGGCCGCATCTGGCTCGACGATCGGGATACCGCAACCGTGCCGCCGGCCCAGCTCCGCCGGGGCATCGGGTATGTCATCCAGCACGCCGGGCTCTTCCCGCATCGCACGGTCGTCGACAACATCGCGACCGTGCCGTTCCTGCTCGGACAGGACAAGCGTTCGGCCCGGCAGCGCGCGGTGGAATTGCTCGACCAGGTGGGTCTCCCGGCCTCGTTCGCGAAGCGCTACCCGGCCCAGCTGTCGGGCGGGCAGCAGCAACGAGTCGGCGTCGCCCGGGCGCTTGCGGCCGACCCGCCTGTGATGTTGATGGACGAGCCGTTCAGCGCAGTCGATCCCGTCGTTCGGGCCCAGCTGCAGGATGAGTTCCTCCGGCTGCAGCATGAACTCGGCAAGACCATCGTCTTTGTGACGCACGACATCGACGAAGCGATCAAGCTCGGTGATCGGGTGGCGGTAATGCGCATCGGGGGCAAGCTCGCGCAACTCGCGAGCCCAGCCGAGCTGCTATCCCGGCCGGCTGACACATTCGTGGCCGGATTCGTCGGCCGGGACCGCGGCTATCGTGCGCTCGGTTTCACCGCTGCCGGCTCGCTGCCACTGCGGCAGGAGGCAACCGTCCCGCTTGGCCTGGACCTCTCCGAGGCAGCTCGTCAGGCTGAGGACGGCTGGGTTCTGGTGGTCGACGACGAGAACCGACCGCAGGGTTGGCTTGCGCTGACCGGCGTTGCGCAGGCGTCCTTGCACGGACCCGTCACGCCCGACCTGCTCAACCTCGGGGGCACGCTCGCTACCGTCGACGGCACCTTGCGGGCAGCGCTGGATGCCGCGCTCTCCTCGCCGAGCGGCCGCGGAGTCGTCGTCGATGCCGACGAGCGATTCCTCGGCACGGTGTCCGCGTCGCAGGTGCTGGCGCGCATCGAAGAGCAGGCATCGACCACGCGGACTGCCCGCTCTACGCTCGCGGTCGGCTCGGAGGCCTGAGTGGAGGTCTGGAACTACTTCCGAAACAACCAAAGCGATGTGCTGCATTGGCTGTGGAACAACGCGTGGCTGGCCGGAGTCCCGCTCGTCGTCGGATTCCTGCTCGCGCTACCGATCGGCTACCTCGCGTCTCGATACCGCTGGATCTATCCGCCTACGGTGACGGCCACCGGCCTGCTGTACACGATCCCGTCGCTGGCCCTGTTCATCCTGCTTCCGGGCGTACTTCATACGAAGATTCTCAACCCATTGAATGTCGCCGTCGCGCTAACCATTTACACGCTGGCCCTGCTGGTGCGCGTTGTCGCCGACGCGCTGCACGCCGTACCGGAGGAAGCACGCAACACCGCGACCGCTATGGGCTATACGCCTCGCCAGCGGCTGCTGGGTGTCGAGCTACCGCTCGCCGTGCCGGTCATAGCGGCGGGCTTGCGGGTGGCCGCGGTCTCCAATGTCAGCTTGGTTTCGGTGGCCGCGATCATCGGCGTTCCGCAGTTGGGGCAACTGTTTACCGCCGGATTCCAGACCTTTTCCAATGCGCCGATCCTCCTGGGTCTGATCCTCGTCATCCTGCTCGCGTTCGCCTTCGACGCGGTGATCCTTCTCATCGCGCGCGCGTTGACCCCTTGGCAACGCGTCGCCCAGGCCCGGTGACGAGTCGTGGACACGTCGCTGAGCTTCGCTAACGTCCTCAAGTGGCTTAACGATCCAGCTAACTGGCAGGGCGCCGACGGGGTGATCGCCCGGTTGGGCCAGCAGGTCTACTACGCGATCATCGCGGTAGCCATCGCCGTCGTGATCGCTATTCCACTCGGTCTGGTTATCGGTCACACCGGACGTGGTGTGGTCGTCGTCGCCGGTATGGCCAATGCGCTCCGCGCCATCCCGACGTTCGGGCTACTCATCTATCTGGTGGTGCTCATCTCACCGAAGATCCACAGCAGAGGCGACCTGCCGTACTTACTCCCGACCGAGATCGTTCTGGTATTGCTCGCGATTCCACCGATACTGACCAGCACGTATTCCGGCGTTCAAAACGTCGACCTCGATGTGCGAGACGCCGCCAAAGGTATGGGCATGACAGGCTCCCAAGTCGTGCGCAAGGTCGAGTTACCGAATGCGTTGCCTCTGGTGCTATCGGGCACACGCAGTGCCACCCTGCAAGTAATTGCCACGGCCACGGTCGCTGCATATGTGACGCTCGGCGGCCTGGGCCGGTATCTCGTTGACGGACTATCCCAGTTGAACGACCCGCAGGCCGGATATCCGGCGATGGCCGCCGGCGCGATCCTCGTCGCGCTGCTGGCCATCGTGGCCGATCTCTTATTTGCCATCGCGCAGCGATTTCTTGTGCCGCGCGGTGTGTCCGGACGATTCCCCAGCGCCGCAAAGGCCGCGGCACCCACGTCCGTGTCGGCTGGTCCGATGGAGGTGACGGTCGGGCCGAGCTGATCCAGTGTGCGCACTCTCAGGCGCTTGCAATTACTCAGTTAGTCATCGACAGGAGAAGAACAGATGAAGCGGATCTACATGCTGTTCTCCGCGGTGCTCGGGCTCGTCCTCGCGCTGACGGCGTGTGGCAGTAGCGGAAGCTCCGGTGGAACAGCAGCCAGCGCCGGCGGTGGCTCAGGCTCAGGCGGATCATCTTGTGCGGGTCCATCGTCAGCCGCAGCAAGTAGCGCATCCAGTGGGGCGGCGGAGGGTACTGGTTCGGCCTCGAACGCGGCGACTTACCCGGCTGGCACCGGTTCAATCACCATCGGCTCGGCAGCGTTCCCGGAGAACGTCCTCCTGGCCGACATCTACGCCGGCGCCTTGAGCGCGAAGGGCGTCAAGGTTTCCAAGAAGCTGCAGATCGGCGAACGCCCGGTCTACATCAAGGCCCTGCAGGACGGGTCCATCGACATGGTTCCCGAGTACAGCGGCTCGATCCTGTCCTACTTCGACAAGTCCGCCACGGCCACGGCACCTGACGCCGTTTACGCTGCTCTCCAGCAGAAGCTGCCGACGACGCTCGCCGTGCTGAACTTTGCGCAGGCGCAGGACAACGACACGATCGTCGTTACCCAGGACACGGCCAAGAAATACAACTTGCGCACGCTCGCCGATCTGTGCCCGGTGGCGGGTCAGCTCACGCTGGGTGCGCCCAAGCAGTTCGAGACTCGGCCCGACGGTGTCCCCGCACTGAAGAGCATCTACGGCATCACGTTCAAGGCGTTCAAGCCGCTTGACGTCGGCGGCCCCGTCACCGTGAGCTCGCTTAAGAACGGGCAAGTCGACGCCGCCGATCTGTTCTCCACTGACCCGGCGATCAAGGGCAACAACTTCGTCGCGCTTACGGACAGCCGCAACCAGTTCGCCGCGCAGAACATCGTGCCTCTCGCAACCAAGGCCAAGATCACCCAGACCATCGCGGACGCGGCTAACGCGGTGTCGGCCAAGCTGGACACGGACACGCTGGCTGGCCTGGTCGCCAAGGTGCAGAACGACAAACAGGATCCCGAGGCGGTAGCGAAGGCCTGGCTCTCGCAAAACGGCCTGGGTTAGAAGAACCCGCGAGATGATCTTGGACTTTATCCTCATCCAGCGACAGCAAGTCCAAGATCATCTTTCGATGGCCGTCTGAGAGGACACCGGCGCTCTTGGCTCCGTAGGAGGCTCGGCGTGAGTCACAAGGCACGGGCTACCCCGGAGATGGCAGGCTGAATCGGTGAGCTTCGACGCGGTATGGGCCGAACTGGCCCCCGTCGGCCTGGCTGCGTCCGGAGGTTACCGCCGCTTTGCCTGGACGCCCGTTGACCTGGAGCTGCGCGAGTGGTTCGCGGCCGCGGCCGCGGCTCGTGGGTTGGATGTCACGACCGATCGAGCCGGTAACCAGTGGGCCTGGTGGGGCGACCCGGACGCCGCGGCCGCGTCTGGTCGTCCCGGCGTAGCCACCGGCAGCCATCTCGATTCGGTACCCGATGGCGGGGCGTTCGACGGCCCGCTCGGCGTGGTGTCCGCGTTGCTTGCCGTCGACCTGCTCCGCTCGCGCGGCTTCACGCCGTCGAGACCGATCGGCGTCGCCAGTTTCGCTGACGAGGAAGGCGCCCGGTTCGGAGTCGCATGTGGCGGCTCCCGGCTGCTCACCGGAGCCTTGGCACCTGATCGCGCGCTAGGGCTCCGCGACGCGTCAGGTGACACGATGGCTGACGCGTTGCTGGCGGCCGGCCGCGAACCCGCGGAGGTCAGCGCGGACCCGGAGACGCTGCGTCGAGTCGGCATCTTCGTGGAGCTGCACGTGGAGCAGGGCCGCGGCCTGGCGGACGCCGCCCGCGACGAACCGATCGCCCTAGGTGCCGGGATCTGGCCGCACGGACGCTGGCGGGTCGAGTTGCCTGGCGAGGCCAACCATGCCGGCACGACGGCACTGGACGACCGGCACGACGCCATGCTCGGTTATGCCCGGCTCGTGCTCGCGGCCCGAACCTCGGCGGCGCAGTATTCCGCCGTCGCGACGTGCGGGAAGGTCCAGGTCCAGCCCAACGGCGTGAACGCCATCCCCGCGCTGGTCACCGCGTGGCTCGATGCCCGCGCTCCGGATGAGCATGCCGTGCGGATGGTGGTCGACGAGCTCACCGCGCTCACGGTGGCCGAGGGCGGGCGCCTCTACGAGGAGTCCTGGACCGGCCGGACGACGTTCGACGCCGCGTTGCTCGCGCAGCTGCGCGATGTGCTCGGGGACGTTCCGACGCTGTCGACGGGCGCCGGCCACGATGCCGGAATTCTCGCCGCCGCTGGCGTGCCGACCGCGATGATCTTCGTGCGCAACCCGACCGGCGTGTCACACTCGCCGGCCGAGTACGCGGAGCGCACGGATTGCCTCGCTGGAATCGAGGCGCTGGGCGCCGTTCTGGCGAGGCTCGCTGCATGACCTGGTATTCCGCGAATCACGCATACCTGCCGGGCGGTGTCGCAGCCGACGTGCGTATTGAGGTGGCCGACGGCCGCATCGCGGCCGTTGAACGGGGAGCGGGCCACCCGGAGGACGTCCGACTGCCCGGACTGGTCATGCCGGGATTCGCGAACACCCACAGCCACGCCTTCCACCGCGCGTTGCGGGGCCGGACCCATGAGAATCCCGAGGGCGCACCGGGCACGTTCTGGACGTGGCGGGGACAGATGTATGACCTGGCCAGTCGGCTCGACCCCGACAACTACTTCGCTCTGGCGCGGGCGACGTATGCGGAGATGGCGCTCGCCGGCGTGACCAGCGTGGGCGAGTTCCATTACCTGCACCACGCGCCGGGCGGGCGTCCGTACGCCGATCCCAATGCGATGGGATCGGCGCTCGCCGCGGCCGCGGCCGACGCCGGCATCCGGCTCACCCTCCTCGACACGTGTTACCTCGCCGGCGGCCTGTCGGCCGCCGGCCCGCTACCGCTGGAGCCGTTGCAGCTGCGCTTCACGGACGGCACCGCGACCGCGTGGGCCGACCGAGTGAGGCTGCTCCGGGACGGCGAGAGCTTCCGAGTCGGAGCAGCGGTCCACTCGGTGCGCGCCGTGCCGCGCGAGCAGCTGCCGACCGTCGTCGCCGCTGCCCGGGGCCGGCCGCTGCACAGCCACCTGTCCGAGCAGCCAAGTGAGAACAAGCAAAGCCTGGCCGCCTACGGCCGAACCCCCACGCAAGTTCTCGACGAGTGCGGTGCGCTGGCTCCGGCCACGACGGTGGTCCACGCGACCCATCTCACGCGCGATGACATTGCTCGGCTGGGCGCGACGCGCACTGCCGTGAGCATGTGCCCGACGACCGAACGCGATCTTGCCGACGGCATCGGGCCGGCCCGGGCCTTGCGCGACGCGGGGTGCCCGGTTGTACTCGGCAGCGATCAGCACGTGCTGATCGACATGCTCGAGGAGGCACGGGCGCTCGAGATGGACGAACGGCTGGCGAGCCAGCAGCGCGGCCGCTTTAGCCCGGCCGACCTTGTGTCCGCGCTCACGGTCGATGGGCAACAGAGCATCGGCTGGCCCGACGCCGGGGAGCTCGCGCCGGGACGTCGAGCCGATCTGGTCGCACTGCGGCTCGACTCGCCACGCACCGCCGGTGCCGATCCGGCCCAGGCTGTGCTTGCTGCGTCCGCGGCTGACATCGACACCGTGCTCGTTGACGGGCGGGTCGTGGTCAGTGGCGGCCACCACCGGTTAGGCGATGTCGGGCAGCTCCTGCGCGCCTCGATCGGTGCAGTGTGGAGTGATCGATGAACGTCGTACGCCGGTTCCCGCTCAGCGCCGGGCTCGTCACGGCGTTGCTCCTCACGACCGCGCTGAAACGACGTCCCCGATTCACCGGCGGCCAGCTGGAACGGGATGTGAGCACCAATCTGGACAACCTGCGAGCAGCCCCGGTGCGGGCGTTGGCGGGAAGTGCTTTCGTGCTCCAGGACGATTTATGGGTCCTCCCCACCGCGGCCGCTGGGCTCACCGTCGGGGCGCTCGAGCATCGCGTCGGAGCCGCTCGAACCGCCGGAATCGGCGTCGCTGGGCATGTCCTGCCCACTTTGGTGACCCAGGCGGGGGTGTGGTGGGGCATTCGCCGGGGCTGGTTGCCGGAGTCCGAACGATCCCGTTCCGACACCGGCGCCTCGTACATCGCGGCGGCCGCCGTGGGGGCTGTTGCCGCAACGCTCCGGGACCCAACCCGCTGGATCGTGATCACAACCGCCGCGACAGCAGCCGTCGCCGATGTGGTCGTGAGTCGCGACGTCGTCGAGACAGGACATCTCCTCGCGCTCGGCGTCGGCTGGTTCTCCGGGCTTGCCGGCCGCCGTCACTAGCAACTGCTTGCCTGGATTGCGGGTCGGCGACGGTGCCCCGTCGGCACGCGCTCTAATGAGGTTGATCCAATACCATCAGGCCGTGACGGCCGTTGATCAGCAGCCGATCGTCGTCGTCGACAAGAAGCCTTCGCGCATTCGTCGCTCGGTCGACGGGGTGCGGCTGGTCGGCCTCGTCGTGCTGCTGGTCGTGCTGGCCGGGTTGGGCACTGTCGCAAAGAACACCAGTCAGGGCACCAGTAGCGACCTCGGCCACGCCTTGGGCGATTTGCCCACACTGCTCAAGAACGTGATCCAGATCGTCGGCGGTCTCGGTGTCGTGCTCGTCCCAATGAGTTACGTAATCTTCTTGATCATCCGCGGCCAGTATCGACGGGTCGTTGAGGCGCTGCTGACCGGCGTCGGCGCGGTCCTGATCGCCGAGGGCATCAACTGGGCGCTGCGGTCCGCACCGTCCAGCGACCTGTACCAGGCACTGACGCTGCTGCACGACGGAACCAGAACGATGCCGCTCGACGCCTTTCTCACGGGCATCGTCGCGCTGATCACCGTGACGGGGGTCATCGGCATTTCCGCCGAGCAACCGTGGCGCCAGCTGCTCATCGTGGCCATCGCGTTGTACTTCGTTGCCTCGTTCATCGTGGCTCAGGCCACTTTGCTGTCGCTCGTCTGCAGCCTGGTAATCGGCAGCATCGTCGGCGTAGCTGTCCGCTACATCGGAGGCTCGACAAACCTGCGCCCGGATGGGCGACGCATCGCCGATGCCCTGCGGGCAAGAGGAATCCACCTGCGCCGGTTGGAACGCGAGGAGCGGGACGACGAGGACTATCGCGCGTACAACGCAACCACTCGTTCCGGCAGCCAGCTCGTGGTCCACGTCTTCGACCGTGACCAACTCGCGGTCGGCGCGTTCGCGCGGATTTACAACTTCGTCCGGCTCCAGCGCGAAGTCACTCGCGGGCCGGGTATCTCCCTGGAAAGCGCCGCGGAGCGTCGTTCGTTGCTCGCTCTGGCCGGGCAGGATGCCGGTGTTCGGATGCCGCGGCTTCTGGCGGGTGTGCCCTGCGGGCCGGACGCAATCGTGCTGGCCTACGACCGGGTCGACGGCACGCCGCTCGCAGAGGTCGGCGATGGCGTCACCGACGCGCTGCTGACCCAGCTGTGGCGGGAGGTCGGCAAGCTGCACGACCGCCGAGTCACCCACCGAGGACTCAGCGCGAACGCCGTGATCGTGGATGCATCGGGTCGGATCGTGCTGCCGATTCCGGACGAGGGCACTGCCTTCGCCACGAGCCTACGGATCAATCTCGATCGAGCTCAGGTTCTGGTCTCGACGGCAGCCGTCGTCGGACCCGAACGCGCCGTTGCCGTCGCCCGTACCGTGCTCGGCGATGAGTCGGCAGGAGCGATCCGCGCGGTGCTGCAGCCCGTGGCCTTGCCCCGCTACACCCGGCACGTGCTGAAGCAGCACCGGGGCATGCTCGTGCAGCTTCGGGAGCAGCTGCTGGAGCAGACCCAGCACGCGCCTGAGGATCTCACCAGCCTGGAGCGGGTACGGCCGCGCACGGTCGTCACCATCGTCGCGTTGATCATCGCCGGCTATCTGCTGATCGGCCAGCTCGGCTCGGTCGACCTGGTCACGGTGTTCCGCGAAGCCCATTGGGAATGGGTGCCGCTCGTCTTGCTGTTCTCGGTGCTGACCTACTTCGCGGCCGCCCTCGCGTTGATCGGGTATGTCCAGGAGCGGTTGTCTTTCCCGCGGACGGTGCTTGCGCAGGTAGCCGCCGCGTTCGCCGGCTTCGTCACGCCTCCGGCCGTCGGAGGTCTGGCGGTCAATGTCCGCTACTTGCAGAAGTCGGGCCTGTCCACGCCGGCTGCCGCGACTAGTGTCGGGGCAAGTCAGGCGGTCAATGCGGTGTCCCACATCGGCTTGCTCCTGCTCGTCGCCGCGTTGACCGGTGCGAGTGCGCAACACAGCGTCGCGGTACCGGGCTGGCTGCTCATCGCGTTGGGTGCGATCGCCTTCGTGTTTCTCATTCTGCTGGCCATTCCGATAACTCGCCGATGGGTGGTGGCCCAGGTGCTTCCTCCGGTGCGGGAGGCAATTCCGCGGCTGCTCGACCTCGTGACCAACCCGCGCAAGCTCGCCGAAGGATTGACTGGCATCCTGCTGTTGAACGCGGCGAACACCGGCGCGCTGTGGTGTGCTACTCGCGCATTCGGCGGCACGATCGACATCCTCGCCGTTGCGCTCGTATACCTGGGTGGCAGTGCGATCGGATCGATCGCTCCGACTCCCGGCGGACTGGGCGCAGTGGAGCTGGCCCTCTCGACCGGTCTGACGGCGGCCGGCATGCCGACGGCGTCCGCCGTCAGCGCCGTCCTGCTGTTCCGGCTGGGTACGTTCTGGCTGCCGGTTCCGGCGGGCTGGCTCGCTTTCCGTTGGCTGCAGAGCAAGGATGCGCTGTGATGAGGGCCATGACGACGACCTCGCCACTCGGCAGTAGTGCCGCCCGCGCCACCCCGGCGACCGGCCAGCCGTGGTGGCGGTCAGCGGTCGTCTACCAGATCTATCCGCGCAGCTTTGCCGACTCGAACGGCGATGGCATCGGGGATCTCACGGGGATCACCTCGAAGGTCGACTATCTCGCTGAGCTTGGCGTCGATGTCGTCTGGCTCTCGCCGGTATATCCGTCTCCGCAGGACGACAACGGCTATGACATCAGCAACTACCAGGAGATCGATCCGGTCTTCGGCACGTTGGCTGACTTCGATGAGTTGCTCGCGGCGCTGCACGACCGGGGAATCAAGCTCGTCATGGATCTGGTGGTGAATCACACCTCCGACGAGCACCCGTGGTTCATCGAGTCGCGATCCAGCACTGACAATCCCAAGCGGAACTGGTACTGGTGGCGGGGGCCGCGCGAAGGGATGCGCGCCGGTGACCTGGGGGCCGAGCCGACCAATTGGCAGTCCTTCTTCTCCGGTTCGGCCTGGGAGTTCGACGAGGAGTCGCGCGAGTATTACCTGCACATTTTTTCGAGGAGGCAGCCAGACCTCAATTGGGAGAATTCCGAGCTACGGCAGGCCGTTTACGCGATGATGCGATGGTGGCTCGATCGCGGGATCGACGGATTCCGCATGGATGTCATCAACATGATTTCCAAGGATCCGGCGCTCCCCGACGGCCTGGTCCGGTCCGGTCTCTGGGGCGACGGAACCCCGTTCTTCGTCGGCGGTCCGCGCCTGCACGAGTATCTGCAGGAGATGCGTCGCGAGGTTTTCGCCGACCGAGACGGTCAATTCCTGACCGTCGGCGAAATGCCGCTCGTTACGGTCGAGCAAGCGCGGCTATTCACCGATCCGGGACGGGCGGAGCTCGACATGGTCTTCCAGTTCGAGCACGTATGGCTCGACCGGGGTGCGTCCAAATGGGATGTGCAACCACTGCGGCTGCGCGACCTGAAAGCAACGCTCGGCCGGTGGCAGGCCGGTCTGGCCGAGGTGGGTTGGAACAGCCTCTATTGGAACAACCACGATCAGCCGCGGAGCGTCTCTCGGTTCGGAGATGATCGCAACTACCGCGTGCTATCGGCCAAGCTGCTTGCGACCGTGTTGCATCTGCATCGCGGCACGCCGTACGTCTATCAAGGCGACGAGATCGGCATGACCAACGCGCCGTTCGCGAGCATCGACGATTTCGACGATATCGAATCTCGTAATCACTACACCGCGGCCGTGGCGGCCGGAGAAGATCCGGAAACGGTGCTCGAGGCCATGCGGCTCATGAGCCGCGACAACGCCCGAACGCCGATGCAATGGGACGATTCGCCGAACGCCGGATTCACGACCGGGACGCCCTGGCTGCCGGTCAATCCGAACTATCGGCAGATCAACGTGGCCGATGCGGTCGACGATCCGAACTCGATCTTCCACTACTTCCGGCGGGTCATCGCCTTGCGGCACGCCGATCCGGTGGTAGCTAATGGCGACTTCAGCATGCTGCTGCCCGACGACGAACTCGTCTATGCCTACACCCGGGCCCTGGACGGAGTGACGCTGCTCGTCGTAGCCAATTTCTCCGACACGACCGTGGCCGCTGATGTGCCCGAGCGCGGCGCCTGGGCCGCGAGCGAACTCGTGCTCGCTAACTATCCGGTCGACGCTGGGGCCGACCTGAAGCTGGGGCCCTGGGAGTGCCGGGTCTATCGCCGTACGGGTGCTGCGCCGGCCGGCTGACCCGGCAAGGTCCGATTAGTCAGTCACCGGCGCTGATCGTGGCGAGCGAGGCCGGCGAGCCATTCGTTGTAGGCGGTGAGGCGGGCTTGGTCCTCATCGATATGGCCGCCGGAGCCGTCGCCGGTTCGATCGCGCAGCGTCGCGTCCCGAGCCTGCTCCAACCAGCTGTCGCGGTCGCGAGCCGACTGGCCGGACGTGCGCAGCCAGCTAATGACCAGGGCCACCATGATCAGAGCCATGATCGCGTCGCCCCAGAACCACATGATCGCGCCGCCGGTTTGGGTGTCGTTGAGCGGATCGACCCGGAGGCCGGGTGCCGTCCCCATCGCGATCGGTTCGGTGGCGAGCATCAGGGTGATGCCGGTGAAGGTGTCGACCGCCATGGCGACGGCGAGCAAAACCCAACGTACGGGCGTGGACAGCCGCCACTTGATCGGCTCGTCGCCGATAACCAGCACGAAGAACTGGTAGCCGACGACGAGGTAGACGACGTGTTCGATCTGACTCGCCCCGGTCTGCTCCATGATGGTGTCCGTGAGGCCGGTCAGGTGGCTGCCCACGATCACGACTGCGTAGCAGGCGAGCGCGACCGGTGGTGACGTGAGGAGGGCGACGACCGAGCTGTTGGTCACCCGTTGGATGCGGCTGGCGGTAGCCGGCCGGCTTGCCGTGACGGCCAGCCGAAGCGGACCGCCGACGACAAGCAATGCGGGGGCGACCATGACCAGGGCCAGGTGGCCGATCATGTGGGCACTGAACAGAACCTGGTCGTAGACGGCGATGGCGCCGCACGTCGCGTACGCACACACCGCGAGGCCGGCCACGAAACACGCCGTGCGCCACCACGGCCACACCTCGCCGGTGCGGCGGCGCACGAGGGCCGTTCCGGTGACGTACCACGCGAGGCCCAGCACCAGCAGCGCTAGCGCAACTGCATTTACCTGCCACTCGGTGAGCACCGCACTGCTGAGGAGGGGCCGCAGCGTGCGCGCTTCGCCGGCGCGGAACAAGGCGGCGGACGGATGCTCGTGGGCACCGCCGGCGGCCAGGTGACGGACGACGTTGACCGTCAGCACGACGAGGATTCCCGCGGCCACCAGCCAGGCGATCCACACGAGGTCCGAGACTCGGCGCGCAGTCGCGTCGGATGAGGCGGCGGAACGGTCCGGCACGGCGTCCAGTCTCCTCTCCGTGTCCGACCAGTCTGCTCCGCGCGCGGAGCCTGGTCGAACCGGCCGCAGGCAGCGTTTACCTGGTCAGAGCGCGGACGGCGTGAACGCATTGAGGTCACCGATCCCGAGGGCCGCTTCGATGGCGGCGACTTGCTCGAGAATGTGACCAGCGGCCGCGGTGCCGAACAACGTCCGCTGCTCGTCGGCGAACCGCTCACCAAGCTCCGCGAATACCCGATCCGGAGTGACCTCGCGAAAGGCCGGGAATACCACGGTGTCTTCCCACGCCTCGTGCGGCTCGTACATCCGCACAAACGCGTCCAGTCGGCGGGTCAGGGCAACGCGGGCCACCTGGGTGCGGACGCCGTCGGCCGTGAGCTCCGTGATGCCTGCGGTCAAGTGACGCCCCCGGTCATGCTGGATCAGCAACGTTCGCACGAGACCGGTCAGCCGGCCGGCCTGCTCGAGTCGTGGAAAGACATAGGCCTCTTCGAGCGCCTCGTGGTAACTCTCGATGTAGGTCTGAATGAGTGTGGCCGCGGCCGCGGTGGGCGCGACCGGCACTGGATCGCCGGCCGTGACCTGGCGGCTGACCTCCCGGTAGGCGAGCAGGATCCGCTTGAGGATCCCGTGGTCGACCATGAGGTCCTCGGACGGTGGGATCCTCGCTGCTGGCGTCGGTGATGACGTCAGCGCGTTGATCCCGACGGCAGCGCCCGCCCCCAGGGCCGCCCCTGCGCCCACCGCACCGGCCGTGATCAGGGTCCGGCGGCTGACTCGCGTACCTAGCTGGTCCGGCTCGCCGGCCGGAGGGTTTTCGCCGCGGCCCTCGGTCACGGCTGCCCCTGCTCGTTCAACACGACCGGCTGGCCGGACGGTCGCATGACGTACCACGGGCCGCCGTTAAGGGTGAGGCCCTGGCCATTCGCGGTTCCGGGATCGACGTCACCGGCATAGCGGTACAGCGGCCAGCCATCGTAGGTCACGACGCGATCCGATGCGCCGGGGCGGGCGATCGTCCCGAGCTTCGCTGAATCAGCCCCGGATCCCGCAGCGACTCTGCCGCCGCTGGTGACGGTCAGGGGCGGCCAGGTGCCCTGGCAGGCGCCGTCGCAGAGCACGGCCGCCCGGTGATCGGGAGGAAACACGTACAGCGGGTGCCCGCCGCTGGTGAGGATCTGTCCGAGGGCGCCGATCGTTGTCGTCGTGACGGTCACCGAGGAGGGTGCATGCGTGATCTCCAGAGACGGCTTGCCGGACCCGCAGGCAGCCACGAGCAGGACTGCCAGCACCGCAGTCGGCCACCCGACGGCCGGCCGGAACAACCTACTGTGACGGGCGTCACAGCCATGTCGGGAAGTTGAGCGCACCAGACTCAGTTCTTTTGACAGTGGCCCAGGACACTGGGCACGATTGACGAGAACATCAGGCAATCAATTATCGAGGAGACATCTATGACCCGAGCGGTCGGCATCGACCTGGGTACCACCAACTCCGTAGTCGCGGTGCTGACCGGCGGCGAGCCGGAGGTCATCGCCAATGCGGAGGGCTCACGCACCACGCCCAGCGTGGTCGCGTTTGCCAAGAACGGCGAGGTGCTGGTCGGCGAGGTAGCAAAGCGCCAGGCCGTCACGAACGTCGATCGGACTATCCGCTCCGTCAAGCGCCACATGGGCGACGCGAGCTGGAAGGTGACCATCGACGGCAAGAACTACACCGCGCAGGAGATCAGCGCGCGCGTTCTGCAGAAGCTCAAGCGGGACGCTGAGTCCTACCTGGGCGAGACCATCACCGAGGCCGTCATCACCGTCCCGGCGTACTTCAACGATTCGCAGCGCCAGGCCACCAAGGAGGCCGGACAGATCGCGGGGCTCAACGTGCTCCGCATCATCAACGAGCCGACTGCCGCCGCCCTCGCCTACGGACTGGACAAGGGCGAGAAGGAGCAGACGATCTTGGTCTTCGACCTCGGCGGTGGCACGTTCGACGTGTCGTTGCTGGAGATCGGCGAGGGCGTGATCGAGGTCAAGGCCACCAGCGGTGACAATCACCTCGGTGGCGACGACTGGGACCAGCGGATCATCGACTGGCTCGTGGACAAGTTCCGCGCCGGCCACGGCATCGACCTGGCCCGCGACAAGATGGCCATGCAGCGGCTGCGCGAAGCGGCGGAGAAGGCGAAGATCGAGCTGTCCTCGTCCAACCAGACCTCGATCAACCTGCCCTACATCACGCAGGACACAGAGAAGAACCCGCTGTTCATGGACGAGTCCCTCTCCCGGGCGGAGTTCCAGAAGATCACGCAGGACTTGCTCGACCGCACCCGCGCGCCGTTCCAGAACGTCATCAAGGACGCCGGCATCAGCGTCGGGCAGATCGACCACGTCGTGCTGGTCGGTGGAGCGACCCGCATGCCCGCCGTCGCTGACCTGGTCAAGGAACTGACAGGCGGCAAGGAGCCCAACAAGGGCGTCAACCCGGACGAGGTCGTCGCCGTCGGCGCCAGCCTGCAGGCCGGCGTGCTAAAGGGCGAGGTCAAGGACGTCCTCCTGCTGGACGTCACTCCGCTGTCGCTCGGTATCGAGACCAAGGGTGGCATCATGACCCGGCTCATCGAGCGGAACACGACGATCCCGACCAAGCGGTCGGAGATCTTCACGACGGCGGACGACAACCAGCCGAGCGTGCAGATTCAGGTGTACCAGGGCGAGCGTGACATCGCGGCCTACAACAAGAAGCTCGGCATGTTCGAGCTGACCGGGTTGCCTCCGGCGCCGCGCGGCGTGCCGCAGATCGAGGTCACCTTCGACATCGACGCCAACGGCATCGTGCATGTTTCGGCCAAGGATCTGGCCACCAACAAGGAACAGGGCATGACGATCACCGGCGGCTCGGGCCTGTCCAAGGACGAGATCGATCGGATGATGCGGGACGCCGAGTCGCACGCCGAGGAGGACCGCCGGCGCCGTGACGAGGCGGAGACGCGCAACACCGCGGAGACGCTGCAGTACTCGACCGAGAAGTTCCTTGCCGACAACGGCGACAAGATGCCGGCCGACAAGAAGTCGGAACTCGAGGGCGCGTTGGCGGAGCTGAAGACCGCGCTCAACGGCGCCGACTTCACCGCGATCCGGGCAGCGCAGGACAAGGTCGCTCGGGTGTCACAGGAGGTCGGCGGCGCGATGTACGAGTCGGCGCAGGCCGCGAGCGCCGCGGCCGGCGATGGCGCAACCGGCGGTCCGTCTCAGGGCGCCGGATCGAGCCAGGCCGGCGACGACACCGTCGTCGATGCTGAGGTCGTGGACGAGGGCACCGAGGGTGACCAGAAGTGACCGATCGTTCCGGCCCGGACGAGCCGGATCGGGTGGTGATCCACGACAGGCGGCGGATCGACCCGATCACCGGTGAGGTCCGTCATCCGGATCCTGACCCAGCAGCGGATCGGGCCACGTCTGTGGCCCCACCGCTGCCCGGCGTCGGCCGATCAAGCGAGGCCGAGCTCGCGGAGCGCACCGCGGACCTACAACGCCTGCAGGCCGAGTTCGCCAACTACCGCAAGCGGGTCGACCGCGATCGTGTCGTGGTTGGCGAGCTCGCCGCCGGTCGGGTAATCGCCGATTTGCTGCCGGTGCTGGACGATATCGATCGGGCTCGGGCGCACGGCGATCTGACCGGCGCTTTCAAGGCGGTCGCCGACCAGCTCGACACGGTTCTCGCGAAGCACGGCTTGGTCGCTTTCGGCGAGGTCGGCGATCGATTCGACCCGGCTCGGCACGAGGCCGTTATGCACGGGGAAAGCACTGCGGTCCAGGTACCGACGACCACCACGGTGATGCGCCGCGGCTACGAGCACCACGATCGACTGCTACGTCCCGCGATGGTCGGGGTGACGGATCCCGTTGCCCCCGGGCCCGCCGCGGACGAGCGGGCTGAGCCGAATGCGGCTCCGGTCGACCCGGCCCCCGACTCTGCCTCCGACGGGTGAAACGGGCGTCGTCTCAATTACCGACGGCACTATGAGAAGGAAAGCGAGGTGACGCACCAGTGAGCACGAAAGACTGGCTCGAGAAGGACTACTACAAGGCGCTGGGCGTCACCAAGGACGCCAGCGCGGCGGACATCAAGAAGAGCTACCGCAAGCTGGCTCGTGAGTTGCATCCGGACAAGAACCCGGGCAACGCCGACGCCGAGGCTCGGTTCAAGGAGGTCTCGGAGGCATACGACGTCCTCTCCGACGAGGCGAAGCGCAAGGAGTACGACGAAGCGCGGTCAGTGTTCGCCGGCGGCGCGTTCCGCGGCGGTTTTCCGAACGCGGGCAGCACCGGTCCCGGCGGCGTGACCTTCGACATGTCCGACCTGTTCGGCGACAGCACCGCAACGACTACCGGCGGCGGTGGCCTGGGCGACTTGTTCGGCGGCCTGTTCGGCAACTCGCGCGGGCGCACCCGCACTCGGACCGCAGGATCGACCGGGCCGACTCGAGGCCAGGACCTCGACGCATCGATCAGCCTCGGCTTCGACGAGGCGGTGCACGGCGCGACCCTGCCGTTACAGCTTTCCGGCCCCGGTACCTGTCCCACGTGCGGCGGAATCGGCGCGAAGCCGGGAACCGCGCCGCACGTCTGCACCAACTGCGGCGGTTCGGGGTTCGTCAGCCATAACCAGGGTGCGTTCGGGTTCAGCGAGCCCTGCCGGGTCTGTCAGGGCACCGGCCAGGTGATCGACGAGCCGTGCCCGACCTGCCTGGGCTCCGGCGTGACCACCCAGACCCGGACTATCACGGTGCGGGTGCCGCAAGGCGTGCGAGATGGGGCGCGGCTGCGGATCCCGGGCAAGGGCGCTCCAGGTGCGCGCGGCGGACCGGCCGGCGACCTTTACGTCACCGTGCATGTCACGCCCGACGATCTGTTCGGTCGCAGTGGCGACGATCTGACGTTGACCGCGCCGATCACGTTCGCTGAAGCGGCGCTGGGCACCACCCTGCGGGTGCCGACCTTGGACGGATCGGTCGGACTGCGCGTACCGCCCGGCACGCCATCTGGCCGCACGCTGCGGGCACGGGGCAAGGGCGCGCCCAAGCGGGGCGGCGGCGCGGGCGACCTGCTCGTCACCGTCGAGGTCGCTGTGCCACAGAACATGAGCGGTGACGCCAAGGATGCGCTGCAGAAGTACGCCGCGGCCCAGAGCGACGATCCGCGTCCGCAGATCACGGCCGCGCTCGCGCGTGGTGCCCAAGCGACATCGGGAGGCCGACGTGGCTAATCGCCGGTCGGTTCCGAAGGAGGTATCCGAGGACGCGCCGGTCTTCGTGATCTCGGTCGCTGCCTCGTTGGCGGGCATGCATGCCCAGACGCTCCGGCAGTACGACCGGCTCGGCCTGGTGACCCCGGGCCGGACGGTCGGCGGCGGGCGGCGTTATTCGGCGCGGGATGTGGCCTTGCTGCGTGAGGTGCAGCGACTGTCGCAGGACGAGGGCGTGAATCTTGCGGGAATCAAACGCATCATCGAGCTCGAGTCCCATGTCGACGCCCTGCAGTTGCGGGTAGCCGAATTGATGGCGCAGCTCGAGCAGCTTTATTCCGAGCTGGATACCGCTCGCGGCCCGTCCACAGCGCTTATGGTCTGGCGCCCGCGCCGCTGAACTGACCCACTACTGCAACCCAGCAAAGAGCCTGCGCCCCCTCCCGGGCGCAGGCTCTTCGGGTTACGGACCTCGCTAACGCCTGGCCTCGTAGACGAGATTGAACGGCGTTTCGGTGGCCCGGCGAAAGCGGGTGAACCCGGCTTTGGTGACGACTTGCCGGATGCGGTGTTCACCGGCTTGAGCTCCGAGCGAGTAACCGCCGGCTTGGGACAGTCCGTTCGGTACGCAAAGGAAGCTCGAGAAGGAGTAGCACATGCGGCCGATCGGATTGAGGTTGTCTAACACGGCGTCGCCGGCGTAAGGCTCGACGATGAGCCAGGTTCCGTCGGCGGCGAGCGCATCACGGATGTGCCGAGCCGCTCCGAGCGGGTCGCCCATGTCGTGCAGGCAGTCGAACGTGGCCACCAGGTCGTAACCGGATCCGGTGAAGGTCTGCGCGGTGCTGACTTCGAACGAGATCTGGCCCGCAACACCAGCGTCGTCGGCTCGGCGCCGTGACACGTCGATCGATTCGCGGTGGTAGTCCGAACCGACAATGGTTGTCCGGGGGTAGGCCTCGGCCAGCAAGACGGACGAAGCGCCATGACCGCAGCCCACGTCCGCGACCCGCCCACCGGCGGCCAGTTTGGCCTCCACATCGTCGAGTGCGGGGATCCAGTTCGACACCAGATTCGCGATGTATAGGGGCCGGAAGAATGCTTCGCAGCCGGTGAACACGTCCGGATCGTGCTCGTGCCAGCCGAAGCCGGCACCGGTACGGAATGCCTCGGTGATTCGAGGCTCGGCCCGCAGCGCTCCGGTCGCCATCAGGAATGCCGCCGGTACGTTGAGGCCGTCAGGATCGGCCAGTGCGAAAGCCTGTTCCGGAGACAGCGAGAAGGTGCCAGTTGTGGCGTCGTAGCTGACGTAGTCTCCAGCCGCTTGGCCGGCCAACCATTCGATCACGTACCGCGGGTTCGTGCCCGTTCGCTCCGCGAGTTGCTCGGGTGTCGCCGGGCCGACGGCCAGCGCCGAATACAAGCCCAGCCGATGTCCGACGACCACGCTGCCCGCTGCCATGGTCGCGCCGAGGTCGCCGACGAAGCGGCCGATGAACTCCAGCAGGGCGTCCTGATCGACAGTCACGTTTTCTTGATCGACAGTCATTGGTACCTCCTGGTTTGAGTTGAGCCATAGGTTCAGTGCGCGATTTGCGTTGCCGGGTCGTGGCGGCGGAGTCGGCTGACAAGCAGGCTTACGAGCAGCGTGACCGCGACCGCCGCTGCGGCGACGAGGACGAAGGTCCACCATGGCGATCCGTTGTTGACGATCGTCGTGTTCGGCGGGCTGGTCGGTGACTGTGGCACCGAAGTCGGGAACGGGTTGCCGTCGTTGGGCTCGACTGGCGAGGCAGCGGCAACGGCAGCGATGGCGAGCAGCCCGAGGAGGGACGCGACCGTGGCGAGGATGGTGGCGGTGATGCGGCGGACGGCGGTCATGGCCGGGCTCCTTAGGTGAGTCGTCCGGTCCCCTGGGCCGGGCGGTGTGCCTTGCCCACAGCGGACCGCAGGGCGCTCGGAGACGCCTCGATAGCCGTTTGGAAACCGGTTTGGAGCTGGCTTGGACGCAGGCACCTGGGAGCCCGTCAATGAGTTGCGACGGCCGTGCGGTCGAGATTCAGCCCGCTCAGCGGGTTGAGCCAGGTACTTTCGCCCCAGAACTGCTGGTCGGTTCGGCCGCCGTCGACAACCAGGCCGACTGGGGTGAAAGATCCGTCGTTACCTGGATCGACCGGCTTGGCCGACGCCGCCGGAGAGCAGGTGACGATCGTGGCCGCGACGGCTGCCGTGACGGTGGTGGCGAGTGCTCGCTTCATGAGTTGCTCCTGAGGTCGGTCGCCAGCAGATGGCTGGCGCGGTGAGCTCAGGGTTGGGCTAAGGGGTCGGCGGACACATCGACCGATCGGTCAGTTCCAGCGGCGCCGGGTCCTTAGTTTCGCGGCCGAGGTCCTTAGAGACTTCTAGTCCTGGTCGAGCAGTCCCGCCCGTTCGGCGATGGTGGCCGCCTGCACGCGGCTGCCGGCGCCCAGCTTGCGAAGGATGTTCGTGACATGCACGCTCGCGGTCTTCGGACTGATGAACAACAGGCGGCCGATTTCGGCGTTGGTGTGCCCCTGGCCCAGCAAACGAAGGACGGCGAGTTCCCGTTCGGTCAGGCCGAACTTCGCCAGGCCGATCGGGCCTTCTTGCGGCCTCGGCGGCTCGGTGGCGGTGAGCGAGATCCGGGCGCGCCGGGCCAGCTGCCGGATCTCCCGCATGACGGGCTCGTGGCCAGATCCCGCGACGGCTGCGCTTCGCAGGACCGGCTCGGCAGCGGCCTGCGTCGTGCGATCGGCGAGCATGGCTTCGGCCTGCCGGTACAGCGCGTAGGCCCGTCGGTGCGGTCGGCGCAGCAGATGCCAGGCCACAGCGGCGTGCGACCAAGCGTCCGGATCAGACCGGCGCAGGAGACGAGACCGTTCGGCTGTCCACAGCTCGCCAGCCGCGGTGGCCGTTCTCGGTACCGGTCCCGCGAACGGGTCGGACCTGGCTCGGCTACGTAGGCCGGCCAGCTCGTCGAAGGCGGAAGTGGCGTCATCGGTGTCGCCCGCCTCAGCCAGGTCCGCGCAGGCGCGGATGCCCAGCATGAACAGGTTGCCGGCCGCGCCGAGACCGTCCGTGCCGTCGAGCGCCCTGAGCATGGTCAGCACTTCGTCGAAGGCGAGGGCGGGGTTGCCCATCCATAGCGCGAGCTCGGCCCGCAAGGCGGCGTGGTTGTGCGCCTCGGTGAGCACCAGCGGCCAGCTTCCGCGGATGCTGGGTTCGGCGCGCCAGAACTGGTCCGCCGCGACGAGATCCCCGCGAACCATGTCCAGGTTGGCCCGCTGTATATACGCAATGCGCGAGCTACGGAACCGTTCCGGGGGTGTGATTGGGTCGAGTAGTTCGGCCGCTTCAGATACCCGGCCCAGTTCGAGCAGCGACTCACCGACCATGACGTAGAGTCGCTGCGCCGAGTAGGAGTGCCTTGCGTCCCACTGCTGGACATCGCGGAGCGCAGGAAGGCCGATCTCGACGACCCGGGGCAGGTCGTCCAGCGCAAGATGGGCCCTCATCTCTTCGCCGAGGCAATCCATCGTCAAGTGAGGATCCATCGGGCCGGGGTCGATCGCCCGAGCCTCCTGGATCCGGGCGCGGGCGAGCTCGTCGTTTCCCGCTCGGGCGAGCCATACCGCCTCCCCGTAGCCGAAATACTTGACGACCTCCGTCAGTCCGGCCGCTTTCGCGGCCGCTACTGCTCGCGCGGCGTACGGCCGAGCTTCGTCGTACTCGTACTGCCAGCTGAAGATGTGCCCGAGCCCCTCGCAGGCGTCGGCGAACTGTAGGTCTGGAGGTAATGCCGCACCGATCTCGACGGCCCGTCTGAACGCTTCGATCCCGCTCTGGGGCGACTGGGTGAACCAGCGATACTTGCCCAGGGTGCAGTACAACCGCACCGCGTCGGCACCGCTCACCGAGTCGGCGAGCCGCTCGAACGCTTGCTCTGCTAGTTCAGCCCCTCGGATCTCCAGGCCCGCGTCATCGGCAGTGTTGATCACCCGGTCGAACGCCTGGGCCAGGTCGATTCCGGCCCGGTCGCCGGCCGTCGGAACGCTGTCCCAGGTCACCATCAGCCGTTGCCAGTGGCGGAATGCCTCGGCTGAGGCGTAGACCGCCTCGGCCTGCCGGGCCGCTCGTACGCGCCAGCTCAGCTCGTCGTCGAGACGTCCAGCGGCGGCGAGATGTTCGGCGATCCACGCGGGAGACGATCCCCCGTCGTCGATCAGAAGTTGGGCCAGGCGGGCATGAAGTTGACGACGTTGACTGGCGAGCATGGAGTCCGCGATCGCCTCAGCCAAGAGGGCGTGGCGTAGCTGAGGCGCGTCGCCCGTGTCGGCTCGGCGCAGCAACTGGCGGTGCCCGAGCTCGTCCAGCCCGGCCCGGACGTCCAGCTCGGTGGTCTTGTAGAGGGTCGCCAGCTGGGGCTCATCGAGCGGGTGGTTCGCCACCGCGAGCGCGAGCATTATTTCCCTCGCCAGGCCGTGAACCGAGCGGCCGCGGGAGAGCAGCAGCGAAGTCAATCCAGCCGGTAATGCCGGAGGGTCCGGTTGCCCGCGGGTTGCTCTTGGGTGGCGGCCACGAGCTGATCGGTGAAGAAGGCGTTGCCTTCTGACCGATCGAAGATCTCGTCGGCCAGCTCCGGCGCGACGGCATGACCGAGCAGGTCCTCGATCTGTTCCGCTGTCTCGGATCGGGTCAGCGGCGCGAGCTCCATGAAGTAGACCCCACCGATCCGTCGCAGACGGTCGAGCCAGTCTTCGACCTCGGCTCGTTGCGCCTCGCCGGATCGATACGTGAGCAGCAGCTTGGCCGGAAGGCCACGGCCGGGCGACAACAGATAATCGAGAAATTCGAGCGTCGTCGTGTCGGCCCAGTGCACATCTTCGAGTGACAAGCGCAATCGGCGTCGGCGTAACCAGATTGGCGAAGAATTGTTCAATGCGTCGAACAACCGAATGCGCATCCACGGCTCACGCTCGACGGAGTTCCCGATCTCGTCGCCGGTGTCGGCCAGCTCGGGCAGCACGCGACGCAGCTCGACGGCCGCGAACGGCGGACAATCAGCCAGCGACTTCGCACTCCTTGCGGGTTCCCGGCTCCGGATGCTGCGCAATAGGTCCACGACGGGCAGAAACGGAAGTCCTTCCGAACGAGGCAGGCACCAGCCGACGAAGACCAGGAACTCGTCGAGCGTCGCTATCTCGGTCACGAGTCTCGACTTGCCGACTCCCGCATCGCCGAGCAGGACGACCGCGCGATAGGGACTGTCCGGCGCGAGGTGTTCGCGTAACGCGGCGACCTCTTGCCGCCGTCCAGCCAACGGTCGGGCTCGCCGCATGACACAAGGTCAGCAGCGGGTGACCTGGGTGTCAACCTCACTCATCCCTCGGAAGCTTGGAGGGTGCTCGCTAGCCGCGTAGCCTCTGGCTACGTCCTGGGGAGGGGCGGCGGCATGGTGGAGGCCGAGGCAGCGGGAGCGGACCGAGATTACGGGTTCGGGGTCTTGGGGCCGCTTCGGGTAACTCGTGCCGGTGTTCCGCTGTCGTTAGGCGGGCGGCAGCAGCGGGCGGTCCTGGCCCGGCTGTTGCTCGCCGACGGTGCCGGTCTCACCGTCGACCAGCTGGCCGATGCGTTGTGGGGTGAGCAGGTTCCGGTCGGTGCCGCGAGCACCATCCAGACGTACGTTTTTCATCTGCGTCAGGTGCTGGAACCTGATCGGGGCCGGGGCGCGCCGGGCCGAATCGTCGTCACTGACAATGGCCGGTATCGCCTCGCTATCCTTCCTGACGCCCTCGATTCGGTTGTGTTCGACCGCGCCGTCGACCGGGGCGAACGTCTGCTTGCCGATGGCGTGTCCGCTGATGCCATAGCCGAGTTCGATCGGGCGCTGGCCCTGTGGCGCGGCGATGTCCTCGCTGATCTGGCGGACTACGAGTTCGTCGCGCCAGTGGCGACGCGGCTGGCCGATCGGCGGAAGGCCGCGGTCGAGGCCAAGATCGACGCGGAGCTGGCGCTCGGCCGGCACGCGTCCGTGCTCGGCCAGCTCAACGAGTTGGTGGCCCGTGATCCGCTCAACGAAGGTCTGCACCGCCAGCGGATCATCGCCCTTTATCGGTGCGGCCGGCCATCCGATGCGTTGGCGGCCTACGACCAGCTGCGTCACCAGCTCGCCGACGAACTCGGCGTCGACCCCAGCCCGCCGCTGCAGCGGCTTCACCAGCAAGTGCTCGCGCATGATCCGGCGCTGGCGTGGACATCCGCCGCCGACACCTCAGGCCGAGGCTGAGCCAGCCGAGCCGGAATCGCAGCCACAACCAGCTTCTGAGCCGCGCTCACCGCCGTCGACGACCGTGGTTGCGCACCGCGGTGGCTGGTCGTGGCGTCGTCCTGGCGGTCGTGGCCGCGGCGGGCGTGGTGGCCGGTGTCGTTCTCAGCCACAAGCCCAAGCACACGCTGGCCGCGTTGCCACCGAACAGCATCGGTATTCTCGACGCTGACGGAGCCCTGCACGACGCCGTCCAGGTCGGGCAGACCCCGGACGCGCTGGTGTACGGCTTCGGTTCGCTGTGGGTGGCGAACAGCGGTGAACGCACGGTGCAGCGCGTCAATCCGAAGACCCACGAAGTCATTGAGACGATCGAGGTCGGCTCGAATCCGACCGCGATCGCTATGTCCGCGCGAAACGTCTGGGTCGCCAACGGTTCGGATCGCAGCGTCACCGAGATCGACCCGGCGACGACCGCGTGGTCGTCTCCCGGATTCCGGTCGGGGCGCTGCCGGCCGCCCTCGCTGCCGGTCCGAAAGGTGTCTGGGTCGCGAACAGCGGCGACGACAACCTGTCGCTGATCGACATCGACTCGGCTCGCGTCGTCAAGACCGGCGTTCCGGCCGGTGATGGCCCGGACGGACTGCTCGTCGACGGCGACTCGCTGTGGGTCGCCAACGGCGCTGACGGCACGCTGTCTCCACCTCGACGCGCAGGACGGGCTGACGCCAGTGGTGACGCCATCTCGAGTCGATGCCGGCGCCGCGGGTCTCATTCTCACCCAAGGCTCGCTCTGGGTCGCGAATCAGTCCGCGCTCGAGCGTCACTCGGATCGACCCGCAGTCCGGACGGGTGCTCGCCACGATTCCGGTCGGCGACGGACCGAGCTCGCTCGCGCCAGCCCATGATGCCATTTGGACCAGCAACGAATACGACGGCACGGTCAGCCGAATCGATCCGGCGACCAACCGAGTCGTCCACACCTATGCGGTCGGCGCTTCGCCGCACGGCTTGGCCGTCGCCGGAAAGGACCTGTGGCTGACCTCCGCGGCATTTGCGAACGCGTCGCACCGTAGGCGGAACGCTCACGTTCGTTGCGTCCGACGCCAATGATCTGAACTGTGTCGACCCCGCGACCGCGTACAACCTAGATTTCGGCATCGTGACGCGACCGGTGTACGACGGTCTCGTCGCCTACCGGGCGACCGGTGGGGCCGCGGGCGCGGCCATCGTCCCCGATTTGGCGGTCAGCGCTGCCCAGTCCGACGAACGGGGGCCGAACGTATACGTTCACGATCCGGTCCGGCGTTCGGTTCTCGAATGGCGACGTGGTGCACGCGAGTGACGTGCGCCGTGGGCGCCGAAGAGCATAACCAGCAGCTTGACCCCTCTGAACAACTCCTCGAAGCCATGCGCATCCTTTGTATCAAAGAGGTGTCGGAACACTTCGTAGGGCCGTACGGTGCGATGGGAGAACCGCCGCCCCGTCAGCAGCAGAAAGGACTTGACCGCGGCGAAGGCTAGCCGCCGGAATTCCGATACGGACCACTGGCCGGTGTTTTCGATCAGCACGTCCTTGTGCATAAATTGCTCCGCCGGAAAATCGTGGTGCCAACTGATCTCAGGGCCGTACTGCGGCGTGAGGTAGTGCGCGATCCGCTGACGCAGCACGCAGGTGCACTCGAGTAATCGGCTCCCCTCCTGCATGACGCCCGTGCCGTGGCACGTGGGGCAGGCCGGATCGAGAGTGAATTGCGGTTCGTCAATCGGAATGGGGGCGTCGTCGTCGCCTGTCTCATCCATCGGATGAACCTGAGAAGAGGGTTGTTGCGTCGAATGTGGTCGAAAAGCCGGTGCTACCCAGACCCGGTGGCTCGGCGGGACTGGTCTGATCAAGCACGCCGCCGGCAACGATCCGGCGCCCGGGAGGCGACGCAGCTGGGTGTATTGGCGGCCGGTGCCGCAGTGTCGCGGCCGGTGCGGCGCGAACGCCGGGCGCCAAGTCTCGCTGCGTGCGCTCGACCGGGCGTCGATCGGGCACCGGGCCAGGGGCGGCCGGATCCCGCGCGGCTGGCGCGGCTGCTGCGGCCTCAGCGGGAGCTGGAGACGCGTGCGGAGTGGTCGGCAAGAGAGTGAACTTCTCGCCCGCGCTGGCGCGCACGAAGCCGGCACGCGTCACCATCGCCAGCATCTCGTCGGCCTCGAACGACGGGCGCGATCCGAGGTCGGGCGCCGGTGGGACCACAGCACCGGGGAACAGTACCAGTCCGGCCAGCCACGATGGGATCGTGGGTATGGGAGCGCCGGACGGCGCGAATAACTCACCGGGGCGCAGAAGGCGGGCAGGCGACCGGATGGTGAGCAAAGCCAGCGGCGGCGAGACCGGTGAACGATCGGAATGTTGCGTAGTACGAACGGACTGCCCGTTGCCACCGGGTAAGCTCTCGGGCTGGGTGGGAACTGTCGGAAAAAGAAATAGATTAGGATTTTTCAGTGCAGGGGCAGGCTCCCTTTTATCTTCGCACCTAATTTCACCCCTCGTCCCGAGCGCAGCCTGCAGTGCTGTCCGATGATTCTGCAGCGTCCGAACCGTGACCCCTGCTGTGGTGGCCCAAACGCCATTAGCCGGCGTTGAGCCGGCCGGCACCACGCCGTCATCCACGAGCCGTCGGTAGGCTGCGACAAGTCGGTCAAGCGTACCTTGCCGCTTTGCCTCGGCCACAGCGTGGGCGCCGATCTGTTGCTTCTCGCGCAGCGACTTCCCGTCGCACTGCGCGCGACACCGTCCGCGCCCGGGGCGCGCAGACTGATTTTCGAAGACACGCCAGGCAAACGCTGCCTGGCGGCAGGCGCGCTTCTCCAGCGCCACGTCGCCAAGCCGGATGCAGGGAAGCGCACGCGCATAGGCGATGGTTGCCAGTTCGAAATCCTCGAAGCCGCCCTCAGCCCGTCCACGCGGGTGGAACCGAGCAACGTGTGCAAAGGTGAACCGTTTAAGGACTTCAAACAGCCCGTTCGATTGCTCGAGGATGGCCAGGGTGTCGGCATCGCCGAGCAGCGGCAGTGTCCTGGATGCGCCGGGTGCCCTGGATGCATCGAAGGTCGGGCGGACATGGTCGGCGAGAGCTATGAGACCGGGCTGGGCACCCTCCCCGTTCTGCAGGTTGAACGGTGTGGCGCTCATGACCTGGCATGACCAGAGCGGCGAGAGCGGGTTTTTGCCTCGATGTGGATTGCTCAGGCCCCCGGCATCGGCGCCGATTGGATCCAGCGCCTCGACCATCGCGCGCTCCAGGCCGCGCAACAGCCGCTGTGGGGCTTGCCGGCCTTTCGCCGTGCAGCATACCGCCTGCGCCAGCAGCCACAATGCGTGCGGGTTCACCACGCGCCCGTCATCCTCGACATGTGCCACCGCCAGATTGGGCGGCGGCAGACCCACGCCTTCGATGGCTTCGCGCAGCGCGTCCCAGGAGGCGAAGCTCTTGTCAATGTCGATGCGGATTATGCTACGCATGTCCCGGTTGAAACTGACGTACCGTTGATCGAGCAGGAGGAGTTTGCTGCCCGAGGCGAGGAGCCGCTCCTTGCTGTCGCCGGCACGCAGGCCGCTCTGAGCGCGCCGTGTGCCGGCGACGAAGAGGCGCAGCATGGGATGCAGGGGCGAGCGGAGGCCGTGCTCAGTGAAGGGCGCGATCGGCCGACCGTCGACGTAACCGCCAGGCCAGCGGTAGCCGTCACGCAGGCGGTCGCGACTTTCGATGCGGCACGCGCGGGCGTGCGCGACGTCGCGCTCGATCGTTTCGCGCAGGAGGGGTGAGAGCGCTGCAAAGCGCGCCTGTGCAGCTGCCGAACCGGGCCGGCGTCGCCGCTTCTGAAGGCGCTCTCGTGCGCGCTGCTGGTGAGCGTAATACTCGGCGTCAAAGTCCTCCGCCGACCACGCGGTCGAACGGAGACGGTGCGCAGAGCGCTTGATGCGGTGCGATCGGCGCCTAGTTGAGGAGGCGTCGTCGAGCGCCAGCTTGTCCGATTTGCCAGCCCTGCGCGGTACAGAACTCTTTGTGCCCATCGTCGGTTTCCCTTTCGGTCGACGCGCTGTGGACAGACGAGCTCTCTCGGCAGCGCCTAGCTATATAGAGTTGGGCGACCGAAAAATACTTACGCCACGGGAAAGATCCGGAGGATGTGATCGAGCCTCGCTCCCTCGCCCGCCTTTGGTTTAGGGACCGGACCCAATGGCCGCCGGCCAGTGTCGCGATACCAAGCTTCCGGCTGAGTGCTGGCCATTCAGGTGGTGGTCCCGAGCTGGCCACCTCGTCAAGCGTGCCGCCTCGGCGTTCGAGCCAGGCACGAATGCTGTCGCGGGCGGGTTCAAGGAGCTCGAACTGAACGGGTCGGCCGGTCTTCCGCTGAATGACGATCGCGCGTGAGCGAATTCAGCCGCCGCTGACAAGGTCGCCGATCTTGACCTTGACGACGTCACATCCACGCAGCTTGCTGTCGATTGCGAGATCGAACATCGCGCGGTCGCGTAGCCGAGGTTCGCGGTCGAGCCAGAACCGGATTGCCCAGACCTGCTGCGGCTTCAGCTCCGGAAATGCGCCAGATCCTTGATCGAGACCACGGCAGGGCGATCGCCGCCTGCTCGCGTCCCATGGCCAGGCAGGTCTGGCCCCACAGCGGCTTGGACACGTCGAGGTCGTGCCGCGGCCAGTCCGCGACATCCACCAGTATTGGCAAGACAACGGCTCGGCAGGGACATACATTTTCCTGCTCTTCTGGTCTGCGTCGGGGCAGCTGCATCGCCGCTGCGGTGCGCGCCGCCCGCAGGGTGCCTCACGACCCCTCCCTGGAGATTGAGCACCATTGGGGCGGTAGTGGGAGTCGGCGTAGCATGGCCACCATAGCGGGACGCACAACGCCTGCCCCCTGCCCCTTCACCCCGCGGGAACGGAAGGTACATCCGGCGGGAGCTGGACATGTTCTTTGGGACCCTTCCGTCCGTGGCGGAAGGCTTCCAGCTGCGGACATGGCGTGGTGGCCCCTTGGCGGGACAGCCAAAGGTGCCCCCACCGGTCCGGACAATGGTCGAACGTGGCCTGGTCGAGATCAGGATCGATACCCGCGTGCCAAAGGCCTATTTCAGCGCGGCTGGCCTCACGGCTCTCCGCCTTCTCGCCCTGGACCGGCTACATGGACCCGCAGAAATTTTCCCACGTCCGAGCCGAATTTGGTCTTGAGGCGACGATCGAAGGGCCGGTCAGC
>CAWELM010000023.1:0-99901 GCA_963809815.1 uncultured Actinomycetota bacterium
GAGGGTGCTCGCTACCCCGCGTAGCCTCTGGCTACGTCCTGGGGAGGGGCGGCGGCATGGTGGAGGCCGAGGCAGCGGGAGCGGACCGAGATTACGGGTTCGGGGTCTTGGGGCCGCTTCGGGTAACTCGTGGCGGTGTTCCGCTGTCGTTAGGCGGGCGGCAGCAGCGGGCGGTCCTGGCCCGGCTGCTGCTCGCCGACGGTGCCGGCCTCACCGTCGACCAGCTGGCCGATGCACTGTGGGGTGAGCAGGTTCCGGTCGGTGCCGCGAGCACCATCCAGACGTACGTTTTTCATCTGCGCCAGGTGCTGGAACCTGATCGGGGCCGGGGCGCGCCGGGTCAAGTCGTCGTCACCGACAATGGCCGGTATCGCCTCGCGATCGCTTCCGGACGCCCTCGACTCGGTCGTGTTCGAGCGCGCCGTCGACCGTGGCGAACGGCTGCTTGCCGATGGCGCATCCGCTGATGCGGTAACCGAGTTCGATCGGGCGCTGGCCCTGTGGCGCGGCGACGTTCTCGCTGATCTGGCGGACTACGAGTTCGTCGCGCCAGTGGCGACCCGGCTGGCCGATCGGCGGAAGGCCGCCGTCGAGGCCAAGATCGACGCGGAGCTGGCGCTCGGCCGGCACGCGTCCGTGCTCGGCCAGCTCAACGAGTTGGTGGCCCGTGATCCGCTCAACGAAGGTCTGCACCGCCAGCGGATCATCGCCCTCTATCGGTGCGGCCGGCCATCGGACGCGCTCGCCGCCTATGACCAGCTGCGTCACCAGCTCGCCGACGAACTCGGCGTCGACCCCAGCCCGCCGCTGCAACGGCTTCACCAGCAGGTGCTCGCGCATGATCCGGCGCTGGCGTGGACATCCGCCGTCGCCACCTCAGGCCGAGGCTGCGCCGCCGAGCCAGAATCTCAGTCCCAACCAGCTGCTGAGCCGCGCTCGCGCCGTCGCCGACCGTGGCTGCGCACGCGGTGGCTTGTGGTCGGCGTCGTCCTCGCAGTGGTGGCCGCGGCCGGCATCGTGACCGGCGTCGTGGTCACCCATAAGCCCAAGCACACGCTGGCCGCATTGCCGGCGAACAGCGTCGGCATCCTCGACGCCGACGGAACCCTGCACGACGCTGTGCTGGTCGGCCAGACCCCGGACGCGCTGGTGTACGGCTTCGGTTCCCTGTGGGTCGCGAACAGCGGCGAAAGCACCGTGCAGCGGATCAATCCGAAGACCCACGAGGTCATTCAGAGGATCGAGGTCGGTTCGAATCCGACCGCGATCGCGATATCCGCGCGAAACGTCTGGGTCGCCAATGGTTCCGATGCGAGCGTGACCGAGATCGACCCGGCGACCAACAGCGTGGTCGCTGACCCGATCCCGGTCGGTGCGCTGCCGGCCGCGCTCGCCGCCGGTCCGAGAGGTATCTGGGTCGCGAACAGCGGCGACGACAATCTGTCACTGATCGATATCGACTCGGCCGCGTCGTCAGGACCGGTGTTGCTGCCGGTGATGGCCCGGACGGGCTGCTCGTCGACGGCGACTCATTGTGGGTCACCAACGGCGCTGACGGCACGCTGTCCCACCTCGACGCGCGTACTGGCGAGCCAGTGCGTGAGCCCTGCCGAGTCGACGCCGGGCTGCGGGCCTCATGTCGTCGCCGAAGGCTCCTTGTGGGTCGCCAACAAGTCGCACTTGAGCATCACCCGGATCGACCCGCAGTCCGGGCGGCGTGCCGCGCACCATTCCGGTCCGTGATGGACCGAGCTCGCTCGCGGCCAGCCCGCGGTGCGATTTGGGTCAGCAACGAATACGACGGCACGGTCAGCCGAATCGATCCGGCGACAAACCAGGTCGTCCACACCTATGCGATCGGCGCTTCCCCGCACGGCCTGGCGGTCGCTGGAAAGGACCTCTGGGTGACCTCAGCGGCCTTCGCGAACGCGTCGCACCGTAGGCGGAACGCTCACGTTCATTACGTCCGATGCCAACGTTACTGAACTATGTCGACCCCGCCACCGCGTACAACCTAGATTTCGGCATGCTGACGCGACCGGTGTACGACGGTCTCGTCGCTTACCGAGCGACCGGTGGGGCCGCGGGCGTGGCCATCGTCCCCGATTTGGCGGTCAGCGCTGCCCAGACCGACGAACGGGGGCCGAACATATACGTTCACGATCCGGTCTGGCGTCCGGTTCTCGAATGGCGACGTGGTCCACGCGAGTGACGTGCGCCGTGGGATTGTTCGCGAGCTGACGGTTGGCCAGAGCACGGGGAATCCAGGCGTTGTATCGCGCGATCATCGGTGCACCAGCCTGCATCGACGATCCGAAGCATTGTGACTTGAGTGAGCCGGCAGTACAGGTCGATGACGTCGCGGGACGCATCACCTTCCAACTGAGCGAGGCCGATCCGGGCTTCCTCGACAAACTGACGCTTACGCTCGTCGTCGCCACCCCGAAGGATGCGCCCGGCATCGAGTCAACCAAGCCGCTTGCCGGCACGGGCCCGTATCAGATCTCCGAGTTCCGCAAAGGCGAGCTGATGGAGCTGCGGCGCAACCCGTACTTCCGGCAGTGGTCCTACGCGGCGCAGCCGGACGGCTACCCCGACGTCATCCGCTTTGTCAAGCCCAGGTCGTCCGAGGCGTCCGGGATCGCCGACATCCTCGCCGGGCGAGCGGACGTCATGCGAATTGTACGGTGACGAGGCGACCAACGCGCAGCTTGCGGGCCCGGTACCCGAAGCAGTTCCACGAGCAACCCGGTTCAACACCCAGTATCTAACCTTGAACGTGCACGTTCCGCCGTTCGACCAGGTGGGTACCCGTCGCGCGGTCAACTATGCATTTGACCGGCGGAAGTTCGCAGAGATTCTCGGCGGCGAAGTTGCCGCTCGCCCCACCTGCCAAATCCTGCCGCCCGGATTCCCGGGCCATGTCGCTTATTGTCCGTACGCTGGCGCCAGACTTCGTGCCGAACGTCGCGCAAGCGCGATCACTTGTCACTGCGTCCGGTACCGCGGGGATGACCGTTGACGTCTATGGGCAGCACGATGACCCCGCAGCAACTCAAGTATGTGGCGTCGGTGCTGCGCGATATCGGCTACCGGCCGGTCACGCACTTGCTCACCGTGACATACGGCACGTACTTGCGCTTCATCCGCGAACCGAGCCATCGGGTGCAGGTCGCAATCACTCCAGGCTGGATCCCCGACTACCCGAGGCCCGACGCTTATTTCGACTTCCTGTTCGCCTGCCAGCCTCGCTCCGCAAGGAACAACAACATCAACGGTTATTGCCGACCCGAGGTAGACGAACTCGTCGCGCAGGCGAAGTCCGCGCAGCTCACGAATCCTCCGGAGGCCCTATCCCTGTGGGGGCAGGTCGACCATCGCATCGTGGATGACGCTCCGGTGGTTCCGACTGCAAACGAGGTAATCGACGCATTCACCTCGACGCGGGTCGGAAATGTCCAGACGACGCCGCGTCGCTGCCGATCCTGATCGGCCAGATGTGGGTGAAGTAATGCTTGGCCGCTAATTCGTCCGCGAGACTTGCCAACGCAATGCGCCCGCGGCGAGCAGGGTGAACCCGACGAGTGCGATCAGTCCGATCCGCAGGTTCGATACCTGGGCGAGCACGGCGACGACGATCGGGCCACACATCTGACCGACTGATGCGATCGCGAGAACTTGGCCCATCGCCGCGTCGGCGCCGTGCTGGCTGGTCGCGACATGCAGCGCCGAGGTGAGCGGAAACGTCGCCGCGATGCCCGACTCCCGCGACTGCCAGGCCGAGGGCCGCCATCACCGCGTTCTGCGCGGTAAGCAGCAGCGGCAGCCCGAGCAGAACGACGACCAACGCGCCGGCGAGCACCGGCTCAACCCGAAACCGCTGCGCGAGCCGGCTGGCCAGCACCCGGCCCAGCAGGTTGGCCGCGTAGAGGCCGCTGACCATGGTTACCGCGAGCTGCCGGTTCAGGCCCACGTCGTCGGCGAGATAGCTGGCGAGCCAGAACGTCAGCGCGAACTCGAGCGCAACGATCGCGAAGACCACGACGAGCAACGGCGGAACTCGGCGCCTGCTCGAGCGGTCCGTACCGCTTTCGCGCGGGGTGCGGGCCACCGGCGGGGGGATCGGCACCCGGAGGGTGAACAACACGGTGGCGGCAACCAGGAGCGCAGCCAGCACGAACGCGGACCGCCAGCCGAACGCCGTACCGGCCATCGCGGCGATCAGCAGTGGGCTGATGATGCCGCCGAGGCTCACCCAGACTTCGCCCTCGGCCATCGCCACGGCGCGCCGCGGGCCGTGTACGTCGGCGAGGACAGCCCACAGCCGGATCAGCGCCGCGGTCGCGAGCAAACTGACAAGGAATGCCGCGCTCGCGGTGATGGCCAGCTGGTCGCCGTAGCCGACGCCGAGCCAGGCGACGGCAGCACCGAGCAGGCCGCCGCGAATCGTCCATGGCCGTCCGGGCATATGCCGGGCTCGGGCGGTCAGCATCCCGGCCAGTCCACCACCAACCGAGAACGCGACCTGATGAAGCACGCCGCCCAGATAGGAGAAGTGCTCAGCATCGCGGAGAAACGGAAGCGCGGCACCCAGCCCGGCGTTGAGTACCCCGAAGGACAGCAGCTCGACGAACGCCACCCAGGTGATCGGATTCCGCCGGTAAGGCGGGAGCGCTCGGATGGGCGCGATCGAGGGCAGCATGTCGGATGATTGTGCCAACCTTGCGGTTGGGCGGGGTGGCTAAGGAACCGAGGGAATCACATGAGAGGCGATCGCGTCGAGATCGTCATCGACGCTGGCGGAACGGCCCGCACGTACGAGGTCGTGGCGACTCGCGCTGGTCGGCGGGTCGAGGTGTCGTACGGTCGATCAGTCGTGGAGGTGACCGAGCTGACCCGTAGCGGCACGCCGGTCCGGACTGCCCGCTTCATGTCCGCTCGAATACTGGCGCTCATCGAGCACCCGGCCGACCGCGCGCCCGCGCGGCAACCGGAGGCGAGGCCTTAGGCAGGCGGGAGCGCGTCAGTCCGTCACGCCCACGGGACGGTCCGCGTAGGCATCCCACAACGCCGCATAGGTGCCACGTGCGGCCAGCAGGCCCCGATGCGTTCCGGTCTCCACGATCCGACCACGATCGAGCACGATGATCCGATCCGCGCGAGCAGCCGTGGTGAGCCGGTGGGCGACCACGAGCGTGGTCCGGCGCCGAGTCACGGCGGCCGCCGCCCGGTTCACCGCTGCCTCACTGGCCAGATCGAGGGCCGCAGTCGCCTCGTCGAACAACAGGATGTCAGGGTGGACCAGCTCGGCCCGGGCCAGCGCAACCAGCTGCCGCTGGCCGGCCGAGAGATTGTGGCCCCGTTCGCCAACCTCGTACTGGTACCCATTGGGCAACGCGGCAATCGTCGTGTGCGCGCCGACCGCCCGGGCCGCGTCCTCGACCTCGGCGTCCGTCGCGTCGGGACGCCCATAGGCGATGGCATCACGGAGGGTGCCGGTCGAAAGATACGGCTCCTGTGGGACGAGGCCTAGTCGGCGCCGGTAGGCCGGGAGATCCAGCTGGCGTACGTCGGTGTCGTCGATGAACACCGCCCCGGATGTGGGGTCGTAGAACCGGGCGACCAGCTTGATCACGCTTGACTTGCCCGCTCCGGTCTCGCCGACGAGGGCAACCGTCTCGCCGGCGGAGACGGACAGGTCGATGCCGGCGACGGCCTCGTCCGCGCCCCCCGGGTAGGCGAAGCGAACATCACGCAGCCGGATCTCGCCGCGCAACGAGCCGACTGGCCGGGGATGCTCTGCAGCAGGCGTGGAAGTCGGCGTGCGCAACAGGTCACGGAGGCGTGCGAGCCCGACCGTAGATTGCTGGTAGCCGTCGAAGACTTGCGAGAGCTGCTGGACGGGGCCGAAGAACGCATCCAAGTAAAGGAAGAACGCGATGAGCACGCCCGGGCTTATCGTGCCGTCCCGCAGCCGGACAGCACCGAACCCGAGGACAGCCGCCCCGGCCAGGTCGCTAAGCAGCTGAACGAACGGAAAGTACGTGGCGATGTAGCGCTGTGCTCGCATCCGAGAGACGAGGTACTCGCGGGAGGCGGCGAGGAAGGTTGTCAGGTTGCGGTCTTCGCGCCGGTAGGCCTGGGTGATTCGAAGCCCGGCCACGTTCTCTTGGAACAGGGCGTTGACCGCACTCACTTTGTCGCGCG
Source organism: uncultured Actinomycetota bacterium (assembly GCA_963809815.1). Taxonomy (GTDB): domain Bacteria; phylum Actinomycetota; class Actinomycetes; order Mycobacteriales; family Jatrophihabitantaceae; genus CAVVJA01. The sequence goes on from CAWELM010000023.1 coordinate 6,208, forward strand.
CCTCGATATATGCGGGGACGGACTTGGCCCGGAATATCAGCGTGGCTACCGCCAGCACCGGCACCATGGCGATGAGGATCAGCGATAGGCCGGCGTCTAGGACAACGAGGGCGACGAGGACACCGACGATCGTCAGCAGGCTGATCAACGTCGTGGTCAGTCCGGTCTGCAGGAACGTCGACAGGGCGTCGACGTCGGTGGTCATCCGGGTCATGATGCGGCCGCCCAGCTCGCGTTCGTAGTAGTCGAGTCCGAGGCGTTGGAGATGGGCGAAGGTCTTCACCCGCAGCAGGTAGAGGAGCCGTTCACCCGTCCGCCCAGTAACCAGCTGACCCGCGCGACTTATGCCCCAGTCGACGATGACGACCGCGAAAGCTATGGCGCTGATTACCACCAGCGTGCTGAGCGATTGCGCGGTGACGCCCTGATCGATGCCGCCTCGGACCAACGCGGGGATGAGAAGCTGCGCCACCGTATCGAGCCCGACGAGCACCAGACCAACCAGGAGCACGCTTCGGACCGGTGCCAGCAGCCGGCGCAAGCCGAATTGCGGGTCGGCGGCGTGGGAGATCGAATCCGGGATGTCGGGCTCGCCGGTGGGGGCCGGTAACTCGGCCACCCGCTCGAGCAGCTCCGGGGTCGCGGGAAGTGAGCTGAACAAGCTGGCGTCACCAGTCTGTCCAGCGCGCCGATTGTGCATGCCGAACCGGGCTGACGGATCGGGCGACCTGACCAGCGTTGGACCTACCGGTACACGGCCATTGCTCGCTGCTGCGACGGCAGCCACGGCCTCGTCCGGGTCGAACAGCCGGCGGAACTGCGGGCTGCGCGCCGCCAGCTCCGCGACGGTTCCGGCGTCTACGACGTGGCCCCGATCGAGCACGATGACGCGGTCAGCGATCTCCAGGCTGGACCGGCGGTGAGCCACGAGCAAGGTCGTCCGGCAGCCGGTGCCGTCGCGCAGTCGTTCGTTTATTCGTGCTTCGACAATCGGGTCGATAGCGGACGTCGCGTCGTCGAGCACCAGCAGCCGGGGCTCGCACAGCAGAGCGCGGGCTATGGCAATCCGCTGGCGCTGGCCGCCGGAGAGCGTGAGCCCGCGCTCTCCGACGACCGTGTCGAGGCCATCCGGTAGGGCCTCGATGAACTCCTCCGCCTCGGCCGCCCGAGCGGCCGCGCGGATGTCCTCATCGCTGGCATCGGGCCGCCCGTAGGCGATGTTGGCGGCAATGGTGTCCGAGAACAGGAAGCTCTCATCGAAGACGACGGCCTGGGCCGCGCGCACGGACTCGAGCCGGGCCTGCCGAAGGTCGACGCCGCCCAGGCGTATCGATCCGGCTTGCGGCTCGAACTGTCTTTGCAACAGCGAGACAAGCGTCGACTTGCCTGATCCTGCGCCGCCGACGAGCGCCACCGTCTCGCCCGGTGCGATCGACAACGACATCCGGTCCAGGACGGGAGCTGCCCCGTCGTCGTAGCTGAATCGGACGTCGTCGAACTCGATTCCGATCGGTCCATCGGGAAGGGCTACTGCTTCAGGAGCGTCGTTGATCGTCGGTTGCGTGTCGACGATCTCCAGGACCCGCTCCACCCCGGCACGTGCCTGTTGCCCGATGGTCATCAAGGCGGTGAGCTGGCGAACGGGGGAGACGAGCTGGCCGAGATAGGTGGCGAAGGCCAGGAACGTGCCCAGCGTGAGGTGGCCATCGAGCGCGAGCCAACCGCCGAGCAGCAGCACACCGACCTGACCCAACGCGGGAATAGCCTGAAGGGCCGGGGCGTACTTGGCCTGCAACCGCACTACGCGCATCCGGTTCGCGAACAGCAGGGTGGCTTCGGATTCGAGCTCCCGCAGCTCGCGCTGTTCCTGGCCGAACCCCTTCACGACGCGCACGCCGGTGACCGCCGCCTCGACGTGCCCCACGACCTCACCGGCCTGCTGCTGGGCCGCCCAGTTCGCCGGGAACAGATGCTTTCGGGACGCCGCTGCGACGTACCAGAGCGCGGGGGCCACGGCGAGGGTCACCAGGGTGAGCGCCGGCGAGAGAAACACCATGACCACGAGCGACAACACGAACAGCAGTGCGTTGCTTGCCAGCAGCGGCACGAAGGCGAGCAATCCTTGGACCAGACCGATGTCCGTGATGGACCGGCTCACTACCTGGCCGGTGTCCAGCTCGTCCTGAGATGTGCCGTCCAGCCGGGACAACGCGGCGAACACGTCACGTCGCATGTCGTACTGGACGTGCAGGGACAGCCGGCCGGCCGCGTACCGCCGGGTGAAGGTGAGCCCGTACTGGAGGAACGCCGCGACGACGAGGGCACCCACCCACACCCCGATGCCGCCAGTGGCACCCGCTGGCGTAGCGGCAGTGTCGATGACGTGCCGAATCGCGAGCGGTACGGCGGTCGACACTATGGCGCCGCCGATGGCCGCGCCGAAAGCCACGAACAGGTCCCGCCGGTGCCCCAGGCAATAGGCCAGCAATCGCTGTAGCCAGCGGGCGCGTGGCGGCGGAGAGGTCACGTCACCCCACAGTAATTCCGGCCGCTGACATCGCGGCGGGGGCGGGCCCATCCGGCTCGTCCACGAGCTGGTGGATCGGCCCACATCGCTCGGTGTCCACGACTTGGCCACCGGTGACCCCTGATCGGAGGAGGCAGCGTCATCCGCAGGTGAGCCCGGTTAGCGGATACGCCGGCGACCGCGGCGCACCGATCCTTCAGTGGTCAACCCAATATTCCGTAAGGAGAAGTCATGATCAACAGGATTCGCACTCGCCTGCGCCAACTCCACGAGCAGGCCCAGCTCAACCGCATGTTTCGCCACTCACCACCCACGGTGCGGGCGGATCTGTGGGCCGCCGCTGACCGGCACTCGCGTCAGCGGCCGGCTATCGGCGTGAACAACGTGTCGCAATATCCTCTCGCCCGACACATCTGAGCAAACACCCGAAGGCTCCGGGGGGCGCGTCCGCACGGCCCGGAGCAAGGGTCGCGCCTGCTAACGCCGGAGTGACGCTCCGGGCGGCCCGAGGGTGCCGCCCGGAGCATCGCTGTCGGCAACTGTCCGGCGAAACAAGGCGGCTAGGAGACGGTCCGCATCTCGTGACTGGTGTTGTTCAGCCGGCGACCGCCGTTCGGTCACGGTGCCGAGGTCTTCGATGCGCACGCCGAACCGCCCGGGAAGGTAGCAGCATCGCCGCATCGGCCTGAAGCGAAAGCCGCCTGAATGACCGGGTCGGCGTAGCCGGGGCGGTCAGGTCGAATCACGGTCGGGTTACCCTTACTCCCGCACTGGGTTCAGCCTGGTGCGACGTCCACAAAGGTGCGGAGTAGATGTGACTGCAGACTGGACACCGGAACCGCCCGCGTCGCCGGCATCTCAACACGGCGGGAGCAGGCGCATGGCGGTCGATGCCGGCAAGCTCTGGGCCGGTGGTCTAGCGACGGCCGTGGTCGCCGCGCTGATCGCCGTCGTGGGCATCGTCATCGCTCGCGGCATCTTTCACATCCCGGTCCTTGCACCAAACAGGTCAGGTACCTGGGGAGATGCCGACACTGTGACCTATGCCCTGGCCGCGTTCGGGGTCGGCCTGTTCGCAACGGCACTCATGCACATTCTTTTGCTGGCGACACCGTCGCCGTTCACCTTCTTCGGGTGGATTCTGGGACTGAGCACGCTGGTCGCAGCCCTAGCTCCGTTTGCGACCAGCGCCGAAATGGCGTCGAAAGTCAGCACGGCGCTCATCAATCTCTTCATCGGCATCGGGGTTTGGTCACTCACGGTCAGCACCGCGCGTCGATCGCTACGGCGAGGGAACCCGTTCGATTCAGCCCGAAGCCCGTCGTACTAGCTGGTCACCCGATCACACTTTTCCTTTACGAACTGATGCTATCCGCCGGCCGGGAATCGTCGTCTAGGTGACCTTCTGTGGCGGCTTGGGGGCGAAGGGTAGGAGCTGGTCGCCGGCCTTGCTGACGATGCCGTAGCTGGCTTCAGGCATTTCGATCCAGGCGCCGGGTAGGTCGCCGATCGGTTCGGAGACGGCCAGTCGGGTGTCGTCGGAGACCTCGCGCAGGATCTCCCGGTCCGGGTATTGCTCGCGGAGGGTGGGCACGTCGCGGGTGAAGAACAGGGACCGGGATCGGCCCTGGCTGGAGTAGCGGAACACCCACAGACTGTCGCCGTTGGTGGTGGCGATGGTGCCCTGGAACGGATAATTCACGTTCTGGGCGTGCCCATGTGCCTCGACCAGTCCGATGGCGCGGGCGAGGGCCTGCGGCGGGTCGTCGTCCAAGCCGAAGGTGAGGGCCAGGTGGAACAGCACCTCGGTGTCGGTGGTGCCCATAATCTGCGGGAACAGCGATGGGTCGATGGCCAGCACCAGGTCGCGTTTCAGCTTCGCAAAGCCGTCAATGAACCCGTTATGCATGAACAACCAACGACCGTGTCGGAACGGGTGGCAATTCGTCTGCTGCACTGCCGACCCGATCGCGGCCCGGATGTGCGCGAGGAACAACGCCGACCGGATGTGACCGGCCAACTCGTGCAGGTTCTGGTCATTCCAGGCCGGCTCGATGCTGCGGAACACACCTGGCACCGGGCCGGTGTCATACCAGCCGATCCCGAACCCGTCCCCGTTGGTCGTCTCTGCCCCCAGCCGGGAATGCAGACTCTGATCGATCAAGGAATGTACCGGCGTGTACAACACCTCCGTCAGCACCACCGGCGAACCCGTATACGCCAACCACCGGCACATGCAACCCACCTTCCTGTCGGGCCAGGATGTGCGCGGCTAGCCCGCGCACATCCCCCCGACCCTAGGGCGTGCTGTACAGCGGCGCCCTTACTTCAGTAGCGCAAGTACAGCCTCCGGCGCGTTGGTCAGTGGCCACCCGCCAGCTGGTGGGCCTGCTTCAGCAGTGCGTTGGCCCGAGCAATCTCCGAGGTCACCGTGCCGTGCGACGGCGAGTGCCCTTCCGCGGCCCGCGTGAGCACGGCCTTGATCTCGCCGGCCAGTTTGTCGCGGTTATCGGCGAGATGGCGCAGCCGGGCCTGCTCGCTGCGGTAGGCCGAGTCGTTGCTGGTGGAACCGCTGGCGAGAGCTGCACTGTCAGCGAGCATCGTGTCCGTTGCGAACTGACCGACGCTCGAGTTGATCTGCTGGTAGGCCACTGCGAGCGCCTCGGTGTCACGCATGGATGGCGCGGGCGAGCTGAGAACCTGGCTGATCACCCGGCCATCGCTCTGGTAGTCGTCGGCGAGTCCGGCGAGGTGAAGCAGCGTCGGGCGCAGATCCGTTTCTTCCACCCAGGTGCCCACGCGGCTTGCGTCGGGAACGGTATTGAGTGAATTCGGATCGTGGGATTCGTTGCCACCTGCCGGTGCCGGTCCATTGACGCCGTTCGCAGCCACCCCTGGACCGACAACGCCGGCCCAGGTGATGTCGATGTTCGGGCTGTAGTAGCCGTGGTCCCACGCGAAGGCGGGATTGACGGCGACGTTCGCACCGGTCGTCCCGAAGAAGTAGTCGGGCATCGGGAACAGCGTGTAGGTCGGCGTCCGGAGCGGGTCAGCGGTCTGCAGGTGCAGTACCCGCTGCTCCAAAGCCCCGGCCTGGTACTTCGTGATCTTCTCGCCGTTGACGCCGCTGAACGGGTTGTTCCCGGTCATCGCGGCGGTGTCGCGTTCGAGCTGGCGCACCGTCGGGTCGTTAGCCGCTGGCTGCCCGTGCACGTAGATCGCCGCGCCCTGCGGCTCGATGTCGAACTGGGTGCCGCTGCTGGATGTCGTCGAGAGCAGACCCTTGATGTTCGCAGCCAGCTCGCCGATCTGACCGCTCGCGTAGTGGCACACCGTGGTGACTCCATCGCAGCCAGCCGGTGTCGGCTGGGTCGCCCGGCCCACGTTCGCGCCGACGAACTGATCGTTCTCCTCCGCGCCGATCATGAAGACCGTGTTGGCTGGCGTGATGCCGTCAGCGGCGAGCCGCTGGAAGAACTTCTCGAACGCGGCGTCGTAGTTCCGGGCGTTCTGCGTGTAGCAATTGTCGCCTGGCCCGACGGGCCGGCCAGATACGGTGGCGGTCGCCGTCGTGCACGCGAGCGTCCCGGTGTCCGCCTTGCGCTCGTGCACATCAGAGATGTAGCCGTACGTGACGGGGACGCCGGACTCTTGCATATCGGCCAGGTAGGCCAGTGTCTGCGTCGCGGTGGGGCTGAAGCCGGGGAACCCGGGTCGCCCGCTGAAAGGCTCGACGATCGTGTGTTCGTTCAGGTCGACGAGGTTACCGTCGGCGTCGGTGATCTGGTTGCCGTTGCGGATGAGGTTCGGCGTACCAGCGCCGAGCTGCGGCGCGACGTACCGTGCGCCGAACAGTCCCTGGAATCCGGTGTAGCCGCCCGGTTCGGTCGGCAGGCTGTCCTCGGCGGCGCTGGGCGATGGCGTGGTCTGGCCGAACTTGACCGCCTGCGCGTTCGCGCAGGTCGCATCGCCTTGAGCGCAGTGCACGGCCACACCGATGTAATCGGCGACCTCGGCGTCCTTGAACGAGTCCGGGTCGGCGGCAGCCTGGGCGGCCTCCGGCGAGTTCGGCCCGAACACGGCCGGTATGTCGCGCGCGACGTTCTCCAGCACCATGTTGGCGGTGGAGAAGTCGCCGACCGTACATCCGGCTCGGGTGAACGGCACCCACGGCGCCGGGGTCTGGCGGTCGGGCGCGCCGCTGGCGGGAACGGTGTCGGAGTAGACCATCGACGGGGTCATGTCGTGCCCGGCCGTCGGCGGGTTCTTCGTGTCCGACACTGGAGCGTTCCAGTAAGCGAACGAGGTCGCCGGGTCCGTCGTCCCATCGGGGTTGTAGGTCTTGTACGAGTTCGAAACCGGCTGTCCGTGCCGATCTCCATACAGGCCGGTGTAGATCGTCAGGCTGTCGTCGGCGGTGTGCGCGATCAGCGGCGTATGCACGTTGGACAGCACCGTGCCGTTCGACTTCAGGAAGTTGAGCAGGTGCGGCATCTGCTCGAGGTCAGACGGCACGTTCGGGTTGTCGCGGAAGAAGTGCACGTTGTCGAACACGAGGCTGACGACGTGCTTCACCCCGTTGCCGAGCTGGCAGGTCGAGGCCGGCGGCGCGGCCGCCGCTGTTTGCTCACTTGCCAGCGCGGCAACGCCGCTCGCTGCAACGAGGGCGATGGTGGCCATTCCAGCTGCACCGCGCAATCGCTTGCCACGTCGAGTTCGCATTCGCTCAGTCCTCTCGCATCGACACACGGACACGGACAGGGTCACGCTAAACCCACGAAGGGCACATATGGGAGACCTCCCGGTGACTCGATGGCAACGGGACGGTGACAGACCTGAGTGCGGTGACGATCGGTCAGGTCTGGAACGACTGGTGCGCCATCGAGGCGGCCTACCCGGCGAGTGGTCCGGTCAGCCACCGGCCACGGCCAGATAGTGCTGGTTGTACATCACGCCGAGTACGTTGCCGAACGGGTCGACGACCGACGCGGTGACGAAACCTTCGCCGCGTTTCGTGATCGGTTGATACTCGGTGGCGCCCAAGGACAGCAGTCGTTCGACGGTGGCCGGCAGGTCGTCAACATGCCAGTGCATAACCGCTCCGCCCGGTCCGGCGGCAGCGTTGGGCGGAGCGAAGCGCTGATCGATAATGCCTAACTCAGCCTGGTAATCACCCACGCGAAACTCGGCGTAAACGAGCCGGCCGTCGGCGTCGCTGCGCTCGAAGTACGCCGGGGTGCCAAGAAAGTCGGCATACCAAGCACGAGCGGCGGCGACATCCTCGGCCCAGAAGTTGATGGTTGCGAAGCCGCGCAGCGCTAGGCCAGTCATGGTTAACCCTCCGTGGGTTTGTCTCGCCGCACGTTAGCCGGGGGCTCCGACAATTTCCGGACGAGCTCATCCCGGCTCTCGGCGCTGGCGGATTAGGGCTCGAGGTCGCATTCTGATGCGGTGAATACGCACGGCGTAGCGCGTCTAGCGATCGCCCATAGGAGGGGGCTGACGCTTGCCGCGATGTGCATGTCGCAGGCGATGATCTTGTTGGACGTCACGATCGTCAACGTCGCGCTTCCGTCGATCCAGCAGGAACTCCACGTACAGCCGGCAAACCTGGAGTGGGTCGTCGGCGCGTACACATTGGTTCTCGCGGCCTTGATCTTGGTCGGTGGCACGCTTGGTGATCGATTCGGTCGCAAGCGAGTCTTTCTCGTCGGGCTATGCATATTCACCCTCGCATCAGCGGGCTGCGCGCTGTCGCAGGACGACAAGATGCTGATCGCGTTTCGCGCGCTCCAGGGCGTCGGTGGCGCGGCGATGGCCGCACTCACGCTGTCGATATTGGTCCATGCCTACGATCCCGAGCATCGGACGAGCGCCGTCGGAACTTGGGCGGCAATCAGCGGCCTCGGTTTCGGGCTCGGTCCGGTACTCGGGGGCCTGCTGATCCAGGCCTTCGACTGGTCAGCGATCTTCTGGGTTAATGTGCCGATCGGCGTGGCCTGCGGGGCCGTAGCTCTCGTGGCCGTAGAGGAATCGCGGGATCCGCAAGCTCGTCGACTCGATGTACTCGGTGCATTGCTCGCCGCAGGTGGGCTATTCCTGCTGACGTTCGCGCTTATCGAGAGCAGTCGCCGAACATGGGCGTCGGCGCTCGTCCTCGGCTCATTCGCCGGCGCCGTAGTCCTGTTGGGCGGGTTCGTCGCCTGGGAGCGCCGGGCCGAGTCGCCGATGGTGCCACCCGCCTTGGTTCGCAACCGGCGTTTCGTCGCCGCGAACACCGTGTTCGCGCTGTTGTATTTCGCGCTGTCGGGCATGTTCTTCTGGGTCACGCTGTACTACCAGGACGTTCGCGGCTGGTCGGCGCTCAAAACGGGCCTGTCGTGGCTGCTGTTGAATACACCGTTCTTGGCCGCTTCCCTGAACGTGGGTCGTTTGGCGCGCCGCTATGACGGACGATTGCTCATCGGGGTGGGGAGCCTGATTGCCGCGGTCGGCATGGTGGGTTTGACGCTCCTGAGTGCCGACACCGGATTCTGGTTGGCGGCGATCGGATATCTGCTGGTCGGACTCGGCTTCGGCCTGGCCGTCCCGTTGGTGTCGTCCCAGGTCATGGGCGACGTGCCTCCCGCCTTTGCTGGAACGGGTTCCGGAATCCTGAACTCAGCTCGTCAGATCGGCGCGTCGGTGGGCATCGCCATCATGGGCACCATCGGAGTCGCGGTCGCCACGCATGTTTGGGATTCAAAGGTTCCGACGCTGCCGCCCGCCGTGCAGGCCGAAGCGAGTGGTCTCGGCCAGGAAGTCGCGGGCGGTCAGATCAGCCAGATCGACTCGCAGCTCGGCCCGGCCGCGCAGGAACCCGCGACCGATTCCTTCGTGGCCGGCTATCACTGGGCGATGGCGGCGGGCAGCGTCGTCCTCGCCGCTGCCGGGGCGACCGCGTTGATCGGCCTGCGCCCGAAGCGAGCGCCGCATACGCAGATCAGCCCGACCCGACCGGGAGTATTGCAAGCCGAGGAGGGTTGATTCAGATCGGGGACGTTTCGAGGCGTCCAGCGCGCAAATCCGTCCCCGATCCAGCCATCGGATGACGACTAGCCGATCGTCAGGGTGATCTCTGGTCCTCGCCGCAGGGTGTTGGTGACATAGCAGACCCGCTGGGCGTGCTTGGCAAGTTCCTCCAGGACCGGTCGCGGGTTGTCAGCCATCACCGCGACGTTGATATGGACGAATTTGGGCCCGTCATATCGACCCACCGCATCGACGGTCAGGTTGGACAGCGTGATGTCGTGTTTGCGGGCGACCCAAGCCATCGCCAGCGCGAAGCACGAGCTGATCGAAGCCAGGAACAGATCGGTCGGTTGTGGGCCGGTGTTGCTGCCGCCTGAGGTTTCGGGCTCATCCACGATGATCTGAAAGCCGTTGGCGTCGGTAACCGCCCGCATGCCGCCGTCCCAGCGGGTATGCACGGTCCGCTCGCTCAACCCTGGCTCCTCTGATCCTGATTGATGATCCCGGACATGTTGTCGCCCGCGAGCAACAGACCCAGGATCACGGTCGATGCGCGGCCAGTGCCCACACCGCGTTCTGGAAGCATTCTGGGGGCGCGGTCGCGACTCCGGCGCCGATCTGTCCGACGCCGGAACTGACGTGCAGGACGCCGGTGGTAATCCTCGGTGTCGTCGCGGTCTCGACGACTCGACGAACATCGACGCCGAGCGGCGTGCCGGCGTTGTCCCACGTCGGCAGCTTGAATCGAGAACTGCGCCCGGCGCAGATCAATGCCATCTGCTCGGTGATTGCGGCGGCGTCTGCCATGGTGCCGCCGACGAAGCCTGCGACGGCGGGTGAGCCTGCGGCGGCTGCACCGCCCAGGCCGACGAGTTCCAAGATGGCGCTGTCTCCGATGTCCATGGCGGCGCTCTCCGGGCCGTAATCCCCGTAGTACAGGGCGTCCGTGATCGGTGGCGCCGGGCTCTGGAACATCTTGTCGGAGCCGGCGAGCCGAATTCCGTAAGTGGTTCCGTTGCGGCACATGGTGGTGACGATGCTCGAGCCGGTTACTTGCTCGGCCCACAGGGCAACCGACTTGGCCGCGGCCATGGCGAGATTCAGGAAGAACATGTGGTTGCCGGCGAGGAAGCGGGCGAATTCCACCCGCCCGTCGTCCGGCAGCGCTGCTAGCGCCGGGAGAATGCTCCGCACCAGCAGGCTCGTCGTGCCCTGCGTACGCATGTGCACGTCGTCGCCGATCTGAACGCCTTGCGCCGCCAGCGCCCAAAGGTCAATCGGGCCAGTTGTCTGCACGACCGCGCGAAGCATGGGGCCAGCTACCTGCTGAAGAAAGTTCAGTCGTTCGATCGCTGCCGGCGTGTCGCGCCCGAACCAGGCGGTATCGCCCGGTCCTTGATTTATGGGCGCGAATGCGCGGGTGTTTCCGGCGGTGTTGTCGACGACCATGAGAGGTGCGGACGGCCCGATGGCGCTTGCCATCGGAACCACGGCGTCGTATCGATAGGCCGGTTCGAGCCCGATCGCGCCCTCCGCAAGCAGCCGATCCGCCGCCTCGACGTCGCCGGCCCAGCTCTCGGCTACCGCCGCAGCCCGCATCGAGCGCCGAAGCGGGTCACAGACGTCGTTCCAGTCGACGGCCGGGCCGCAATGCAGCAATGTGCGCTCCGGAAGGCGGGAAAGCACCGTCGCCGCAGGGGTGACGTCAACAAGCTGCGGCACGCCCTCGTCCAAGCGCCGCACGACCTCAGCATTGGCCGTCTCGATCGCGTCCGAGCGCGGTCCGTACAGCTCCTCGAGCGCGGCCACCAATTCCAAGTCGCCACCGGCCGGTATACGCCAATCGACAGGCTGTACAGGCACTCCCTGTTCGCGCAGGGCGTCGGCGAAAAGCGGCAAGCCCACGTTGATCACGGAGACCTCGGCCGGAAGCTCGACCGGGGGTCGCGTGTCCGTCGTCATCGCGCCGCCTCCTCCGCCGTGCGGGCCGCATCCCCGAGCAGCTGACGTTCGGCCTGCTGTAGTCGCTGCCGCCGTTCGGCGATCGAGCGCTGGAGATCGGCCGCCCGCTCTTCGCATTGTGCGATCATCGCCCGCACTGCGCTCGGCGCGGCGCCGCCTACGCCCGCCCGAGTCGCCACGATGGCTCGAGCATCCAGCGCCGGAGCGAGATCTACGTCGGTGAGATCCCAGGAACGCCCGGTCTCGGCGCGGGCAGCCTCATCGAGCATTGCGCCGGTGATGTTCCTTCCAGCGATGCCGCGTCGGCTGGCCTCCCGAACCGTCTTGCCGACCACGACGTAAGCGCTGCGGTAGTCGATGCCGCACGTCTGGACGATGAACTCGGTCAGGTCGGTGGCCTGGGTGTAACCGGCGGCGAGCTCCTCCGCCAGACGATCGGCGTTGACGCGCAGGGTGCCCATGACGCCGCTCATCAACCGGGTCACCCGGATGGCGAGATCGAGGGCGCGCGGCACCTCGCCGTAAGCGAAGATCAGGTTGTCGCTGCGCGCCGACGGGCTCTTGGCTACCGCGAGGAACCCGGTGAGGCGACCGATGAGGACGCCCGACGCGCCGCGCACGATTGCCAAAGAGTAGGGATTTCGCTTCTGGGGCATGAGGATGCTCGATCGGGTGTAAGCGTCGGCCAGGTCCACGAAGTCGAACTCGCTGCTCGACCAGATCTCCAGGTCCTCGGCCAGTTTGCTCTGGGTCGAGAGCAGGCTAGCCGCCGTCGCGAGAACATGGATCAACCCGTCGATCTGCCACATGGCGTCACGAGTGTGTTCGATGACCGCGTCGAACCCGAGCGCCCGCGCAACGAAGCCGCGGTCGTCCAGCAGCCGAGTTCCGTTGACGCAGCCGGCGCCACCGGGGCTGCGGTTTATCGCCCCGAACTCGTCTAGCAGCCGCTCCGCATCGCGCACAGCCGGGTAGGCGAAGGAAAGTGCGTAGTGGCCGAACGTAGACGGCTGGGCTTGCTGCAGGTAGGTCTGGTCGGGCATTAGCGTGTCGACATGTTGCGCGGCGACGGAAGCCGTGCGGTGCACGAAGTCGACGACCACGCCGACGAGGTCGAGCAGCTGGTCTCGCAGGTAGATCCGCAGGGCGATCCGCGCCGCTTCCCGGCGGGGTCGGCCAGCGTGCAGCCAGCCCGCGGTGTCGCCGAGACGCGATACGAAGAACCGCTCGCGGGAGTTGTAGGGCTCGCCGAACTCGGGATCGTAGGGGAACTGGGCGGCATCAGTCGCCTGCACTTCGAGCAGCAACGTCAGCAGATCCCTCGCGGCGGCACGCGGAACGATGCCTCGCCGCAGCAGATCCAGCACATGGGCGATGTCGGCGAGGTTGAGCCCGGCGTGCAGGAACGGGGCGTCCGCGTTCTCCAACGCGAAGCCGCTGTCGATGAGCTCCCGTGCCGCTGACCCTTCGGGCGGTCCGCCTCGTCGGCGAGCGGTCATGGCGACGTTGTCCGTCCGAGCGCGGCGAGCGCCGCCACCAGTCCGCCGGTCGACCAGAAGACGGCCGATCCGGGGCGCTCCTCGGCCAGCACGTGTCGGAGCAGGGTCAGGGCCTGGGCGCCGTAGTGGTCATCGAGGAGAAGGGCTTCCGCGGTGAGCGCTAGCTCGGCGCTCATCCGGTCCGTCGGCGATGCTATGCCGAAGCCGGAGCCGCGGAGATCACGAACGTCCACGTCGTCGGGGTTCGGATCCTGGAAGCCGAGTTCCGCAGCGCACGCCTTTGCCAATGCCCGCACCCGTTCCGTCGCTTCCGCGATCGGCCGGCTCACCGATGCGCCGATGACGTGCCACGAAAGTCCGTATCCCGCCTGGCCAGCGACGAGTCCAGCCTGAGTGGCACCGGATCCGGTCGCGACAACAACGGTATCGAGCGGGATGCCCAGCGCGGCACTTTGCTCGGCGATCTCCTGGGCTGCAAACGCGTAGCCGACCGCACCGATGGGTGTCGCCCCACCTCGGGGCAGTGGATAGGGCTGCCGCCCGGCCGCTCGGAGCGCGTCCACGCGGTCCCAGAGGACGTCCTCGAGGGTCTCGCGAGTCGGAGCAGCGTCGAAGATCAGTCGCGCTCCGACCGCCCGCGCGATCGCGACGTTCGTCGAGCCGGCAGCAGAAGCCGATTCGGAGAGCAGCAGCTCGCAATCCAGTCCACAACGGCGCGCGGCGACGGCGGCCGCGGCGCAGAAGTTGGAGGAGACACTTCCGGCCGCCACGAGCACGTCGCAACCATTGCCGAGAGCGTCGCCCAGCAGGAACTCCAGAGCTCGCGCCTTATTGCCTGCCATGGCGAATCCGGTCAGGTCGTCCCGCTTGATCCACAGCGGGCCCGACCCAAGGATCTCGGCCAAGCGGGGCGCCGGCACGAGCGGCGTCGGCAGGCACGCCAACGGGACCCGTCGGGGCGTCACATCCACACCTCGGGTTCGGACGCCCGCGCCGTACGGCCGCGCGCGACCACGGCATCAACCATCGTCGGCGCGTCTCCGATCACCCAGCCGCCGGTGAGCGCTGCCCGGTCGGCCTCCGCTACGACGCCGGCGGTGATGAGAGTGCCGACGACGTCTTGGACTTCGCCCCGCCCGGGTGCGAGCAGGTCGTGCATCAGCTGCTGAGCCTGATGCTTGCCCAGCCGTGGCGTCAGCGCGGCGAGGACGTGCTCCGATGCCAGCTGGTCCCCGAACCGCGCGAGATTGTCCCGCATCGCCTCGGCGTCAACGATCAATCCGCCCAGCAACCTCTCTGTCTGCCTCAGCGCCACACCAGTGAGTAGGCATATCTCCGGCAACGCGACCCACTCGGCCTTCCAACTTCGTCCGTCCCGCTCGTGCGTTCCGACCATGCCTTCGTACAGCACCGCCGCATTGGTCCGGACGAGTCGAGCCAGCGTGTCCAGATGTTCACTGCCCTCGGGATTCCGCTTGTGCGGCATGGTGATGCTGCCGACGGTGTCCGGAGTCGTCGGCTCACGCAGTTCGCCGATTTCCGGACGCTGCAGCTCGTAGACTTCGTCGCCGATGCGCGCCAGGGTGCCGCAGATGAGCACGAGCACGCCGCCGAATTCCGCGATCCGGTCCCGGGCGGTAAACCAGGACATGCCGGGATCGCCGAGGCCTAATTCGCGGCAGAACTCGGCGCGCAAGGCCAAACCGTGGGGAGCGAAGAAACCCAAGACGCCGACGGCGCCGCCGAGTTGGCCAACCACCCATCGGGACCGGCCCTCTGCCAGTCGGGCGATGTGTCGCCGGACCTCGTCCGCCCAGGACGCGACCTTGAAGCCGAACGTGATCGGCGCACCCGGCTGACCGTGGGTTCGCCCAGCCATCACCGTGTCGCGATGCTCTGCTGCCATATCCAGCAACGTGTCCTCGATCGCCCGCAGATCGCGCCACGCCACCTGGCCGACCGCCCGGATCACGAGGCCGAACCATGTGTCGGTCACGTCCTGCACGGTCGCGCCGCGGTAAACATGCTCCCGCGCCGAGTCGGGCAGAATTCGCTGCCAGGCCCGGATGAGCCCAAGAGTCGAATGGGACGTCAGCCGGGTTTGTTCTGCGACATAGTCCATATCGAGCAGATCGGCGTGCGCATGGCGGTGGATCTCGTCCGCCGCATCGACCGGGATGATGCCCAATCTCGCCTGGGCCGTCGCGAGCGCGGCGAGAATGTCCAGCCAGCTCTGCAATCGCGCGTCCTCGTCAAACAGGGCACGGAGTTCCGGGGTGCCCCACAGATGCGCGTACTGCGCCGAGTCGGTCAGGCGGGCTCCCACGCCTGCTCCCGTTCACCCACCAGTGCGGTCAGAGCTTGCGAGATTTGCGTCAGGGTGGCCCCCCACGGCACGACGGCGCGGCCCCCGTTCACTTCGATGTGCCGTTCGAGCAGGCAGCACTTCGTCAGCACAACGCCGGTCAATCCAGTGCGGTTTCGGGGGCAGATGTCGACCTGGTCCGCCCGCTCACCGTAGACGTGCTCGTGAATCTGTTGCGATCGCTCGCAGCCGATGAGCACCCAGGGCTCGCGTTCCGGCCGCTCGTCCAGGTACGCCGTTTGGGCACCCTCGACAGCGAATCCGCCGCCCCGGCACGGCAAAAGGTAGTTGGCCGACGGTCGGCACCGGGCCAACGTCTCAAGCGATACGACGTCGGGGACGAGCTCGATCGGGCGGATGCCCTCCGCGACGTCGAGCACCCGGCGGGCCTGATCGACGAGCTTGGCCGGATATGGCGGCACGACCTCGGTGACCGTGACCCGCACGGCCGCTGGATCGACGATGAAGCTGACGTGGCCGTAGCGGCCCTGAACGACCACACCGCGGTGAGCGGGCGCGTGCTCACGCGCTACTTGGGCGACGGCCGACGGCACGGCAGTGTCCACGTCCGGGTAGACCAGGTACACGCACTCGGTCTCGTGTGCGAGGACGCGCACCTCGACGATCGGCGAGAACAACGGACCGTCCGATTCCTTGCGGACAGCCACGATCGCCGTTCGATCCCCGTTGCGGACAACGACGTAGCGGGTGCGGCGGTAAGCCTCACGCCCGCGGAAGTAGCGCCGCAGGGCGTCCTCGTCGAGCTCGCCCTTGACTGTGGTGACCGCAACGCCGCGGTACTCGTCCGGGAACAGGCTGCGGCCGGCTGCGATTCGGGCCGAGTTCAAACGGTCAGCCATTGCCGGGCCAGGTCGAACGTGTCGGCGCGAAGTCCGAGCCGCAACGTTTCCAACGCCATGGCTTCGTCCAATGCGACGTTCGCCAGGTTCACGTCCGGACCGAAGGCGCGGATGAGCCAGGCCTGTTGGTCTTTGCGCGGTGCCTCGAAGAGGATCCGGCTCGCACCGTCGACACTCGTCACTGCCGCAACGACGTCCTCGCGCACGCTCCCGTCGGGTCGGTAGAGGCCGACCGTGCCGCTTTCCCGTCCTTCGGTGAGAACCCAACGAGCCCCGGTGTCCAGGTCGCCCGCGATCTCCTCAGCCCACTCGCGGGGCGCCATGATGTGCTCCGGATCCTTGCGGCCGACCTCAGTGAGCACAACGAAAGAGTCGGCCGCCTTCCGTGCGAGTTCGTGCTTCTCGGCGGCGGTCATGTCGGCGACCCCCCGGGAAACTTCCACGCAAGCGAAACCGACGTCGCGCGCCCAGGCGAGGCACTCGGTCTCCTTGCCTTGGAGCCAGGCGATTTCCAGCAGCGTGCCACCGAGGCAGCTCCGTACGCCGGCCGCGCGCAGCTGCGCAAGCTTCCGGTCGAGGGCCGGATCCAGGTAGGCGGTGCCCCAGCCGAACTTCCAGATGTCGATGAATGGAGCCGCGCTGGCCAGGATCGCCTCGGTGTGCGCCACGCTCGCGCCCTTGTCCAGGACATGCGTGACGCCGACAGTCCGTGGCTTGCGACTGCGCTCGGGCACGATCAGAAACGTCGGCCGGCTCACGTTGCCTATAGTATTCATCTCGTCCACTTTCCGATAGCTGGGTCTATCGGTCGGCGCGGTCGCCGGGGAGCCAGCATGATCGTCGAGCCGTCCAGAGCTGGCGAACTGGAATCGCTTGCCGCGCAGCTTCGTTCCCATCCGGCGCTGCGAGCGAAGACCGAAATCGGGCTGGTCAGCGAGGTTCTCGGCCGGCACGGCTGGGTCGAGGGACCGGGTGACGACGGCGCGGTGATCGACGTTGGCCGCGGGGCACCGGATGATCCCGCTCGCGTCGTCGCGTGTGGCGAGGCACTGTTGCCGGCATTCGTGGCGGCGGACCCCTACGGCGCAGGCATCGCTGCGGTTCTCACAAACGTGAACGACTTGGCCGCGATGGGCGCCACGCCGCTCGGCATCGTCGACACGGTTGTCGGCAGCGCCGACCTTGCGCGGGCTGCGTTGCGGGGAATGAGAGACGCCGCGGCTTGGTACGACGTACCGCTGGTCGGCGGCCACCTGACGATCCATACCGGCGGGCCGGCTCTGTCCGCCTTCGGTATCGGGCGCGTGGGCGCCGTGCTGTCGTCGACTCGGGTTGCGCTCGGCCAATCGCTGGTCGTCGCCGCGTGCCTCGACGGAGCGATGCGCCCGGACTTTCCGTTCTTCCGTTCGTTCGGCCGGCGGGCGCACCGGATGGCAGGCGATGTCCGGTTACTTCCGGCGATCGCGGCATCGGGCGCTTGCGTCGCGGCCAAGGACGTGAGCATGGCCGGCCTCATCGGTTCACTGGCGATGCTGCTGGAGTGGAGCGGCCTCGGCGCCACCGTCGATCTGGCGAAATTGCCACGGCCGCCCGGCGTGGCAATCGATGCCTGGCTGACGTGCTTCCCGGCCTTTGCCTTCCTGCTGTGCTGCCCACCGGGGCGCGAGAACGAGTGTGTCGCCGCGTTCCACGCCCGCGAGCTCGCCGCAGCGGTGGTCGGCTCGATCGACGACTCGGCCGAAGTGGCCGTGCGATCACAGGGCCGGCGGGCCGTTGTCCTCGACCTGTCGGCGACCGCTGTTACCGGTCTCGCGAAGTGATCCCGGCCGCCAGCTGCGCCGTGACGGCCGCGCCGTCCTCGGGCGTCGGCAGGGGGATGCTCATCGGCTGGTGCGACCGACCCACGTAGACCTCCGGCTCGCCGGCCGCGGCCCACCCGAGGCGCCGGAAGAACGCGACATTGGCCACCTGAATGTGGGCGATCATCTGCCGGCCGCCATGTAGACCGGCAGTCGCGACAGCGCATCGGACGAGCGGCGCGCCGACGCCGCGCGTTCGGTACGGAGCCAGCACGGCCAGCCGATCGCCCTGCCAGAGCCCGGCCGCCTCGTCGACTACGAACAGGCGAACACACCCGGCGGCAACGCCGTCGCAGTACCCGAGCAGTCGGATCACGGCCGGGTCAGCATCGCGTTCGTCGATATCGGTGTCGGTGAAGATGGCCTGCTCTTCGACAAACACGCGGTGACGGATCCTCCGGTATATGTCCAGATCCTTGGCGTCATATACCGGGCGGCAGACGATGCACGCTCCCTCGGCCGCCGGCGCGGGCAGCGAACGAGACGGCAGGACGAGGCCAGTCACAGGCGTCAGCCTGTCTTCGGCCAGGTGGCGCCGGTCGATCCCTCATCGACGCCCGGCCGTCGGCCGATCTGCAGCGTCCGGTGCACGCCAGTGAGCCCGGAGCACGCTTGGCACCGGGCACATCCGGCTTTGGGCGCGCTCAGGTCGAGGCCGCGTTCAGACATGTAGTGCGCGACCTGGCGATAGATGCGTTCGGTGTACTCGCGCCCGGGGGGCAGGACATCCGCCATCAGGCTCCCGGCGACCGGCCGGATCGGGACGACGAATGGGAAGACGCCCAGGTCGACGGCGCGGCGGCAGCCCTGCACCGTCAGGTCTGGGTCCTCGCCCATTCCGAGGATCACGTACGTCGAGACCTGACCCGCGCCGAACCGCGCGACCGCACGCTCCCACGCCCGGAAGTACCATTCGATGCCGGTGCGCGCTTTGGCCGGTGCGACCTGGGCCAGCACGGCCGGATCGAACGATTCGACGTGAATGCCGACTGAGTCGATGCCGAGATCCGCGACCTCGTCGATGACGTCGAGATCGCGCGGCGGTTCGAACTGAATTTCGACGGGCAGACCAGCCGCGGCCTTGACGGCGTGGCCGCAGCGGGCAACATAGCGGGCACCCCGGTCGACGCCGTTCGAGCTGCCGGTGGTGAGGGTTGCGTCGACGGCTCCGTCGAGTTCCTTGGCCGCCAAGGCAACTTCGGCGAGCTGCTCCGGAGTCTTCTTGACGATCGTTCGGTCAGCCGCGAGGGATACGCCGATGCCGCAGAACTTGCATTGATCGTCGTTACCCCAGTACGCACAGGTCTGCACCACCGTGCTGGCGAACGAATCCAGGTGCAGCAGGCCGATCTTCCAGTACGGAATCCCGTCCTCGGTGGTCAGGTCGTAGAAGCGGGGGCGGCGCTGACCCGATGCGCCCGCGAGCCTCCGGTCGCCGTCGAAGATCGCGTAACCGTCGTCCTCGGACCTCAGGACGTACGGAGAGTCCGAAGCGGTGCGGTTGTCGGTCGGGACCGTGACGGGGAAGCCCTCGACCCACAACATTCCCGAGTCGGATGGGCCGGCCCCGCCCTGGCGCCGCTCCATCGGGACCTCGACGCGCAGTCCGCGCGCTTGCAGATCAACGATCAACGTCGCCAAGCGGGCTGCGGCGTCCGCGTCGTGGTCCGACGACGAACGCAGCCCCTCGGCGACGCCCCGCTCGGTCAAGGTCATCGCGCGCTCCACGGACCGTTTACTTCGCGATACGAGTTGTCTCTTTTAGCAAACGGAAGGCCGAGCGTGCTGTCAAGCGTGGATACCGCCAGAAAGCGCTACGGCCGTCGGCCCGAGATTTCGGCGCGAAGCCGGCGAAGCGCCGCGAGCCAGGAATCTCGGTCCGGGTACACCGATGATTGCATGGTCGCTTCGTCGGTCTCCGCGCCGATGATCTCGATCGTGTAGGTCGGCGGCGCCCCGGCCGATCCCGCCTCGATCGCGCCAATCAGCCGGGTGCCGGTAGGTACGTGCACGGCCGTTGACCGATAGCTCCCGGCCCACGCCGCTTGAGCGTCCGGCTCCTCGTCAACCCATTCCTCGCCCGTCGATCGCGCGGCGTCGAGGCGATCTGCCCATCGCGTCGCGGATCGAGCCGCCTGCAGCTCACGGCACCGGATGGCCGACGCTGCGTCGGCGATCGTCTCTCGCGGAAATCCGCCGATCGTCAACCCCGCCTCGGCCGCGATCATCGGCACTCGGGTCACCAGCTCCTCCCGCAGGCCCAGCACCGTCGCAATGTCGGGTGCTTCCGTGCGCAACTCGGCCGCGAGCAGGCCGACTACCCGGGTGACCTGTTCGTATTCGTCGGGATCGACCAGCGCGAGTGGGTAGAGCTGGCCCTCGGCCGCGGTGAACCGGGCTTGGGCCGCGCCGGGCAGCACATCACTCGACGACGGCACCCGCACACCTCCTGGGCGACGTGGATGGGCCCGCGATCGAGCATTCACTATCGTCCAAAAGCCGATAGTATCCGATACAGAGGCACCCGTTCCGGGGCCGGATCGATCTCCACCGGAAGCGATGGCTCGTGACCAGGACCGCAGTGGTCGCCCTCGGCGGCAATGCCCTCGCGGCAGAGGGGCAGCTTGGCACCTATGACGAGCAGCGGGCGAACGCGATCACGATGGCCGAGTCGATCACGCAACTGCTCGACAACGGCTGGCGGGTCGTGGTCGTCCACGGCAACGGCCCCCAGGTCGGGAATCTGGCGATCCAGCAGGAGATGGGCCGCGACGAGGTGCCAGAGATGCCGTTGTTCAGTCTCGGGGCCATGACCGAGGGGCAACTTGGCTCGCTGATCGCTATCGCCTTGTACCGCGCCTGCGGCGGTCGCTATCACATCGCGGCGATGCTCAGCCACGTCATTGTCGACCTGGCCGATCCGGCATTCTCTCGCCCGACGAAGCCGATCGGTCCGTTCTTCTCCGCGGACAAGGCGGCCCGGTTGGCGCGGGAACGGGGGTGGACGATCGCCGAGGACGCGGGGCGGGGATATCGTCGCGTCGTCGCTTCGCCGGAGCCCAAGGGCTTCGTCGAGATCAATGCGATTCGGTGTCTGCTCGATGCCGGTCACGTGGTCGTCACCGGAGGCGGTGGCGGCATACCGGTGGGCCGGCGCGGCACCGTCTGGGACGGGGTCGACGCGGTGATCGACAAGGACTATGCGGCGGCGGAGTTGGCTCACCAGCTCTCCGCGGACGCCCTGGTCCTGATTACCGGTGTGGATGCGGTGCTGCTGGACTACGGCCAGCCGTCCCAGCGGCGCGTCACGTATCTCGATGCCACTGCGGCTGAGCAGCATCTGGCTGACGGACAGTTTCCTGAGGGCAGCATGGGGCCGAAGGTCCGCGCGGCAACCCGATTCGTCCGCCATGGCGGCCAGGTTGCGGTCATCACTACGGCGGCTCTCGTCGAGCGGACGCTGCGCAGCCAGGACCGGGCTGACCAGTCGGTGGGTACCCGGATCGTGCCGGCCGACGACCGGGCCGGAGCGATCGCGTGACCGTCGCGATCACCCTGTTTCCCGACATGTACGTCGATTCCGTGGTGCAACTGCGCTGCATTCGGGCGATGCGGGAGCTCGACGGCGTGGCATGGGCGAGCGCCGGGATGGCCACGCCGGCAAATGTTGAGACGTTGCTCGCTGAAGGGGTCGCGGCGGGCGACGTAGCGTCGGCGGGCGCCAACGACTTCGTCCTGGTGGTCCGGGCCAGCAGTCCGCAGGCCGCCGACGAAGCGCTCGGCGTCGGACGGGCCGCCTTCTCTGCCGCCGTCCCGGCCCCGGCCGAAGGTGCACCCGCGGCCCGCTCGGCGCCACGCTCCCTGAGTGACGCGCGGCTACTCGCGCCCACCGCGAATGTCGCCGTCGTCTCCGTGCCTGGCGACTATGCAGCTTTGGCCGCGTATCAAGCTCTGTCGAACGGACTGCATGTGTTGCTGTTCAGCGACAACGTGCCGGTGGCGAAAGAGATAGCGCTCAAGCGTTATGCCGCCGCTCGAGGACTGCTGCTCATGGGTCCGGGTGCCGGCACGGCGGTGCTGGGCGGCGCGGGCCTCGGCTTTGCCAACGCGGTCACGCGGGGCCCGGTGGGTGTGGTGGCCGCCGCGGGGACGGGTGCGCAAGAGGCGATGGCGTTGCTCGATCGGTGGGGCGTCGGCGTCAGCCAGGTCATCGGACTCGGCGGCCACGACCTGTCCGCCGAGGTCGGTGGGGTGATGGCCCGCTCGGCAATTGACGCGCTGCAGCGGGACCGGACCACCGAGGTCATTCTGGTCATCTCCAAGCCGCCGAGCCCCGACGTTGCCGCGGCGGTGCTGGCCGGATCGGGGAAAACGCCAATCGTCGCAGCGCTGATCGGCTTGAACCCAGCGACACCAGCGCCTCCAGGTGTCGTGCTCGCCGACACGCTCGAGTCCGGTGCGGTGGCAACGATGCGCACGCTCGGCCGAGTGGCACCGGATACGACTGTGACTGCGGGTCCTTCGGTGCTCGACGTGCGCAGACGGCTGGCTCCCGAACGCCGCTGGGTGCGCGGATTGTTTTCGGGCGGCACCTTGTGCTACGAGTCGCTGGTTGTTCTCGGCCGGGTTCTCGAAGCGGTGTACTCGAACACGCCCCTGAATCCGGTGTGGGGACTTCCGGCTCCACGGCAGTCGCATCAGTGCCTGGATCTGGGCGAGGAGGAGTACACCCTCGGACGTCCGCATCCGATGATCGACCCTGCGGCCCGATTGGAGCTGCTGGCCGAGCATGCCGCCGATGAGGAGGTGGCCGCGATCATTCTCGACGTGGTGCTGGGTTATGGGGCGAATCCGAACCCAGCCGCGACGTTGGCGCCCGCGTGCGCGGCCGTGATGGCGGACGGAGGTCCGCAGGTCGTCGCGTACGTACTCGGCACCGAAGCCGATCCGCAGGGCTATCACGCACAGCGCGCGGCGCTCGTCGACGCCGGCTGCATCGTCACCGAGACCGCGTGCCGCTCGTCGCTCGTCGCGGCCGCCATCGCGGTGGGCGATCCAACCGTCGCGGCCCGGCCGGTGTGACGATCAGCAGCGAGTCCGCCGGTCGGCCGCGCGTCGCGCTCGTCAGCTACTCGACGAAGCCCCGCGGGGGCGTCGTGCACACGCTGTATCTCGCCGAGGAACTCGCCCGAGCCGGTGCACCCGTTCAGGTGGTGACGCTCGGCGATCCCGATGAGGGGTTCTTTCGCAAGGTGCAGGCGCCGTACCGAGTGATCGCGGCACCCCCGCCGGCCGAGACGCTGGAGCAACGAGTCTTCAACTCGATCGATGCGCTCGAAGACGGTCTCGCTGACATCGCCCCGGACGTCGACATCCTGCACACCCAGGACTGCATCTCCGCGCGCGCCGCGGCCCGGGTGCGCGACGCCGGAGCCGCGGTCCGGGTGTTCCGGACCGTCCACCATGTCGACGACTTCACGACGCCCGCCTTGATCGAGTGCCAACGCAAGGCGATCGAGGAACCGGACCGGATCATCGTGGTGAGCGAGGATTGGCGGGCGCGGCTGCGGTCCGACTACGGCGTCGACTCCGTCGTCATTCACAACGGCGTGGACCCGGCCCGATTCGGCCCCATCGACGCAGCGCGCCGGGACGCGCGCCGGCGGGATGCCGGGGTCGCAGCCGACCGCTTCGTCTTCTTGTCGGTGGGCGGCATCGAACCGCGCAAGGGCAGCAAGGTTCTGTTCGAGGCTCTGGGCAAGCTCGCCCGAGAACATCCGGTGGGCCCAGCGCTGGTCATCGTGGGCGGCCATTCGTTCCAGGACTACGCCCAGTACCGGGAAGAGGCGCTGGCCAGCCTCCGCTCGCTCGGCCTGCGGCTCGGGCAGGACGTGGTCCTCGCGGGCACCGTGAGCGACGAGATCCTCCACGAGTGGTACCGGAGCGCCGACGCGCTCGCGTTTCCCTCGGTCAAAGAGGGCTGGGGTTTGGCGGTGCTCGAAGCCTTGGCCGCTGACCTGCCCGTGGTCGCGAGCGACATCGCCGTACTGCGCGAGTACCTCACCCCGGATCGGACGGCCGTACTGACCCGGGCCGGCGATCCGGAATCGTTGGCCGCGGGGATGCGCCGGATGGTCGAGGACGCGACCCTGCGGTCGGAGTTGATCCGTGGCGGCCGGGAGCTGCTGCCGGCCTTCAGTTGGCAACAGGCGGCTCGGGAGCATCTGCGCGTGTACGCGGATTGCTCGCTTTGACCCGGCAAGGTCATCGATACGTCGCAGCGGCGGATGCAGCAGCGCGCCGTCGCGTCGCCAGTGTTCGTGGCCAGTCTGGTTGACGCCATCGGCGCGCTGCGTGAGATCATGATCCCCTCGGCGCAAGTCAGTCGCACCGGCATCCGCCGCGAGGGGTTTCTCTTTGGACTAGGGGGTCTGGTTCGGGCAACGTTTAGGGGCCGCGTAAACGACGTCAAGCGAGGTGAGTCCTGATGACCGAAATTTTTCCCGACCAGTTCGCGGGCCAAAACTGGCTGATCACCCCAGCCGCCCTCGCGGTAGGGGAAAGCCCCCCCAAGACAATTCTTGATCAGAAATGGTTGTTGGTCCTGTCCGGCGTCGTGGTGACAAACCTGCAAGGAAACAGCAACGCAGCCTGGTTGAGGGAGACCGTTACTTTCCTTCCCGGCAATAGTCTATCTCTGGGCCTCGGGCCCAGTGAAGGACCACTGAAATACGCGATCAGTCATTACTCAATTCCAACGCCGTCGCAAGACCCGAAGGACTATGACCTCGTATTTTCAGTTGAAGAATGGGCGCCGTTCGCTTCCCTGAGCGCTATTTTCGACCAATCCCAGTCGATAAACGCCGGATACGCTGTCGAGGTCTGGCGTCCACGCCATTTCATGCACGCGGTCGAGTACCCTGACGTAACCCAACCGATCGACAGAATTTTCACCGGCATCAGCGTCGATGTCGGCATTAGTGACAACGACGCGTTTATCTTGAAGCTCGGCTATCACATCACTCTCCTCGGAAGAATTGCCTTTGCGGCAACTGGATCGATCGTGGGTTAGCTGCCCCGGTCAACGGCGTCCCCCAGTTGCGGGGCCGACCGGCTTGAGTACTGACCCTCCCTTGTGTTCGCCGGTCGGCGACCGCAGCTTGATCAACAGCTCACGGACCTGTCCGAGATCGTTTGCCGTCGCCCAAGATCGTTGACGGGCCCCGAGCCTGCTCAGCTGGTGTAGGCGAGCTCCGTAGCCAGGAAGGATCTCCAGCGTGGATCCCACACGGTCGACGATGACGAATTGCTGGAAGTCGCCGTAGGCGAGGAACCGGGACGCTGCGGTCGTCATGTCGCCGGATTGGTTCGAGTTCTCATGCACCGGCTTGGTGAGCAACCTAGGCGGCGCCTCGCGGATCTCGGGAATCTCAGCGAGCCATTGGTGGTCTCGATCGCGGAGATCGTATTGATCACCGGGATGTTGGCAAGCCACGACGCGTTCGCGGAGAACCGGGGCGGCAGGCTGTTCTGCAACAGGTGGCGCCATCATGCGTCGAGGGTGGCAGGTTCGGGCCGCCGCCGCGCTCGGCGAAAGCCATGACGGCATACTTTCCGTATGTTCGGGAAGCTGCTTTGCCTACTGACCTTTCACCGATGGGGGGAAAGGAAGAATCCAGACGGCGACTCCTACATCGCGTGTACGCGGTGCGGGAAGGAGCGCAGAGATCCTCCGTTCGGTGCTCTTTCTGGCTCCTCCTGACGCGGGGGCGAGCATCGCCGTGTGTTTCTGACCGGGCGCGAACGATTTAGCCGAGGGCGTGGTCATCGGCCCCGGTCGACGACGTCGCGACCCCTCCCCCTGCCCGGACTGATCGAGAATCGTCAGCTCGGCCACATGTCGTTAAGGATCCGCGAAAGCCGGTCGAGTGATCCGGCGAATACAATCTTGTCTTCAATCGCACTCAGCTGCGTAACGGCTGCCGCCGCGCGCTGTGCCAGATTCCGGAGTTCGCGCTTCTCCGCCCTTTCTTCTTCCTCGCTTAGATTTGGCGTCCACTTGTAGTGAACGAAGGCATTGCGCGCCTCGGCGACCTTCAGAATCGTCTGAACGACGTCGACGGGAAGCTTCTCGCCGAACAGAAGGTGCCAGATGTGCCCTGTCTTGCTGGCAAGGTTAGTTTCGCGGATCAAGCGGATGATCTCTTCTCTCTCAAGCACGACCATCGGCTCACGCGCGACGATCATGCCGTTGAGCCAGTGCTCGAACCACGTCGCGTAGAACATGAGAGCCAGGTTGAAGTCGCCGTTGCCCTCGTACCGTTGCGCTTCGTTGATCAGCTCGCTCTGGTAGTCGTATTGAACGGGAGAAGCAAACGTATTGGGCTCCGCCAACCGCGCGCGGATGTACTCGTGGATGTCGTTCTTAATCTCTTCATCCGTCCGACCCTCAAGCCGAATGTCGCCGTAGCGTGCGGCGCTCTCGATCACCAGTCGGATGACCTGGATCACGAGATCTTTTTCGGCCTCCTCGGGCTCCCATCCGTCCACATCACTCATTCACCGATCTTGCACGACGTCAACCTCTGACGGGCGTCAGCCACTCCTACGTCGTCATTATTTCGTCCGTCGGATCGGTCGCACGTTCTCCGGTCGGGGGCCCACTTGCCGTCGCTACTCATTCGCAGCCCGAGCTTCATCCGCGATTCGAGCACTGCCATGTCCGCTGGCGTCGCGTCGGTAACTAGCGGGTCCGCACTGCGCGGGTCGCGATGGAGAAAAGGAGCCTGGCGCGGCCGTCGATACGGCCGATGCGTAGCAGCACGTCGTCGTCGACTATCGGGCGCCAGCACACGTCGCAGTGGCCGTCTGGCGACAACGGGTGGCGCTGCGCGTACGTCCGTCGCCGGTACTGCCAGCGTGGCCATCCGTCATCGGGTGGTCAATAATTCCTGCATCAGAAGACTTGCATTAATGGCCGTGCGAAGACCGGTGAAGCCAACCGCCGGTTACCTGCGGGACGATCTTGGGAAGGTGCCGGGATGTCCAGCAGGAGGGTCCCCCATTGTTCGGCGTCGGCTGGAGGTCTATGGTTAGTTGATCTTCAGCGGGCGGGGGTCATGATGGCCAGAGGCGTCGTGAGCAACAGCCATCTTCTTCGGATCCGGGCGGCTTCGGCTGTTGCCGTGGTGGGCCTCATCGCGGTGTCGCTGAGCACGCCCTCAGCGGCGGCGACGACGGCTCGACCCGGGCGGGCGAAGCCCGGGATCGCATGGACGAGGTGCACGGAGCCGGAGGCTGCGCGGAGTAAGCAGTTCCAGTGCGCCATGGTTCCGGTGCCGTTGGACTGGGCCAAACCGAATGGCACGAAGATCGAGCTGGCCGTCATCCGCCGGCTGGCCAGTCGACCCCAGCAGCGGATCGGGTCGATGTTCGTCAACCCCGGCGGACCGGGCCAAAGCGGATACGAGTTGGTGGCTAACTCGGGTCAGGACTTCGACGTCTGGGGCGAGGGACGCTTCGACGTGGTGGGCTGGGACCCCCGGGGCACGAATCGCAGCTCACCGGTGGAGTGCTTCACCAGCCAGGCCGCCGAGGACCGGTTCTGGGCCGGGGTGTTTGTGCCTATCACGCCGGCCGAGTCGGCGTCCTACCAGCGCAAGACGGTCGAGCTGGCCCGCCGCTGCGGTGAGGTGAGCGGGGCGCTCCTGTCGCACATCACCACCACGGACACCGCCCGCGACCTCGATGCGCTGCGTGCGCTCGTCGGCGACCGGAAGATCACCTACGTCGGCCTGTCCTACGGGTCGATGATCGGCCAGATCTACGCCAACCTCTTCCCGGGCCGGGTGCGGGCGATGATGCTCGACGGCATCGTCGATGCGGTGGACTACACCACCAGTGCCGAGGCGAATCTTGGGAACTCCGTCTCGTCGGCTGACGAGGTCTTCGCGCAGTTCCTCGCCCTGTGCCAAAGCGCCGGCCCCGGCCGCTGTGCGCTGGCCGGTCACGGCCAGACCGTCGCGCAGCGGGTGGCCGGGCTGTTCGCCCGGGCGCGCCGCGCGCCCATCCCGGCGCCCCACGCGAAACCGCCCGGCACACTCAGCTACGGGGACCTGCTGCAATCGACGTTCACCCCGCTGCGGCTGCCGCTCACCTGGCCCGAGTTCGCGGCGAACCTCAACGCCGCCGCCAACGATGACGGGTCGGCGCTGAAGACCGAAGCGCGGCTCTCGCTGTCACCGCAAGGGATGCATGCGTCGACGACGTCGGCGGCGATCTCATGCGGTGACGCTCCCGCCCGGCTGCCGTCGTCGGCCTGGCCCCTGGCCATCCGTCGCTTCACCAACGTGGGCAAGCTGTGGGGGCCGGTGCTGGGGTGGTCGCTGTGGGCACCATGCGCCTCGAACTGGCCGGCCCACGCCACCGACCGCTACGCCGGGCCCTGGAACGCCAAGACCAAAACCCCGATCCTGCTAGTCGGCGCCCGGTACGACCCCGGCACTCCCTACCGCAACGCGCAGGTCGCCGAACAGCGGCTCGGCAACGCCGTGCTGCTCACCCTCGACGGCTGGGGCCACCCGAGCTACCAGATCCCCAGTACGTGCATCGACGAGGCGAGAATGCGCTACCTCGTCAAGCTCATCACCCCACGCCCCGGCACGCACTGCCAACCGGACCAGGTCCCGTTCGCTTAATTGTCGGGATCTGACCTGGCCCCCTGCACGCGGCGATACGCCATCGTGATCTTGGACTTATAGTCCCTGGGGGACGACGATAAGTCCAAGATCACGACTAGAAACCAAGCCGACTTCTCTAGACGGTCCAGGTCTGCATGACCAGCGCGTTCTGGCGGCGGGCGGTGAGCACGGAGTCGAGCACGTCGAGCGGGTTGATGGCCTTGACCCCCTCCATCATGTCGATCTCGCGCATGCCGTAGAGAGCGGCGGCGGAGAACCGGCAGGCATAGACATGGCCGCCTTCGTTCATGAAGGTCTGCAGTTGCCGGTTGTAGCCCTGCGCACCGGGGAACGGCTCGTCGCCGACCTTCGGATAGCCACGGGTTGCCGCAGCCATCAGCGAGCCCGGGCCGTAGAGCACCAGATGAGTGTCGAATCCCTTTCGGTTGATCCGCGTCGCCGTCAGCATGTTGACCAGCCCCACCGATCCCTCGAACGGAACGGTGTGCATGAGGATGTAGGCCTTCTCGCCGGGCTCCGCCTGGATGTCCTCGAACACCTTCTCGTCGTAGTCGACGATCGCGTCGCCCTTGCTTGACCCGCTCACCCACGATCTGTGCCATGTTGCGAACTTCCTTTCTCCACCGGTGGAATCGCTTCCGAGTTGGAAATGCAACTACACCGCGGGCCCCTGTGCTCGCGGTGGCGGTGCCCAGTGCCGACGGTGACTGCCCGGCATGGCGAGCAGGATCTTGTGCCGCAGCGGCCACGGAAGTGCGCGGTACACCGGTGCGAACACCCGTCGCCAGAAGATTTCCGAAGCGCCATGCGGGGCGAGAGGTGGGCGCGCATCGTACTGCCGGGCAACTCGGTCCTGCGCGGCGACCAATAGGTAGTGCTGGGCGTTGTCCCTAAGCCAGCGTGACGCGCGCATGTCACGTGTTCTTCAGCCGGTCGAGGCCGTTCTGGGCGGCGAGCACGATCGGCTCGTTCAGCGCACCAATGGCTGGCGAATACACGTTTTCCATGGTGGCCAGGTCCTCGAACGTGAACCCGAATTTGATTGCCATCGCTAGGAAGTCGGCGCGCTCCTTCACGCCTTCCCCGCCCACGATCTGCGCGCCGATGAGCCGCAGGCTCGACGGTTCCGCGAGCAGCTTGACCCGCACCGGCTTCACGCCGGGGTAGTACCGCGCGCGAGATATGCCCTGTGCCGCCCCAAGGACATAAGGGATGCCGAGCGCCGTCGCCGTCGTCTCGCCGAACGACGCCCCGCCGATGATCCACTTGCCGGCCGGCGTGCCCCATGGCACGTAAACCGCGCGGTAGACGCGGGATCCACCGCCGGCATTGACCCCGGCGACCTTGCCCTGCGCGTAAGCGTGGCTACCGGTGAGGCCTTGCAGCGGCACGCGGGTCAGTCCGTGCGGCACCTCGATCACGTCGCCGGCGGCGAAGACGCCGGGCACCGACGTCGCCATCCGCTCGTCGACGACCACGCCGCCAGTCGAGCCGATCTTTACGCCGGCGGCCGAAGCCAGGGCGTTGTTCGGCTGCTTGTGCGTACACACCACCGCGATGTCGGCCGGGATCTGGCCATCGGAGGTGTCAACCGCCCGGACATGACCCTCGCCGACGAACGCTTTCAACGTGGTGTTCATGTGCGTGGTGACCCCGAGCTCGCGCCAAGACTCCTCGACTGGCGCCATGATGTCGGGATCGGCCATCTCGGCGAGCGGCCACGGATGCGGATCGACGAGGTGGGTCTCGATTCCCCGATGGGCGAGTGCGGTCGTCATCTCGACGCCGAGCGGTGATGCCTCCACGACGACGGCCACCTTGACGGTGTCCAGGACCTTGTCCCACTCCATCGCCTCGCGGATGTTCTTGACGTAGTACAGGCCGCCGAGATCCGCACCCGGAACGCCGGGATCGGCATAGTTGAACCCGGTCGCAACGATGAGCGAGTCCCATGACACGTCGCCTTCACCAACGACGTGGACGACTTGCCGAGCGATATCGAGCGAGTCGACGGTCGTCGTGTACCGGATCTCGATGCCGGCCTGGACGTAAGCCTCTTTGGTGGCAAGAAACAGCCGCTGAAAATCGTCGATTTCCTTGCCGTGTACATAAGGGATGCCGCACGGGCTGTAGCCGACGTCCTCGAACTCGGTGCAAACCACGACCTCGGCCTGCGGATCGGCGGCCTTTGCGCCTCCCGCCGCACCTATACCTGCTGCGCCGCCTCCCACAATTACGATCTTGCGGCCCACCCGACCCACCTAAGGCCCGAGGCGAGGAAGCCCCGCCGAAGCTCGGCCCGCCCACCATGATTGACTTTTTTTCACTATATTGGATGCCGCTCAACCGTCAAGGGACCCCAGATGACTCCTACGACCACGAAGTCCGCCCGCGCGGTGCGACTGGACGAGCACGTCGGTGGGATCGTGAGTTCGATCGGTCCACGATTGAAACACCTCCGCCAGGAAAGGCATTTCTCTCTTCAACAACTGGCGGCACGGGCAGAAGTATCAGCAGCGGCGATTCACAAGATCGAGCGCAACGACATGGTGCCCACGATTACGACGCTGCTCAAGATCGCGACCGCGCTCGACCGTCCGGTGAGTTACTTCGTCGACAGCGACGAGGGTCCTCGAGATCCAGTCGCCTTCACTTCGGCGTCCCATCGACCAGCGGTGTACACGCCGCACGCCGGGCTCTCCCTGGCCGGAGTGTCCGGCCCATACGCGCCGTTTCGGAGCGCCGCCGCCGTAGCGACGGTCGAGGTGGGCGCCAATAGCGGAGACAAGCCGCTGATCCATCCGGGCGAAGAGCTGGTCTTTGTTCTCGAAGGCGAGTTGACCTTCGACATTTCCGGCACCAGGTATCGACTGGGGCGAGGCGACGCATTGCATTTCATCGGAGATCAGGATCATCACTGGGCGAACGAGGGCAAGACGCGAGCACGGGCGGTTTGGGTAGCGCTCCGCGACTCCTGACCGTGCATCTCGTCGCCGCGCTTCGCTGCCCACCTGCCCGCTCTCCGTCGCTCAGTTGCTGCGTTGTTTCCGGCGATGCTCCGCGAAGGACGGCTCCTCGAGAGGGGACGAATCAGCCGCGCCCACCGTATAGCGCCTCGTAGTTCTGATACAGAACTCGTTCTTTGAGCTCCTGACTCACCGGCGCACCGTTGATCTTCCAGTACTCACCCCAGAAATCGCTCCAGGGCTCGTCCGAGGCGAACAGGACCCGATCCTCGCCAATGCCGCGACGTTCGATTTCTGTCATCAACCACCGAGCGCCGAAACCAATAGTCCACGTCGTGTCGCAATAGACGCGGAATCCTTGCTCCACCCAATCGAGGAACTGGGGGACGAGCTTGATGTGACCACTCACCCCGCCGCCGAAATGCACGAGATAGATCTTGATCCGCTTGCCGTACTTTTCGACGAGCGGGATGAAGTTGTTGATGTCGGAGGTACCGCCGGCGCTGGTGTGGAAGTGAAAGACCAGGTCGTGCTCCTCAACGGCGGCAATGCAGGCCTCGGCGATCTCACGGGTGTCGTCGTCCCAGGTGCCGGGGTCGGGGTTTCCGCCGAGGAGGAAGGTCGTCTTCAGAGCGACGACGCCCGGCTCGCCGGCAAGCTTCAAGGCGGCGAGGGTCATCTCCTTGTTCTGCGGCAGAAAAGACACCCAGATACCGCCGACCAACCGGTCGCTGGACTGGATCGAATCGAGAACCAAGCTATTGAGCGAGAAGGGCTGGCTCTGCACCGGGATGCCGTAGTTAGGGAGCACCAGGCCTCGTTCGACGCCGAGACCGTCAAGATGCCGAAGGTAGGCCTGCGCGTCCGCGAACTCGTAAACCGTCGGTTTGACCGGCTCCTTCAGGTTGTAGAACGGCCACGCGTCCATTTCGCCGATGTGGCTGTGTGCGTCGATGACCCGTCCCTTGACCCGCTCGGGTGATGCCATGCCTGCCCCTCATCGCGTCTACTATGTGATTCGTTTGGATCGCATAGTAGACCTGCGGCCGCAGCCGTGACTGGCTGATTGCGGGCCGGCGAGCGGGACACTAGAACCTGCGAAAACGCCGTCCGCTATGACGAGGCGGCATGCTTGTCAGACGGATAACTTGGTACTTGTAGGGCAGCCAAGGAGGAGGTCGGCATGACCGATCCGTATGCAGGTCAACCCGGACCCGGTGCCCCGTATCCTGGCGGTCCGCAACCCGGCGGGGGCGTACCGGCGCGGCAGCCGAAACGTCGCATAAACGCCCGGCTGATCGTTGGTCTCGTGTTGCTCGTCTTGCTGATCGTGTTCTCGGCGGAGAACACCCGTTCGGTGAAAATGCGGTTGATTGGCCCAGAGGTTCACGCACCGCTGTTCCTCGCGCTGTTGATCGCAGCGCTCGTGGGCGTACTCATCGGGCTGGTCGTCCGCCGTCGTCGCAGACCTAAAGCATGATTTCAGCCGGACTTCCAACCGGCAGCCAAGAACATGGCTACGGCGGGTAGCTGTGCGTCCGCCCATTCGACGTCGTGTGCGCCGGGAGTGCGGCGCAGGTCGACCGTAGCGCCGTGCTGTCGCAGCAATGCGGCGTAAGACTCGGACGCGTGGGCCGTCAGGTCGAGATCGTCCTCCGTGGCCTCGATGAGCAGCCAGCGCATTCGGGGCGCAAGCGCGACGAGGTCAGTCGGGTTGTACGCCGACTCGACGGCCGGATCGTTGCCGAAGATGCCATCCGGATCGTCGATCGTGAAGTACCCGGCGAGCGTGACGACCTGCCCATACAGATTGGGATGCCGGAGCCCGAGCATCGCCGCTCCGAAACCGCCCATCGAGAATCCGCCTATCGCCCGTAGCCCCCGCGGGCGAGGGTGCGCTCCCTCGACGGCGGTGATCAGCGGGCCGGTGACGAAGGTCTCCACCTGGCTGCGGCCGTCGACGGAGTCGGCCCACTCGGTGTCGTCGAAGTCGTCGTCGTTGCCGTCCGGGCAAGCAACCACGAAGGGCTGGACGCCGGAGGAGAAGGCGGCGGCAAGGGAGTCGCCGGCCGATGGGTTGCACAGATCGCTTGCTCCGCCCGGCTCGCCATGCAACAGGTAGACCACCGGCAGTTGGTCTGGTCGAGCGACGGCCGGCGTGTAGACGCGGACTTCCCGGTGATCGCCGGTCACCGCGGTCGCCGGTACCTGAAGCGTCTTCCAGCTCCCACCGACAGTCGCCGATGACCCGGACCCTGTGCTCGGGGTAGCAGACTTCGACGCCTTCGCCGGATGCGAGGTACAACTGACGGCCAGCATGGCGCTAAGCCCAAGCGCGGCGAGCGCCCGGGCAGCCCGGACGCCTCCGCTCCGCACCGACCTAGGGTCCCGGATTCGGTCGTGAGAATGTTAAGTTGAGCGGAACAGACTCAACTTGCTCGGCGTTGGGTCTGATGACAAACGATCGAACGAAGGCAAAGGACACCCATGGATTTGACGACCCGCAGCCAGCAGGCGGTTTCTGCAGCGGTTCGAACTGCCGCGGAGCGGGGTAACCCCGCGACGGAGCCCGCGCACTTGGCCGTGGCGCTGCTCGATGACACCGAGGGTCTGACCCGGCCGCTGCTCGCGACGTTGGGCGTCGATCCGCGCAGCGTCGGAGCCGCCGCCTCGCAGCTGGTCGACCGCTTGCCGTCCGCCTCCGGCGCGTCGGTCGGTGCGCCCCAGGCCTCACGCGCTTTCCTCGCGGTGCTCAGCGCCGCCGAGCGAGAGGCCCGTGACCGCAGCGACGAGTACGTCTCCACCGAGCACCTGCTCATCGCGCTGGCCCAGCATGGTGGCGAGGTCGCGACTTTGCTCGCGAACCGAGGGGTGACCCCGGCCGCGCTCGCCGATGCGCTTCAGTCGGTACGCGGCTCCGCCCGGGTCACGAGTCCCGATCCGGAGGGCACCTTCCAGGCGCTCGATAAGTACAGCGTCGATCTGACCGCGCGGGCGCGCGATGGGCAGATCGACCCGGTCATCGGCCGGGACAGCGAGATTCGCCGGGTCATCCAGGTGCTCAGTCGCCGGACCAAGAACAACCCCGTGCTCATTGGCGAGCCCGGCGTCGGTAAGACCGCCGTCGTCGAGGGTCTGGCCCAGCGCATCGTCGCAGGCGACGTCCCCGAATCCCTGCGCGGCAAGAAGCTGGTCGCGTTGGACCTCGCCGCAATGGTTGCGGGTGCCAAGTACCGCGGAGAGTTCGAGGAGCGGCTCAAGGCGGTCTTGAGTGAGATCAAGGATTCCGGCGGGCAGGTCATCACGTTCATCGACGAGCTGCACACGGTGGTTGGCGCAGGCGCGGCCGGCGATAGCGCCATGGACGCCGGCAACATGCTCAAGCCGATGCTCGCCCGAGGCGAGCTGCGCATGGTTGGCGCCACGACGCTGGACGAGTATCGGGAACGGATCGAGAAGGACCCGGCGTTGGAGCGGCGATTCCAGCAGGTCTTCGTCGGTGAGCCTTCGGTCGAGGACACGATCGGCATCCTGCGCGGGTTGAAGAGCCGCTACGAAGCCCACCACAAAGTGCAGATCAACGACGGCGCTCTCGTTGCTGCCGCCGCGTTGTCCGACCGGTACATCACCTCGCGCTACCTGCCCGACAAGGCCATCGACCTCGTTGACGAGGCGGCGTCGCGATTGCGCATGGAGATCGACTCCCAACCGGTCGAGATCGACCAGTTGCAGCGCGCTGTCGACCGCTTGCGCATGGAGGAAATGGCCCTAGCCAAGGAGCAGGACGAGGCCTCGGTCGAACGGCTCGCCCGGCTGCGGGCCGAACTTGCTGACCGGACCGAGCAGCTGGACGCGCTCAACGCCCGTTGGGACCGCGAGAAGTCGGGCCTGAACCGGGTCGGCGAGCTCAAGGAGCGGTTGGACGACTTGCGGGGGCAGGCCGAGCGGGCTCAGCGCGACGGCGACTTCGAGACTGCCTCGCGGCTGCTCTACGCCGACATCCCGGCGGCCGAGAAGGAGTTGGTCGGGGCGTCCGAAGCGGATATCACCCAGGACGTGCTCCTCAAGGAGGAGGTCACCGCCGACGACGTCGCGGAGGTGGTCGCCGCCTGGACGGGTATTCCAGCCGGCCGATTGATGGAGGGGGAGACCGCCAAACTGCTGCGGATGGAAGACGAGCTGGGGACGCGCGTCATCGGCCAGCCCGAAGGTGTGCGCGCTGTCTCTGACGCCGTACGGCGGGCGCGGGCGGGCATCTCCGACCCCGACCGGCCAACCGGCTCGTTCCTGTTCCTCGGACCGACCGGCGTTGGCAAGACGGAACTGGCTAAGGCGCTCGCTGCATTCCTCTTTGATGACGAGCGCGCGATGGTACGTATCGACATGAGCGAGTACGGCGAGAAGCATTCCGTGGCTCGGCTCGTCGGCGCTCCGCCGGGGTATGTCGGCTACGACGAGGGCGGGCAGCTCACCGAAGCGGTACGGCGCCGTCCGTACACCGTCGTGCTGCTGGATGAAATCGAGAAGGCGCACCCGGACGTTTTCGACGTACTGCTACAGGTGCTCGATGACGGCCGGCTTACGGATGGGCAAGGTCGTACGGTCGATTTCCGCAATGCGATCCTCGTCTTGACGTCCAACCTCGGGTCACACGCGCTCGCGTCCGAGCTGCCAGATGCCGCCAAGCGCGATGCCGTGCTCGCAATTGTGCGAGAGCACTTCAAGCCCGAGTTCTTGAACCGGCTCGACGACATCGTGGTATTCGAGTCGCTCACGACCGAGGAGTTGACGAAGATCGTCGATATCCAGATCGAGGCGCTCGCGCACAGACTCGAAGGCCGGCGGCTCACGTTGGATGTCACCGACGCCGCTCGCGAATGGCTGGCGATGAACGGCTACGAC
This sequence comes from uncultured Actinomycetota bacterium, assembly GCA_963809815.1. Classification (GTDB taxonomy): domain Bacteria; phylum Actinomycetota; class Actinomycetes; order Mycobacteriales; family Jatrophihabitantaceae; genus CAVVJA01. The sequence continues at coordinate 42,859 of CAWELM010000023.1, forward strand.
CCGGTCTACGGTGCTCGCCCGCTGCGGCGGCTGGTCCAGACCGCGATCGGCGACACATTGGCCCGAGCGCTACTGGCAGGTGAGATCCGCGACGGTCAGACGGTCCACGTCGATGTTCTCGACGACCGGTCCGCATTGACCGTCGAGGCCCGCTGATTCGCTCAGAACTGGTAGTAACCGCCGGTCTGGGGCGAGTTGGGCATCATCGTGACCCGAAGCCATTCCGACGTCTGCTTCGTCCAGGCGAGGGCTAGCGCGATGATCGACAGGATGACGAAAAGCACCGTCCAGATGATCGTGTTGGCCCGGCCCAAGAAGATCCAGTAGACGCATTCGACCAGGCAGATTGCGGCGCCGATCGTGAGTAGCAGCCGCCCGCGGGTCCGCCCGCCGGCGAACATGACCGCGCCGGCGATCAGCAGCCCGGCCGCCCCGAAATTCACGACCGCGTTGATGATCAGCACGATCGTCGTACCGATGTTGTCGCTACCCGTGAGGTTGTCGATGCTTCGGACGATGGATGCCCCGACGAAGAGGACGAAGCCCGCCACGATCAGCATTCCGGCGATCACGTAGCAGACGGTGCTGACCCAAAGGACCGAGCCTGGGCGGCTCACCCATACCGGTTCCGGCGGTACGGCCGGTGGCGGAAATGACTGCCCTGGATACGTCGGCGGCTGTTCGAACGGATGCGGGCGTGACGCCCCGGTCGGCGGCGGCCCCGAGTAGCTCTCATTCGGATCCTGGGCCGACCAGGACGGAGGCGGCCACGGCGGCTGGTTGTCACTCACGATTCGTCGCCTCGGTCCGTCAGCCCTCGGCGCCCAGCTGCAGGCAAACCCGGTAGTCGGACGTCCCGGTGTCGAACTTGTCGGCGCAGTCCTTGGCGCGGTTGTAGACAACGATGAACAGCGTCGCGGCGACGATCGCGCCGATGATCGCGCAGGTGAGGCCGGCGATAGCCATGCCCCTACCTCCGTTGCCCCGTGCGGCCTGCCGAAGGCCCAACACGCTGAACACGATGCCGAGCACGATCAACGGAATGTCGAACAGCGTCAGGAAAGACAGGATCAAGGCCAGGATGCCGAGCACGAGGCCTGCGATGGCTTTGCCATTGCCGGTGCGCGGTCGTTGGTACAGCTCGGACCGAGGAGCGGGCGGAACGGACTCGAACTGGCCAGGGTCCGGAGGGCCGAACCGATACGGGTCGAACGGCTGCTCCGCGGGCGGCGGCGGCGCGGCCCACGGTCGCTGCGGCGGCCCGGGTGGTGGTGCCGACCAGTGGGGCTGCGAGGGCGCCGACCACGCCGGCCCCGGTTGCTCGTAGCTGCTCATTGTCGGCTGCTCGAAGCCGGTTCGGCTCGGCGGTTCGTATTGACCCGAGTCCGGGTGCTCGTAGTCGCCAGGCGCACTCGGATCTGGAGTAGCCCGGTCGGGCCGAGTCTCCTCCGGGGGACCCCACGGATCATCAGAGCGCCCGGATCGTGACCGAGGCTCCTCCGGTGGCGGGGTTGATGTCACGATCGTCCTCTCGATGGACCGTGCGCAGCGACGCTATGTGCTCGAACTCTAGTCGTTCTGGCTTATACGGGCAGCGCACGTACACTTCCCCGCGTGACCGCCCAATCCCCCGCCGGGCCGCAGCCACGAACGATCCAGGTCACCTGGATCGCTACCTTGGTGGCCGCCACCTTCTCGGTGCTCGCCCCGGCAACCTATTTCACTGCCCGTTCGTGGATCGAGCAGCAGCAGCAGCACAGCATCAACGACCGAAAGATTACGAGCTCGTATACCGCCGCGGACAAAGCGAAGGATCTGGCCAACGTCCCGGACAATGTCTCCAAAGCACTGCCGATCCAGGTGATCTTTGGCTTAGTAGTCGCCGCGATTCTCGTGGTCATCGCCTTCAAGTTGCGCGAAGGGCGGCACTGGACGCGATGGGCGCTCATCGGCGTCTGGGTGCTGGTCACCCTCACCGGCTATAGCCCCGTTGGACTGGGGGGATTGGTGACGCTCGGTTCGAGTGCGCCGACCCAGGTCAAGATCACGTCGTTCCTCGGGGCGGCCGCCTTCGTCGTCGCCCTGGTTGCGGTGAACCTTCCGGCGAGCGTGGTCTACCTGAACGCCAACAAGCCGTTGCGCTCCGGGAGCCCCGCTGGGGGCGGCGGTCTCGGCGCCTTGTTCCGTCCTCGACCTATGACGCCGCCCGAGCCGACCAAGCCGGCGCGGGCCCGGACGACTCAGCCGACCAAGCCAGCACCCACTCGGCCGGCTCAACCAACCAAGCCGGCGCAGCCGGCGCAGCGCACGAAGGCCAAGAGCAGGCCCGCGTCGACGGAGTCCACAGGGCAGCAGGCACCGCCCACCTCGCCGACGCCCAAGAGCGGCGGAACCGGCCGTAGCCGCGGCAAATCTCGCGGCCGATGACCGCTGACCCGGGCCGAGCATTCGGGGTATTCCGCTGAGTACCGCCCTCGTGACCGGTGCGACCTCCGGCTTCGGCGCCTCGTTCGCGCGGGCCCTGGCGGCCGAGGGCCGGGACCTTGTTCTCGTGGCTCGGAACACCGAACGTCTCAACTCGACCCGCGATGCCCTGAAGGAGCGGCACGGCGTCGACGTCGAGATCATGTCGGCTGACCTCGTCACCGACGCTGGCTGCCTGCAGGTAGCCGCGCGGTTGACCGATGCCGACCGGCCCGTCGACGTCCTGGTCAACAACGCCGGGCTCGGCACGTACCAGCGGTTCGGGAGCGCCGACCTGGCCGACGAGGAACGGCAACTCGACCTCAACGTGCGAGCCGTGATGCGCCTGTCGCACGCCGCCGTGCGGGCCATGACGGCGCGCGGTACCGGCGAGATCATCAACGTGTCGTCCGTGGCGGCGTTCGTGCCCCGTCGACACAACGTCACGTACTCAGCCAGCAAGGCCTGGGTGACGATGTTCAGCGAGGCGCTGGCGTTGAGCTTGGACGGGACCGGCGTTCGGGCGATCGCGGTCTGCCCGGGCTACGCACGTACCGAGTTCCATGAGCGCGCGGGAGTCGATATGTCGCGCGTGCCCGACTGGATGTGGCTCGATGCGGACGATGTCGTGGCCGCAGCGCTCGCCGATGCGCGACGAGGCAAACCTCTGAGTGTCCCCAGCGCCCGATACAAAGCGCTCATCGGCGCCGCGCGGCTGACGCCGCGGCCTGTCCTGTACCGCATCCTGCGGCGGACGCCGGTGTGATCGGTGACCGTTTGCGCCTGGCGTCCGTGAGTACGACGTGAGTGATCGTGACGACCTCCTGTCCTTGATCAAGGAGCTGGCCGTCGTCCACGGCCGGGTCGTCCTGTCCTCCGGACAGGAGGCGGATTACTACATCGATCTGCGCCGAATCACCTTGCATCGACGCGGGGGCCCGCTCGTCGGGCGCGTGCTTCTCGACGTCTGCGCCGATTGGAGGTTCGATGCGGCCGGTGGCCTAACCCTTGGTGCCGATCCGGTCGGCACCGCCATGCTCCACGCCAGCGGCGGAACAATCGACTCGTTCGTCGTGCGGAAGGCAGAGAAGAAGCACGGCATGCAGCGCCGGATCGAGGGACCGGACGTCGCGGGACGCCGGGTGGTCGTCGTCGAGGATGTATCAACCACCGGCGCCAGCCCGCTCACGGCTGTCGAGGCGGCGCGGGCGGCCGGCGCCGAAGTGACTGGCGTTGCCCTGATCGTCGATCGGGGCGCCGGTGACACGATCCGGGCCGCCGGCCTGGAGTGCCGGGCTGCCTACACCCTCGCCGACCTGGGCCTCGCCTGACGGCACCGTGGCTGGTGACGACTGGGCCGGTACCGGCGACGCGGAGGATTTTTATCCCGCGCCGTGGGACGTGGGCGTCGGGCCCTACCCGCCGCCGTGGCCGGATGACCCGCGGCTGGATCCCGAGTTGCTTGCCCAGGGTGATCGCCGCAACGTCATCGACCGCTATCGATATTGGCGAGTTGAGGCCATCGTCGCGGACCTCGATGACCGCCGCCACGAGTTCGCGGTTGCGATCGAGAACTGGCGCCACGATCTGAACATCGGCACCGTCGTGCGTACGGCGAACGCTTTCCTGGCCGCCGAAGTGATCATCATCGGCCGGCGCCGGTGGAACCGGCGGGGCGCCATGGTGACCGACCGCTATCAGCACGTGCGACATGTCCCTTTCATCGCGGACCTGGTCGCTTCGGCTGACGGACGAACGATCGTGGCGGTAGACAATCTGCCTGGCGCGGTGCCGATCGAATCGGTCACATTGCCGCGACGATCTCTGTTTCTCTTTGGCCAAGAGGGATCCGGCCTTACCGACGAGGCTCGGAATGCCGCGGAGTTCGTTTGCTCCATATCGCAGTTCGGCTCGACTCGTTCGATCAACGCGGGCGTCGCCGCGGGCATTGCCATGCATACATGGATCCGTCAATACGCCGTGGGCCCCAACTAGGCTGTCCGCCGTGAACAGCCGGCACGAGTCCGACGGGGCATCGCCGCCGCACTCTCGATCGGTGGTCGGCGCGCATCTGAACCGAAACGTCAGTGGCCTGCTTTATGGCGCCTTGATCGCAGCGTCATCCATGACCGTCGTAAGTGTTCACCCGCCCAGCGGCGGGTTCGTCGGACTCGCGGCCTTGGTTACGCTCGCCATCTACTGGCTCGCCCACCTCTACACCGAAGTGCTCGCGGAACGCATCAGCGAACCGGGCACCTCGGTCTGGCACCGCACTTGGGAGGCCGCCGGACACGAGACCGCGATCCTGGAGGGCGGCCTGCCGGTCGTCGCGTGCTACGCAATCGTGCACGTGTTCGGGGTGAGCATCGCAGACTCCGCGCTGATCGCCCTCTGGTTCACGCTCGTGCTCCTGGCCTACATCGGTTACCGGATTGGCCGCTCGCTGCACGCGTCGGGAATCCGCATGATCTTCGAGGTCTTGGGGACAGCGGCCTTCGGGATTCTCATGATCATTCTCAAGTCGGTCCTGCACTGATGCCGGACTGGCTGCAGCGGGGTCAGAACGAGTACGGCGTTGTATTGATGGGCGCCTTCGGCATCCTGATCGTGGCGCCGTTCGAGCGCCACGGTGTTCGGCCGCTCATTGTCGTCCTGCTCGGGTTCCTCTTGGCCTTCGCGATGTGGACCTCGGGTGTCAGCAAGTACGTGATGGGTGTGACGCTCATCCTGGCCGTCGCCGCGTTGGCGTCTGTGATCATCAACGAGTTCCGCGGCATCAGTCGCGGCAATGAGATCGTGTTCAGCGCGGTCAGCGCGGCACTAGCCGCCGCATCGATCGCGGTCATCGTCCGTCGGCTGAGCGGCCACCTCGTCGTCTCGATGCGCACCATCACCGGCGCGCTCTCGGTGTACCTGCTCCTCGGCCTGTTCTGCACATACATGTACGTGCTGGTTGGCGACATCCGGAACGATGGCTTCTTCGCGCAGCCCGGGCCGCATTCCCCGGTCACCTACCTTTACTTCAGCTTCGTAACCCTCACGACCGTCGGGTACGGCGACTACTCGGCGGGGAGTGATGTCGGCCGGATGATGGCTGTCATCGAGGCGCTCGTCGGTCAGCTTTATCTCGTAACAGTCGTCGCGATTGTCATCGGGAACATCGGCCGTCCGCGGCAACGGCGGGATCCGAAGGATCCGGACTGATCCTGCCGTCAGCTAAGCGTCCTGCTGTTGCAGGTACCGACCAAAGTGCGGCACGGTGAACGCAATCCGTCCGCGTTGTCCGGAGTAGACGAGTCCTTTTTTCAGCAGCGCGTCGCGGGCAGGTGAGAGTGATTGTGCGTTTCTCCCGAGCGCGTCGGCGACGCTGGACGTGCCGATGTCGGTTGATTCGTCGTCGATGACCAGGTCAGCCATCGCCCGGAGGTACTCCCGCTCGGCCGGAGTGGCGCGCTCGAACCGGGATCCGAAAAATCCGACCGCGAGCTCGGCTTCGGCCTGGGGCGCGGCGACGTTGACGTCGGCGGCGGTGATCGGTGAGCGCGGTGCGACGTCCCAGGCCACCTTGCCGTACGCCTGGATGAAGTACGGGTATCCGCTGGTCGCGGCGTACATCGCCTCGAGCGCTTCGTCGTCGAAGTCGGCGTCCTCGTCCCGCGCCGGCAGCCGCAGCGCGATGTCGGCAGCAGCGCGATCGAGCCGATCGATGCGGTGATAGCGGAACAGTCGCTCCGAGTAGGACTTGCTCGCCGCGAGAACGACCGGCAGATGCGGCAGGCCCGCGCCGACGAGTACGAGCGGTAGCCGTTGCTGGGACAGTTCGTGGCAGGCCGCGCACAACGCGGATACGTCCTGCGGACCGACATCCTGCATCTCGTCGATGAACAGCGCGATTCCGCGGCCGGATCCGGCCGCGAGCCCGGCAACGTCGACCAGGAGCTCAACCAGGTCGATCTCGATGTCGCCGGAATCTGCCCGGCCGAGAACCGCCGGGACATCGATGCCCGGTTGCCACGGCCCCGTCGGTCGGCCGTTCGGCCCCGACCGGGCCGCCGTCCCCTTGTGCCGGGCGCCGCGCGTGCTGTCGCCCTGCGCGAACGACTTGAGCACGCCCAGGACATGCCGGCTCTCCGAGGAGGGGACGCCGCTCAGCTCACGGATCGCGACGTGCAAAGCGGCCGCGAGCGGCCACCGCAGCGGCTGGTCGGGCCGCGCCTCGAGCTTGCCGCTGCCCCAGCCCCGACGGACCGCAGCGCCGCGGGTTGCGTTGAGCAATACGGTCTTGCCGACGCCGCGCAGGCCGGTCAGCACGATCGAGCGGTCCGGCCGGCCGCGGGCGACCCGCTCCAGCACGACCTCGAACGCCGCGAGCTCGTCGTCGCGGCCCGCCAATTCCGGGGGGCGCTGCCCGGCGCCGGGGGCGTACGGGTTGCGGACCGGGTCCATGATCGGACTGTATCGGCGTGTCTAGCGAATCCGGCAGATTTCGGTATACGACGCGATCGTGTCGGATCTGGCCGGTTGGCCGTCCGCCGGGTTGGCAGTCGGGGTCGGTCGGACCGGGGTCAGGCGTCCACCAGCGGCGTTGGCAGGGTGAGGATCTCGGTCCCGTCGTCGGTGACGGCGAGCGTGTGCTCCCACTGCGCTACCCACGATCCGTCGGCCGTGAGCACGGTCCACCGGTCGTCCCACATGACCCAGTCCACCCCGCCGAGCGTGAGCATCGGCTCGATGGTGAAGGTCATGCCGGGCTCCATCACGGTCGTCGCGCGCGGCTCGTCGTAGTGCAGGATCGTTGGCTTGGTATGGAACGACGGACCCACACCGTGACCGGTGTAGTCGCGCACCACGCCGTATCCGAACCGGCGCGCGTAGGACTCGATGACTCGCCCGATGACGTTCACCGGGCGTCCCGGCTGCACGGCGTGGATCGCTCGCATCAGCGCTTCGTGCGTGCGCTCGCCGAGCTCACGCACCTCGTCGCTCGGCTGGCCTGCGTAGAACGTGCCGCAGGTGTCGCCGTGCACACCGCCGATGAAGGCGGTGATATCGATCTTGACAATGTCGCCGTCAGCCAGTGGACGTGTGTCCGGGATGCCGTGGCAGATGACCTCGTTGACCGACGTGCAGAGCGACTTGGGGAACCCCTTGTAGCCGAGGGTCGAGGGGTAGGCGCCCCGGCTGATCACGAACTCGTGCCCGATGGCGTCCAGCTCGTCGGTGGTCACACCCGGGTGAACGTGCCGACCGACCTCAACCAGGGCGGCCGCGGCGATCCGCCCGGCCATCCGCATCCGCTCGATCGTCGCGGCATCCTTCACGATCGGGTCGTCGAAGTCGGCCGGCCCGCTGGAATTGACGTAATGCGGCCGCACAATCGACGCCGGAACGGCCCGCATCGGCGATATCGCCGCCGGGGCCATGGGCGTACGCACGGGCATTCACCCATCATGCCGGACCCGTCGGTGCACCCCACGACTGAACGGTACGAAGCCGTCGCTCTCTAATCGGGGGATCAGACTTCGAGCACCGTCGGCATGAGCATGGGTCGGCGACGGTAGGTCTGGTCGACCCAGCGGCCGACGGTGCGCCGGACGATGTGTTCGAGGGCGTCCGCGTCGCGAACGCCGTCCGCCACCGACTGCTCGACCGTGGTGATGAGCTCGGCTCGTATGGGGTCGAGCGCATCGGGGTCGTCGGTGAACCCGCGGGCGGTGATCTCCGGGCCGAAGACGACCTTGCCGGCCTGCAGGTCGACGGCGACGAGTATCGAGAGGAACCCTTCCTCGCCGAGGATGCGGCGATCCTTCAGCGCGGAATCGCCGATGTCGCCCACGGCGAGTCCGTCGACGTAGACATAGCCCACCGGTATCCGTCCGACGACGGAGGCACGTCCTGCGACCAGGTCGACGACGGTGCCGTCCTCGGCGAGCATGATGCGATCATCGGGCAGCCCGGTGGACCGGGCGATAGCGGCGTGGGCGCGCAGATGACGCCACTCACCGTGGACCGGCATGAGGTTGCGCGGCCGGACCGCGTTGATCAGGAATCGCAGCTCTCCGGCCGGCGCGTGCCCCGAGACGTGCACCAGCGCCGTCGACCGGTGAACTACCTTGGCCCCCAGCCGCGACAGCCCGTTGATCACGCGTCCGACCGCGTTCTCGTTGCCAGGTATGAGCGACGAGGCCAGCAGGATGGTGTCATCGGGCACGACCCGGACGGTCGGATGCTCGCGGTTCGACATTCGCGACAACGCCGACAGCGGCTCGCCCTGCGAGCCTGTCGATACCAGCACGACCCGGCGCGACGGCAGCTCCTCGGCTTCGGCGAGGTCGATCAGGGCGCGATCGCGGACGTGCAGCAGCCCCAGCTCCCGGGCGATCTGCATATTGCGCACCATGGAACGGCCGACGAGCGCGACGTGCCGGTCGGTCGCGGTGGCGGCGTCGAGCACCTGCTGAACGCGGTGCACATGGGAGGCGAAGCACGCGACGATCACCCGGCCGGTGGCTTTCGTGATCACATCGGCGATGACCCGTCCGACATCACGTTCAGACGGGAGGAAGCCGGGCACCTCGGCGTTCGTCGAGTCGGCGAGCAACAGGTCTACGCCCTCGTCGCCTAGCCGGGAGAAGCCCGGCAAGTCGGTCAGCCGGCCATCGAGTGGCGTCTGGTCCATCTTGAAGTCGCCGGTGTGGAGCACCGAATGGTTGCCGACCCGGATCGCCACTGCCAGCGCGTCCGGGATCGAATGGTTGACCGCATAGAACCGCAAACCCCATGGCCCGACGGTCGTCGTCTCGCCCTCACGAACTTGCTGCAGCTGCGGTCGGATGTGGTGTTGATCAAGTTTTGCGGACACCAGCGCGAGCGTCAGGCGAGACCCGATGAGCGGAATGTCGGCCCGTTCGCGCAGCAGGTAGGGCAGCGCGCCGATGTGATCCTCATGTCCGTGAGTGAGCACGATCGCGTCGATGTCGGCGAGGCGGTCCCGGAAGTACGACCAGTCCGGCAAGGTCAGGTCCACGCCGGGCGAGTTGGTCTTGCCGAGAAGCATGCCGCAGTCGACGACGAGCAGGCGGCTGCCGTCCGAATCCAGCCGATGCTCGAACACCGTCATGTTGCGGCCGATCTCGGAGATGCCGCCCAATGCGACAACCCGCAAGACGGCGTCAGCCAAGGCCGGCGGCCCTGCTCGTTGGGCTGCGCCGTCGGCCTCTGTCATGTGATGGAGCCTAACTTGCGCGCCTGACAGCTCCAGAAAGATCAAAGCGGGATGGCGTGTCGCCAGCGGTCATCCGGTGGCCAGGGCATTCCCGGCCGACGGGAACCCGCCGGTTGCCTGCTTTGCCCAGCCGACGGGAAACCCCGATTGCCCGCGTGGGCCAGTTGGTGGCAGACGCCGATTGCCCGGGATCCGTCGCCGGCCGGTCACCCGGCGCGGTGTGCGCCTTTTGGGCTGGCCGGCTGGTCGGGCCGGTCCTCCGCGATGGAGGACAGTTCCGAGTGGTCGTCGGCGGCGGCGGCGGTCCGCCGATCGGCTCGGCGAGCGCGCAGGAAGTGAATCGTCACCGGCAAGAGCGACAGCACGACGATGCCAATGAGGATCGGGTCGATGAGAGGCTCCACCGTATTGCGGACGAAGCTGATGTGCCCTAGCCAGTAGCCCGTGAGGATCAGCCCCGTCGTCCAGAGCACCCCGCCGATGATCGAATACAGCAGGTACAGGGAGAACCGCATCCGGCCGACGCCGGCCATCACTGTGGCGACGGTCCGCATAATAGGGACGAATCGGGCAAGTATGATCGTCCAGGACCCGTAGCGATCGAAGAATGCCGCGGACCTGACCACGTACTCCGGGCGGAACAGTCGCGAGTTCGGTCGATCGAAGACTCTCGGACCGGCCTTGCGGCCGATCCAGTAGCCCACCAGGTTGCCGGCGACGGCTGCGATCGGCGCGACCACGAGGAAGACCCATAGCGGCGTGGTGATCGTGCCGGTGGCGATGAGCAGGCCGGCGCTGAAGAGCAACGTGTCGCCCGGTAGGAAGAATCCGAGCAGGATGCCGCATTCCGCGAAGATGATCAGCGCGAGGCCGATCAGCCCGTAGTTGGACAGCAGATGGCTGGGATCGAGCGGGCTCGCGGCAAGCACGGCACCTGCGGCGGAGTGCATGAGGCGGCAGTCTACGGCGGGGACGTGGACCCGACCGCACGATGCTGCGGCCGCTCTCAGGAGATGTCAGCTAAAGGCTCAGGACCGCGCAGTCGACCCTAGGTACTCTGCGCGATACTTGGCATCATGCCGATTGCCACTCCTCCGCAGTACGCCGACATGCTGGACCGCGCCAAGCAGGGCGGCTTTGCCTATCCCGCCATCAACGTCACCTCGTCCGAGACGCTGAATGCCGCGCTGCGCGGATTTGCCGACGCCGGCAGCGACGGCATCGTTCAGGTGTCCACCGGCGGTGCCGACTTCGCGTCAGGCACGAGGGTCAAAGACATGGTGACCGGCGCCGTCGCCCTCGCCGAGTTCGCGCATGTGGTCGCGCAGAAGTATCCGATCCACATCGCGCTGCACACCGATCATTGCCAGAAGGACAAACTCGACAGCTACGTTCGCCCGCTGATGGCGCTGTCGCAACAGCGGGTCGACCGTGGCGAAAACCCGCTGTTCCAGTCGCATATGTGGGATGGCTCCGCCATCGGGCTGGAGGAGAACCTGCAGATCGCCGCCGAGTTGCTGGAGAAGGCCTCGAAGGCGCATATCATCCTCGAAGTCGAGATCGGCGTCGTCGGTGGCGAGGAGGACGGCGTCGTCGGCGAGATGAACGAGAAGCTGTACACGACCCCGGCCGACGCCCTGCGGACGGCCGAAATGCTCGGAACGGGCGAGAAGGGCCGGTACCTGCTTGCCGCCACGTTCGGCAACGTCCACGGGGTCTACAAGCCAGGCAACGTCAAGCTCCGCCCTGACATCCTCAAGGAGATCCAGGACGCCGTTGGGGAGAAGGTCGGCCAGCCCAGGCCGTTCGAGTTGGTCTTCCACGGAGGATCCGGCTCGGCGCTCGAAGAGATCCGCGAGGCCGTCTCCTACGGCGTGGTCAAGATGAATGTCGACACCGATACGCAGTACGCGTTCACTCGGCCGATCGCTGGACACATGTTCACCAACTATGACGGCGTGCTCAAGGTCGACGGCGATGTGGGCGTCAAGAAGGCCTACGACCCCCGCTCGTACATGAAGACGGCGGAAGTAGGCATGGCCGCCCGAGTGGTAACGGCTTGCGAGGACCTACTCTCCGCCGGGACGGCCGCGAGCGCCTGACAAGCATCGGGGACGTATTTGCGCCGCCTGAGCACAAATACGTCCCCGATCGAGGTCCGGAACCGCTAGACCAGGACAGGCACCTCCTGCTCGGGCACCGTCTCGACTGCGGCTGTCTCGCTGCCACGCGCCGTGCGGAGGCCTAGGTAAGCAGCCACGCCTCCGGCGGCGACCAGGACGGCCGCGACCAGCAGGCCAAGCTGGTACCCGGATAGGAACGCGTCGACCGGTGAATGGCCGGACCGCAGCGCCTCGCCCTGGCGGGCCGTCAGGATCGCGCCGATCACCGTGATGCCGAGCAAACCCGAAACCTCACGCGAGGCATTGAAGATGCCGGATGCGACACCCGCCTCGTCCCGCGGCATGGCCGAGAGCACGGTGGCCGTGAGCGGAACGGTCAACCCGCCGCCGACGCCGATCGCGGCGAAGCTCGGCATGAGCTGCCAGAAGGTCGCGTCCGCGCCCAGCAAGCTGACCGAGGCGATGCCCGCCGCCATGAGCGCCATGGCCAGGCCGACAGACCGATACGCGCCGATCCGATTGGCAACCCGCTCAGAGGCAATGGCGCCGGCAGCCATCAACAGAGCCATCGGCACGAAGGCTGCTCCAGCTTCGGTCGGCGAGAAGCCGAGCACGTTCTGCAGGTAGAGCGAGGTGAAGAAGTAGATACCGAAGATGCCGAATCCCCACATGATCAGGGCGATCAGTCCGCCGCTGAAGACTCGCTCGCGGAACAGGCTCATGGCGACCATCGGCTCAGCCGTGTGCTGCTCGCGCCACCCGAATGCCAGGCCGAGCGTCGCCGCCAGGAGGAACCCGCCCAGGATGATCGGGGATGTCCAGCCGCGGTCGTGACCTTCGATGAGCGAGTAGGTCAGCCCGAAAAGCGCAACGCTGGAGAGCACGACGCCCGGCATATCGAGCCGGCGGGGCGCGGAGGACTCCCGCGACTCGCTGATTGCCCACAGGCCGAGGGCCAAGGTAGCTATGCCGACCGGGACGTTGATGAAGAAGATCCAGCCCCAGCTCAGGTGGTCACTGATGAGCCCACCAAGCAGGGGGCCGAGCGCCAGCGCCAGCGCGCCGACCGCACTCCACACGCCGACCGCCATGTTGCGTTCGCGCGGATCGGGATAGGTGGCCGAGATGATCGCCAACGTCGTCGGCGTGAGCAGCGCCGCGCCCAGACCCTGGACGGCGCGTGCCGCAACCAGCACGTCTGCGCTGCCAGCAAGGCCGGCCACGAACGACGCCGCCGTGAAGATGATGAGTCCGATCGCAAACAACCGCCTGCGTCCGTAGACATCAGCTAGGCGACCGCCGGCCAGAAGCAGGCTGGCAAACACCAGGATGTAGCCGCTTACGATCCATTCCAGGCCGGCCGTCGACAGGTGTAGGTCACGCTGGATGACCGGTAGCGCGACGTTGACGATGTTGTTGTCTAGGTACGTCATGAAGGTGGCCAGCGCCACCGCGATGAGCGTCCAGGTGCGTCTCATGAGGTCTCTCCTATACGGCGTACATGTCTGCTGTATAGGTAACCCCTTACGGTGTATAGTTGTCAAGCGTGATTACCAAGACAGCGCCTGGACGGGCAAAGACCGAGCTCAGCCGCGAGGCCATCGTCGAGCGCGCGCTCGCGATTGCCGATGCCGAAGGGCTCGAGGCAGTGACCATTCGGCGGGTCGCGCTGGAGTTCGGCGTCACGCCCATGGCGCTGTATTGGCACGTCCAGAACAAGGACGAGCTGCTCGCGGCGATGGGTCGGTCCTTCTTCGACGGCATCGGTCAGCGATACGACCGGACCGGTAGGTGGGACGACCAGATACGCGGCGTCCTCGAAGCGCTCATCGAGGCGTTACGCAAGCATCCGGCCTCGGCGATGCTGACACTAGGCGAGGTTCTCCGCTGCGAGGAGGGGCAGGAGATCGCCGAATTTGCCCTCGACGTGCTCCGCACGGCGGGCTTCGACGTGGTCGAGGCCTCCGAGATCGCCCGGCTGGCATTGCAGATCGCGATCATGCTTGTTACCCAGCAGGCGGGGGAGGAGCTGCAGGTCGCGATCGAGGAACGAGACGCGGTCCTGGCAGAGAAGCGCGCCGCCATTCGGCAGCTTCCGGTCAATCGATTCCCGCGGCTGGTCGAGGCTGCTGACGCGCTGACCGATTGCGATGACGTCGAAGGCTACTACGCGTCCGGTGTCGACATGTTCGTCGCCGGCGTCCGGGCCCGGCACCGCCGCCATTGACGCCCGCGATGCCCCGCGCAGGGCGATCCCGCGGTTGGGCAGAATCGGATCATGACGTCCGGTAACCTACTTGCCCCGCCGACCCGGCTGCCCGACGATCCCGCCATCGCCCGGCTCCAGAGCGGCGAGAATCCCGAGGCGGTTGCTGCGTCGGCCCCTGCGTCGTCGGCGGCATGGGCTGCGCTCGCCGAGGCGGCCCTCGCGGATGGCCGGAAGGTCGAGGCCTACGCCTTCGCCCGCACCGGATATCACCGCGGGCTGGACGCGCTGCGCCGGGCCGGGTGGCGAGGTAGCGGTCCTATCCCGTGGTCACACGAGCCCAATCGCGGCTTTCTGCGCTCCCTGCACGCGCTTGGCCTGGCCGCCGCGGCGATCGGAGAGACGGACGAGGCCGCCCGCTGCGCGAAGTTCCTGGCCGACAGTGATCCGGAGGCCGCGGCCGCGCTCGGCAGTTGACCCAAAGGTATGCATATTCCGTGGCCACAGCCGCGGTATATGCATACCGTCGCACGGACTCAGCCGACGGGTACCGGCGGCAGCGCTTCCACTGCGGTCGCGAGCGCCGCGGCGTCCAGGTCACGATCGATCATGGTCCCGGACAGGTACGCCTCGTAGGCCGGCAGATCGAGGTGACCGTGCCCGCACAGGGCCGTCAGAATGACCCGTTCCTCGCCGGACTCCCGGCACCGCACCGCTTCCTCGATCGCGGCGGCGAGCGCATGAGTCGGTTCCGGTGCGGGAACGATCCCCTCCGTGCGCGCGAACTGAACGCCGGCCGCGAAGCACTCCCGCTGCGGTTTGGCGACGGCCTCGATCATGCCCTGGTCGTAGAGGTGGCTGATGACGGGACTCATCCCGTGGTAGCGCAGCCCACCCGCGTGGATCGGGTCAGGGATGAAGCCATGGCCCAAGGTGTGCATCTTGATCAGCGGTGTCATGCCGGCGGTGTCCCCGAAGTCGTAGGCGTAGACGCCACGGGTCAGCGACGGGCAGGCCGACGGCTCGACGGCGCGGATCACCGGCGATATCCGGCCCGCCAGCTTCTCGCGCAAGAACGGGAAGAAGAGTCCAGCAAAGTTTGAGCCACCGCCCGTGCAGCCGACGATCAGATCGGGGGTCTCGTCGACTTTGGCCAGCTGGATCAGCGCTTCCTCGCCGATGATCGTCTGGTGGAGTAGCACGTGGTTCAGCACGCTGCCTAGCGCGTACTTGGTGTCCTCGGCCTTGGCGGCGACTTCCACCGCCTCGCTGATCGCGATGCCGAGCGAGCCGGGCGAGTCCGGGTCGGCCGCCAGAATGGCGCGGCCGGCCTCCGTGCGGTCCGACGGAGAGGGGTAGACCTTGCCGCCGAAGACCTCGATCATGATCCGGCGATAGGGCTTCTGGTCGTACGACGCGCGTACCTGCCAGATTTCGCAGTCCAGCCCGAACTGCGCGCAGGCAAACGCGAGGGCGCTACCCCATTGGCCGGCGCCGGTCTCCGTCGTCAGGCGTCGCACACCGGCCCGGGCGTTGTAGTACGCCTGGGGCACGGCGGTATTCGGCTTGTGCGAGCCCGCAGGGGAAACGCCCTCGTACTTGTAGTAGATGCGGGCTGGTGTCTGCAGGGCTTTCTCCAGCCGATACGCGCGATACAGCGGGCTGGGCCGCCACAACTTGTACACGTCGAGCACGGCGCCCGGGATGTCGAGGTACTGCTCAGCACTCACCTCTTGCCCGATCAGGTCCATCGGAAACAGCGGGGCGAGGTCGTCCGGCCCAACGGGCTGGAGCGTGCCTGGATGAAGTGGCGGAGGAGGCGGGACGGGGAGGTCGGCGAGGAGGTTGTACCACCGGGTCGGCAGCTCGGACTCGTCCAGCACAATTTTTGTTGGAGTGGCCATGTCGCAAGACTATGGCTCGCCTTTACGTCGCGGGGAATACCCTTCACCGGCCGGAAGAAAGGGGGCAGCCATGCCCGCGGTAGTGCTGGTTGGCGCCCAGTGGGGCGACGAAGGCAAGGGCAAGGCAACCGATCTACTCGGCAGTCGGGTCGAGGCCGTGGTCAAGTTCAACGGCGGCAACAACGCCGGGCACACGATTGTGATCGACACGGAGCGCGGTCGGGAGACGTTCGCGCTGCACCTGCTGCCTTCCGGAATCCTTACGCCCGGTTGCATACCGATGATCGGCAACGGCGTGGTCGTCGACCTCGGCGTCTTCTTCGACGAGATCGACGGGCTGACCGCGCGCGGCGTAGACACGTCCAAGCTCGTCGTGAGCGGATCCGCTCATGTGATCACTCCGTACAACCGCACCCTGGACAAGGTGACGGAACGCTTCGCCGGCAGTCGGCGGATCGGGACGACCGGGCGCGGCATTGGGCCGACCTACGCCGACAAGATGAACCGAACCGGAATCCGCGTCCAGGACCTATTCGACGAGCACCTCCTGCGGGCTCGGGTCACGGCCGCGGCCGAGTACAAGAACCAGGTACTCGTCAAGGTGTACAACCGGCGGGCCCTCGACGTGCAGGCCGTTATCGACGAGCTGTTGGGCTACGCAGCCCGCCTGCGGCCAATGGTCGCGGACACGTCGCTCCTGATCGCCAACATGCTCGACGAGGGGCGCACCGTCGTCCTCGAGGCGGCGCAGGCCACGCTGCTCGACGTCGATCACGGCACCTACCCGTTCGTCACGTCGTCGAACGCAACGGCCGGTGGCGCGTGTACGGGCAGCGGTGTCCCACCGACGCGCATTACCGGCGTGATCGGGGTCGTCAAGGCCTACACCACCCGCGTCGGTGAGGGTCCGTTCCCCACCGAACTCCTCGACGAGCAGGGTGACCGGCTGCGCGAGGCCGGAGCCGAGTTCGGCACGACGACCGGTCGGCCGCGTCGCTGCGGCTGGTTCGACGCCGTTATCGGGCGGTACGCGACTCGCATCAATGGTGTCACCGACTACGTCCTCACCAAGCTCGACGTGTTGACCGGCCTGGAAGAGGTACCAGTCTGTGTGGCCTACGACATCGATGGAGTACTCCATGAGGAGCTGCCGGCGTCGCAGAGTCAGTTCGCCCGGGCGGTCCCTATCTATGAGACGTTCCCAGGGTGGGAGGAGGACATAGCGAAGGCTCGATCGCTCGATGACCTCCCGCATACCGCGCGGGCTTATGTGGCTGCGCTGGAGGACATGATCCGTGCTCCCATCTCTGCCGTCGGCGTCGGCCCCGGCCGTGACGAGATCGTCACGGTACGCGATCTCCTCGGCTGAGCAGCCGATCCGGGCGACCGCACAGGGAGTATTCAGCCGGGACCGGGACACTGTGCCGATGCGCGTCGCCGTCGGGATATTGGTCGCTCTTACGGTCATCCTGGCCAGCTGTTCCAGCGGGTCCTCCGGTCCGAACGCTTCCGCACCGGCCGCCGCATCGCCGAGCTCACCGCCGCGCGCTTCGGCCGGCGGATCAGGGACCGCGAAGCCGGGCACCGACTGGCCGACCTACCACGGTGACGCCCAGCGCACCGGGCGCTCACCAACATTTCCAGCACCTGCGCGGCTCGCCGTCGCAGCCGCTCTCAAGCTGGACGCCGCGGTCTACGCCTCACCTATCGTGGTGAACGGAATCACGGTCGTCGCCACGGAGCGCAACACGCTGTACGGCCTGGACGCGTCCGGGCGCCAGCTGTGGAGCACGCATCTCGGCGATCCCGCGCGGAGGGCGGACCTGCCGTGCGGCAACATCGATCCGTCTGGCATCACCGGCACGCCCGTATACGACCCCTCGACCGGCTCGGTATTCGCCGTCGCCGAGTACCGCGCGCCCGTGCGCCACGAGCTTGTCGCACTGGACCTGCGCACCGGATCCGTGCGCTGGCGGACGAGCGTCGACCTGCCGGGCGCGTCCCCGGACGCGATGCAGGAGCGGGGCGCGCTGACGTTGAGCGCGAACCGGGTATGGGTGCCGTTCGGCGGGCGGTTCGGCGATTGCGGGAACTACCTCGGTCGGGTGGTGGGCGTGCCGGTCGGAAACGGGACACCGATCGCTTACACGGTGCCGACCGCTCGGGAGGCCGGCATCTGGACACCTCCCGGACCCGTGGTTGATTCAGCGGGCCGGCTGCTCGTGGCCGTCGGTAACGGCGAATCCGGTGTCGGTGACCCGTATGACTACAGCGACTCGGTTCTCGCGATCGACCCGACCTCGGCGAAGCTCGCGGATTCGTTTTCGCCGACGACCTGGCCGACCGACAACGACGCGGACCTGGATCTTGGCTCGCAGGGCCCAACCCTCGTCGGCTCCGAATGGGTGTTTTCCGCGGGCAAGTCCGGCACCGGGTACGTCTTGCGGCAATCCCGTTTTGGCGGAGTAGGCGGCCAGGTCAGCCAGGCCCAGATCTGCAAATCGTTCGGAGGCACCGCAGTGGACGGCGACGTCGTGTACGTTCCGTGCACAGATGGGCTGCGCGCGGTGCGCATCGGAAACGACGGAGCCATGACCGTGTTGTGGCACACGGACGGCGACATCGCCGGCTCTCCGGTGATCGGAGGGGGACGCATCTGGTCCCTCGCCCAGGGCAGTGGCACGCTTCATGCGCTCGACCCGGCGACCGGGCGTTCGACCGAGGAGGTGGCGGTGGGGGAGGTCAGCCGGTTCGCCACGCCGGCGCTGTCGGGCGACCGAGTTCTCGTGCCTACGCTCGCCGGCTTGACGATCGTGTCGACCCAATGAGCTGAGGCGCTACCTGCGGCCACCACCCGTGCGAGCATCCTGCCCCCGCGCATTACGCTGCCGTCCGTGCGCGTTCTCGTCGTCGGTTCCGGGGCGCGCGAGCACGCGTTGTGCCTGGCGCTGGCATCCGATCCGAAGGTCACCGCGTTAGCGTGCGCGCCCGGCAACGCCGGCACGGCAGCTGTCGCCGAGCAGGCCGGCGTCGACCCGATGTCCGGAGCGGCAGTAGCGGGCCTGGCGGCGCGCCTCCGCAGTGATCTGGTCGTGATCGGTCCGGAGGCACCCCTTGTCGCGGGCGTCGCGGACGAAGTCCGCACCGCGGGCATCTCCTGCTTCGGCCCATCCGCGGCGGCCGCGCGGCTGGAGGGATCGAAGGCATTCGCCAAGGAGGTCATGGCGAGCGCGGGAGTGCCCACCGCGCGCGCCCTCGTCGCCTCCACCGCGGACGAGGTCGCCGCCGCCTTGGACGAGTTCGGGCCGCCCTATGTGGTCAAGAACGACGGCCTCGCGGCGGGTAAAGGCGTCGTGGTGACCACCGATCGAGTGGCCGCCGCGGCCCATGCCGCGGCCTGCGGTCGGGTCGTCATCGAGGAGTATCTCGATGGGCCCGAGCTCTCGCTGTTCTGCGTGACGGACGGGACGACCGTGGTGCCCCTCATTCCGGCCCAGGACTTCAAGCGGATCGGCGACGGCGACACCGGACCAAACACCGGCGGCATGGGTGCCTACGCACCCTTGCCCTGGCTGCCGGCCGGAACCGTGGACGAGGTCATGCGAGTGATCGCGGAGCCAACGGTTCGCGAGATGCGCCGGCGCGGCACGCCGTTCGCTGGACTGCTCTACATCGGGCTGGCCCTCACGGCGCGCGGACCCCGTGTCGTCGAGTTCAACGCCCGGTTCGGAGATCCTGAGACCCAGGTCGTCCTAGCACTGCTCGACAGCCCGCTCGGTGGCCTCCTGGCCGCTGCGGCAACCGGCCAATTGCACCGGCACCCCCCGTTGGCGTGGCGCAACGGCGCCGCGGTCACCGTGGTTATCGCTGCGCCCGGATATCCAGGCACGCCGACGACCGGCGACGTGATCATCGGCGCGGAACAGGAGGGCGTCCTGCACGGCGGCACCCGGCGCCGCGAGGACGGCGCGATCGTCTCGTCCGGTGGTCGGGTGTTGTCGGCGACCGCAATCGGAACGACTCTGGCCGAGGCACGGGCTCGGGCGTATGCGCTCGCCGCGACGATCAAGCTGCCCGGCAGCCAGCACCGGTCAGACATCGGGCTGCGCGCGGAGCGGGACGAAATCAGGGTCTGACCTCGACCCACGGTTGCCCGGTCTGCTACCGGAGTTCATGCTTTTCTTATGGCGGCGCCCGAACGTGACCGGGGCGTAGACGTCGTCGAGATCCGCGGATCCAATGGACCGGACGATGGTCTCGATGGCCTTGAGGTCCTCGATCCGCGCCGCCGTGTCTCTGGATGGCTGATTCTCGGCGCTATAGCCCTGCTCGCCATCGGTGGCGTCGTCGGCTGGTTGGCGGGTCACACCCAACGGGCGCCGGCCACCGTGGTGACGGTCGCCGCTTCGCCCTCGCCTGTCGTGACCGTCGCGGCAACCCCGCCGCCGGTTGGTTGTCCGGACAACGCGCGCGTCGCTCCGATCCTGCCGATCCAGTCAGACCCATTGGTCTCGGCAATGCGCGCGTGGTTTCCCACGTTTGCGCTCGTCAACGGCAACCGCGGCCAGGGCGCCCTCGGGCGGATCTGCGGGGCGTCATTGACTGTCCGCGACCCGGGCGGCGTGACCGTTGATGTCACGATCGTCAGTGCGAGCAGTGTTGTCGGCGATCCGTTGTTCCATCGGCCCACGCATGTGCTCCGTCTCGAGCCGGCCGGCAACGACGATATTCGGGCTGAGCTGGTGGAGGTGACGGAGCAAGGCGCCACCATCGATGTGCTCGTGACCGGCCCGACCGGGCCGCGCGCGCCCACTACCGCGATGGAGAACCTGGCGAACGATCCGCGCCTCGATCTCACCTGAGCGCCCACCCGACGTCACCGCCTGATCGTGGGCGGTGCACGTCCGCGTTGCGGCAACGGAGACAATGGCCCGGTGGCCGAGGGTAAACCGGTGATGCCTAACGTCTTGGCGGATCGCTATGCGTCCCTGGCCATGGCCACGCTCTGGTCGCCGGAACACAAGATCATCCTCGAGCGACGACTGTGGGTCGCGGTACTGCGTGCCCAGCAAGACCTCGGCCTGGATGTTCCGGACGGCTCGGTCGCGGCCTACGAGGCGGTGATCGACCACGTCGACCTGGACTCGATCGCGGCCCGGGAGCGGATTACCCGACACGACGTCAAGGCCCGGATCGAGGAGTTCGCGGCCCTAGCCGGGCAAGAGCAGATCCACAAGGGCATGACAAGCCGTGACGTGACCGAGAACGTCGAGCAGCTGCAGGTGCGGTCCGCCCTGCAACTCGCTCGGCACAAGACCCTGGCGGTACTCGCCCGGCTGGCTCGCCGTGCGGCCGAGTTCGACGAGCTGGTCATCGTGGGACGCACCCACAATGTCGCCGCTCAGGCCACGACACTCGGGAAGCGGTTCGCGTCCGCCGCCGACGAGTTGCTCATCGCCGTTGCCCGGCTGGACGAGCTGATAGCGCGATACCCGCTCCGTGGGATCAAGGGTCCGGTGGGTACGGCGCAGGACATGCTGGATCTCTTCGGCGGGGATCTTGCCCGGTTGGCGGAGCTGGAGTCGGCCGTTGCCGGGTACCTCGGGTTCGAGCGGGTGCTCTCCAGCGTCGGGCAGGTCTATCCGCGTTCGCTCGACTACGACGTGCTCTCCGCCCTGGTGCAGCTCGGAGCCGCACCCTCGTCTTGGGCGACGACTATCCGGCTCATGGCCGGCCAGGAGCTCGTCACCGAAGGCTTTCAGCCCGGGCAAGTCGGTTCGTCGGCCATGCCGCACAAGATGAATCCCCGATCGGCCGAGCGGATCAACGGCTTCATGGTGCTGTTACGCGGGTACGCCGGAATGGTCGGCGAACTGGCCGGCGACCAATGGAACGAAGGTGACGTGTCCTGCTCGGTGGTGCGCCGAGTCGCGTTGCCGGATGCGTTCTTCGCCATCGACGGGCTGCTCGAGACGACGTTGACCGTGCTGGACGACTTCGCGGCCTATCCCGCGGTCATCGCCCGGGAGCTCGATCGCTATCTGCCGTTCCTGGCGACGACCGCGGTGCTGGTCGCAGCGGTCCGTCAGGGCGTCGGCCGGGAAACGGCGTACGACCTGATCCGGACACATGCGGTCGATGTCGCCTTGGCGATGCGCGAGAAGGGCGTGGAGGCGAACGACCTGTTTGCCCGGTTGGCGGCGGACTCCCGGTTGGGCCTGCCGGCGGCTGAGCTGGACGCCCTGCTGGCTAATCCGCGCGCATTCATCGGTGCCGCTCGTGCTCAAGTCGCCTCGGTGCTCGCCGCAGTCGACGCTGTGCTGGCCAGTGATCCGTCAGCCGCCGGGTACCAGCCCGACGCAATCATCTGATCCGGCCGGTCGCTGCGGAGATCCGAGGTCCAGCGTCATTGAGCATCACCGTGGTTGGCGGCAGGGTTAAAGGGTCCGGCCGTTCGAGGTTCGAAAGGGGCGTAGTGATGGGCATGGATGAGATAGTCGCGGCGGCGCGAGATGCATTCAGTTCGCGACTGGTGTTTGCCGAGCCGTTCACCCGCGACGGCATGACGATCATCCCTGCCGCCCGGGTATCCGGCGGCGGTGGTGGCGGCGGCGGCCGCGATAGGGAGGAGGGCCAGGAGGGCAGCGGCGGCGGTTTCGGGTTACACGCACGACCGAGCGGCGCCTACGTGATGAAGAACGGTGCGGTTCGCTGGATGCCGGCCGTCGACCCCAATCGGGTCATCACAGTGATCGGTGCGGTCGTGATCGCGGCGCTGTTCACCCGGGCGCGGATGGAGAAACTACGAGCTACGGTGGCGGCTCAGCCGACCGACTAATCACGAGGGCGCCGACAGTCTGGCGACGGCTACCGACCTTCGTACGCGGCCACGACGTCCGTCGATGCCGACGTCGTGGTGCTGCGGCGATGCGCGAGCGGGCTCGCGCCGTACCTGCGTTTGAAGGCGGTACTGAACGTGAACGGGCTGGTATAGCCGACCCGGCGGGCGACTGCGCCGACAGTGCTGCCAGGTTCGAGCAGCAGGTCCGCCGCCAGGGCGAGTCGATAACTGGTGAGAAACGTCATCGGTGGTTGTCCGACCAGTTCGGTGAACCGCCGGGCGAGCGCGGCCCGGGAGATGCCGACTTCGGCGGCGAGCGTGGCGACCGTCCAGGGATGGGCCGGGTTGTTGTGTAGGAGCCGGAGGGCGCGACCGGCTATCGGATCGGCGTGAGCTTGAAACCACGTCGGGGAGTGAACGTCGGCCCGAGCGAACCACGCTCGCAGTGCAGCGACGACGAGCAGATCAAGCAGTCGGTCGAGCACCGCGGCCTGGCCGAGATCGTCTTTGCCGATCTCGGAAGCGAGCAGCGGAAGGACAGGGCAGTCCCAATCGCCATCACGGAGCACGACGAGCCGGGGCAGCGCATCGGTGACGCGCCGGCTGATCTCGCCGTCGCCCTGGTAGGTCCCGGTAAGCATCACGGTGGCGCCTTGTGCGGCATTGCCCCACGTGCGCACCCCCTGGTCCATCGCCTCAGCGACGCTCACGCCGTCGAGCGTGGTGCAGACCTGCCCGGGATGGATGATCACCTGAGGTGGGGTGTCTGGGGAGTCGGCGACGGTGTAATGGTCTGGGCCGCGAATCAGGGCGACATCGCCAGGGTGCATGGGCCGCGGGTCGACGCCGTCGTGCATGATCCACGCGGTGCCGCGGACAGCCGCGGCGATGGTGAGCGGCGCCTCGTCTCGGATGCGCAGCGACCACGGCGGGTCCATGACGGAACGCAACAGAAACGCCCCCCGAGCGCGGGGCCCGTTGAGGAAGCCCACGAGTGCGTCCATGCAATCAGCGTAGACGCAGGCGCATGAAATCGAGCGAATTAGCTATGTACGGTCTTCCCGCTGGTGCATTGACTTGGTCGCATGACGACAACGCTTGTACTCGGAGGCAATGGCAAGACCGGAAGCCGCGTCGCGGCCCGGTTGCGCGAGCTCGGCCGGCCGGTCCGGATCGGCTCGCGGACAGGCGACCCGCGCTTCGACTGGGCCGACGACACGACCTGGGCGCCGGCGCTGCGGGGCGTCGAATCGGCGTACATCTCCTACTACCCGGACGTCTCGTTCCCGGGTGCGGCGGAGCGCGTCGGCGCGTTCGCGAAGACGGCTGTCACCAGTGGCGCGCGTCGGCTGGTGCTGCTGTCCGGGCGGGGCGAACCCGATGCGGAGCCCAGCGAACAGACGGTGCGTGATTCCGGCGCCGAGTGGACGATCCTGCGCTCGAGCTGGTTTGCGCAGAACTTCAGTGAGCACTTCCTTCTCGAGCCGGTCCTGGAAGGCGTCATTGCCTTGCCGGCTGCCGACATCGCCGAGCCGTTCATCGACGTCACCGACGTAGCTGACGTGGCCGTCGCGGCCCTGACCCGAGACGGGCACGCCGGAAAGGTGTACGAGCTCACCGGACCCCGCCTGCTCACCTTCGCCGCCGTCGCTGCGGAGTTGGCCCGGGCAACCGGCCGGGACGTGCGCTACGTGCCGATCACGTCGGCCGAGTACGCCGAGGCCGCGGCGCGAGCCGGCGTCCCGCCGGAGGAAATTGAGCCACTCACCGACCTGTTCATCCGCGTGCTGGACGGGCACAACGCCTATCTGAGCGACGACGTCGAGCGAGTGCTCGGCCGCAGACCCCGCGACTTCGCCGACTACGCCCACGACACCGCGGCCACTGGAATATGGTCCGCTGACACCACCGGGGTGGCCTGATGATCGACGGCTACGCCCGGAGCCTGACCTTGGCCGCTGCGATCGGCGCGGGCCTCACCGCCGGCGTGTACTTCGCGTTCTCCACGTTCATCATGACCGGCCTGCGCCGGCTGTCGCACGCGCAGAGCATCGCGGCGATGAATGCGATCAACAAGGCGGCACCCAACCCGCTGTTCATGCTGGCTCTGTTCGGAACGGCGATCGCGTGCGTGGTACTGGCCATTCACGGGCTCCGGAACCGCGATGCGGCCACCGTCTGGCTCATCCTCGGGTGCGCGCTCTACATCGTCAGCGCGCTGGTGACGGTCGTCTACCACATCCCGCACAACGACGCTCTAATGACCGTCGACCCGAATGCCACCGGAGCGGGCACCACGTGGTCGCACTTCGTCACGCCGTGGCTGGCGTGGAACCACGTTCGGACGGTGACGTCGCTGGCCGGCACGGTCAGCCTCGTCCTCGCCCTGCGGGCGACCTGATGACCGACGCAGAACATATGCCTGATCCGTTGCCGGGACCACGGATCATGCCCACCGTCCGGATAGCGTTCTGACATGGCTACCTGGGGAGAGTTCGTGGCACAGGCACCACGAGTCTCAGAGATCTTCATCCGTCGCCACGCCGCGACTGGCGGACTGTGCCTGCTCGGCACGCTTCGGTCGGACGGCTACCCCCGGATCAGCCCGATCGAGCCGCGCATAGCCGAAGAGCACATGTGGATCAGCGGGATGCCGAACACGTTCAAACTGCGGGACCTGGGGCGTGACCCGAGATTCACGCTGCATACCGCGACCGTCGACACGCGCGTGAGCGACGGCGATGCGAAGGTCTGGGGCGAGGTTCGCGACATCCAGGACACCGAGCTACAGCGCCGCTACGCCGACGTGCTGTACGCCGAGACCGGCATCGACGTTCGGGGCCGGCGATTCGACCACCTCTATGCCGCGGATCTCCACGGCGGCGCATCGGTCGAGGTTGGTAGCGGCCACTTGGATATCACGATCTGGAAGCCCGGCGAGCCCGAACGGGTCGTCCGCAAGCACTGACTATTCCGAACCGTGCGCATGATCCGTGGCTCGGGCGGCGGATCATGCAGACAAACGAGCTAAAAGGCGGCGGGAGCTCGCGCCTACACCCAGTAGGTGTCGTGTCGCAGGTAGAACTCGGCCATCTCCTCGGGGGATGGCCGCACGCCGTTCCGCCCGATCTTGGCCAGCCCCTCGAAGTACGCCTCACGGGGCGCTCCCGGGGCGAACAGAATGAGCATCGACGCCGGCTCGCCCGACTCGTTGCGGAACCCGTGCAGCCCACCTTCTGGGACATACAGGTAGTCACCCGGGCGGCCGTCGACCCAGGTCGAACCGTCGAAGAGCCGGATGGTGCCCGACAGGACGAAGAACGATTCGGACAGCGACTTGTGGAAGTGGGCGTCGGGTCCGCTTGGCTCCGGTCCCATATTCCATCGGTAGAGCCCGTAATCGCCGTTCGTCGATGCACCGGTGGCGAGATAGTCGACCGAGCCGGTGTTGCCGACCAGGTCATGATCCGCGCCCGGTAGTCGTAATCGGGCACTCACCTCGCCGGTATTCCCGTGGTAGCGGTCGGGCGGGTAGGGGTGCGGCGGTGGGGAAAAGGACATCACGGCTCCAGATCAGGGCTGAGTGGATAGGCGGCGACCTTACGCCCGCCTTGACGGGCTTAGGCCAGATCTGTGCGTTAAATTTCCGTTAGCTTTACCCGCACTGGGAACCGCTTGTGTACGACGACACGAAGCCTCCTGAAAGCAAAAGACGGACGCAGGAGGAGGACGTCACATGAAGGACACGTCGCGCAGAGGGTTCCTGACAGTAGCCGGAGTGGGAGCTGCCGCCGCCGGCGTGGCGGCGGCGGTCCCGTCGGCCGCTGCCGCTGCGAAGCCACCGGACATCGGCGACGCCGAAGGACCGCTCGTCGCCTACGTCACGGATGTACGCACCTCCGAGGTCGCGTTGCTGGTCGGTGAGCGCGAGGTCGTCGTTCACGACAAAGACCTCGTCGCCCGGCTCAACCACGCCGCGAAGGGATGAGCGCATGTCGTCGCACCGAGAAGCGCCGGAGATCAGCAAGGACCCGGTAGCCGACAACACAGACACCTACGCCTTCGTCAGCCCGGACAAGCCGAACACCGTCACGCTGATTGCCAACTTCATTCCGTCCCAGATCCCCGAGGGCGGCCCGAATTTCTACGAGTTCGGCGACGATGTGCTCTACGAGATCATCATCTCCAACCGCGGTAAGGCACAGGACGACATCACCTACCAGTTCCGGTTCACGACAGTGATCCGTAACCCGAATACGTTCCTGTACAACACAGGCCAGATCACCAAGATCACCGACACCACCTGGAACCGTCCGCAGACGTACTCGGTCACTCGGGTGGAGCGGGGCAAGCCTCCTCAACAGCTGGCGAGCGGCCTCCTCTGCCCGCCTGTCAACGTGGGGGTTCGTAGCACGCCGAACTACGCCGCGCTGGCGGCGCAGGCGGTCTACAACCTGCCGGGCGGGCGGAAGGTGTTCGCTGGTCAGCGCGGGGAGAGTTTCCACGTCGACCTGGGCAGCATCTTCGATCTCGGCACGTTGCGGCCCTTCCAGAACCTGCACCTGATCCCGAGCGCCGCGGCGGCCGGCGTCAACGGGACCCAGGCCACGAACGTGCACACCATCGCGCTGCAGGTGCCGAAGCGGGATCTGACCGTCGGCGGCCACGACCCGACGGACCCTAAGGCTCAGGACTCGGTCATTGGCGTGTATGCAAGCGCCAGCCGTCAGCGATCCAAGGTCTGGGACGACAACAACGGCTGGCAATGGCACGGCCCGTTCCGGCAGGTGTCCCGACTCGCCAATCCGCTGTTCAACGAGGTCATCGTGCCGATGGCCATGAAGGACCGGTGGAATCGAGTCGACCCAAGTGACGACAACCAGTTCGCTCAATTCGTGCTCAATCCGGAACTGGCTCGCCTGCTGCCGGTGCTGTACCCGGGCGTGTTCCCGCACCTGGCCGCGTATACCAAGCCGCGGGCTGACCTGGCCGCCATTCTGCTCACTGGGATCCCGGCGGGCGTCGTCCCCGGCTTCCAGAACTTCACCGGCACCAGGCAGGCCGACCTGCTGCGCCTCAATCTGGCCATCCCGCCGTCGGCCAATCCGAATCCGCTCGGTCTGGTCGCCGGCGACCCAGCGGGATTCCCCAACGGGCGGCGCCTCCTCGACGACGTGGTGACCGTGGAGCTGCGCGCCGTCGCCGGCCTCACCATCCCGCTCGTCGACCCGTCCTTCAGCCCGGACGGAGCGGCGTCGCTCATCCAGGACGGCACGGCGCTACCACCGGCAAGCAACAATCTCCCGGCCTTCCTCAACACCTTCCCGTACGTTCCGCTGCCCGGTGGCGGCTACCAGACGATTCCGGGAACGACGTCGCCATGACTGCCGCCCTCACGCGACCGCATCCGGAGAATCCGCATGCCGGCCAAGGCCCGGTCGTCCTCGATATCGGCGGGGACGTGGGCGCGCTCGTCGTCGCCATGCCGGAGACAATGGCCGGCGTGGAGATCGAGATCCGGCATGTCGGCGCGAGCCGTCGGGCGGTGGCCCACCGGTCGCACGTTGGCGTCGTCGGTCGCCCCCTCGGGGGCCGAACGATATGGAGCGCAGTGTTCCCCGAGCTGCGCGAAGGCCGGTACGAGCTCTGCGAGCGCGTCGGCGGCCAGGTCCAGCTGATAGTCCAGATATCTGGAGGTGAGGTCACCCAGGCCAGTTGGCCGCGGTAAACGGGGGCGGCCTCGTTCTGCAATCGGGACGCCCCAGGTCGACGACGTGGGAATCTACGTGCCTGCGACGATCAGCACGTGACCGCAGACGGCTTGATACCGGTGCACTCCGGCAAGGTCCGCGACCTGTACCGCACCGCGGACGGGGCGCTGCTGATGGTGGCGAGCGACCGGATTTCCGCTTACGACGTCGTCCTGGACACGCCGATACCGGATAAGGGACGGGTCCTCACGGCGCTGTCGGTGTGGTGGTTCGAGCAACTGACCGACGTCGTCCCACATCACTTGATCAGCGCGGCCGGTCCGGAGATTCCGGCTCGATGGTTGGGCCGGGCAATGCTCTGCCGCCCACTTGACATGATCCCGGTCGAGTGCGTCGCCCGCGGTTACCTGGCCGGGTCCGGGTGGGCCGATTACCAGTCGAGCGGTCAGATCAGCGGGGTCGCGCTGCCGCTAGGGCTACGGGAAGGGTCGCGTCTCCACGCGCCGATCTTCACCCCGTCGACGAAGGCACCCAGGGGCCAGCACGACGAGCCGATGACATTCGAGGACGTCGCCGGCCTACTCGGCGAACCCCGGGCCCGGCAGCTACGAGAGATCACACTCGCGGTTTATGCACGCGGCGCTGAGCTAGCCGAACGAGCGGGCGTGCTGCTCGCCGACACCAAGATCGAGTTGGGTGTGGACACTGCCGGCGGCGTCGTGCTGGCCGATGAGGTGCTCACGCCCGACTCGTCGCGCTTCTGGCCGGCCGACCAGTGGCGGCCGGGACGCAGTCAGCCAAGCTATGACAAGCAGTTCGTGCGCGACTGGCTCACCTCGCCCAGCGCAGGGTGGGATCGGCGGAGCGGCGCCGCGCCGCCTCGGTTGCCGGACGACGTCGTCACGGCCACGCGCGACCGTTATGTCCGGGTGTACGAGCTGTTGACGGGCCGAGACTTCGCCGACTGGCCGGGCGCCGTGACCCAAGCGCCTGCGGGCGGAAACCTCGCAGGCGGTTAGTAATCCAGGGTCGACCACCTGGAAATAGGCCGCCCGGCTAGGCTCACGGGTTGATCGTCGGAGGGGGGTTGCGTGACCCGCGTGGTGGTCGATGTTGTACTCAAGCCGGAGATCCTCGATCCGCAGGGGCAAGCGATCTTGGATGCGCTCGGTCGGCTCGGTATCAACGGAGTGATCGGCGTCCGCCAGGGCAAGCACTTTGAGCTCGACGTAGCCGACGGCGTCGACGACGCAACACTGATCACCGTGGCCGACCGGCTGCTCGCCAACCCGGTGATCGAGGATTTCACCATCTACCGAGGCTGATCCACCGCATCAGGCGAGGAAGCCCAATTCTGATCGCGAGTTCCCGACTACCCGCGCGGGGTCGGTGTCCAGGACTTTGTGCAGCAGCTCGGCGTAGACGTCGCGGAAGTCGGTCGAGACCTTCAAATCTCCGTTGTCCAGGTCCGAAAGTGACGGCGGAGCACCGTAGAAGCCCCCTTTGACCGGACGTCCGGCGACGAATACCGGGCCGGCCGTACCGTGGTCGGTGCCCTGCGACGCGTTTGCCTTGACTCGGCGGCCGAATTCGGAGTACGCGAGCACGACCACGCCATGACCGCGGGGATCCCCGGCCATGTCCTGGAGGAAGCCGCTGAGCGCCGAGTCCAAAACGCTAAGTTGCGTCTGCTGGGTGCCCTTCTCGTCGGCATGGGTGTCGAATCCACCAAGGCTCACCGCGTATACCGACGTCGGCACGCCGGCCTTGATGCACCGCGCGACGACGTCGAGCTGCGCCTTGAGACTCTGCTGGCCGCCGGCCGATCCCGCCGCAGCGACCTGATCGTGGTCCGGCTGGACCACCGTCGGGTCGAGCACAGTCGCGAACGTGGCTGCCGCGGTCCGCTCGGCCCGGAAGGACGCCCTGACCAACGCCTCGGCCGCCGAGTCGGACGGGTCCGGGGTTCCCAGGCCACGTAGGGCCGTCTCGAGATCGGCTGGCAGGCGTGCTTCGTGGCCCAGTGGGAGCGCGGCGGCGGATGAGTTCGCGCCGACGGCGAGCGGCGGAAGCACGGCGCCGATGTTCACCGCGCGCACTGGGTCGTCGCCGGTTGCGTCCAGCCACCGGCCGATCCACCCCGTGTTGACCGGAGCGTCGGGAGACGCGGTCTGCCAGATGTCCATCGAGCGGAAGTGACTGTGGTCCGGCCTTGGATAGCCGACCCCACGCACCACAGCCAGCCGGCCCTCGCGCCAGAGCGTCGCCATGCCTTTCATGGCCGGGTTCAGACCAACTGACGCGTCGAGACGCAGCACCTCACCCTCGGCGTAGGCGAGCTCCGGCCGCGCGTCGTGGTAGGCCGGATCGGCATACGGCACGAGCGTGTTGATGCCGTCGTTGCCGCCGTACAGCGTCACGAGCACGAGAATCTTCGAACCAACCGGCTGTGGATCGGACACGGCGCGCTGGGACAACTCGTGCCAGGTGACCAGTCCGGATCCAGTCGCGAGGGCCACCCCTCCGGTGACGCCCGAGGCGATCAGGAAGCGGCGGCGGGTAACGGTGTCCATCAGGCCTCAGTTCGTCAGGTACTCGGGCGTGTTCAGCGCGACAGCGACAAGCCGGCGCGGATCCGCCGCCGCTTCGGTCAACACCACGGTGGTGCGCGCTGACCAGGACCCCACGCCGAGCAGGAAGGCGACTGCGTCGACTTTGGCGGCGGTCGAGCCGCGGATTGCGTCCAGGTTGGCTTTGCCGGCCAGGGCAACCGCGACCTGCATCCGGGTGTCGGCCGCCGCGGTCGAAAGCCAGGCCGCTCCAGACGGCCAGCCGCCCACGTTGGGCGGGTAGAACGGGATCTGCCCGAGGGCCCGCAGCACCGCCACGAGCTTCAGGGCCGCCGCATCGTCGGCAATCGGAATCCGCAACGCGCGAATCGCGCCGATCAGCCATTCGACCGGGCCGATCACGATCGTGCCGTGAGCCGCAACAAAATCTGCACTCGTCAGCATCACGGCTAAGCAGCGCTCGAAGATCACGCTGCTCGCCGTAAGCGGCGACCAGCCGATCGAGAGTCGCTGCGCTTGGCGCGTTCGCCGAGACCAGCTGGGACCACATCCGCGATGCCACGAAACGGGGCGAAGCCGGCCGAGAGAGGACGGCATCGCAAAAGCCGGTCGTGTCGAGGTTGCCGGTGACGCCAAGCACGGTCTTGACGCCGTCGTCATGGGCTCGGGCGCTCTGATAGACGCTGCCGTTGGGTCGAAACCGCCAGCCGGTCAGCGCGCGGGCGCCCTCGCGCACATCCTGCTCCGTGTAGCCGTCGCCATGACCGAGCGCGAACAGCTCCATGAACTCCCGGGACAAGTTCTCATTGGGCGCCGCGGCGGAATTCTTCTGCCCATCCAGCCAGAACAGCATCGCGGGATCGGTAAGCATCGCCACGGCCAGACTGCGGAAGTCGCCGCGACCGGCCCGCCGGAGCGTCTCGTTCTGCCCGGCCAGCCACCCGGCCCGACGCACCTTGGTGGCCGCAGTCGCAAAGTGGTTATGCCAAAGAAAGGTCAACTTCTCGCCGAACGGTTCCTCGACGGCCACCATGCGGCGGATCCACCACGTCGTCAGGTTCGACAATTGGCGGCGAATTTGTTGATTACGCTGCTGCCTCTCGTTCTTCGATGCACTCCGGTCCAGCGGCCTAATCGCGTCGAAGGCCGGGATCGGAGTACGTCGCGCGCCGGCGTCGGCCGTTGGATCGGAAGCAAGAACGGCCGGAACGTGATCGCCGAGGCCGACCCGATTCGCCACGTCGACCGCAGGGCCAGTTGTGCCGAACCCGGTGCGACGGAGCAGGCGCGCGGTTGCCCTCCAGTCAGCCGACTGCATGGCGCCGAGCCTGCTCCCCAATTGTTCGGGTCGGGTGAAGACGGCGCGAACCATCGGTGAGGTCACGCCGCCGGGCTACCCTCCAGATCGACGACGCGCGGAGGGGGGCACCGATGTGACGCAGCAGGCTGTGGGGTACGAGGACTTCGACGTCTCGCTTGCGTCGGGGAGACTTCGGGTGCGGCGCTGGGGTGCCACGGATGCGCCAGTAGTGGTGTGCGTGCCCGGTCTGTCGGCGAACCTGTGCGGCTTTGACCGCCTGGCCGAACAGCTCGCCGGCGACACCCTGCAGCTGGTGGCGATCGACCTACGCGGCCGCGGCCGCAGCGAGGTGACCGGCGCGGGCACCTACGGCTGGCGTAACCACGCCCGCGACGTGCTCGGCGTGGCCGACGCCGTCGGGGCGCCGTCGTTCACGATCATCGGGCAGTCGAGCGGGGCGGCCATCGCCATGACCTGCGCCCAGCTCGACCGGTCGAGGGTCGAGCGGCTGGTCCTGGTCGATCTGGCCGGCAGTCCCGACGAGAGGGCGGCCATGCCCGTGCTCGCCTCGGTGAACCGGCTCGGCGCGGTCTACCCGTCGGCGCAGGCGGCCATCGCCCTGATCAAACAGATCGGCATCATTCCCGAGTGGGACGAGTACTGGGACCGCTACTTCCACTACGAACTCCGCGAGGTCGAGGGCGGCGTGACGCCGAGCAGCGACCGCGGGGCGGTGCTGGAGGATCTCGGGTACGGCAACGCGATGTACTGGTCGGACCCGGAGCCGCCGATCCACGCGCTATGGTCCGCGGTCAGCATGCCGGCGCTGCTGCTGCGCGCCCGCCAGGAAATCCTGCCCGGGTTCGGGTTCATCCTGCCCGCCGCAGAGGCGGAGCGGTTCGCCGCGGCGGTGCCGTCGGCCCACGTGGTGGACATCGACGCGAATCACTACATGATCACCACGCACGACGATTCCATCGGCGCCATCGGCGCATTCCTGCGCGCGAGATGACGCTCATTCCTGACCCCGCGCTTTGTGGAGTCGTGCGCGCAACTCGTTAGCCTCGGATCCTGCGGATAATTGCGTCATCACGCAGTAAGCAGAACGGCGCGACCGCGCTGTTCGGCCAACGACTCCTTGGGCCTGCGCAACCGTCAGGCTCAACGTTGCCCGAGGACGCCGATGCAGGTCCTCGAGTCGGCCAAGTAGCCTGAGCCGGTGCCCGCGCGTGTCGGTGTCGTGACATTTCCCGGCAGCCTCGACGACCGCGACTCCCAGCGTGCCGTACGGATCGCCGGTGGTGACGCGGTGCCGCTGTGGCACGCCGACCCGGTCTTGCCCGACGTCGATGCGGTGATCCTTCCGGGCGGATTCTCGTACGGCGACTACTTGCGGTGCGGCGCGATCGCGCGGTTCGCGCCGGTCATGGAGGCGGTGATCGCCGCCGCTCGTGACGGCCTGCCCGTGCTCGGGATATGCAACGGCTTCCAGGTGCTTTGCGAAGCGCACCTGCTGCCCGGTGCGCTGGTACGCAACAACCACCGAAGGTTCGTCTGCCGAGACCAACGGCTCATCGTCGAGAACGTGGTCACGGTCTGGACACGGGGCTACCGGCCCGGCGCGGAAATCGTCATCCCGATCAAGAACGGCGAGGGCGGCTACGTCGCTGACGAGCGCACCCTCAACGAACTGGAGGCGTCCGGACGCGTTGTGGTGCGCTACCTCGGCGGCAGCCCGAACGGCAGCCTCCGCGATATCGCCGGCATTTGCAACGAGGTGGGGAATGTCGTGGGCCTCATGCCGCACCCCGAGCACGCGGTCGACCCACTCACCGGCTCGGGCCTCGACGGCCTGCCTTTCTTCACCGGGCTGGCCGGATCGCCGAGTGTGACCGAAGGCCGGACGGAGGTGGCGGTCCAGCGGTGACGGTCGACACGGTCGAGGTGGCGCAAGCCGACCCGAGACGGCGACAGCCGTACAACGAGCTTGGGCTGAAGCAAGACGAGTACCGCCGCATTCGCACGATTCTCGGCCGCCGGCCTACCGCAGCCGAACTGACCATGTATTCGGTCATGTGGAGCGAGCATTGCTCCTACAAGTCGTCGAAGATGCACCTGCGCCAGATCGCTGAAAAGGCGCCGCCGAGCGACGCGCTGCTCGTCGGCATGGGGGAGAACGCCGGCGTGGTCGATGTCGGCGACGGGTGGGCGGTCACCTTCAAGATCGAATCGCACAATCACCCGTCGTACGTCGAGCCGTACCAGGGCGCGGCCACCGGCGTAGGCGGCATCGTCCGGGACATCCTGACCATGGGTGCGCGCCCGGTCGCCGTGATGGACTCGTTGCGGTTCGGGCCGGCTACGGCGCGAGACACCGGCCGGATGTTGCCGGGCGTGGTCGCGGGCATCGGCGGATACGGCAACTGTCTCGGCTTGCCGAACATCGGTGGCGAGGTCGATTTCGACCGGTCGTATGTCGGTAACCCGCTGGTCAATGCGCTGTGCGTCGGTGTCATGCGCCGAGATGGGATCAAGCTCGCCCGGGCTACCGGTGTCGGCAACCGGGTGATCCTGTTCGGAGCCAAGACCGGACGGGATGGCATCGGAGGCGTGTCTGTACTCGCCAGCGCCACCTTCGACGAAGGCGACGCCAAGCGGCCGAGTGTTCAGGTTGGCGACCCGTTCGCCGAGAAGGTCCTTATCGAGTGCTGCCTGGAGATCTTTGCCGCTGATCTGGTGGTCGGCATCCAGGACCTGGGCGGTGCCGGGCTGTCATGCGCCACCACCGAGCTCGCCAGCGCGGGTGAGGGTGGCATGCACATCGATCTGGATACGGTTCCGCTGCGGGAAGCCTCGATGAGCCCGGAGGAAATCCTTGCCTCCGAGTCCCAGGAGCGGATGTGCGCCGTCGTCCGGCCGGAGCACGTGAACGCCTTCTTCGCCGTATGCGCCAAGTGGGATGTCCTCGCCACCGTTATCGGCGAGGTGACGGATACCGGTCGGCTTCAGGTGGACTGGCACGGCGCGCGGATCGTGGACGTGCCGCCGCGAACGGTGGCCCACGAGGGGCCGATCTATAAGCGTTCCATCCAGCGCCCAGCCGAGCAGGACGCATTCGTCAACCACGACGGGCGCACCTTGCCCCGCCCGCACACCCGCGATCAATTGCGGGCCACCGTGCAGCAACTCGCCGCGTCGCCCGGTCTCGCCGACAAGTCCTGGATCACCGACCAGTACGACCGGTACGTACTCGGCAACACGGTGCTCGCGCAGCCGGAGAACGCCGGAATGGTCCGCCTCGCCGACGACACGACGCGGGGCGTCGCGATCTCGATTGACGGCAATGGCCGCTACACCCGGCTGGATCCCTACGCCGGAGCGCAGCTTGCCCTCGCCGAGGCGTACCGCAACGTCGCCGCGACCGGCGCCCGGCCACTTGCAGTCACGAACTGCCTGAACTTCGGCTCGCCCGAGGATCCCAGTGTCATGTGGCAGTTCAGCGAGGCGGTGCGCGGCCTGGCCGACGGATGCCGCGAACTCGGCATCCCGGTCACGGGTGGCAACGTCAGCTTCTACAACCAAACGGGGGCAACGCCGATCTTGCCGACGCCGATCGTCGGCGTGCTCGGGGTGATCGAGGACGTCAACCGCCGGACACCACAC
The DNA here is from genome assembly GCA_963809815.1 of uncultured Actinomycetota bacterium. GTDB lineage: Bacteria > Actinomycetota > Actinomycetes > Mycobacteriales > Jatrophihabitantaceae > CAVVJA01. The sequence goes on from CAWELM010000023.1 coordinate 78,865, forward strand.
GGGTTCTGGTCCGACGGTTCGCTCATCTTCCTGCTCGGCGAGACGCGAGAGGAGTTCGGCGGCTCCGAATGGATGCACGTGGTGCACGGCTTCCTCGGTGGGCAACCGCCGCGGGTCGACCTGCGCCGAGAGAGAGTTCTCGCCGACGTCATGATCGATGCGGCCCGGGATCGACTGATCGATTCGGCGCATGATCTGTCCCAGGGTGGCCTGGCTCAGGGCCTCGTCGAGTGCTGCCTGCGGCACGCCTTCGGCGCGCGCATCGCGCTGCCCGCGGGCACGGACGCATTCGTAGCGCTGCTGTCCGAATCGGCCGGCCGCGCGATCGTCACGGTGCCGCGGAGCATGGAAGCTCGCTTCACCGCGCTGTGCGTCGCCCGCGGACTACCGCACGGTTGTATCGGGGTCGTCGACTCGCTCAGCACCGCGCTCGAGATCGAGGACCAGTTCCGGATCGCGCTGCCCGAGCTGCTTCAGGCGTGGTCCGCGACCTTCCCGCGCTTGTTCGGATAGCGGCGCCCATCAGCCAGTACGCGAACTGATCGGCCGGTTCGCGGAACAAACACTCCGAATCCACCTATGATGCCGCCGTGCGATCGCTGGTCCGGGTCTCGACAACCACTGCCTCGTGATGACCTCGTCCTCTCGGCTAGCGGCGCCCGCCGCCGCGATCCATGCGCAGGCTGAGCTGATCGCGGATTGGTTGGACATGCTTATCGCCACCGATTTCGATCGACCGTCGGCGCTGCCGGATTGGGACGTGCGCACGCTGACCGGGCATGTGGCACTCATCCTCGCCGGGCTGTCCGAGCGACTGGCAACGCGGTCCGTGCCGCCGGCAATCTCCGTCGGCGAGTTCGTGACCCGTTATCGGCGGGACGTCGCGATGATCGAGGAGAGCACGCGGAATCACATCGAGGGGCGTACGCCGGCGGAACTGATCGCCGCGCTGCGCAAGGACGCGGATCCCCGGCCGGCGATTATCGGGGTGTCGCCATCGACAATCCTGCAGACGCCACGCGGGCCACTGCGCGCCGACGACTGGCTCAACACCCGGCTCATCGAGTTGGTGGTGCACGCCGACGACCTGTCCCGCTCCGTGCCCGATCGGGATCCGGTGGCAATCGACCGAGCCGCGCTGGCCATCGCCGTGCGAATGCTCGCCGAGATCCTCGCCGCCCGGGCGCCCGGCCGGGCCGTCGAGGTGCGGGTCTCGCCGTTCGTCGCGGTCCAGGCGATCGCCGGTCAACGGCACACACGAGGCACTCCGCCCAACATCGTGGAGACCGATCCGCTGACCTGGGTCCGGCTGGCCACGGGGCGGACTACGTGGGCAGATGCCGTGAACGCCGGATCAGTCACCGCCAGCGGCACTCGCGCGAGTCTCGAGGATCATCTGCCGCTGCTGAGCTGACCAGCCTGCCGCGCGGCGGGAATGCCGGCCTGAGGCCGCCCCGTAGACTCCGATTTGTGGCACGCGCTGACGGACGGCTGACCCATCAGCTCAATCCCGGCGAGAAAGGCCCGCAAGACGCGTGCGGAGTCTTCGGCGTATGGGCCTCCGGGGAGGAGGTCGCGAAGCTCGCCTACTTCGCCCTCTATGCGCTTCAGCATCGTGGCCAGGAGTCGGCCGGCATCGCGGTCAGTGACGGCTCATCGGTGCTGGTCTACAAGGACCTCGGCCTGGTTTCTCAAGTGTTCGACGAGGCCACGCTCAACACGCTGAGGGGGCATATCGCGGTCGGCCACACGAGGTATTCCACGACCGGATCCACGACCTGGGAGAACGCCCAGCCGGCGTTCCGTACGACCCGGGCGGGCACGGGACTGGCCTTGGGGCACAACGGAAATCTGGTGAACACGGCGGAGCTCGCGGCCGAGGCCGAGCGCGCCGGGTTACTGCGCGGCGGGTCCACGACCGATTCCGATCTGGTGACCGCGCTGCTCGCTGCCCGCCCGGATGTCTCACTTGAGCAAGCGGCCTTCGATGTACTGCCGATCCTGCGAGGCGCGTTCTCGTTCGTCTTCATGGACGAGAACACCCTCTACGCCGCTCGCGATGCGCAGGGTGTGCGTCCTCTCGTCTTGGGGCGACTCGCCCGTGGCTGGGTGGTGACGTCCGAGACCGCCGCGCTGGACATCGTCGGGGCGTCGTTCGTGCGTGAGATCGAACCAGGCGAGCTCATCGCGATCGATGAGGACGGACTGCGCTCGTCGCACTTCGCGGTGGCCGAACCCAAGGGCTGCCTGTTCGAGTACGTCTACCTGGCTCGGCCGGACACCACGATCGCCGGCCGCAGCGTCTATGCCACGCGGGTCGAGATCGGCCGGCGGCTCGCGCAACAGCATCCGGTCGAGGCCGACCTGGTTATTCCGGTACCCGAATCGGGCACGCCCGGAGCCATTGGCTACGCGGAGGCGTCGGGCATCCCGTACGGGACGGGCCTGGTAAAGAACGCCTATGTCGGGCGGACCTTCATCCAGCCGTCGCAGACGATCCGTCAGCTCGGCATCAGGATGAAGCTCAACCCGCTCCGCGACGTCATCCGGGGCAAGCGGCTCATCGTTGTCGACGACTCGATCGTGCGGGGAAACACCCAACGGGCCTTGATCCGCATGCTCCGCGAGGCGGGCGTTATCGAGGTGCACGTCCGCATCGCGTCGCCACCGGTGAAATGGCCCTGCTTCTACGGCATCGACTTCGCCTCGCGCGCCGAGCTGATCGCGAACGGACTGGACGTCGATGCGATCCGGGCGTCCATCGGCGCGGACTCGCTGGGGTATATATCGCTCGACGGGCTGATCGCCGCGAGCGAGCAACCCAAGAACCGGTTGTGCCGGGCGTGTTACGACGGCGAATACCCCATTCCGCTGCCGGACATCGTCGGCAAGCACGTGCTCGAGGGGATCGAACGCTCCGTCAACAGCGGTGCCCGAGGGGCGGAGCTGGTAAGCGGCTACGCGGCCGAGGACGCCCTGTCGCGGCCGTGACCGGCGGCTCCGAGGCGTCTTATGCCGCGGCCGGCGTAGACATCGAAGCTGGAGAACGCGCCGTCGAATTGATGAAGGCAGCGGTCGAACGTACCCAGCGGCCCGAATTGTTGACCGGACTTGGCGGGTTCGCCGGTCTGTTCCAGCTCGATCTCGCCCGATATCCGCAGCCCGTGCTCGCGTGTTCCACGGACGGGGTGGGCACCAAGGTCGCAATTGCGCAAGCCGTCGACCGGCACGACACGATCGGCATCGATTTGGTCGCCATGGTCGTCGACGACCTCGTGGTTGTCGGCGCCGAGCCGCTCTTTCTCTCCGACTACATCGCCACCGGCCGGGTGGTTCCGGAGAAGATTGCGGCCATCGTGTCCGGCATCGCGGCCGGGTGCGTGCAGGCCGGCTGCGCCCTCGTCGGCGGCGAGACCGCGGAGCATCCGGGCGTTATGCGGGCTGACGAATACGACCTCTCCGGCACCGGAATCGGGGTGCTGAACGCCGACGGCGTACTCGGTGCCGACCAGGTCAAGCCGGGCGACGCGCTCATCGCGCTCGAGGCGTCAGGTCTGCACAGCAACGGGTACTCGCTCGTCCGCCATGTCCTGGCCACGACCAGCCTTGGGCTGGATGCCACGCCGGCGCTCCTTGGCGGCCGAACGCTTGCCGACGAGCTGCTCGAGCCGACGCGCATCTACGCCCGGGATTGTCTGGCGCTCGCCTCCGAGTGCGGCGCGCACGCATTTGCCCATGTCACGGGCGGCGGGCTGGCGGCGAACTTGCGGCGGGTGTTACCGCCCACGCTCGATGCGATCGTCGACCGGTCCACCTGGGCACCGTTGCCGATTTTCGACTTGATCGCGGATCTTGGTGGCGTGCCTGCGCCCGAGATGGAGCGAACATTCAACCTCGGTGTCGGCATGGTGGCCGTCGTTCCCCCGGAACAGGCTGCCGACGCCCTGAGCCTCGCGGAAACGCGTGGGCTTTGCGCCTGGCGCGTCGGGCACACCGAGCTTGGCACGGGGTCGGTGCGAATGATCGGCAACCACGCCGCCCGGCGCTAGCCGGTCTCGCCGGCTGTCTCCCGGGTCCCTACCGGTCGCCCACGGCACGAAGTGATGATGATCGTGGCCGCCATCGCCCCGGTGAGGGGATCCGTCAAAGATCACGACCCGTATCGGGATCGCTTGCGGCCGGATGCCCCGGTCAGTGACGTGCAGTCGCCCAATCGTCAGAGTCGTACTCGCCCGAATCGCCGTCTTCGGCGCCTTCGGCAGGCTCTGTGGACCCGGAAAGCTCACGCTGCAGCGCATCAAGATCGGTGTAATGGGAGTTGTACTTCAGCTCCCGGGCCACCTTCTGCTGCTTCGCTTTCGCACGGCCGCGCCCCATGGCTCGACCCCCTCGCTACACGGTCGTCCGGGCGGCGTGCCGCTCTCCGGGAAACTTGGTCATCGTCGTGTTCCCAGCGTACCGCGCAGGGAAAAGCACGCGCACGCATTGCGAAAGGCACGTCGAGGTGGCGTCGAGCACCGGATCCTCGCGCATCGGGCGTGCCGCCCCCATGGCACATAGTGGACAGCGCAACTGTCACATGCGCGAAATTCTCGTACTCCAGTGCATACTTGGTTCGTAACGCCAGAACGTGGAGGCGCGTTACATACCGCATAGAAGGGGGCGCCGTGATGACACACTCACGTCACCGTCCGGAGTCAGAGCCGCTGTTGACCCCATCGGAGGTGGCCACGCTCTTCCGCGTGGATCCGAAGACCGTCACCCGCTGGGCCAAGGCGGGCAAGCTGACCTCCATTCGCACCCTCGGCGGACACCGCCGCTACCGTGAATCGGAAGTACGAGCGCTGCTCGAAGGCAACACGAACGCAACAGTCGAGAGCTGAGCTGCACCCGAGGCGCCGTACCGCTGGTCCGAATCAGCTTCGGTACGGCGCTCTTCGCTTGTCTGAGCAGGGTCGCCGTTGGCTTGCCACGTGGCGTTCAGGCGAGTGTTGAGCGCCTGGGGTGATTACGGAGAGTACATAGTTACTGACAGGTCGCGCCCTGGGTTGCCAATTGGTGACGACCAGGTGAATACTTGTAGTCTGCAATTAGTTGTATGAACCACCCAAAGGATTTGTTGGTGACATCTGTGCGCCCTGATCTGGACTACGCCCCGGCCCAGCGGCCCGCTTCCCCCGATTCTGCTTCCCCCGATTCCGGGTCACCGTTCACGCGGCCGATCGAGGTTCCGCCTGGCGGCCCGAGCGAAGCGGATGTACGAGAGCTGGGGGCGAGCATCTCGTCCCTCATGAGGTCGTTCCATCGCGCGAAGGCTCAGTTCGTCGCTGCGACCGAGCATGACGTCGCCTGGTCGGCGCATGTCGTTCTTGCCCGCCTGGCCACTGAGGGTCCGTTGCGGGCGGGCGAGCTAGCCGAGCTCATCCAGTCCGACCCGTCAACCGTGAGCCGCCAAGTGGCGTCGATCGTCAAGGCCGGCTTGGTGAAACGCGAGGCCGACCCGGACGACGGCCGCGCCTCCTTGCTCGTCCTAACCGAGCAGGGTCGCCGGGTACATGGCCAGCAGCTCGACGTACGCAGTCGGCACATGGCGACGATGCTGCGGGATTGGTCGGAGCAGGAGTGCCGCCAGCTCACATTCCTCCTCGCCCGGCTGACCGTCGATTTCGAGAAGTACCGCTCCGAGATGTACGGCGCGGCTAGCCCGGCCCCGGGGGCCGGAGGAGGCTCCTGATGTCATCGATCCCCGCCACCGCGCCCGCGACTGACGGTGCCCTGACTCACAAGCAGATTCTCACAATCCTCACCGGCCTGATGCTCGGCATGTTCCTGGCCGCGCTCGATCAGACGATCGTGGCCACGGCGATCCGTACGATTGGCGACGACCTGCACGGCTTGTCGGCCCAGGCCTGGGTCACCACTGCGTTTCTGATCACGTCGACGATTGCGACGCCGCTGTACGGCAAGCTGTCCGACATCTACGGGCGCAAGCCGTTGTTCATGATCGCGATCACGATCTTCCTCGTCGGATCGGCGTTGTGTGGTCTGTCCCAGAGCATGTACATGCTGGCCGCGTTCCGGGCCTTTCAGGGGCTCGGTGCGGGCGGCTTGTTCTCCCTGGCCTTGGCGATCCTCGGCGACTTGATCGCGCCCCGGGAACGCGCGCGCTACCAGGGCTACTTCCTGGCCGTCTTCGCCACCTCGAGCGTGCTGGGTCCGGTCATCGGTGGCTTCTTCGCCGGTCAGCAGAGCATCCTCGGCATCGCCGGATGGCGCTGGATCTTCTACATCAACCTCCCGATCGGGCTCATCGCGCTGCTGGTCGTCAACCGCACCCTGCACCTTCACCAGGAGCGCCGCGGCCACCGCATTGACTGGCTCGGCGCGACCGCGCTGATCGTCGGGCTGGTCCCCCTGCTCATCATCGCCGAGCAGGGCCGGCTATGGGGCTGGGCGTCACCGATTGCGTTCGCCTGCTACCTGATCGGTGTCGCCGGGATAGTGTCCTTCGTCTATGTCGAGAGCCGCATGGGCGACGACGCGCTGATTCCGCTGCGGCTGTTCCGCAGCCGGAACTTCGCGGTCGGGTCGGGACAGTCGATCGTCATCGGTGTGGGCCTGTTCGGGGGAATCGCCTCGATCCCGCTCTACCTGCAGATCGTCAAGGGAGCGTCGCCCACTGAGGCCGGGCTGCTCATCCTGCCGATGGTGGCCGGCATCATGGTCGCCGCGGTGATCTCGGGCCAGCTCACCTCCCGCACGGGGCACTACCGGCTCTTTCCCATCATCGGCAGCGCGTTCCTGGTGATCGCCATGCTGCTGCTCTACACGATCAGCGCCCACACGCCGTTGTGGCAAACCGACCTGTACATGGTCGTCTTCGGCGCCGGCCTAGGCCTGAACATGCAGTCGATCATCCTGGCCATGCAAAATGCCGTACCGGTGCGCGACATGGGCGTGGCCACGTCGTCCGTCACGTTCTTCCGGCAGATGGGTGGCGCGCTCGGCACGGCGGTGTTCCTGTCGATCCTGTTCTCGGCGGCGCCGAGCAAGATCGCCGAGCGATTCCAGGCGGCGGGCGTCCGTCCACCAACGGGCTCGGTCGACCTCAACGACACGTCGAACCTCAAGCGGCTGCCGTCAGCCGTGCAAGAACCGATCCTGGCTGGGTTCTCTGACGCAATGAGCGTCGTCTTCCTGGTTGGTGCCTGCGTGCTCGTTATCGCTTTCGTCCTGTCCATCATGATGAAAGAGGTTCCGCTCCGGCAGATGTCGGGCATCGAGCAGGCTCGCGCGGACGCGGCGGCCGCGGCTGCGGCGGCTGCACCGGCGAATGGGCAGGCGGCAGCGGTGCCGGACGGGGCGGCGGCCGCGTCGGCCAATGGCCGGCGCTCGGCCCGGTTACCCAGCGACAACGGCTCCGCTCAGGTTGCGCGGCCACCCACTCGATAGCGCGATCAACGAAGGCTTGCGGTCAGGGGCTCGACCCGAGTCGGCCGAGCCCCTGGACCGTGGCTTACCGCAATAGATAGCTCATCGCCCGGCCGAGGATGGTGTTGCGGGTGTCGGTACCGGTGACGCCCTCCAGGCCGAAACCCAGATAGATGGTGTCTGCCGTGTCGACGACCGCCGCCTCGGGGAAGCTGCCCGCGGCCAGCCGGACGAAGTTGTTCGCGTTCGGCGCGCTGTCGCTGGGCTGCGTCACTGTCCATCCGTCGAGGCCGGACTCGAAGGAGGTGCTGCCCTCACCGGTCGACACCGCGATGTCGTCGACGAACATGCCGAGGCCCTGGGTCGCCCAGTCGCTCACGTACGAGATCGACACCTCCGCTGTCTTGCCGGCGAAGGCCGAGAGGTCGACGTCCCACTGCTGCCAGCCGGCCGAGTTGCCCGACGCCGCGTTCCAGGTGCCGGTGGAGCCGGTCGGGCTGCAGGTGACGTCGGCGTTCAGCGTCTGGTAGTGATCCAGCTGCGGGTGCAGGGTCCGCCAGCCCGCCGGGCAGCTCTGGCCGGTGGCCTGGGTGGTGTGGCCGTTCTTGTCGGGCAGCGTCGTCCAGTCGTTTCCGCCCGCGGTGCGGGCCTCCACGAACACGTGGTCCCACTCCGGTTCGGTGTCGTACGACGTCCAGAACGTCATATCGGCGCCACCGGCCGGGACGTTGATCGTCCGGGTCAGCCGCTTGTACGACACATCGCTGATCTGCGAATACATGTAGAACGAGCCGGTGTGCGGATCGAACGGACCGCCGGGCCGGTCGTACTTCGCCGTGGGAACGCTCGTGAACTGCGGGTACTGGTTGGCGGGCAGCAGCGCGCTGGTCGGGATGAACGACGCGCTGTGGTCCTGGTTCGCGGCGCTGTCGGTGCCGTTGAAGCCCCAGGACAGACCGGTGAACGGGGTATCGGAGCCGACCACGTCGTACAGGTTGTCGGCCGCCGGGTTTGCGCCGGCGTCTTCGTTGACCAGCCCAGCGCCGAACCAGTACTCGAGGACGTCGTTCAGGCTGTCGCCGGAACCACCCAGCGGCCGGCAGCGCGGCGTGATCGCCGGGTCCGAACACTGCTTGTTCTCGAACGGGTCATACAGCTGGTTGCCATGCCCCTGCCCGTACTGGTGACCCGCGTACTTGCCGGTGTAAAGCACCCGGCCACCCTCGTTGAGGTAGTCGCGGACCGACAGCAGTTCGGTCAGGGCGAGGCGGGAGGCGTTGCCCGGCCCCCAGCCCGGCTCGCGCGTGATGACATCGTCGCCGGTGTACCAGATGACGGCGTCGTAGTGGCCGAGCACGCCGAGCGGGTCAGGCGCGGTGCGCCCGTTCGCGTCGACGTCGTACACGTCGTAGCCGATGCCGTTCGCGTCGAGGGCGTTCGTGTAGTACGAGACGTACTTCGGCGCGGTAACCCCCTGCGCCGGCGACGCGCCGGTGTAGTCCTCGGCGGCGAGGATCAGCACGCGGTGATGCGTGTTACTGACCGCCTGGTAGGTGAACGAGTCGCTGGTCGCGCCGCCGCCGGTGAACCAAACCTTCACCGAGTCGCCCGGCTTGGTACCCGTGACCTCGCTGCGCATCACGCGGTAGTAGTTCGCGTTGCCGACGCCGTACCTTTGGCCCTGCGTCCACTCCGACGCTGACGCAGTGTGCGCTGCGCCGCCGTTCAGCTGCCAGTGCAGCGTGACGGCGCCGAGGCTTCGTAGCGCAAGCACTCGGACGTCCTGCGGGTCGCCGTAGGACTTGTCGAAGCGGAAGTCGAACATCGACAGCGCGCCGTTCTCAGCGTCGACCTCGGTCTGGCTGAGGTAGAACGGCTTGGTCGTGGCACCGACCGAGGAGTCCGGCGTTGCCACGTGCGTCGCCGATCGCACCAGCGACAGGTCGAACGGCAGTGTCTTGACGAACTCGGCCTGCACGGCTGCCTCGTCGTCTGGGAACACGAACCCGCAGCCCGGGCAACCCTCCTCGAGTTCGGGGGTGAACGAGATCGTGCCGTCGTGCTTATCCGCGTAGTCGGTGGTCTCACCGTTGGTCACGTAAAGCTCGTCCGAGCCCAGGCCCGGGTCGAAGCCGGCGATCGCCGGGTGCCCGTCGGTGCCGGCCAGCGCCGCGTAGATCGGGTTGTCGGCGTCCGGCGTCGCCACCTGCCAGCCCTGCGGGTAGAGGATGTACGGCCCGAACGAGTGGAAGTTCGACTGTAGCTTCGGCTTGATCCGGTCGAGCAGCCCTTGCATGGCCCGCGTCTCCGGCTCGGACGCCGCCGCGGGGCCGCGGTAGGTGTCGCTCGACGTCAGCGTCGACGATCCCTCGGTGTCGTAGTTGAAATGCTCGTTGAAGTTTCGGTTCGGGTCGACGCCGTCGACGCCGGTGATCTGGCCGTCGCCGTTGTTGTCGCGCAGGTTCTTCCGCCACAGGCGTTCGTGGTCGAACGTGTACTGGTAGCCGTCCGGATTCGCGACGACGACGAACCACAGCTCGGTGTCCTTGAGCAGCCGCTTGATCGTCTTGTCGTTCGCGCGCCATCTGTCGATGAAGTAGTGCAGCAGCCGCCGATCGACCTCGGTGCTGATCCACTCGCGGGCGTGCTGGGTCGCGCTGTAGAGAACCGCCGGGCGGCTGCCGTCGGGGACGTCGCGGGCCGACTGAGTGACCTTCAGCGCGAGCAGTTCGCGCCCACCGTAGGTGTGGCCGAGCACTTCGGCCTTGACCAGCTGCGGGTTGTCTTTGGCGACGGCGTGCAGCTCGTCGCGGATGCCGCCGGGCTCGTCCCACGATCGGTAGACGGTGTGGCCGGACGCGGCTTGCGCCGCCGCGCGCTGGGCTTCCGAGCGGCCTTGCTTGTCCCGAGTGACGGCGACGTCGTAGCCGCGGGCGTGGAGGCTGTCGCGCTCAGCCGGACTCAGGACCATCTGGGCCTCGGTCATCGCGCCGGAAGGCTTGAGCGACACGACGTCGAACCCGCCACGGGCGAATCCGGCCGCGTCGGCGGCCGGAGCTCGGACGGTGTACATGTCGAGGTGGTCGTCCCCTGGCGGTTTGGCGTGCGCGGTTTGGATCGCAACCGCGGAGCTGATGGCCAGGACGGCCGCTGCGAGAACGATGGGGTAGTGACGTCTCACCAGAACCTCCGAAGAACCTTGGGGGATACGGAGATTCGTCAGACGCTACGGGCGTTCCGGGGCAGCGGACCGTTGGATTACTGACCTGTCATGTTCGGCGAGACGATGTCGAATACGCCGGTGGTTCACCGGCCGGTCGGACTCCAGCCGGCCATGACAACCGTTTCTCGGGCGTGCCGCGCCTCCAGGAGTTGCTCGCCGCGCCGCCGTAACTCCGTGAGTCCGTCAGTCACGGCGATCTCGAGTGCCGCCGCCAGCACGTCGCCGGCCCGGGTGTAGCGCTCGACCACCGTGTCGAGGTCCAGCCCGATCTCAGCGTCATCGAGGCGGCCGAGCATCGCAGCGAGCTCGTCGCGAGGCGCCTCCTGGAGCACCGCTCGGGCATACGAATCGATCAGCGGGATTTCCTCGTCCATCCAGGCGATTTCGTGCGCACAGCGGACGGCGGCGTTGCGCAGCACCTGCTCGATCATGAAGATTCGCACCACGGCGGTTTGGTCTGAGACGGCGGGCAGCACGCCTTGCATCAGTTCCTTGCAGCAGTCCAGTAGCAACTGCTCGGTGCTCGGCCGGACGATCATGACAGCTCACCCTTGTCGCCGATCCGACGGGCAATCTCGAAATACGTGCCGTACTGGTAAGAGACGGCATTGACCAGGTATGTCGCCATGACACCTCGAGATTCGCCATCGGCAACCGCATCAGCGGCTTCCATCATCTGCCCGTAGAGCCGGATCAGGCCAAGCAGGTAGAAGAACTCCACGACCTCGGGATTGACCTGCTCCTCCGACAAGCCGCTGTCTTCCCGATAGCGCCGCAGGAACGCCTCTGGATCCGCTTGGTAGACATTGGGCGGCACCGGGATGTGCGAGTAGTACCCGAGGTCTTCCCGAGGATCGCCGATCCGGCCGAACTCCCAGTCGATCACCTTGCGCCCGGCGTCACCGAGCAGGACGTTGCTCGGCTGACAGTCGCCGTGCACCAGGGTGAGCGGCACGGTCGGCGGTCGGTACGACCGCAGGCGTGCCGCCGCGTAGCGCAGCCCGGGACGGGAGTCACGACCAGTTCGGCTGGCCTGGTCGATGAGATCGACCAGACCGTCGACGTACGCGTCCCAGTCCTGGGCCTGCGGGAGATCGGCCGGAAGATCATCGACGGGGGTGCGATGGATGTCGACGATCGTGTCGACGAACTCGTCCCGGACCTGGCCGAGGTCGTCTTCGTGCTCCCGGGCGAGATCCTGCAGCGTCCGGCTCTCGTAGAACTCGCTGACGATGCACTTGGCTCCGAAGTATGTGCCGTCAGCGTCGAACCACCGGGGGGCCGGTATGGACAGCGGACCGGTGCTTGTCGCGAGGGCTTGAAGCAGCCGCCACTCGCTGCTGCGATCGCTGATGAAAACGCTGGGCGGTGGGTCACCGCGCAGTACGAAACGCTCGCTCGCGCCGGCCGCCCATTGGACCTCGGCAATCGCGGTATCCCGGCTATAGCCACCAGCCACCGGCGTCACCGAGATCACCACGGGTTGCCGGCCCGGTTCGATCGTATCCAAGAAGCGCTGTAGCGCTGCGGCCGTCAACCCGAGCGTCGTCACTTGCACCGCTCCACCCATCTTGTCGATGAACTCGACTCGTGCCGGCCCGAAGGGCACTGTGACCGGGGCTCAAGCACCGGGGCTCAAGCGAGGTAACTGTATAGCTCATTGCGTTACTCCAGTAGTCCCACGGTGGCGCACAGCAAGATCGCCTGGTGGCGCGCCGATGGGTGGCTATCCGTGGGTAGATCGCCGCTGAGGCGACGCCCGCGATGTTCGATGCTTCGATGGCGCCCGGCGCCCCGAGCCACTACTTCTGTGGCCAGGGGCGGGATCGAACCGCCGACCTACCGCTTTTCAGGCGGCCTGCATCCATCCGGGGGTGCTAAGGCCCGAAATTCCTGGACTTGCTGGACTTGCGAATGAGGCAGGTCAGCGACAATTACCGTGTCGCTGAAGTCGGCCCCCGCGCCGCGCGACATGGCTCGACACCGAGGGCACCACCTGGCGATTCGAACCTGTCGCTGCCGCCGGCAGCTGAGCCGCTACCAGCCAGCGAGACCTGGCAGCGTGTCGGCCGCTACCCCGAGCCGCAAGGGAGCAAATCAGCGCCGCCTACGGCGAGAACCAGCGCTAGAGCAGGGATCGGTACACAGCGGCGCCCCGGACGGGCCATCCCTGCGGGGCCCCTGAGGCGCAGGACCGGTACCGCGGCCAAGACCGCGGCGGCCCAGGTAGGCAAACGCTGCCAGCTGTCCAACGGGACTCGTCATGGCTACATCATCGCCCACACCTACGACAACGTCCCGGGCGTTGCCTGGCCTGCCGTTCCCTAGGGTTTCCCGCCGTGCCGGGCCCACAGGGCCAGCATTTCCGGGCATTGTGGCCAGGGGCGGGATCGAACCGCCGACCTACCGCTTTTCAGGCGGTCGCTCATACCGACTGAGCTACCTGGCCAACCATCCACACCGGGCGGATGCAGGGACGCCGTGACGTCCGATTCGGCAGCATACCCCGACGGTCAGAATCGGCTTGCCTCGTCGTAGCGGCGCCAGACCAGCTCCACCACTGCCGGGTGAGCGCCGATCGGGGCGGTCACGGGCAGGCCCGGCGCGGCGGCGCGAACCTGGTCGGCGAAGAAGCCCTCCGCGAGCAGATAGCTCGCGACCGCCACCGTGCCGCTCCCGCGGAGCTCCGCGATCCGGCCGGCCGGGTCGGCGGCGAGCGTGACGGGCACGACCGTGCGCCGAAGCCGATCAGCGAGATCGTCGGCCGCGCGGGCGAGATCGACGGCCGCCGCCGGGTGGCTCGATCCGGACGCGACCAGGGCGATCTGGTCGGCGGCCACCCCGCCTGCCTCAGTGAGCCGGTCGATGAGAGCGGAGGTCAGTAGCGGATCGGGGCCGAGCCGGTCAGCTAGCCGGACCTTCGGGCGGCCGGCAGCCACGCTGGGGATGTCTTGCGCGACGTGGTAACCGGTCGATAGCAGCATCGGCACGACCACCGACGGTCCGGGATGGCCGTCCAGCGCAGTGCGGAGGCTCGGCTCCACGACGTCGAGGAAGCACAGTGTGACATCCCACTCGGGGCGGGCGCCGCGGAGCAGGTCGGCCAGCTCGGCCAGCATGGCGAGTCCAGCCGCCGATCTCGTGCCGTGCGCGGCGGCAATCAGTCGGGGCCCGGCCACGAGCGAACGGTACGCGGCCTGTGACCTAGCCGCGGCCGACGAACGGCATCTTGGTGGCCATGACGGTCATCGTGCTGACGTTGGCGTCGAGCGGAAGGTTGGCCATGTAGAGCACGGCCCGGCCGACCTCCGCGACGTCCAGGGTCGGCTCGGCTCGGACGGTGCCATCGGCCTGCAGAATGCCGGCCGCCTGCCGGGCGCTCATGGCGCTAACTGCGTTGCCGATATCGATCTGCCCGCAGGCGATGTCGAACGCCCGCCCGTCCAGCGACGTCGACTTGGTGAGCCCGGTGACGGCGTGTTTCGTGGCGGTGTACGGCGCGGACAACGGCCGCGGCGCGTGCGCCGCGATCGAGCCATTGTTGATGATGCGGCCGCCCCGCGGGTCCTGCGTTCGCATGACGCGGAACGCCTCCCGAGTGCAGAGGAACATCCCGGTCAGGTTCACGTCCACCACGTACTGCCATTCGGCGAGCGAGAGTTCGTCGATCAACCGGGCCGGGGCGCTCACACCGGCGTTGTTGAACAGCAGATCCACCCGGCCGTGGTGGGCAACGGCGGTGTCGAACAGCTCACGCACGGAGGCCTCTTCCGTTACATCCGCGACAACCGGATCGAACGAACCGGAGCCTCGCCGGACCGTACCGAGCAGCGTCTCGACGTGTCGCCCGGCGAGCACGACGGTCCAACCGTCGCCCGCCAACGTCAGCGCGACGGCCGCTCCGATGCCGCTGCCAGCGCCGGTAATCACGGCGACTCGCGGCGCCTGTGACATGCTCATGGGCGGCGACCCTATCCCGAGAGGACGTGGCGGCGTGGAACCCGAACGGCTGGCCACGCCCCAGCGATACCCGGACCCGGCGGTCCGAGTGCTTGACCCCGGATTCGAGCGTTACTGCCTCGGTAATGCTGCGGTCGAACGCATCGCCACGGGCATGCGCTGGGCTGAAGGACCGGTGTGGTTCGGTGACCACCATGCGCTCGTGTGGAGCGACATTCCCAACAACCGGTTGTGCCGATGGGACGAGGCGACCGGGGTCGTGACGGATTTCCGCCGGCCTTCGGACTATGCCAACGGCAACACGCGTGATCGGGTCGGCCGACTGGTCTCCTGCGAGCACGGCACTCGCCGCGTGACCCGTACCGAGTACGACGGTTCGATCACCGTGCTCATGGACGGATACCTCGGCAAGCGGCTGAACGCCCCGAACGACGTGATAGTGGCGTCCGATGGCTCGGTGTGGTTCACCGACCCGGGCTACGGGATCATGGCCGACTACGAGGGTCGGCGCGCTCCATTCGAGTTGCCAACGGCGGTCTACCGGATCGACCCGAACACCGGCGACGGCGAGGCGACCGTCAGCGATCTGGAGCGGCCTAACGGTTTGTGCTTCTCACCAGACGAATCCCGCTTGTACGTCGTGGATTCCAGCACGCCGTATATCTACGTCTACGACGCGAATCCCGGCGGCCAGGCCCGGAACGGGCGCATCTTCGCCGATTTGACGCCGGCAAGTAGTGACGGGATCCGCTGCGACGAGGACGGCAACCTGTGGGCCTCAGTCGCCGGCGGCGAGCCGTTCGACGGGGTGTACGTGTTCGATCTGGACGGCGCCCGAATCGGGCACGTCATGTTGCCTGAGCGATGCGCGAACCTGTGTTTCGGCGGCCCGGTGGGCAACCGCCTGTTCATGGCCGCCAGCCAATCGGTATACGCGCTGTACGTGAACACTCGCGGTTGCTGACGCTACGAGACGATCGGTGCCGGCGTAGCGTAACTATTGATGATCACCCGGGCCCGAGCATGGTTCGCCGCGCGCACCACCGCCGCCACCGACTGGCCCGTAGCGGAGTTACTCATCCGCAAGACGAGCCGCCCAGCTCGCATCTCGGTTGTCATCCCAGCCCGCAACGAGGAGGCGACGATCGGCGCGATTGTGCGCCGCATCCGGGCCGATCTCATCGACGCGGCCGGGCTCGTCGACGAACTGCTCGTCATCGATTCGGACTCGACTGACGCGACCGCCCAGGTGGCCCGCCGCAATGGTGCGCAGGTGTGGGCCGCGGCGGAAATCCGCCCGGAGTTCGGTGCCTATCACGGCAAGGGCGAGGCGGTGTGGAAGTCGTTGTTCGTTGCGACAGGCGACATCCTCGTGTTCCTCGACGGTGACCTGACCGAATGGGGATCGCACTTCGTCACCGGGCTCGTCGGGCCGTTGCTGTCGGAGGAGCGAGTCCAGCTGGTTAAGGGTTTCTACGACCGGCAGTTTGCCGGCGACAACGGCGATGCCGCCGAAGCGCGGCCGCAAGGCGGTCGAGTGACGGAGCTGGTCGCCCGTCCGTTGCTGAACTTGAAATGGCCCGAACTGGCGGCGGTGGTTCAGCCGATCGGCGGCGAATGGGGAGTGCGCCGCGAGCTGCTGGAGTCGCTGTCGATTCCAGTCGGGTACGGCTTGGAGATGGCCGTGTTGCTGGACACCTGGCAGCACTACGGCCTGGACGCTTTGGCGCAGGTCGATCTGGGGATACGCCGGCACCGACACCAGAGCGTGCACGACCTCGGGGTGATGGCGGCCGAGATCCAGCATGTGGCGTTGCTTCGGCTGCATGCCGATCCAGCTGCGCATGCGGTGCTGCATCAGTTCGACCGAGCGGTCGAGGGTGGGTGGGTGGCTCGTCCGGTGCCAGTACAGGAACGGCCGCCGGTCACGTCTGTCTCGGAGAGGTTATGTAGAGCGAGCGAACATCGCAGGCGCGCGAGCACCGAGGACTGGAACGAGCGGCCGATGAGCGCTTGCGCGAAGAGGAATCCAAGTTGAGCCGGGCCCTGCAGATCATGGCGATCGTGAATCGCACGCCGGACTCGTTCTACGACCGCGGCGCGACGTTCGCCTTCGACGCCGCCATACAGCGCGTGCACGACGTGGTTCGTGACGGTGCCGACATCGTCGACATCGGCGGCGTAAAAGCGGCTCCAGGTGACGAGGTCGACATCGCGGAGGAGATTGCGCGCACCCGAGACTTCGTAGCCGCCGTCCGGGACGCATATCCCGATCTACCAATCAGCGTCGACACCTGGCGGCACGAGGTCGGCGCCGCTGTCTGTGGTGCTGGGGCGACCATCCTCAATGACTCGTGGGGTGGACCTGATCCCGACCTGGCTCGAGTTGCGGCCGAGTACGGTGCCGGACTCGTGTGCACCCACGCCGGCGGCGTGACACCGCGTACCCGACCCCATCGCATCGAGTACGAGGATGTCGTCGCCGACGTCATGCGCACGGTCGTCGCTCTCGCCGAGCGGGCGGCGGCGCTCGGCGTCCCGGCTAACCAGATCTGGATCGACGCGGGCCACGACTTCGGGAAGAACACCTACCACTCTCTGGAAGTGACGCGGCGGCTCGGTGAACTCGTCGCGACGGGCTGGCCGGTGCTCGTCTCGGTGTCGAACAAGGATTTCGTCGGGGAAGCACTCGCCCGGCCCCTCGGCGAACGGTTGCTCGGCACGCTCGCCACGACGGCCATCTGCGCGTGGCAAGGCGCCCGGGTGTTCCGGGCCCACAACGTCGCCGAGACCCGGCAGGTCCTCGACATGGCCGCCGCGATCAAGGGCAGCCATCCGCCGGCGCGGGCGATACGCGGACTGGCCTGACGGCCATTCAGCCCGCGGGCACCCCGGCTGAGTATCCGAGCTCACGCAACGCGCCGCGCAATCGTTCTGCGGCGTCGTCGAGATCTGACGGCTTCGGGTTGTGGCTGGCGCGGGCGAAGTCGAGATCTGCCATCTGCCAAATCGGGATCACGTGCAAGTGCAGGTGCGGCACTTCCAATCCGGCGATGATCAGCCCGACGCGCGGCGCATCGAAAGCGCGCTGCTGCCCTTGCCCGATTTTCTGGGCCACGCCGGCACACTGCGCGAACAGGTTTGCATCGACGTTTTGCCAGTTGTCCACTTCGGCGCGCGGCACGACCAGGGCATGCCCAGGTCGGATCGGCGCGATGGTCAGGAAGGCGACGACCTCGTCGTCCTGCCACACGAAGCGAGCCGGTAGCTCGCCGGCGATGATCAGGCTGAAGGGCGACGGCATCCAGCCATCATGGCTGAACGCTAGCCGCGACTGAATTCGGGTCGGGCGACCATGTGCCACTAACGAGGGGCAGGGTGAGCTCGAAGCAGCTGCCGACCGCGGTCGCAACGCATCGCACATCTCCGCCGTGCGATCGGGCAATCGCCCGGGCGATCGGCAACCCGAGCCCGGAGCCGGAGGTGCCGCGGCTGGCGTCCGGACCCACCCGCACGAAGCGGTCGAAGATGCGTTCCTCGTCACCCGCCGGAACGCCGCGGCCACTATCGAACACAGCTACCGCGGCGAAATCGTCATCGGCCCGCACCGTGACTCGCACGAGCCCGCCCGCGAGTGTCGCTGCGGCCGCATTGTCCAGCAGGTTGCCGAGCGCTCGGGTGATCGCATCCGGGTCGGCGACGATCGTCGGCACCGCCGCGCCGGCGCCGAGTTCGACCCGCAGGTCCGGTCGGCGCAGGTGCAGCGCGGTGATCCGTTCCCCGGCCAGGGCGGCTAAGTCGACCGGCCTGCGGTCCAGGCTCACCGGATTGTCGACCGGAGAGTCCAGCCGGGCCATGAACAGCAGGTCGTCGACGAGCCGGGATGAGCGGCGCGCCTCTCGAACGACGTCGACCAGCCGGCGTTCCCTGGTATCGCGGTCCGGGTCGGTACGCAGCACCTGTTCCGCGCTCGCGATGATCGCCGCCAATGGCGTACGCAGGTCGTGCGAGGCGTCGGCCAGAAACTGGCGCATCCGGTCTTGGGCGGACCGGGCGTCGGCTTCGGCGGCTTCCAGCGCGTCGAGCATCCCGTCGAAGGCCGTTGCCGTACGGCCGAGATCGGTGCCGGGCCGGGTCGGCCGCAATCGCCGCCCCCGGGCGCCGTCGCGGATTCGCCAGGCGAGGGCGGTCATGCGATCCAGCGGTGCGAGGGCGACACCGACGAGCCGGATCATGACGAGGCCGACGACCAGAAGGGTGACCGCGCCTGCGACGAGTTCGATGCGACCAAGCAAAGCCAAGGTGTGATCGATCTCGGCCTGCGAGGTCTGCAACGTCAACACGGCGCTACCAAGATCCAGCTGAACGGTCAGCTGCTCGCCGTTCTCCTGCACCGTCGGCGTCGTCCGGCGAGCTGCCGGTGGCCGCGGGCGGTCGCCGGGGCGACTGCCGGGCCAGGCCGGCGCCTCGCGGCCGATGTATTCCTGCCCACCGGTCGTGGTCAGCGTGGCCGTGATGCCCTGGCCGGCCAGCCGGTCGGCAAGGGTCTGACCGGAAACGCCCTGATCCGAGAGCATCTGGGCGTAGCCGACGCGGTCCTCCAGGCGCTGTCGAAGGTCGGTGCGCATCCGATCGCCGAGAAGGTAGTTGACTACGAGGGCGACCGCGACGAGCACAACCAGGAGCAACCCGAGTGCGACCACCACCACCCGTCGGCGCAGCGATCCGGTGCGGAGCGGCTCAGCTGTCACCCGGACGGCCCGCCGGCTGTGGTGTCGCCGATTCGATAGCCCACACCACGAACGGTGTGAATGACCCGCGGCCCATGTTGCTCGAGCTTGCGGCGCAGGGTCGAGACATAGGCCTCGACGAGATTCGGGTCGTACGCGTCGTAGCCCCACACCTGGGTCAGGATCTGCGTCTTGGAGACCACCCGGCCGCGCTGGCGGGCAAGGTAGCCGAGCAATCGCAGCTCGGTCGCGGTCACCGCGATGCGAGACCCACCGCGCAGAACCTCACCCGCGTCCTCATCGATGACGACATCGGCCACCTCGACGGTTGTCGACCGGAGCCGGCCGGTGCGGCGCAGCACGGCCCGCACCCGAGCAACCAGTTCGGCCGCCACGAACGGCTTGACCACGTAGTCGTCGGCACCGACCTCGAAGCCGCTGAGCCGGTCGGCGACCCCGTCGCGGGCGGTCACGAACACGATGCCGACCTGCGTGTGCCGGCGCAGATGACCGGCCAGAGCGAGCCCGACGTGGTTGGAAGCATCACGTCCAGTACCGCGACGTCCGGCCGAAAGGCGGCGACCTGGGCGGCAAACTCGGCCCCGTCCGGGTTCGAGGTCACCGTTAAACCTGCGTCCCGCAACGCCTCGCAGATAGCTCCACGCAGGACGGGCTCGTCCTCAACGACCAGTACCCGGGCCCCGTCATTCGTCACGGATCGATGGTGCGCTGTGTTCCTGTAGAGATTCTGAAGAGTCCGGTGGATTCAGCTGGCCTTCAGCCTATGGGGGAAGTCTCGAGAGAGAGCAGGACTTTTCTGCGGAAGGAGATCAGCCCATATGGCACTGCAGTTCACTCGCCGTACGCGTATCGCCGTAATCGGCGCCGCCGCGGCGGTCGTCGTTGCCGGCGGAACCGGCGTCGCTATCGCGGCGGCATCCGGGCCCGGCTCGAGCACGCCGACAGCGGCGCCGCCGAGTTCCGGAAGCTCGGCACCGGCGCAGCCGCCCGCGCCACGCAAGCATCAGCCCCATCTCGCTGGCACGGTGACCTCGGTGCACGGGAACGAGATCCTGATCAAGGACTTCGACGGCTTCACCCGCACGATCAAGACGAGCAGTAAGACGACCTATCGGGACGGACTCACTGCTAATCCGGCCGTCGGTACCCAGATCGTCGCAGCGGGCAGCGTAGATGCGGACGGTACGTCACTCGACGCCACCTCGATCGGCAAGGGCTTCGAGTTCGGGCATGGCGAGCGCGGTGGCTTCTGGCATCACGGTCCTGGTCGGGGATTTGGCCCGCGGCCGCCGTCTGGATCGCCGCCGAACGGCGCGCCGTCAGCGCCGCCCTCGGGCGCTCCGTCGGCGCCCTCCGGTGGTTCGTCGGCCCCGTCGAGCGGTTCGTCGGCCCCGTCCGGGCCGTCTGAGTCGTCCGAGCCGTCCGAGCCGTCTTCCGGGTCCAGCGACGCCGGCTCCTGACTGTCGAGCCGGTAGGGAGACGGGTCGCAAGCTGGCCGGCTCGCCGCTCCCACGGAGGCCCGGCACCGTTCCCCCGCGGTGTCGGGCCCGTCCGTTTGGCGGATGTTCGGCGCTGTCGGGCGGTCGACGACGATCCGGCGGCCGTCGTGCCTGCCGATTCCCAATGGCGACCCCGACCGGACTTGAACCGGCGACCTCCGCCGTGACAGGGC
>CAWELM010000024.1:0-319982 GCA_963809815.1 uncultured Actinomycetota bacterium
CCACGACGAAGGCCCCGGATTCCGGGGCCTTCAGTCATTCTGCAAGATCATCGTCGTGACGCCGATTTCAGCGAATGTCCGTCAAATGTCCGTCACGCTTGCGCCCGCCCGAGCCCGCCGAGGCCTGCTCGAACGACCGAAAGCAGCGCCTCCCGCGGCCATGATCTGTCGATCTGGTGCGGCCGCTCACGTCCGACGGGGTGCGAGTTATCCGCGCCGCACAACCTGTTCCGGGGCTACTTGGTTTGAGCGCGGTGGCGCGTGTCGTCGCGCGGTCAGCGCGGTTCGGCGGCCTGCGGTGGCGCCCAGTCGCCGGGCAGTCGTTGCAAGCGTCGCGCGTAGTCGGCCGGGTCCATCTCCCTGCCCTCCTTGACGGCCCCGTACACGTCGTCGCTGACCACCTGAGCGATCATGTGCATGATGTTGTGCCAGTCGTAGCCCATGTCCGCTAGTCGTCGCACGGTCTGCCATGTCTCTTGCGGTTCGTCGGCCAGCAATTGGTTCGCGACGATCCGGTGCATCGCCACATGCAGTCGCGGGCTGAACGGCTCGCCGTCGACGATCATTTCGTCACCGCTCTCCAGCGCCTCGCCGAGTTCAGCGTGCCGCGCCTCGAGCAACATCATCAGCTCGTCCTCATCGGCCGGATCGAGGAACTCCAGTTCGATGCCTCGGTATCTGCCGTGCGCGGAGGGCATCGCCCACGATTGCCGGTCGTCGGCGACCGGGTCATCGAACCAGCAATCCGTCGCGTCCGACGGCGAATCCATGTCGCGCGGCAGAACCTTGTCCATGGGCCGAGCCGGCGATGGTGAGCGTCGGCTACGCGGTCGGCCACGCCCAGGCGGCCGCCCTCGACTTTGCGGACTCACCGCTCGATTGTCGCAGCCCACGCCGGCGGTGCCCGAGCTTGATCATCGAGCCCGACGAGCAGCCCAGATCAAGCGCACTATATTGCCACCCGAACGGCACTGTATTGCCGATGAGCGGATGATGCACGGCGAGCATCCCAAGGACAGACCAAGCCGGTGCTTCCGGGATAACCTCAACGCTGATCAGTGACACCCGAAGGGGAACGCGAATGACGGATGATCCATCGACGATTGATCACGACGCTCCGGTAGTCGCTCATCACGAGATCGCGATCGAGGCATCATTGGCGACCGTCTGGGACCTTCACACAGACGTCAACGGCTGGACCAGTTGGCATCCCGACATCACAGAGGCACATCTCGCCGGGCCACTGGAGCCAGGTGCCTCATTCCATTGGAGCAGCTACGGCTTTCCTGTGACGTCCACCGTGTACGAGGTCGCCGACCAAGCCCGCGTGCTCTGGGGCGGCACCGCTAGTGGCATCACTGGCATACACGAATGGATCTTCGAAGAGAGGGACGGCGGGGTACGGGTCACGACCAATGAGTCGTTCGCGGGCGATCCCGTTGCCGCCGACCCCAGCCAGATGCAAAGCATGCTCGACCAGTCGCTCGCGGCCTGGCTGGCAGCGATGAAGGCTGCCGCCGAGACTCGCTGAAGGCCGGGCCGACCCCGGACATTGGTCGGCGAAAGCGACCGCGCACGCCGCCGACATGTGCGGTCTTGCCGATGACCCGCGGGTGGCTGGCGGAGACAATGCCTTGGCCTAAACTGGAACCAATTGATGATCCAATCGTCGTGCTTGACGTGAGCAACCGTCGGCTCTTCGGCAGCCTGGCTTGGTTCTGCGCCACGGTCGCGTTTGTCGCGGGATGTTCAAGCGACTCGGACAACCACAGTCCCGAGATCGCGGTGCGCACTTCGGTACCGGTCCAATGCACGCAGCTTCGGGCCCGGAACTGCTCGTCGGACCGGACAGTGGCAGCGCACCGGTCCATATGGTCGCTGGTGCTGGGTTGTGGCTTCGGTTCACCGGCGGCGGTCACGGCTGGCGCTGGTCGATCCCGATGACCCCAAACCCCACCGTCGCACGCTTGCGGGTCGTCCTCCGCTGCCCTGGCGGCACTGTCGTGGCGCAAGTTCACGCACTTGCCGCTGGGTCGACTGAACTACACGCGACGCTCTCGTCGAATCTTCCCAGCCCACCGCGGTCTTCGGGTGGGGCGTGACAGTGAACGTGACGCGACACCGACTGCGTTCGCTACCACCACCGGAAAGCAGCGAGCGGATCGGCGCCGGAGGGCTACTGGTCTATCCGATGCATCTTTATGAGGCCGGTGCCGCCGTGCAGTTCGTCGTCCCGCAGGTCGAATGCCCGCCCGGAGAGAACTCGCAGACCACCATCGGCATGTTCGGCATCAAACACTTCACCCCGCGTTACCAAGGGGTCACCGAAGCCGTCTGGTCTGCGGGCTTGACGATCACCTGCACACCAACCGGCAGCCCAACCTTCAGCGTCGGATACAACGGCGACGCGCAAGAAGGCCATCCGGAGCCTGGAGACGTCGTCGACGTATCGACCAGTGGCGGCGGCTGCCCCAGCCTCGTGATCGGCTTCCGTCAACCCCACCCGAAGAACGGCAGCCTCGGCATTTCAGGTGGCCCCGGCTGCGCCGTCGGCACGAACTATCAAGTCCGCGCGATCACGCAACCGACACTGGTACTGGGTGCCGATGTCCACGGATCGCCGCCTCGAATAGGCCTGGCCATGCGTTCGGTCTCGATCAACGGCCAGCCGTACCGGATGGCGCCACACCTGTTCCGAGAACTCCGCAACGGATATGCGACGGTACGCACGAGCAAGTCCGCCGACTGGTACCGGCTCAGGCTCAGCATCCGGTAACCGGCTGATCCGCGTCGCGCGGCCTGGCCCGACCGGTTCAACGAGATCGAACGACCTATAACGCCGCTGATTTGCATCGGACCAAGCGCGCTCAGATGGGGGGCGAGCCTCGGTGGCGAGGATCGGCTTCCTCGGCTTGTCTCGTGCACAGCTGCTCAAGCGTCGATCGCAGTACGCCGCGCGCCAGGCTGTCGAGAGCGGACTCGCCAGGCAGGCCGTCTCGGACCATGAAGAGCAACGCGTCCAGCGTCGGGGCGGCACCGGGAGGCACAGCCGCGCTGAACGCTCGCTCCATCGAGTCGATCGCATCGCTGAGCCGCGGGGACGGCTCTTCCAGGCCGAGGTCGGACCGCCATGAAGCGCCGGGTCGGGCGTTGGCGAACACGGTCTCGGCACTCGCCGGCGCGTGGGCGAGCGCTTCGGCGACCGCCTCGGCCCAGCCAGTGAGGATGGTGAGATCGTCGAGGCCGATCATCCGTGGACTCGCTTGCCCCGAGGCTGTGTCTGGTGGCTCACTACGTGCGTCGGAGGCCCGGATCTGGTGGACGGCGACATCGAAGTAGTGGGTCCCGGAATCGACTGGCCAGCGGCCGTCGGCACTCCGCCTGGTCGCGCGAGCGCCGCAGATGGTCAGGAGCACGGCCTGTGCGCCCGGCTCGAGCGAGATCTCGCGGGTCCCCCGGGCGGGGTCCTTCCACAGCGCGATCACCGATGAAGGTTGGTATCCGGGGGGCTTCGAGCGCTGTGCCATGCCGAACGACGTCAGCGTCATGACGGCCGAGCCGGGGTCGTCAGCCAGCACACTGGCGTACCGCGCGGACCAGCGGGAGGTGAGCTGCGGGCCATCGAGCAGCGCGGTCGAAACTATCGTGGGGCCGATGGATCGGATGAGCTCCGCCACATCGTCGTTCTGCGCGAGGTCCTCGCAGACCAGCGAGACGATCGTGATGCCTTCGCCGACTTCAACGACCTGGACGGACCGGCGAGGTACGTCGATCGCCTCCCACCAGCGGATGTGCGGATGAAGCGCGCCACCAAGGTGGTACTGGTAGATCTGGCGTTCGTCGAGCGACCAACGATGATGCTTGTCCTGGCGAACGTGGAACCACTGTCCAGGGGGCGCACCGGGCAACGGCGCGCCCCCTTTTTCGAGTCTCGAGTTCACGCCGACATGCATCTGGTTCCGCCCGAACCCGCCCGCTTCAGGTGAGCGCACACGCACCCCGGCTTGCAGGTAGCTCACACCGTGCCGGCCCAACAGCGCTTCCAACGCGTCGAGCTCGCGTTCCTCGATCGCGCTCTCCGGCAGCAGGACGACATCGACGGTCCCGACCTCGTCCCGGGCCGCAAGGAGCAGCCGGTCGACGAGATCCAGGTCGAGCGGTTGTTCCGGTGCGAACTCGAAGAAGCCGAACGGCTCCTTCGCCAGCCTCTGGACAGAGTTCTCCACGGCCCGAAAGTCAGACTCTCTGACCTGGAGCGGCCACGGAAGGAGCAACAGCTGGGCGTGCTCGGCTTGGGGGTCGGTACCGCGATGACGAGCAGGCAGCTTGTGCCAGCGGGTCGCCACCCCCGGGCGATAAACACATGCGTAGCGTGAGAACGACGACTTTCCCGTCGGTGGTGTTCGGATCTTCGGGAGTACTCGAACGAACCCCGACGGCAGGCGAGCGAGCGACCCGGCCCTCGCCAGGAGCTCGCGGCCCCAGGCCCGATAGCAGCACCCTTCTCCGTCGGAACGGTCAAGCGCGACGAATAGGCCGGCGCAGGCTTCGTCCGCAATCGCATGAAGGGTCAGCAGCGCTTCGCAGACCGGCCAGTTCCGCCCGGCCGCCAGCTCTTCGAGCGGGATCTCGACCCGCTCCCGAAGGACAGCCCACTTCTCCGCCACAAGCTCAGGAACGAGACCATCCCGGTCCTCAACCCACGCACTCCACCGTCGCGCTGCCTGCCCGACTGCGTCGCTCCAGCTTGCATCGCCGCCCGGGGGCCACAGCACTCCGTCCGGCGGGGACAACACGAACCGATACGCCTCGGCGCGGTCAAGAATCACGTCAGTGAGCGCGAATACATCCGGCGGCCACTCGAGCAACTGATCGCTGATCGGGCTCCCCGCGACCGCCTGCCACGCAGACGCCAGCGTCGGCTCCCGCAAACCGGCATCGATTGCCTGCGTGCTCACGGCTGTTCGCAAGCTCTCGGATCTCATGAACGGCCCAGCGCCCCCGCCTGCGACTTTCGCCGCTCGCCTCGTGCCGATGCTCATCCGGAAGCCGCTGCCGTGCTGGTTGCCATACCGTCGCTCGCGCTCAGGTCCGCGACGGCGTCGTCGATCAGGTCGACGATGGCGTGGGGTTGCGAGGCGAGCGACGCGTGGCTGGCGTCGAGTTCGATGGTGCGTCGTGGGTTCATGCGTGCTGCCATCCGCCGCTCGCTGTTGGGGTGGATCATGCGATCGTTTGTCGAAACCTGGTACCAGGTCGGCTTGTGCTTCCACGCCGGCTCCGACGCGGCGTTCGCGAACGTGGAACCGATCGGCGCCTTCTGCGTCACGGCCATCACCAGCGCCTCATCGGCGGGCAGGTCTTGGCAGAAGCTCTCGCGGAACTTTCCCGGCGTGATCCAGACATGCCCGTCCGAGTCGGGCGCGACGTTTCCCACGGCCGCGGCCACGTTCCACGCGCCGATCTCGGCCAGGCTCTCACCGGCGTCGGGCGCGAAGGCCGCGACGTACACCAGGCCGACCACGTTCGGCAGGTCGCCGGCCTCGGTGATCACCGCGCCGCCATAGGAATGTCCGACGAGCAGGACCGGACCGTCGACCTGCCGGACCATCTGGCGGGTGCGGTCGGCGTCGTCGGCGAGGGACGTCAAGGGATTCTCCACAGCGTGGATCGAGTCATAGCCCCGTCGGTCCAGCTCGACGATGACCTTTGCCCAGTGGGCGGCACCGCCCCAAAAACCGTGGACGAGGACGATGTGCGGCTTGTCCTTCATGCGATGCTCCTTGTCGTTGGGCGAATCGGTCGATGAGCCGGGTGTCGGTCCTACTTCGACGTGATCGGATGGCTGGCGACGATCAATTCGTGTGGATCGAAGGCCATGCGAATGCGCTGCAGGCGGGCGTAGTCGGCTTCGGTGAAGAAGCACGAGGAGTCGGCCGGGCGCTCGGTGAAATTGGGGTAGAGCGCGCCGGTTTCGTAGGCAGCTGTCGCCGCGCGGAGCCGTACGAGCGCTGCGTCGATCTCCGAGCTCGAATCGCCGACCACACCCCCTCCCAAGATCACGTAGTCCCCACGCAACGAGCCGAGCGCACCCGCGCCGTCCGCGACACGTGACAGCGCGCCGCCGAGGTGGCGCAGTTCCCCCACCATCATCGGGGGCTGCACCGCGGCGGCAAATGCATCGAGCCCGGCGGCATCGATCTCGCCGAGGAGTGCCGAGTCGCCGGCGAACGGGATCGGCCACTCGGGATCCATGTGGAGGTGGCTGAGCGCCGCGGGCGATGCCGGACCCCACGTGTCGAGCTCGGGCTCGAGCTCGCGCAGGCCAGCAACGGCGGTGCGGCCAGCATCGACGTCGCCCGCGAATGCACCATCGACCACGATGACGGATCGGCCCGAGAGGTACGGCGGCAGGTCGTCGAGCGGCGGGAAGTGCATGATGCGCAGCGACGTGGTCACCGCGTCGGGCGCGCTACGGGTCCACGCGTACCACGACGCGAGGATCTCGAGGTGACGTTCGTAGGGCCACAGGAACTTGCCGGCGTAGACCTCGCGATAGGGGAAGAGCGTGAATTCCAACGCGGTCACCACGCCGAAACTGCCTCCGCCACCGCGCAGCGCCCAGAACAGGTCCGTGTGCTCGGACGGCGTTGCCCGCGTGACCCCGCCGTCGGCCGTGACGACCTCGATCGCCGTCACCTGATTGCAGGCGAGGCCATGCTGGCGCGCCAGCCAGCTCAGGCCGCCGCCGAGCGTGTACCCGACAACGCCGACGTCGGGCGACGAGCCCGAGAGTGGATACATCCCGAACGAGGACGTTGCTTCGGTGACCTCGTGCCAGAGTGTTCCCGCCTGGACGCGAGCGATCCGCCTGGTCGCGTCGATTTCGACGCCGCGCATGCGTCGCGTCGACAGCAGGATCGTCTCGGCGAGTGAGCCGAGCGCCCCGGCGCTGTGGCCGGTTCCCTGCGGCGCGACTCCCAACCGGTGGTGGCGGGCGTGCTGAACGATCGCGCGTACGTCGTCCAGGTCGAGGGGCATCGCCACGAGAGCGGGTCGCTGGTCGACTGCGAGGTTCCACGCCTGGCGAGCCGCATCCCACCCCGGCTCGCCCGGCGTCACGATCCGGCCTCGGATCGAGGCGACGAGGTCGGCAAGAGAGTCGGGCACGGTAGCTGAGTCGTGCTGGGAACTGGTGACGCGAAGACTGTCCATGATGGGTGCCTCGGTGTCTGTTTGGATTCAGTGACGAGCCTGAGGGGCGACAGCACCGCGCGAATCCCCGAAGACGGGTAGTCGTCGGGGTTGAACTGGTGGACTTGCCCACCCGACGGCGAGGGGTTGACCGGTACGGTCGTCTCGTGCTCCTCGGCCGCGATGCGGAGAGGGCGGCGATCGATCGCATCGTCGACGCGGCCCGATCAGGCCATGCCGGGGCACTCGTGCTGCGCGGCGAAGTCGGGATCGGAAAGACGGCGCTCCTCGACGATGCCGTCGCGAACGCGGACGATCTCACGGTGGTCCGAATCATCGGCGTCGAGTCGGAGATGGGAATGGGATTCGCCGCGTTGCACCGTCTCCTCGTTTCCCTGTTGCCGGCGCTGGACCAGTTGCCCGAGCCACAGCGAAAGGCCCTGAAATCGGCCTTCGGGCTGCGCAGCGACACGCGTGGCGACGTCTTTCTGGTCGGGTTGGCTGCGCTGACACTGCTCGGCGACGCGGCGCGTGAACGCCCGCTGCTGTGCATCGTCGACGACACGCAATGGCTCGATCGGGAGTCGATCAACGTCTTGGGCTTCGTCGCCCGTCGTGTCTATGCGGATCAGATCGCGCTGCTGTTCGCCGTACGCGAGCCGTCCGATCAGGCTGTACCCATCGACGGCGTCCCAGACCTCCGGCTGCGCGGGCTCGAGCACGGCGACGCGCACCAGTTGCTCAGCTCCGTGGTCGGCGGGCCACTCGGCCCGCCGCTCGCGGATCGGATCGTGACTGAAACTCGCGGCAATCCCCTCGCGCTCATCGAACTCGGCGGCGAGCTGTCGTCCGATCACCTCGCCGGCGCGCCGATCAACGAACCGCTCCCCATCAGCGAACTCGTCGAGGCTCGTTTCCTGCGGCAAGTGCGTGCATTGCCAGGTGACACGCAGCTGCTCCTGCTCGTCGCCGCCGCGGACGGCGTCGGTGATCCGGCGACTGTGCTGCGAGCCGGGGCGTCGCTGGACATCCCCGCTCACGCCCTAGCTCCAGCCGAAGCCGCGCGACTCGTCGTGACGACACCGGTGATCCAGTTCCGTCATCCACTGATGCGTGCGGCGATCTATCAAGGCGCTTCGCTCGCCGATCGTCGGCGCGTCCATCGGGCGTTGGCCGACGTACTCGACGCCGAAGGCGACGCGGACCGGCGCGCGTGGCACGCCGCCGAAGCCGTGCTCGGCCCCGACGAAGCCGTCGCCGCCGAGCTCGAGCGGTCAGCCGAACGGGCCCGCCGCCGTAGCGGTTTCGCAACAGAGAGTGCCTACCTCGCACGCGCCGCAGATCTCACTGCGGCTCCGACCGATCGAGTCCGCCTGCTCCTCGAGGCGGCTCGGGCGGCGCAGATCGCGGGGTCGTGGACCCAGGCCGAAGCGCTGCTCACGCGGGCGGAACCCCTGCTGGAGGACGCACGGCAGTCCGCCGACCTGCTCAGGCTCCGTGCGGCCCTGCACCCCGATCTGGGGAGTCCGGCCGGCGCCGTCGAGATGATGCTCGATGCGGCACGTGCTCTCGAGCCGCTCGACGTCAGGGCAGCACGCGATGTGCTGCTCGAACTGCTGCACACCTGCCTCCTCACGGATCCGGTCGGCGGGTCGGTCACGGCCTACGACATCGCCCGGGCCATCCGCGACGGTCCGCGGCCTGCCGATGGCGGCGACGAGCTGACCGAACTCGTGCTCGATGCGTTCGCTACGCGCCTCGTCGGCGACTACCGCGAGGCGGTGCCGCGCTTGCGCGCGGTCGTCGCCGCGCTGGCTTCCGGTCCCGAGCCGGACGGACGTCTCGAGTGGACGGGGTTCGCCAACGTCGCGGCCGCAGAGGTGTGGGACGAGGATGCGCGCCGAACCATCCTCGAACACACGGCGCGCCGCCAACGCGAGCAGGGTGCACTCCACCCGTTGCGGTTGACCCTGATCTCGCTCGGTTCGGCGTTGGTCGGCGCTGGAAGGCTCAAGGATGCCGAGGCGTGCTATCACGAGTCGACCGAGTTGACGCTCGCCATCGGACGAGATCCTCGGATCGCGAGACGCATGAACTCAGAGTTGTTGGCATGGCAGGGAAGGGACGAGGAGACGCGCGCCGCCGTGCAGAGCGCGGTGGATGCGGCTGCCGCCGCGGGCTTCGCCAGCCTGGAGTACGGCGCGATGCGAGCGATCATCGTGCTCGAGCTGGGCGCGAGCAACCATGCGGCTGCGGGCGCGGCGGCCCGGCGCAGCTACGAGGATGACCTTCCTATGTTCGGCAACTGGTCGCTACCGTACGTCGTGGAGGCCGCAGCCCGCGTCGGCGACAACGACCTCGCAGCATCCGCACTCGAACGACTCGAAGAACGCGCGACGGCCGCGGCCAACCCGTGGGGACTTGGTCTGCTGGCACGCTCACGAGCGCTGCTCGCCGACCACGAGCACGCCGAACAGTGCTTCCGGGAAGCCATCGGCCTGCTCGAACGCACCTCGATGAGGCCCGACCTTGCCCGTGCCCATCTGCTGTACGGCGAGTGGTTGCGGCGCAGGAAGCGCCGAGTCGATGCCCGCGAACAGCTCCGCATCGCCCACGACATGTTCAGCGGGATGGGAGCTGCGGGGTTCGCGGAGCGGGCCCGCCTCGAGCTCGCGGCAACCGGCGAGCACGCCCCCCTGTCGGCGACGCGACCCAGGTTCGATCTCACCCCGCAAGAAGCACGAATCGCACGGCTCGCCGCCCAGCGCGCGACCACCCGCGAAATCGCGGCTGAGCTCTTCATCAGCCCCAATACGGTCGACTACCACCTGCGCAAGGTGTTCCAGAAGGTCGGCGTCAACTCCCGGCGCGCGCTCAGCGCAGCTCTGCCCGAAACTGACGTGAGGTCATCTCGGTGATCGGAGCGGTGCGCTCTTCCACCTGACGGTAGCGGGCCAACCAATTCGGTGAGGCTGTCACCCGCAAGATCGTGCCGCATCGCCGACCCGATGCGAAACGCACGCTATCGCCGCTGACACGCGACATTGCCTGCCGCTCCCCAACCACATCACGCGATCCGCCCGAGCCGGATCCCACGCTCCCCGACCCCTTTGATCAACCCCGCGTTTCCCAGACCACTCCAAGGTCACGACGCCGCACACCTGGTGCATTTCGAGCCCGGAACGCGGCCCAGCAAGATCATCCCGCTGCTCGTGTGTCATGGGCGACTGCGACCGTGCCGACGTGATGAGTCTCCACAAGCTGTCGGCCGGGGACGGGTACACGTACCTGACGCGCCAGGTCGCGGCGGCAGACGACACCAATCGCGGCCGCGATTCGCTGGGTGCTTACTACGAGCAGAAGGGCGAGTCGCCCGGCCTATGGCTAGGTAGCGGGCTGGCCTCGTTGACCGGTTCCGAGCCGGACACGGTCGTGGCCGGCGTGGTGACCGAGGAGCAGATGACCGCCCTGTTCGGCGAAGGACGGCACCCGAACGCTGACGTCATCGAACGGCGGCTGCAGCGCGAAGGGGTTCGCGGCCGCGCGCTGGATCGGGCGACCAAGCTGAGCCACGCGTACCACCTGTTCGAGCCGAGCGAGTTCCAGGCCGCGCTCGCCGCGCGCTACCGCGAGTTCAACACGACGCGTGGCGAGCGGCCGGAAGCGGCGGTGCCGGCGGCGGAGCGTGCGCGGATCCGTACCGAGTTGGCGCATGAGTGGTTCCGCATCAAACACCGTCGCGACCCACTAGATGCGCAAGAGTTCACCGGCTACCTGACCCGGGTCTCGCGTCCAGCGCCGGTTCCGGTGGCCGGCTATGACTTGACGTTCTCGCCCGTGAAGAGTGTGTCGGCGTTGTGGGCGATCGCGCCGCGCGAGCTGGCCGAGGCGATCGCAGGGTGTCATGAGGAGGCGGTGCGGGACACGATCGGCTGGCTGGAGAAGCACGCTGCCTACACCCGGCGCGGCGCCAACGGCATCGCCCAGGTCGACACCACTGGGTTGATCGCCGCGGCGTTCACCCACCGCGACTCCCGCGCGGGCGATCCGGATCTGCACACCCACGTCGCTGTGTCGAACAAGGTCTGCACGGCCGATGGTCGGTGGCTGTCGCTGGACGGTCGGGCGGTGTACCGGAACAAGGTCGCCGCCTCCGAGCACTACAACACCCGGCTGGAGGCGCAGCTCACCGAGCGGGTCGGGGTGCGGTTCGCCGAGCGTGGCGATGCCGTCGACGGCAGGCGGGAGGTCCGCGAGATCGTCGGAGTCGACTCGGGGTTGCTGCGGCGCTGGTCGTCGCGGCGCGGTGACATCGAGGCCGAACTCGCGATGCTGGCGCGCCGGTTCCAGGACGAGCACGGCCGCCCGCCGACGGTCATCGAGGGGCAGGAGCTGGCCCAGCAGGCGACGCTGACCACCCGGGAGGCGAAGCACGAACCGCGCTCGGAGGCCGAGCAACGCCGCACCTGGAGCGCCGACGCGGGCGAGGTCCTCGGCGGGACGGAGCGGGTCGACGCGCTCGTGCGGCGGGTCATTGGTCAGGCACCCGCGCCGACCCCGGCGGTCGACGTGGAGGTCCTTGCGCAGCGGGTGATCGAGACGGTGCAGGCATCGCGGGCGACCTGGCAGGAGCATCACTTGCGCGCGGAAGCGGAGCGGACCTGTCGTCGCCTTGCCGCCGTGCCGGACTTTCTCGTCGACGCGGTAACCGAACGAGCGCTCTCACCAACGAACTCGGTGCTGCTCACCGTGCCGCCAACGATCGACGAGCCGCCGGAGCTGCGGCGAGCGGATGGCTGTTCGGTGTACGAGGTCGCCGGATCGCGCCGCTACACGTCGGTCGCGATCCTGAATGCCGAGCGACGCATCCTCGGGGAGGCGGCGTGCCAGGATTTCCGCATCGTCCAGTGCGAGGCCGTCGACCTGGCGCTGCTCGAAGCCGTCGCCAACGGCGTCCGGCTCGGCCCCGACCAGGCGGAGATGGTGCGGCAGCTCGCGACGTCCGGAGCGCGGGTGCAGCTCGCGCTCGCGCCGGCCGGTAGCGGCAAGACAGTCACCCTGCGCGCCCTCGCCAACGCATGGGCCGTCGACGGGAACACCGTGATCGGCCTGGCGCCCACTGCCGCAGCGGGGCGGGTGCTGCGCGACGAACTCGGCAACAGCGTGACCGCGACAGACACCCTCGCCAAGCTCGTCCACGCCCTCAGCACCGGCAGCGGCGTGCCCGAGTGGGTCGAGGCGATCGGTCCCGGCAGCCTGGTGATCGTCGACGAGGCGGGTATGGCCGGCACGCTGGAGCTGGCCGAAGTCATCGACTACGCCACCGCCCGCGGCGCGTCAGTGCGGCTGGTCGGCGATGACCGGCAACTCGCCGCGTTCGGCGCGGGAGGCGTGCTGCGCGACATCGACCGCACCCACGGCGCGGTCACGCTGTCCGAGGTACGCCGCTTCACCCACGCCGACGGCACCCCGAACCACGCCGAAGCCGCCGCCTCGCTGGCGATCCGCCGCGGCGAGCCGGCCGGACTCGGCTACTACCTCGACCACGAGCGCATCCACGTCGGCGACGACACGACCACCGCCGATCAGGCGTTCGCCGCCTGGTCGGCAGACCGCGCCGCAGGCCTCGACACGCTGCTCATCGCGTCCACCAACGCGCAGGTCCGCGAACTGAACCTGCGCGCGCAAGCCGCCCGGCTGGCGACTGCCGCCGTACCGGCAGGACGTCATGTCGAGCTCGCCGACGGAACGACGGTCAGCCACGGAGACGCGATCATCACCCGCCGCAACGACCGTCGCCTCACCCTGTCGGCCACCGACTGGGTCGCCAACGGCGACCGCTGGACCGTCACCTCGGTCCGTCCCGACGGCGCACTCGAGGTCCGGCACATGCAGTCCCACAGGCGCGTCCTGCTGCCCGCCGACTACGTCGCCCGGCACGTCCAACTCGGCTACGCCTGCACCGTCCACTCCGCGCAGGGCCAGACCGTCGACACCAGCCACACGGTCCTGACGGGCAGCGAGTCCCAGCAGCTGCTCTACGTTGCGCTCACCCGCGGGCAGCGCGCCAACAGCCTCTATCTCGACGCCAGCGTCAGCGGCGACGACGTCGTGTACGCCGAAGGGAAACGACCGCCGACCGCGGTCGAGATGCTGACCCGTGTCGTCGAGCGCGACGACTCCGCGGTGTCTGCCAGCAGTACTCGCCGCGAGGAACGCGATCCCGTCTCGCTACTGCGCAAGGCCTGCGCCGAATACGCCGACGCGCTCGGCGTGGCTGCCGAATGCGTCCTCGGACCCGAGGGCCTCGCCCGGATCGCGGCGCGCGCCGACGACACCGTCCCCGGCATCACCGACTGGCCAGCCTGGCCAGCGCTCAACACGCAACTGCAGCGGCTCGTCCTCGACGACGTCGAGCCGTACCAGGTGCTGCACGACGAGGCGGTGCTCGTCCGTGCCGGCGGCACCCACGACCTCGCCGCCGTGCTCGCCGCCCGCCTCGACGCCCACCAACGCATCTCCGGTCCGCTGCCCTGGCTGCCATCCGTCCCGCGCCGGCTCGCCGAAGACGACTTCTGGAGTCTCTACCTCGACCGCCGCCAGGAACTCATCCAGCGCCACGGCACCGCCGTCCGCGCCGCCGCGACACGCTGGACGGCCGAGAAAGCACCCGCCTGGACCGGGCCGATGATCGGCGATCCCGACCTCATCCGCGACATCGCCACCTGGCGGGCAGCACGGGAGATCCCCGACACCGACCTACGGCCCACCGGACCGCCCGCAAACGGTCGGGCGAGCAGCCGTCACCAGCGCCAGTTGGACGGCCGCCTCGCCGAAGCCGGCGGAGCCCCGATCACCCTCCAACCGGCGGCGGCCCGGCTCAACGAAGCGATCCACCCGGGCATCACCGCCGACCCGCACTGGCCGAACCTCGCCCGACAGATCACCGCGGCCGAACGAGTCGGCATCGACCGCGCCGAGCTACGACGCATGGCCACCAGCCGACCGTTGCCGATCGAAGAGCCCGCCGCCGCCCTCGCGTACCGCCTCATCGATGCGATCGGCGAACGCCCGGCGTCGGCGCTGCCGACGGCTGTGTCTCGACGACTCTATGAGCCGGCACCGCGACCTACCCCGCGACCCGCGCACGATCGCCCGACCGGACCGACGCCCACCGTCCGGTCCGCCCCCCGGCGATGAACGGGGTGTCGTCGGTGCTCCCCCCTGCCACACTTTCTGTTCGGCCGGGCGTCGAACCACTAGCGCCTCCGGCCAGCTTCAGCGCGCCGCGCGGCACTGAGCAGCACGAGGCGTCACGGGATCCGACGCGTGCTCCCGGGCAGTGGCACAGGCACTTGCTCTACTGGCCTGTACCCGCCGCGTTGCACCCACGGAGCATCTGCCGCCGGTCCGAAAAGGAGTGCTGCGATGACAACGATCGAGGATCGCGCGCTCGCCGCCGACGCCGCGGAAAAGCTGCTCACGGTCGACGACCTCTGCGAGTGCCTCGTCGTCTCCAAGGACTTCATCTACGACGAGGTACGGCACGGCCGATTGCGCGCGTCGCGGATCGCGCGTCAGCTGCGGTTTCGCCCTGCCGACGTCAACGCGTTCATCGAGGCGAACGCCGTCACCGGCTCCGACCTCTGAGCGCTTTGTCAGGGCAGGCCGGCGCGGTCGAACTCCTGCTGCAGCCGTGGCCGGCGACGGTTGGCTTCGCGCAGCTCGGCGATGAACCAGTCGACCTCGGCTTCGTGTTCGGATCCTGCGGCGAGCTTGCGCATCTTCTTCAGCCTGCGGGCGGCGATCTGGTAATGCTGCGCACCGGTCTCGACCAGCTCGCTCAGGACTAGGCGGTTCAGCACCGGTAGGACGGCGACCGGGTCGACTTTCTCGTACGCCTTGACGAGATCGCTCCACGTGCGGTCGTCGTCCAATGCCAGATTGTGGGCGAGTTCCCACGCGTAGTCCACGTCCTTGAGCGACAGCAACGCGAACAACACCGCGTCACGCGGGCTGGCCGCGAGTCGCTGCATGACCTCATCGCGATACTGCGGCCACGCCCCGCCGGCGTCGCGATGCAGCCGCGCAGCGGTGCTGGACGAGGGCCAGCGCCGGAACACCTCCAGCCGCGCCTCGAGCAACTCGGCCGCACGGTGCTCGGCGAGCAATGCGCACCAGTACTCGCCCGCCTTCAGCGACTGATGCCCTGGCCCGACATCAAGCGCCTGCCTGGCCCAGTCGATCGCAAGATCGAACTCGCCGATTTCCGCCAGCGCCTCGGAGGTGTCCTGCAGCCAGGCAGCGACCTTCCTGTCGCGGGCGTGGGTGCGGATGATCGCCTCCACATCACGGTCCAGCACCGCGAGCCGCTGCGCGTTCCCGTCCAGCGTGAACCAGTCATGGGTGTGTGCAGCCGTCCACCGCTCCTCCTCTGATGGCCGTGGGCCGAGCCGGGCTTCGACGTCGGCCAACTTTGCGCGGTAGGAGGCCATGCCCTTCTCGCCGAGCGCGGGCGCGTAGGCGACGGGGTCGAGGTGGAAGTAGTCGCATTCGTTGTCGAACTGGAACGCCATCATCCAGTCGACCAGCTTCGCGGCCGGCGGCTTGGCCCGCGCGGCGACCTTGGGGTGCAGGTCCAGCAGCGCCTGGCACGCGTCGCCAATGATCCCGCTGGAGTCGTCGGCGCGCATGATCACCTTCAGCGCGGAGGCGATCGCCTTCTGCGTCACCGCGAAGACGACGGCCGGGTCCTCCGTTTCGGCTGCCTTCTCGAGAATCGCTACCGCTTCGTGCATCTTTCGCCCGTGCTCGTTCGACGCGCTCCACCGCCACAAGTCCGCACGAGTACGGATCAGCGGCAGCACCGCTTCGGCAAGATCACTCACGCCGTCAACGATTTCACGTCGAGTCGAGCGTTAGCGGATGGGTCTCCCGCGTTGCGTCAGTCGCCGAGGCAATCGAGCAGCTCGCGGGGCGTGATGATTTCGACGCCGGGGTTCGGGACCGCGTGGAGGTCATCATCGCCGGTGACCAGGGCGTCGGCCTTCGATGCGATCGCGAGGGCGAGAAGGTAGTCGTCATCGGGATCGCGGCAGATCTTTGGCGGGTCTAGCGGATCGCTGTGCCATTCGCCGAGGCGTCGGACTTCGGCGAGAAAGTCCGCTACGCCAGCGACGTCGACGTAGCGTCGAAACTTCGGGCGGGCGAGCACATCGGCAACCTCGTCAACGAGGTGCTCGGTCACGATCGGGGTAACAGCCCCGGAGTCTGACAGTGTCAGGATGCGGCGGAGGTGGCCTGCTGGCGTGATTGCCGTGGATACGAAGACGTTGGGGTCAATGACAACTCGGCGCGGTGGCGCCGAGGTCATGCGCCGCGACGCTCAGCCCGCATGGCCTTGAGTTCAGCGTTCGCCAAGGCCAAGGCTTCGTCGTCGGTAAGGCTCGTGTCCTTCAGGTTTGTCTCGACGATCTCGCTCAGACGCCCGCCACCCAGGCCGCGACGCAACGCTGCCGCGAGCACTTCGCTGCGGGGCTTTCCTGACGCTGCGGCTTGCTCGTCTGCGAGCTTGAGCAGGCGTTCGTCCACATCCACGGGCACTGTGGTCAACGGGAACCTCCTGGGGTCAAGGGTACGGGAATCGTCCAGCTAATGGCGGCCAGTCCGGACGGCCTCGAAGGCTGCCAGGGCGCGGTCGTCGGCGTCGGGGAGCCTGCCGAGGTACTGCTGGGTGGTCTGGATCTGCTTGTGGCCGAGGCGATCCATCACTGCTTTGAGGTCTGCCCCGCCGGCCAGCAGCCACGAGGCGTGCGCGCCACGCAGGTCGTGGAAGCGGACTCGCTGGCGTAACCCCGAGCGCTCGATCGCGGGCAGCCAGACACGGGTGCGGAACGTGTTGCGCGAGATCGGCGAGCCGGTGCTCGTGGCGAAAAGCAGATCTCCGCCGCGCTTGCCGGTGGCCATCATGTATTCGCGGGCGTCCTGGCAGAGCTGGTCGCCGATCCTGATGGCGCGGTGTTCCTCGTCCTTGGGGTAGTCGCGAATCGTCCACACCTTGTCGGCGCCGGTGATCTTCTTGGACACCTCGAGCACGACGCGGCGGACGTGGATCTCGCCGGTCTCCAGGTCGACATCCACCGGACGGAGAGCCGCAAGCTCGCCCCATCGGACGCCGGTCTCGATCGCGACCAGGACCAGGACCCGGTGCCGCTGCGGAATCTCGTCGAGCAGGTTCTCGAACTGCTCGGGTGTGATCGCCTTCTTCGGTGGTTTGACGAACTTCGGCAGCACGGTATGGGCGCACGGGTTGATGGTGATGACTTGGTCGATGATGGCTCGCTCGAAGATCGCGTGCAGGAACGTGTGGTACTTCCGCACCGATCGCGCACTCAGCCGCGGCTTACGGTTGCCCTCGAAGTCCTCGACCTCCGCGGAGACCTCGTTGACCCAGGCCTGCACCGTCGAGGCAACGATCTTGCTCATCCGCATGCGGCCGAAGTACGGGAGGAAGTGGCTGTCGAGGTTCGACCGGTAAGCGGCCAGCGTGGTCGGTTCCAGGTGCTGCGCTGCCGGCCAGTAGTACTTCTCCACATACGCGCCGAACGTGAGCTTGCCGCGTGAACTGTCAGCGAGCGTGCCAGCCGCGGCCTGCTGCTCGAGCTTGATCGCGGCGCGCTCGGCGTCCCGCCTAGTCGAGAAGCCACCGCCGCTGCGCTGCCGTCCATCCGGAGTGAAATAGATCGCGTACCAGCGCGAGATGCCGGCGCTCGTCATGCGTTGCTGCGCGTATGCCATGGGACGACCTCTGGGTTTCGGCGTTCGTTGGGTCGTTTTGGGTCGAGGTCGATGACCGTCAAATGACGGTCATCC
Source organism: uncultured Actinomycetota bacterium (assembly GCA_963809815.1). Classification (GTDB taxonomy): domain Bacteria; phylum Actinomycetota; class Actinomycetes; order Mycobacteriales; family Jatrophihabitantaceae; genus CAVVJA01. The sequence goes on from CAWELM010000024.1 coordinate 18,067, forward strand.
TCGCGCCCACTCAAGCCTGCTCGGGCCGTCTCAAACCGACTCGAGAAGTGTCTACATCCCTTAGGCTACAGGGGATTCAGCCGTTCGGACAGCCGCCGCCGCCGCGATCGCTACAAGTCCCAAAACACCGTGTATGAAGTTCTCATAACCCAGAGGTCGCAGGTTCAAATCCTGCCCCCGCTACAACGACGAAGGCCCCGGATTCCGGGGCCTTCAGTCATTTCACAAGATCATCTCTCTTCGGCTGGTTGGACGCCAACTATCTGCGGCAGATCCGCGAGCGTCAACACGTTGCTGGCGCGCCGCTTGGCGCCGAAGCGAAGATGTCGGTGTGACCGCGGACCGAGCCAAACTTGCCGTCGCGCTCGAACTTGCGACGACTGCTCATCGTGGTCAGGTATATCCGTCGCCCGAGCGTGAGCCCTACATATGCCATCCGATCCGGGTGATGGAGGCGCTGGAGGAAGGTGACGAGCAGATCGTTGCTCTGTTGCATGACGTGCTCGAAGACACGAGTGTCGATGTCGCCGAAATACGTGAACTCGGGTTTGATGAGCACATCGTTCGCGCGGTTCTGCTCCTCACGCACGACAGGACGGTTCCGTACGCCGATTACATCGAGCGACTCGCCCACGACCCCCTCGCTCGCCGGGTCAAGCTCGCTGATCTCGCGGACAACCTCCGGAACAATCGACGCCTCGAATCGACGAGTGGCGTGCGCGCACGGATCAGTCGGTACGAAGCCGCCCAACATTTCTTGGAGGTCTGGTCGCGCCCGGTCTGAACGCGGGCGGCACATAGCGATCTCGCGGATGCACGCCCATCGGCAGTTCCGCGCCCCCGCGAACAAACGTTCAACGCGGCATAAGCGTGTATTCAGTGGTTTGCCTCGTCGATCAGTCTCAAGTGGGTCATGACTCCGTGCGCGGCGTGGAAGACGGGCGACGGCACGAGAGACTCGCGCCGTGCCGGAGGCCGCACGCCTGTGGATATCGGTGGCGCTGATCAGCGCATCAGTCCTGGCCGGGAGTTGGATCGCACTCACCACACCGACGGCTTCGGGCTGGCTAGCGTGGCTCGGCGTACCCACCGGCGCGCTACTTCTCATCTTCTGGGGCAACGACCGAGAGTCTCGGCTTCGACGGCTCGGAGTCCGTGCGCGCTGACCGCGACAGATCCGGTCGTTCGTTACTAGATGCGTCGAATGCATAAAGATGCAGCCCGCGACTTCGCGAGACCGATCCTCCTAACGCTCGACGGCACTCGGAAACTGTCGTTGTACGGGTGATCGAAGATCACCCGTACACGCTTGCTCTGCGCGAAGCATCGATGCCGGGCCGTCCGCGCAGATAAGGCGATTGGGCTGCGCCACCCAGTGGTTTGCACTGAGTCGGCAGGTCGAACTGCGGCGCCTAGCTGACGAGGGCAGGACCGGCCTGCTTCCTCCGCCTTTGACGCATGCCGATATCGGCATATGATGGCGGCCATGGCACGAGCAGCGACGACGTCGGACGTCTTCAACGCGATCGCCGAGCCGCAGCGCCGGGAGATCCTGGTGCTGCTGCGGGCGGGTGAGCGGCCGGTGACCGAGCTGGCCCGGGAGCTGGGGATGGCCCAGCCGCGCGCGTCCAAACACCTGCGGGTGCTCCGGGAGGTCGGGCTGGTGCGGGACCGCAAGGCAGGCAAGCAGCGCCGGTACGGCCTTGACGCCGACGGGCTGCGGCCGGTCCACGAGTGGACCGGCGGGTTCGAGCGGTTCTGGGACGAGAGCTTCGACCGGCTGGGCGCATACGTGCAGGACCTGAAGCAGGAAAGGCAGGAGGAGTAGCTGATGAACGCGACGAGACGAGAAGCGCCGGTGCAGTCCAAGACGGCCGACCGCGAGATCGTCATCTCCCGGGTCATCGACGCCCCACGGGAGCTGGTGTTCGAGGCGTTCACCGAGGTCCGGCACCTGTCGCGATGGTGGGGACCGGAGGGGTTCACGACGACTACGCAGTCGTTCGAGTTCCGTATCGGCGGGGAGTGGGACTTCGTGATGCACGGACCGGACGGGACGGACTACACCGAGTGGATCACCTGGACCGAGATCGCCCCGCCGGAGCGGATCGCGCTACTGCACGGTGAGTCCCGCGGCGACCCGAACGCCTTCGAGTCGGTCCTCACCTTCGAGCGCCACGGTGCGGCGACCCGGATCGAGATGCGCACGGTGTTCCCGACCAAGGAACTGCGCGACGAGGCGGTCGAGAAGTACCACGCGATCGAGGGCGGCCAGCAGACCTTGAGCAACCTGGTTGCCTACCTCACCGAGATCGTTGCGAAGGGAGCGGAGCGCTGATGGCCGGGAAGGTGTTCTTCAGCGTGTCGATGTCGCTCGACGGTTTCATCGCGCCCGAGTCCCGCGAGGACTTGATGGGGCAGCAGTGGATGGAACTGCAGCAGTGGATATTCCCGCTGCGGTTCTTCCGGGAGAACCTGAAGCTCGGCGAGGGCGGCGAGGAAGGGCGCAACAACGACATCGTGCGGGACACGTTCGAGCGCACCGGCGCGAGCGTGATGGGCAAGCGCATGTTCGACGCCGGTGAGCAGGCGTGGCCGGAGGAGGCTCCGTTCCACACGCCGGTCTTCGTCGTGACACACGAGAAGCGTGACCCCTGGCAGCGGCCGGGCGGGACCACCTTCCACTTCGTCGATGACGGAATCGAGCCCGCGCTCGACCAGGCCCGCGAGGCCGCCGGCGACCGAGACGTCCGCATCGCGGGCGGCGGCGCAACGATCCTGCAGTACGTGAACGCCGGCCTGATCGACGAGTTCTCGATCGCGCTCTCACCCGTGCTGTTCGGCTCCGGAATCCGCCTGTTCGACGGCGTGGATGCCGGCCGCGTGGCTCTGAAGCCGGTTCGTGCGGAGCCGACGCAGCGGGTAACCCACCTGACCTACGCAGTCCGGGAGCGGTAACTGTCTCGACCTCAGCGCTTTCCCGCCGAGGTCGGCAGCGCCGTAAGAACCTCGACGCTCTCGCGTCAGGAACGGCAGGCATTGGGGCCGCGATCTTGGCCGCGCGCTCTCCCGGGAGGGACCTCAGGGCCTTGTCGTGGAAGTTCCTCACCAGCTCAGACTTCGCCGGCGAGTCACCAACGGCCCCGGCTCCCGCGCCGCCGGTGTCGCGATGGCGTTCAAGCTCATCGAATCAGCACAGACCCGGTGGCAGGCCGTCAACGCACCCCGCCTCGTCGCGCCGGTCCGCGCCGGCGCGGTATTCAAGAACGGCAAGCTCGTCGAACGACCCGACGGATCAGAGGGTGGTCCCGCGACCATCTTGTTCGCTCGCGCTCCCGGAGTAAGGCGACGTCCGTGGGGCTGTTTGCCGGGCGGTCATTCGATGAGGATTGATTTCGGGCGCACGACGCAGAATTCGTTTCCCTCCGGATCGGCGAGAACGGCCCAGGATTCGTCGCCGGTCTGCCCGATGTTGACCCGGCGGGCGCCGAGCCACAGTAGCCGCTCGATCTCGGCGTCCCGATCGTCGGCGCCGGTGGTCAGGTCGAGGTGCACTCGGTTCTTGATCGTCTTGGTTTCCGGCACGGGCATGAAGCACATGCCGATCGGCGCGGTTTCATCCGGTCCGATGACGACCTCTCGCGCGCGCTCGGACAGGATTCGCCAGCCCAGCGCCTGTGCCCAAAAGCGTGCGAGGCCAGGCAGATCGTGGGCATCCACGACGACGTGATGCAGCCTTACAGCCATGCTGTCAGTGTGCTCGCCGCGGTCGCTTACTGGCTGCGGCCTTCACGCTGCGGTCCGCCCGGTCGGTCGCCGGTGTGATCGTGTGGGCCACTCGGGGTGCGATTAGGGTCCAGAGGTCTGATGCTCCTACTCGGGCTGCTGCCGAATGTGGACGTGCTCGAGGATCACCCGCCGCAAGCGGCTCGTATGACGCCTGATACCGGGTGATCCTCGCGCCCGTGGTAGTTGATCCAGCCTTGCCCGATCGGATTGATGAACCGCAAGCTCGTCGATGGTCTTGTCACTGCGCCGATTGATCCGCCAACGATGGGATCTCCCGCCCGATCGCCTTCCTGGCGTCGTCGGTGACCGCGGGGAGGAGGCTGACCCGTGTCATAGTCGATCTGGGCGCCCTTTTCCCAGGCCAAGGCACCGCACAGGTGGGACGGTGTGCGCGGTGTGGCCCCACGTTATGCGGCGAGCGCGAGTGCGAACGGGTAAACCTGGCCGGCGCCGGCTAGGCGCAGCAGCCGGGCTACTACGGTGAACGTCCAGCCGGTGTCGATGAAGTCGTCGACGAGAAGCACTGGCTGCCCGGTCAGCTCTGCGGCGAGCGCACGTGGCATTTCGTACGCGTTCCACACCTCGCGCAGGCGTAGCGCACTGTTGGTGCGACCGGTCGACGAAGGCCTGACGTGGGTGACCTGGCCAAGGTCGGTCAGGCGGCCAAGTTCGGCCAGCCGGGACGCCAGATCCGCAATTAACCGCGGGCGCCGCACGGAGCCCACGCGCACGACAGCGGCGGGACGCTGCGCCCAATCCCACGATGCGAGCACCTGGACGGATGCCTTGACCAGGTCGTCCGGTACCGGAGCATCTGCGGCCTCGGCGGCGAGCAGCGGCCGCAGCCGGGAACCGAAACCGAGGTCGGTGAGCCGCGCGATCACCCTGCCGGCCTCGGCCTGGTCGGTCGCCGCCACCTTGCCGCGCACCTCGATGCCCAGACCGGGCATGGCACTCGGCCACATCCGGCGCGAGTCGAACGGGACGCCGGGACGCCCCAACACGGACGCCGCGGCGAAGACCGTCTCGTCACCGATCTCGCCGGTCAGCGTGAGGCCGCCGCAGTTGTCGCAGCGACCGCAGTCGAGCGCCCCGGGGTCGTCAAGCTGCGCGCGCAGGAAGCGCATTCGGCAGGTCGTGGTGGTCTGGTACTCGCGCATCGCGCGCTGCTCGTCCTGGCGCACTCGCGCGACGTTGCGGTAGCGGTCGGCGTCATACCGCCACTCGGCCCCGGTCGCAATCCAGCCTCCTCGCACCCGCTTAGCAGCGCCGTCGACGTCGAGCACTTTGAGCATCGTCTCGAGCCGTGAACGGCTCAGCTCGACCCGGGTCTCGAGAGCGGCGGTACTCATCGGCGCGCCCAGAGCTGCGAGCGTGCGCAGCGCCGTCCGAACATGCTCCTCGGCGGGGAATCCGACGGAGACGAAGTAGTCCCAGATCGCCTGATCCTCCGGACCCGGCAGCAGAATCACCTGGGCCCGATCGACTCCGCGACCGGCGCGGCCCACCTGCTGGTAGTAGGCGATGGGTGAGGCCGGTGCGCCGAAGTGGATCACGAACCCGAGGTCCGGCTTGTCGAAGCCCATGCCGAGCGCTGATGTCGCGACGAGCGCCTTGACCCGGTTGCTGATCAGGTCGTCCTCGGCGGCGAGTCGCTCTGTCTGCTCGGTCTGGCCGGAGTAGGCAGCCACCGAGAACCCCCGCTCACGCAGATAGCCGGCGACCTCCTGCGATGCGGCGACCGTGAGCGTGTAGATGATCCCGGAGCCGGGCAGCGCGTCGAGGTTCTCAGCGAGCCATGCCAGTCGATGGGCAGTCGTCGGGAACTCGAGCACACCCAGGTGCAGCGAATCGCGGTCGAGGCTGCCGCGCAGGACGAGAACATCGTCCGGTGGGCCCTGCCCGAGGCCGAGCACGTCGGCGAGGTCGTCGACCACGCGCGCGTTGGCAGTCGCGGTGGTTGCCAGCACCGGAATGCCGTCCGGGAGTTCGGGCAACAGCGTGCGCAGCCGACGGAAGTCGGGCCGAAAGTCGTGTCCCCAGTCGCTGATGCAGTGCGCTTCGTCGACGACCAACAGCCCACAGGTCGCCGCGAGCTGGGGCAGCACGTTGTCGCGGAAGTCCGGGTTGTTGAGGCGTTCTGGGGAGAGCAGCAGAACATCTACCGCGCCGCGCGACACGTCGGCGAAGACTCGCTGCCATTCAGCGACGTTGGTGGAGTTGATCGTCACGGCGCGGATCCCGGCTCGTTCGGCGGCAGCGATCTGATTGCGCATCAGGGCGAGCAGCGGCGAAACGATCACGGTCGGTCCGCTACCCTGCGCCCGCAACAGCGCGGTGGCGACGAAGTACACCGCAGACTTGCCCCAGCCCGTGCGTTGCACGACCAGAGCTCGCCGCCGGTCGGCCACCAAAGCTGCGATCGCCGTCCACTGATCTTCGCGCAGTACAGCGTCCTCGCCGGCGAGCGCGCTCAGATGACGTTGCGCCTGGGCACGAAGCTCCGTCCGATCACGCACGCCGGTCATCCGCCCTGTCTAACAGGCTCCGCCGACACATCGCCCAGCACATCAGCCCGCGACCCGGGATCGGCGATCTACTCCGAAGCCACCGCACATATCGGCTGGGAGAGAGAGGTCTGGATGGCGCGGTCTGCGCGGCCGTCAGTAGCCGACCTGGGTGGGCGTCGCCGAGCGAACGCTGCGCCCACGCCGGGACGGAGCGCAGCGAAGTGCGTCGGGGGGCCGAGCGGGCATCATCAAGGCGTGAGCACTGTGGTGATGCATACGGTGGCGTCCGTCGACGGATTTGTCGCGGACGCTGGCGGCGATGTCGGTCCGCTGTTCGAGTGGTATCTCAACGGCGACGCCGAAATCGTGGATGGCGGGCCGTTCACGGCTGACTGAGGCCTCGCTCGGCTACGTGCGCCCGATGTGGGAGCGCGTTGACGCCCAGCACGCTGACCCACCTGGCGCTGATCAGCGCCGCTTTCAACCTCGTCCCCGCTCCCGGCTGACACGAGCCGCCGCAGATGGCGGCGGTAGTCCCCGGTGAACGCGAAGACACCGATACCGAGGCTCACGGAGCCCACGCACAGACAGCCGGTGCCACCCGCTGGCCAACCGGCCGGTGACATTCCCGTGCCGGGAACCCTGCCCACGGTCATCGGCGTGCGCGGGGCCCGGCACAACAACCTGCAAGACATCGATGTTGACGTGCCGTTGTGGCGGACGGTCGCGGTGGTCGGCGTGTCCGGGTCGGGCAAGACGTCGCTGGCCATGGGCACGCTGTACGCCGACGGCATGCAGCGGTTCCTGGAGGGGCTGAGCACCTACAGCCGCCGGCGCCTGACCCAGGCCCAGCGGCCGGACGTGGACCGGATCGACCACCTGCCGGCCGCGCTTGCGCTGCGGCAGCGCCCGCCGATTCCGGGGCCGCGCAGCACGGTCGGCACCATGTCGGAGGTGCTCAACGTGCTGCGCCTGATGACGTCGCGGCTGGGCTCGCACCGGTGCCCGAACGGCCACCGGGTCGCGCCGTCGATCGCTACCTACGGCGAGGAGATCGTCTGCCCGGTGTGCGGCGCGCGGTTCGAGCATCCCAGCGCGGAATCCTTCTCGTTCAACTCCTATGGCGCCTGCCCAGCCTGCCAAGGCCTGGGCGTGCGGTCCGAAGTCGACGCCCCCACGCTCGTTCCCGATCCGGGCAAGACGATCGAGCAAGGCGCGGTGCTGCCGTGGAATTCCGGCGGGCGGCGGCTGTCGATGTATGCCGCCGGCCAGCTCGGGGTGCGGCTCAACATTCCGTACCGGGCGCTGACCACCCGCGAGCGCGACCTCGTGCTGCACGGCGAACCGGTCCGGGTGCCGGTGACGCTCTCCGGCCGGAACGGGCGCACGGTGCAGCTGTCGGTCAACTACGACAACGCCGTCGCCGCGGTGGAACGCTCGCTGCGCAGCGACAACGAGCGCACCCGGCGGCTGGTGGCGCGGTTCCTCGTCACGCGGGTCTGCTCAGTGTGCCACGGCACCCGGCTGCGGCCGGAGGCGCTGACCTCACAGCTGGGCGGTCGCAACATCGCCGAGATCAGCGCGCTCAGCCTGGGCGAGCTGGGCGGGTTCACGGCCGGCCTGCCCGCCCGGCTGCCCGCCGAGCTGAGTCGGCTGATCACCGGCCTGCTCGCCGAGCTGAACGGCAGGCTCACGCCGCTGCTCGACGTCGGGCTCAGCTACCTGACCCTGGACCGGGCCGGTGCATCGCTGTCCACTGGGGAGCGGCAGCGGATCGAGCTCACCTCGACGGTGCGGGCCAGCACCACCGGCATGCTCTACGTGTTGGACGAGCCGTCGGTCGGCCTGCACCCGGCCAACGTCGTGGGGCTGCGCAAGACCATCACCGCGCTAACCAGAAACGGTAATTCCGTGGTCGTGGTGGAACATGAGCGGGAGCTCATCAGTGCTGCCGACTGGATTATCGAGCTTGGTCCCGGGGCCGGCGCCAAGGGCGGCACGGTGATCGCCCAGGGTCCTCCCGGTCAGCTGGAAACCGACCCGAAGTCGATCATGGGCCCGTTCCTGGCCGGGGCAGTGGCCGTGTCACCGCACCGTCCGGCGCACGCCAGCCCCGGCGGGCAGATCACCATCGAGATCAGCGACCTGTACAACCTGCACGACCTCACGGCCGCCTTCCCGGTACGCCGGCTGACCGCGCTGGCCGGACCGTCCGGAGCGGGCAAGACCGCCCTCATCCTGGACAGCCTCATCCCGGCCGCGCGGGCGCGGCTGAGCGGGACAGCGCTGCCCGGGCACGTCCGCCACCTCGACCTTGGCGGCATCCGTCAGATCGTCCAGATCGACGCCTCGCCGATCGGCCAGAACACGCGGTCCACGCCCGCGACGTACTCGGGCGCGTTCGACCAGATCCGCCGGGTATTCGCCGAGTCCGCGTACGCCCGGCGGCGGCGCTGGAAGCCCGGGCACTTCTCGTTCAACACCCGCGAGGGCCAGTGCCCGACCTGCCGCGGGCTGGGCCACATCGACCTCGATGTCCAGTACCTGCCCGACATCGCCGTCGGCTGCCCAACCTGCCACGGCGCCCGCTTCAACGACGCCACCCTGGCCGCCCGGATCGACGGCCTGACCATAGCCGACATCCTCGGCCTGAGCGTGCACGACGCCCTAGACCGGTTCTCCGACCGGGCCCCGGTCGCCGCGGCGCTGCGGCCCGTCGACGAGGTCGGTCTCGGTTACCTGCGACTCGGCGAGCCCACCCCATCCCTGTCCGGCGGCGAGTCGCAGCGGCTGCGGATCGCCTCTCGGCTGCGCAGCAGCCAGCGCGGCGCGCTGTACGTCCTCGACGAGCCGTCCACCGGCCTACACCCGCTCGACGTGGCCACCCTGGTCGGCGTGTTCGACCGGCTGCTGGAGGCTGGGGCCACCATCATCGTCATCGACCACGACCTGGACCTGCTCGCCGCCGCCGACCACCTCATCGACATGGGCCCGGGCGGCGGCCCGGACGGCGGGCACATCCTCGCGGCCGGGACACCGGCAGACGTCGCGCGCGCACCGGACAGCGCCACCGGGCCATGGCTGGCCCAGCACCTAGGCCTGCCTGAGGCCCGCCAGTCCGATGTCCCGTCTCACAGCCACACCTGACATGTAGACGGCTTGCGAGACCCCTGTCGGGAGCCATTCGGGGCAGCCGCTGGGCAACCGCGGGATCAGATCTGCAGCGATCCAGCCGCCGCTCGAGTTCGATGATCTGCTGCTCTCCTTGCTCGGAACCGAACGCACGTGCGTGCGCCATGGCCTGTTTCTTGGGACGGGGCGTGGCAGGCCAGGGTTCTGGTTCCGTCCGCGATGAGCAGTATTCCTGCGTGAATCACGACTATTCGCGGTATCACGGCATCTGTCGTCCACATCGCCACCTGACTCACCCGCGAACCCAATGGAGGAGCAGACCGGTCGGGCCCGGCATCGTCTCGGCCGCAGAGCCTCCTGTCAGCCGTTGCCGCCGGCGGAGCTGGCCACGACGGCGGCAACGGCAACGGCAGCGATCAGCTCGTCGATGACCTGCTTCACCTCGGGGCCGAACGGCGCCTTTTCGGTGGCCTCCTTGATCCGGGTTTTGGCGTGGCGGCGGCCGGAGCGATCGGGGGCGACCCGCTCGAGGAGCCGGCAGGGACCCGCCAGCGCCAGAAGTACCGCCGACCGGGGCGCGAGCGGCCGCCAGGCCAGCGTTCAGGTACGTCTTGGCGCCGAGCGGCACGGTGCCCTTGACGGGATCGAGAGCGACAAGGATGAGCTCCTCCGCGATCAGCACGACCTCAGCGTATTTAGGACCCGCGGGCGAGGTCAGATACGCCTGTCCACGGCCGCGACCACCACAGCTGTGGCCCCGGCCGTGCTGTTCGGATGATCAGCAATAAAGAAGGCATCCGGCATGAGCGTCGTCGCTGCCGCTCACCACATCCACGAACGCGACCGCCAGAATGTCACCCTGGCCCAAGCCATTTCGACCTGTGCTGTCGAAACCGCCGGAGTCCGTTCGTGGACGGTGCAGGAACCCGGCAGAAGGCCAGGGCCGACACGAAAGATAGGAACGATGACCCACACGACGGCAACCGGCGCAGCGAGACCATTCCGATTCGGGGTCGTCGCTCCGCTCACAACTGACCTGCCGACGTGGCGAGACCGAGTGCGCCGTATCGCCGACAGCGGCTACTCGACGCTCCTGATGCCCGACGTCCCGCAATGGCAGCCGGCGCCTGGCCCGACGCTGGCCCTCGCGGCAAACCTGGCCGACCTGCGGGTGGGCACGTGGGTGTATGCCTCCCCGCTGCGCCCGGCTTGGAGCACCGCATGGGAAGCGCACTCGCTGTCGGTGCTCACCGACGGTCGCTTCGAGATGGGCGTCGGCACCGGCAGGCCTGGGATTGAAGACGAACTCCGCGAACGGGGACTGCCCGTGGTCCCACCGGGCGAGCGGTTGATCCAGGTGCGTGAAACAGTCACGGCACTGCGAGATCTCGACGGCCCCGACCGTCACACGCCTGTGGTGATGGCCGTACGGGGCCCGAAGGCCCAGGCGCTGGCGGCCGAGGTCGCAGATACGGTCACCTTCGCACTGATGCCGGGCGAGCCTCGGGCCAAGGTCGTGCGGCTGGTACGCGACTTCCGCGCCATCCGCGACGTCGAGCTCGCGCTGCACGTCGCGGTGATCGGCGACACGCGCGCACCGTTCATGGCGCCCCCCGACACTGACCCCGCTGCGCTTCGCGCGGCGGACTCGCTCGCCATACTTCCGAGTGACCCGGCGGCGGCCGCCGAAGAAATCCAACGACGACGTGAGGAGATCGGCTTCTCCTATTTCGTCTTCGGGGCCGACTTCGCCGACGCGCTCGCCCCGGTCGTCGCTGACCTAGCCGGACGCTAGACCCGCGGGGCCGGCCACTCTCCCCCAGTCCCACGACGGCGGTCCAGTACAAATTTGGGTGGCGCCCCAAGAGCGATCAATCCGACGACTGAACCGGAATTTGGATCGCCGGGCCCGGGGCGGTGGGTTACGCCCGATTCCCAGCACCCCCACCCGAAGCGCTCAGGCTGCCGGCACGTCGCGGCCGAGGAACGCGACCAACCTGACGATCGCCGGGGCGGCGTCGGCGACGTGCCGGGCCGGGCCGAAACAGCCGCCGCCGGGACGTACCGCTCGCCCATCTGCGCGGGCGAAGGCCAGGGACTCCTCAGCAGCATCCTCCGGCAGATCCGCCGGTCGCCCGAGAGCATTGGCGAGGTCCCAGCCGTGGGCCAGCAGGTCGTACATGCGGATCTTCAGCCGCTCCGCGCCAGTGGCGGCACCGAGCGGGCCCTGGTAGGAGCGATCGAGAACGCCTGGTTGCCCAAACGCGTCGAGCAACACGGCAGCCGATTCCCGATAGGCGCGCGCGAGCTGGTCGCTCGGCACCCCGTCACCCCGTTGGGGCGGCGGTTGCTCAGCGAGCACGGCGGCGAACACCAGATTCTTGCCGACCAGATGCTCGACGAGCCGGTGCACGGTCCAGTCCATGCACTGAGTCGGCGCGGACCACTGGTCGGGTTGGATCGCATCGATCAGCTCGCCGACCGCGGCGAACGAACGAGCGAGTCGGTCGAGCTGGATTTCGTTGTCTGCGGCCACGAGGCCACCTCTCACAGGTGGCGCCACCGGGCAAGCTGCCCTCAGGTCAGCAAACTCCAGGAGGCGCGGAAACGGTCATCGACACGGAACGTCGCACCTCCTTCCAATTCGAACGGTCGACGATGAGTCTGCCACATCAGCCGTGCGGTCGGGCCGAGGACACTCGGCGGCTTTCCTGCGCACTGATCGACGTCTCACGAGCGCCGGGTGGGAACCTCGATGGGGTCCGGCCGCTATCCCGAGCCCGACCGAGTTATCGTCCACGCGATGAGCCACGTGTCCGCTGAAACGGAACCCAACGAGCCGGCGGGCGGCCCGCTGCCTCGCGTGGTGATCTACACGGACGGAGCCTGCAAGCGGAACCCGAACGGTCCCGGCGGCTGGGGTGTCGTCCTAGCCAGCGGACCGCACCGCAAAGAGTTGCACGGGGGTTCGCCCGCCACCACGAACAACCGGATGGAACTAACCGCCGTGATCGAGGCGCTCACCGCCTTGAAGGGACCTAGCAAGGTCGAGCTGTTCACCGACAGCGAGTACGTCCGCAAAGGCATCACCGACTGGATCCACAACTGGAAGAAACGCGGGTGGACGACCGCGGACAAGAAGCCGGTCAAGAACAGCGACCTGTGGCGCGCCCTCGACGACGCCACGCGGAGGCACCGCATCAAATGGCGATGGGTGAAAGGACATGACGGCGATCCCGGCAACGAACGCGCCGACGCCCTCGCCAACCTCGGCGCAGCCGAACACGGATAACAGGCGCGCGCACATTATTGGGCGTGAGCGTGCGGTTCCGCTGAAGCGTGCGGTGCGCTCCGGCACGATCGTGAATCCTCAGGCGGAGATCGGCATGGCATGTCAGCACTTTGATCTCGAATCGGCTGATGCGCCAGAACGTCCCATCCGGGCGTCGCGTGACCGGCCGCCGCGTACGCGACATCGACGGCTCGGGACCTCGAGCGGGCGCGCGACGACGCGACGGGCGCAATCACCCACCGTGACCCCGCCGGTCCGGGTGATCGCCGATTGCGGCTCCGCGCGCCGGGTGACGAGGCGTCCGGTGACATCGACCTCGCGCCCTGCCTGAGTGCCGTTTCCCGACTCGCCCCGCGTGCGTGTCGCGCCTTGCGTTGTCGCTGTGGGCGGGGCCGTCTAGCGTGCGGGCATGGCCTGGCCGACCTACCTTTTCGAACTGTTCTCGCTGGATGGCCGGGTTGCCGTGGTGACCGGCGGCAGTTCCGGCATCGGCCGGGCCATCGCCGGCGCCTTGGCCCGGGCCGGGGCGAGCGTGGCGGCCGTCGCACGCACGGAGGCGGACCTCGTCGCCGCCGTCGATGAGCTCGCGGCCGAGGGGTGTCGTGCGGCCTGGGTCAGCGCCGACCTGAGCACCCGCGACGGGGTACGCGCGGCGGCGGACCAGGCGGCGGCGGTGTTCGGTGAACCCGACATCCTCGTCAACTGCGCCGGCATCAACCTGCGGCCGCCGATGGGCGAGGTGGGCGAGCAGGTGTGGGACGCGACGATGGCGGTGAACCTGGAGGCGCCCTACCTGCTCGGGCAGCGGTTCGGGCCCGGCATGGCCGAGCGGGGCTTCGGGCGGATCATCCACATCACCTCTCAGCAGGCGCACCGGGCGTTCGTCCAAAGCGGCGTTTACGGGGTCTCCAAGGGCGCGCTGGAGTCACTCGCCCGATCCCAGGCGGAGGCGTGGTCGCCGCACGGCGTCACCTGCAACACGCTTGTGCCCGGCTTCGTCATGACGCCACTCAACGCGCGGCTGTCGGCCGACCCGGAGCAGGTGGCGGCGCTGGCCGCGCGCACGATGGTCGGTCGCAACGGCGTGGCGGAGGACTTCGCGGGCGCGGCGGTATTCCTCGCCAGCCGGGCTTCCGGCTACATCACCGGTCAGGCGATCTTCGTCGACGGCGGGCTGTCCGTCCACTGAGTCCCTAACTGGCCCGAAAGCCGGAACGTAGCGATCCTCAGGCGGCGCTCGGCTCGGCCCCGCCGACAGCTGGGCGGGTACCTTCCCCGCTCGGCTCACTGCAAACACGTGGCCCGAACTCCTGATCTACGCGGATAACGCCCACACTTGCTGGCGGCTCACCGTGTCCCGTAACGACGGCAGTTCGCGCCTGCGCCGGTGCCGCCATGATCAACTGCGGCCACCGCCCCCCTTGTCGTCTGCTGCCGCGAGCAGGCGAGGGATCGATGCGATCACGGCGCGACGGCCTGCCCGTGGGGGTTCGCGTCATCTTCGAACCCGAGCCAAGGCAGGCTTCGGGTCATGACGTGCCCGTCCCATGTGTTCCCATGGCCGCTGTCGCAGATCATCGACAACGTGGTCCCGAAGTATGAAACGTCGGCGTGCATCGGACGCACACGTGGTGTGGGAGGCGGTCGAACTAGCCGGGACGGCGACACGGGCTGCACAGTCAAAGACCGACGGTTTCAACGGAACCGTCGGTCTCTCGACTGGAATATGTATTTCAGGCCGAGCCTGCGCGATTAGTTCGCTCGCGCGTTCGCGCGCTCGGCGATCCATGGCCGGTTGATGGCGGTGAGCCGCTGCGAGGCGTAGCGGGTGTCTTGCCAGATGGCCACCAGCCGCTCGAAGATCCGTCCGGTTCGGGTGCGTGACTCGTTCATGGTGTACCTCTCAACTGGATGTTCGGACTTACTTGGATGTGAATAGCCTGCGGTGGAGGGGGAAGGTGCCCAGTGCACAGTCCTCCCGGCGGCCCATCTCCGGGCTGCGCCGCTAGCCCAGATCACCCGGCTTAGGACCCGAAGCGTCCGGCGCCGAGGAGGGTTCGCACGAACTGCGGCAGGACGTGGTTGCTGGTGATCAGGTGGTGCATGTCGTGCACCTGGCTGGTGTTGAACAGCAGCAGGGCGACGGCGGCGAGGAGCAGGGCGGCGAGGGCGCCGACCACGGCGAGGCCACGGCGATGGGTCCGGACGGTGGTGGTGATGGTGGTCATTTTGTGCTCCTCATCCGCTGTGGTCCCGCCGACGAAACACATCGTGCCGCCCGCACCACCCACGGACAGTCACCACGACGACAGGACACCTGTCATCCAGCCGACAGGCCCACACGACCCGGAATCAGCTGGCCGCGAGCATCGCCGAGACCCCGACCACCGAACGCGCACCACCACGTTCGGACGAAAACGCAAGAACCCTCGTCTCTTGCTTCTCCGCCAGATCGTTGCCTGTAGATCACCTCCTCATTCGGTGGAGAGGGTGGACGATGAAGGCGTGAGCCGAGAACACGAGGTGGGACCGGTAGCCGACCTGCCGACCGGGACGGTGGTTGGCGCCGGAGGTTATGCGGTCGGGAACATCGGCGGGGAACTGTTCGCGGTGTCGCGCCGATGTCGGCACTTGGGTGCGGACCTGGCCAACGGCACGCTCGACGAGGACGGCCACCTGGTCTGCCCGTGGCACCAGTCCGCGTACGACGTGCACACCGGGCGGATGGTGCGCGGGCCGCAGGGCGTGTTCGCGAAGGTGCCCGGGTTGGATGCCGCTTACCGGGCGCTGACCAGGGTTCTGCCGTTGCGTCGCGGCCGAGTCCTTGAGCGGAACGGTCGCCTATTCGTGCGCTAAGCACCGGTCTGGCCGGAAGCCGAAATCGTGACTCATAGGCGGCCGTCGAGGACGCTGGTGAACTGCTGCGGGATCTGTCGGCGCCGATCCGCTTGGCGATCATTGCTGGTCTCGCGGAGGCGCGACGCCTGTGCGTCTGTTGACCGACGCGCTTGGCCAGCCGCAGCCGTTGATCCGTGAGCGTCGTCTCTAGCGAGGCGGCGTTCATCGTCAGCACGAACTGTGCGCCGCTGCCGATCGCGATCGTCACGTGGTCATCGCTGCCGACGGGCGTGAAGTCGAAAGAACGCCGCGAGCCTCGCTGTCAGGATGGGCGAATGCAGCTGTCAGCCGAGCGTGTCTGACTCCACGTTGCCATCGGTGTGGATGCGCAGTAGTTGGTTGGCGAACCGCTGCGCTGCCGGGCTCGTCTCGCCTGGCGAAGGCAGGATCAGGTAGATGTGCCTTTCCAGATGTACGCCTGCAACCGCGATGAGTCGCAGCACGCTGTCCGGCGCGGTCAGCACCGGGTACTGCAGGCCGACCGGAGCGAACCCGATGTCGACGCCGGCGCTGACCACCTCGAGGAACAGTTCCCAGTCGCCGACCTCACAGGCGATTCGGCGAGGTATGCCTTCGCCGGCGAATCCGGCGTCACTCAACAGCCGAGCCGTCCATCCTGCGGATACCTCGACGAACCGCTCGTTGGCGAGTTGCGTCAGGTTGACCTCCGCCTGCTCGGCCAGGCGGTGATCAGAACGGCAGACGAGGTGCAAAGGCTCGCGCGCCAGGTGAGTCATCCGGACGCCCCGAACTTGATTGACCGCGGGTCCGATCAAACAGTCGCCGACTATGCGAGTCCTTCCCTCCGCCTGTGATCGTCGACACGGCGAGGCACCGCCAAGCAACGGTACGGATCGCTGCACGCAGATAGGACATCCTCAGCCATGCCCGGTATCGACGGTTCGATCTGCGCTACGGGCTGATCACGCGCTGCGCTGGGCGGCGTCCTGGGCATCCGCGCCATCAGCGGGCACCCCACGGTGTCGTCCGCTGTACCGTTCGCCCCGCTGTCGTCGCGCTTGCCGGGCAGCGGCGACGGTTTCTCGCCATCCCTCCAAACCGTCCCTGACGATAGCCGTGGGCTCGTTCTCACCGCTGGTTGTCATCGTCTGACCACCCCGTGTCAAGGGCCTGACGGGCTCCGCTGAAGGCTCAGCGGGCGACGGGCCGACTGCACTATACGCAGCCGATGCACCATAAGCGCCACCGTTGCGTCGTGGGTGATTTCGCTGCCACGCAGGGTGATTCTCGCGTCTAGGCTGGGTGATTTATCGGCCACGTTGCGCTTAGGAGCCATGTCATCAACACGGGGGCGCAGCTCTGTTGGTGGGTGCGCATCCCAGCCCGGGCCGACCAGCGTTAGGACACGAAGAGACACCCCAGCGCCGGGCTTAGGCGTCTCCTTTGAGGCGAACGAGGCTGAACAGCGACCGGGAGGCGTGGTCACCGCCGCTCGGTCTCATGGCTTGCATCGGCCGAGCCGCTGGGGTCGTCCGCGGGCCGGCTGCCGCCCTCCATCCGCACCTCGATCCGCTCGGTGGGAAGCCGTTCCTGTTCAGTCGCCAGGCGCGTCAGTACCCGGACGTCGGCGGGGGTCGGGCGTGAGATGTCGAGTGCCCGGGGCCACAATCTGGCGTGCCGTACGACCGCCGCCTCCGCGGAGTACAGCAGCACCTCGCTCACCAGGTACAGCAGGGCGAAGCTGCCGACGACCGTGGCGAAGCTGCCATAGACTGCGCCCGATCGGGACACCAGGACCGCGAGCAGCCGGGTACCAATTGCGAGCACCGCCGCTACCGTGACGGCCCCTATCGCGGCCGCCGGCCACGACGTCCGCAGCGAGACCGGTCGTGCGATCAGCACTTTCGCGGCGAGCGCCAGGACCACGAAGACGACGACTGCCGTCCCGACCGCCGCGGCCAGCTGCTGCAATCCGTTGACATTTGGCAGGGCCCCCGACGCTACCGTCAACGTCGCCGCCGCCACGCCTCCGACCAATACGACGACCAGCATCAGCAGCACCCTCGCATAGCGCGGCACGAAACCGAACCTCGATCGCCTCGGTACGCCTGCGAGATGGTTGAGCGTCTCGTATGCCGAAAAGACCACACCGGTGCCTGCCGACAGCAAACCTATGAGTCCGAGGACGAACGGAAGGCCTGACGCGGGCATCGTCGTGACGGCGTGGTCGATGGTGGGCTGCAGCTCCGGCGGCACCAGAGCATCGATGAGCTGGGCACGCAAGGACGGATGGTCGACGAGGACCTTGGACAGCACCGACACGGCGACCAGCAATAGCGGAAAGATACTGAGGAAGCTGTAGTAGGTGATCAGCGCGGCCTGGCGGCCGCCGTCGTCATCGCTGTACTTCTTCACGACCGCGTAGGGAAAGCCAAGCAGGCTGTGCCTGCGCTGAGCGGCGTCGGCCCACGCCAGCAGCCGGGAGATCACCTCACGGGTCTGGGCCGGTCGCCGCGGCCGGAGCCAGTCAAATCTCAAGGTCGACGCTCTGGCCGATCGAGGGTATGCGGCCGCCGATGATGCCCCGCTTCGCTATGGACACTTAACACCCCAACCTCCGCGTCCACGGGAGCCTATTATTGGACCGCTACAAGGGTGCTGGCTGTCGAAATTCCGGACGGTGTTGGCTCGGCGCTCCGGTGAACCGTCCATGCCTGCTAACTCGTTTCGAGCCAGTCATAGTGATCGATCTGCCTGCCCCGGCTAAGCCAGCAGAGATGTTCGATCGACGGCTCCGGCACGCAACCCCTGGGCTCGATTGAAGGTTCAAGGCGACTACGGGCCGAAGGTGTATACGCGTCAAGGACGAACGATGGCCAGCGTGTCATCACGCAGGCCGGAGGCAGGTAGATGCACTGCGGTGATGGCCTATGCCGTTCGTACGGGTCAGTGCCAGGCGTCGTCGTTACCGGACGAGAGCGGTTCGCAAAGGTCAGGTGGCTTGCGCAATGCGGGAGCGGACTGAGGAGATGGACTCGCCATTTTTCAGGCGGCTGGCGATGGTTTGGCCATCGACGCGAACGCGCACGTCCTGCGGCGTCAGCCCGTGCCGCTGACATTGCTCGATGATGTGTCGGTCATGGCGTCCCAAGCCCGCCGCTCGCCACTCTGCGGCCAGCGCGGACGCCGCCGCCTGCGCGGCCAGCTGGGACGCCAGCGCATCCTGCTCGTGGACGGTCGCGTTCGCGCGGTGCGAGCGGTCGTCGTCGGAGGAAGTGCCGCTGCCGGTTGCGCGGCCGGGATCACGACTTTGACCCTCCTGACCTGGATTGTCTTCGCGGTCGCGGCCTGGGAAGGCCGGGGGGATGGTGCGGTTCTCGGGCGTCGACGCCGTGGACTGCTGCGTGCCGACGGAGAAGATTGGGCTCCCGGCGGAACCTGCGAAGCCGCGCTGGGTGGTCCTGAGATGCGTACGTATCTGGCTGGCCAGCTCGTCGGTCAGCGTGGACCGGGCACTCACCCAGCCGTCGAGCTCGGCCGATGCCCGCAGTATCACCTCGGCGGATACACCCAGCTCGCCCGCCAACCTGTGCACATCGATCACGTTTGCTGCTCTTTCTCGAAGCGTTGTCGCCTCAACCGTTACTGCATGCCGAAGCACGCAGCGCCCCGGGGCGGTCCGATCGTCGCGCTCCTTGCTACGGTTCACCATCGCACGCGGCGGAAATCCCGTACACGGATGGTTGCTCAGCGGCGTCGGCCGGAAGGCAAGGCCAACTGTACGCGGACGCACCGCTGGACCGCACGGCCATGCGCTCCGGGGTGCAGTCCACCGACACTGCCCGCAGTCCACCGAGCCTCGCCGGCGAGCTGGAGTTGGACAGCATTCGAGGGTTGTGCGTGACCGTCACGTGTGCACCGGCAGTGGATTTTCGGCGCCGGCCAGCGATTCCTAACCGGATCCTTCACTGTGCAGGTAGTCGTTGGTTTCCGACCGGCGAGCGGGAACGGAAGGGGCCCAGGGACTGGCCGCCGCGTTAGCGCAAGGGAGATCTCGGTTGAGGCGCCATGAAACGCTGCCAACGGCCGGCCATGACAAGACGAACGCTCGCCGGGCTGGCCATCGATGTCGACCCGCTTATCGCCGGGGCCATCGAAGAACGCAGCGAAGAGGAAGGTGTACGACCTGTCCCCGTCGCGTCCCGCGGTTAGCGCGACGGCGGTCGTCGGCGGGGTTCCGCGTGCCGCGCCTCCTTATTCTATAAGGTGATTCTCGTACATGAAGATCGTCGGAGTCGCTACCGCGGTGCCATGCGTGCCATTGCGTCATCTGTGACTGTCCGCCGCCATCTGCGCACCCGGACCGTTGTGGATCCGGCGCGCCTGCGGACGCGCCCGGACTCATCTGGACGTCCAATCCGGAATTGTGCATACGCAGGACGCTTCCGGTGATGGTCCAAGCGCGACAAGTAGCCGCAGGGCCACGGATCCGAGTCCCTGTGTACGCGGTCACCAGCTTCGCCGGTCGTGTCATGCGAACGCCTTCGACTATTGGGCATCCAGGGCGCGGTCGAGGTTGAAGGCCGCGCTGATGAGGGCCAGATGGGTGAAGGCCTGGGGAAGTTGCCAGAGCCTCTCCGAGCATGGAGGTTTCCTCGGCGAAGAGCCCCAGGTGGTTCGCGTAGCCGAGCATGCTCTCGAACATGATCCTGGCCTCGTCCAAGCGGGACGCGTCGACCCTTCCGGCACGCGTAAGAGCGTCCACGAGCCAGAACGTGCACCGCTATTCGTGTCGGGCTCGCCGAGCACAAAGGACGCCTCTTCGCCTTCCTCCAAACTGAAGTCGGCCGCTGCTGCGCCACCCTCTATCTGTAGAGGTACGTCGCTCCCCAATGCGAGATCCAGAAGGGGCGACCGAAAGACGACCCCTCCGTCGGCCGCCTCGAGGCGGTGTACCGCCGGGCGAAATCGAAAGCGGGAGCGCACCGCACGCGCAGCGTCATGGTGCCGTGGATGCCTCGCACCTGGCGGACCAAGCGCCGCCGATGCCGTTCGGGCCTCGCACCGACTGGCATGTAGTTCGGTGACCTCGGCCACCCCGGAGCGGGAAAGAAACCGGGTCACCAGCACGTTGCTGTCGGGCCAGTACCGCTGCGTCGAGCGGTAGTGCTCCGTCGTGGGAGCGACCTGGAACTGTCCTCCCTTGTCGCTATCGAGGAGGGCGGCAAAGACGCTGGGCGAGTCGAAGTGCGGGAAGCACAACCAGTCGATCGACCCCGTCGTCCCAACTAGGGCTGCGGTCCGCATATCGCCGATGACGCCATAGCTTTCGATCGGTTGGTATGCCAGAACGCCCCTTCTCTCGCGATATCTTCCTGATGGCGGAGTGCGCCGGACCCGACCGAACCGGGTTGCCGCGCCGCCTCGTGCAGCCCGTCAACTGAGACAGGCGGGTGGACCTAATTTGGGTCGGCTTCCGCGGTGCTCATGCCCGCTCCGGTCGGGTGCCGCTGTATGGGTTGAGTTCGGCTGACGGCTGGAGGCTTCTTTCCGAGGTCGCCTTCGCCGGACCGGCGAGTGGGCCTGGGCGCAGCAGGAGGGCGGCGATGGCGGCCCCGCCGGCCGTGATCGCGCACGTCCACCAGAACGCTACGTCGTAGCCGTGCGCGAGAGCCGCGTTGTTCAGCGCCGCGCGGGTAATGAACCGTGTCGAGGATTCATGCGTCACGAGGTATGAGGCGACTGCGGTGGCAAAGATCGTGTTCAGCAGCGATGTGCCGATGGAGGCGCCGAGTTGTTGGCTGACGGTGACTGTCGCCGATGCGACTCCGGCATCCTGTGGAGCCACACCGTAGGTACCGGTGTTGATCGCTGGTGCAATCACCATGCCGAGACCGAATCCGGCCAGGATGAGCGGGCCGAGTACGCCGTCGGCGTAGCCGGTGTGCGGGCCGAGCTGGGCGAGCCAGGCCATCGCCCCCGCTGCGACCAGTAGCCCTATGGTCACCACCGGTCGGGGTCCCACTCTCGGCATCAGGACAATGGTGGAGAGGTTGGCTGCGACCGCCAAACACACCGAGACTGGCAAGAACGCGAAGCCGGTCACGATCGGCGAGTAGTTCAGTGTCTGCTGCAGGTAATAGGTCAGGAAGAGGAGGGTCGCGAACAGACTCAGCGAGGCGATGAATATCGAGACGTAGGCTCCGCTGCGGTTGCGATTCAGCACCACCCGCGGCGGCAGAAGCGGATGAGCGGTGCGCCCGATCCAGACGGCGAAAGCTACGAGTAGTGCCGCTCCAGCGAGGAGAAATCCCCACGTGGGCGGCGTATGCCAGCTGTGTGTTGCCGCGTTCGAGAAGCCGAAGACGAGGCAGAACATCCCCACCGATGCTAAAAGCACACCAGGAATGTCCAGCTGAAACCTGGTCGGCGATGTCTGCCGATCGAGCAGAACGATCCCACCGACGAATGCCACGCCGGCGAAGACGAGGTTGACGTAGAGCGTCCAACGCCACGACAGGTACTCGGTCAGGGCGCCGCCGAGTAGCAGGCCGACCGCACCGCCTGCGGTGGCGATGGCGCCGTAGACGCCAAACGCCTTAGCCCGGTCCTTCGGATTGGTGAACGTGGTCGTCAGAATCGCAAGCGCCGAAGGCACCAACACCGCGGCGAAGGCACCTTGGCAGGCTCGCGCCGTCACCAGCATGGCGAAGTTGACGGATGCGCCGCCCACAGCTGAGACGCCAGCGAAGCCGAGTAGACCCACGAGAAACGTCGTCCTGCGGCCAAGCAGATCGGCCAGCTTCCCCCCGACCAACAGAAGACTGCCGAACGCCAAGCTGTACGCCGTGACCACCCACTGCCGATCTGCGGTCGTGAAGTGCAACGCGCGCTGCGCCGACGGCAAGGCGATGTTCATCACCGTCAGGTCAAGCACGACCATGAGTTGCGCGATACCGATCACCCCGAGGGCGAGCCAGCGCCGGCGCCCCGTGGATAAGGCTTTGGCGGCACCCTCAATTGCGCTCATCAGTTACCTCTGCGACGAAGTGGCTGGCTCGTCCAGACACGGAGCGGATGTGAGGAGCGCGAAGACACACCGGCGTGATCGGCGGCACCGACGACGCGCGAGAGTGCTGCATCGGTTCCATGGGACAGATCGTGGCCCCGCGAGAACACGATCGAATCCAGGAAGTCCTTAGTCCGAAGATTAACGACCTTGACGCCTACCAGCGGCCATCGGCCAGCGATCATTACCCAGCAAGGAACATTTGATTCGGAGCGTCCGCAAGTACCGCTCCGGCGTAATTTGATGCCGGCGCCGTGTTCGGTGTCTTGGTCATTGCCGACACCATCGTCCTGAGGTAAGCCAACCGAGCACGGCGACCCAGGGTGGGGTCGCAGCGGTACATCTCGGCGCTCAACTTGCCGCGGTCAGGACAGTCGATAGCCCGAGGGTGACAGTAGGTATGAGACGTGCAGCCGACCGGGAAGCTTTCCGGAGGTGCGTGCACAGTCCGAGCGTTGCGTGTGCGGGTTAGCTGCTGACGAGTTGATGCGCCCGCTGGTCGGACACCCCGAGCACTTCCCCGATGTCACGGACCGGTACACCCTCGCCGGCCAGGTCATGGGCTAACGCGGACGCGTGACCGACGGCTTGGGCCTCGAGCTGCTCCGCTTGCTCGCGTGCCGCCCGAACCTGCCGGGCGCGTCCGAGGATGCCGACCCCGTCGACGACCAGACTTGCCAGGTGCACCTCGACCGTGCTGAGCGGAACGTCGAGCGTGACGGCGACATGTTCCTTGGCCTTGGTGGTCACGTCATTGATTGTCGGTGCCTGGGTCGACCCGTCGACGGCTGGAACGGAGATCGTCCACCAGTCGCCGTTGCGGGTGACGTGCGCTTCGTATGTGCTCATCCCTCAGCCTCTTCTTCCGCATTGGCACCCCTGGAACGCGGTGATTGCGGACCAGTGCCGGCGATGTCTCCACGCTGCCTGGCCCTGCCCTAGGTGAGCGCGGCCAAGGAGCGCCCCTTAAGAACCGTTACCCGGATGTTGCGATGCTCAAACGAACCCAGCAGGCGGCCGCACCCCATCTCCTGGGCGAGGACATCACTCGCGGTCCACACCTGTGGCAGCGTTCCGGAACCAGGGGCAGCCGCCGCCAAAGAGCAGGAGAGCTCAGGTGCTGTCAGTTCTCGTGGAAAACCGTGCAGAAGTCCACAGCGGCTGCCTGGGTGATGGTGATGATCAGGACGGCCGGCCTGGTGTCGTCATTTCACGCTGTTCTAAGACAAGATCACCAGTGCGATTAGCGACGCAATTGAGCCCGTGACGGGTAGGACGGGCGGGTGCTCTCCGCTGGCCCCTGCGCCCCCGGGCACGGGGGGAGCTCCATACGCAGGCGGCCCGCCCCATCCCTCCGTGGGGCGGGACGCTCTCCTTGCCGCCGCGGCGCATCGTCAGATGCGTCGAGCGGCGGCGTCGGTTCAGGCGGTTGCGGGATGGTGCGCGATACGTCGGTGGCTGCGGTAGACGTGCCAGAGTTCGGTGGCGAGCACCGCGACTGCGGCCGAGCCGACGGCGATAAGCACAACCGTCCATGGGGCTAGGCCGCTGGAGGTCACGTGGGGGATGACCGGCGGCGGCGTCGCGGGGGCGAAGCCGTTGTCGGCGTTGGGTGCCGGGCGCGCGGATGCCGAGGCGACGGTGTACAGCATCGTCGCGACGAGTGCGACGACGATCAGGATGGTGTTGCGCAGGTGGGTCATTGCTGTCTCCTGGCGGGATCGGTCCAACGGGCCGGGGCGGCTCCTTGCTGCTCGATGTTGACTGTGCGTGCGGATACGCCTGCCCGTCGATAAGACGAATTTCGTATGTCGGTGAAGTCCGGGCGCGCCGTACCCTGGGCACACCCTAGGAAAGGCCGTTCGCTATGACGGCTATGACGATCAGGGCGCGAGACGTGCGCACCCTGCTGCAGCTATCCGATCCTTTGCACCGCAGTGAGCCGGTCGAGTCGGTGTGGGAATCCGCACTGTCCACGATCAAGGCACTCGTGCCGTGCGACGCGGTCAGCTTCCCGATCCAGGACATCGCCCACCGAGGGTGCGTAAGCCGAGAATTCACCGATAAGTACGAAACTTACCTCGACCCCGCCGACAACCCGGCCTACTGGAACCTGTTCTGGTCGGCTCATTGCAGCTACCCACAACGATCCGGCGACTACATCACTGTCACGAGACCGACTGACTTCGAATCCACGCGGCAGATCTTGAACGGCCCGACCGGCGAGTTCCTTCGGGTGAATGCCATGCGTCACGAGGTGATCGTCCCGATGCCGCCGCTCAACGCAATGGACTATCAAATCATGCTGTGGCGCGTCGATGGGAGCGACTTCTCCGAGCGCGACAGGCTGCTGCTGTCGATGGTTCGACCGCACCTCGTCGCGATCCGCGACGCCACGTTCAAACGTGACGCGGAGCCCCCGCCGCTGACCCGCCGGCAAGGTCAGCTACTTAGCCTCGTCGCAGCCGGTCTGACCAACCGGCAGATCGCCCGCCAGCTCGGCGTATCGGAGCACACCGTACGCAAGCACGTCGAGAACATATTCGAACGCCTCCAGGTGAACAGCCGCACCGCTGCGGTGACGCGCGCTTTCCCTGGCAATCCCGCCACCTGATCCCCTCGATACCCAAACTGCCGCGGATCGTAAGGCGGCGAGGCACAGCCTGATTGCTCCTCACGCCTCCGTCCGCACTCCGGCCTGACATGACGTTTCTCCGGCTGCGGCCGGTACCGCTAGAGCTTCAAACACGGGATCACTGTGGCCATCTGCTAGATCGACTGGATGTGACAGGCCCCGTCATGTGGCGGTGTTCCCTTCCCCGGGGTCGATGGTGCCAGCGGCGATGGCCAGGACAGCGTGGACGAGCGCGATCTGGGGGTGGCATCACGGTCCGCAATGCCTCGAGTCCGGACGTCACGCGCTGCAAGAGCAGATCTGGGTCATCGCGCATGGCCGTTAGCGCGGCGATTATCCGCCCACGGTCGCCTGCGACTCCCGCGCCGAACATGTCGCAGGCGAAGACGATGTAGCCGAGGGCCGCGTAGCGCGTGGCTTGCGTACGAGCATGCTCGTCCAGGCCGGCGCCGCCGTGCACGAGCAGCACAGCAGGGGCCGGTTGCTCGGGGACTGGAAACCCTGCGGGTCGATCGGCCACGCGAACGCAGCTCGCTGATACTCGGGCAGGTGTGCCTCATCGGCGGGTGGCTCGATACCCGGTCGGGTCACGATGCCCAGCGGATTGAACAGTTTGGCCCGGGCGTAGGCCAACACCGATCGTCCGGGCCTGCACCAGGATCCGGGTCAGCGGAACGTCGCCATAGTCGGAGTAGCGGAAGTCGTGGAACGGGGCGTAGTCCTGATGCTTCAAGATGAAGCGCACCCAGTCCGGTGACGCCGCCAGTTCTCCCAGCTGAATGTTCCAGGTATCGGTGAAGCCCGCTGTGTGGGTGAGCAGCTGCCTCAGCGTGACCCGGGCGACGCTCGGGGTCATCTCCGCCGTGTAACGCGGAAGCATCTGAGACAGCCGTTCGTCCAGGCGCAACCGACCCTCGCTGATCGCGATCCCCACCAACGTCGAAGTCACACTCTTGGTCACCGAGTAGCTCGATCGCGATTCGGCCGCGGACGATGAGTAGTAGCGCTCGAACCGGGGCCGACCGTTCGACGTCCACGATGATGGCGCGAACATTGCCGGTCGTGGTGTAGGAGTTCATGACCTCCGCGATCGCGGCCTCTAACGGGTCCGCTGCGGTACTGGACCGAGAAGGCATCGCGGTGCTCGACCGAGACGGCGCCGAGGTGGGTTGAGACTTCGAGCACGCCACCAGTAGCGCGGCGCAGATCACCGCGCTCACAGCGAGCCGGCCGGCCCGAGAGTTGATCAAAAACCGCCGCGGCCCCAACCGTCCTACACCGCCCGAGGCGTGAAGTACGAGTGTTCTTTGCCGCAGGCTGTGCACTGCAAATAGTCCTGGCCGTCTTCCTGGTTGAAGCGTCGCACCCAGTTGTGCTTCAGGTTCAACCGGCAAAGCAGGCGCTGGCGCTTGCGGTATGCGGGGACGGACATGAGGACCTCCGAAGATCAACGGATCGTAGCTCCGGACCTCAGGGCCGATGGCCGATGTGGCAGGAAGCTGTCATCGCTCATAGGAAGCGACTATCGCTAATCCTCTCCATCCGGACACTCACGGAGATGACCAGAAGGATGGCTACACGAGGAGCACGTCGCGCCAGCGCGGGTGTGTCACTTCGACGACAAAGTTGTTCGTCTATGCGATGTCGTCCGGAGCCACGCTCCGCGCGACCGGAGGCGGTGTACCCGCCGATACGGTTGGTTCGACGGAAGGTAATGAAGGAGCGTTGTCGGCTCACATCAGTCGGCTGCGCACGCCACAGTGACTTGAGGTATTGCACATCCTGTTGTCGACCACTCGGAGTTGATGACCAGACAAGAATGGCTTTGCCAGGCGGCACGCTCACGACAGTGAATTGCCTCCCGGGGCGCGCGCGAGGAACCGCCGGTCCGGGCTGGTTGACGGTGCGGGCCTTGATCTGGTGTACACCAGCGCGACTGCAACACTTCGTGGACGATTCGCCGAGGTCATATCGCGAACATATTGTCCAGCTGGACAATCTATTGACCTTAGCCGAGCCAGAACAAAGCTCGCCATCAACGCAGGACGGCCGCGAGATGAGCGTCGATCGATGAACATCTGCCTTCGAGGATTCGCGTATTGATGATTTTCGTAGCCGATAACCTATCTATAGTATTACGCGTGCTTTCTGTTCGCAAATTCAAATCAAGCCAATTCAGCGCATACGTCGTAGCTGCGTGGCACGAACGGGTATCGATCATTGTTAACAATGAAGCAGCCGCTGGTGACGATGAGGAACCGCCGCCGGAGGTCGTCTGGACCGATATAGGTATAGCAGTGAGAACGAGCGGTTTTCGCGGGTCGGCCCGATGGGCCGGAGATGTTGTAGGTGCGGACGCGCAGAGTTCGAATCGTGACCGTCGCAATCGCCGTGCCTGCGATGATGACAACGCAGAAAGGAAGCGTAGCCTCATGTGGCCCTGGTGATCTGCGACATCGAACGAGCATACGATGCAGGATTAAACGTATAGTTTAGCCTTTGGTACTGATGTTAAGAACGATGCCGGGTAAGCAATATCGATAAAGCTGTAATGCTCACAGCAGGATAATCTGGCACGATTATGAAGCGTCAATGTTAGGCGTCCTCCAAATCCATCACGACGACGCGACTGCAGCAATGGACGATCTCTACACGTCACCTGTCCGACCTCGCTCAAGACGGCTACGCATCGCGGCGACCGCGAATGACAGCCGCCATCTCGATGGCGCGAAAGCCGTGTTATGGTTCACTTCTTAGCGCGGTCGGCTCGTGGTGATAGGAAGCCGTTCGGCGACGTGGCGGCCGATCGGGACTTGCGCTGCACGACTGCGTTAATCAGCATGAGTGGCGAGAAGAACTTGCGATTTTGTCTTCGTCCTTGAAGTCAGCTAGCCATGGACCTCGAAGCCGCGGTTCCGCTGCCCACAGCGATGGGTGCTGTACGTCAAGACCTCGAACAGTTTTCATGTTCAGATCCACTTAGACTCGAATTGGTACGTTGTCGTGAAAGTACCTTGACCTGGATTAGATTACAACGAAGATCTCTTATCACTCTCTATGTACACGCCGCTAGGCGAACTATTGTCTCTGTTGTCTCAATTTGATATACAGCAGCGTCAATCCTGTATCATCTGAGTGAGTCAGTGAAGTTCTTATATGCGACAGAGGGGGTGGCAGGCACCTGTCGTGTCAAGGACGAAAGCAGATTTGGTTGTGGCTTGCTCGCTGGAGCAGAAAGGCAGCCGATAGCAGCTTGCCATCAGACAATAGCAATAATCGTTTAATCTTCGTGCGATGATTCACTCATAGTTTATCCTTGATACATATCCGCTCTGGTGGTGATCAGAAGCCGCCGCCAAAGTCGATGATTCTCGTGCGGCGCTTGATGTTGTGGTGATCTTTGCCGCACGCTATGCATTGCAGTAGAGCTCGCCGCCGTCCGGTCGAAGCGCTGCACCCATTTGTGGTGCAGGTTGAACCTGCAGAGCAGGCGCTTGCGCGTGCGGGACGCGGCGACCGACGTGGACGATCTCCATCCCAAGATTAACACGGATGCTAGCTCGAACGTACGTCCGATCCATCGGTGTGGCAGGAAGATGTCATACTCATCGCTGCGGCACAGCAAGAAACGGGCCCCAGGGCCGGATGAACCGGCACGGGGCGTGTTCGGGTCTGTCCTACCGTCTGCCGTCGTCGTTCCTCAGCGGCGAGGATCGCGGCGATCGCCAGCGTCGCGTGCGTGAGCGCGACGAGCACCTCGACAGTGCGGCGTGGTTCTGCGCTGGGCTACGAATGGTGTTAGCGTCCGCTGATGACCGCATCAAGATCATCATCTTCGTTTGATCGGTGCGGCGATTGTCGCTGCCGTCACATCCGCCGCGATCGTGGGGTCGACGTGTACGGCAAACGCCATCGCCAACGGTACACTCATGCTCGATGGTCAGTACAGCTTCTCAGCAAGCTCAAATGAAATGAATATGAAAAGGAAGATGATGAGCACTCATAGATCCACGTGATGTGACTGCAAGACACTGATTCCACGTCGTCAACGGCTACAGTCAAGGCCCGACGCCGTACACCAGAAGCACGTTCGGGTACGACTGTCGTCGACAAGCTGACTCGTGGTCGACGTGGACGAAGGCGGCAGGCGTCCCGTGGGGCGACGTGGCTCTGGGCCGGCTGGCGAGTAACACATCAGTTTGGAGACGCGGCGACGATGGTCGGGGCCATCTGCGTGACAGTCTGGGTCGCATCAGTTCGTTCGACAAGTCGTTCAATGATGAACGAGAGGCGACGGCGAAGTGTGAAGGACGGCGGTGCTGGCCTACTGCTGGCGATACCCCATGCTTCGTGGTTACCCACAGCTGGGCATGGGCCGGGCTCGTTCCCGGTCAAGGCGCCGGTCGTAGGTGTTTGGCGCAAGCGGTCGGCGCCGCCCAGGCGTGAATAGCGTCAGGCTCACATTTGGCGTTCCCGTCGTATTTCTTCTGTTGCCAATCACGGTGCTTTTTGCGCCTATATCCCGGCCTGGTAACGCTCGTCTCACTCACCCGTTGATCTCGGAGGTTTCGGCATGTCGGTAGACCTGCTCGCCGCATGGGTACGGCTCACCTACGCGCGAGTGCGCGGTGAGGATCCCGAACGTGGCGATGTCCCCGGCTGGGTGATGGTGACGATCATGACCGCCGGATTGGTCGTCGTCATTTTCGCGCTGTTCCGAGACAAGATCACCAGTGCGATCAGTGACGCCATCGACTCCGTGACCGGTAAGACTGGCGGGTAGCAGTGCGCGACGCGCTGCTCGTGCGCGTTCGAATGCTCGCCGGAGGCAGCGGACGCGACAGAGTCGCCGAGTTCGCCATGATCTCCGTTCTGCCGGACCTGCAAATAGGGCTCGTTTAGGCGCGCGCGCCGGCTTGGCGTGGCGGACCATCTTGCGATCGCCGGGATCCTCGCCGATCACGGCAGACCGTAAACAGATTAGGAGGCGCCCCGTACCGGTTCATCCGCTGGGCGCTTTTATTTATGAGGGATGACAGCTTCCTGCCACACCGCAGATACTTCGTGACGTTCGGAGCTAGGATCCGTTGATCTTGGGAGGTCGTCATGCCTCATCCCACATCCCGCAAGCGCAAGCGCCTGCTGTGCCGGTTCAACCTGCACCACAAATGGGTGCGACGTAAGAACCCGGAAGGCGAGGATTACCTGCAGTGCAGAGCGTGCGGCAAAGATCTGTATGACGTCGAGCGCCACGAGCCGGACATCATCGGCGGCTTTGCCGGGGGCGGCGGAGGGTTTTGATCAACACGCGGGCCGGCCGGCTCGCCGTGACCGCGGTGGTCTGCGCCGCGCTATTGGTGGCGTGCTCGAAGTCTCAACCCACCTCAGCGCCCTCTCGGTCGAGCACCACAGCGGTGCCGTCTCCGTCCAGTACGGGTGCGGATCCGTTGGCGGCCGCGATCGCGGAGGTCATGAACTCCTACACCACGACCGGCAACGTTCGCGCCATCATCGTGGACGTCAACGGCCGGCCCCGGTTTGAGCGCTACTACTCATCGTCCGCGGCCGAATCGCGATCGATCTTTTCGGTGACCAAAAGTGTGACCTCGACCTTGGTGGGGATCGCGATCAGTGAGGGCCGGCTGCGGCTGGACGAACCACTGTCCCAGATGCTTCCGCGCTACGCCGCGGAGATGAAGCCAAGCGTCGCCCGGGTCACCTTACGGCAGCTGCTCACCCACACCGCGGGCTTCACCGATACCTTCGACCTTACCGACGACAAAATGCTCACATCGCCGGACTGGGTGCGCTACATCCTGGCGCATCAGGACTACGCCCCAGGCGCCGAGTTTCACTACTCCGACCACGGCGCGCACCTGCTGGCGCCGATCCTGGTGCAGGCGACCGGCGAATCGGTGTTGACCTACGCCCGGGCCAAACTCTTCGATCCGCTCGGGATCGTGACCCGGCCCAGCGCCGAGCCCTACTTCGACCCACAGGCCGTTCCCCCCGCCTATGAGAAGGCTCGGTTCGCGTGGCCGATCGACCCGCAGGGTTTCCACATGACCGAAGCGTTGATCAAGGTTCGGCCCCAGGATATGGCCACCTTCGGCCAGCTGTTCCTGCAGAACGGACAGCGGAACGGCCGGCAGGTCGTGCCGACAGCCTGGGTGCGCCAAGCCACCGCCGCGCAGGCCGGCAAGGCGTTCCCCGCTTACGGCAGCTCGGCGCCCGGCTCAGCGTGGAATCCGACAAACTACGGCTACTTCTGGTGGGTGGAGCCCACAACCGGTGTTCCCGCCTACTACGCGTGGGGGTACGGCGGGCAGCTGATCGAGGTCGTGCCGTCGCTGCATCTCGTCATCGTCGTGTCCTCCTATGTCGACGCGACCAAACCCGCACCAGTCGTCAGTCTCGACGAGGTGCAGCACCTGGTCGACGCGATCGTGCCAATCATCAAGACCCATCCGACTCGCTGAGTCAGGCGAGGCCGCTTGCAGCGGCGATGGAGGACCCCGTATTCGCGGTCGTGGGTCCCGCCGCTCCGCGCGACCATTCGAGCGCCAGCCTCTTGTCAGGGGCTCAGATAAGTGCAACAGTCGAACATGAGTTCGCTTGAGCGAGCCGACGGGACTCTGGTCGAAGATCCCGCCTGAGCGCTGCCCAGCTGGTCACCCGCTCCTGCCTCGCGGCACCCTGGTCGGCTGGAGCCCGTGCGACTGCACCCCGGGGCGTACACGGTCACCGCACCTACCGATGCCGGTTCCTGGTCAACGGCGCTGAGTGCGGTCTGGTGCTCAGCTTCCCGCCTTGCCGTGACGCGAGCGCAGGGCCGTCGTAGTGGGTGTAGAGCGCGCCACCGTGCCGCTCGTCCAAAGATCAGGAACACTGCGCACAAGGTAAGGACCAGAAAGGACCTGCCAAAGTGGCTGACCCGGTGGAGCAGATCCTTGCCGAGGCTCGCCGTAAGTACGATCTGCAAGCCGCGCGGCTGGGTGACTTTCGAAAAGGCGCGGCCACGCTGTTAGCGGCAGCCGGCATCATCTCGGGGATATATGCGGCTACCGTTGCCGAGCACCATGTGACAGGACTTCACGTCGCCCTGCTCGTCATAGCTCTGGCGTCCTACGTCATGCTTACCGTTCTCGTCATCGTGATCCATCTGCCGAGGAGATACGACGAAGGCGAGAAGCTAGGCCGCTGGCTCGCGATGGTCGAGCGGGGAGACCTGCGAGCCGATGACTTCACGTTCAATATGGCATGCGCAACGGATGACGCGTACCGGTACAACGCGGACGTCGCAGGTGAAATAGCGACGATGTTTCGTCTGGTCTGTGTGTTGTTTGGCCTTGAGATTATCAGCCTTGGCCTTATTGGCTGGACCTAATGCGGGTCTTTCCGTCCGTAAGAGGCCGACCACGATCGACCCATTCGGGGTCACGAGGTAGCCGTGTCGGTAAACGCGGCGGTGGGGCTGGCTCCGGCGGCGTGACGGGCTGTTCCTCATCGGCCATGGGCAGGACCCTACACGGTCGCGTCCACGCGGGAACGTTGTCCTGGCTTTGACAAGCCCTGGCACCGCCGAGATCGGGAAAGGTGCGACGAATCTTTTCGCGGAGGTGAGGCCACGATAGCTTTCCGCCTATGTGGTTCCTATGGATCTTGCTAGCTGTCCTAGCGGCAGCGGGAGGGTTCGCGCTCGGCGAGCTACAAGCGCAAACCAGAGTCACCGCCGCGGAATCTGACAAGCGAGTGGCTGACGCCGATGCCGGCGCGATCATGACCAGCGCATGGGAACAGCGCAGCGAGTACAACAGAAAGCTTGCCGCATGGCGCCATGCTTTTCACCTCGCCGACACGCGGTTCGCGCTTGCCCTCCTTGGTAGCCAGCTTCAAGAATTCATTTATGCACTCGGACAAAACGCTACTGTCACGACCGTCAATGCAGCCACGAAACGGCTGTTAGATAACTTAGAATCTGCGAGTACTCAGATCAAGCAATACAACCCTAAGCTAGCGGAATCGCTGATGAAGCGCCGTCGCAGCGTCGAATTGGTTCTGGACCGCGGGACGGCGGGCGCCATGGTTCTCGGTGGCATCGGTTCCCTGAAGACAATCCTACGGAGCCATGCCATCCAAACGGGCGCCGGCATCGTGGAATGGATAGAAGGACACCAGCCGCAGCCACCCGTTGATTAGGCCGGCCGGGGCAACCACGGTCGGGGTGCAGCACTGGTATGCGCAATCCCGTTGCGCTGTAGGAAGAATCATGCACATAGACACTGACGTTAGACCAGTGACGGTCGGACACCGCCCCCGAAGAGGCGACGCCGAACCGCGAGCCAGCACGCCGCAAGATAGACATGCCAGCAATGTTGACAGGTGTCTGACCAAATACGTACTCACCGGTGCGTTGCACCTATTAGCGGATAAGGCGCCAGGCAAGGAACGCGACGACCATCGCCGCAAGAAAGTAGCCGAGAGCCGATACCAAAGTTAGGGCGCCGGCCAGCCAGAGCCCGGCGAGCTCCAACGACGTCGCCGACTTGAACCCCTCGGTCGGTATCACCAAGACCGCCAGGATGCCGATGGCTACGATCGTCAGGAATATCACCCAACCGCCATGACCGTTCAGCGTCATGAAGCGAGTCGGCGGCTCGCGGTCCAACCAGTGACCAAACCACCACGTAATGAGGCACGCCGAGACGGCCGCGCCTCCGATGGCCCCTACCCAATACGGCCCACCGCGCACCGGACGGCGCACCGGAGACCTTGCGCGTTGAATAGCCTGGAGCTCACCCAGCCGTTGTCCCAGCCGCCCCACTCGCTGTCCCAGTACCCCAAGTCCTCGCGTGAGTACCCCAAGTTGCCGCTTCAGCCACCTCCACCGCCGCTGCGCCACTTTCTTGCAATGCGCCCAACGTGACTCCCGGATCCGGTATATGCCGCCCACGCTCGGACTCCCCCCCTTGGCGTCCACCTGACGCAGCGCACACGACACACACGCTAAGCGTCAAGTGTCGGCGACGTGTCGCGAGAATAACCTCTGGTCACCCAGGCGTCACGCCCAGCTACTCGCTTGCCTGGTTGAGCGCCTGAACACGTTGAGCTAACTGCGAGACTCACTCCACGCCCTCAGCTCAGCGGTTCGCGCTTCGACAAGATGTGGAGGTAGCTCTAGCGTGCCGTGCACTTCGCCTGGTCTGTGGATCTGCCGGTTACGTGCGCTCGGCGAGGTCGGAGAGGAATTTCGGCAGACGGCCGGCGCCAAAGTCGTAGAAGCGCACCCAGCGTGGCTGGATCGCGATGCGCGCCATCCGGTCGTACATGGACCGGACCTGCTGCTCGAACTGGGCCGCCTCCTCAGCGTCGAGGACCTTCTTCGCCCCGACGATGTACTCGTCGGTGACACCGTTGACGATCTTCATGCGCGCGGTGCCGCGCACCGACAGCGCCTTGGCCGTGTCGGGCCGGTCGCCGGAGTCGATGCTCAGCGCGACGTCCGGGCGAGCGGACAGCGCCGTCACCTTCGGTGCGCTCGCTGCGGTCGACAGAACGATCTCGGTACCGGTCCAGAAGAATCCGATGGGGATAACGCGGGGTCGACCGTCAAGCCCGTTATAGGCCAGCCGCGCCATCGATGAGTTCGTCAGCAGTTCCTGGGCACCCGCGGTGGCCAGCTCCTGCTCGATCTGTCGAATATCCACGACTAGGTCATACCCACAATCTGGTGTCCTGCCGTGCTGACCGGACATCGGAATGACAGCACGTATCCGACGGACCTCGATGAGCGGGCAGGCCCGATGCAGGTCGTCTGCCCACACGGTTCACGGTCGATTGGAGAAGAAACGCGTTGCTCACTCCGGCCAGCTCCAGTGGGGGACGGTACGGATCGGGTGAAGCTCGTCGTCGGTGTCCGCCCGGGAGTTTTGCTGTGCGACACGCGAGCCGAACTCGAGGTGGGAGCGCACCGCATCCCGGAACGGTTCGTCGGTCGGCAGGCCTGCCTCGTCGATCGCTTCCAGGTAAAGGGCCACGAACCGCTGACGCTGTTCGTCGGTGATCTTCCGGTGCCGGTGCACATCGATGATGTACTGGAAGCCGAGTTGTTGGGTGAAACGATCCGGGCCGCCGAACGATTCGGCGGTGAACCAGGTCAGATGGTCGACGTGGGTTGCGACTCGCCGAGGGAACTGCGCCTTGAGCACCGGGTCCGCGAGGACCTTGTCGTAGAAGATCTCCTCGGCGCGATGAAGTGCCGCATCGCCTCCGGCATGCTCATACAACGTCTTCACGCAGGCCACGATCCGAAGCCTAGGCACCACTCGCATCCGAGCGAAGCCGCGTTCGCCGGCGGCGAAACGCGGGTCCGCATCGCTGCTATACAGCGCGAATCAACACCGAAACTGGCCAACCGACATTCACCAAAGCGCCGTCCAGCTCCAGGCGACGCCCTGGGCCGCGCGTTCAGCAGTGTTCGAGGACTGCGTGAGCGGCGTTGTGGCCGGCAATGCCGCTGACCGCGCCGCCTCGACGGGCGCCGCTGCCGCAGATGAGTAGGCGCGGTTCGTCCGTCGCGACGCCCCAGCGATCCTCTACCTCGACGCTGGTCTCCGCCCACGGCCATTGAAGATCACCGTGGAAGATGTTGCCGCCGGGCAGCCCAAGTTCCTCCTCGAGTTCGACTGGCGTGTGCGCCTCGAGGCAGGGTGCGCCGTCGGCGTCAACGGCGAGGCAATCGGCGATCGGCTCGGCGAGGCAGTCGTCGAGCGCGGCGAGAGCGCGTCGCGTCGCCTCGTCCTTGCGTGCGTCGTGGTTATCGGCAAACAGCCGCGCGGGCACGTGCAGACCGAACATGGTCAGCGTGTGCCAGCCCGCAGCGACTAAGTCAGGGGCAAGGACAGACGGGTCCGTCACGGTATGGCAGTAGATTTCGCTCGGCTGTGGGTCGGCGAACGAGCCCGCATCGACGGCACGAAACGCATTCTCGAGCTGCTCGAAGCCCTCGGCGATGTGGAACGTGCCAGCGAACGCGGCCCGGGGGTCAATGCCAGAGCGCAGCCGGGGCAGCCGCCGCAGCACCATGTTGATCTTCAACTGGCTGCCCTCAACCGATGCCGGCACGCTGCCGCGCAGGCGCGACAAAGTCTTCGGTGCGACATTGGCGAGAACAAACCGGCCCGACGCAGCCCGCTCGACGCCATCCGCGTCGTGCCAGCGCACCTCGCCGGTCGCGGGATCAAGTCCGGTCACTTCGGCGCGCACACACAATTCCGCTCCCGCGTCGCGCGCAGCCTGCTCGAACGCCGCGGCGACGGCTCCCATGCCACCGACCGGCACTGCCCACTCGCCGGTGCCGTTGCCGATCACGTGGTAGAGGAACGTGCGGTTCTGCAACAACGACGGGTCGTGGGCGCAGGTGTGCGCGCCGATGAGCGCGTCAGTGAGTACGACCCCACGCACGACATCATTCGCGAACCGCTCCTCGATCGTGGCGCCGAGCGGCTGGTCGAATACCTCAGCCCAAACCGACTTGCCGGCCGCGTCGGCGACCATCGTCTGCAGTTCTTCTCGGGCGGGAAGCGGGTCGAGCATCGTCGGCGCGACGACCTCTGCTACCGCGCGCAGCTGCCCGTAGAACTCCTGCCACGCGGCGAACTCCGCGCCCGATCCGGTGAGCCGGCTGAACGAATCAGCCGTGGCCGGCCCTATCTCACGCTCCACCAGCAGCCCGTCCTCGCCGACCGGTGTGTACGACGCCGTCTGCCGCGACCGGACAGCCAGGTTGAGTCCAAGGTCACGCACGATCCGGTCCGGTAGCAGGCTGAGCAGGTATGAGTAGCGCGATATCCGCGCATCAACGCCCGGAAACGGCGACACGCTCGCCACCGCTCCGCCGAGAGTGTCGTTTCGCTCGAGAACAAGCACCGACCGCCCGGCCCGGCCCAGGTAAGCAGCAGCGACCAAACCGTTATGGCCCCCACCGATCACGATCACGTCGTACCCCGCGCGTGCGCCGCTCACCGACTCACGCTACCTGGTGGCAGACACCGGCTTGGCGACTGCGATGAGGCGGGGAAGTGACACGGTCAACCCGAATCCCTGCACATTGTTGGACATTCGAGCCGCAGCGAGACGGCTGAGAGGACGATCGGGCGGCTCATGACCCAGAGGTCGCCAGTTCAGTCCTGGCCCGCTACTACCGCAAAGGGTCTGAATCCGGACAGATCCGAGGCCCTTTTGTCCATCTCAGGGCGAGAACTGTGGCCAAGGTGACGGCACCACAACGTGATATTGACAGGCGCCATACCGGGCATATGGCGACGTGGAACCACGTCGTGTTCGAAACTCATGAAGGCGGACCAGACCAGAGCCGCCGTCGCATGAGCTGCTCAGTGTGGGCTGCCTATCTGCGCTCCGGCGACGCAAACCTGGCCCAGCTGCTCAGGCGTTGATCCACGGTGTCCGCCGGGTTCGGGGCCTCCCTGCATGAGGTCGACGACGGCGATGGGTCCGATTGCCGCAGATCCTTGGCCGGCTTGTTCGTAGGCCTTTGCCCACCGAACCGGTTGCAGTATGTCGGCGTGCCCGGCAGGCTGCGGAGCCAATATGGGGTATCCAACCGCGGGTTCTGAGTCGCCCCAGGTCGCGCCGCCGGCCCGGGATCGACAGGCTGCTTCGCGGTGGACGGTCAGATCGGCTTTCGATCGCGGTCAGTTCCTTTTTTTGGATGATGAGGTCCGCGGTCGGCGCCGGCGACCGGTAGATGGCCTGCTCGTGTTAATCGCGGCGTTGCTGCTGGTCGTCGCGTCGCTGGTTGCGAATGACTCCGATCTGAACGAACAACACGCGGTCATCGCGGCCCGGACCTTGCTGGGCTGGTTCGACACCGGTTGGCGGATCTTGTACGCAGCGGCCCTGGGCTACGGACTGCTCGTCTTGTTGGCGGTATTGGTGACCCGCCGATGGCAGCTGAGCCGTGACCTGCTCATCGCGCTGGCTGCCGTTCTGCTGATCGGGCTGACGATTGGGCGGGCCGTCGGAGGCGACTGGCCGAGCGTGACCGAGCGGCTATGGCCGTCGGTGAACCAGTACCCGGCCCTGCGACTGGCTGCCGTCACCGCGGTCCTCGCAGTTGTGGGTCCAGAGCTGACTCGTCCCGCCCGACTGGTGGCCGTTTGGCTAGTCGGGCTGGGATGCGTCGCCGCGTTGGTTCTGGGCATCGGCTATCCATCCAGCCTGTTGGGCGGAATCGCGCTAGGGCTGGCGGTCGCTGGCCTGATCCGGCTGACATTCGGGTCCTCCGCTGGGGTTCCGTCGTCAGCCCGGGTGATAGCCGGACTCGCGGATCTTGGCACCGCGACCAACGAACTGACGATCGCTCGTCGACAACGTCCTGGATCCGCGACGTACGCCGCTGTCGACACCGAGGGCACCCCACTTCAGGTCATCGTCCTGGGACGCGATGCGCGGGACACCCAGCGGCTGGCGAACACCTGGCGGAACCTCGCCTACCGCGAGGGCAGCCGGGATCTGGCGCCGGGACGACTGCAGCAGGTCGAACATGAATCGCTGATCACGCTACTGGCCGAGCAAGCCGGTGTGGTCGTTCCCCACGTGCGCGTAGCCGGTGTTGTCGAGTCCGGTGATGCGATGCTGGTGCTCGAGCAGCCTGACGTTGGCGCCGTAGAAGAGTCGGCTGACGATTTCTCGGACGAGGCCCTGACCTCGCTTTGGCAGCAGGCGGCGAAGCTTCGAGCGGCGCGCCTTGCCCACGGAGCGTTCAATCTCAGCAACGTCCTGGCGACCGAGTCCGGACCGATGATCGTCCGATTCAATCGAGGCCAGCTCGCTGCCACGTCGTCGGTGTTGAACATCGACACGGCCGAGCTGCTGGTCGCGACGAGCATCGCGGCGAGCCCCGAGCGGGCTCTCGCCGCAGCGCTCGACACCATCGG
Organism: uncultured Actinomycetota bacterium; assembly: GCA_963809815.1. Classification (GTDB taxonomy): domain Bacteria; phylum Actinomycetota; class Actinomycetes; order Mycobacteriales; family Jatrophihabitantaceae; genus CAVVJA01. The sequence goes on from CAWELM010000024.1 coordinate 57,311, forward strand.
CGCTGACAGCGTCGCCGCGACGCTGCCCTACTTGCAGCGAGCTGCGCTGACTCCCCATCTTCGTGATCTCGCCCGTAGCCATGAGCTCAGCCTCAAGGAGCTGCGTTCCCAGGCCGCGGCAGCGACGCGTACTGACCTGCCGGCCATTGCCCCCCTGCGCCGGGTGACCATTCGCGATGTCTTGCTTATGGTGCTGGTCGCCGTTGGCGCCTACCTGATCATCACGCAGTTGGCGAAAGTCGGATTCGGCACCATCTACGATCAGCTGCGTCAGGCGAAATGGCAATGGGTCGTTGTGGCGCTTTTGCTGGCCCAGCTCACCTTCGTCACCCAGGCGATCTCCCTCCGAGGTGCCGTTCTCACCCCACTGCCACTGCTTCCGTCCACCGCGCTGCAAGCCGCGATCAAGTTCATCAACCTGACTGTGCCAAGCTCCGCCGGCCGAATCGCGATCAACATCCGCTTCTTGCAGCGCCTCGGCGCGCCGACCGGTGAGGCCGTCGCGTCCGGAGCAGTGGACGGTTTCTCCGAGTCCATCGTCCAGATCGTGCTGGTGTTCGTGCTCCTTCCGTTCGTGCACCTCGACCTCAAGCTCTCGCCTGCGAAGGGCGGAAACGACCACTCGACGCTGTGGCTCATCGTCGGCCTGCTGGCGGCTGCGGCTGTGGTCGTCACCGTGGTTCTGGCGATTCCGAAATGGCGCGTCAAGGTCCTGCCCACGGTCAAGACCGCATGGACAAGCATGATCGCCGTCGCACGGACACGCAGCAAGCGGATCCAGCTCTTCGGCGGCAACCTAGCCACCCAGGTCTTGTTTGCCCTGACCCTCGGCGCCGCCTGCCATGCGTACGGTGTTCACCTGACCCTGGCCGAGTTGCTAATTGTGAACATGGGTGCCTCAGTGTTCGCCAGCATCATTCCGGTGCCCGGCGGCATCGGCGTCGCTGAGGGCGGTCTTACAGCCGGTCTAGTCGCGTTCGGCGTCAGTCAGCCGATCGCGTTCGCCGCGGCGCTCACCCATCGGTTGTGTACGTACTACCTACCGCCCATATGGGGCTACCTAGCATTGCGCTGGCTCAACCACAAGGACTACCTCTGAGCCTCAGGGCCACACGCTCCCGTTCGCGGTCGAATCGGTCCGCCGTCGAACCTCTCTCGGAGTCGCTGCTGACTGGCCCAACCAGTGCGCAGCAAAGCACGGTGTGATCAGCCCGGCGTACTCGCAGCAGCGATTTCAACCCGCGACCGCAAGCCGGTCTTGCAGGACGTGCGAGACATAGGTCTGCACAGTGCGCGGAGACAGGAACAGCCGGTGCGCGATCTGCGGATTCGTCAAGCCCTGACGGACCAGGTCGACAACGGTCGTCTCGGTGGGCGTGACGCTGGCCCAACCGCTGCGCGGCCGCCGCCGCGTTTGGGGGCCGCCGGCGCGTAACCCCATGGAGTGTGCCCTTCGCCGCGCCCGATCCGAGTCAGAGGTCACCCCGAGCCGTTCATATCTGTCAAGGGCGACTCGCAGGGCCCGGCTGGCGCGCTGGTTGTCGCCCTGCTCGGCGGCAAGCAGTGCCGCTTCTTCCTGCGCCCACGCCGCGCCCAAGGCATCGCCAGCGGCCGCAAAGCGCTCCGCGGCGCGGGTGACGGCGGCGACGTTCTGCTGCCAGCCCGGGGGTGTCCGCAACGGCGGTGGCCGCGAGCTGGCGCACTAGTGGAACCGCATCACGGTGGCCCGCTCGCAGAACGTGCTCGGTAACGGCGGCCGCCGGCGCGCCGCGCGGCTCTAGCACTCGGGCTGCCTCGCGATGTGGCGTCGTTGTGGGATTCGTCCGCTTCGTTCCGGCCGTTGTTCGATCCGCGGACCGACCGGCCGTGGACGCCGATGGAAACGACACGGGCCGCGCCCCGCACGCCGAATCCTCATTGGGCGATGAGACCACTGCGCCCGGCATGTGCCGGGGGCCCATCCAAACCCGGGCGCGCGTTCCCCCGAATCGCCGCCCAGCCGACCGCAACGTCAGCCACCGCAGCTCGCGGCGACGCACGATCTGCTGCCCCCGGCCATGGCGCGGCAGCCGATGGTGCGCCGTTGCCGCCGGCCGCAGACGGCCCTCAGCTATCACACTCAAGTCAAAGAGGGGGCCCCGCGCTCCGGAATTTGATCTCGTCGCGCAACGGTGCCGCCGCAGCCTTTGCCGGCGTAGCTTTGAAGATGTTGCACAGCCCGTTGAGGCTATGGGAGCGGACTTGGAAGGGAGTACACGCAAGAGGCGTGCCGGTTGACTCCGAACGGAGCAGCGCAGACGTGAACACATTCCTCGGGTTTCTCGTCGTCGCGTTTCTCATCCTGTTTGCGGCGACGTCGCCGCAAGTCGCCGCCCAATTCGCTCACGACATTTGGAACGTCATCGTTGAAATCTTCAACGGACTTTCCTCATTTCTAAATAGTCTTGCGGGAACCAGTTCCGCAGCGAGTTCCGCTGGAAGATGATCGGTTGTCGCGATCACGGAACCCCCGTGTGAGTGGGGTTTCGGCATCGTCATTCCAAACGACCCGGCCAGCTTCGGCCGGCTCGCTGCGGCTAGCGGCAGCGCCCGTGGTTCTCGGCTATCCACGACGGCGATTTCGCTGGGCGCACATATTCGGCGAGGCGGCGCTGGGCAAAGCCGGGACTGCCTTTGCGGAACGCTCCTGCGTGAGGCACGATCAACTACCGAACTGGACGGGGCTGCGCCCGTTTGCTCGGCATCGACCGCACTGATCTGTACCACTGGGGGGGTTGCTCGATGTCTCGCTCGCATTGTGGGGTCGCGCCTGCGGTTGCGGGTCATGCGTGCACGCTCTGTCTGTCGGGCGGGTTGGCCGCCGGAGCGCGCCGAGGGTCAGCGGCCCGCGCCGCGTACGTCGTCGCAGCCAACCGCGCCACGTTCGGCAGGCGGCTCCTCATCCGCATCTACAGCGTTGGGATGTTGATCTTGCCCACGAAGGTGGCAGCGTGACCGGGTACGTCGGAAGGGCATTGGAGACGCCGGTTAGCCCCTGCGGCCTGGTTCGCGCCGGTCTGGATGCCGATCCTGACGGGCTCGCGCTCATCTCTGCGGACACGCGCTGGACGTGGCGCACGCTCGATGACCTCAGCGATCGCCTGGCCGTCAGTTTGCTTGGTCTAGGGCTGAACCGGGGCGATCGCGTCGCTTCGCTGATGCCGAATCGTCCTGCGCTCGTTGTTCACTACCTCGCCTGTTTCAAAGCGGGGCTGGTAGCGACGCCCCTCAATTACCGCTACATGGCACCGGAGATCGATCACGCCCTCGCGGTCAGCGAAGCCCGTGCCCTGCTCGCGCATGTAGAGCGGGAAGAGGATCTCGCCGCAAGCCGGCTCGCCCGGCAGTTGCCTTTGGGCACAATCAGCTACGGCGGCAAGCGAGAAACGGGGCCGGCTTTCGACGAGCTGATTGAGCGGGTCGCCCCGTCGCCGCCGCCCCCGCCTCCTTCCCCAACCGCGCCCGCGGTGATCTTCTTTACCTCCGGCAGTACCGGACGTCCGAAGGGGGTCACGCATACTCACCAAACGCTCGGCTGGATGTTTGCGACGGCGGCGGCCGGTATCGAGCTCAGCCCCGGCGATCTGCTTCTCGCGGGCTCGTCGCTGTCGCACGTTGGCGCCTTTTACGTCTCGTTCGCGGCCCTGAGCGTGGGCGCTGGGGTGATTGTGGCCCGGACAATCGATGGGGACGAGTTGCTTCCGCTGCTTCGCCAAGACCGCCCAACGGTGCTGTCGATGCTTCCTTCAGCTCTGTTCGCGTTGACCCGCGACCACGGCGCCCGGCGCGACGATTTCGCCTCACTGCGACTGTGCCGCGGGGCAGGCGATTGCGTCTCCGCGGAGCTGGAGCGGGAGTTCACCGCGTTGAGCGGGTTCGTGATCGACGAGGCCTACGGCCTGACGGAAGCCGGGCTGGTGACGATAAACCCACCGTCGGGCCGTATCAAGCTTGGTTCGGTGGGGCAGGTCGTTCCCGCGGTCTCGCTGTCGATCCGAAACGATGACGGCCAGGAGTTGCCGGTGGGCAGCGAAGGCCGCCTGTGGATCAAAACTCCCGCGACCACCGTCGGCTACTGGGACGACCCGGGCGCGACCGAGGCGGCATTTAGCAACGGGTGGCTCGACTCAGGCGATGTGATGCGAGTCGACGACGACGGCTACTTCTTTTTCCGCGGGCGCAAGAAGCAGATCATCGTCCACGACGCCTCGAACATTTGCCCCCAGGAGGTCGAGGACGCCCTGCTCGCGCACCCGAGCGTCGCGAGCGCTGGGGTGATCGGGATCCACGATCTTGTCCACGGTGAGAACGTCCGCGCCTACATCACCCTCACCGAGGGGACGGAGCGCCCGGCCAGCCAGGAGCTGATCCAGTTCGCGCGCGCCAGGGTCGGCTACAAGGCGCCCGAGGAAATAGTCGTCCTCGACCAAATGCCACTCACTGCCACCGGGAAACTGGACCGGACGCGCCTCAAGCGAATGGCCGAGGCGAACCTCACGCCCGAAGACCCGTCTGGATAACTCTGCGACGCCTCTCCGGCTCTGGCGGCCTATCGTGCGGCGCACGACCTGATCCGCAGCGGCGCCTGATCAAACGCCCTGCCCGGCCGGCGCTGCGCTCGCGATTGCGATTGCGATTGCGATTGCGGATCTTGACGGCCAAGTGCGCTCGAGCGGCACCTTGACGGACCGTGCTTCTCCTCACCTGCCGGTCAGGCCGGTGGCTGGCGCAACCCGAATAGGTTGCCGAACGGGTCGAGCATCTGACACAACCGCTCACCCGTCATGATCGTCTTCGGTCCCCGATGCGCGCTCGCTCCCTGCTCGCTCCACTGCCGCACTGTCGCGTCGACATCGGAGACAGTCCAGTACGGGACCGTCCCGGAAGGCCCGGGCTGGTTGTACTCGTCGGCCACGTGGACCGTCAGCCGGGTCCCGGACACATCGAACATCACCAACTGCGGGGCCCGCGTCACCGGGGCGGCACCGAGGCGTGCTGAATACCACGCTGTCGCCGCGGCAAGATCGGCGACGAAGTAGAAGACATTTCCTGGCCCGCCCAACGCTGGCTGGCCGGACTCTACGTTGTCCATGACGCGAGCCTCGCATACCCGCAGACGATCGAGGCTCTCCACGACCATTGTCACGGGCCTTGTCCTGGGTGCCGGTAGGCCGCCCCGGCCCATGTCGCTCGCCGAACGTCTCGGATCTCATCGGAGCTCGGCATCGGCCCCTTCCAATGGAGCCTGACTCGGGTAGGTCTGGCTTACCGATCACTGCTGCGCGCGGTTGCGGTCACCCGGATGCCGGCGTCGGCGAGCAGGGATGGGGTCAGCGCAATGGCCTGGTCTGGGCTGATGGTTGCCCCGCGCAGCGACAGGGCTGCGTGTAGATCGTCGAGAACCGAGCCGTGCAGGTCGAGATTCGACACTCGGCAACCGGTGAAGTCGGCGCCGGTCAGGTCGCAGTCGAGCAGGGCACTGTCACCGATCGATGCCTGGTAGAACTCCACTCGGCGCAGCGAGCTGTCCTCAATGAACAGGTAACGGGCCCGGGCCATACGCAGGTTCGCCAGCTCCGCGGGTGATCCGTCGACGCGCACATCTTGCAGGGTGGCGCCGGCCAGCACGATCCCGGTCATGCGACACCCGGCAAAGCTCACCCGGGTCAACGAGGCCCCATCGAGAACCAGTCCCGACAGATCGCAGTTCTCGAACCTGGTGTCGCGACACTGGAAGCCGGTCAGATGCCGGCCAGCGAGATCGGCGGCGACCCAAACACTCTCACGGATCTCGACATCGGGTACCAGCTCGGCCACCTGCACGTCAGCGTCGGCGTGCACGCCTTCCCAGCGCGCCGGCCGATCCAGCCGAGCCGGTGCCCGATCGAACTGCGCAGGCAGGTCGGGCGCATCTGGGACGAGCTTCGACTTCGCCCGTTTGCCGGCCATCCGTCGATGCTTGCACAGCGGGCACCACCCGTCCGGACGGCATCTCACTCGACCAGTGCGCGCCCGTCAGCTCGTGGTCCACGGACGGAGCTTGTCGGGGTTGCGTATGACCCAGATGTGCTTGATCCGGTCGCGGGCGACATCGAACGCGAATACCGTCACGATTACGCCGTCCTGCGAAGCCACCAGGCCGGGCTGGCCGTTGACCGTGCGCTCGAGGAGCGTCGCGTTGCTGGACGCGCGGTTGGCGAGTTCGACCCAAGCGCGCGCGATCTGTTCGTTGCCTTCGATGGGGTGCAGGAAGGTCAGGGCGAGGCCGCCGCCGTCGGCGGTCGCTGTGGCGTCGGGGTCAAGCAGGCCGATGAGGGCATTGATGTCCTTGGCCTGCCAGGCCCGCTTGAAGTTACGAACGATCTCGGCGCGCTGGGCGATCGGAGTCGCTGGAGCCTGCGCGGCCCGAAGGCGACGGCGGGCCGAAGAGGCCAGCTGGCGACAGGCCGCCGGGGTACGGCCGACGATCTCGGCCACCTCGGTGAAGGGGTACCGGAAGACGTCGTGCAGGATGAACGCCACGCGCTCGGCTGGCGTCATCGATTCGAGCACGACGAGGAAGGCCATGTTCACCGACTCGTCGAGGGTGACTCGGTCCGCCGGGTCGCCGGCACTCTCGGACCGTCCGGTAATCCGGTCCGGTAGCGGCTCGGGGATCCATTCGCCGACGTAGCGCTCCCGCCGAGCCCGGGCCGAACCGAGCACGTTGAGGCAGATGCGACTGGTAACAGTTGTCAGCCAGGCACCCGGAGACTCGATCGCCTGCTGCTGCGACCGAGACATGGCATACCAGCGGGTGTAGGTGTCCTGCACGACGTCCTCAGCCTCGGCCAGCGAGCCGAGCAGCCGGTAGGCGATATTGATCAGCTGGCGTCGCTCGGTCATGACCGCGTCCAGGGCCGGGCTGCCTCCTGGCTCGGATGGGGTGGTGCTCATCGTGTCGCGCCGGCCTTTCTCGCTGACGGTTGCCCTCCCCAGTACGACACCACAGCCCACCAAAGTGTGAGGTGACGCGCGACCTCACATTGCGCTCGGCTGTCTTGTCGAGTTGTGAGACGAACTACCTGCGTCTCACAACTCGACATCGACGACCAGCCAGGAGGCTCCATGCCTACCCCGATACCGACAACCTCGTTTGCCGAACCCGCGACTGCGCCGCGCCTGGAGCGAGCGGCCGCCGCGCTGGCGGCGCACGGTTTCACCGTCGAGATCCTCGACGACGCCGCCGCGGCACGCGTCCGCATCAAGGACCTGATTCCCACGGGTGCCAGCGTGTTCACCGGCGCCAGCGAGACCCTCCGCCTGGCCGGCATCGAGGAGGACATCAACGCCGGCGGGAGGTACGACGCCATCAGGGCACGCGGCCAGGCCATGAACCGCGCCACTCAACTTGCTGAGATCTGGCGGCTGATGTCCACCCCCGACGTCATCGTGGGCAGCGTCCACGCGGTTACCGAAACCGGCTCCCTGGTGATCGCCTCGGCCAGCGGAAGCCAGCTTCCCGGGTACGCCGGGGGTTCCCGCCGCGCGATCTGGGTCGTCGGGGCGCAGAAGGTAGTGCCCGACCTGAGGACCGCGCTGCGGCGCGTCGAAGAGCACTGCCTCCCACTGGAAAGCGGCCGCGCCATGAAGGTCTACGGAAGGCCCAGTGCCATCAACCGCCTGCTCATCCTCAACGCCGAACCCGAACCCGGGCGCGGCATCGTCCTGCTGCTCCGTGAAGCCATCGGATTTTGAACCGCCACGAGCGGCGGCAGGGCTGCACCGCGTCGATGGACAGTATCTAGGCAAGTCACCAGCGGCGACCTTTAGTGACACTGTCGCCCCATCGAGCAATCCCAGATCCAGGACGTCAATCCTTACACTCAGCCATCATGGTGAGCGTCCTGTTCGCCTTCGCTGCCGCGTTCACGAGCGCGCTCAATGTGGTTACCCAGCATGTGGCAAGCACGGCCGCGACCGCGAAGGACAACGGGTGGCGACTCGCGCTGTACCTGGTCCGTAATCCACTCTGGCTGTTCGGCGTCGCCGCGATGATCAGCAGCTTCGTGTTCCAGGCGCTCGCGCTCTACAACGGGCAACTGTCTGTAGTGCAGTCGATTCTGGTCACCGAGCTGGTGTTCTCCCTGGTGATCGGGTCCTTATGGTTAGGCCGCCGCGTGGCGCCTGCGGCTTGGGCGTCGGCGGCGGTGACGTCCGGTGGCCTGGCCATCTTCTTGATCATGGCGGAACCAAGGGGTGGCCATCCAGACGCGACGGCAGAGGCATGGCTGCCGGCGCTGCTTACCTGCGCCGGCGTCACCGCCGTGCTCACCGTTCTCGCCTCCCGAGGATCACCAGTGAGACGAGCCGCGCTGTACGCCGCGGCGTCCGGGATCGTGTGGGCGGCCCTGGCCACCTTCCTGAAGTCCACGACTGATGTGCTTGCCACGCAAGGAATCCTGGCGGAGCTGACGTACGGGGCCGTTTATGGCGTGATAGTCGCAGGGATCCTGGGTACCGTGCTGACCCAGGCCGCGCTACATTTCGGCCCGCTTGCTGTCTCCCAGCCGCTCATGGTGATCGTCAATCCGTTCGTCAGCATCGTCCTGGGCATATGGCTGTATGGCGAGCACTTCGTCGGCGGGTCGCTACAGATCGGTCTGGGTGTACTTGGCTTCGGGGCGATGATCGTCGGCGTCGTTTTCTTGGCCAACACTGCACCGTCGTTCGAAGCGACGCCCATCGCGCCGTCGAGCGACTCCACGGTATGAACAATCGGCGAATTGGTGACCACGGCAATCAGGCCGTATCTGTGTGGACACCCGGTCGGACAGATCGCACCCGATGCTGCCCCGCGCCGGCCACGTGACTGGCGGCTAGCGGGCATCGCGGATTGTGCGCGAGGGATTAGGAGCGGGCGACGCCGGTTGCGTTGTCACCCGCGCAGTCTGTTGGAGCGAGCGGCGCAGGCTCGCCGGTGCGGTTCAGGTGGACCGGGCGAGGCCGCCCTTGGTGGTGAAGGTCAGCAGCCAGTAGTAGCTCAGTTCGAGCACATCGATTTGGGTGGCGTAGGGCGCGACTGCGGTCCGCAGATGTGCAGCGGTCGGGAAGTTTTTCCGGACCCGGTGACGAGATCCATCGGCAAGGGTGCGGTCCTGGTAGGTGTTGCCGCCTGCGTCGGTGTGGGTGATCGGGTGGCTGCTGCCTTCGACGTAGCGGTTGTCGACGATCGCGACCGGTGAGTGGGGTCGTAGGCGGGTGCACAGGCCGCGCAGGAAGCGGTCGGTGTCGAGATGTGGGATGTGTGACCACCAGAAGCCGACGAAACTGGCGGTGAAGGTGTTGCGGAGCTGGTCGAGGGCGAATGCGTCGGCCTGCTGGAGGCGCACGTTGCGCCGCGGGTAGCTACGGCTGAGAGCGATCGCGAGGGGCCCGGAGTTGTAGTCGGTCGCGGTCACGGTTGTCGCGGTGGTCGCGATGATGCTGGTCCAGTAACCGGTTCCGGCGGCCACCTCCAGCACGTCGCGGCCGGTGAACAGCGCTAGCAGCGCCGCTTCCAGATGGCGAAGGTCGGCTTGCCGTTCGGCCTTGGCGTAGACCTCGTCGTAATGCGGGGCGCGCTGCTGATAGTAGGTGGCTAGGTCCGTGTTGTCGCGCGTCATCTCGTCGCTCATGCCCATCGGTGTCGGACGGATCGGGTTGGTTCGAGCCTCGCATAACGCCGGTCAGTCGCTGCAGCAATCGGCGTCCCGTGGTGCGTCCGAGGCGAAGCGGGCCCCGACCCATCGGCCGAGACCCGCTTGCGCCCGATGCGATCGGTCAGGCTGCCGCTTCCTCCGCGGTCGGCCGCACGAAGGCGCCGGCGGCCAGCAGCAACCCGCCGAGGTCGACCGCGACGCCGTCATATGAGGCCGCGAGGTTCCCGAGCAGTCTGATCCGAAGACCGCGCTCGTCCGACACTCCCGCCTCCTTGGTCGCGCAGCCTACGAGACGGACGTGAGACGCGCGGCCCCCGCAACGAAAGCGGCAACGCATTCGCCTCCATATCGGTCCAAACACGCCAGGAGGAGGGGTCACGGGCACGAAACCGCCGCGACCGTGCGCACTGTCCCGGGTGACAGTCAGCCGTCCGCAGCTGCGCCGGGCTCACCGCGCTGTGCCCGTTTGGGCCGACAACAGCGGCGCCCGGCGAGCGCATCGTGAACCGGGTATCAGCCACCCCATGGAGGCCTCCTACTGCCCGACCAGCCCGTCCACGGCCCAGGAGCGTGACCATGACCATCGTCGCTACACCCCCTACGACTACGACCGCCCTCGGCGCGGCTGCGGAGATGGCGACCATCCACTCTGCTTTCCGCCGCGAGCTGCGACTCGCGCCGGCGCTGGTCCGCTCCGTCGAGCACGGCGACCGGCTGCGCGCCGGCATCGTCAGCAACCATCTCGACCTGCTCGACCGCTTCCTGCATCACCATCACACGATCGAGGACACAATGGTCTGGCCGACGTTGCTCGACCGCGTGCCGGCCGAGATCACGCCGATCGTCGAGCTGATGGAGACCCAGCACGAGACCGTCGCCGACCTGCTCACCCGCACCGACGCGCTGCGGACGAAGTGGCGCACGGACGCCGACGGTTCCCTGGCCGCCCACCTCGCCACGCTCTACACCAACCTCCATGACGCCCTCGTGGAACACCTCGACGCCGAGGAGCGGCACGTCATGCCGCTGGTCGAGGCATGCATGACGGAGACGGAGTGGGCCACGATCGGCAAGGCCGCGCAACGGGGCACGCCGCTCAAAGACGGGCCGCGCCTGCTGGGGATGCTCGCCTACGACGGCGACCCGGACGTGATGCAGCACATGCTCGGCGCCGTTCCGGCACCGATCCGCCGCCTCGTCGTCAAGATCGGGCAACGCGCCTACGCCAAGCACGCGACCCGGGTCTACGGCACGCCCACACCCTGACGAAGAACGCACCATCGCCGGTGAGTCGATCAGCTGGCTAACCGGAAGCGCGAACATCCTGGCGATATCGGTCTCATTTGCATCAGCTCCAGATCATCGGCCGACCGTGGGCCCATGTGACGATGGGGAAGCGGACGAGCCAATGAGACGAGGTGCGCTCATGAGCGCGACGGATGATAGCCGCGAGGCGCCCCGAGCTGCCGTGGTGGGAACCGGCATCATGGGTTCGGCGATGGCGCGCAACCTGCTGGCGGCGGGGCTGCCGACGACGGTGTGGGACAGGTCCGCCACCGCGACCACCCCGCTGGCCGATGCAGGAGCGCGGGTAGCTGCGTCGGCCTCGGAAGCAGTGCGCGATGCGCGCGTCGTCATCACCATGCTGCCCACCCCTGATGTCGTACACGACCTGATCTTCGACAGCGGTGCGGCCGACCAGTTCGCCGAAGGAGCAGCGTGGGTCCAGATGGGCACCATCGGCGTGGCGGCCACGGAGGAGATCGCCAACCGGCTCGGTCAACTGCGGCCGGATGTGATGTTCGTGGACGCGCCGGTGTCAGGAAGCAAGGGACCGGCCGAAAAAGGGCAGTTGCTCATCCTCGCTTCCGGTCCTTCAGGGGCGAAAACGATAACGGACCCGGTGTTCTCGGCGATCGGTCGCAAGACGGTATGGCTGGGCGAGGCGGGCCAGGGCAGTCGGATGAAGCTGGTCGTGAACGCCTATATGTCCATCCTCATCGAAGGCGTCGCTGAGGCGCTGGAACTTGCCACGCAGCTCGGGGTCGACACCGCGATGCTGGCCGAGGCGATCGAAGGCGGGCCGCTGGATGCCCCCATCGCGGATGCAAAGCTGCACAAGATGGAGAGTGATGACTACGCCCCCGAGTTTCCGCTCCAATGGGCGCTCAAAGACGTGGACCTGGCGATAGGTGCCGTGCCCAACGCAACGCTGCCGCTGCTGGAGGCGCTGGCCCGGCAATGGCGCGCCACCGTAGACGCCGGGCATGGCCGGGAAGATGTCAGCGCCGCCCGGCTAGGGCTCACGGACCAGAGCTGAGCACCTGAGCTGACCCGGCGCCGCTCATCGCGGAGCGCCGCGACGCATCGTGGGCCGTCGGGTGAGTCCTTTTCGCTAACGACAAGCGACAGTTAGAGCGTGACATCCGCGCGATCGACTGATGCGGAGCTGCTCGCAGCGATCCGCGAACGCGACCTGGCGGCGATGTCGCAGCTTTACGACCGGCACACCCCGGCATCGCGACTTCGGCGTGGTGGTATCGGATTTCGGGCGACCTGATAAGGCAGGCCTGGAGCATTCCAGGTCGGACATCGACCGTAGGGTCTCTTCGATGGACGCATGGATCAATGACACACCGGCCAGCGAGCGTTTTCCGATTTACACGCGGGGGAACGCCGATGAGGTAGGGCCGGAGCCATTTTCGCCGCTCGGCTGGTCGCTGACCTGGGAGCAGGGCGCGTGTCCGGGGGTCGCCGACGGCTGGTGCTCACTGGGAGGGTTCTTGCCGGACGAGTTTGACTATCCGATCACCGAGACGTTCGGCAACTGGGGCGGCTATCTGTACAACCAGGTGTCGGTGGGCCGGGTGTTCGGGGTACGGGCGCCCGGCGGTAGCCCGGACATCGTCGACGAGTCTTTCTTCGGCAAGAACCCGTCCATTCCGCCGTACGTTCCGGATCCTCGCGACGAGGCACCGGCGCGCACGGTGGCCATCGGTGAGACGTTTGCCAGGATGATGGCTGCGACTGAGCGGCCTGCTTATCTGACGAACTTTCTCGAGAAGGTGCGGGACTGGATCGCTGCCCGCCCTGACCTTTCCATGCTGAGCGAGGCAGAGCTTGTCGAATATGGCCGTACGGCCAACCACCGGCTACGGCCCACCTGGGATGTCTATTGCGTGGTGACGATCGCCGCCACCGTCGGTCCCGGCATCGTGTCCGCGGTGGCCGGTCAGCTCGGCCGCCCCGAGGCCGCCATCGAGGTTTTTTCCGCGATCGGTGGTGTCGACAGCGCCGGCACCGCCGAACGGATATGGCAGCTCTCGCGCCAGGTCCGCCGCTCGCCGGTGGTTTCGGCGATGTTCGATGATGGGGTCGACGATCTGCTGGGCCGGTTGCGGGCGTCCGACGACGCCGAGGTCCGCGCGTTTGTCGCGTGGTTCGACAACCTGCTCGCCGTCGACGGGCATCGCGGGCCCAACGAGTGGGACATCATGTCTGACAGTTGGGTCCTCAAGCCGGTCCTGGCGCTCGGGATGATCGACCAGGTACGCCGGCAGGTCGACGAGCAGAGTCCGCAGCACCGTGCCGCAGCCACGGCCGCGCGGCGTGATCAGGTAATCGCTGAGCTGCGGCAACTCGTCGCCGGGAATGGCGAAGCCAGCGGGATGCTTGACGCGGGTCTGCGCTCGGGTCGGTTGTTCTATCAATGCCGGGAGGCCGTGAAGGACGCTTCGGTGCGGGTGATGCTCGAGGCCAAACTGCCATTTCACGAACTCGGTCGCCGCCTCGCCGAACGAGGTGCGCTCGCCGACCCGAAGCATCTGTTTCTGTTGCTTGACCGCGAACTGGACGACGTGATGGGCAATCCCGAGGGGTGGCGCGAACGGCTGGCCGCGCGGGCCGTGCAATTCGCCGACCTGTCGACCCGCGTGCCGCCCTACATCGTCGTGCACGGCGAGCCGCTCCCACCGATCACCCAGTGGCCGCTGCGCGCCGACATCGGACCGGTCACCCGCGCAGCCCCAGGCGATATCCTCACCGGCCTCGGTGTCTCGCCCGGTGTCGCCAAAGGCCGCGCACGCGTCGCCTTCGACCTCTCCGAAGTCAGCGAACTCGAACCCGGTGAAATCCTCGTCTGCTCCACCACGGATCCCTCCTGGGTGCCGCTGTTCATGATCGCCGGCGGCGTGGTATGCGACATCGGTGCCCCAGCCAGCCACGCGGCCATCGTCAGCCGCGAACTCGGAGTTCCCTGCGTCGGCTCCGTCCGCGACGCCCGCCGGCGTATCCCCAACGGCAGCCTCATCGAGATCGACGGACGCAATGGAACCGTCACCGTGATCGAACGGTGATCGGCCACGCGGCCTCCTTGAAGATAGGAACGTCAGCACACAGGACATCGACGCAATCGCCTGACCGCGGAATGACCGGCTGCTAGGTCTGGTCCGGCAACCCGCCGTCGCCGGCGGCCGCCTTGTAGCGTTGGGCGAGTAGTCCCACCGCGGAAAGTAGTTCTGGCGAGTCCAGGATTTCGAAGTCTGTTTCCCACCAGCTGAGGTAGCGCGCCACGGATGCGGCGGATTCCGAGCCGACGGTGACGATGCAGGCGTTCGTGCCGTCGGGTTCGACGTCGACGGCGATCGGGGCGCGTGCCCGAATGGCGGCGGCGGGTGCGTTCAGGCGTACTCGATAGCGGGTGTTCCACGGTGCAGTCTCGAGGGATCGCACGAGGAGGTGCTCGAACCCTTCGTCGGGTTCGGGCCGGGCCGTGAAGCGTTTGCCGTTGGGTGTCTTGACGCGCATCCGGTCGATGCGGAAGGTTCGCCAGTCGTCTCGGGTGGCGTCCCAGGCGAGGAGGTACCAGCGGTCTGCGCGCAGGATGAGTTGGTAGGCCTCGACCTCTCGGTGCGATTCGACGCCGGAGGCGTCCCGGTAGGCGAAGCGGAGCTGCTCCTGGGCGTGGATCGCGGCCGCGATTGCTTGCAGGGTGTCGGTTGCGACGGCAGCTCTGCCGGTGGGTGCGCCGCTCGTGGCGCGGGCCAGCGATGCCAGCCTCGGGCGAAGGCGAGCCGGAAGCATGGCGAGAACCTTGCTCAGCGCGCGCACCGACGCGTCGGCGGTGTCGGCCAGTCCGTGCGCCGCGGACAAGCTCAGTCCCATGGCAACGGCTACTGCCTCGTCGTCGTCGAGCAGCAGCGGGGGGAGACGATTCCCGGACCCGAGCCGGTATCCGCCCGCTACGCCCGGCACGGCGTGTACCGGGTAGCCGAGCTCTCGGAGTGCCGCGATGTCGGAGCGCAGCGTTCGCACGGAGATGTCCATTCGTGCTGCGAGCACGGAACCGCTGTGGATTCCGGGCACTTGAAGATGAGACAGCAGCCGCAGCAGACGGGCGGACGTCGACAGCACAACGTCGACCTTAGGCAGAAATGCGGAAGCAAGCTCGCCGCAATTGCGGATGGGCTGGTTTCCGTCAACCCCGATAGAAAGGAACACGCGTCATGCGCAACCCGACCATCGCAACGGTCGTCTTCCCGGCCCGGAACTTTGCAGCCAGCGTGCAGGCGTGGTCGACGGTGTTCGGCACCGGCCCGACGTTCTCAAGTAGTGGCGTGGAACGCGCCGCAGGTGATGCGGACTTCGCGGTGTTCAAGACGGCCGACATCGAGGTCGGTCTGACCTCGTTGCCGTGGATCGACGAGCCGCTCGTCCTGCTTGACACCGACGACATCGAGGCAAGCCGCCGCGCGCTTGTCGGGGCCGGCGCCATGGGCCTCGGTGAGGTCGCCGACGGGTCGCTCGCCCCCCTCGGCACTGCGCCGGTGACTAACGGCGATCCGGAAACGGGGATCGTCGACGTCCCCGGCGCCCGGCTGGCGGTCGTCGAACTTGCGAACGGGAGCAAGATCGGGCTGCGCCAGTCATCGTCGGCCGCGTGATGCCCTAGCCGCGGCCCGACAACCTGTCGATTTGAGGCCGGACCGTTCGTCGATTGGTCGTACCCGTCCAACGCGGCGGTCAACAAGCCCTCTGCAGCCACCCACTCCCCCGGGTGCGAAGGAGACGAAGGAGACTCCCATGGCTCATCCAGTCGTACATGCCGAGATCCGTTCCCAGGACCCCGATGCCACCCGTCGGTTCTTCGCCGACCTGTTCGGCTGGAAGATCGCCTCCGAAGGCGCCTTTCCCGGCTACACGTTTATTGACACCGGCGCGCAGGGCGGCACTTTTGTCGCCATCAGCCCGCGCCAGAGCACCGAGGACGAAGTCCTGTTTTTCGTCGCCGTCGAGGACGTCGAGGCAACGCTGGCCCGAGCAGAACAGCTCGGTGGCAGCATCGTTCAGCCGGCCCAGCACGTTCCCGGCACGAGTTTCGGGGTGTTCGCAGACGCCCAGGGCCACAAGGTGGGTGTGGCTTCCACCGGATAGTTGGATCGGCGCTCGCACCGCTCAGAGGCGCTCACTTGCAACGTGGTCCCAGGACCGCGCACTGATCCCCATGATCCGATCCGGGCGCGGACCGTGGCGCCGCACCCCGGTCCGGCTGCGCGTGGACAAAGGCCTGCGACATGGCGGCTAGCGCAGTGATCGGAACGAGGCCCGCATCTCAGCGGCGAACAGTTCTGGCTGTTCCCATGCCGCGAAGTGCCCGCCTCGGTCGAGCGTGTTGTAGTAGATGAGGTTGTCGGGATATGCGCGCTCGGCCCAGCTCCGGGGTGCCTGGTACAGCTCGTCAGGAAAGACGCTTATGGCGAACCGAATTGTGATGTTCTTGGCTGCGAAGAAGTCCGCCTTGTTCTCCCAGTGCAGACGGGCTGCGGAATTTCCGGTGTTCGTCAACCAGTAGAGCGTGATGTTGTCGAGGACGTCGTCTCGCGTTAGATCGCCGGCTAGGCGGCCGAGGAGATCATCTACGTCCTGGAATGGTCGCTGAAATACCAGATCGACGGCCAGCCGACCAAGGTTCATAACGCCGGCAGGCTATACATGACAGGCCCGTCTAGAGCCTTGCCGAGGTCTAGGCCGGTTCTTCAGCTGCACTGCAACTCCCGGGTCGCAGCCGCTGTCAGCCGGCACTCCGCTGAAGCTGCCACGCTGCCTCGAGTGCATCCTCGACGGCACCAGTGTCGGCTCTGGCGAGATCCGCAACGACCATCATGTGTTTGAGGTACCTGGTCGGGATGCTGAACGTCTCTGGAAACTCTCGCAGCATATGGTCGCGGAAGTCGAAATCGGCGCGAATTACCAAGTGCGCATCGTCAAGCTGCCGGGCTACCAGTCTGCCGTGGTACCGCCACTCAAGCCGTCCCTCTGGCCCGGAGAGGCGCACACCCGCCAAAGCCCCGGCCACGCGCGCTACGTCACCCATCTCCACGAGCGCGGACCTTCCTGCCCGCTGTGATCATGCTCTGGGAACATCATGCCTGTCGTCGACCGAAGAGCTCGGCGCAGCAAGCGATGTTCGTGTCGTCAGTCGGTATGACTTCAGGTATCAACGGCAGCCGCTGGTTACTCCTGGCGTGGGTGCGTCCGGTCTGCCGGCGAAACCGCCGTCGAGCTATCTACGTCAGTGAGGACGTCGGCGAGGATAGTCAGTGCCTCGTCGAGCTCGGTCTCGGTCAGGGTCATGGGTGGGGACAGCCGCAGCACGTTGCCGTGCAAGCCGCCCTTGCCGATCAGCAAGCCGCGTCGCATTGCCAGCTCGTGCACGGCGTTGGTCGCTGCCCGGTTCGGCGCTCCGTCGGGGCCGATCAGTTCGATGCCGATCATCAGTCCCTTGCCCCGCACGTCCCCGATGATTGCGCATTTGCCAGCCGTCTCCCGTAGCCCGCTGATGAGTCGGGCGCCGAGCTTGGCCGCGTTGCCTTGCAGGTCGTGCGAGAGCAAGAACTCCAGCGTGGCGCCGGCGGCCGCGGTCGCTAGGGGGTTGCCGCCGAACGTGGAGATCGAGTTGGCGGTGAGCGAGTCCATCAGCTCGGGTCGAGCCACTACACCGCCGATCGCCAGTCCGTTTCCCAGGCCCTTGGCGAAGGTCATCGCATCCGGTGTCACGTCGTGCGCCTGGATGCCCCACAGGTGTTCGCCGGTGCGGCCCCAGCCGGTTTGCACCTCGTCGGAGATCAGCAGAATTCCGTACTCCCGCAAGACCTCGTGAAAGGCGTGAAACAGGCCGTCCGGTGGTGAGGTGAACCCGCCCACGCCTTGTATCGGTTCGACGATCATGCACGCGATGTCGCCGCTGGTCGTGGTGTCGATGACATCGCGCAGATCGGCGACGCAGGCGGCGATGTAATCCGCGTCGGAGAAGTCGCGGAACGGGCTGCGGTAACGGTAGCCGCCGTGCACGTAGCTGACCTTGATCGGTGACAGGGCGGTGGCCGACCAGCCGCGGTTTCCGGTGACCCCGATCGCGGCGTGCGAACGCCCAGCATAGGAGTTGCGCAAGGCGAGGACCTGATGGCTGCGACGGTGCTGCGTCGCGAGCATGAGCGCGGTGTCATTGGCCTCGCTGCCGGAGTTGGTGAAAAACACCTTGGCATCGCGGATACCGGACAGCTGCGCAATCCGCTCGGCCAGTTCGACCTGCCGTCGGATCAAATACAACGTTGACGTGTGCAGTACCCCGGTGTCGATCTGGGCGCGCACAGCGTCGGAGATCTCGTCGATGCCATAGCCGATCGCGTTGGTCAAAATGCCGGCAAAGAAGTCAAGGTAGGCGTTGCCGTTGGCGTCGAAGACGCGTCGGCCGTGGCCGCTCACGATCTCGATCGGCTCGTCGTAGTACAGCGTGAGCCAGGCAGGCATGACTGCCCGGTGACGCGCCAGCAGATTCGTCTCGGTCATGGCGACCACTCTTGCCTACCGATAGCCCACCGTCGAGAGCCATACGCTCTCCCGTGGACGCCGATCTGAGACGCGTCGGTCGGTGAGGATCGGCTACGACCGGCCGGCTTCGGGCAGGGGGCTAGTACCGGGACACCAGGCTATGAGCCCTGGGTGAGCGGCGTTAACCTCCGAGTTCGGTGATGAAGTCGGTCGAGTTCATTGGTTCGGAGAACATGGGGAAGTCGTACTTCAAGGCGTTGTCGTGCTCCTCCGGGGAGGTTGCGGCGACGCAGTCGCTGAGGGTGATAACGCGATACCCGTTCTCGTATCCGCTTCGCATGGTTGATTCGACGCAGCAATTGGTCAGGAAGCCGCCGAGGGCGATCGTCGTGATGCCCTTGCTACGCAGGATGAAGTCGAGATTTGTGCTGGCAAAGGTATCTAGGCCGCGTTTGCCTTCGACAACGATATCGCCCTCGGCCGGCGCAAGGTCATCGACGATGGCCGCGCCCCACGATCCTTTGACGAACGCGTTGCCGTCGACGACGCCTTTGAGAATCCCGTAAGGGTGCGAGCTGATCTCGCCGTATCCCGGAGCGAAGGTGATCGGGGCGTGCATGACGGTCGCTCCGGCTGCGCGGGCGGCCTGAGCAACCCGCTGGCTGTTTGCGAGCATGTCGGTCTTGTCCATCACGTCCGATACCGCGTCATGCAACACGCCGCCTTCGGAGGTGAAGTCGTTCTGGTACTCAATAAGCACGACCGCGGTCGTGTTCGGATCGATCGACATGACCCTGCCCCTCGTTGTCCGACGGTGATAAACCGACGCTAATCCGGGTCGCAGGACCGAACAAGCACCCCGCTCGCGTGGATCGAAACCTGCTCGTCGACGGCCTCGCGATCCGGTTCACGGAGGGGTACGCCGCTGCCGCTCCGATGCTGCGGGACGTCTTGTCGATGGTCGGAGCGGCGAGTGGCTCTCTCGAAGACGACGTACCCCTGTCGTTGATGGCAGCGAGGATCGCCTCCGAGCTGTTCGACGACGACACCTGGAACCGGCTCGTGACTCGCGACATCCAACACGCGCGCTGCCGGTGCGCTGAGCGTTCTCCCGACCAGTCTCAACTTCCTGGCCTACTTGCGAACGCACGAATGTGAGCTGGCAGCGGCAGAGAGGCTGCTGGACGAGGCCGACGACATCACCGCCGCGACCGGGAAGGCGCAGATCTTCAACGGCAGGCTGCTGCTGGCGGCGTACCGCGGTAACGCCTCAATGGTGGAGAGGTTCGGTGGTGAAGATCGCCAGCAGCTGGCCCGCGAACGCGGCGAGGGCATCGTGCTCGTCTTGATCGACCACTCACGCGCCGTCCTGCACAACGGCCTCGGCCAGTACGAACCAGCCTTCGACGCCGCCCAGCGAGCAAGCAAGGATGACAGCGGGTTGAACATGTGGTCGCTGCCCGCGCTGGTCGAGGCAGCCGCCCACTCCGGTCGGTCAAGGATCGCCGCAGACGCGGTCGAGGAACTTGCGGACCGAACCCGCGCGGCCGGGACGAAGCTGGCGCTGGGTCGATCGACGCGCGCCAACAGCTCCGCGCTCGCGCACGAGACGTTCACGCGCGGAGGCGCGGAAGCCTTCGCGGAGCGGGCAGGCCGTGAGCTCCTTGCGACGGGGGAGACGGCCCGCCGGCGGGCGGAGGACACACGCGATCAGCTAACCGCGCAGGAGGAGCAGATCGCACGCCTCGCCGCCGAAGGCATGACCAACCCGGAGATCGGGGCGCAGCTCTTCCTCAGCCGCCGCACCGTCGAGTGGCACCTGCGCAACGTGTTCAGCAAGCTCGGTATCAGCTCGCGTCGGCAACTTTGGGTTGCCGGCGCACACCTTGAAGCTGAGCGCCTGCCGCCTGGCGTAGCGACGGGACTATCTCGCTAACGGTCTCAAGGCAGCTGCTGACGCGTGGGTTGTCGCCCACCGAGCGGGGATCTTCGGGACATCCTGTCGCACATGCAGCAGCTCGGCGTCGTGCCAGCTGACCCTCCGGCATAGCCCCGTCGGCTGTTCGGCCGCGCCCAGCGCAAGCGAGCGACTCACCCATGCCGTCGAGGATGTTGATCGCTGGCTGACGGGTAAGGACAAGCGCGCTGCGGCCTGGCCGGGTGCGGCGGACCTGACTGACCTAGTGGCCATGGACGGGAGCAGTCACGCCGCCGTGGCGTTCGACAACGAATGACCTGGATGGTCGCTCGCTAGCGGGACACTAGCCGCGTTTAGGTAAGCGATCGAGAAAGGACTTCGCCAGTGGCTAAGTGGTCGATCGGTGACCGGCTCCCGAGCGAGTGGCGGGCGTCTGCGTCATTCGTGCCGATCACCAGGTCATGGTTTGGGTGGGCGCGGACTGAACCGCGTTGGTATAGACGAGGTTCGCGGCGATCAGGTCCTCCATGCCGTGGCCCATCGCCTTGTAGAGGGTGATCTGCTCCGGTGCGGTGCGTCCGAGCTCCGAGTCGAGCGCGACTGCACCGAGGGTGGCTGCGTGGCTGGGATCTGCTTCGGACAGATCCGAGCAGCCGACCGGTGCTGGCTCGAATGCGTCCAGTGATTCGACGACGAGGCGGCTGCGGTGCGCCAGCGCACGGGGCAGCTCACCGTCGGGTGGGTAGTAGCCAACCGAGGACACGTGTGTGCCGGGGCGCACCCACTCTGCATTGATCACCGGCCGAGGAGAGTGAGTAGCCAGGCACACCACATCCGATTCGGCGACTGCGGCTTGCACATCGGCGCATGGCCGGGCCCGATCGTTACGTTCGGCCAATCGTCTGGCGTGCTCGTATTCGAGAGAGCAGATGTTGATTCGCTCGAAATTGCGGACCATCGGCAGTAATCGGAGGTGCTCGCGAGCCTGGACACCGGCCCCGACGATGGTTGCCACCTGCGAGTCCGTGCGGCTGAGCAAGCGGACCGACAGGACGGCCGAGGCCGCGGTCCGGATACCGGTGAGGTAGGTGCCATCCATCACGCACGAGGTCGCACCCGTACTCGGGTCGTACAACGTGATCATTGCCAGATGGTTGGGCAGCGAGAGGTCGACGTTGGCCTCGAACACGTTGACCACCTTGACGCAGATCTGCATGCCGGGCATCCACGCCGACATCGTCAGCGAAAAGCCAGCGCGCGGAATCGTGATCTCGGGTCGGGACGGCGACTGCACCGCGCCGCGTTCGAGCTGACGGAAACCTTCCTCGAGGCCGTCGAGAAGTTGGGTGAGGTCGAGGTGTCGCTCGACCTCGGCCTCGCTCAGGAGAAGAATCGCCCGCTCGCCCTTGGCGATCTCGAAAGACGCAACCGATGCCTGAGAACCAGTCATGTGAATCCTATCTGGCGGATAGCCGGGGGAGATGGAAAAGTGAACTGTAGATTCCGACATAGAGTGTCAGTGGTCAACTGTGTCGATGCTGCAATAGCTGAAGCAGAGTCAGGTAACCTGATCGACGTGGCGCTGGATCCGGGCACGTTGGTGAGGTTGCGCGCCTTCGAAGCCGTGGGACGGAACCTGAGCTTCAACCTTGCCTCGACCGAGTTGGCGGTTACCCCGACGGCGTTGAGCCATCACGTGCGGCATCTCGAGGAGCGACTCGGACAGGAGCTATTCCACCGGTTGCACCGCCAGATCGTCCTAACCGAAACGGGGCAGAAGTTGCTCGGCGCGTGTACCAGCGGGCTCAGCCTGCTGAACCAGGCGGTCAACGACGCAACCCGCACCGAACACGACTGCACGCTGACCGTGAGCGTCGCGCCATACTTCTCCGCGCGATGGCTGATGCCCCGCCTGTCGAACTTCTGGAGTGCCCACCCGGAAATCGAATTGCGCCTGCACCACGCATACCAGCCGGCCGACTTCAGCCTCGATCGAGTCGACGCCGGCATCGCGTGGGGCCACGGGCGATGGGCCGGAACGCACGCCGTACGAGTTCTCTCCGGCGAGCTGACCGCATTGTGCAGCCCGACGCTGCGTCGCGAGATGCCGGCGAATCCGAAGCCGACGAACCTCGCTCGATGGAGACTTTTCTACGAATTCGATCCAGAACACTGGACACGCTGGTTTGTCGCAGCCGGAGCGAATCTGCCGGCGAAAGCACGGACGGTGCGCGTCGACGACTCGCATGCATTGCGCAAGATCGCCCTCGAAAGCCAGGGAATCGCGCTGTTCTTCACTGGCCTCAGCCGTGAGGACCGTCGCTCAGGTCAACTCGACCAGCCATTTGACGTCACCGTCGACCCCGGGGCGGCCTACTATCTCACGCGCCCGAGCGCTCAGCCTATGAGCCGCTCGCTCGCCCTGTTCTGGGACTGGATCCTCGACGAAGTGGATCTCGACCCGTTTGCGTAACCGCTGGACCGCCTCAAAGTTGTCACGGATGAGAAGGCCACGCGCGCACGCACCGCTCCGCTGCTCGAGCAGCAGTTACCGAACGCTGCGTCGCCGCTGATTACGCCGTTCCCGGCGATAGCTCCGCCGGGCAACAAGTCGACTCCGTCGTCGAAGTGGACGACGCCATTGCACAACAAGGTCCAGCCTTGTTCGTGATGATCGGCAATCACGACTGCGAGCGTGCGAGCGGCCGAGTCAGCGGCCGGGCACTGCGGCGAATGAGCACACATCTGCGTCTCCGATCCTGCCCAGCGGAGATGACCGCCGGTTCGATCACACCTACACATCGGGTACGCACCGACCACCGCGCACGGTTCGCCGGTGCGAACCGCTACGGACATGGCTTGCGTACTGCTCGCATCAGTTTGTGCGGTGGTGCCGCCGATGGTGGGAGGTTGTCATGTCTATTCGCACCGGTGGAACGGTGAGCGGCGGAATGATGGCTCAGTGCAGTCATACGATTGCTGCTGGGGGGCGGGGCCGCGGGGCTGCGGGACCGGCCCGGTATGCCCGGCGCGGATGAACAGGTCGGCCTGCAGAAGGCTCAAGCAAAGTTTGTGGCTTCGCCACCGTGCGCGTCGCTGCCGTGGGCAGAATGTGCCGTTGTCCGATCGCCGTAACGTCGCCATACTCGTGGTCCACGGGGGAACGACCAGGAAGCCTGTTCCGCATGAATGCGGTCAGCTGGTTGCTGATTCGCGTATGCGTTCAGACGTCGTAGACCTCGGGCTTTGTCCATTTGCCGTCTGGGGGAGACGCGATGAGACAGGATCAAGCCGCCACGTTACTGCGGGCATACGGCTTCGACGTGCGTACTGACGGTCTCGGAAATGTAGCCGCCCGGGTGTGCGTGAAAAGCTCGGACGGCACGATCGGATTTGAATGGCGGCCCGTGCCCGCTGACTCGTCGGCCGAGGTAATGCGCTGGATCGCTGCGTTGTGATCGGAAGGGATTGACGAGGGCACCTCACGAACTGGGCGCCAAGGACCGGCTCGCGAGTCGGGAGGCCCTCCGCCAGAGGCCCGGGGTTGGTTGCCGTAGCTGTGAGGAATGACTCCCCGGGCCGGAGAGTCGCTGGTCGTGTTTTTTGGCGGACGATGATGGTGTGCAGATCGGAGTCGGGCTGTCCACCGCGCAGGAGCCACGGAGTGCGGCGGCCGAGGCCACGCTGCTGGCGCGCGATCCGCTGAACGGGGCGACGCCAAACCTGGCGGTGCTCCTTACCTCACCACACCATGCCCTCCACGCCGGAGCTGTACTCGACATCGTGCAGGAGCTCGCGCAGCCAACGGCGCTGGTCGGCTGTGTCGCGGAAGCTGTGGTCGCGGGCCGGCGGGAGTTAGAGCGTGAGCCAGCGGTCGTGGTCTGGCTTGCTGTCTTGCCGCAGCCGGCGGAGACGTTCCACGCTGAGTTTCTCCGCACGCCCAGCGGTGGCTTGTTCGGGGGCTATCGGTTCGACCACAGCCGGGACCTGCATCTGCTACTGCCCGATCCGCACACATTTCCGACCCACCTTCTGTTTTCGCATCTCAATTCCCAAGATCCAGGCACTACCATCATCGGCGGCCTGGCCAGCGGTGCCTCAGAACCGGGGCGGCCCACATTGTTCTGCGACGACAAGGTATTGGCCTCTGGCGCGGTCGGAGCGCGGCTGGTCGGCCTACGGGCGCGTTCTGTGGTGTCGCAGGGCTGCCGACCGATCGGCGACCCATACACTGTGACGGCGGCGGAGGGCCCCATCATCACGGCGCTGGCCGGGCGTCCGCCGCTGCGCCTTCTCGAGGAGATCGTGACTGGCCTGTCCGGGCCGGAGCAGGTTCTGGTCTCCCGCGGTCTCCACCTTGGGCTTGCCATCGATGAATACAAGGCCGAGCTCGCGCGCGGCGACTTCCTGATCCGCGCGGTTACCGGGGCGGACGAGGCAACCGGTGCGATCAGAGTTGGCGATCTTGTCGATGTCGGCACGACGGTGCAGTTCCAGGTCCGAGACGCCACGACCGCCGACCAGGACCTTCGCGAGTCGCTGCTTCATGCGCGCGCCGAGGGCACGCCGGTGGGAGCGTTGTTGTTCACCTGCAACGGACGCGGCACCCGCATGTTCGACGCGCCTGACCACGACGCCGCCATCATTAGCGACCTGCTCGGCGACATCCCATTAGCCGGGTTCTTCGCCGCTGGCGAACTGGGCTCGGTGGGCGGCAAAAATTTCCTGCACGGCTTCACTGCGTCCATGGCGCTCTTCGATCACGACCAGCGCTGAGCCGATACCTTTGGACACGATTCGAGCCTCAGGATCGCGAGCGCGAGCGCTGGTTATGGCTTTCCTTCCCGCGGATCACGTTCGATGTGGTAGCTCAGCCGCCGCGGCGAGGACTTCGTCAACGACAGCGGCGATGTCGGCGTCGGTGGCGCGGTGGTTGGTGATGCAGGCCCGCAACACGAAGTGGTTGCGCACGGTCGCGTTGGATAGGTACACCCGTCCGCGGCGATTCACTAGGTCTAGCAGCTCGGCGTTCTGCCCGTCGAGTGATGCCTGGTCTCCACCGACCCATCGGAAGCAGACTGCGCTGAGCGGGACTTCGGCCACTCGTTCGAGAGATGGCTGCTTGTCGATCAGGTCGGCCAGTAGCCTGGCCTGTCGCAGATTCATGGCTATGGCAGCCCGGAAGGACGATAGGCCGTGGTAGCGAAGAGACAGCCACAGCTTCAACGCCCGGATCCGTCGTGACAGTTCGATGGTCTCTTCGAACAGGACATCGCCCTCAACCGGGTCGTCACTCAGCGCGGCAGCGTAGTCGTCGGTGAAGGCGAATGCCTGCCGTGCGGCGGCCGGGTTTCGGTAAAGCAAGACGCCGCAGTCCAGCGGCTGATAGAGCCATTTGTGGGCGTCCATGGACAGCGAGTCGACGTCGGCGATTCCGGCAAATGCATCGGGCTCGACCATCGCCGCGGGCAGGCCGTAAGCGCCGTCGACGTGAACCCAAAGATCCTCGTCCCTGGCCACGGCGACAAGCTGGGCGAGTGGGTCCACCGCTCCGGTAACGGTCGTGCCGGCGCAGGCGACGACGGCGAGCGGCGTCCGGCCCGCTTCTCGATCGGCTGTGACTGCCTTGCGTAGCGCGGTGGGGCTCAGCCGGAAGCCGTTGTCGGCCGGGAGGAGGCGAAGGTTGTCTCGGCCGAGGCCCAGCAGAGCGACGGCTTTGCTGATCGACATATGGGCTTCGGAGGAGGCATACACGACGCTTGAGCCGGCTACTCCCGTCTGGTTGGCCGGCACCCTGGCCTCACGCGCCATGGCCAGACCCATCAAGTTCGCAAGCGATCCACCGCTGGTAAAGATTCCGCCGAATCCGTCGCAGCCGATCGCCTGCGCCAGCCACGAGATGACGGTGCGCTCGATCACGGTGGTCGCCGGGCCTGACCGCCATGCGGTGCCGTTCTGGTTGATCACCGAGGCGAACAGGTCACCCAACGCGCCCACCACCTCGCCCGAGCCCATCACGTAGCCGAAGAACCGCCCGTTTCCGGCGCGGCTGTGCCGGGCCACCGCGGCCAGGTCGTCAAGTACGGCAGGTCCCTGACCGGTCTCGGGCGGCGGGACGGCGAAGTACTTCAGGGTGTCCGCGCCTGACGAGTCCGGGCGGACGGGGGAGGTGCCGAGCCGGTTCAGGTACCGAGTCGCCTCCTCAACAACCCGCGCCGCCAATACACCGAACTCATCCGCCGGAAGGTCGAGTGGTCCCTTCTGCATGGCTCTGAGTCTGCCGTAAGCGCACGTCCGTACGAGTTGTTATGAGTGCGGCCTAGATGTCGCAGCCAAGCCCGGTCCGGTTGAGTCCCGCGGCAGGGGCTCGAGATCCTCATCGCCGTCGAGCTCCACGGCGACTGGGCGCGAAGATTCCGTGGCCGACCCTTCGACATCGCGCTCACCGAACGCCTTCTCAAAACCACGATCGACTCGTTGCGGGCTGATCAGTGTCGGCGCATCGAGATCGTCGGCGTCTGGTCGTAGACGGCGGGCTTCAGGACCTGTTCGCACCATTCGCGAAAGGTTGTCGGCGTCGTGTTTTCCGGGGTTCGCTGGATGGTGTTGTCGAGGCCCTGGTTCTTCGCTGCGGCCATGTCGGTCATGCCCTGCGCCATCGCCTCGGACAGGCCGAACCCGACGAACCTGTCCTTGTAGTCCTCGAACGTGGTCTGCTGGAAGCGAACCTCTCTTCCGAGCACGTCGGAGATGATTTGGGCCATGTCGTTGAAGGACAGATCTTCGGGCCCGAGCAACGGAACCTCGTCGACGCCGCCCCAGCTCTCGTCGAGCAGTAGTCGCGACGCTGCGGCAGCGGTGTCGCGGGTGGCGACGGCCGGCAGCTTGCGGTCGCCGTCGATCGGCGAGAAGAACCGGCCCTGGTTCTTGATCGCCTCGGCCTGGCGGACGATGTTGTCCATGAACGACGGATTCGTCAGCGCCCGGTAGGCAACACCGGTGCTGGCAATCAGGTCGTCCATCGCCAGTGAGCCAGCAACGTAGCCGGCGTGTGCCGCCCACGGGGTTCCCCGGCCCAGCGCGGAGACGCCGACGACGCGCTTGACGCTGTGCCGGGTGAACGCCTCGGCGGCGGGCCGGGTGAAGCCGACGAACGCGGCGTCAACCGAGGGCGCCCGCGGATCGGGCGGCGTCAGCCAGAACACGGCACCGGCGCCGGCGAATGCCTCGTCAGCGACGGCGGCATCGCCGGGTGAACCCTCGATGACGTCGACGTGTTCCCGGACACGGGCCGGGAGAGCCGATGGCTCGCGGGCGATCACGCGCAGCGGTTCGCCGCTGTCGAGCAGGTTGTCGAGAACCTGGTGGCCGATGAGGCCGGTGGGGGTGGTGATGACGATCATCGCCCCTCCTTTCGGTCGTTGGCTACCGACGATATACATCATGATATAGCAATGCTATAGAAGTTTGCTAACCTCGTGGCATGACCGTCAAGACCCGCATTCTCGAAGCGGCCGCCGAGCTACTCGCGCGCTCCGCGGACGCCGATATCTCGACCCGGGCGGCGTGCGAGGCGGCCGGCGTGACCGCGCCCACGCTTTACCACTACTTCGGTGATAAGGACGGGCTGCTCGCGGCCGTTGTCGACTTCGGCTGGGCCGCCTTCCTCGAGACCAAGCGAACGGCGGCAGCAGTCGTGCACGAGCACGTTGCCGACGACATCCGCGCCGGCTGGGACAACCACCTCGAATTCGCCCGCGAGAACCCGAACTTCTACAAGCTGATGTGGTCGCCCGCGGTCTCCGCCAACAGCGCCGCGTTCCGCGAGGCGTTCCAGATGCTGTCCGACCGGCTGGAGCTCGGCGCCAGCCGGGGCCAGTTGCGGGTGTCGGTGGAGACGGGTGCCCGCATGGTCATGTCCGCCGTCACGGGCGCCGCCCTTTCTGGGATCTCCGACCCGGACCTATTCGGCAACCCGACCTACGCAACGCAGCTCCGCGAGGCGGTCATCGCCGCGGTCACGGTCATCGCAGACCGGCCGACCGGCAAGCGCTCAGCACGCGAGGCGGGCACACCGACGATCGCAACGGCAGCGGCGACGCTGAAGGGCAAGCTCGCCGTCGAAAACACACCGCTCACCGCGCCCGAGCGGGCCCTGATGGATCAGTGGCTCACAACCTTGGCCGACGCACCCACAGCCACAGCTGCGCCGCCGCGGAGGGGGTCGCAACGTAAGCGAGCGGAGCGCTCGAAATGATCACCAAAGTGACATCTGAGCCGACGACCCCTGCACCACGGCACGGGTAGGACCTGGCACGAAGCGAGACTGCGTTTCTCGCGCGACAATCGTCACGCTCGGACAGGGTCAGAAGCGGAAGCGCGTCAGGCCGCCCGGTTCCGTCCCCAAGGTCACGGTCGCCGAGCGTGGCTCGATGCGATACACGTTCCACGGGGGCGGCCCTTGCGACGGTGCGTTGAACGGGGCAGTGATGCCCGACCCGCTCTCGTCGGGCTCCGCCGGCCAACCTTGGTCCGCCCACGCCTTTGCAATGCGCGCCACTGCGTCGGGCTCGGTTACCCGCGTTGCGTCACCCTCGACAACGACGTCCGCGTCGCGGATCGACACCGCGACCGAACACCGCGGATCGCGCGCGACGTTGCGCCCCTTGCGGGTACCCGCGCCCGTCTGGAACCAGAAGGTGCCGTCCACCCAGAGGGCGCCTACCGCAGTCATGTGCGGGCGGCCGTCCTCGTTGACAGTGGACAGCCACGTCGTGCGGGAGTTCGGCGCGTCCGGAGCCGGCGCCGATCCGGCATCGAGCTTCTCGACAATGGCGGCCCAATCCACCGGCGGCAGCCCATCCGCCTCACCCAGATTGATGATCTCCATTTCCTGAACCTACCTGCCGGTCCGTCCTCGGCAAGCGAAAATCTGCCACGAGTCGCGCGGCCGGCTCATAGGCGTGGCTCGATGAATGGCGGAAACGAGCACCAGGAGATCGTGAAGGTCGGGTGACGTCCGATGATGCACTCATGCCGCCGATGAAGCCTGACGTGAAAATGTCGACCGGCATTGTTCGAGGACGCTGGGAAAACGGTGTGGCGGCATACCGCGGCGTTGCGTTTGCTGCCCCGCCGGTCGGACCGCGTCGGTTCGCCGCTCCCCAACCGGCCGAGCCGTGGCAGGGGGTCCGGGATGCGGGTCGTTTCGGGCCGCCTCCGCCGCAGCCGGGCCGGGCGACCGAAAGCGACGACTGGCTGAACCTCGCCGTGTGGACGCCTGATCCCGGCCGGGCCAACCTCCCGGTCGTGGTGTGGATCAGTGGTGGCGGATATCTCAACTGCGATTCCGCCGACCCGTACCTGACGGGTGCAGCAGTGGCCGCAGCCGGCGCGGTGCTGGTCAGCGCGAACTATCGAAGCGGATTCGAAGGCTTCGGGCACATCAGCGGAGCCCCGGACAACCGCGCTCTGCTCGATCAGGTCGCCGCGCTGCGCTGGGTGCAGGACAACATCGCACCTTTTGGAGGCGATCCAAGCAACGTCACTGTGCTCGGCCAGTCCGCTGGGGCTGGCTCGATCGCTGCCCTGCTCACGATGCCGGTAGCAGCCGGAACCTTTCGTCGCGCGATCCTGCAAAGCATCCCGGGTACCTACTTCACGACCAACCTCGCAGCCGACGTCTCGACGGAGATCTGCCGTGAGCTCGGCCGTACTCCCAATGTGGCCGATATCGCCGACGTCGCGCCGGACGAGCTGGTCGCCGCCGCGAGCATCGTCACCCATCGTCTTCTGCAGCGCTTCGACCGATGGGGCCCGGTGGCGTACTCCTCAACGCCTTTTGCCCCTGTGCTGGACGGTGACCTTCTTGCGTCGACGCCGTGGGCTGCACTTGCCGGCGGCGCGGCCCGAGGTATCGAGCTGCTGGTCGGGCATAGCCGCGACGAATACAGCCTGCTCGCCGCCCGGCTTCCCGACATCGACGACGTGCAGGTAGCCGCCCTGATCGATGGGCTGTCACCGACGCCGGGCGCGTCCCGCTACCGGGCGGCCTACCCGTCGGCCACTCCTATGCAGCTACGCGAGACGGCGTTGTCGGACTGGCTGTACCGGATGCCCGCCCTGCACCTCGCCGAAGCCGCGAACCGGGGCGGAGCCGGGGTGTGGCTCTACGAGCTGTCTTGGGGATTCGGGCCACGTGGTGCTTCGCACGGCCTCGACACGCTGCTCCTGTTAGGGACCGCTGACCTAGTAGGCGAGGTAACGACGGCCGGTCCTGACGCAGTCGCGGCTGTCGAGCGGCTGTCGCAACTCATCCGGGCTGAACACCTGGACTTTGTCGCCACGGGCGATCCCGGCTGGACTCGGTTCCGAACAGCGGAGCCTTGGACCCGCGTCTACCTCCCCGAGCCTGCGTTGGTCGCGTATCCCGAGAAACGGTCGCGCACGCTTTGGACTCAACTGCGATTCGGGGTCTTGGACGTCAACACGGCGGTTGACCCTCACATCGCGTAAGTGTTAGCTTACGCGTTAGTGCAGACTTACTCGATCAGCGGATGGACGGCCCTCGGAGATCCAACCAGGCGAGCGATCTTCGAGCGCCTCGCCGAACGCCCGCGGGCTGTAAACGAGTTGGCGGACGAGCTCCCCGTGAGCCGCCCGGCGGTCTCGCAACACCTCAAGGTGCTGAAAGACGCGGGCCTGGTCATCGACCGGCGCGCCGGCAAGCACCGCATCTACCAGCTCGACACGCGTGGGCTGGGAACCCTGCGTACTGATCTGGAGCGCTTTTGGAATAGCGCGCTCATAGCCTTCAAGACCGCCGTTGAGCAACCAGTTGAGGAGGACAGATGACCACCCAGACGGCAGGCACCTACATCCGGACCTCGGTCGTCGTCGACGCGCCAATCGAGCGCGCGTTCCGCGTTTTCACCGAGGATTTCGGGCGCTTCAAGCCGCGCGAGCACAACCTGCTCGGGGTCGAGATCGCCGAAACAGTATTCGAGCCGCGGGTTGGCGGGCATCTCTACGACCGCGGCGTTGACGGCAGCGAGTGCCGCTTCGCGAGGGTGCTCGCCTACGAACCACCGCGTCGAGTCGTCCTCGGCTGGGACATCAGCCCGCACTGGCAGCTCGAAGTGGATCCGGCCCAGGCAAGCGAAGTCGAGGTGCGGTTCACCGCCGAAGCAGCCAATCGAACCAGGGTGGATCTCGAACACCGCAACCTCGAGCGACACGGTGAGGGCTGGGAAGGTCTGACGGATGGTCTTGGCGGCGACGCGGGCTGGCCGCTCTATCTCAAGCGGTTTGCCGCCCTGCTGGCCGAAGAGGCCTGACGCGCCAGGCCGAAAGCTGTCACAGCCCGGGTGGTCCGCCAGGTGTCATCAGAGCGGATAGCGACTCGGGCTGGTCGGGAGCCGCTGGTGCGATCTCAGGAGGCGAACCAGAAAGCGGGGGACCGGATCACCCGTGGCCATTTCCGGCCCGACTACGTCTAGGTTGGCCTGCATGAACCGGACCGATCGTCTCGTCGCCTGGTTGGGGAGCTGCGGGCCGTCGTGCTTCGCTTGGGCGGGCCGCGTCACGCCCTGCGACAACACCAGAAACGGTCACCTCGGTGCCTGACCTGCCCGGTGACGTTGATGCGGCGCTCGACGAGGCTGGGCTCAAGAACGCGCCGGTTCGGGCATACGTGCGTTTCTGGGCCGAGCACACTGGCGCCGAGCGGGTCGAGGTGGTGTCGGCGTCTGACGACGCCCGGCTGATCCGCGAGGCCCTTGAGGCCAGAGAGATCCTGCCCGCGGGCGAGCGGCTCTACTACTCGCGCAGTTACGCGAAGGACACCGCCCGCTCCGAAGAGCGCACGGTCGTGGCGACGAACGACCCGGCTGACGCGGGCGTCTACAACAACTGGCGCCCGGCGGCCGAGATGGTGCCCCTGCTCAAAGAGCGGATGCGTGGTGCGTCCAAGGGCAAAACGATGTACGTGGTGCCTTATCTGATGGCCCCGCCGGGATCCCCGCTCGAGCGGTTCGCCGCCGGTGTGGAGCTCACCGACCACCGCACGGTCGTGCTCCACATGATCCGCATGGCGCGAGTGGGGCCGGAGTACGTCAACGACCTCGCCGACCCGAACAGCTTTGTTCGCGCCGTCCACGTCACGGGTGACCTGGCCAACCTCGGGCAGGGGACAGCGGACGATCAACGCTACTTCGTGACGGTTGCCGACGAGCGGACAATCCTGCACTTTGGCTCGTCTTACGGCGGCAACGCCCTGCTCGGGAAGATCGCGCACGGTCTGCGCCAGGCTGCGTACGACGGCTGGGTGTCGGGCGAGTTCCTCGCTGAGCAGTTCATGCTCCTTGGTATCGCGGACAAGCTGACAGGACGTCGCTACCACATCTGCGGCGGATTTCCGAGCGCCTCGGGCAAGACGAACCTCGCGATGATGCTGCCACCTGACGCTCTCGGCGGGCGCTACCAGGTCGAGTTCTATGGCGACGACATCGCGTGGCTTCGGGTCGACCCGGACGACGGGAGGATCTATGCGATTAACCCTGAGTTCGGGGTCTTTGGCGTGGCGAAGGACACGAACGAGGTGACGAACCCGACCGCGATGGCCGCGGTCGGGCCGGGTACGGGGACGCTGTTCACGAACGTCGCGTACAACGAGCTCACCGCCGAGGTGTGGTGGGAAGGGCGGACGCCGCAGCCTCCGGCCGACACCACCGGCTGGTGCGATTGGATGGGCGCACTCATCTCCGAACGTGACCCGGATCAGGCCGGCGAACCGTGGGCGCATCCGAACAGCCGGTTCACGACGACGCTGGCGAATGTGCCCAACGTGGCCGCCGATGTCGCGAACTCGAAGGGCGTGCCGGTCGATGCCATCATCTTCGGCGGCCGTACCCGCGATCGTGAACCGCTGATCCGCGCCATCGCCGACTCCACCGAGGGCGTCTACGACGGCTTGACCCTCGGCGCCGAAGCGACGTTCGCCGCCGAGGGCGTCGAAGGCAAGCTTCGCTACGACCCGATGTCAATGCGTCCTTTCATGTCGTATCCCGAGGGTGCGTACGCGGCGCAGTGGCTGAAGATCATCGGTGCCGCTTCGGAGAAACCGATCTTCGCCCATGTCAACTGGTTCCAGCGCGACCCGCACGACGGTCACTTCCGCTGGCCGGGCTACCGGGACAACCTGCGCCCGCTGCTCTGGCTGATACAGCTGAAGAACGGCGAGGTCACCGGGACGCAGACACCGGTCGGCATCTTGCCCACCATCGAGGAACTCAACCTCGAGGGCTGCGACGTCGCACCCGCTGATCTCGAGCGGCTGCTCACCATCGACATCGGCCGGTGGCGGCAGGAGATCGCAAACCGCGAGGAGTACCTGGCCCAGTTCGACAGCCTGCCGGAGGAGATCTGGGAGGCGCACCGCCGCGTCGCCGCCGCCCTCGGCTGAACGGTTCGGTGACCACGGCGCCTGCACAGAGGGGTGCAGTCGCGGTGAGCTTGGCCAGCGTCTTCGTATAGGCCGGATTGTTCGACGAGACTGGCGAAACTAGAGGGCGGTCTCGGGTCCGCGTTATCTGAGGCGTGGATGGACCTTGCGGTCGCATGAGCTGGCGAGGCAGCGGTGAGCGGTGGGCAGCCATGGCCGAAGACGGCCGAGGAGTTGATCGATGCGCAACGAGGGCTTGATCGAGCGGACCCGCCGCCATGGCGTCCGGTCGATCTCGACGCGCTGCATGTCGCCGCAGCGTGGGTGTGTTTCGCGCGGGGCGTTACGGGTACCGGGTCGGCGGGTGATCCCGCTTGGGCCGCCGCGGTGACGATGTTCGGTGGGCGGCTGACCGAACGTGCGCTCGTGTACGGACATGCGGCCTCCGGCTACATCCCGGGCCTGCTCGCGCTGCGAATCGGGCCGCTGCTGGGCGAGGTGGTGGGCCACTTGGGCCACGGTTTCGATGTGTTGCTCGTCGATGCGACCGGCCGCGATCACCCACGGCACGCCGGGCTTGCCGTGCATCTGGGCGCGGTGCTCGGCGTACCCACCATCGGGGTCACTCACCGGCCACTTGTGGCAAGCGGTGCCTGGCCCGAAGACAGGACGGACGCAGTCGCACCGCTGCTCGACGGCCAGAGCACCGTCGGTTTCTGGCTGCGTTCTCGTGCCGGCACGCGACCCATCGCTGTACACGCCGGCTGGCGAACGGATCCCAGCACCGCGCTGACCGTCGTACTTGCCGGCAAAGGTCAAATGCGGACCCCGGCTCCGCTCCGCCAAGCACGCCGAGTCGCCCGACGGGCTCGCGCGCGGGCGTGATCAGGGCATGCGACTAGGCTGCCCATAGGGACTGCCCGAAGGGAGCCGAGATCATGTCAGACCACCCTCACAAGAAGCCGGACTTTCTCGAGGTTGCCAAGCACCAGTTCGCCCAGATCTCGGCCGAGTTCGAGAAGGCGCTCGACGCGGTCAAGGATCAGGAGCGCCGTAAGCAGCTGACATCGTCCTACCTCGACATGCTGCAAAAGGGTCTGTCCAAGGCCCAAGAGAGCGTCTCCAAGTATCAACACAAGATTGCGCCGCACGCCACGACCGGTGAGCAGGAGAAAGGATCGGCATCCGACATGTCAGCGACCGCTCCGCCGAAGACCGAGACGCCGGCGGCGCCGGAGTCGCCGACAAGCTAGTCACTTTGTCGGCCCGATCGCTTCGGCGTCGTTTTAGTCCTGTGCAGCGCTGCTTGTCGCTTGATCGCCTTACTGCGCGTGTGCCGTGCGGTCGACGCGAACAACCACTTTGCCGGGCGGACGGGGGCGCTGCTGTTGGGCGCGGAAGGCTGCGGGTAGGTCGCCGAGTTCGAAGGTGAGGGCGACGGCGGGGCGGAGCTGGTGGTGATCGACGAGGGCGGCCAGTTCCCGCAGCTGGCTGCCGTCGGGTCTGACGACGAAATAAGTGGCGCGCACGTCGCCACGGCCGCCTTGAGCTACGTCGGGTTCGTCTGCGATCGCGACGAGGATTCCGCCTTGGCGCAGCACCGGCCAGGATCGGGCTAGTACGTCACCGCCCACTGGGTCGATGACCACGTCGACATCGCCGACCTGGTCCTCGAACCGGTCGGAATAGTCGATGACCTCGGCCGCGCCGAGCCCGGCCACGAAATCGCGGTGCCGAGCTGACGCGGTCGCGGTCACCCGGGCGCCGTGTGCGGCGGCGAGCTGGACTGCGTAGGCGCCGACCCCGCCTGCCCCGCCGTGAACCAGGACGTGCTGGCCTGGCTGCAGCTGGGCGTGGTCGTGCAGAGCCTGCCAGGCGGTGAGCGCGCCGAGGGGGAGCGCAGCCGCCTCTTCGGGGTTCGCCGCGACGGGCCGCGCCGCCAGGTCCGCGGCCGGAACCGTAACGTATTCCGCGGCCGCGCCGGGCCGGTCAAACCCAATCAGGCCATAGATCTCCGCGCCGGGGGGCCAGTCGGTTACCCCGCCGCCGGATGCGACCACTACACCGGACATGTCGTGGCAAGGAATGACAGGCCACGTGTCCGACCAGGTGAGCTCGTCTGCCGTCACTGCAGTGGCATGAACCTCAACCAGCACTTCGCCCGTCCCCGGCTCCGGCACCGGGATCCGCTCGCCGGTCAGGCGAGCCGGGTCCGGGCCGGCGGCCCGCATCGCGTACATCGTGCGAACAGGACCGGTCACCAGTCACCTCCGTTGGTGGTCGAGCATGGGCCGGCATTTCTCCGGGGGACGGATGTGATCGCGGCCGAGGTCCAGATCTCCAGCCGTGGCCACTTGCCGGGGGCCCACACCACGACCGTGATCTTGGTAGGCGGTGCCTTCCCGTGTGATGCTAACGCTGCGTGGGTATCAGCCCGGACTCCTTTTTGGGCCGTCGGGGGGTTCTCCGTCGCTGTGGTCCGGCCACTAGGAGGGATTCAGCACGCTCCGTTAGAAATCCACGTCCTGACCCGGTCGCCGCCTCCACTGCCCGCTGTGGAATGATCATTTAGACGGCGTAGTGACGCTAGCGAGCCAGCCCGGCGACGAGGTTGACCGTGGTCGCGAGGATCAACGAGCCGAAGATGAACGACTGTAAACCATGCCGGAGCGCTGCCAGCCGAATCTGACTGCTTCGCAAGGTGGTATCCGAGACTTGGTAGGTCATGCCGATGGTGAATGCGACGTAGGCGAAGTCCATGAATCTCGGCAGTTCGTCTTGATTGAAGTCAATGCCTCCGACGGTTCCGGAGTAATAGAGCACCGCGTATCGCAACATGTAGAGGGTATGCACGACCGCCCAGGACGCCGCCACACTCACGACGGCCGATGCGGCAAGAAGCGCTTGTTTAGCTCCACTCGCCGAGCTCGCTTGGACCAGCACGAATCCGACTGCGACTAGGCTCATCAAGTTCGCAATCAGTACGAGGAGCTCGGTTACCGTCGGTGAGGGGTCATCGCGGGTCGCCATAGCTGCGGTTTCAGCGGCGTCGCGGCCTCTCGTAAGCATCCAGACGACTAAGCAGAACGTCAGCGCAGCCGCGCTCCAACCGACGACTGGCGCATATCCCCATCCGGCGAAGAGGCCGGTCAGAATTCCCGCGGGAACGCCAACGACAACCATTGTGATGAGCACCTTCTCCGCCCGTACATGAGTAGGCGCGGATGAGGCGGGTGAGGCGGGAGCGCTCACAAGCAGAGTCAATCAGCGAGTATCGACATGACCACAGTGCCGCGCCGCAATCGCCGAAATCACGACCGTCCTGGTGGCGATTGGGAGGAGTGGCTACGGCTTACCGGCTGGCACGTACCACCGGGACGACAACGAGGGCGACCGCGCCGGCCAGCAGCAGCCCGCCTATGACCCACAGGATGACCGCTAACCAAGCGAGGTCCGGGACGGTGGCACCGGCGTCCGCGATGACGGACACCCCCGCGGCACCGTCCTGGTTCATCACCACGACCTCCCACTGACCGCTCTCCGGACGCCAGCTCAGCGTCTGGGCTCCCCGACCGGAGGCTTGCGCTGTCCAGATCGCCGCGCCGCCTGGAGCACTCTGCGGTCCCCGGCCGCTCCCGGGCTCGAGGCGGGTCTCGGTGTCCCCGTTCGCCCAGTTCGTCACGACCTCGTGGCCGACTCCGGCCAGGTAGTTGTCGACCGCCGCCTGCGGTCCGACGCCGATGAAAACGCCAGCCGTTGGATTGGTCGCCGTCGCGCGGATTCGTACCTTGCCGAAGATGTCAGCCGGGGTTAGCCAGTGGGTGCCGGTGCCCAGGTCGATGCCGCCACTCGTAATGGCGTATGTCGGCGTGGTGAACCTGTGGGTATCGCTGTTCAGGAAGCCGGCGGAATCACGCTGGCTACTGGTCGCCCATGTCGCCGCCCCGGCGGCGGCGAGTATCCCGAGCGCGATCAGTCCGAGCACGCAGCCGAGGATCAGCAACACCACCCGTCCGCCCGTCCACCCCCGACGTTTGGTCGGCGGGGAGGGAGGCGGTCCGGTCGGCGACGACTCCGCATCAGTAGGTTGGGGTGCCGGCGACGAAGGTGGCGGGACCGGCGCAGAAGGCGAAGACTGCGCCGCCGCGGGCGACGGGGCTCGCGGCGCGGGTGGGGGGGCGGCGGACTGCGAAGGCGGCGGCACCGGTTCTGTCGGTTCAGATTCGGGCCGGCCCTGCGGAGGAGGTGGCGTCTCAGCTAGAGCGACAGTCGGGCCAACCGGGAAGATCCCACGAGCGAGCGGCCAATATACGCGTGACAGCCACCGGCTGATATCCAAATTGACTCTCGCGTCCACCCGCGCGGGATACGTGGCGACGAACATGAATCCCACCCTCCTCGATTCTTTTGGATCATGCTCCCCGACTTATCCGCTTCGCGGAAGGGGTCAGCGTTTCGAAACATCCGGTGCGTCCCCCTGCGAGGTGGATGGCTGGCGGGGATTGGCGGCTGCAAGCCTGGTTAGTCGATCGGCACGAGGGTGGCGTCGACGTCGATGTCGACCGTGTCGCGTAATTTCAGCGCGCCGAAGAATGCCGAATACGGCTTGATTCCCCACTCGCTCTGCACCACTTGGGCGGTAGCTCGCAACTGCGGTTTACCAGATGATTCGTCGATGCTGCCGCGCACCCGAACGGGGTGGATGGCGGTACGAATGGTGAGGTCTCCCTCGACCGACAGGTCTGGCTGCATCTCCACGGAGCCCAGCAGACTCGAAGGTTATGGACGGATAGCGGGCCGTGTCGAGCAAGCCCTGGATCGTCTTGCGGATATCGGCGCGGTCAGCGTCCGTGAAGGGCTTAATACCGCCGCGCCCTTGGCGTATCTCGAACGAATCGGCGTCGATTCGCAGCGCGACAGAGGAAGCGGACGCATCTGCGCCGACCGCCGCGGTCCCATGCCACATCGTCACCTCGATGGTGAGGTCGTGCCCCGCCCGCGAGCCGAGGCCCGTGCGATAGGTACGGATCAGCAATCGACCTGTGTCCGCGCCGAATCGATAATCACCTGCAGCGACCATCCCGACACCTCCCTCGATCCCTCCCTGCCCCATGGTCGAGCTGCCCGCGCCTAAGCGGGCCGCGTCTGGCTCGCGAGAGACATTGCTTGCCGCTTCCGGCCGCACGTCTCGCCCGGCCTCGTCCGTCACTTCCTGCCGGAATCATGATGGCGATCTCCTTCGAATTCCTCGACATATCCGGCGCCTCCACTCGGTCTGCCGAGCCCGCGGCACACTAGGAGTCAGGATCGCTTGCCGGGTGGGTCGTTCGGGTGGACCTTGCGCAGCCCGGGCAAGGTTCCTTGCGGTTGCTGGGCCCACGCTCGCAGCCGGGCGACGTCGATGTCGTACGGTGACGTGCTGGCGTATGGGGCCAATGCGGCGTCCGCACGTCGAAGCAGCCGGTCGGCGCCTTCGGTGTTGCCGCGCAGCCGATGGGTACAACCGACGGCAAGCTGCGCGAGACCCTTCCACAGGTCGGCGTCGTCCGCTTCACGGGCTGCCTTCCACGCATCTTCGAACACCTCGTGGGCATGGAACGGCCGCCCGGAATCGAACAATCGCTGGGCCTCGTC
Source organism: uncultured Actinomycetota bacterium (assembly GCA_963809815.1). Lineage (GTDB taxonomy): Bacteria > Actinomycetota > Actinomycetes > Mycobacteriales > Jatrophihabitantaceae > CAVVJA01. The sequence continues at coordinate 96,852 of CAWELM010000024.1, forward strand.
CAGCGTCTGCTCTGGCGTCCGCACCTCGCCCTCGGGTTGTCGTGGCACCCCTTGCGTGCCATAGGGCAGCGGGCGACCGAGTTCGTCCCGGGGTCGCGCATTACGCGGGCGCCCGGCCGGGTCGCGGTCACGATCCATGCGACCAGTCTGGGCCATCTCGCCGCCCTGGTGTCCCGCTAGCTGATCGGCGCGTCTGTTGGTCCAACGAACCCGGCTACAGTGTCCCGGCGACCCGAAATACGCGCAGCTCAACGACAGGTACATCCGATGATCGAGACCATCCGCCGATGAGCGGCGACTCGGCCGAGCGGAGCGGCGTATTCCCTGACCCGGCTGGCTTCGCGTCGCTGCGCACCCGGCCCAGTTCCCGAGCCGAGCGATTCGCCCTCGGTCGACGCTTACGCCACGACGTCCCACGCTCGTCATTGGGCGACTGGATTCCGCCACCCGGGCGGCCGGACATCGTTGCCCAGATCATCGACTCCCACGAGGGACGACTCGAACGGCTCATCCCGATCCGAGTTGCCCGGATGGCCGCTTCCCCGTACGGCTTCCTGCGCGGCGCCGCAGTGGTCATGGCCGAAGACCTCGCCCGGCTGCCCGCCACCGGCATCCAACCGGTCATTTGCGGCGACGCTCATCTCGGCAACTTCGGCTTCTACGCCTCTCCCGAGCTGGACCTGGTCATCGACCTCAACGATTTCGATGAAGCACACCCGGGTGGGTGGGAATGGGACCTGCGCCGGCTTGCCGCGAGCGTGTGGGTGGCCGGCCGACAGAACAGTCTCACCGAAGCGGAGTGTGCCACTGCGGTCACCCAACTGTCGGCCACGTATCGCAAGCACGTCCGATGGCTGGCGAGCCAGCCGCTGCTCACCCGAACTTACGATCGACTCGACATGAATCGGCTTCGCGCCACCGCAGCCGAGCCAACACTGCTCGCCGAAATCGACCGGGCCGCTATCCGCGCGCGGAGTCGCGTTAGTGACCGGGCGCTGCCACGCTTCACCGAGACGGGCGCGCACGGGCGACGCATCGTTGAGGAACCGCCTCTCATTACGCGGGTCGGCGATCGGGACGCCGACCTGCTCGCCGCCGCGCTTGACGACTATCTCGACACCCTCTCCCCGCAGTGGCGTCAGGTTCTCGGCGGCTACACCATTGTCGATATCGCCCACAAAGTCGTTGGGGTGGGCAGCGTCGGCCTCCGCGCATATGTCGTGTTGTGCGAGGGCAGCAGCAGCGAAGACGTCGTTTTCTTGCAGCTCAAACAAGCCCGTCGCTCCGTCATCGCCCGCTACGTGCATGGCGATACCGCCTGGCACGCCCACCAGGGACAACGCGTTGTCGAATACCAGCAACGGCTGCAAACCGTGTCCGATCCGCTGCTCGGCTGGACCACCGTCGCCGGGCGCCAATACTACGTCCGGCAGTTCCGCAACATGAAAGGCAGCATCGCGCTCGACGCCCTCAACAGTGACGCGCTTACCGACTACGTGGGCATTTGCGGCCGCTTGCTCGCCAAGGGCCACGCTCGAACCACCGGTGCGTCGATGATCGCCGGGTACGTGGGCAAGTCCGACAAGCTCGACCGGGCGATTCGCCGGTTCGCCCAGGCCTATGCGGACCAGACTGAACGTGATCACCAAAGACTGCTGCAAGCTGTCGACCGCGGCCTATTGCCTATCGAATCGCAGAGCTGAGCCACTCCGGTGGATCCGGACCCATATGCGGGTCGACAGCCGGCACCTGATGTTGTGGGCGGAGCGGCGGGGTGCACCGGACTAGCGATGAGACGTACGGTCACGCATGACGGGTCCACTCGTGCGTTGGGAGATTTCCCCTTGGCTGCATCAACTGTTCGCGAACGCCTTCGTCGGAAAGAACCGCTGTTTGGTGTTTGGACGTCGTCTTCTGACGTCGCGATGGTCGCCGCTGTCGCATCGGCCGGGTTCGACTATGTGGTCATCGATCTGCAGCATGGCGCGGCCACCGAGGCGTTCCTTCCGGGATTGTGTGCGTCGATTGCGCTGACCGGCGCTGTGCCCATTGCGCGAGCGCGGTCAGGAACGTTCGCCGACGTCGGGCGCGCCCTGGACCTCGGGGCGCAGGGGGTCATCGTGCCGAATGTGGATGATGATGTCGCTGCGGCGGCAGTGGTCCGGGCGGTCAGGTACCCACCCGATGGGGATCGTTCAATTGGCCGCTTGCAGGCTGACAATATCGACCCGCTTTGCTTCGTCATGGTCGAGTCGAGAAATGCGATGCAGACATTGCCACGGACGCTGGGCCTACCAGGGATCGATGGGATCTATGTCGGCCCGGCGGATCTGTCCTTGTCGCTCGGCTGTACCCCAACCCATGCCGACCGGACGTTCGATTCGGCGATTAGCCATGTCCTCAACGAGTGTCGGACGCGAAGTGTGCCAGTCGGCGTTCACGACCCCATGGCGACTGAGGTCAACCGATACGTCGGCGCGGGGTGTCAGCTCATCAATGTGTTCAGCGATCGGCCGGCGCTGACCAGACTCGCCCAGGACGCTCGCCAACGCGTCAAAGGATCCGTCTAGTGTCCGCATACGGCTCGTCGCAGCTGCCCTCGATACCATCACTAGCGTGTCTACGATCGAGATCTTCAGCCGGCTGATCAACAGCGGATACCGCAGCCGTTGACCACACCGCCGCCCGCCGCACCGCCAGCGAAATCGTCGACACTGTCCTCCCAGATGTTCGCGGCCGTCGTGTTCGACCTCGACGGCACGCTCGTCGACTCGACCGCCGCGGTCGAACGCTGCTGGCGGCGGTGGGCCGCCGAGTTCGGCGTACGCCTTCCGGCTGTGCTCGAACACGGCCTGCCCGCCCGCACCGGCGTTTCGCGATACCTGCCGGCGGATCGGATCGAGGCCGGCGTCGCCCGCATGGAACAGCTCGAGGTGTCCGACACCGAAGGAATCATCGCCCTTCCCGGCGCCACAGAGGCGTTGGCGATCGTTGGGCCGGAACGGGCCGCCATCGTAACGTCATGCACCTCGGAACTTGCCGACGCGCGCATCAGCGTTGCTGGTATTGCCGCACCGAACGTCGTGATCACTGTCGACCAAATCACGCACGGCAAGCCGGACCCCGAGGGATACTTACTGGCCGCGCACCGCCTCGGGGTCGACCCCGGATTGTGTCTTGTCGTCGAGGACGCACCCAGCGGGCTGGTAGCCGCCACAGCGGCCGGGTGCGCGACGATCGCGCTGGCTACGACAACAGAACGTACGGCGCTCGTCGCGGACGCGGTCGTGGACTCGCTGGCCGACGTCCGCTTCGAGACCGTCGGAGACGGGATTCGCGTCTCGATAGGCTGATCTATGTGCCGTATCAGCCTTGTGCGCGAAGTGCAGCGCGGGTCCGGCGTGTTGGTCAGGCGGCGGCGATGCTGAATAGCCGTAGTCGTAGGCGTTTAGGTTCCCAGCGGCGTGCGTCGTGACCGGCGAGGGTGAGCATCTGCAGCCAGGCGGTGAGCTCGACGGCGAGGGCGACGATCCGCACCAGATCTGGTTCTGGGTGAGTCGGCAGCGGCAGGTTGGTCAGGCGGTGTCCTTGGCGATGCGGATGCGGTCCTCGCAGCGGGCCGGCGGCGTGACGCAGTTCGAGGTCGGCAGCTGACCCAGGTCGTGTTGGTGGCGAATGCGGTGACCCGCATACCGTCCGGGTCGGTGATGCGCAGTGGGCGCCGGGGTGTGGGCGTTCCTTGCGCACGATCACCCGCATCCCGACCGGCCAGGACTTCAGGTCGAGTAGGCCGGTGACGTCGGCGACCCACGCGCCGTCACGGACCTGCCCGTCACCGTCGTAAGCCGGCGTCCAGCCGTGCTTCGGCATCGTCGTGAGTGTCTGCGCGAAGGTGTCGGGCAGAGTGAACCCGACCGAGTACGACAGCCGCTGCGACACCGTCCAGTTCAGGAACTCGTGGGTGCACCCGGCTCCGTCGGCGCGGATCAACACCGTGCGGCCAGGTCGCCTCCCGAACCGGTAACCCGGCAACTGCGCGAGCGCGGCCTTCACGACGGTGATGTGATCAGCGGCGGTGTTGGAGCCGGCGTTTCCCTTGCGCAGCAGGAAACTGAGCGGCTCACCGGTCCCGTCGGCGCCGTGATCGACGAACGCCCACAACGGGTGGAACCCGAACCAGCGCCTGAACGTCGGCGCCGCGTGCTCCTTGTCCGAGTGCGCGGTGATCAGCGTGGCGTCGAGGTCGATGATCAACGGACGGTCGGCATAAACACCGTGATCGGGTGCGTGCTCACCAGCCAGAGTCCACACTCTCGCCCGTGCGGCGACGCGCGCGGTGTTGATCGCTTTCAGAGCTCGAGGGCGTCCGCGCCAACGCGTCGATCGGAACGACGCGAGCCAATCCGACATCGTGGTCCAGACCTCGGATGAGACGTGGCAGGCCTATAACACCTACGGCGGCAACAGCCTCTACACCTGCACGATCAACTGCCCGCCCGGAAGCCCCACGGCCTACAAGGGTGCCTCGAAGGTGTCCTACAACCGCCCCTTCCACACCGCGGAGGACGACAGCGGCCGGAGCTGGTTCATGTACGCCGAGTACGACATGATCCGCTTCCTGGAGCGAAACGGATACGACCTGAGCTACATAAGTGGCCTGGATACCGCCACCAGCGGTTCGCTGCTGCTCAACCACAAGATGTTTCTTTCGTCGGCGCATGACGAGTACTGGACCGGCCAGCAGCGCGCGAACGTGGAGGCGGCCCGCGACGCTGGGGTGAACCTGGCGTTCTTCAGCGGCAACGAGGTGTTCTGGAAGACGCGCCTGGAACCCAGCATCGACGGCTCGAACACGGCGAACCGGACGCTGGTGACCTACAAGGAAACGCATTACAACGCTACCGTTGACCCGCAAGACCCGCCCACCTGGACCGGCAGCTGGATGGATCCGCGGTTCAGTCCGCCAGCGGATGGCGGCCGGCCGCAGAACGCGTTGACCGGGCAGTTGTTCGTCGTCAACTCCGGCACGACGGACATCACCGTACCGGCGCAATACGGCAAGCTGCGGTTCTGGCGCGGCACCCAGGTGGCCAACCTGGGCACCGGTCAGTCCATCACGCTGGACCAGGGCGTCGGCACGCTCGGCTACGAATGGGATGTCGACGCCGACAACGGGTCGCGACCCGCCGGGTTGATGGACATGTCCTCGACCACCAGCAACAGCGCGGAGGACTTCACCGACTTCGGCGGTACCACCCAGCTCAATAGCACCGCCACTCATCACCTGACGCTCTACCGGGCGCCGAGTGGTGCGCTGGTGTTCGGCGCCGGGACCGTGCAGTGGGCGTGGGGTTTGGACAACGGGGGCACCTCGAACCCGACTGATCAGAACATGCAGCAGGCCACGGTGAATTTGTTCGCCGACATGGGGGTGCAGCCGACGACGTTGATGTCGGGGTTGACCGCGGCCACGGCGTCGACGGATGCGACCGCGCCGACGTCAACGATCACGTCGCCGGCTGCGGGCGCCAACCTGACCAACGGTTCAGCCGTGACCATTAGCGGGTCTGCGACCGACGCCGGCGGCGGCGTGGTCACCGGTGTCGAGGTGTCGACCGATGGTGGCACGACCTGGCATCCGGTCACCACGATGTCCAACCCGGGTACCGCGGTCACCTGGAGTTATTCGTGGGTCGCGCATGGCAGTCCTTCGGCGACGATCAAGTCGCGGGCGGTTGATGACAGCGGCAACCTGGAGAGCCCGTCGCTGGGCAAGACGGTCAACATGAGCTGCCCCTGCTCGATCTGGGGATCCGCGACTGCGCCAAAGACCGTCGATTCGGGTGACGCTTCGTCGATCGAGGTGGGGGTCAAGTTCCAGGTCGACACCTTCGGTGTTGTCACCGGAATCCGCTTCTACAAGGCCAGTACCAACACCGGAACGCATGTCGGCAACCTATGGACCGCAAACGGCCAACTGCTCGCGAGTGCGACGTTTACCGGTGAGTCCGCGTCGGGCTGGCAACAGGTCAACTTCGCGCAGCCGGTGTCGCTGAACAAGAACACCACCTACATCGCGTCCTACTTCGCGCCAAACGGCCACTATTCGCAGAACGTCTCGTACTTCTACGCGACCCCCCCGTTGGGGCCGGCACCCACCATCACCGATGTGGACAGCCCGCCCCTGCACGCGCTCCGCAATTCGAACGGCGTCGTCAACGGTGTCTACTCCTTCTCCAGCACCAGCATCTTCCCGACCAGCTCCTCCAATGCTTCGAACTACTGGGTCGACCCGGTCTTTACAACGCAGACCTTCACCACGCCGCCCGGCCAGGTCGGCAACATCAAGGCGACCGCCGGCTACGCCTCGGCGAGTCTGACCTGGTCGGCTCCGACGACGGGTGATCCGGCAACGGCGTACAAGATCACGCCCTACATCGGATCGACCGCCCAGAGCCCGACCACAGTCACCGGGAACCCAGCGCCGACCTCTGCCCTCGTGTCCGGCCTGACCAATGGCGCGACCTACACATTCACAGTCACCGCGTCCAACCCGGCTGGCACGGGACCGGAATCCGCACCGTCCAACGCGGTGACACCCAACACGAACATTGTGGGCAGCGTCTGGCAAAACGGAACACCTACTGGTGCGGCGGATGCGACCGACACCACCGCGGTCAACCTGGGCCTGAAGTTCCAGGCCAGCAGCGATGGGTACCTCGCTGGTGTCCGGTTCTACAAGTACGCGGACAACACGGGGACGCATATTGGCAACCTGTGGAGTTCCACCGGGACGCTGCTTGCCAGCGGCACATTCAGCAACGAGACCGGCAACGGCTGGCAGGAGCTCGACTTCTCCACCCCGGTGATGATCACGGCGAACACCACCTATGTGGTCTCCTATCACACCAATGCCGGGCACTATGCGATCACTCCGAACGGGCTCGCGGCGGCGGTGACGAACGGGCCATTGACGGCGCTGGCCAGCGGAGGCGTCTATGGGTACGGCGCGGCGAACGCCTTCCCGTCGGCCAGCTTCAACGCATCCAACTACTGGGTCGACGTGGTGTACACGCAATCGGGACCCACGCCGCCGCCGACGGTAACGGCCGTTACGCCGACCAACGGGTCGACGGGCAACCCGGTCTCGGTCACGCCGACGGCGACGTTCTCCCAGGCGGTGGTGCCGAACACGGTGTCGTTCACAGTCAAGGATTCCGGTGGCAGCGCGGTTGCGGGCGCCGTGAGCTTTAACGCCGGCAACACCGTGGCGACGTTCACGCCGACGAGCTCGCTGACGGCTAATACGACCTACACCGCGACGGTGTCCGGGGCGCAGAATGCGTCCGGCACACCGATGACCAGCCCCTTCGCCTGGACTTTCACCACCGGCGCGGCCTCGCAGTGCCCGTGCAGCGTCTGGCAGAACGCGGCACCGTCGGGGGCGGTGGACGCGACCGATACCACGGCGGTCAACCTAGGCCTGCGTTTCCAGGCCAGCAGCAGCGGGAAGATCATCGGCGTCCGCTTCTACAAAGAATCCGCTAACACCGGCACCCACATCGGGAGCCTGTGGACCTCCAGTGGGACGATGCTTGCCACCGGAACCTTCGGCAACGAGACGGCCAGCGGCTGGCAGGAACTGGACTTCGCCAGCCCGGTGACAATCACGGCCAACACCACCTATGTGGTCTCCTACCACACCGATGCTGGGCATTACGCGTTCACGTCGAGCGGACTGTCCTCGGCGGTGACGAATGGGCCGCTGACGGCGTCGGCCAGCGGCGGCGTCTACGCCTACGGCTCGGGGAATGCCTTCCCGTCGAACAGCTTCAACGCATCGAACTACTGGGTCGACGTCGTTTACTCACCTTGATGCGGCGCCCTCCGAGACGTTGTCGCATGTGTTAGATTGCCGCGCGCCGCAGGGGCTTTCGTCATTCGTGGTTGACGTCACGAGGTGCTGTGTTCTCAATCGCCGCGACCCCTAACGACCCACCCGATCGGCCGTCTCAGGTAGGAGTGCCACTGTCGCCGATGGTGAGGAGGACTTTGACTTCTTCGCCAGAGGAGGACAGGTGAAATGCCTCGGCAACGGCGTCGAGCGGGCGGGTAGCGGTCACGATGTCGGCTGTCCGAATCTTGCCGTCGCGTAGGAGGTTGATCGATTCGTCGTAGTCCTGTGCCAGGTACGTGGCGCTGCCCTGGATGCGGATCTGGTGGTCTTGGATGATTGGCAGCGGCACCGTGACATCCCGCGATGGGACGCCGACGATGACGACAGTTCCTCCTTTGCTCGCCAGGCGTACTGAGGTTCGCACGGTTGGTTCGACGGCAACGCAGTCGAAGACGATGTCGGCACTTTCAGCCAAGGCCGTCCGTATCTGTTGCTCGATGTCGGCGGATGCTGCGTCGACAACTGCATCCGCGCCGAGGGTCAGGGCTCGGTTTCGCTTGGACGGAAGCATGTCGGTCACGACAATGCGGCGAGCGTTGCGGGCGCGTAGGACCGCGACCAAGAGGAGGCCAATGGTGCCGGCGCCGATGACGGCGATCGCTTTCCCGGCGACGTCACCAGCCGTGCGCACCGCGTGTACTGGTGTTGACAACGGTTCGATCAGCGCAGCGGTGACGTCGTCGAGTTCGTCCGGGATGGCGTGTAGGCGGTTAGCCGGGACGGTGAAGTAGTTCGCCATTCCGCCTTGTTGCCATCCGCATCCGAAGAATTGCAGACGTTCGCAGAGGTTGGATCGGTCCGTGCGGCACATCTTGCACTGCCAACAAGGCAATGTCGGCTCCACTGTTACTCGCTGGCCCGGGCGTACGGAGGTGACATCTGCACCGGTTTCCGCTACGAGACCGACTACTTCGTGACCGGGGTGATAGGGCAGGGAGATGAACGGGTGCCGGCCCTGCGCGGCGTGCGTGTCGGAGCCGCAGATACCCGCCAGCGTCGTCCTGACTAGCGCCTCGTGCGGGCCCGGCCGGGGCGTCGGCGCTGTGACGACATCGATGCTGCCGGCGGACACGACGACGCGGCGCATGGTTGGAGGAGGCGACATGGACGGTTCCCTCTACTGAGCCGATGTGTGCAAGGGGCGGGTCGGATCCAGGCTGCGTAGGTAGACCGGTTGATCGAGGTCTGCATCGCTGAACAGCGTTCCGTGGTGGCGCACTGCGGTGGCCCCGAAGCGCAGTGCCGACAGCAGACGTTGATCGGCCGGTTGTTGCACAGCCGCGAGGTATCCGGCCAGGAAAGCGTCGCCGGCGCCGGCCGTGTTCACTACCTTCTCAACCGGTGCCTCACCGTGTAAGGCGCATCGATTATTGATCAGAATCGCCCCGTCTCCGCCCAGGCTGACGAGCACGGTCTGGACCCCGCGCTCGACGAGCAGGGCAGCCGCGTCCGCGACGTCACCCAAGGTGCGGAGCGGCCGGCCGGTGACTTCTGCAAGCTCGTCGGCGTTCGGTTTGACGAGGTGCGGAAGGTCAGCTGGCCTTCGGCTGAGGACTGTAGCTAGCGCTGTTCCGGAACTATCGAGGGCGACCCGTCGGCCGGCGGACCTCGCCTCGGCGAGCGCGGCGGCGAGGGCTGTTTCGTGGAAACCAGCGGGCAAACTTCCGCACCAAGCTACCCATTCGCCGACCGAGCTGACCTCCAGGGCAGCCACGATCAGACCGGTCACCTCGGTAGGCGACAACCTCGGCCCTGGTTCGTTGACCTTGGTGGTAGTCCCGTCTGCCTCAATCAGCGATATGTTGCTGCGCACCGTTCCCGCGATGGGAACGTCTCGATGGATGAGTCCAGCTGCGTCGAGCATGGCGAGCAATTCCCGTCCGGATGATCCGCCTACTGGCAAAACCGCGGTTACCTCTTGACCCGCGGCCTTTAGCGCGAGGGCGACATTGACTCCTTTACCGCTGGGCTCGACCATCGCCTGCTGCGCCCGGTGCACAGCGCCCGGAGTGAGTGATGTCAGATGCAGGGTCCGGTCTAGTGCGGGGTTAGCGGTGATCGTAGTGATCATGCGATTGCGCCTGTCGTCGCTGGCCGAGATTGTGACGCTCATGCCTATCCGGTTTCCTCAGGTACAGGAACCTCGGTCGTCATCTTGGACTTGTCGCCGGCCGCATCGGCCGGTGGCCCGAGCCCCGGCGACTTAACCGCGGCGCTCATGTCCCTTGGCCGAGAATGTCGTGCGGGTCGAGGTGACCGGCGGCGCGAGCGGCAATTGTTGCCGCTCCGAGGGTGCCCGCTTCGGGCGCCGACGCAACAAGCACGTCGCCAAATCCCTCGTGTTTGGCCCGCATCACCATCGCGCTGTGGCACCATCCGCCCGTGGCGATGATGCGATTGTGTGGGCCGGTGACAGCCGACATCGCGTTATGAAGGCGCACGGCCTCGGCGGTGGCAGTCTCCACCACGGCCCGCCACAGGTCGCCTGGGCTGACGCGGTCCCCGATGCCCTCGAGGCACAGGCCGTCGGTTCCGATGCCGTGCACCGTTATGCGTCCCGAGGTCGTCGCGAGCGCTTGACGATCGAGAACGACCAGGCCAGCGTCGGTGACTCCGAGCAGGTCCAGTACGCGCCGCATGGCCAGGCCGCCCTCGGTGCCGCCCAGCAGCGACCACCGATGAGGTTGAATGCTGAGGTCGGTCGTGATGCCGGCGCGGGCCAGATCCAACAGCTGGGTCGGGCCGAGCTCAGGCAAGATGCTGCGCACGAGTGCCTCCGCTGTCCCCGACGAATCGAGCTCGTCTCCCGGTAGGAGAGCGCCGACGCCAAGGGCCGCCGCCTGGTGGTCGTGTCCGGCCAGGGCTACGACCGCCCCGGAGAGTGCGTGGGGCGCCCGGTCAGCAGTCACTCGACCGATAGCTTCGCCCGATTGCACCAGGGGCGGCATCAAGGTCGTCGACGCTCCTGACCAGCTGAGTGCCGCGTCCCACCATCGATTCGCCGAGATATCGAACCAGCCCGTTCGGCACGCCAACGAACGATCACACGCCTCGTCGGCTCCGAGCCCGAGCGCGACCCACTCGGCGACGTTGAACCGACGCACGGCCGATGCGACTTGTGAATCATGGCGAGTTAGCCAGCGATGTTTGGTGATGGAGAACTGACCGCGTAGCGGCTTGCCTGCTTGCACAGCGAACGCGTCTGCGCCGAGATCGCGCCGGAGCTCGTCTACCTCGACATCGTCGCGACGGTCGTGCCAGGCGATGGCCGGCGCGATGGGCGACCGCCGTGGTCGACCAGTACACCGGTCTCACCCATGCTGGTAATCCCGATGCCCGCGATGGTGATCGATCGCGGCAACCGCCGGACTGCCTCAGCGAGGGTGTCAACTGCGCCATCGCGCAGCTGATCTGCATCAATCTCGGTGCCGCCCGCGTCCCGATGCCAGACCGTGGGCCGCCGGCTACTGCCGAGCGGTTGCCCGGTGTCGTCATAGACGACGGCTTTGCTCGACGTCGTTCCTATGTCAAGCCCAACCCATCCATACATTGAACCTCGCCAGTCGCGTGCTAGCACATCGTTGGGTATGGTTGCGATTAGTTGGGATACTACCGGACCGGCTTCTGGATCGCTAGCTCCCAGCCGGGAACCCTGAACTCCCGGTGTCAGACCAGGATCTCCAGCGATCGATACGAGCTGGAATCGTCAAGAGCCATGTCGGCTCCGCGCTCGAGATGACATTCAGAGGCGCGCTACGCCGCAGTCTCCGGAGCGACAGGATCGTCGATCCACGGTTATACCTACCTGCGGTCCGAACCGCCTTGACTGAGAGCGTGCCTGCCGTCCTTGAAGCGATCAGTTGCTGTGATCCGCCACATTCGTCGGCCTGAGGGCGTCAATGAGGGATGCGAACTGATCAGGCCTGCTCAATGGTCACCCCGACGGTCTCAATGGCAGCGAGTTGCTCCGTGGGGATTCCGCTGTCAGTGATAAACAGGTCTATATCGGTGAGGTCAGCATGTTTACAGAGGCTTACCCGTCCCACCTTGCTATGGTCGGCGAGCAGTATCTTGCGGCGCGCACTTCGCAGCATGAGGTGTTTCACCTCCGCCTCCGCTGGGTCCGGCGTAGTCAGCCCACGTTCTCGCGAGACCCCATTGGTGCCCAAGAACGCAACGTCGACATTAAGGTCCGCCAGCATGCGCGTCGTCCACTGCCCAACCGTGGCCACGGTGCGGCTCCGTAACCGACCTCCGAGCGCATACACCGTAATTCGTGGGCGCGACAGTAATGCAAGCGCAATCGGCAGGGCGTTCGTGAAAACGCTCAGATCTCGGTCATCGGGAAATAGGCCGGCCAGCCGTGATGTCGTCGAGCCGGCGTCAATGATCACGGATCCGGACGTGGGAACGTGCGCGAGTGCCGCCTTGGCGATGCGGTCCTTTTCCTCAGCAAACTCGGTTCTCGCAACCACATCAGGTTCGTAGGTGAGGTCGCCGATTGGCAGCGCTCCACCGTGCACACGGCGCAGCAGTCCCTGCCGCTCGAGCACGATCAAGTCCTTGCGGATCGTCTCGTTCGTGACGGCGAGGTGGTGCGCAACCTTCGAGGCATCGATACGGCCCTCGGCCCGAAGCATCTGCATAATTGCTTGCTGCCGCTCGGGTGAGTACGGGACGCCGCCCGGCTGCGCACTCCTCCCACTGCCGGATCGATGTTTCGATTTACCCGCAGGCACGCTATCTCTCCCTTGGCCGCATGGGGTGCCGGCTGCTCGCTCTTGTTTAGTTGGAATTCCTTGTATATCGTTGCGATGTTGCGCCGGTCTGTCAAGCCAGCCCGCCGGCCGGAGTTCACCCGCTGTCGGCGATCACCACCGAAGGGAATCTGATGCCACTTGTCGAAACCCGCCTCCTGATCGATGAGGCCGTCAAGACAAGTAGCGGGGTATGCGCGTTCAACATCATCACCTTGGAGCATGCCGAGGCGGTCACATGGGGTGCCGAAGCTTCCCGGGAGCCCGTAATTCTTCAAATCAGCGAGAACGCGGTCCGCTATCACCAAGACAACGTCTTTGCCCTCGCGGCGGCGGCCACTGCGGTGGCCAACGCGGCTTTGGTGGATGTGTCGCTACACCTCGACCACATCGAAGACGACGAACTACTGCACAGCGCAGCAGATGCCGGCTTCAGCTCGGTGATGTACGACGCTTCAAAGCTGGACTACACCGACAATGTCGCAGCCACCCGGCGGGCCGCGGACTGGGCGCATTCGCGCGATCTATACATCGAGGCTGAACTCGGCGCGATCGGCGGCAAAGGCGGCGCTCACACCCCAGGCGTCCGAACCAACCCGGACGAGGCCCGCCGATTCGTCGCCGCTACAGGCGTCGACGCGCTCGCCGTGGCCGTCGGCAGTTCCCATGCCATGACCAGTCGAACCGCCACCCTCGACCACGACCTCATCGTCGAACTGCGTGATGCCGTGCCCGTCCCTTTGGTCCTGCACGGCTCATCCGGCGTGGCAGACTCCGAGCTCCGATCCGCCATTAGGAACGGCATAGTCAAGGTCAACATAGGCACGATTCTCAACGTCGCGTTCACCGATGCGGTCCGTTCAACACTGGCAGCCGACCCCAACCTGGTCGATCCGCGCAAATACCTGGACCCGGCTCGCAGAGCCGTCGCCGAGATCACTCGGCGCCTCACCGCCGTCACGACAGAAGCGTGAGACCTCGGCACAGCACCTAACCGCACTGGCGCCTCAACGTTGCCGATGTGGCGGCGCGCTCAAGACCGGAAGCCAGAAACACCCGTCCAGATCCGCTGGCTCACAGTCCGGCCAGGAACCGTGCTCGTTTCACGATTGCGCGGGTCACACTGCCCTCCGCCAGGAGTTTGCCCACAGCCGATTCGGCTTCGACTGCAAACTTGACCCGCTGGCCCTCGTGCTGCACCAGGTGCGCCCGCAGGATAACGACTTCGCCGATCGGGCTCGGCGCTCGATGCCGCACCTCAACGGATGTGCCAACCGTCGTGATGCCAGGAGACAGGTGACCATCGAGCGCCGTCACGGTCGCCGCCTCGAGCCACGCGATCAACCGCGGTGTGGCGAGCACGACAACATCGCCACTGCCCAACGCCTCGGCGGTGTCGTCGGCGCTGACGACTCGTTCGATCTCGGCGCGCAGTCCGACGAGTGGCTCCATCGTCAAAGGCTAACGATGGCAGGGGATTCGCAGGTAACCCGGCTCGACTAGTCTTCGTTCGTGATCTTCGACTCGATGAGATACGCGATCTCGGTCTCCCAACGGGCGGGGTCCGGTTCGGCGCGCGGGTCGGTGAGATATTGCTCGATCCGTGCGCGCCACGCGATGGGGCCGTCCATTGCCCAGCGCACACCGTGCTGCTCGCCCCATTGCTGCACCGCGGCATTTGCGGCGACGAGCCCGTCGTAGTGCCCGCGGAACAGCAGCGTCACGTAGTCACCAGCCGGCAGCAGTCCCGCATGCACACGCTCATCCGAAGGGGGCGCGCCCTCGACTGGTACCGCTAGGTCGACGAGCAAGCTCGCGGCCATGTCCACCTCGACGTAGCGAATCAACGGGGCCGCCGCCGGCCCGTTCGGTGACCGCGACGTATGGCTGCGCGGCCCGCGCGACGATCCGGGGTTGATCGTCCATCGTCCGTCTCCTTCGCTGGTCATCACATCGGCGCGCCATTCTCTTCCGACGGCGGTACTTGCCGCGCGCCGAATGCGGCGCCCAATAAGCGCCCGCCAGGACGTATTGTGCTGAGGTGGCTGCAGTGACGGTGCTCACGTCCGGCCGCATCGACCTACGCAGGCTCGAGCGGCAGCTGGCTCGCGAAGGCTGCCTCACCGCCCGCGGGGCCAGCGGGCTACGGGTTTGGCATGACGGGGAATCGTCGGTTGTGGATACAGGCATGGTGAGGATGGACGGTTTGTCCGACCATTCGATCGAGCAAGCCGGGCAGCTGTTGGGGAGGGCGCCCCGAGACGGCCTGACTTGTGTTTTCGACGGGCCAGCTGGCCGCTCAGATGCGTGGCCCATAGTTGTCGACGTTGCCCGAGCCGCCGCCCGGGTGGCGCCATTGGCGGTGCTCGACGATCACGTCGGGACTGTGTACTTGATCCATCTTGATCGGGGCCTCATCGGCCCGGAGGAGTACGCGGACGTCCGCATTAGATCCAAGCAGACCAACCCCCTACTTCGCCGTCTGTTCGGCGAGTGACCGGGCCGAACCGACGCTGTTGACCTTCGTCCAGGACGATGCCATGGCTGCCAGATTTCCGTCTGCTACCTCTATACGGGGCACCGGATGCCTGAGCGCACGCTGATCCTGCTCCGCCATGCGAAGTCGGACTGGTCGGGTGACGAGACCGACATCGCCCGGCCCTTGGCCAGTCGTGGTCGGCGTCAGGCCCCGGACGCTGGACGATGGTTGGCCGCTAACCTCGACCGAGTTGATCTCGCCATCGTGTCACCGGCCAAGCGCGCTCGGAGCACCTGGAACCTGGTCGCGGCCGAACTCGACGTGCACCCACGCAGGCGGATCGACCATCGCGTGTACACCGCGTCAGACCGAGAGCTCCTCGCCGTCGTGCGGGAACTGCCTGACGATATCGAGACGGCGGTCCTGGTCGGCCACAACCCAGGGATCGAGGACCTGGCCTCGTTCCTCACCGGTGAGTCGGTAACGATGCCCACGTCCGCGCTCGCCGTGATCACCTTGCCGGGCCCGTGGGCAACCGCGGGTCCGGATTCAGCGGTACTGCAGGCCTCCGGCCGGCCGCCGGCACAGTGATTCCTCGGGCTAATCGCCGACCGTTACAGTGCACGGGTCGCCATCCCGGAAGGCATGGACCGTGACCGAGGAGCCGGGCCTGGTCAACGGTCTTTGTGCGACCTTCTTGCCATAGACCGATCAGTCGCGGCTGGTGCCGCCACCTGCCACCCAGCGGATCTCGCGGGGCGATCGACGGTGGCGTGGTGGCCGGGGTTCAGTGGCTGCCGGTTCGGGAATAAGGCCGGGCGGTAGTCGTCCGAATGCGCTCATCGTCGTGATTTCCCAGTGCTGTGGCACCGTGAACTCTGTCGCCAGAGCGGTGCGGTTGAAGGCCCGGAACTGCCGGGCGTGCAGGCCCAGCGCTTGCGCTTGGAGGGTCATGTGGGCGACGGCTTGACCGAGGTCGTAGTGGGCGAATTCGGAATATTCCCAATCGGTGCCTTCGACGTAACGATGGCAGAGATTGGCCACGAGCAGGCTGGCGCTCGGTGCCCAGGCCGCGGAGCTGCCGGTCAGATGGCGGGTAAGTCGGGCGTGGATCGGATCTGAGCGTCGACCGGTGATGAACGCCCAGGGCTGTGAGTTACCCGCCGACGGAGCCCACCGCGCGGCCTCGAGAATGGCATCAACCTCGGCAGCCGTGACCTCGTAGGACAGGTCGAATGTCGTTGGGCTCCAGCGCGCGGCGAGCAGCGGATGCAGAACCGGGGGAAGCGCGGCATCATCAACGCGGGCCGCGTCGCTGGCCCATGCGGCAGTGGGCCAGCCGTCGGCGATGGTCATGGCCGGCCTTTCTTCGTGCCGATGTCAAGGTGGTCAGGCGATCCGGTAACCCTGGTAGTAACCGCCAGTTTCGTCGAACAGCGGACCGATCAGCTTGTACGCGGCCGACTGATCGTGCCCGCGCAGGATGAGGTAATGCCAGCGGCCCGACCGCTGCTCGGTATACGTCCAGCCGTGCGTACGAAAGGCGCGCAGCACCTCCGCGGTAATCGCGAGGGTGTCGGGCGGCTCGTGCCAGCGGTCCGCGGGAATGACGGGTGGATGTCTGGGGGCGTGCCGGACGGTTGTCGATACCGCCGGCCAAGGCCTCACGGTGCTCATGAATTTGTCCTTTCGAAGATGCCTCGTTCTAGGTACGGGACCAAGGTCGGCGGAGTTCGTGCGAGTGCCCAAGAGCACAGTCCCGAGGCATCCGCCGATCGCCCTGAGCAGCGATGTCGCCGGGATCTAACACGTCGGGTGGTCACAGCGGAGGGAATTGCGAGTTCGGTGCTGGGTCGGCGAGATTGTCCGTGGATGCCTGGTTGATGCAGCATCGGGTCCGGCGGCTGAGACGAGCACCGCGAGCGACCGCTAGGAGAGCAAGCGGGATCGCACTGACAAGGATCTCGATGCCGAACACATCAACGGGTGTCAACTGGTCCAACACGATCTTGATGAGCGCAGTTGAGAATCCCCAGCTCAAGCAGGCAAGAATCAGCTTGCCGACCACAGGATGCCGTCGGAGGCATCGCCGAGTAGCCCGGCGCTGGCGCAGGTCAACCATGACGTCCTTCAGCCGCGGTGCATCGCACCAAGATGGGAAAGACAAAGGTGAAGAGCGGGATACCGCAGCCCGATCGACCAGGTCCAATCGCGATTGGCTCGGAATTAGAGGCCGGCTATGTTGATCAGCACGACGTGACCGTGGGGATCGAACCTTGCGTCGGGAGCCAGCTCGCCGGTGCCGACTTCGAACTGCAGCTTCATTGCTGAGGCCTCACTATCGCTCGCCACCCAGCGCTGGCGTATGTAGGTCGCGCTCTCGGCGAGCGATCCAATGAGCGAGAACGCAGCCGCCCTTACGGACCCCACGCTGCTGATCGCGCCGCGCCATTCGAAATCGAGGATGTACGCGTGAGTTCCGTCGACGTGGGCGCTCGTCAATGCAAGTCTTTGGTCCCGCCGACACCACGCTTCGACGTGCGGTAGGAGATGCAGTTCGGGTTGCTCTGCCACCCAGGTTGGTTGGCGAAACGCTGCGACGAGCTCGTTGGCGCCAGAAACGAGCTGCGCCGCGTCTCCGATCCCTTGTCCGCGGTCGTCACCGTCCCAACGCGATGCCATGGCCTCAAGCTAAACACCGGCCGGTGCCACCAGCCATGGGTGCTTTGCTGCCGGTGGACGGAAGGTACTGGAGCCGGTGCTGCACGGCAGGCAACGTCCGAACGCGGGACGTCGGAGTCTGGCGGCGTCAGGAATCGCTCGGTGCCGTACCCCATGCACCGACGAGTGTGGGAGGCAGAAGGACTGAGTCGGATCGGGCAAGAGCTTGGGCGACTCGTTCTTGCAACGTATCCACGTCGAGCTCAGTCTCGGTCGCGATACCCGCGCCGATGATGCGTGGCGCGAGGGACCTCACCAGGCCAGCAATCCAACCAGGTCCGGTGGGGTCGCCCGGGGCGAGATACGTTTGTACGCCGAAACTCGTCACGTCAGCCGCGCCCGCCCGCCGAAGTAGCAGCGCCAGGCGCGCTCCGATGACGGGATTCGCTCCAGCGGATCTGAATGCTTCCTCGACCCAATCGCGAATCGTCGCGACCACCGGTACGGGGGGCTCGGCCCTGATGGAACCGCCATCGAAGTCGATCGCGAGCACGACACCACCCGGTCGCAACGCCATCATGTGATGGGCGAGTACCTCGATTGCGTCAGGAAGGTGAAAGAGGATCAAGCGACCGACGATCGCGTCAAAGGGCTCCGCGTCTTGGAATGTCCGTACGTCGGCTTCAACGAACGTGACGTTGCGTATGCCGGCCGCAACCCGGCGCTGCTCAGCGATCTCCAGCAACCGCGTGCTTCGGTCGATACCCACCACCGTGCCGCGAGGACCGACCAGGTTCCCCACGTCAAACGCGACGTGACCTAGACCCGTGCCAAGATCGAGGACCCGCATCCCTGGCGAGATTCTTCCGCCGGCCTCCAGCAGCAAGCCCGTCGCCGGCGCCGACATGGCCGCTTGGGCATCGAGGCGCGCAACCTCGGCTTCATCGCTGCCGAGTACATACCGCGACTGCTCGGTCACCACCCGAGATGCTACGCCAGCCATGAGTCCGCCGTGTCTGGATCCGACCTCTCGCCTGGGCGCTGGCGTCAGGCGCCAATCAGGGATTGGTCTTCCTCGTCATCGTCGGGCGATTCCTCCTCGGGTAGTTCCGGAAGGTCACGCAGCGTCGGCAGGAGGACTCCCCGATCGGTCGACGGAAGCGCGACCACCTCCCAGGACATGCGCGCCCGGGCCTGCGGAGTCGGTTCGGTCATCACGCCACCTCGGTGGGTAGTCGGGGATCGCTGACGGCTTCGGCGTTCTCGATTCATGATCAAGCGGAGGGCCAAATCTAACCACCCACATTGCGGCGGCGCGCGACCGGGGTGGGCCATGGCGACGAGATCATCCGCGAGTGCCTAAATCGAGACGGCGGCCGGGTGGACGACTCGCTGCTACTGTCTCTGCGTCTCCGCGTACTGCTGGGTGCACGCACCGGTCCTTAGGGGAGGTCGAGGTTGACGCCACGGGTACGGGATTTAGCTGTCGTCGTGACGGCTGGTCTGATCGCGAGTCTTGCGGCAGCAACACCGGCCCTCGCCGCCAAGCCTGGTCCTGGTACTGGTATCGGGACGGCGCGGGTGTTCATGGTCAACCCTGTGCAATCAAGTGGTGACGAGACGCTGACCGATCAGAAGGATTCGGCGACGGCCGTGCCGGCTAGTGACTACGCGACCGTCCAGTTGCGCAATTTGGATGGGTCGGGCACGTTGACCGGTCGCTGGGTGCGGGTTGAATCGAGCACGGGCACTCCGGCGTACTCGGCGACAAACACGTTCTTGTTCGACCGGAGCGCGGACCAGTTCGAACAGGTGATGGCCTACTTCTGGATCAACCAGGCGCAGGAGTATCTGCAGTCGCTCGGGTTCGGCTCGACGCTTCCGCCGGTCAACGCCCAACAGCAGCAGGTCAAGGTCGACCAGTACGGCGGAGACAACTCCTTCCAGACCGACAAGCCGTTCCGGATCAGGTACGGCAAGGGCGGCGTCGACGACGCCGAGGACGCCGAAGTCATCGTGCACGAGTACGGGCACGCCGTGCACGCTGCGCAGGTACCCGGCTTCGGCGCCAGTGAGGAAGCCGGTTCGATCGGCGAGGCGTTCGGTGACTACCTCGGCGTCACGGTCGGGTTGGCCGCCGACCAGCAGTATCGATGGCCGAATCAGTTGAACGATCCAGCCTGCGTAATGGACTGGGACTCCACCGCCTACACCAGCACCGTGCCGCATTGTCTACGCCGGCTCGACAGCGATCTCACCGTGGCGGACAAGAACGGCGAGGTGCACCACGACGGGATGATCTGGAGCCGCGCCCTGTGGGACATCCGTGGCGGCTACGCGCAACTGGGACTCGGCACCCGCCGCGCGGACACCACGATCATCGACGCTCAGTTCCGGTTCGCGGCTGACACCTCATTCAGCGCGGCCGCAAAAGCGACGTACGGCACTGCCCTCGCCCGCGACGGCGCTGCAGCGGCAAACCTGGTACGAAGCAGCTTCACCGCACGCGGTATCACCTTCTGAGCGCCGTCGGACTGTCCTTGTCCCGCTAGCAAGGCGGGCTACCGGCTGCACGGCCCAGCCGCCGCCTCCCGGGTCGCCGCGTTATCGCCGCCCCAAAAAACCACCCCCCGAAGAGCCTGGACGCCGAACGTGGTCAGCAGGTCCAGCTCGACTGTCCGTTCGACCGTCCGGCGGCGGCTGACCGTCAGGCCTCCTCCGGGTACCTTGCTGGCATGCGGTTCGGTCTGGTCGGAACGGGACCTTGGGCGACGATGACACACGGCCCGGGATTGGTCGCAGCCCGCGAGGTTGACCTGGTGGGGCTGTGGGGCCGGAGCCGGGACAAGGTCGATTTCCTGGCCACGAGCCTGGGGGTCAGCGGATACGACGACTATCAGGCGCTGCTCGCGGACGTCGAGGCGGTTGCCTTCGCAGTGCCGCCGGACGTGCAAGTCGAGCTGGCACTGATGGCGGCGCAGGCGGGGAAACACCTGCTGCTGGACAAGCCGGTTGCCTTGGCTGTCGAGGATGCGCGCGCCCTGCGGGACGCAGTCACCGCGGCCGGGCTGGCTTCCGTGGTGTTCTTCACCGACCGCTTCGTCAATACGGCGCGGGCTTGGTTCGACCAGGTCGGCTCAACGAACGGCTGGCGTGGCGGGTGGCTTCGCTGGTTCAGTTCGTTGCAGCAGGCCGACAATCCGTTCGGCGCCTCGCCCTGGCGTCAGGAGCGCGGCGCGATGTGGGACACCGGACCGCATGCGCTATCCACCATGGGGACCGCGCTGGGACCGATCGCCTCGCTGACGGCGGTCGGTGGTGAGGCCGACCTGGTCACGCTCGTGCTCCGTCATCAGTCCGGTGCCACCAGCACCGTCTCGCTCACGCAGTTCGCGCCACCCGCCGCGGCCGGGTTCGAGGCAGCAGTGTGGGGCGAGGCCGGGCTGTTACACATGCCCCCTCGGCCCGAGGGTTCCCTTTCCGGTCCATACGCCACCGCCGCAAATGAGCTCGTTGCAGCTGCGGTGAGCGGCGAGCGCCATGCGGTCGACGTCGGGTTTGGCACTCACGTCGTCGAGCTCCTCGCGAATGCTCAAGCCCAACTGGACGCCGGCCACGCCGGATAGGCGACCTGCCGAATGGCGGATGCAGGTTAGGCGCAACCGCACGTTCAGGCCGCGAGTTGCGCAATGGATCGGTCAATCCTCGCCAGCGAAGCGACGGATCGCCGTGCTGAATGCCTCGGGTTGTTCGAGGTTGACCATGTGCGGAGCGTCGGGGATGACTACGAGCGTCGAGCCGGGGATGCGTGTGTGCATGTCCCGGCCCACGACGCCGGCGGGTGAGCGTACGTCCGCGTCGCCGTAGATGAGCAGTGTCGGGACCGTGATCGTCGTCAGCACGTCGCGGAGATCCGCGGCCCCCAGAGCGGTCATGGCGGGGCGGATGCCCGTTGGTCGGAAGTCGCGCATCATCGTCGCGACGAGTTCGACGACGTCCGGTGATGCGGCTGGCGTGAGCAGGGTCGGCAGCCATTTCTCGATCGTCTGCTCGACCGGAGCGGACATATCCCGCTCGATCTGCCGTATGCGGCGCTCGGTCTCTTCCGCCGACAGGGACCCGGCCCACCCGGCGTATGCGGAGACGAGAACTAGGGCGCCGACCGCCTGCGGCCGCTGGCGGTACAGGGCGAGCGCGTAGACCGTGCCGAAGGACTGGCCGACGACGGTCGGCCGCTCGAGATTTAGCGCGTCGAGTATGTCGGCCAGGTGGTTGCCGTAGGCGGCGGTTGTCCAGGTCGGTGGTGGGTCGTCGGACGCCCCGAAGCCAGGTGCGTCCAAAGCGATCACGGTGAATTCGTCGGACAAGCTCTTCCAGCTGCCGGGTCCACACCCGGCCGTCCTCGAAGGCGCCGTGCAGCAGGACCAACGTCGGTCCGGAGCCGACCTGCCGATAGGCGACCGTCAGGCCGCCGACCTCGATCCGGTGAATCTCCGCCGCGGCCTGCTGATCACTCACGATCGCCAGTATCGGGCCAACCCCAACTCGAGAGAACTGCACATACGTATCCGGTTTCCCCAGGAGCAAAGACCCTTGGTCGTGATCTTGGACCTATCGTCACTCGCACAAGCCTGCGACAACGCGCTCAACCCAAACGGCGGTACATGCACTCGCCAGTTTGCCGTGTCCACAGCATGACCGCCGAACCTGCGGATTATCGCTAGGCGTGGCGCCGACGGGGACTGACAATAAGAGTCGGTTCCGCGGCCGTGGGGGTGCACTATGGGATTCTCGACCACATCTGTCGCTCGCGCGTGTAGCCGACGTCCCGGGCGGACGTTTGCGGCTTGGGGCCTCGTCGTTCTCGGTTCGTTCGCTGCGCTCGCGTTCGCTTTGACGGGGTTCACTACGCAGTCCTCACCGACGAACAACCCGCAATCAGAGCGGGCGCATGACCGTTTGGCGGCTGCGTTTCCGACTGATCCGCAACACACCGTAACCGATCTTGTCGTTGTGCGGTCCGACCGGCTGACCGTGGATGACCAAGAGTTCCGCACGTTCGTCGAGAACCTCACGCAGACCGGCCTACGCAGCGGCGCTTTACTGAGCGCGCAGACCTACTACGACAGCAGGGACCCCTCAACGGTCTCGGCTGATCAGCACGCGACGCTCGTCGCGATAAACATACGTAACGACGACGCCACCGCCGGCGTCATTGACGAGGTCAAACGCGCAGATGCAGATCCGAACTTTGCGGTCACAATCACTGGCAACAGAACACGCGATCACGACTTCAATCAGCTGTCCGAACGGGATTTGCTCAACGGTGAACTGCGGTTCGGCCTACCAGCCGCGCTGATCGTGCTGCTGCTGGTGTTCGGTACTGTCGTCGCCGGCATGGTGCCGCTGTTGATGGCGCTGGTGGCAATCACTACCGCGCTCGGCATCGTTGCCTTACTTACTCAGGTGTTCGAGCTATCGGTCTTCACGACCAACATGCTGACGGGCATGGGGTTAGCGCTTGGCATCGATTACGCCCTTTTCGTCATCTCCCGATACCGCGAGGAGCGTGATCGCGGACGGCTCCCTCACGACGCGATCGTGGCGACCGGTGCCACGGCCAGCCGCGCGGTCTTGTTCAGTGGGTCGGCGTTCGTAATCGCCATGTTCGGCCTGTTCTTGGTGCCGTCTACGATCTTCCGCAGTCTGGCGACGGGAGCGATCCTCGTCGGAATCACGTCGCTCGCGGTGGCGCTTACCTTGTTGCCGGCGCTGCTCGGCGTACTGCGCGATCGTGTCGACGCGGGCCGGTTGCCGATTGTCGGCCGGCGCTCCGGGGAACGTGCAAATCCGGAGGGCCGATTCTGGGGAGCGGTCATAGATCGAGTCCTTCGCCATCCCGCTATCAGCCTGGCGATTTCCGTGGCCGCGCTCATCGCCTTGGCGCTGCCCGCGATCGGACTCAAGATAGGCACGTCGGGCGTGAGCACACTGCCAGACCAGTTGGCGGCCAAGCAGGGCTACGTCGCACTGCAGCGGGACTTTCCGGCGCACACCGCAGACCCGGCCCACGTGGTTGTCGTCAACTATTCAGGTCCGGTCGAGACAGCGCTCGCGCGCCTGGACAATCAGCTTGCTGCAGATCCGCGTTTCGGGCCGGGCGAGATCCGGGTCGGATCCGGAGGCGTTGCAGATCTGGTTGTTCCGGTCCGCGGCGATCCGGCCGGCGAGCAAGCCATCGCCGCTGTGCGTGACCTCCGCCAGCATGTGGTGCCAGCGGCCTTCCGGGGAACCGACGCCGATCCGCTCGTCGGCGGGTCTACTTCTGAGACTGTCGACTACCTGCACGGAGTCACCGACCCGGCGCCGCTGGTATTCGCGTTTGTTCTCGGGTTCTCCCTGGTGTTGTTGACGATCGCCTTCCGGTCTGTGGTGATCGCACTCACCGCGATCGTGCTGAACCTACTGTCGGTGGGTGCGGCATATGGCCTGCTCGTGCTCGTCTTCCAGCACGGCGTGGGCGCAGGCATCCTCGGGTTCCAGACTGTCGACTCGATAGAGGCGTGGGTTCCGCTGTTCCTGTTCTCTGTCCTGTTCGGCCTATCGATGGACTATCAGGTCTTCCTACTCAGCCGCATCCGGGAGCGTTTCGACCAGGTCGCAGATACCGCCGCTGCGGTCCGCTGGGGTGTCGCCTCGACTGCTCGGATAATTACCGGAGCTGCGCTGATCATCGTTGTCGTGTTCTCCGGGTTCGCCGCTGGCGACCTGGTCATGTTTCAGCAAATGGGATTCGGTATCGCAGTATCGCTGCTGATCGACGCCACGGTAATTCGTTCGGTAGTGCTGCCGAGCGTGATGGTGCTGCTCGGCGACCGCAACTGGTATCTGCCGTCCTGGCTCAACTGGCTGCCCCATCTCGAGGTGGAGGGCCACCTCAATGCGGAGCCGGAGCCCCAGCCGCATCCGGCCTAGGACGGCCGCTGGCCGGTCTCTCCGAGCCCGTCAGCTCGACGTCAATCGCCCAGGCCTCGGTGCCGGACCGCCACGCCAGCGCGGGTAGATGCCGCGCTGGATCACGGGATGAGTCGGGTGAGGCGGGGCCGCAGGACGCGTGCGCGATGGACACGGGCTGGGTCGGGCTCGGTTGCCGGGCCAGGGCGACGTGCCACTTGTCGCGCCAGCGCGGGGTAGATCGTGATCTTGGCCACCCCGGGGCGCGCCTCGACCCCGACGCAAGGACTAAGCCTGGTCCTTGCCGTGTGCGCGCTTGCCGTGCGCGCCGTTGGGACGACTGTTCTTGCCATGCGCGTGATTGCTGTATGCGCGTTTGCCGTGTGCGTCCTTGCCGTGTGCGCGCTTGGGATGAGTGTTCTTGTCCTTAGGGTGCGGTTTGGCCGAACCGTTGCTCTGGCGAGTGGAAGCTGGCTGAACGTGAAGCGCCCCTAGGGCCGCGATCTGGGCGGGCGTGCGAGTCGGGACTGGCCTGTGCCGTGGTGCTGGTCGGACCTTCAGCGGACCGACGTGCGTCGGTTCTGCCGGCGATGGAATGGGCTGACCAGGTGCTGCGGCTGGCGGAGCTGCTTCGGGCGTCGATCTGGGTGATGTCGATCCGGTCGAACTGAGGGTCGCGGTGAGCGCGGCACACCCGGCGAGGACGACGACCGCAGCGGCGGCGAAGATCACGCGTCTTCGTGGAGCGCGGCGGGTGGTGACAGCGGTCGGCTCGTCCGCCTCGGTCATCGGCCGACCAAGCATCAGGATCTCGTCTGCAAGTGAGCCGGCAGCTATTTCCGCGAAGATGCTCGCCGCATGTCCGGCGTTGGGTCGATCGAGAGGATCGCGTGCTGTCATCTCGGCGAGGACGGCGCGCAAGCCCCGACTGGCATCGTGCGGGACGATGGCCGACCGGTTGAGCCTGGCCATTGCGGCCGTGACGCCAGTGCCTGGGTACGCGAGCGCTCCGGTAAGCGCTTCGATCAGTACCAGTCCCAGAGCGTAGATATCGGTGGCCGCCGTTATCCGTTCGCCGCGAACTTGCTCGGGACTGAGGTAGTTCGCCGAGCCTATGGTCGCGCCGTTCGTCGTCAGGCGAGTGCCGTTGCCAGCCGTGGCGATGCCGAAGTCAGCCAGTTTCGGTGCGACCAGGTCGTCCTCCGTGTCACCCGAGATGAGGATGTTGGCCGGTTTGATGTCGCAGTGCACAATCCCCCGGGCATGGATATAGGCCAGAGTCCGGCACATGGCCGCGCCGAGCCGGGCCGTCTGCGATTCGGTTAACGGCGAGCGACGAATCCACTGCGCGAGGGTTGGCCCGTCGACGAACTCAGTCACCAGGTATGGCGGTGTCGCCCCCTTGCTCATCCCCGCATCGAGGACGGCGACCAAGCCAGGGTCGTCCAGCTCCGAGAGTATGTCGACCTCGCGGCGGGTGCGCCCATCCGCGTCGGCCAGTTCCGCCGCCGGACGAGAGATCTTCACTGCTACCTCGTGGCCGGTGCGGCGGTCGTAGGCACGATGCACCGTCGACATGCCACCGGAGCCGATGACCCGTCCCAGTTCGTACCGATCGTTCAACAGACTGCCGGGATCAAGCGCCGGCTGCGCCTCGACCGGCAGTGCGGCGGCAGCCAAAGGCTGGGTGGCGGGGCTCGTCCCCGCGCCGCGTGCCGCCCGGCCCGGTTCCGCCTCGCTACCTGACTTCCCCCTCTGAACCTCCATCGTCGACCCCCCTCCGAAGGTCGCGTCTGGCAGATCAGTAACCATCATGCCTTACCGAGCGCCCTGCGCCGATAATCCACGCGCGTTCGTGCCGGGGTTCACCGAGCACGCGATGTGTGACCCGTTGCGGTTGCGGCAGCAGCGGGGCCGCTCCTAGGCGGTCCAGATGAGTTGCCATGGGTCGTAGCGTGCTTCCCATGGCCACCCGGATCGCGCCGATTCTGCCCGTCACCGATTTGGCCGTTGCCCTGGAGCACTATCGACGACTCGGCTTCTCGGTCCGCGCGTACCCCAAGGGCGGGTACGGCTTCGCCACGCTCGATCAGGTCGAGATCCACCTCGGTGTGGTGCCGCCCAGCAAGGCCTCGACGCCAGCCTCGGCGTACCTGTTCGTTGACGACGCCGACGAACTAGCTCAGGCGTGGCGCGCGTCCGGCGCCGACGTCAGGGTTCCGGTCGACACCGAATGGGGGATGCACGAAGGGGTGGTGATCGACCCTGACGGCAACGTCATTCGCTTCGGCTCCGCGATCGCCGGCGGATGATCATCCAGCGTCCTCACGTGGACGTGGGACTCGCGAGACCGGGTCGCGGGGGGCGCGCCGGGTGATCGACGGCAGGTCATCGGAGTTGCCGCGGCGTAACCTTGCCAGCCCGCTCCGCCGGCGGCCGTCGCACTGTCTGCGGTTGCGTCACGTCGGTATGGTGCGGCGCCGTGGATGAAGCCGAGGTGAGTCGGTGGTTCGAGGAGTACCTCGACGTCTTCGCGGCGTGCGGGCGAGGCGAGAGGCTCGTGGACTCGCTGCTGGCCTACTACGGCGTTCCCCTGTTGTTCACCGGCGACGACGGGTACTTCGCACTCACCAGCGATGACCATGTCCGTTCGGCCGTGCAGCGACAGGTTGACGGAATGCTCGCCGACCACTACGACCACAGCACGGTACTCGGCTTTCAGATCACGCCATTGAACGCGGCGAGTGCCCTATACCGGGGACGGTTCTCCCGTCGGCGTAAAGATGGCAGCGAGATCACCCAGCTCGCCGCGACGTATCTGATCACGGCTGGGCCCGATGGTCGCCGCATCTCCGTGCTCGCACTACACAGCGCCTGAGCCTCGGCGCCGTCGGACTTGGGTCGCTTGTTTCATCCGGGATGCGCCATCGCGACGGCTTGACACATGGCGCGAATCGACGGGCAGTGCGACGACCGTTTCACGCGATGTGGATTCTAGGCGAGGAGAGCGAGTGCATCGTCCGACCCGCGCCAGGCACCTCCGACGCGGCTCACGAAGTCGATGTCGAGTGTCGTAAGGAGGTTCTCGAACCCCCGGCCGATGGGCGCGTTGAATAGTGCGAGTAGGCGCGGGTCGAGCTTCCCCGCTTCTCGGTAGTAGAAGTGGCGGTAGGTGAATAGCTGACCGATGGCGTCACGAACCGCTGGTTCGGCGTTGAGGCCGACTGTCTTGGCCTCGACGAGCCATTCCAGAGGCCGGTCGACCACGACGAGGTCGCGTGGGCGGGCGCTGGTGACAGCGGTTCGCCCGGTCGCGCGCACCGCGTCGCCGAACGCCTTGATGAGTGCCTTGTGTTTGCCGCTGCGACGTTCCGCCGACGGCGAGATGGCCGCGACGTAGTCGGCGGAGCTGTTGGGCTTGAATTCTGGAATTACGGCAGGCTGCACCTGCTGCTGCAGCGATCGTGCAGTTGTGCGTATCCGGCGATTGGCGACCAGCTCGTCTTTGAGCTGTACGCATTGGGAATATAGGCCGGCGAACTCCGACAGATCCGCCGATAGCGTGACGTTGTCCGGGACGTTTGACATGGGGTATCTGACAGCCGCGATGCTGGCGGCCTCGTATACGCGGGGGAGAAAGCGCCTCGCACCGAGCTCGATCGACGCCAGCGTGTGCGCCAGCAGCGAGTTGTCGATGAGTTGCCGGAGCTGCGCTGTCTCTAGGGCGATCTCCTTGGTGGCCGCGATCTCTGCTCCCCGGCCCTTGTGTCCGTCGGCCTCGGCTGCGCGAAGGTGCTGCGTGGCGCCCTGGTTCATCGACAGGTACACGGCGTCCAGCGTGCTCGTAAACAGATAGACGAGGTACATGCCGTCTGTCGTCGTGGTCGTCACATCGTCGTCGAGCAACGCGATCCAGGGCACCACCGGGAGACTCGGACCGATGCCACTGACGAGAACGCTCAGTCCGAGCGGATACTCAGCCGGTGGGTCGGTCTGGACGGACAGTAGGTGGCCCTGTGCGGGCTGGTCCTTGCGGGCGCGGTGTGAGTAGCCAGCGACGCCAGCAAGCGCGGTACGAGCATCCACGACACACGACGTTAGGGCCAAACACGAGGAGTGTGTTCAGGCTCGCTTGCGGGCTGATCAGATCGAGCGCAAGGACAGATAAGTATCAGAGTTCAACCAGCGCGAGAGTGCGTGTTCCTCCCGCGGCGTCGCAGGGCGGCCTGAGACACTCCCCCCCATGGGGAAACACCGGGAACCTACCGATGCCGACGGTCCCGAGTTCTTCAATCGGAGGCCGCTTGACGGTAGTGCCTGGCTGAGTGAGCTCGGGTGGACACACTCCGACGCGGATCGACGACTCAGGGGCTTCGCGAATGAGCTGAAAGCCATCTTCATCGAGATTCACGAGCGCGACAGCGACCCGCAAGCAGCGGCCGACCTTTGCGAAACAATCATCTACCGGCTTTGTTACGACGCCCGTTCTGTTTACGATCCCCGAGTTGCGATTCACTCGGACGCGACGCCGGCCTGGAAACAAGAGCTTTGATACTTGCGATCAAAGGTTGATGGTGTGATGGCAAGAAAGCCCAGCCCCAAGAACGACACGTCCTGACTCGGTTGGACGAAGACTGCCGCCGGTATCCGATCCATTACAGAACGCCAGCGCATGACATTGTCCGGCTGCATAACCGATCAAATAGAAAAGTGACGTCCGCTCGGGCCGCGGAGTGTGCGTTCAGCGGAACGCGCATGTCCGCCGCCCCGTGAGCTAGAGCGGCCGCACTAGGTGGCACGGTCAAGCCGCGATGTGGGCGGTCGGATAGCGTCGTCGTCGTGGTCGATCTGCCGGTTCTCGATGCCGCCGAACAACGCGTGCTCGGCTGCCTGCTGGAGAAGGAGATCACCGTTCCGGCGTCCTATCCCATGACCATCAACTCGGTGCGCATCGCATGCAACCAGACCAGCAACCGAGAGCCCATCGTCGACTACGACGAGGAACTGGTGCATCGGACCCTGCGGGCGCTAAAGGACAAGGAGCTTGTCGCGCTTTCCTGGCAGGGAGCGGGTAGTCGCGTGGTGAAGTACGTTCAGACATTCGCGCAACGACGCGGGCTCGCGCCGGACGAACGAGCCCTGGTCACCGTGTTGTTGCTACGCGGGCCCCAACCCGCCGGCGCGCTCAAGACCCGCAGCGAGCGGCTGCATCGTTTCGCCGACCGCACCGAGGTCGAGGCGTGCCTTGCGCGCATGGCCGGCAGCGAGACCCCGATGGTGCGCGAGCTGCCCCGCCAACCCGGTCAGCAGGACACTCGCTGGATCCATCTGCTCGGCCCGGTCGAGGTGGCCGGAGCCGGTGCCGGACCGGTACGCGTCGACCGTGAGTCGGTGCTCGCGGCCGGGCCCGAGGCACGAGACGGCAAGGTTCGCGCGGCGTACGCCACGGTTGCCGCGTCCTATGCGGAGCAACTATCCGATGAGCTCGCTGGCCTGCCGTTCGAAAGGTGGTTGCTGCGCCGAGTGGTCGACCTGGCCGGCCGTGCGCCGGTGATCGAGGTCGGCACGGGACCAGGCCACGTCGCCGCGTTCCTGGCCGAGGCCGGGGCAGACGCCACCGGCCTCGATATCACGCCGGAGATGGTGGACGAGGCCCGCCGCCGCTTCCCCGGGGTCAGCTACCAGGTCGGTGACCTGCGCCGGCTGATTCGTCCCACTAGCTACGACGGGTGGGGGGCCGTGCTCGCCTGGTACTCGCTCATCCATCTCGCGGCGTCCGAGCTAGCGGCCGCGATCACCTCGCTTGCGCGACCCCTGCGCGCGAACGGCTGGCTCGTGCTCGCCCTGCACGCCGGCGCTGAGGTGCGCACCGCCACTGACTGGTTCGGCCACGAGATCGAGCTCGACTTCGTTCTGCACGACCCGGCCGAGATCGTCGCCATCGTTGAACGCACCGGCCTGCTCGACATCGAGTGGTACCACCGCGGCCCGGTCATCGCCCGCGGCGAAACGACCGAGCGCCTATATCTCCTCGCTCGCAAGCCGTAACAACGATCCCGATTGCTTCCCGAGCGCGTTGCCGCACAGGTTCCGCGATGTTAGCGGCTCGTACGGCGCCACGCGCAAGTATTCGCCGCAGTTCAGCTGGGTCGTTCATGGGTTCGTCGGGCCGGCGCCGTATCGGTTCGAGATCGCCGACGATTGCGTCGGCGCAATCGTCTTTCAACTGTCCGTAGCGTGTGTAGAAGCCGTTGTCTCACGGAAACTGCGCAGCGCGCCGAGGTAGTTGCCGAGGGTCAGTGAACCAGACGGCGGTCCAGGTGCGTCGCGATCGGCGGAAAAGTAGGTTCGGGGCATGGAGAAACCACTGCAGCGGACGGTTGCTTTGGTGACCGGAGCGAGCAGCGGGATCGGCGCGGCGACGGCCCGCAGGCTGGCTGACGAGGGCGCGGCGGTGGCGCTGGTCGCCCGGCGGCGCGACCGACTGGACGACCTCGCGTCGATGATCGGCGGCCGTGCGCTCGTCGTCGAGGCCGACGTGACCGACCAGGCGCAGGCTGCCGCTGCCGTGGCGCGAACCGTCGCCGAGTTCGGCCGGCTCGACACATTGGTCAACAATGCCGGCGTGATGCTGCTCGGCCCGGCATTAGATAGCCCGACGGAGGAGTGGGACCGGATGATCGCCCTGAACGTGCAGGGCTCGCTCTATGTCACGAAGTCGGCGCTTCCGCATCTGGTCAGCGCGGCTGGCGACTCGCCCCGAAAGGTCGCCGACGTGATCTACATCAGTTCAACCGCTGGTCGCGTCGCTCGTCCGGGCGGGGGCACCTACAGCCTGACGAAATTCGGTATCGCCGCGTTCGCGGAATCACTTCGGCAGGAATTGATCGCCAAGCGTGTGCGTGTCAGCGTCGTCGAACCCGGGACGGTGGACACCGAGCTTGTCACGCACCTGCGAACGGACGTTCGCGAGGCAGCCCGGGGCCAGGTCGAATCGATCGAGGTGCTCGAACCGGACGACATCGCCGATGCGGTCGCCTATATCGTCACGCGCCCTCGGCGCGTTGCCGTCAACGAACTCCTCGTCCGGGCCGCGGAACAGACCTGGTAGCCGCGTCGCTACCGCCGTGCGGCTAGCAGGGTTCAGTCGCCCGTGGGAGCGACTCCCGCCTTCTCAATCATCAGCACCGCGGTTCGGACCGGAGCGACGGGCCGATGCAGCATTCCGGCCGGGACCGAGAAGGCCTGCCGTGGTCCGAGCTCCACGGTTTCGGCGTCTTGAAGCTCGATGCGGAACCGACCGTCGAGGACGAAGAAGAACTCGTCCTGATCTTGGTGCGTGTGCCAGTGAAACTCGCCCTGCATGACGCCGAGACGCACCAGGACGTCTCCGACCTGGTTCAGCGTCTGGTTGTACCAGTGGTCGGTTACCTCATCGATCAGAGCCTGGACGTCGATGGTCTGCGACGCTTCGAACATCGGGTCGTGATGAATTGTGTAGTCGCCCTTTGGCACGAGACCTCCCCAATAGTGTGCGATTCAGCCCTGATCGGATGCTCGTGCCATGAAGTCGCGCTGTCGACGACTTTTCGCAGCCGCCGAAGCCGCACGAGGGCTCCGTCAACGCCGCGGCCGAGCAGAAATGTCCTGCTCCTACGATGAGTTCGCCGCGCGGGTCCCGTCTGTACTAGTGAACCAATCGCCGACGCCGGGAGCTCAGATGTCCACGATCACACCCCATCTCTGGTTCGACACCCAGGCCAAGGAGGCGGCTGAGTTCTATGCCGCGGTCTTCCCCGACTCGTCGGTTACGAGCGTGACCACGTTGCGTGACACGCCGAGCGGCGACTGCGACATCGTGGCCTTCCGGGTGTGGGGCCAGGACTTCATGGCGATCAGCGCCGGCCCGCTGTTCAGGATCAACCCCGCCATCTCGTTCATCGTCAACTTCGACCCGAGCTGGGACGACGATGCGGCAGATTTACTCGACCAGGTCTGGGCGCAGCTCGCCGACAACGGGGCGGTGTTAATGCCGTTGGACGCCTACCCGTTCAGTAAGCGGTACGGCTGGGTCCAGGATCGTTACGGCGTGTCGTGGCAGCTGATTCTGACTGATCCGGCGGGTGAGCCACGTCCGGCGGTCGTGCCGGCGCTGACGTTCGTCGGCGAGGTAAGTGGCAAGGCCGAAGCGGCGACGGACTTCTACCTCGAAGTGTTCGGCGACGCGGAACGCGGCCAACTCATCCGCTACCCCGAGGGCATGGCCCCCGACGTTCCGGGCACCGTCATGTTCTCCGACATCCGGCTCGGCGATACCTGGATCGCTGCCATGGACAGCGCTCGCCAGCATGACTTCGGTTTCAACGAGGCCGTTTCGCTGGTGGTCAGCTGCGCCGACCAGGCTGAAATCGACCGCTATTGGGACAAGCTGTCGGCCGTGCCCGAAGCCGAACAGTGTGGCTGGCTGAAGGACCGCTACGGCCTCTCCTGGCAGATCACCCCCGTCGAGATGGGCGAGATGCTCAGCAATGGCACGCGCGAACAGATCGATCGAGTCACCCAGGCGTTCCTGCCGATGAAGAAGTTCGACCTGGCCGCGCTTCGCGCCGCATACGCGGGGTGAACCCGGCCGGCGGCGATGATCGTCGTGGTCGAGCCGCACTGACACTCCGGCGGCCGGGACGCTGACCCGCCACCTCGCCCAGGCCGGTTAGGGAGCGCCCTTCTCCAGACACTCAGCGAAACAGTCGGTGGTCTTCCCTTGCCGCCCTTCCCGCGGGCGCCGGGCGGAAGGTACGCGGAAGGTGCGATTCGTAGCGTCCACGCATCACTACGACGCCGGAGTACCGGCATCACCGTCTGGAGGACGCATGACCACCGCAACTGCCGACCGCGCTCGTCGCAATGGAGTGGACACCGCGACGTTGTTCGCGACGCTCGACGCGGTCAAGGCTCAGCCCGAGATCGCGAAGTTCCAGTTCCGGGCCAGCAACACCTGGGTGAACGGGACCCACAACCGGTCCACGTTGTCCGGGTTCTACGGCGCGCTGCAGGAGATGGAACACAAGCACGTCACGACAGTGGATGCCGATCACCCGGCGGTGCTGGTCGGAGATGACAACGCCCCTTCGCCGGTGGAGTACCTGCTGCATGCCATTGCCGCGTGCCTGACCGCGGGCGTGGCCAATGTCGCCGCGGTGCGCGGTGTCGAGTTGACCAAGGTCACCTCGACCGTGCAGGGAGACATCGATTTGCTGGGGATTCTCGGGTTGTCGGACGGGTCGGTCCGCAACGGCTATGAGCAGATCAAGGTCAGCTTCCACATCGACGGCGATGCCGACGAGGAGACCCTGCGGCGGATCGTGGAGCAGTCACGCAAGCGCTCTGCCGTCTACGACGTGCTCACCAACGGGACGCCCGTCCACGTCGACGTGGTCACCGGCTGACGGCATGGAACGGCGCCGAGCCGGCGGAGCATGCCGCTCGGCCGGCCCGGCACATCGGAAAAGAACGCGAGATTGTCATGGAGTGCATAGACACCGTCGTCATTGGCGCCGGACATGCCGGGCTGGCCGTGAGCCGGTTGTTGTCGGCCGCAGGCCACGAGCACGTCGTCCTCGAACGCGGCCGAGTGGGGGAGCGGTGGCGCAGTGAGCGGTGGGATTCGCTCCACCTGCTGACCCCGAACTGGATGACCCGCCTCCCCGGCTTCAGCTATCGCGGCCCGGATCCCGACGGTTACCTGGCCGCCGACGCCTTCGCCGACTACCTCGACCGCTACGCAGCGTCGTTCGACGCCCCGGTCGTCGAGCGGGCGACCGTCGAGGACGTATCGCGGGCCCGGCCTACTCGTTCGTATCGGGTCGTCACGGACCGGGGCACCTGGCGAGCCGGCAACATCGTGGTCGCGACCGGGCCGCACGGCACACCGCACCTCCCTCCGGCCGTCCGCGACGGCGATCTCGGGCCGGTCGACGTGGTCTCCGCACAGCACTACCGCAACCCCGCCCAGCTGCGGCCAGGTGGTGTCCTCGTCGTCGGAGCGTCGTCCTCGGGGGTGCAGATCGCCGACGAGCTCGCGCGAGCGGGCCGCTCGGTGATTCTCTCGGTGGGGCGCCATACCAGAATGCCCCGTCGCTATCGCGGAATGGACATCTTCTGGTGGCTGGAGAGCACGGGCCGCCTCGCTCGGACCATCGACGAGATGCCGGACGCCACGGCGGCGCGCCGCGAGACATCCTTGCAGCTCGCCGGGCGCAATAGCCCTGAACTGTTCGGTCAGAACCTGGACCTGGCCGTGCTACAGGCGAATGGGGTTCGGCTGGCTGGACGCCTGGAGCGGGTCGGTGGTGGCCGGGCGTGGTTCAGCGACGATCTGGGCACTACCGTCCGTGCTGCCGACCGGCTGATGCACCGCTTCCTCGATGCCGTTGACGACTACATCCGCCGGTCCGGACTCGGTCGCGAGGTCTGGGAGCCGGTGCGGCCCCGACCGGTCGAGTTGTCAACTCGACCCCTGGCCTGGCTGAACCTGAGCGCCGAGCCGATCAGCACGATCGTGCTCGCCACCGGTTACCGACCGCACCATCCGTGGCTGCAGCTGCCGGTGACCGCGCCAGACGGGAGCATCGAGCAATACCGCGGCGTTACTGCTGCACCGGGGGTCTACGTCGTCGGCCAACGGTTCCAGCACCGACGCGACTCGGGCTTCATCGACGGGGCCCGGTACGACGCCGCGGCCGTCGTACGCCACCTGTTGAGCCGGCAGACCGACACGGTGCAAGCGGCATGAAGGTCTACGACGTCGTGATCGTGGGCGGCCGGGTCGCCGGTGCGTCAACCGCGATGCTTCTGGCGCGCGCCGGCGCCCGCGTCGCGGTCGTCGAGCGATCTCGCCTTGGCAGCGACACGCTCTCGACGCATGCGCTGATGCGAGCCGGCGTGCTGCAACTCTTTCGCTGGGGCCTCCTGGAACGGCTCGTCAGCGCCGGTACCCCATCGATTGCGAGCGCGCAGTTCCACTACGGCGACGGCGCCAGTACCCGAGTCTCGATCCGCCGGGCGGCCGGCGTCGATGCCTTGTACGCCCCGCGTCGTTACCTGCTCGACCGAGTGCTCGCGGACGCGGCAGCCGAAGCCGGCGCGGAGATCCTGCCGGAGATGACTGTCACCGGCATGCGCCGCGACGACAGCGGGCGGGTGGACGGCGTCCACGCCGTCGACCGAGCGGGCCGAGTGTTGGAACTCCCGGCCGTGACGACGGTTGGTGCAGACGGGATTCGTTCGACAGTGGCCAATCTGGTACAGGCACCAGTCATTCGGCGCGGCCGGGCCGCTTCGAGCGTTCTCTACCGATATGTCGCTGGACTACCGACAGATGGATACGAGTGGGCGTACAGCGACGGCGCCGCGGCCGGCTTGATTCCGACCAATAACGGCGAGACGTGCGTCTTCGTCGCTGCCGCGGCCGACCAGTTCGACGCGCTTCGCCGGGCGGGCCGTGAGCAGGCTTTCGCGGCCCTGCTCGCGCGGGCAGCGCCGGGTCTGCGCGACCGAGTGGCCTCGGCCGGCGAGGCCGGGCGGCTGCACGGCTGGACCGGAGTGCCCGGGTACGTCCGCCGCTCGTGGGGGTCGGGGTGGGCGCTGGTTGGCGACGCCGGCTACTACAAGGACCCGATCACCACGCACGGCATGACCGATGCGATGCGAGACGCCGAGCTGCTCGCCGACGCGATTCTTGCCGCAAACACCAGCGGGCTGCCGCCTGGCACCGCGTTGGCCCGATACCAGGCCATCCGCGACCAACTGTCGAGTGACCTGTTCGCGGCGACGGAGGCCGTGGCGGCCTACGGCTGGGACACAGATTGCCTGCACACGCTGCTGCGGCGGGTCAGCTCGGCGATGAGCGACGAGGTGGACTACCTCGAGTCGCTGCCCAATCGCCTCGCGGCGCGGGCGCCCGAAGGTTCGCATCGGCTGACAGCCGCCGGAAGCCCCGGTTAGTCTGACCTCCCGCCGGGAAGGTCGGACCGCTGTGAGCATCGATGTCAAACTGCTCGGGGGCTTCGAGGTCCTCGTGGATGGGATTCCGGTCCCGTCAACGGCGTGGTCGCGGCGTCACGCGGCATCGCTGGTGAAGCTTCTTGCGCTCGCGCCCGGGCGCCGCCTGCATCGTGAGCAGGTCATCGAGGCGTTGTGGCCTGGGATATCCCTCGACGCCGCCGCGCCCCGCCTGCACAAAGCCACGCACTACGCGCGTAAGGCGCTCGGCGCTACGGCTGTGGAAACCCGGGCCGAGGCATTGTGGCTCGGTGACGGCACAAATGTCGATCTCGATGGGTTCTATGTCCTCGCCGAGCAAGCGCTCGCGAACGGCACGCTCGAGACGATCGAAGCAGCCCTGGCGGTATATCGCGGACCGTTGTTACCGGACGATCCCTACGAGCCGTGGGCCGAGCAGTCCCGGGAGCGGGTGCGAACTCTGCACGTGGATCTGCTGCGCCGGGCCGAGCGCTGGGATGCGTTACTGCAGCACGAACCGGCAGACGAACACGCCCATCTCGCCCTGATGCGGGCGAGCGCCACCCGCGGCGACGTCCGCGGCGCGGTCCGGCAATACGAGCGTATGGAGCAGGCGCTCCAGCGGGAACTCGGCATCGTGCCGAGCACCGAGGCACAGCAGCTTCGCGATCGGCTCGAGGCCGAGTTGGGTGGCCCGACCGACGCTCGGAGACCACCGCGTCGTCGGCTTTACGGCCGCCGCGATATCGGCGACCTGGTCCGCGAACGCCTGGATCAGGCGATGGGCGCCATGGCAGCACGTTGCTCTTCACGGGTCCACCCGGGGTCGGCAAATCGGCCATGCTGGAACTAGCGGAAAGCCTGGCCGCTCGGCGGGGCTGGCGCACCGGGCGTGGCACGGCGTCGGCCGTCGAGGGGCTCTGGCCGTATGCGCCAGTGTTGGAGGCGCTGAACAACCTGTGCCGCAAGCACCATGCGTTACTGGACGGGCTGGACGATGCATACCGCGTCGAAATCGAACGGGCGCTATCCGGTCGGGATGTCAGCTGGAGTGGCGAGTCCAGTCACCAGCGGCTGTTCGTCGCGGTCGCCGAACTAGTCCGCCTCGCCGCGGCGGGCCATGGACTATTGATCGTGCTCGACGACGTGCATGAGGCCGACGACGCGTCGTTGCGGCTGTTGCACTACCTGTCACGCTGCGCGATGACCGAACCCGTACTGATCGCGGTCGCGCATCGGCCGTTACGTGAACAGCCGCTGCGAGATGTCGCCGAAAGCCTCATCGCTCGAGGCGCAGGCGTGCAGGTGGCATTGACTCCGCTGTCCGAGCAGGACACCCGCCAGCTGCTCGCAGATCGCTTTCCCGACCTGCCGGCCAGTTCCGTCGAGGGAATTTGGACGGCGAGCGGCGGGCTGCCGTTCACGGCATTGGAACTCGCGCGTAGCCATGGTGCCGGCACGCCCGCTGTGCTGTCGGCCATTCCGGCTCCCGTGATATCGACCTTTGCTCGTGCCGCTCTGCTCGGCTCGGCATTCACGACCGACGAGCTACTCGCCGTATCCGGCGTGGACGAGGATCGGACCTACCGCTACCTCGATGTCGCCCTTTCCGCCATGGTTGTCGAGCGCACCGAGGCGGGCTACCGGTTCCGGCATGCACTCGTGCGCGACGCCCTGCTGCAGGCCATGCCGCCGGGCGCCCAGTCGACCGCGCGGCGGGAGATCGCTTCGGCGCTGGCCGAGACAAACGCCGCACCCGGGCGGGTTGCCCGCCAGTTCCTAGCGGCGGGGCTACCCGAACGCGCCGTGCCCTACGCCGTGCGTGCGGTTGAGACGGCTGGTGCGCTAGGTGCCTACCGCGACGCTCTCGGCTTGATCGACGCGGTCCGGGATCACGCGGGACCGGCCGATCTGCCGCGCCTACTCGCCCGCCGCGGCGATCTGCTACTTGCCCTAGGCGACCCAGAAGCGGTCCAGGCGTACCAGGATGCGGTTGCCGTCACCAGTGGAACCGAGCATCGGCTCGTCCGGGCCCGGCTGGCACGCGCAGCAGGATTTACCGGTGACTTCGACACCGCACGGGCTGCCCTGGCTGGGCTTTCCCAAGAAGGTGACGCGGCGGACAGCTCGATCCTGCGCGCGCAGGGAAACCTGGCGTACTTCTCCGGCGACGTCGACACCGCCTGGGAAATCGCCAATCAGGCTCGGGAGCTGCTCCAATCCCCGGAGGATCCGTGGCATCTCATCGACCTCGTCACCCTGCAAGGCCTCATCGCCCACAATCGAGGCGAATGGTTCGAGCGGTTTCGTATGGAGCTCCGCCTCACCCAGGGCAAGCAGCGTCTCGCCACGGCCCTGTTCGACGCGCATCTATGCGTCGCTGAGTACTTGCTCTACGGGACGATCCCCTATCGCGAGGTCATCGACGATGCTGAGGACCTCCGCCGCCGCGCATCCCAGGCCGGTGCGTTGCGCGGCGTGGCCTTCGCAACAGCACTCATCGGGGAAGCCGCGTTGTTCATGGGCGACCTGGCTCGGGCCGAACGGGAACTGGTCGAGGCGGTCGACCTGCACCGCGAGGTCGGCGCC
Organism: uncultured Actinomycetota bacterium; assembly: GCA_963809815.1. Classification (GTDB taxonomy): domain Bacteria; phylum Actinomycetota; class Actinomycetes; order Mycobacteriales; family Jatrophihabitantaceae; genus CAVVJA01. The sequence continues at coordinate 136,270 of CAWELM010000024.1, forward strand.
CCTGCGGGCGAAGCGCATGCGATGCAGCGGTTGGCCGAGGTTAGGCTCGCCCAGGGGCGCAGGGAGGAGGCCCAGCAGCTCCTGCTGCGGGCCTTGCCCCTCGCGCGCTGGTCGGTCGTCGCGTCGCACCTTCTGCAACGTGTTTACGGCACGATGATCATCGCGGCGCCGGATGCGGCCACGGCTCGGGCGGAAGTTGACCGCGCCGAGGCCACCCTGGGGGAGACGGACCGGTGTCGATTCTGCGCGGTCATGCTTGCCGTCCCCGCCGCCATCGCTTGCGCCGATTTCGGTGACCTCGACGAAGCCCACCGCCACCTCGGGATCGCTGAGGCTTCGGCCGTCCGCTGGGAGGGCACCGCCTGGCAAGGCGCAGTCTGCGAGGCGCGCGCGCACGTCGCCCGCGCTGAGGGCGACGAGCAGCAGTTCGCCGCGCAGTTGCTTCGAGCCGCCCAGCTGTTCCACGCGGCCGGCCACCATGGTGACGCCGCGCGTTGCGAACTAAAGCAGTCCGCCGGGGCGGCCACAGCACGTCCGGAGCGCAGCCCTTTCGAGTGCCGGTTCGACCGAGACGGCTGCGGGCGTATAGCGCTGACGCGCCGAGGTTTCGATTACGGCCGGAACTGGGAAGGCGCGGGTCGGGCCGGAGAAGGTTTACGGAAGCACCGATTCCTACCTTGGCAGAGCCGCGTCGCCCACGGGCGGCGCTCGGCTCGCCGAGCTGATCGCAATCCAGGAGACATGAACGCCATGCAACATCCGGAAATGACCCGAGCGCTAGCAGGTGAGCAGCTGCGCGGCCTGATGAGGTCGGCTCACGCCCATCGCCAGGCTGCGTCGGCGCACGATGCCCGACGGCGAGGCCGAATCCCATCGGCCGTCTCGCGGCATCGGTCAACTCCTCGTCGACCGATGCAGCACTCAGTCGCCGTCCGCGCGGACGTCTGACCGCCGCGCGCCGGTTTGCGTCACCGGCCCTCGCCGCCGGCTCGCCGATGTATTCCGGCGAGCGCCGGTAGGCCGCCGGTCGTGTGGGCAGCCGGCGCGGCCGGTGGGATTGTCGATGGATGAGACCCAGTTCTGAATCGAGTATCCGAAGCCGCCGCTGCACCGGTGTGGTTGCCGTGCCATTGCCGGCGTCAGAAGCGATCACGCTGTTCACACCGGAAGGTGAGCGGCTGTGGGCGGCCCGCGCTGGATGGGCACCGACATATCCGGATCCGGCGCGAACCGAAGGCGCCGGCACCGTGTTCGAAACCAGGCATGCTCACCGGCACACGACTTGGGTGATCACCAGGCAGACACCCGACCAGATCAGTTACGCCCGGGTCAGTTCGACTGGCACGGCGGGCACGGTCGAGGTCCGTATTGACCGATCGGATGCGGACACGACGGTTATGCAGGTCAGCTACGACCTGACTGCGCTCACCGACAGCGCTGTCCCGGAGATCGCCACGTTCGCATCCAACTATGCGGACGAGATGGCGGAATGGGCCGCGGACATTCACACAGCCGTGAATACACTCGCTGATCACCAGTAGGCTTCGCGTCAAGCGCACACGCAACGTACGGCCCCGACCGTCACATGGTCTTGGCGTCGAGGTACTGCAGTAGGTCGTGTGCCGCCAGCTCCACCGCCTTATGTCGCCACTCCGACGCGCGGTAGACGCACGCGATGAGTCCGGAGCGGTGCAGACGCCGAAAGTCGCCGAAGACGAATGCGTACCTCGCCTTTCGCTCATCGGGAACACCGGTTGTGAGGGCAAGATGCCATTGCGCGTAGTCGTCCCAGGAGTGTGACTCGAGATAGCGGTTCTGCGCATCCGCACTTGGTTGCACCTGGCCCCAGTCGCTGTTCAGCACGTACTGGCGAGCATCGATCAACTCGCGCGCACGCTCCACCGCGGCCGGATTCACCTCATACTTCGTTTTCGGCACCCGACAATTGTCGCCTGGGACCGTCGCATTCCCCGGCGGCGCTCCGACGGTCGCCGCCCAGGGCACGATGGGCCCGCTTGTTCGCTTGTGCCGACCGGACGTGATCGTCCATCGGCTAACCGCGATTGGCGGGGTGGACATGCGTCATTTCGATCGCGATTTCGCGCTGACCAACCGTCTGCGGACCGACGGGACCGACCACCTGCTCTCGGCCGGGCAGGCGGTCGGGGTCCGACGGTTTGTGGCCCAGGGCGTAAGCAGCTATGGCATGTACATGCGCACGGGCGGTCCGGTGAAGAGTGAAGAGGACCCGCTCGACCCGACGCCCGTGCGCGAGATGCGCGAAACCCTGGCCGCGATCCGTCACCTCGAGAAGGCGGTGCTCGGTGCGCGGTGGACGGAGGGGATCGTGCTGCGTTACGGGGCGTTCTACGGGCCGGGTACCTCCATGGCGCCGGGCGGGGAGCAGTTCGAGCTCGTCCGCCAGCGCAAGTTCCCGCTCGTCGGCGACGGTGGCGGCGTGTGGTCGTTCATCCACGTCGACGACGCCGCGGATGCAACAGTTGCGGCAATCGAACACGGCAGTCGAGGGGTCTACAACGTGGTCGATGATGATCCCGCTCTCGTCGGCGAATGGCTGCCCGCTGTAGCTCAAGAGCTCGGCGTCAAGAAGCCGATGCACGTGCCGCGGTTCGTCGGGCGGCTGTTCGCGGGGGAGGCCGGCGTGGTGATGATGACCGACATCCGCGGTGCTTCCAACGCAAAGGCCAAGCGCGAGCTGGCGTGGAGCCCGGCGCACCCGAGCTGGCGACAGGGGTTCGCAGCGGCATGAGCAATAGCGAGCGACTGCTTGACCAGCTGCGGCCGATCGTGCGGCGCCCTGGGACTAGCCGACGGTGTAGGTGTACGGCAGCGTGCTGACCACCGCACCCGTCGTGTAGAACGGAAGTGCGGTGAGACCAGCCGGCACCGCGGATGGCGTCACGACGTTCAGGTGGCCGCGGACGACGCTGCCTTTCTTGCCTTGAGGCGTGATCGTCACCTGGATGGCTCCGACCTGACCGGGCGGGATGAGCACCGGGTTGCCAAAGCCGTCTGACGTCGGGTCGATTGCGATCCGGAACGGGTCATCCGTCGAGGACGTCACGGCCGGGTCGAAACCAGCAGTACGCATCGACGCGGTGACCGTGGTTTGTCCTGCCGGCGCGCCGGCATCGGTAAACGGGCCGAGCTCGCTCACCGAAGTGAACCAGATTCCCTTGCTGATGAATCCAGACTTCTCGAATACGGTCGCCGTCGACACCGTGCTGCCTGCCTTGGCAGCTTGCAGATCGCCGAAGATGTCGAACCCTGCGGCGGAACCTTGGAGTTCGAGCTGAGCGGGCAGGGTGCTGCTAGCCGCAACAGTCAGGCTCGACGTGTCGGGCGGGATGATGTACACCGGCGGGTCGTTCGGATCCCCTGGCAGCGGGAAGGTCAGGCTGCCCTGAATCGGCACCGGCTGAAGCGTCTGCTCTTTGTCCAATCGTGGATCGGCACCGACCGCGATGGCCTGCACCCCGGTATTACGTACGAGCACCGTCGCCGTCACCGGTTGCCCAGCCGTCAGCACTTTGCTCGGCGAATTGGGCAGGCCGGTCGCCCCAGTCTGTAGGTTGTCGAAGCTGACGGTTCCGCGGAAGGCCTGCGAGATTTCGGCCCCGCTAACTGGGTTCTGCACCACCACAACCAGGTGCCATCGACCGGCCAACGGGTTGGCGTCGAACAACTGGGCATTCAGGCCGGGGCTCAACGCGCCAGTCGAATCGAATGTGAGGTTGCTGCCGACATCGGCCAGTTCACCGTTCGGATCGATAAGCACCACATCGACGATGTTGTTCGGATCGCTCGCCAGGACGAGCGAGACGTCAAGATCCTGCTGCTTCTTCGGCACATCGAATGCGTAGCTGAACGTCTGCGCTGGCGAAACCGCGCGGGCGTTGCCGCCGGTGATGACACCTGAATAGGCGCCGCCGGCTTTGGTGTCGATCACGGCGCGCAGGATCGCCGACACTGCGGTCTGGTGGCCATCCGAGCTGGCGAATGTCACGGCGAAGTCGGTATCGCCGCTATCTGCCGGTAGCCGGAACGAGACGCTGACTGTGCGGCTCTTTCCCGCCGCCAGCGTGAACGTCGCCGGGCTGACTTGCCCGACCGGTGTTGCCCGTTGTGTATCGGTGCGCAGGATGACCGGTGCGCCGTGGTAGCCGGACGCGCCGGCGAAGGAGTACAACACCGCCGTCCAGCGTCCGGGTGTCGGGTTGCGCACGTCGACGTTGGCGTAGTTCGCGGTCGCGGTACCGCCCTGCGGGCGGCTGTTAGCAATGAACTTGCCGGACGGGTCAAGGAGGGTCATCCGGATGATGTCCAGCGGACCGGTGGCCTGGAACGCCATGCGTTCGAGCAAGCGTTGCGCCCCAGCCGGAACGTCGAACGTCACCTCCTTGAACGCCCACGTTTGGCCGTTGTAGTAGACGAACGTGGGAAGCGTCGTGGAGTCGAACGGCACGGTCTGCTGCGACCCCGACAGGGCTGTGTACCCACGAGTTCCCGCGGCCACGGTGAGCGGCTTGGTACCGACATTGGTCACCGTGATCTTGCCCGATTGAGTGGAGCCCGGCGTGCCCGTCAACGTCAGCTGGTCGTCGTTGGTGACCAGATTCGATGCGACATCTGCCTGAGCCGGCCCGCGGCCGGGCCAGGTCAGCGCTGCCTCCGTTGCGGCCCGGGCGTCAAGCAGGCCAGCGCCCTGCTCATCGGCGGGCAGCCCAAGGTCGCGTGCCGTGCCGGTGATGATCTGCTTGATGACAGCCGGAGTCGGCGATGCGCCGTTGTGGGTGGACCGATAGGCCTGGATGACCAGCGCGGCGACACCGGCCGTCAGCGGCGCGGATTCGCTCGTCCCACCAAAGGACTGTAGGTCAGTCGGTTGCGGTGGTGACCGGAAGTTCAGGCACCCGGAGAAATCCGGTTGGCACACGGCCCAGTTGCCTTCACCCGGGGCCGCGATGTCCACGGTCCGTCCGAACTGGCTGATCCCGGACGAGGACAACGCCGAAATGTTGTCGCTGGTCCAGGTCTTATTGGAGAAGTTGGCCGCGGCGTAGCTCGTCTGTGCGTATAGACGGTTGTCCGTCGTGCCAGCGACTTGAATGACATTCGGGTCGGGCGGTGAGCCGATCGTGTTGGTGATTCCGGCATCACCGCTAGACACCGTCACGGTAACCCCGGCGGCCACCGCGGCATCGTTGAACAGCGTCAAGGCGTTGCGAGTGCTGATGTCCGGGTAGCTGTTGAGCCCGAACGACTCGTTGATGACATCGACGTGATCGGTGCTGACGGCGTAGTCAATCGCCTGGAGGATCGAGGAGTTGCTGGCGAATACCAGCCCGACCAGGCTGGCCCCGGGGGCCACACCCACGACCTTGATGTTGCAGCCGGGCGGCAGCGGGTGCGCCTGATTCACGAACTGCGACAGATCATGGACGACCGTTCCTTGCGCGGCGATGGACGATGCATCGCCAAAGGCCTCGCGTCCATCCGACGGCCCGTTCGGCCCGGCACCGGAGAAGTCCTGGTAGTCGACGAAGACATGCTCGCCATTCGGCCGGATGAAGTCAGGGTTGTTCGGATCGAGGCCATCAGCAATGAAGGCAACCTTGACCCCCGACCCGGTTGCCAGCTGCTGGGCATTCGGGCTGCCGTCAGTAGTCAATGCGCGGATCGATTGGAGCGCCTCCGGCTCGACCAATGGCTGGGCCGGATCGGACGGGCACAGGGCGAACGGACCGTTCGCGTTCGTGGATGGAGCGACTGCCGCCGACTTCGTGTTCGAAGATCCCGCCGGCGTAGGTTGCGTGATCGCGACCGTGCGATCCGGGATGACGGACGCTACGTCGGGATCCTGGGTCAATGCAGCAGCTTGCGCCTCGGTGACCGTTGCCGAGAAGGCGTTGCCCAGCGCGAAGTGTTTGACGCGCGTCGGAGCGGTTCCGGTCAACCGACTGAGGACGGCGTCCTGGGCGCTGGTTGCCCGCGCGCGCCGCGGGGACATATCGCGCTTGCTGGCAGGAGTACTTGCGAGCTGATCTCGCAGCACCACGATGACGTTCTGCGACGCATTCGCCGCATCCGTAGCACTTGCCGTCGGTGCGGCGTTCGCGCTCGATACGCCGGCCAGAGAAATCGCTGCGGTTACGGCTGCGGTCAGGATGGTGATCGTCCGCCGTGCGTGACCCATGAGTCACTCCCCTACGCGCCACGGCGACAAGGGCGGCCGTGGGACACCCGGCGCAAACTATGCCGCAAGTCATAAATGAACCACAAGATTTTTCCGCAGAAACGACGGCCTCGTCGGGTCCGCACGACGACCTGCTTTCTGACCCTGCTTGCCCGGGCCTCCGTGGGTCATGGGGGGTGAGGTGCAGTGTTCGAGGCCGGATCAGAAGCAGGTGCAACCCTAGGGTTGCATGCAGCTTTGGGGTGAGCAGGAGCCGCCGCGTAGGACGAGGTCGTTACGCCTTGAGCCCGGTGAAAACGAGGTCATACAACCGGCGGGCCCGCGTCTTCCAGTCCGATGCCGGGTCGATCTCCCACAGGCCGGCGAGCGCGAGAATGACGTCGTCGGGGTCCAGGCCCGGTCGGACGACGCCGGCGCGTTCAGCGGCGGACAGCAGCTTGGCCAGTGCGGCGACGATCAGCTCGTAGGTTTCGGCGAACAAGGGCGTTCCTGGCCCGGTCGCGGTGCGGAGGGCATCCGCGAGGCCGTGTTTGGTCATCGCGTATCGCGCCAGGCGCTGCACCCATTCCCGCAGCGCCTCGCCCGGCGCTCGCGTGGCCAGCAGCCGGTCGGCTGCCTCGACGACTTGCTCTACCTCATGGCGGTACACCTCGAAGACAAGGCTCTCTCGGGTCGGAAAGTGGCGATACAGCGTCGCGTTCGCCACCCCGGCCCGCTTGGCGATGGCATTGAGCGACACGTGGCTGGATTCCGCCAACGCGGCTGTCGCCGCTGCCAAGATCAGCTCGCGGTTCTGCGCCGCATCAGCTCGCCGCCGCGAGCCGCTGTTGGACACCGCCTCATCCTCCGACTTGCCAATCGGGGAATTCCCCGCCTACGCTCTGGAACATGTACCGGGGAGTTCCCCGGATACGTCCAATCTTACCTTTGGCCGGGCCGGTCGCCCGGTCGTACCGCCACATGAAAGAGCATCTACATGGCCATCCACACTGAACTCACCCCGGCCGAGGCGGCCGACCGCCTGGCCATCCGCGAGCTTTTCGACGCCTACGCCCACTGTGCCGATCGCCGCGACGCGGACGGGCAGAAGGCGCTGTTCACCGATGACACCCGCTTCGCGGTTTATCTGAACGGGGAACGATCCGAACCCAGCTACGTGCTCGACGGCCGCGAGGCGCTCAGCCCGGTTTTCAACGACCTCAACCAATACCAGGCGACCACCCATTTCAACGGGCAAAGCACTATCGAACTCGACGGCGACCGGGCCACCGGCGAGAGCTACACGATCGCGCACCACCTGTTCACGGCCGACGGCCAGCGCATGATCATGGTCGCCTCGTTGCGCTACCTGGACACCTTCGCCAAGATCGACGGTGCCTGGTATTTCGCCGAGCGCAATCTCATTCTCGACTGGACCGAGACCCGGCCATCGACTCCGTAGCCGATGCAGCCCGATCATTGGCCGCTGGCTCCGGCGACCAGCAGGCGCGGCGGCTGGTCGATCGCGCAGGTGGGGATGGCTCGCAAAGGACTTGAACCGGATGCGGGGTGAAGCGGATCCGCGCGGCCAGCCGGCCGGGACGGCTGCCGGGGCATCTCGTCCATCACAAGAGGGCACGGGCACAACCACTCGCCGAGCGCGGTGGGATCAGTTGCGTCGCTACCTGTGGCAGCCGCCTCGCCCCCATGGTGAGCAGCCGGCGGAGCGCGTCGTCGGCCCGCTGGAGCTGTTCTACGACCTGGCCGTGGTCGTGCTAGTCGCACAGAGCGCGCACCACCTGGCTGGCCACCTGACCTGGCGTGGACTCGGCGAGTTCACCGTCGTGTTCACGCTGGTGTGGATCGCGTGGACGAACGGCAGCCTCCACCACGAGCTGCATGGCCACGACGACGCCCGCGCCCGCGGCACGTTTCTCCTGCAGATCTTGGTGCTCGTCGCTATGGGTGCGTTCATCCCCGAGGCCGGTGGTGCGCGCGGAGCAGCATTCGCCGTCGCGGCGGGGGTGTTGTTCGCGATACTGGCCGTACTCTGGCTGCTGGCCGCACGTGGAGATCGTCCGGACTACCGCCGATCGAGCCGACTGTTCGTCGCCGGTACGGCTGCCTGCGCCGTCGCACTAGCCGCCACCTCTTTCCTCCCGGCCAGCACTCGGATGGTCGCCTGGGGGCTGCTCGACGTCGCCTACCTGGCCGGATTCGCAGCGGTGATCCTCACCGCCAGCTTTGGGCCGGCGCTGATCGTCACCGACGCGCTCATCGAACGGTTCGGGCTGCTCACGATCATCGTGCTCGGCGAGACGCTTACCGGCGTCGTCACCGGACTAGCCGATGAGCCGCTGAGCGCGCTGAGCCTCAGCGTCGGGCTGGTCGCCGTCGTAGTTGGCTTCGGCGCTTGGTGGACATACTTTGACTTCGCCGGACATCGCCACCCCAGACCGAACCGCGCTGCGAGCGGGCAATGGATGTTGAGCCATCTGCCGCTTACGGCAGCCATAGCCGCGATGGGCGCGGCGATGGTCAGCCTCATCGATCACGCCCACGACGGCCGCACGCCCGCTGCCACCGCGTGGATGCTGAGCGCCGGCGCGGCCGTCGTGCTATGCGCGACGATGCTCGTATCGGCAAGCCTGCACGCCTGGCAGCACGACCGGCTTTTTTACCAGCCCGTCGCCCGAGCCTGCGCCGCCGTTTCTGTAGCGTGCCTCGGCGTCGCAGCGGCCCGGCCCGCGCCACTCGTTCTTGGCCTCGTTCTCATCGCGCTGCTCAGCATCCCGTGGGGAATCGCCGTCGCGCGCCGCCTGACTGAGCAGGCCGACTCGCTCAGCGACTAACCCCGTCGTGCGCATGCCGAAGCCGTGCGCAACGCGGCTGTCGCCCGACTCTTGGGTAGGGGAACACCTGGAACAACGGTTAGCCGTCGATCCGCGATCGAGCCACAGCGACGTACGAGTCGGCTGTGGGTGTCTCGGTACGTTGGACGCCTGCGGCTGCATAGGCGTCCTTCTCGTCGAGAGTCTCGTGTTCGAGTAGTGCGGCCGCCAGCGCATCGAGCTTGCTGCGGTTCTTGCGCAGCAGGTCAACCACTTGCTGATGCGACTCGTCGATGATGCGGCGCACTTCGTCATCGATAAGTCTCTGGGTGTCGGGCGAGACTTCCGCGACACCCGGCAGTAGGGGTCCTGATCCGTCGCGTGGAATAACGGCGACTGGGCCGATCGCGGAACTCATGCCCCAGCGGCCGACCATTTGGCGGGCGATCTCGGTTAGCTGTTGGATGTCTGACTCGGCGCCCGTGCTCGTCTCGCCGAGGACAACTTCCTCGGCGGCCCGGCCGCCGAGAGCGACGTTGATCTTCGCTTGGATCTCGGGCTCGCGGTAGGTGAAGCGATCGGTCTCGGGCGCGGCGAAGGTAACGCCGAGGGCCACCCCTCGCGGGATGATCGACACCTTGCGGACGGGATCGGCGCCGTCGGTGAGCATGCCGACAATCGCGTGGCCGGCTTCGTGGTAGGCCGTGCGGCGCCGGTCCTGCGGGCTCATCATCACCTGCCGCTCGGCGCCGAGCACGATTCGCTCGAGCGCGTCGGCGAAGTCAGATTCGCTAACCACATCGTGATTGCGCCGCGCGGCGAGTAACGCTGCCTCGTTGACCAGATTGGCGAGGTCCGCTCCAACCATGCCCGGTGTCGTTGCCGCGATCCGGCCGAGGTCAACGTCGGGTCCGAGCGGCACGTCCCGTGCGTGCACTTTGAGGATCGCCTCGCGACCAGCACGGTCGGGAGGCTGTACGGCAATCCTGCGATCAAAACGCCCAGGGCGTAGCAAGGCTTGGTCGAGGACGTCGGGCCGGTTGGTCGCGGCGATCACGATCACGCTGACGGATGGATCGAACCCGTCCATCTCAGTCAGGATCTGATTCAGCGTCTGCTCCCGTTCGTCGTTGCCGCCGCTGAAACCGGCAACTCCGGACGTACGTGACCGGCCGATTGCGTCGAGCTCGTCGATGAACACGATGGACGGCGCCGCTTCCTTCGCTTGGGCGAACAGGTCGCGCACCCGGGCGGCGCCAACACCGACGATTGCCTCAACGAACTCCGAAGCGGCCATCGAGAAGAACGGCGCGTTGGCCTCGCCGGCAACTGCCCGGGCCAGCAGCGTCTTGCCGGTGCCTGGTGCACCGGAGAGCAGGACGCCGTGTGGGATGCGGCCGCCGAGCTTTCGGTATTTGTCCGGATGACGCAGGAAATCGACCACCTCGCTCAGTTCGGCCTTCGCCTCGTCGATCCCCGCTACATCCGCAAACGTCACACGGTCACCCGATGGCTGATACCGGCGTGCGCGCGAGCGCCCGAACGAGCCAAGAATGTTCTGCATACTTCCGGCCCGCCGCACAAGCCAAAAAAGCAGCGCCACGAACAAGATCGTCGGCCCGAAGCCCAATAGCAGGTTCTGCCACCACGACCCCCCGGTATCAAGTGGCTGGGCGTTGACCACGACTCCTTTGCTCTGGAGCAGCGCTGACAGTGTGGTGTTGTCGGCGAACGTAGGGATCTCGGTCTGAAAAAGGGTGTTCGCCTTCGAGCCCGCGTACGACTGCGGCTGGGTGAACGTGCCTTGGACTGCCGTCCCCTTCGACGTGATTTCTTTGACGTGGCCCGCCTTCACTTGATCGAGAAAGAACGGGCTGTACGGAACATGTAACCGTGACGCCGGCTGCATGGCCCGCGTGCCGGCGTACACATTGATCCCGAGAAGAACGAGGGCTATCAGGATCCAGACAATTCCCACTCGGAAGCGTGGCCGCGGCGGCGGAGCTGCTCCTCGCGGCGCTGGTGATTCTTGTGGCATCGGCGACCCGCCCGCGTCTTAACGCCGAACGCGCGCGACGGGGCCACAAGCGATGGGTCGCGTCCGCGGCGCTGGCTTCTTCATCGGACGGTGCGGAGTCTATGCCCGTCGTGAGACAACCGCGATGCGCCTGGCGGTGCGGCTCGCACAGCGAACCCGTTGTCTAGTGCGGCCGGTCGATTGCTCAATCGCTGACATGAGCCCAGATTAGACAGTCGTGCCCTGAGTCGTGCTCGGCATCCTCGTGTACCCAGTTGCGGCAGTGCTGGGAGAGACGCTGTTCGAAGTGGTAGCCGGCGCGCTGGGCGACCCGGAGAGACATGCTGCGATGTCACGTTTGGGAGGACGGCCGCGTGCGCGTTTTTGAGCGATAACCTCTCCTTGTTCGAAGATCTCTCCACCCCATACGCCCCACGGTTCTCTGCGAGCGAACGCTCCGGTTAAGCAGCCGAGCCGAGCCGGGCAAACCGAACAGAACGACTTCGCCATTTCCAGCCGGGCGGGATGCTCGGAGAACCAGAGATCCGGATCTTGCTCTCGGCACGGCAGATCCGTCGGAATGGGCCGCGCGATCGGGTCGACGAACAAGCCGGTGATGCTGGCGCCCGAACCCACTTGCGCCTGAATATTGTTGAGCTCAGCTGACGTGGCGTCATATGCGTAGGCTTGGACCGTCGCAACGGCCGATTGACCGACCATGTAGCCGGTCCCTCCTTGTTCTTAGTGTCGTCACCCTGTCGTGACGATCTCCACCGTGCATCCTCAGCAGGCGCGAGACATCGGGCAGCTGGCCCATATCGGCAATACGACGACGCCCGGGTTCATGCGAATCTCCACGACACGATTCGGCTTCGGTCGTCGACGCTAAGGCGCGGCTATCCCACCGACGAGGGAGGCAACCGCATAGTTCTGCTGTGGCTAGCTAACCCCCGCCCGGCCTCTCACCTGACCGATCGATCAGGCTTTCGCCTCCGTTCGCCCGCCGCCCAAGCTCACCCAGCCGCAGGAACGCGCCGACACGTTGTTCGAGGTGCGGCATGCTGACGGTGTGGATCTCGATTCGGGCGCCGGGTTGTTGCATCGACTGACGCGGGTGGACGCGGCGCGGGGTTGGGAGGTATTCGCTACCGACGACGAGAGGTTGCGGCGAGATCTGGCATACGACGCGATAGAGACGCTGGCGCCGCAGGTCAAGGAGTATCCAACCGGGCTGCCGACGGTGATGTTGCCGCGGGAATTGCCGACGGCTGGGGTGAGCGCCACGGCGGTTCTCGCGGGGATGTCGGTGGCGTCGCAACCACTCGACGCCTCTCAACTCGGCCGCGTGCTGTTTCTCGGCGCGGGCGTCGTGCGCACGTCGCAGCATCGCGGCCGCACCTGGTTGTTCCGTGCCGCCGGTTCGGCCGGTGGTCGCTTCCCGCTCGAGGTCTACGCGAGCACGAAGGGCGTCGACAGGGTGCCGGACGGCGTGCACTGGTATGACCCTGTCGAGCATGCGCTGCGCCAGGTCGGGCCGCCCGCGATCGGGGAGGCGACGACCCTCCTGGTGACCGGGGTGCCGTGGCGCACCGGGCAGAAGTACGCCGAGCGGGGCTGGCGGCATCTGTACTGGGACGCCGGGACGCTTACCTCGCAGCTGGTGACCGCGGCGAGCAGCGCGGGACTTGATCCGCAGCTGCGCACCCTGTTCCCGGACCGTCGGGTGGACGAATTGGTCGGTGCGGACGGCGTGCATGAGTTTCCGCTGTTGCTGCTGAGCTTCAGCGACAGGCCACCGGCTGTGGAGCCGTCGGGACTGGCGACGCGAGGTGTGCTGCCGGAGATCGAGTTCCCATTGGTAACGGCGGCGCAACACTCCGGCGACCGCGATGTGCTCGGCGATCCTTGGCCGCTGGGTGCACCGCTGCCGAACGTGCCGGACTCGGAGCCGCTCGAGCACGTGGTCCTGCGACGGGGGTCGCAGCACCGAATGATGCGGTCGGCGACGGTTCCGCGGGAGACGCTGGACTGGCCGATGCGCGCGGCGCTGCGAGGTATCGACGTGCCGCACTGGGTCGCCGTCCACGGTGTCGACGGTGTCGCGTCCGGTGTGTACCGCTGGCCGGATCTGGACACGCCAATCCGCAGCGGCGACCTACGAGAATTGCTGGCCCACGTGGCAATGGACCAGCCGCTGGCCGGCGAGGCCGCCTACGTCACCATCTCCGCCATCCACGGCGGAAACCTCGATGACCGCGGCTACCGCGAGGCCCAGCTGGCGGCGGGAATGGTCGAAGGACGCCTGCACCTGGCCGCGTATGCTCTCGGCGCCACCGCAACCGGAATGACCTTCTACGACTCAGAGGTGCCCGGTCTCCTCGGTCAGTCCGACGACTTGATCGGCCTGCTGTTCACCTGCGTCGGCGTGGCCGAATACCGGTCGACCCCGGGCGGGGGCCCAGGCTCACCCGCGTCCGTGCGAGTCATCACTCCCCGCCTGCCGGAAGACGAATGACCGCGGCGCCGTTGTCGTCGATGTCTAGGTGATATCTCGCTCGGCGTGCTTACGGGCTGGCACTGCGTCGGGGACGAGCTCGACGAAGCGGAACCGATCATCGCCAGCGTCGATCGCCCCTTGCACGATGGGCGTCGTGCCCTCCCACCGCGCGGACAGGTGGACGAACGAGCTGGTGACCAGCAACAGCAGGGCGGCCGTGCGCTCGTCCTGTGGCATCGCAACCGTGGGCGTCGTGCCCAGGTAAGCCGAGTCATGCCCGGTACGGAAACCTGTGACCGGGTCGGTATCGCCCCAGACCGGCGTCCAGATCGCGACGAACAGCTCGGGAGGCTCGGCCGCCTCGCGTACCAATTCCGTTTCGCAGTCGTACAAGGGCGAGAACGCATCTGTCCGGAGCCGCTTGTTCGCGTCGAACGTAACCAGCTCAGACTCGGCGAACAGCTGGGCGAACGCGACGAGTACCGGGTCGTCGCTCGGCTCGAAGACCGGCTCGGGATGGTGTTCGGCGGGAAGGCCAAGCCGCTCGCGCCAGGTCCGGTGCCCGCTCATGCGTCAGTCCTCATGACCAGCTCCCTCGTATCCGATGTGCTTGCCATGCTAGTTCGGCATCAGCAGCCGGATGTTCAGGCGTCTATTGGCGGAATATGACTACGAGCCGCCTCGGCGACTCGGTTTGAGGGCGGAGTCTTGGTAGCTGCCTCAAGGGCTCTGGGCCAGGATCGTCTCCCGGCCCGGCAATCTGGAGCCGGCCGGCTGCGACTGCTGGCCGACGAGCAGGCCACGGTTCCTATCGACCACGGTGCGCACGCCCGGTTGAGGGACTACATCTCGACATCGTTCCTGGTGCGGCAGAGCGCGTGCTCGACGGAATCGCAATCGGCTTCGCCCACGCCGGACGGCTTGTTGAACGAACCGATGTTGAGCGCTCTCGAGAAGCTCCGCCCCGGCCTGAGGCCGATGGGCCACGATCCGGTTACAACGGCGCGGAGGTGCCAGTACCGCCTACGATCCAGCAGACTCAGCACGATGAGCGGGCGAGCGGACGGCGCGTCGCCCCCTCGCACTGCCATCCCGAGTCAGTGACGTTTAGCGGCTCGAGGGCAAAAAGCGGTTGCGCACCCGACCAATAAGTCAGCCTTCGAGGACGGTGACCTTTCCGGATGAGCCGTCCACCTTGAGCAGTGTGCCGGTCGGTATGCGGTTGGTCGCGTTTGGGACGCCGGTCCAGTCATAGGCGAACGGAAAATACCGTCGTCAATGCGGCCGGATTGGTCCAGGGCGGCACCCCGGTCACCTCCCCGGCCGCGAGCTCGATCTGCACCAGCCCGTCTGAGCACGACCTGACGAGCGCACGGCGATCGCGTCGGCCGGCATGGCCTGCTGTCATTCGTCGTCGCTCGGCACCAGCGGCCGCGAAATCTCTGGTCGGGCGGCACCTGCCGGTGCATGCTGAGGTACGCCGTGCGCCGGAAGATCGCCGGCGAGGAGGTCTCGACGTGCACCGCATCGATCAGACGACCGAGCAAATGATCCGCGGCGTTCTGGCCTATGCCGAGAACAGGCTTCGGATGGACCCCGTTCCGTTGGACCAGGGAACCTTGACCAGCAGCGAGCTATACGCGCGCCTCGACGGCGTCATCCGGGATCGCAGTCGGCCTCCGGACGAGGTGCTGGGTATATATGCGTCGGTCGTTGCGCCTAGCGTGATCTCGGCGGATAGCCCGCGGTTCCTCGGCTTCATCCCGG
Organism: uncultured Actinomycetota bacterium; assembly: GCA_963809815.1. Classification (GTDB taxonomy): domain Bacteria; phylum Actinomycetota; class Actinomycetes; order Mycobacteriales; family Jatrophihabitantaceae; genus CAVVJA01. The sequence continues at coordinate 151,578 of CAWELM010000024.1, forward strand.
CGGCGCCGACCAAGGCGAGCCTGCTTTTCGACATGCTCGTGTCAAGCGCCTCGATACAAGGCATCTCTTGGCTAGAGGCATCTGGCGCGATCGCGGCCGAGAACACTGTGTTGCGCGTGATCTCCGATGAGGCCGGATTACCCTCCGGAGCCGGAGGGTGCTTCGTGTCGGGGGGATCGGCTGGCAACCTCTCGGCGCTCGCTGTTGCCCGCGAGACCGCGAAGCAGCGGACCGGCCGGTCCGGTCGATTCCGGGTGGTCCTCGGCACGGACGCGCATTCCTCGATCGTCAACACTCTGCGCCTGCTCGAGATGGACGCCTTGGTCGTGCCGACACCCGACCATCAGCTCACCGCGCCCGCGGTGCGCGCCGCGCTGGACGATGCCGGCGATCTGTCCGACATCGCGGCGGTGATCTGTACCTCCGGCACGACGAACGCCGGGATCATCGACGACCTTGCTGGTGTTGGTGCCCTGGCCGAGGAGTTCGGCTGGTGGTTCCACGTCGACGGCGCCTACGGCGGATCCGCTATCTTCGCCCGCTCCGTCCGAGCGAAGTACAACGGCATCGAACGGGCCGATTCATTCATCCTCGACCCGCATAAGTGGCTGTTCACGCCATTCGACTGCTGCGCGCTCGTGTATCGCGAACCCGCGCTGGCTCGTGGGGTCCACACGCAGGACGCGTCTTACCTCGATGTGATCCATGTATCCAGTGGCGAGTGGAATCCAACTGACTACGCCTACCATCTGACCCGGCGGGCTCGTGGGCTGCCGCTGTGGTTCTCGATGGCGGTCTACGGCTTGGATGCCTACCGCGAAGCGATCGAGGCAGCGCTGTCATTGGCCCGCCAGACCGCTGCGCTCATCAGAGCCACATCGCACCTGGAACTTATCCGCGAGCCCGATCTCGGCGTGGTCCTCTTCCGTCGCATCGGCTGGAAGGCCGACGACTATGACGCGTGGGCGCACGCTCTGCACCGTGACGAGATCGCGTTCGTCCCGCCGAGCAAATGGGAGGGCGAGCCGGTCGGACGTTTCGCCTTCCTCCACCCGCATACGTCGATGGACCTCGTGCGCGAAGTGCTCGCTCGGACCGCTTAGGGGTTCCCCCGGAGATCAGACTCCAGCCGGCGGGTTTGCGGACGCGGGCTACGCCGCGACGGGCGAAGACGCAGGGAATGGCTCGGTGATGGCAATGCGGAAGTCAGCTGCCGCAGCTGGGTCGGCGCTCTTTTTCGCTCTCGCGCCAGGAGTGGTCGCCGGCGTGGTGCCGTGGTGGCTTACCGGCTGGCGAGCTGGCGCCAGTTCTCCGGCCCCGTTGCAAGCGGCTGGAATCGTCATGGTGGCGATCGGTGCGGCCGTGGTCATCCACGCATTCGTGCGATTTGTGCGTGAGGGCGTCGGCACCCCAGCCCCGGCTGCCCCCACCCAGCGACTGGTCGTCGGCGGGCTGTATCGCTACGTCCGCAATCCCATGTACCTCGCCGTACTCGCAACGATCACCGGGCAAGCACTGATCCTGGGTCGACCGGTACTGCTCGGGTACGCGGCGACTGTCGCTGCGGCGTTCATCGGATTCGCTCGTGGGTACGAAGAGCCCACGCTCGCCCGACGATATGGCGCCGCGTACGAGGAATATCGACGGACCGTCCCGGCCTGGTATCCACGCCGACCGCGCCGCCCCGGTCGCTGATTGCTGTCGCCATTGAGATGACGCCTGGACCGCTATGTCGCCGCACGCTTGGCGCCGGATCGACCCGGATGGTTAGGTCCATGCATGCCAGAGGCGAATGAGCACCAGTCCATCTCGCGGTTTCGCGCGGCCTGGTTCTCCGCTGGCGGCACGGGTCGAATCGTCGTCTTGCCGGAGTCGGTCCATACCGCCGCGCTAGCCGCGCAAGCGCTTGGCTGTGAGGTCGGGGCGATCGCCAACAGCCTGCTCTTCGATAGCGATAACGGCCCGATTCTGATCCTCACCAGCGGTTCGCACAGAGTGGACACGGCCAAGGTCGCAGCCAACGTCGGCGTCGCCCGGCTGCGGCGGGCGAGTGCCGACTACGTTCGCGAACACACCGGCCAGGTCATCGGGGGAGTCTCGCCGCTGGATCACCCGCATCCAATCCCGACGTATGTCGATCGGGCCCTGAAGCAGTACCGGGAGATCTGGGCTGCTGCCGGCCACCCGGCGGCCGTGTTCAGCACCACGTACGACGAATTGCGCACCCTGACCGGCGCTACCGAAGTCGACGTGACTGATGAATAGTCACGCAGGCAACCGTCGGCTGTTGCAAGGTCATACTGGCTCGAACTGTCGGAGCATAGCTTCGAGCGCGGCTTGATCGGGACCGGTAAACACGTCGGCGCTCGGGGCCTCGAGGAGCGTATCGAGCAGCCTCGTCATGTCACCGGTCGCAGGAGGCAAATGCGAGCTGAAGATCCACGTCGGATTCAAGGCGCGAATCCCCTGGACGGAACGGGCAAACATCGAGGTGTCGACGTTGTGGATCCAGGGGCTGTCGACGCTGGCCCACAGTAGTTGTGCCGCGCGCAGTTCGTCTGGCGACGCTGCGCGGACGTTCTCGGCTTGGGCGAGATCGGCCGTGGCCATCGGCGCGCCGAGGCAGTCCGAGCTGAAACAGACACCCGACCGCATGTCGAAGAGCCCGACGGTAGCCGGATTGTCGAATAGTGGCGGCCGGAAGCCGGTCAGGCGGCGGTCGCCGACATTCAGCGTCTGGCCGGGGTTGAGCAGGTAGACCCGTTCCATGGGCAGCGGGCGTTCCGTGGACATGATGCCTGCTCCGATGAATGTCGTGACGACTCGCGCCCGCGGCGCCGCGTCCAGCAACGCGAACAAGCCGCCGGTGTGATCGCGATCAGGATGGGTAAGCCAGATCCAGCGCACGTCACTCGGGTCGATCACCTCGGCGAGCGTGGCGACGAAATCACGGTCAGGAAGGCCAACGCCCGTGTCGACGACGACCGGTTCGGCGGCATGTATGACGAACGCGTTGACGGGCAGGACGCCGAGTCCGGGTACTTCGAGGTGGTCGTTGAGAACACTGACGTCTTGGTGCGCTCGATAGGTTTTCATGTGGTTTCCCCCATGTCGGTTGTCAGAACGGGACTTGCGTGCTTAGGAGACCCTCGGCCGGCCCTCGCCCGGAGACTGCTCGGCAGAAGTCGACTGCATCCATCTCGATGCGCGGACCGCCACGGTCGACCGTCCGGCGACCGCCGGCGAGACCCGAGAGCTGTAGTTCGAACGGTTGCCCGTGCCGGGCGGCCCATTCGGTGACGACGTCGGCGATAATCTGGCCGTCGTGATCGGGTGTGAGAACGTGCGCGGCGCCGGTGGCGCGCACGATGTCGATCCGGTGCATCCAGGGATCTCGGGTCAGGATGACATCGACGAGATATCCCAGCGTCCAGACCTCTTCGCGATTACCGACGAGTTGTCGGACAGGCATGGCGCAGCGTCGCACGAGACCGGGCATGCGGCGGCGGCTGCGCAGTGCCTTCGGAGCGCGCGCCGCGAAGCGGTCGATGATCTGAGTGGGCATCATGTCGGCTCGCTCGTCGACCTGTAGCTGAGTCAGCGCATCGATGTACACTCCACCGCGGCGGCGGGCAAGAGTGATTTGACGTATGTTTTCCCATTGCGACGCAGCCATTTCGACCATGCCGAGCAGGTGTGCCGCCATCGCCCGCACATCCCAACCCGGGCAGTCGGTCGGCGCCGTCCAGTCCCTTGGCTGAAGCGAACGAAGCAGGTCAAGGATGCGTTGGTACTCCGTTGCGGCCAGGCGCATTGCATGGTCGTGCGAAATCGCTGGAACCCGTGCTGCCGAAGACACAGTCATCGTCATCGGGTCCTCCGCAGTGGTGGCCCGGCGACGCCTACCTCGTCGCAATACATGTCGATGACCCGGACTAGCTGGCGGCGCCACCGGTCGCCGCCCGGATCGTTGGCGAGCTGCTGGTCGACGAACCCCGCCAGCAGTGCCGTCCAGAGGTCGAGGTCGGCGGCGTGCGTGACGCCCGCATCCCGGAGCCAACTGCACATCTCGTCGTAAGCGGCGAGCGACTCCGCGTAGCCCTGCTCACTGGGTCGGTAGTCCGGAATTGTGCGCTGATTCATCAGCTGATACCGGGCAAGATCATCTGTTGCGAAGTCGAAGAACAGTTCAGCTTGTCGAAGGAGCATCCGGCGAGGTGCCGACGTGCGCCGAAGGGTGTGCTCGGCCAGGCTTCGGAGATCGGCCCACCCCTCGGCGAACATGGCGTCATATATCGCGTTTTTCGAATCGAAGTGGCTGTACAGCGACGGTGACCGCATGCCGATTCGTTCGGCGACTGCCCGCAGGGTGAGAGCAGCTAGACCGTCATTTCTCGCAATCTCCCAAGCAGCGTCTAAAATCTCGCGCCGGGTTGCCTCACGACGTTCGGCTAGCCTATCGCGATTAGGCAAAGCAACCATAGTTAGGCACTATCCGCCATGCGTCGTTGGTTTGTCAACCGCCAGGCGCCCGTCTGCGTGCAAGCAAAGGTCCGCGGATGGGTCGATGAATGTGCCTGCCGATCGCTAAGTCGGCCGACCTGGCAGGATCAGGAACGTGATCAGGAATGTGGTCGTAGGCCGGCTGAACCCAGGCACCGAGCTCGCCGCCATCGAGCCGGGGCTTGCGGCGATTGTGGCCCTCGAACCTCCTGGCCTGCTCGACTGCCGGGTCGGCCGTGACCTGCGCCTGCGCGACGAGTCATGGGACTTCGCGATTACGTGTGACTTCGTCGATGAGGACGCCTATCGCAGCTACGACAAGGACGTCGAGCACAACCACATTCGTCGGGAGATGTTCGCGCCTTTCTGCACTGAGATCGCTCGCGTGCAGTTCACCGCCTGATGCCGGTGCCTCACAGCTCCGCCGACCTCGGCCTAAGCCCGCAGGAGGTCGGCCAGAACAGGATTGTCGATGTCTTGAGCGAGCAGCCGTGCGGATGTGAGAGCGGCCCGGTCGCCGGTGCGGTGGCGGTGTAGGTGGGCCCGCACGATGAGTTCGCGCATATCGCACCGCGCGGCGAGCGTGGCCAAGGTTCGGATTAGTGCGCCCGGGAATTCGTTGGAGCCGCGGTCGAGAGCGCTGCTGATCATCGTGTCGAGGACATGCGCGTGTACCCATTGGTATCGGTCGGGCACGCGAGTACTGCGAACGGCCGCCTCGGCGAGCCATCGATCTGCCATGTCGTGCTGCCCCCGCTTGGTGTTGAGCAAGCTCAGCCCGCGGGCAGCCATGCCTTCCCAGCAGGCGTCATTGAGCTGACAAGCGAGGTGCCATGCGCGTTCGAGTGTTTCGGCCGCCACGTCACTCTTTCCGGCCGCGAGGTCGAGTTCAGCTCTAAGGGTCTGCGGCCACGGCAGGAACGCCATCCAACGTTCTTCGTAGACCAACTCGATCGACTGCGTTACTGCCGTAGTTGCCTGGCTTCGCTCACCACGGAGCAGGTGCGCGCGCGCGATCAGTGAGAGTGACCAGGCCTGCTGGCGGCGATCGCGGCAACGATCAGCCCGTTCGACCGACTCCAGCAACAGCTGAAAGGCGCGGGGATAGTCGGCTCGATCCGAGGCGTTCATTCCGCGGACGCCGAGGATTGCCGCCAACTCTTCGTCAGTCTCGGCGTGTACCTCAGCTTTACTAAGGGCCGCTTCAGCGGTATCGCGCCGGCCCGCCTGTACCTCGACGAAACCCAGCTCCCGATAGGCCGTGACGGCAGTCGGACGGTCGCCGGTCTGCCAAGCAAGTTCGATTGCTTCGTGCAGCAGAATCGAACCCTCCTGGTCTCGGCCGCGGGTGGCGTGGATCAGTGCGCCCCCGAGCGCGGCGAGCGCCTGCCCCGTCAATTGCGTGTCCGCATAGCGGTCTGCTTCGGCCGCCGCCCAGCGGAGACACTGCAGTCCGGCCTCGACCGCGCCGGCGGCGATCGCGGCGCGACCCGCTTCGAGCTGGCTGAGAGCAGCCGCGCGCCCGCCGAGAGGGGCGATCATGGAAGAGTTGGAGCCGTTCGTCGCCGCATCGCGAAGGGCGGCGGAGGCTGGTATTCCGAGCTCGCGTTGCAGGATGTCGTCGGCCACCGCCACCTCTCGCAACGCTGCGTCGCGATTGCCAGACATTGCCAGACTGCGTACGAGTAGTTCGTGATTGCCCTCCTCCAGCGGATTCGAGGCCACGGCCGCGGCCGCGAAGGCGACCGCATCGCGGGCCTGCCCGGTGGCCAGTAGGGCAACCGCGGCCTCCCGCAACCGTGCCTCCCGGGTTGCGGACAAGCGGTGTCGCTCGACGACGAGCCAGGAGTCGAGCGCCGGACTATTGGACAAGTCCAGGCCTTCGAGCAGCTCGCCTTCGAGCCTCAGGAGTTCGGCCGGATCAGCCTGATCTGCGACCAGGGTGTGGACGTCCACGGCGACGTCCACACCTATCGTGCAGATGAGCGGATCGCCTTCGAAGGTGATGGCAGCGCCGAGGCAGCGCCGTAGTTCGGCCAGCGTCCACCGAAGTGCGCGCAGCGGATCGTCGGCGTCGCCGAACAGCATCTCGGCCACGCGTCGGCGGCCGGGTGGTCGTTCCGCGAGCAGTAGATAACCGAGCAGCACCCACGCCTTTCGGCCGCGCGGCGGCCGCAACGGCTGGCCGTCCCGCTGTATCGCAGGAACACCGAGCAGTCGGATCGTGACCACGGGCCTCACCTCGTCTGCTTGGATCTTCGCCGCTGCGCTGCGGCTAGTACAGCCAAACGCGTGCTGGCCGGGAAGGTCGACCGACGCCGAAACCGGCGCCGGCCGATCTTCCCGTCACGTCATCAGAATCAGCCAGTGGCCGACAGCGGTGCACTACCCCGCAGGGTATGTACGTCGGCGGTCGATACGCGCTGACCACCGAACGCCCAATCCCCGCTGCGGACCTCCTCGAGCACCACCACGGTGTAGTTGCGGACGCCCTCACCCTCCACGGCGACAACGGCTTCGGTGATGCCATGGATCATTTCCGCCTTCTCCTCGGGCGAAAACACGTTCTCGATGACCTTGACATTGACGTACGGCATGGCCTTTTCCTTCCAGGTTGTCGTGACTTTGCCTGTCGACGAGTCACCGTTGTCGGCCACCGTGTGACGAAGTGTTTGAGGCTGAGCGAGCCGATTGCGGAGTGCTCTACGTCACTAGATGGTTCGATTCGCGGGCCGTCACACGCCCCGTCACACCCCGTCCCGGGACCGTCGGCACATCACGCAACCAACGAAGGAGTGGGTTCGGCGATGATCACGCATTTCAGCGCGGCTGTGGCGGAAGAGCGGCGCCACCGGTGGATGGCCGAAGCCCGCGTCGCCCATGCCGCGCGGCTGGCGCGTCAGGCGAGGCGATCCCACCGGCCAGCAAGGTCTCGCGTATCGGCACTCTGGTTCCTCGGACGAATCCAGAGGCGATCTGTCGCGGACCCCGCGACCGCCACGCCCCGGCCGGTTCCTGCGCGCAACCCGCAGAGCCTGCCCCATCGAACGGGCGACATCAGCAATCGCATCGCGACGGCGCCCGCTCGGCAGCATGTCGCTGGCGCTCCGCCGGTCCCGACTGGAAGCCGACAATGACTACGTACGCGTCTCCCCGGCCACGTTCGACGCTCAAATTGGGCAACATAGGTTCCGCACGCTTCACCGCTCGCCCGGCGCGCCGTGGCCGGACGCTAGCCAGGGAGCTGGTTCTCGGCGACGGCAGTACCGTGCTTTTGCGGCAAATCGGGGTTGCTGACGGACCCCTCCTGTTGGACGGCTTCGGCCGGTTGAGCGCGGAGTCGCGCCAAGCGCGCTTTCTTATCCGGAAAGACGAGCTAACCGACGCAGAGGTGCGCTATTTCACCGACCTCGACCATCACGATCACGAGGCTATCGTCGCGCTGAGTGCCGCGGATGGTCGTGGCGTGGGTGTTGCGCGCTTCGTCAGAGCGGTCGACGACGACCAGGCCGCCGAAGTGGCGGTCACCGTGGTCGATGACTGGCAGCGACGGGGCCTTGGCGCCGTGCTGCTCCGCCAACTGCTCGAGCGCGCGCTGCAGGAGGGCATCCGGCGATTCACCGCGCTGATCGATGACAGCAACACGGCGATGCTCGGGCTGCTACGCAGCCTGGGGGTTCAATCACACGTCCTCGATCGCGAGTTCGGCGCCACCGAGTACTCGATCAGGATTGATGAAGCGCCCGAACGGTCCACCTTCGCCCAACCGCACGTCCAGCAACGGGTACGTCGTCCGGCGACGAGCGGTAGCGAGGCCAGGGCCGCTGACGGGGCGTGATCTTCGGCCGACCCGGACGGAAGGCATCTTCCTGCCCGCGTGACCTGGAATCCGGGCTCAGTCGGCGACGTCGATCAGGACCTTGCCGACGACTCCGCGCTCGACCGCAGCATGGGCGGCCACCGCGTCCTCCATCGGGAAGTGGTGCAGTGGAAGTCCGGCGTGGCGACCGACGTGGATGGCGCGGTCCAGCAGCGCGTCCGTGACGCCCTCGACCGCGTCGGCCATGGCCCGGGCCGGCGAGGTGTACATCAGCACGAACTGCCAGCGGGCGTTCACCATCATGAGAGGGCGCGTCGGGATGGTGAATTCGTTGCCGCCGTTGTTCGCGTAGATCGCCACCGAACCGAGTGGCGCCAGGACCGCGGCGTCGATGGCAGCGTTCTGAGCGGGCGACACCTCGACCACCGTGTGCACGCCGCCAGCCGCGACCTTGCGGATCTCCGACTCAACGTCCTGACGGGTGTAGTCGATGACATGGTCGGCGCCGGCCGCGGCCGCCAGCTGCGCTTTCTCCGGGCTGCTCACCGTGGTGATCACTGTGGCATCCGACCAATGGGCGAGCTGGATCGCCGCGTTGCCCACCGCGCCGGCACCGCCGGCGACGAGCACGAAGCGACCGTCGAGAGTGCCCGGGCCGAGTCGGTGCGGTCCACCCTCGGTGGCCGTGAGACAGCGATGGGCGGTGAGAAATGGCACGCCGAGGCTCGCGCCCAAGTCGAATGACGCGTCGTCCGGCAGCGGCACGACGCGCCGCGCTGGGACCAGCGCGTACTCCTGCGCTGTGCCCTCGGCCCGCTGGTAGGCGGCCTCCCAAACCCACACACGCTGGCCGACCCACCTCGCGTCGACGCCCTGGCCCACTGCGTCAATCACACCGGAACCGTCCTGGTTCGGTGTCTGCGGCGGGATTACCGGCTCGGCCATGGCACTGCCGCGGCGGGACTTCCAGTCGGTCGGGTTCACGCCTGAACGGACGATGCGTACCCGCATCTCACCCGAGCCGGGGTCGCTTCGCGGTTTGTCGATCAGCGTCAGGACCTCAGGATCACCAGTGCGCTCGTAGACGACGGCTCGCATGGTCCGACCGTAGTGTGGGTATGTGTCGCGGCCGCGTAAGGGCTAGTCGATTCCGAAGCTGTTGACCTTCTCCGGATGAATGCGGATGAAGGCACCGCCGAAACCTGGACCGAGGCCGGCGCCGCCGGTCGGGAGCGCCTGGGCGCGGCCTCGAATCTCGAGCATGCGCGGCTGCCACGGGTTGATGGACATCAGATCGTCGATGACAATTGCCGCCCAGCCGCTTTGCTGTACGTCGCGGTACTTCTTTGTCGTGTGGACGTGCTGACCACCGACGTCGATCGTGCCGAGGTCGGCGTTGTACCGGAATGATGTTGGGACGACATGCGGCTTGTGATCGGCGCCAGCCGTGGCAAGTCGCCCGAGACGCTGGCCGGTGAGGTAGTCGATCTGGGCTGCAGTGAGTTCGGCCATGCCCCAAGTACACATCTTGTAGTCGACTTCAGGTCAAGGCTCACAACTGATGTCGTGACGCTTGGACTTATAGCTTCCGGGCGACGTATCTCCAAGATCACCAACAAGAGCGCAACCGAGAGGCCGGCAAGACGATGTCAGCTCGATTGCGGCAATTTCACCGGGCGACGGCTGGTGCGCGGCGCTGACGGGGGAGGTACGACCGGCCCGATATCCCCGTCCGGAGCCTCGTCGAGATCGACGATCACCGGCGCATGGTCGCTGGGCCCGGTTCCCTTTCGCGCGTGCCGATCTACCCAGGCCGCCTTGACCCGGCTCGCGACCGGCGCGCTGGCGAGGATCAGGTCGATGCGCATCCCCAAGTCCTGGTGGAACATGCCGGCCCGGTAATCCCAGTAAGTGAAGACTCGATCGGTGGGCCAGTGATCGCGGACGACGTCGTGTAAGCCGACGTCTTGCAGCGCACGCAAGGCCGCGCGCTCTGGCTCGGTGACATGGGTTTGCCCGATGTAGGCCTCCGGATCGAACACATCGGCATCGGTTGGCGCGATGTTCATGTCGCCGCAGATCACCGCATTCGACGGCCCGGCCGCCGCGGAGTCGCGCAGCGCCGCGAGCCAGGCGAGCTTGTAATGGTAATGCTCTGAGTCGGGCACCCGTCCGTTGGGAACGTAGACCGACTGCACCCGGATTCCGCCGCAAGTCGCCGTCACCGCCCGAGCCTCGAGGTTCGGAAAACCGGGAGCGCCCGGTAGCCCCGGCGTCACATCGTCCAGCCCAACCCGAGAGAGGACCGCGACTCCGTTCCACTGGGCTTCGCCGTGGTAGGCGACTTGGTACCCGCGACCGTCGAGCTCAGCGCCGAGCAGCTCCGCAAACGCGTCGTTCGAGAGCTTCGTCTCCTGCAGGCACACCACATCGGGGCGACGCTGGTCCAACCAGGGCAAGAGGCGCGGCACCCGTTGTTTGACCGAATTGACGTTCCAGGTCGCAATACGCACCCGACCAACCGTAGTCGGCGCCCGGGGCCGCCGAGCCGTCCCGCCACGGGCGAGGCACGAGCGACGCGCTCCTTGCCGCGATAGGTTTCTCAGGTGGGGCGTGAGCCAACGCGGCTGCTGTTCGTCTGCCTGGGCAACATCTGCCGATCTCCGACCGCCGAAGCGGTCATGCAGCAGTTAATCACCGCAAGCGGGCTCGATTCACGGTTCGAGGTCGACAGCGCGGGCATCGGCGGATGGCACGAGGGCGAACCGCCGGATCGGCGGGCCCGGAAGGCTGCCGCCCGCCGAGGCGTGCACCTTCGCGGGAGCGCTCGCACGATCACCGCTGCAGATTTCGACCGGTTCGACCTGATCGTCTCGGTCGACGAGTCGAATCTGGCCGCATTACGGCGGCTGGCTCCGGCCGGATCGCGAGCCGAGCTGCGCAAGTTGGCTCCCGAGGATGTTCCTGACCCTTACTACGGCGGCGCCGGCGGATTCGCGGCGGCATTCGACGTGATCGAAGCCGCCTGCGCCCGGCTGCTCGATGAGCTTCGTCAAGACTGATCCGGCCCCGTTGGAGGCGGCCGGGCTGCGGTGGCTAGCTGACGCGGGAGCGCGGGTGCCGGCCATCATCGAGGACTCGCCGCGCCGCTTGGTGCTGACCCGCATCGCGCCCGGACGCCTCGACGCCGACGGGGAGGAGGATCTCGGCCGCATGCTCGCGGGCATGCACCGGGCCGGCGCGCCGCATGTCGGGTCACTGCCGGCGCCGGGCCGATTCTTCGTAGGTCGCTGTGAGCTCGACTCACCGCTCGATGCCGCTGACGACTGGAATGCCTACTATCTGCAACACCGCTGCTTGCCGCTCGCGAATCGGGTGGGCTTGTCCGCCGTGGTGGAACGGGTGCGGGTCGACGCGCCGCCCGAGCCGCCGGCCCGGCTGCACGGTGACCTGTGGAGTGGCAACATCCTGGCGGATGTTCATGGCCAGGCCTGGTTGATCGATCCGGCTGCCTACGGCGGTCATCGCGAGATAGACCTGGCGATGCTCGATCTGTTCGGGCGGATTCCCGACCGGACCGTCGCCGCATATGAAGAGGTCACCCCGTTGGCTGACGGCTGGCGGGAACGCATCGGTCTGTGGCAGTTGTTTCCGCTGCTGGTGCACGCCGTGCTCTTCGATGGTGGGTACCTCAGGCAGGCGGGGGAGCTGGCCGGGCAGCTCGTGTCCCGCTAGCGGAGCGACTTCAATCGGGCGCTATCGTCCGAGCGACTTGGGCTAAGGTCGGCCAGTCCGGCGACTCCTGCACGCATCGCGCGAACAGCCATAGACCGCAGCCGATCGGGGTCGAGGTCGAGCAGGCCGGCCATGCGTCGCACCAGTCCTCGGGGGTCCGCCAACAGTCGCGACTCACAGTTGAGCATGTGCTGTAGGGCGTCGTAGGTCGGGTCGCCCCGGTACGGCTTTGGGTCGACAACAAGCCATGGTTCGCGCTCGGCCGCGAGCACATTGCCGGCGTGTAGGTCGGTGCACAGAAGCGTCTCGTCGGTGCCACTCGACGGCAGCTCGCGGAACAGAGCTATTCCGGCCCGGGCCAGGTCGCTATCGAGGAGGGTGGTCCGGGCAGCGTTCTCCTCGAACTGCGCCGCCCACAGATCGCACATGGATTGAAGCGGCCGGAACGGGCCATCGGCCGGTGGTTGCCGCCAGAGTCGATGGAGCAAGCCGGCGATGATCAGGTCCTGCTCGGGCTCGGGAAGCGTCTCTAGCGTGGTACCCGGGCGGCATCGCTCGAGCAGGAGCGCCAGCGTGCTGCCGTCGATCTCCTCGACCGCGTGCAGGCGTACGGTGCCATTCCCGTCCCAGATCCGCAGTCCTTCGGCTTCGTGGGCCGCTTCCGGGTGTCGCCACGCGATCTTGACAACGAGATCGTGGTCGGTGCCGGACGCCGGCGCAACCCAGGCGGTCTGCCCGCCGGGCTGGAACGGCTCATCGACGCGTACCGACCAGATCCGTTCGACGACGGCGACCACCTCCGGCAGGTTCCGGAGCCAATCCGATCTACCTTCTTGGGAGGCCGCATCGAGGAGGTTGGCCGGCATGCCCAACGGCTCCTTCATAAGGACGATCCTGCCCGCCCGGGCGAAGTCAGCGAGCCGACGCCGATCCTCACCTGCCGCCAGAATGGATGAATGCGGATCCGAATCGAAGGAAACAACCTCCCTGGGCGGAGCTGCGCCGCCGATGGAACCTTCCCGGGCTACGACAACATTCACGTCGGGATTCAACGTCGCAACCAGCCGAATGACGTCGTCGATTTGTACGCCGGCGACTCTCCGGCCGCGGTCTGGACATTTGACGCGGCCGTAGTCGCCGCGCCGTTCCGACCAGATATTCGAGGGCCGTTCATCCAGGGCGCCCCGGGCCAACGTTTCGTCTATTTGTCTTGGGGCACCGTGGATTCGGAATCGACGTTCGTCGTGTTCCGCCGGGCAAAGCTCGTCCTCGCCGACATCGGTGCGGAGATTATCGCCGCTGCGGAGCAGTCCGGGGAGCTCACGGCGAGGCTGGGACTCACCGATGCGAGAGGCCAGCCCGTGTGTGCCCGAATCAAGCCACCGGCCGTGGAATGGTCCGCCAGGTAGCATCGACCACCTCGTCGGTGGGCGACCGACATGCCAGTGGCGCGCACAATGTGCTCTCATGACGCGGCTGGTAAGTGAATCCGACGAGTTGGAGGTCTGGCGGCAACGGGCTCGGGAGTCGATCCTTGATCTCAACGACGGCATCGTGACCGCTGCGGGTATCGCCGAGGGCTTTGCTAGCGCTGGCGCCACAACGAGCACGCTGCTCGTCGCCGGCGTGGCGACCATCATCGCCGGAGGGTTCACGGCGGCGAGCGCTCGCTACACGGAGATCACGACCGAATGGGAGATGAACCGGGCGCTGATCGAGGAGGAGCGGGCCAGCATTCAGACGAACCCGGAGGAGGAGTTCGAAGAACTCGTGGGCATCTATCAGGGCAAGGGCCTGGGCGCCGAGCTAGCCCGGCAGGTCGCCTCGGCGCTCACCGAGCATGACCCGCTCGCTGCGCATGCCGACGCGGAATACGGTCTCGACGAATTGGGGCCGACGAGTGGTGCCGCGCCGGCGGCCGCCGTTGCCGGCCTGAGCTACGGCGTTGGCGCCGGTCTACCGCTCATCGCGATCCGATGGCTCCCGCACGATCAGCGGATCATCCTGACGTTTGCCATCGTCCTTCTTGCCCTGGGCCTAACCGGTTGGTTCGCGTCGTGGCTGACTCGGCTGCCAGCCCTGAAAATGGTTCGTCGCAATCTGATTCTGGGTGCTGCCGCGATGGCGGCGAGCCTGCTCATCGGGCTTGTGATACATGTCTAGGGGAACTCATGACGGCAAGGCCATGACGAACTCATTTCTAACATCGGTGCCGGACGATCGTTCCGTGCTCAGCGGTCCACCGTCATCGGCCGATCGAGTGGCAATAGGCCGCGCGGCCCGCGAGCGCGCACCGGTGGCGGGCTTGGCCGAATGGGATCCGGCGACGCGTCGCGCTGACGCATTGGCTATCGTGCTCGGCCAGAACGAGTCGCGGATGTCTAGGCTGATTCCGCTTCGTATGGCTCGAATGGCGATCTCACCCTGGACGTACTACCGCGGTGCGGCCGCGGTAATGGCCGCGGATCTCGCCGGTTCTGCGAACACTGGCCTTGCCGTTCAGTTATGCGGCGACGCGCATGTCCTGAACTTCGGATTGTGGGCGACGCCGGAACGGCAGCTCTCCTTCGACCTGCGCGACTTCGACGAGACGCTCCGTGGTCCGTTTGAGTGGGACGTGAAGCGGTATCTCGCCAGTCTGGTCGTGCTGGCGCGAGACAATGGCCTGTCCGAAGGCACCGCCCGGCGAGCGGTCCAGTCCGGATTGCGTACCTACCGCAACGGGATCTCGCACTACGCAGCGGCCGGCATACTCGAGATCTGGTACGACCTCATCACGGCAGGCGACCTATTGCAGGTGTTCGAGCCGGAAGAGCGGGAGCGATTTTCGGCACACCTGGACAAGCGGGCTCGGCGTCGCACGAGCGCGGGCGCGGCGCGCAAGCTGACCCGGGTCGTTGACGGGCGAACCCGGATCGTCGATGATCCGCCTATCCGGGTGCGACTCGACGGCAAGGTCTCCGAAGAGGATTCCGCCGCCCTAGCGAGCGAGATCGTCCAGGCGTACCGCGACAGCCTTCCGTACGAACGCCGCTACCTATTGGACCGGTTCACCTTCGTCGACGTCGTCCGGCAGGTGGTCGGCGTAGGCAGCGTCGGCATGCAGGTTTACTTGGTGCTCTTGGAGGGCCGCGGTCGAGATGATCCGCTGTTCCTGCAGATCAAGCAGGCCGGTCCGTCGGTGTACGAGCAATACCTCGGACCCAGCCCGTACCCGAACCACGGACAGCGGGTGATCACCGGGAAACGGCTGATCCAGGCTGCGAGTGACATCTTCGTCGGCTGGACGAGAGTGCGAGAGCTGGACTTCTATGTACGGCAATTCCGCGACATGAAGGTCATCGCCGACGGTCAGATGATCGCACCGTACCTTGTGCACTTTGCCGGGCAATGCGGCGCGGTGCTCGCCCGAGCACACGCTCGCAGCGGGGATCCGGTGGCTATAGACAGCTATATCGGCAAGGGACGCCGATTCGACAAGGCGATGGCGGAATTCGCCACGCGATACGCCGATCAAACTGCTCGCGACCACGAGCAGCTGGCCGACGCCGCGCGATCAGCCTCAACGAGCTGAGCTCGTTGGCTTCACGCCCGGCCGCAGGTGGCGTCACGCTGCGGGCTGCTGTTGCTGGACAAAGTCCTTCTGCCGGATTGTCAGGAACGTGATGACAGCCGCGGTGAGCGCGATGATCGCGGCGACCAGCAAGATGAAGTTGAGGCCCGTGGTGAACGAGCTGACCGTGATCTCACGCACCTGAGCCCGAAGTGCCGGCGGCGCGGAGCTAAACGTCTGCGATGCCCCGCCAGATTGGACCGCTTTGGCAATCCTCGAACCGTTCCCTGCGAGCGCCGGCACCTGCGCAACCTGACTCGTCACTTCGCTGGTGAATCGGTTGGAGAACAGCGTGCCGAGCAACGCGATGCCGGTGGCGATGCCGACTTGGCGGAATGTTGAGTTGATGCCCGAGGCCATGCCGGCGCGGCGCGGGTCGACGACGCCGATGGCAGTCGACGCCAGCGGCGGATTGACCAGACCGACGCCGACGCCGGCGACGATCAGGCCCGGTAACAGGTGGGTCCACGTCGAGTTGACGTCAAGGCCGCGCATCAGCAGGAGTCCGATCCCGATCACCGCGAGACCCGGACCGATGAGTAGTCGCACGGGCACGAATGAGGTCAGCCGCCCGGCAATCGCCGACGTCACCAGGATTGCCCCTGATATGACGAGGAAGCGAACGCCCGTTTGCAGTGCGCTCAGCCCCAGGATGTCCTGCAGATACAGGACCAAGTACAGGAACATGGCGAAGATCGAGGCGCTGATGCCGAAGGCGGCGACGAGGCCACCGCTGAAGGTCGGCAACCGGAACAGCGATAGATCGAACATTGGAGAGGCAATCCGCGCCTCCACCAGAACGAACGCCACGAGCAGCACCGCGGAGGCGATAAAGCAGCCGATCACGAGGCCGTCACTGAACGTGCGCTGATTCGACTCGATGAGTCCGTAGATCAGGCTCGCCAGCGCGAGTGTGAACGTGGCGAAGCCGGCCCAGTCTGGACGGCGGGCCCGAGGATCGCGGGACTCCGACACCTTGGCGGCGGTGAGCGCGATCGCGGCGACCCCCACCGGCGCGTTGACGAAGAAGATCCACCGCCAAGACAGTCCAGACGTCAGGATGCCGCCCAACAACGGGCCGATGGCCACGGCCAGCCCGGTGATAGCGCCCCAGACACCGAAGGCGATGCCTCGATCCTTGCCGCGGAAGGCATTCGCAAGCAGCGCCAGCGAGACCGAGAACATGATCGCGCCGCCGATACCTTGCACCGCTCTGGACAACTGCAGCATCAGCGTGGTTTGGGCGGCTCCGCAGAGTAACGAGGCCACCGTGAACACGCCGACCCCGATCAAGTAAAGGAGGCGACGGCCGTACATGTCGGCCAAGCTGCCAGCGGTGAGCAGGAAGGCGGCCAAGGTCAGGGCATACGCGTCAACGACCCACTGCAGGTCGGAGAAGCTGGAATGCAAGGCGGTTTGGATGTCCGGCAATGCGACATTGACGATCGTGATGTCCAGCAAGAGCATGAACGTGCCGAGGCAGACCGCCACCAGCGTCCACCACTTGTCGTCGGCCGCCCCGACCGTGGACGGCTCGGTGCTGGCCGGCCGGTCTCCTACTGCTGGGGCTGGCTCGACGCGATCGGTGATCGTAGGTCCGCGCCCGTCCACGGCGCCGTAGGCGGCGTCGCTTCCGCGCACAGGTGGGGCAGCATTCGGGTCGGTCACGGCACCCTCCACGGCGTCAGCGCCCCCCGATCGAAGGGGCCACGGTCGACAGTAATCACCCGGTCCGACAGTGTGGGCGAGTCCCCGGACGATCGGTGCTCCCTGGCAGATCGGAGACTTGGAACGCCGGCAGTTCGGCGCGGGCCCCCTCGATTGCCTGGACTACACTCCGCGCGACATGACGGCCATTCGTACGCGCCCGGAGACGATGTTGCAGGGCGTGTTGCTCGCAACGGTCGGTGGCTTTCTCGATGCCTTCACGTACGTCGCCTATCGGGTCTTCGCCAATGTCCAGACCGGGAATGTTGTCCTGTTCGGCGTCGACGTCGCGGCCGCGCATTGGCGCCAAGCGTGGCTGCGCCTCGCACCCGTGGCCGCGTTTCTCCTCGGGGTTCTCATCGTTGAACGGCTGGGCAGGATCCGGCGGTTGCGCCGGCCGCTGCGGATCGCGTTGGCTATCGAGATCATCGGCGTCGCGGTTGTCGCGACGCTCCCGGACCAGAGTCCAGAACTCGTCATCACGGTGATCGTCTCATTGGTCGCCGCAATCCAGTTCGCGATGTTTCGCACGTTGGTTGACACGCCATACACCTCGTTGGCGACCAGCGGCAACATGCGCAGCATGGTTGTCGCCTTGCATCGACGGTTTGTCGACCGGGACCGGTCGGCTGGACCACAGGCGGTTAGGTTCAGCGCCGTCGTGGGCGGATTCATGGCTGGTGCGGTGATCGGCGCGCTCACCACCGACCATTGGGGGCATGCGGCGGCGGCCATCCCGGCCGGCCTCCTCGTCGTGGTCTTCGTTGCGCTTGTCCGCGAGACTCGGCGGCTCGAGCGGGCAGAGGCGCGGCCATCGGCGGACGACAGCTAGCGATTCGTATGCATATTCCGCGGGTCGGGCAACGGAATATGCATACGAACCATTCAGGCGAGCCGGGCGAAGTCCTCGGTCAGCCATAGTCGGCCGTGGGTCGAGTCGAGGTAGACGTCGACGCCTACGACGGTGAAGGTGGCCGACAGGATGTTGCGCCGGTGGCCGTCATTCGGCGGCGTTTCGCCGAGCATGCTCGCCTCGATCCCGAGCGCGCCAGCTTGCGTCATGTCGCTGGTCCATCCGATGTTCTCGCCCGCAGCCGTCCAGGACACGCCCGCATTCGTTTCGCGGGTGCCGAGATCGGGTTCGCCCGGAAGCTGATGTGACAGCTGGTTCGCCGCGGCCATCGCCAGGTCGTGCCCGTGCGCGCTGCTCTGTAGAGCGGCGTAGACGGTGAGCGCGGGCAACCCCTGCTGGGCTCGGGCCGAGTTGATGGCTGCAACGACGGCGGTAGCGATCGAGGCGGCGGCCGTCGATCCGTCGCCGCGCGGCGACGGAGGGGGCGGAGCCGGGTTCGGCGGCCGAGGCGGCGGAGCCGTCGTTGCACGAGGCACGGGCGTCGTGCTGGACGCGGAGGCCGCCGGCGTCCTGGCCGGACGTCCAAGCGGACGGGTCGTCTTCGCTGGGCCGGGCGGCCTGACGCGGGAGGAGGGAGCGCGGGTGGACGGCGGCCCTATCCGTGACGAGCCGGTGACGGGAGCGGCTGCGATGGGAGCCGCCGCAGTCGACGTCACAGGCAGGGCGCTCGGTTGTGGGTTGGCCTGCTCCGCCCACCCGGCGACCGCTGCCGTGGTTGCTCCAGCAAGAACGGTGGCGGCGATCGCGGCAACCCAGTACCGGATTCCAGCCGTCGACCGACGCAGACGTCGATGCCGCCCACCGGCCCGACCTTTTGACGACATCGGCCCACAATCATGGCCGAGATGACGTGTGAAGCCTGTATGGCTAGCCAATCTCTCCGATACCGCCCGTTGACGACTTCGACGAAAACCGAGCTACCTCGCGGTCACGGTCTTGAGTAGCGGGGACGGGAAACGCGGCAATACGCGCTCACCGGCCAGCCAGTCGGTCAGCTTCGCCGCCTCGCGGTCGAGCCGTGTCCGGGCCAGTTTGGGGATTCTCTCGACAATGTCGACCACCACCCGGCCGGATGGCTCCTGGTGCCAGCCACCGACCACGCGCCCGTTCCACCACGCGGTCGGGCCGGCATTGCCGTTCGAGTCGAACAACACCGCCCGATGCGGGCCGAGATACCAATCCCGGTCAGCCCAGCCCATCGGGGTCGGATCCAAGGCCGGCAAGAGGGCAACCCAGGGTTCGACCTCAACCACTGGGTCAAGATCGTCCGGGAGCAGGTATCCGACGCTGCCATCGAGATCGACCTCGACGGCCGCTACGTCGGTCAAAGCGCGTTTGACGTCGGTGCTGCGCACGCCTAGCCACCACTTGAGATCGTTGGCGGTGCCGGGACCGAACGCGTGGAGCCAAGCTTGGGTCATCTGGGCAATGCCAGCATCGGCATCCATGTGGTCGAGGGGCGAGCCCAGCCAACGCGCCATCGAAGTCCACATCGGGCGGGACACGTTCCAGCCACCCCGATTGTTGCCGCGCACCGCGAGCCCGGCGGCCGACAGGATGGTCAACAGTCTCGGCCCAACGGGGGCGTCGGTTCCCCATTTGCCGGCTCCACCGACACGCATCTTCACATCGACAATGGGAGCCGCTTCCCGCAATTGCGACGAGGTCAAGTCGGGATGGGACTCGAGCGCGGCGAGGACGGCTGCCTCGGCGTCACCCAGCCAACGCAAGCCGTCGGAGGCGACTGCGCTCGCCTCGATCTCCCTAATCGTCCGGCGGCGTTCCGAATCGGCCACCCGTGCGCCCGGGCCCGCCGTTGCGGCGGCCAGCAGCTCGCGGCTGAACACGAACAGCGTCCGTCGCATCGACAGATGCTTGATCAGCGTGCGGTCGGCGTACAACGCGCCGTCGAGATCCGCTCGGGCGAGATCAGCAACGCGGGCTCGGGCCGAGAGGTAGACGGTGGCCGGATCGGTCGCGTGCAGGCACACCATCGAGCGCGTTGCGTCGACGACGTCGCGTGCCCGATACTCGGCCGCGATCCGGTGTCGACGGGCTAGTCGGGCGCGCCGTTCGTCCGCATCGATGCGTCGCACGCGATCGATCTTGCCAGCGCCTTACGACATTGCTGGGATCACGTCACGTGACGGTTCGCACCCGAGCGATGACGTCGGCGAGGGCGGCCAGGTGCTCGTCGACACTCCGGAAACCCATGCCCATCGTGTTGATGCCCAGATGAGTCGCGCCCAGCTTCTGCCAACCGGTGACGAAGGCGAGCCAGCTGTCCCGAGGCTCGCGGGCAATGGTGAGCCGAGCCTCAATGCCGATTTCCGTCGGACTCCGTCCGGCCTCCCCGGCGTAACCCCGAATGCGGTCGAGCAGCGCCGCGGCCTCGTCATCCGGTGGCCGTTGCGGCAGCCAGCCGTCACCAATTCGCCCGATGCGTCGCAGAACGGTCCCGGCCACCCCGCCGATCCAGATCGGAATGTTCTGCCGTACCGGAAGCGGCCTGATCCCCGCATTGTCGACGTGGTGCCAGCGGCCGTGATACGTGATCGTGGGGGCGGTCCACAAGGCCCGCATGAGCTCGATCTGTTCCTCGCTCCGCGCTCCTCGGTTGGCGAAAGACTCGCCCAGTCCCTCGTACTCCACTGGGTTCCAGCCCACGCCGATGCCCAACCGCATCCGTCCCCGGCTGAGCACATCCACCTCAGCGGCCTGCTTCGCCACCAGTACGGTCTGGCGCTGCGGCAGGATCAGCACGCCGGTCACCAGCTCGACGGAGGTCGTAAGCGCCGCGACGTAGCCGAGCAGAACGAACACCTCGTGGAAGGAATCGTCACTGGAATAGCCCCGCCAGCCCTCTCTGGTCGAGGTTCCGGCGCCGAGCACATGGTCGTAAACGAGGATGTGGTGATAACCGAGCTGTTCGACCTGGGTCGCCCAGCGCGCGACGTCAGCCGGATCGGTGCCAATCTCCGTCTGCGGAAAGACCGCCCCGATTCGCACGCGTGATCACCTCGTAGACAGACGGACTATCCGGTTGGCTGGCAAGCAGAGTTCAACGGCACAGTGGCTGGGGAAAGGACATGCAGGTAGGTATCGAGCGCATGCGCACAGCTCAAGCTCCAACGCGCCTTGCCCAGCGAGTTGATCGCATAGCCGGCGGTCACGGGCTGATAGTTGTCCGAGCTGTCGGCCGGGAAGTAGGGGACGACGTCGACGAGGTTGTAGATCCGCCAGGACACGCCAATCAGACCACCGTAGCGCGCGGCGAACGTGGCGTCACCAACATGTGGCGATGCGAACGTCCACGCCTGCGGCTTGACGGTCGTGTTCGCGGCGAGGTCGGCGACCAGAAGTGTTGCCAGGGCCCCGCCGAGACTATGGCCGGACACGACGGTGGGAATGGCCGGATCAAGTCCGTTCGCGAAGCTCACGATCGTGTCTGCCACCTCGAGAGCGAACGCACGAGCTGGTTGAGAACTCGCTTGCTCGCCTGGTGTCATGGTGCCGAGTGTTCGGTAAACATCGAAGAATCCTTCGGCGACTTGTCCGCCGTCGGAAACCGACGTGAACGGCACCAGCTTCCAGTGCAAGTCGTCCCACCACTCGGTCTTCGAGGCGGTGCCTCGCAGCGCGACCACGGCGGTCACCGGGTCGCCGCCGACAGCGACGAATCCATAGAACACGCGCGATTGCGTAGGACCAAGGAAGTCCGACATCTGGATCGTGCGCACGAGCGTATAGCCCGCAGGCATGTTCGTGATCGTGGCGGGATTGATCTCGCTGGGATTGCTGACGTACTGGTCGTAAGCGGCTTGCACGAACGGCCCCCAGCTGACCGCGGTCACCGGGTTCATGGTGTCAGTGGGCACAGCCTCTCCGCCGCCGATCTCCAGCCTGATATCAAGTCTTAGAGCCTACGCGTGGATCAAGATCGGCCAGTTCGCCGACCGGGACAGCTATCCAGCCCTCGATGATCGCCTCGGATAACTCATGTGGTCCGGGTACTGACACCGCGCCCGGCAGGGTCGCGGCGCGAGCGTTCAGGGCGGCGACGACTGCGTCGAAGACATCGTCGGACCGGGCGCATGCGGCCCGGTGTTCGGTCGAAATGGCCAACCAGGACGACGTTGCGTCAAGGACGCGATCTACAAGGATGCGACGCGTGCCGGCATTCGGTCCGCCCTTGTAACGCCGCGATTCATACCCCCACCGTCTGAGTGCCGCTGCCGGGTACACCTCGACCACCCGCCCGTGGCCGGAGCGGTCCACCGGTTCGCCCGGCATCGCCAGCGCGGACAGCAGCCCAGCAGCTCGCATCGCGGCTCGCCCGATCCGGTCGCTGGAGACGCTCAACGGGAACGGACCACCAGCGTGGACAACGGCGAGATCCGTGCGTCGGTACGCAAGCGGCCGTCGAGCTTCGATGTCGCTCCCCTCGCCCGGCCTTATGTCACCGCGCGCGTGACGCTGCACAAAGTCGACGAACGCCACCGGCCATCCAAGCGGGCAGTCGATGCCGACCTTGTCGGCCGGGCGTGCCGCCTCGACCAGCATGCGATCGGTCGCGCCTAACGCCAGCTGCTCGATAACGGCGACGGTCTTCTCCCAGCGGATCACAGCCATCGCCGACCGGGCAGCTTCGGCGGCGAGATCAATGCCGACGGTTAGCACCGGGAAACACTATCTGTGCCATGGATTGTGGAATTTGATCAGGACCTGCGAGCTGATCTCGATCGGTGATCGCCGACTACACTGCCAAAGGTGGGATCGAGCGATGCGAGTGCGGCGAGGGACTGGCGCGACCAGGGGGTACGGGTCGTCCCGCCCGACGCACTCGACCACAACACGCCGCAGACGCCGGGAATGATCCGCGCCACCGCGGTGAATCGGGACCGGGCCGGTGCGGAAAAGCTTTGGGGCGGGGCGGCCACGATTCATCCCGGCGCCAGGACCGGGCCCCATCATCACGGCGAGCTCGAGAGCATCATCTATGTCGTTCGCGGTCGAGCGGAAATGCGGTGGGGGGAACGTCTCGAATTCACCGCGCAAGCCGGACCCGGCTCATTCATCTTCGTTCCGCCGTTCCTGCCCCATCAGGAGATCAATGCCCTCGACGACGAGCCGCTCGAGTGCGTGGTGGTTCGCAGCGGTCAAGATCCAATCGTGGTCAATCTGGATATCGAGGGCGTCGCCGACCCCGAAGTCGTGCCCTGGATCGACTCAACGCACCCGGTCGGGTAACTGATCGCGGTGCGCCGGCCGCTGTCGCGACGATGCCTGATGCCGATGCAAGGTATTGGCGGAGCTCTAGCTGATGCCCGCGATAGCTAGCGCCTCGGCTCGATCGCGGCAGGCTCGGATGGCCACGATGTGTCCGTCTCGAACGGTAAGGACGTCGTAGTTTCGCTCGTTGGCGTGCCGAACCCGGTGAGCCTCGACGCCGGGGATACGGACCGTGACCATGACCTGGTCACCATTGGCGATGAGTTCCTCGAGTTGCGCGCTCAAACCCCGCCTGAGCTGCCGCTGCAGGGCAATTTCCAGCTCGCCTCGACCGTGGCAGATCTGCGGTTCGGGGTTCGCTTCGCTCGGATCGAGATAGGTCCACTCCAAGTTGGGGTCGACCGTGTCCAGCAGCGCCGTGACGTCCCCTTGTTCGTAGGCCGCATAGGCGGTGCGTACGAGCGTCTCGTTCGCAGTCGACATGACAGGATCTCCATCCCCGTGGACGACGCATCAAGTATCGCTCGCCCATCGACGGCGAGCAGGAGTCGCCGGTGCAAGACCGACGGGCGCGTGGGTCACCCGGATCACCGGCCGCATGTATCACCGTCCGCATGTGCGCCTCTGGCAAACAAATACAGGAGACAAGACGCGGGGGATCATCATGCGGGTGGCCATCATCGGTGCCGGACCCACCGGCCTGTTCACGGCGGTCGCGTTGGCTCGGCGTGGCCATGACGTTTCGGTGGTCGACCGTGATCCGGGACCGAACGACCACGGGTGGTGGCCGCGGGCCGGAGTCATGCAGTTTCATCACCCGCATGCCTACCGGCTGCAGGTCATCGAGGCACTACAGGCGGAAATTCCGGAAGTGTGGGACGCCCTGCTCGCCGCCGGAGCGGTGCCGGTCTACCCACCTGGTCAACCGGGCCTGCCGATAACGATCCGCTGCCGGCGCTCGGTGTTCGAAACGGTCTTGCGGTCTCAGGCGGTCGCTGAGCCGCGGGTGACATTGATCCAGGGGCATGCCACCGGTGTGATCCACGAGCGTGGTCGCGCAACCGGCGTGCGATTGGGCGACCGCATTCTGCCGGCCGATCTCGTGCTCGACACGTCCGGTCGGGCTGGGCGACTGAGCCGTTCGCTGCGCGCAGCGGCACCCGAGAGCGCCGATTGCGGGCTCGCGTACGTGTCCCGCCAGTACCGACTGCGGCGCGGTGCCTCGGAAGGACCCACCAACGCGCCCCCGGGCCTGATAACGGTCTATCCCGGATACCTAGCGATCGTATTTCCGCACGACAACCGCACGTTCTCGGCCTTGATCGCGCAGGGGAGTGCGGACCGTGACCTAGCCGGCCTGCGACGTCTCGCCGCGTTCGAATCCGCCACGCAGGCCATTCCGGCCCTGGCGATATGGACCGACCCGCAGCGGAGCCGCCCGATCACTCCGGTGCTGCGTGGCGGCCACCTTTACAACGGCTACCGCGGGCAGCGAAATGAGGCCGGCCGGATCCCGTTGCCGGGGCTCATCGCTCTCGGCGACGCGGTGTGCACCACCAATCCGAGTCTTGGGCGCGGCATCGCGACCTCATTCTTACAGGCCCAGCGGCTCGTCGCTCTTCTCGACGAGCCCGGAAGGGATTTCGGCGACGTCGCGCTAGCTTTCGATGCCTGGTGCACCGAGCACATCAAGCCGTGGTTCACCGATCACGTGTACACCGATGCCGACCTACAACGGCGGTGGGCCGGCGGTGACGTGGATCTCTCTCGCCGGCTTCCGTCCGATCTGATTGTGGCGGCCGCAGAGGCGCATCCGGACCTGAATTCGACGATCATGCCGTACTTCATGATGCGGGCGTTGCCGAGCAGCTTGACCGCGATCGAGCCGCGAGTACGGGAGATCTACGGCAGCGGCTGGCGCCCGGTGGTACCTGAGGGGCCTAGCCGAAACGAGCTGGCGGAAGTGATTGCCCAGACCACGAATCGCCAGGTCCGAGCTGATCGGGCCGAACCACGCGTCGTGGCCTGACGACCCTGCCTTTCTGAGAGGCCGCTCAGACGCGGCTGGCCGGAGACTTCTACCGTCGTTGCGTACGCAAGCGTATGCTCTGCGCTGCAGTCTTAGGGGACTATACGGACAACGACGACAGATCTCTCGGACGCTCCAGTGTCGGAACACGCCCTGGGGCATACCGTCGTTTACCCAACGTCGCCGCGCTTTACCATTCTCCGGCGCCCCTTAGTTTCTGCGTCCACATCGTCGAGTGAGGGGAGGAACTTCGCCGCTGCCTTGTCGGAATGCGGGCTAGACCAGTACGCCCTACCGGGTGGCCTGGCCGCCCGCCCGCGCTGACCTTGGCCCATCGCCACGGCGCGCGGAACGGTAACCAAAGGAGAGGTCATTGAAGCGAAGTCGGCTGCTCACCGTAAGCCTGTCAGGCGTGTTGGCCTTAGTGGCGTTAGGACTGCCGGCTGCTGCCGCCGGCCAGTCACCTCCGGCTAGCGGCGCCGCAACCCACGCGTCGGCCGCGCAGGCCTACCGCGACTCGTTGTGTCAGAGTCATTCCTCGTTGTGCGCCGATCCATATACCACGTTGGGCGACGAATATGTCGGGCACGACGAACCCTCAGTTCTCTTCAAGTCCGACGTCCCCGGATCCGGCAACGACATCACTTACGTCATGACGTTGCCCAAGGACCCGAACGCGCGGCCGTCCGCCTCCGGCGCCGGTGGCGGTACCTGGAACTTCCAGCTGAGGCCGACCTTCTGGTTCGGCTTGACGCTGTGCGACACCGAGTCGGCACCCGAGTTCACCAAGACCTGCACTCCTGACTCGGACGCCAACAACCTCGTTGGTACCGATCCAACCGCGGCGGACTACATCGGCAAGCACCCTGGGAACGCGTTCATGGAGTTGCAGTTCTACGGGCCGGGTTACGTTCCGCAGTTCGAGGGATTCGGCTGCGCTGCAACGCAATACTGCGCAGCGATGACAATCGACAGCCTAACCCTCGACCAGAACCACGGAACCGGAACCGGAACCCCGAACAACCCGGATTGCAATAACTACATATTGGGTGGAGTCGAGCCGATCAACTGGGCGTATATCACGAAGGACGGCGCGTCCCAAGCGCCCGCGAACCCGCTGTTCACCGGCACGTTTGACGCTCCGAACCTCAGTGCGGTCAATCCGAACCCGCAGAAAGACTTGTTCATGAATCCGGGCGACCGGATCCGCATCCACATGCATGACACGGACGCCGGGTTCAAGATCGACCTGCTCGACCTGACGACCGGTCAGAGCGGATCCATGACTGCGTCCGTAGCGAACGGATTCGGGCATATCTTGTACGAGCCCACCTCTAGCACATGCCATGTGGCGCCGTACGCGTTCCACCCCGAGTACTCCACGGCCAACCCGCGGGGCAACACCTGGTCACAGCACACCTACAACGTGGCCATGTCGGACGAGATCGGGCACTTCGAGAACTGCCTCAAGCTCGACGACGCGAACTTGAACTGCGTCAAGCCGGGCGCACAGGACAAGGGCAGCTTGGACGAGGACGACGGCAATGACTTCTGCGTTCCGAAGCAGGACTCTTTGCTGATCAAGATCAACGGATGCTTCAGCGACGACCTGGACTGGGATGGGCAGGCGTACCAGCTGGACTGGCCGGGAACCGACCCGAACGTGCAGCGGGATCGCGCTCTGCATCCGTCGCCGGTTCTGTTCACGAGCCCACTCGCGAACGGTACGACCAACTACTCCACGATGGCATTCGAGACCAACCTGCCCGGGAATGAAGTGGCGCAGGACAACCCGCCACGCTGCGACCGGAGCACCGGCGCGAACTGCGTCAACCCGCCGATCGGCGCGCAGTTCTATCCCTTCTACTCGACGCGGATTGCCAACGGCACCTGCACTTGGCAGGAGGGTGGCCCGTTCATCCCCGGCACGATCAACAATTTCGGTGGCAGCTCGACATCCGAATATGGCCCGCTGCTGAAGACCGTGTACCCGCGCCCGGGCTTCACCACCGCGAGTCTATTCAACAACTTCAACAGCGGGGACCAGCAGAACCCGTGCCCGGTGAGCTAGCTCCTCCCATCGGACCTAGTTCCTGACCCACCCGGTGGTCCGGTGCCTCGCGCGCCGGACCACCGGTTTGTCGGATCGCCTCGCGGCGACCGAGGTCGCGACTTGCGCGACTGGCCGGTGCGCATAGCGGGCCTCGTCGTTTATTGAAGGGACGGCTGACCCGATCGACTACCATCTCATGGGCATGGTGGTGCGTCCGGAGAGGTCCCCGTCGCCACCGGAGCGTGACCGAGTGGAGAACTCTCGTAGTGACCGTGACTGATACGACATTGCATATCCCTGCCCATCTCAAGCCGGCCGATGGGCGTTTCGGCAGCGGACCGAGCAAGGTGCGTCGCGAGGCATTGGCTCGATTAGCTGCTCGGCACGATTTGATGGGAACGTCGCACCGCCAAGCACCGGTCAAGGACCTGGTTAGGCAGGTACGCGACGGCATGCGCGACCTCTTCGCGCTGCCCGACGGGTATGAGGTGATGCTCGGTAACGGCGGCGCGACGGCCTTTTGGGATGCCGCTGCCTGCGGGCTCGTTCGTCGGCGCGGCCTGCACTTGGTGTACGGCGAGTTCACCCAAAAGTTCGCGACCGTGACCACGGACGCACCGTTCCTCGCCGACCCGATCGTCGTATCTGCGCCGCCAGGTGACGCCCCGGAGCCCGTGAGCGATGGCGACGCTGATGTCATCGCGTGGGCCCACAACGAGACGTCGACTGGCGTGATGGTTCCCGTGCGGCGTCCGGAGAACGCCGACCAGGCCCTGGTCCTGATCGACGCCACGTCAGGCGCGGGCGGTTTGCCGGTAGATGTCGGCCAGGCCGACGCGTACTACTTGGCGCCGCAGAAATCCTTTGGTTCTGATGGCGGCTTGTGGCTGGCGTTGGTCAGTCCCGCGGCCATCGAGCGGATCGGCGAACTCGGCGCCGCACCGGACCGCTGGACCCCCGCCTCGCTCTCCCTCGCTACTGCGCTTGAGAACTCCCGGCAGCAGCAGACCTACAACACACCGGCGTTGGCGACACTGCTGCTACTGGCCGATCAGATCGACTGGATGCTCGCTGGCGGCGGTCTGGATTTCTGCGTCGCCCGAACTCGCGCCTCGTCTGAGTATCTCTACCACTGGGCGGAATCCTCGTCGTACGCGCGCCCGTTTGTGATCGATCCGGTCAAGCGCTCTTTGGTCGTCGGAACAATCGACTTCTCCGACGAGGTAGATGCCGCAGCCGTCGCCCGGACCCTACGGGCGAACGGGATCGTTGACGTCGAGCCGTATCGCAAGCTCGGCCGGAATCAGCTGCGGATCGGAATGTTCCCGACGATCGATCCGGCCGACGTCGAAGCGCTGACGGCGTGCATCGATTGGGTTGTCGCAGCATGAGAGTTCTGGTTGCCGAAAACATTGGCGAGTCCGGCCTAGAACTACTGCGAGCGGCGGACTTCGACGTCGTAGTCGGGACCGGCTGGGGTCGCCCAGAACTCGAGCGGCGCATTGCCGAGTTCGACGGGATTCTGATCCGATCCGCGACCCAAGTCGACGCGGACCTGCTGGCGAAGGCGGATCGACTACGTGTCGTGGCCCGTGCTGGCATCGGGGTCGACAACGTCGACGTCGACGCGGCGACCCGCCGCGGCGTCGTCGTAGCGAACGCCCCGCAATCGAACATCATCACCGCGGCCGAGCACACAATGGCGTTGTTGCTGGCGTTGGCCCGGAATGTGCCGCAAGCCCACGCGGCACTGGTCGGCGGCACCTGGGATCGGGCGAGATTCAGCGGCGTAGAGCTGAACGAGAAGACGCTCGGGATCATCGGGTTCGGCCGGATCGGCCAGCTGGTCGCGGGGCGGGCACGTGCTTTCGGCATGCGGGTGATCGCGTTCGACGCCTATCTGGCCGAGGAGCGGTTCCGCGATCTCGGCGTCGAGCGCGCGAGCAGCGTCGATCAGATCTATGCGGTTGCGGACTTCATCACGCTGCATCTGCCGAAGAACCAGGAGACCGAGGGCTGGTTGAACGCGGCCGCGTTTGCGCAAATGAGGGAAGGCGTGCGGATTCTCAACGTTGCCCGCGGCCCACTAGTCGTCGATGCAGACCTGCAGGCCGCGCTCGATTCGGGCAAGGTGGCCGGTGCGGCGCTGGACGTGTTTGGTACTGAACCAGTCACCGATCATCCGCTGTTCGGCTACCCCAACGTCGTCGTCACGCCGCACCTCGGGGCCTCGACGGCTGAGGCAACGGATCGGGCGGGTTATCAAGCGGCCGAGCAGGCGGTCGCCGCGCTTACCGGGGCGGCGGTGACGAGTGCGGTGAATGTGCCCTCGATCGCGGCGGAGGACATGGAGGCGGTCGGCCCGTTCCTCGGGCTGTGCGGGAGCCTGGGCAAGATTGCGGCCGCGTTGGCTCCAGGCACGTCCGTTGACGCGGTCGACGTCGAATTCCTTGGCCGAATCGCCGGGCGTGACAGTCGATTGCTAACGATCCAGGTGGTGAAGGGTGTGCTGGCTGGGCACACCGAGGAGGCGGTAAACGACGTCAACGCGTTTACCCTCGCGCACGAACGCGGTATTGCGATCACCGAGCGGAGCACGCCGCAAGCGCACGACTTCACCGACCTCATCCGCGTGTGGCTTCGTGGCGGCGGTGAGACCACGCGAGTGGTAGGCACCCTGTTAGGCCGGCGAAACCGCCCACACCTGCTCGAGGTGTGGGGATCCCGGTTCAACGTGCAACTCGAGCAACATCTAGCGGTCTTCCGCTACCGCGACCAGCCCGGAATGCTGGGGCGAGTAGGCACGGCGCTCGGTAATGCGGGAGTGAACATTATCTCCGCGGCGGTCGGGCGCCGACCCGAAGGCGACAGCGACGGCGAAGCGGTCATGATCGTCACGGCTGACTCGAAGGTGCCGGCGGATGTGCTGGCAATGCTGCTGGCCGGCAGTGACTTCTTCGCGGCACGAGCAGTAAGCCTCTAACAGTCGGCGACGCCAACCGACGATGTGAGGCCTCGGCCACCTGGCATCGAAGGAGACGCGCATGCGGCGAGGCCTGAAGCGCGGACGTGCAGGCACACATTCCGTCGTCGCGAGCTGCGTCGTCCTGGCTATCGTCCTCGGTGGCTGTTCCTCGTCTAGCTCGGACGGATCGTCAGCTGGGACGTCGACGGCGAGCAATCCGATCCTGTCGGCTGTCAAGCCACCCACGTGGGCAGCTGGGTACTGGGTCGGGCATGGCCGCACCCTCGACCTGGCGCCTAACGGACTGGGGCTGTTGGTGATCAGCCTTACCGGAGGCGGCGAGGGGCCGTTCGCCACGATCCAGCTGCACGTCATAACCGCGGGCCAGAGTCAGGCGACGCTGGTGATCGACAGCAGTGACGATCCGAAGGCAGCGGTCGGTTCAACGCATGTCGTCCGTTATAACCCGGCCGCGGATGTCATCGCGATCGACCTCGATCAGCAGAGTCAAAACTTCTGCGGCGTGACAGCGGCGCCCGGTACCTGCGGCGCCTGATCCCATGTGCTGGGCTTGTGTGCCAGCGGTCACTGACCCCAGATCGGGTCTCCGGCGAACTCGTGTAGTGCTTCGACGTTGCGATGCGCAGGATGCGCGAGCCCAGCCGGCCCCTCGCTGAACGCCATTAGCAGATTGGTCAGCTCACCGCCGATAACTCGAGCGACCACGCCCTTCGCGCCCGCTTCGGGCAACCCGAGGGGGAACCAGCTCGTGCCGACGTCGAATACGCCGGCACCGCTGCGAACGGTGTAGTAGGCACTATCCGCGAAGCTGTCGACCCCCTGGCAATTGACCGGGGAATGCGTGATGACCTCGATGTTCTTCGGAGTCGGCACGCCGGGATTCACTCGGTCGTACTCGGTACCGACGAGGTGCGGCAACTTCATGCCCAGCTTCGCGCCGGTGCCCGCGAAGAGCCAGTTGTGCGGATTAGTGATCACCATCGGCGCGTCGACCGGATTGCACTCGTAGTACGCGCCGGTAAGGGAGCTCTCGGGATCGGCCAGCGGTGGTTCCCGCCAATCTACCGTGACCTCCTTGTTGTTCTTTCCGTACAGCGGATCGGTGATTCGCTTGTAGTTGATCTCGGTACGATTTGGTCCAGTCGGCGAGGCGGTGAACCGAATGTGCCGGAAGACGGCATTGGAGCTCAGGAACGCCAGGTTCACGCCGGCCTCGCGGGCGACGGTAACCGAGTTGCGCATCGCGGTGGACCAATACTCGTCATGTCCGAGGCTGATCATCGCAACGGCACCAGCGAGTAGGTGCGGATTCTCATGCAGATCGACATCGGTGGCATACGCCAGTGGGATGCCGAGGCGCTCGGCGTGCGCAATGAGCGGCAATTGGCTGCCAACGAAGTCCGACGCGCCATCAGCCGTGTAGGGCCGATCGAACGATACGGCGACCGAGCGGTTGTCGAAGTCGTTCAGTCCTCCGGGCCCGTGGTAGAGGCTGTAACCGCCCCAGTCGTTATAGGCCTGCCACGTGGTTACCGGCAGGATGAGGACGGTGCGTCCGGCGGTTTCCGGTGATCGGATGGTGAGCGGCACGTACCGCTGGCCGGTTCGCCCATCCAGCCGCAACAGGTAAGCGCCCGGCGGCCAATCGGCCGTCGGCAAGGTCAGACTGGGCCGCCAGGGTGTTCGCACCGTGTTGGTGGCGGCGGAACGGGTCGGTTTGGGCTGACGGACCCCCGGCTCGCTGCCGGACTGCCAGACTCGATGAGCCAGCGCACCTCCGTACCACCCCATTCGGTAGGCAGTCACCTGCCAATGGCGGTCGATGGTCGAGACATACAGCCTGACCGCCTGGCCCGGCAGCACGCTCACTCGGTCGACCCATCCTTCGATGGCGTGTGCCGGTCCAAGTCGAGTGATCCGCCACGCCGGATCTCCCGCAGCTACCTCAGCCGTCGCGGCCGGGGCCGAACCCTGTATACCTGAAGAAAAGTCGGGCGAAGCCGAGGATCCGTGCGGTGAGGAGGCCGATTTGGGGCCATGTGAACAGGCCGAGACGCACAGCATCGTGCAGCAGACGACAATGACGGCCCGCAGCACACCCTGGAGCGTAACCCCGCGAGTGTCGCCCGGGCCCGCCATCGTCGGGCGATCCCGTTCGACCCCTGCGCGGTTTAGGTCATCGGACAGACGGGTAAACGTTAAGCAGCGAGTAGTTGCACTGTCCTCCGAGGAGGTGCGTTTCATCGACCCGACGTCAACTGCCGATCCGTCTGCTTTTCACCGGGACCGGTGAGCTGATCCGGGACAAGAAGGTAACTGCATCGGACACAGTTCCGATATATGGCTTCGGTCAGCGAGTCACGAATTGTAGAGGAGCGCAGGACAATGTCGATTACGGCCATTGTCATTCTTGTTGTCATAGTTGTCGCGATCCTGGTCATCGCGATAGTGGTAAGAACCGTCGTGAGACGTCGCCAGTTGCAAGCACGATTCGGGCCGGAATACGACCGAGCGGTGGACGAGAATCCGAACCGAGCCGCTGCGGAAAGTGACCTGCGGGCCCGCGAAAAGCGGCATGCAGAACTTGACCTAAAGGCGCTCAGTCCACAAGATCGGGATCGTTATCTCAAAGAGTGGACGCGCGTTCAGGCCGCATTCGTCGAAGACCCCAGCGATGCCGTTAATTCGGCGGACGCGTTGGTGAGTCGAATGATGCGGGCGCGCGGTTATCCGACCGGCGATTTTGACGACCAGCTGGAGACATTGTCAGTCGAGCACGCGCAAACGCTTGACCATTACCGGGCCGCCCACGGGATCTTCGAGGCCAACTTGCGGGGTCAGGCGAGTACCGAACAGCTACGTCAGGCCCTAGTGCATTACCGAGTTCTGGCTACCGATTTACTCGATGTCAACGACGCCGGCGACCGTGGCGCAAACGACGCCGGCGAGGTAAAGGACATGAGGAGTGACACGCGATGAGTCAGCCCAGGCCCGCCGTTGACGATGTCGCGACGGCAGAAGACCGACCCGAGACTACGTTTGCCGACGAGGCGACAGCCAGCGGCCGGCGCGAGGCCGAATATCAGGACCCGGCTATTAGCGACGAATACGGCGACCGCACTCGCCTGCGCGACACGGGTACGGACTACGTCGAAGGACGCACGGACGGCCCTGATCACGAGTCCGATGTCGCCCAAGGGCAACGGACAATGGCCGGGGAGGAGGAACCGGTCCGCGCGCCTAGTGACGGAAACCTGGCGCCGGGACAGGGTGTCAATGACCCGGTAGCGGCCCTATGGGCAATAGATCTTGTTGAACGATACCGAAGCCAGTGGCGTGATCTGCAGCTGACTTTCGTCGACGACCCGAAGCATGCCATGAGTGGCGCAGCCTCACTTGTCGATGAGGCGGTTGCCTCCCTGACGAACACCCTCAACGCGCAGAAGCAGGCGCTGGACGGCTGGCAGGTAACCCGAGGCGAGGACACCGAGATGATGCGGGTAGCACTACGGCGCTACCGGGATTTCCTCGACCGACTCCTCGGCCTTTGAGCGAGAAGGAGGACACCATGTCGTTGTTGCGCTCTCGTACCGCCGCACCACTCAGGCGACGACGCGGCGTTGGGCGGCTGATCAGCCTGCTGCTCGTCATCTGGCTTGCCATCGGAGTTCTTGCCGCCTGGCAACGCAACTACTTCAGTGGCTCGGACACCAACTGTGCGAAAGTCAGCACGATCACCGTCACCATTTTGGCGGGGCCGCTGAACTATGCCGGGCTAAACCCGAAGATGGACTGTGCGCTGCCGCAACCCAGCAAGTAGTTCAAGAGCCGGTTGGGCGGTCCGGCGCCGCCCACCCGGGCCGCGCAAGCGGATGAAACCGCTATCCGGCGGCACCCATGACACGATGACTGAGTGGCGAGTGAAGATCTGCTGCAGGATGCGATCAACGAGCTTTATAGTGTTGCCCCCGCGCAGTTCATCGCCCGGCGCGCCGCGCTCGCCGGTGCGGCAAAGCAGGCCGGCGACCAGATGGCCGCGAAGGCCATCGGTGAATTGCGGCGACCGACCCAGAGCGCGTGGACGGTTAACTGCCTTGTCCGGTCCGATCCGGCCGTAACCGGCGAACTAGCCGAGCTTGCTCAACAGTTACGCGGGGCCGAACGGGCCCTGGACGGCGCCGCGATGCGCGAGTTGTCGAAGGAGCGACGGAGGCTCATCGACGGTCTGGTTGAGCGGGCGTTCGATACCACGGCACAAACCGACCCGTCCGCTGCGCTGCGGGAGGAAGTGACGGCCACGCTCGAGGCCGCTCTGGCCGATCCCGACGTGGCCGGACAACTCGAGGCCGGCACGCTGCTTCGAGCGGTTCGCTGGTCGGGCTTCGGCGCCGGCGGTCCGGCGCTGACCGCGGTGTCGGGGCGATCGACGTCACCGCGGGCCGCGGCGGGCAAGAGCCCGGATCGCAAGCCTCCGTCCGCGGAAAAACAGTCGGAGGCGGCGGCCCGACGGGCGGCCGATCGGGAAGGCGAGCAGAACCGGCAGCGCCAGCTCGCGGAGGCTCGTGACCGGCTGGCGGTCGCCAAGCGGGACAGTGCCCGACAGAAGCAACGTTCGGATCGACTTCGACGGGAAGTCGAGACGTTGCGGCAGCGCCTGGAGGAGGCGCGGACCCAACTCGGGGAGGCGGAGGGCGCGTTACGGACGGCACAGCGTGACCGGCAGGTGGCTGATAAAGCGCTGGCCAAGCTGCTCGGCGATTCGACAGATCGGTAGGTTTACGCCGGCACAGAGTCGACGGCGGCCGGGAATCGCTTCGCACTGCGCTCCCGCGCCTTGGCCGCCTCGACGGATCGATCTTTCTTCGGCGCTGCCGTGACGAGCGTATCGAGCAGATGGTGCGTGATGTGGGCGATCTGCGCTACGGCATCGTCGAACGCCGCGCGATTATTGGCCGACGGTCTGGTCGAGCCGCTGACCTTGCGCACGAATTGCAATGCTGCCGCGTAGGCCTCGTCCTGCGTGGCCGGCGGCTCGAAGTTGTTCAGTGGGCGGATATTGCGGCACATGACCCCAGCCTTACACGGCGGCACCCGGCCCGTCATCTGAAAACGCGCCGGGCACGGTGCAGCCCGTGGAGCATGCGGCCGCACAGCTGGCGCCGGGGCGGCACACAGCCAGCGTGCCTACTGTGCTTGGAAAGCCGCCAGGTGCCAGAGCCGAGATCCGGAGGAGCCTCCGTGTGGAGGATGTGAGCACCCCACAAAACCACCCTACAAAACCACCCCACAAAACCACCCTCGAAATCGCTGCGCGATTTCGTGGGGACCCCGGATGGATGTGAGGACGCGGGTGATGCCGCGGCCGTGGACCGACAGCCCAATCGGCCGAACGGCGGCACTCACCGCAGTCGCGCTGTTCGGTGTGCTGACGCTTCTCGTCGTGACATCACCGAAGGCTCTGCTCAACGTCGATGCGACCGTCTCGGGCACACTGCATGCCTACGCGATCACGCACACCGGATTCACCCGGGCGATGCAGGCGGTCAGCGATATCGGGTCGGGTGTGACCTGGTGGATCGTGCTCGCGGGTGTCAGCGCGTGGCTGGCCTGGAACCGACGGGTACGGCTGTCCCTGTTCGTGATCGCAACTGGTGTCGGCGGGTCCTTGATCAACGTGTTGATCAAGTCCGCGGTTAATCGAGCGCGTCCGACCTTTCCCGACCCGGTGTCCTTGGCGGCGGGAAGATCCTTCCCCAGTGGCCACACGCAAAGTGCCGTCGTCGGCTGCGGCATTCTGCTCATCGTTTTTCTCCCACGGGTGATCCCGGCGGTCCGTACCGGGCTGGTGGCCGGGGCGGCGATCGTCGTCGGGCTGATCGGCTTCTCCCGCGTTGCGCTCGGTGTGCATTACCCGTCCGACGTTGTCGGAGGCGTATTGGTCGGGCTCGCTTGGCTTTATGTCATGGCCACGGCGTTCCACGTTGGGCCGGGTACCGCGGCTCGGCGCGATTACGATGATCGGATGGGGGACGGCAGTGGTTCAGACGCCGAGCGGTCCTTCGCGGTTCTCGCGAACGATCTGCTCGCCGATCCGGACGTGACCGAGGGAACTGGCTTCGGGTCGAACCCCGGGCTGCGGGTGCACCGTAAGATATTCGCGATGTTGGTGCGGGGGCAGCTTGTGGTGAAGCTGCCGGCGTGGCGGTGCGCACAACTGCGCGACGACGGCGACGCAGCGGCCTTCGATGCCGGCAAGGGTCGTCCGATGCGCGAGTGGATCGCGGTTGGCGAGGACTCGATGGGCCGTTGGCCGAACCTCGCGACCGAAGCGCTTGGGTTCGTTCGGTCCACGACCGCGAGGTGACGAGCCTCGGTCGAAGGATCGGGTGAAGGTCGCCACCGCTAACGCGGCAACGCAGACGAATATGAACTGCACCCGGGCGAAGAAGCTAATGTAACTCGGCCACGCGGACGGCATTTCGAGTCCCTAGTTGTTCCACGGACCGATTCACACCAACGGTGGGAAATCGATAACATGCTTACCCCTACGCCACATTTTCCTTACCGTCAGGTCAGCGAGTCGTTGTCAGCGAGGAATAGAGACCGCGTCCCACAAAGGTAAGAATCGATTCCTTGGCAAGATCACCTTCGTAGCTCGACAACCGTCGAGGGGCGCCTGGGTGAGCTTCCGGCAGACCTCCGGTAAGCAGATCTATACCGCGAGTGGATTTACCAACAGCTTCAGCGGCGGCCCATCCGCACCGATGCTCACGTGTGACGGTGTCACCCAGAACACCGCCGTCGTCCAGGCTCTACCAGATCAAGGCAGCGGCCCATTCCATGGCGGGCCGGCCTTGGTGAGTGCATTCTTCTTTTACCAGACAGCGATAAGCTGCGGTCCCGGATGCTTCCAGACGACCGGTAACGAGGGCGGGAGTACCCCGTGGCTTAGCACTTCATTTCGCGGTTAGCGTCCTGGCTCCGCCTGACAACCAAACCAGATCATTCACTCTGGATGACGCGCGATGATCCTGCGGTCTCGAAGTTAGCTGAAGCCATCCGGAATGAGAGCCGCCTGCACCCCGATACGGTGCGGGCGGCTCTCAACGCGCTGAGGCCGACCCTGCACGGTGGGACATCCGGCTGTGGGTTCGACCTTCATCCACTGTCTCGCGTCAAGGAAGTCGCACAGTTCGATCTTGAGAATGATTCGCTGTGCGAACCCATACAGGAAGTCCTCGAAAGAGAGATCCGGGAGGCGGTATCGGATCGGAGCGGAGGTGTTCGTAGTAGGAGTAGCCGATGCATCCGATCTTCGACGCCGGTGCGGACGGACTCGGATTGGGAATCCCCGGCATCCTGGCCGCAGCGGGCAGGTAGGCGGTTGGCTCCTCCGAACGGTTCAGCTGAGTTCCTCGGCCAGCGCGACGATGACGCCTTCGGGGCCGCGGAGGTAGCAGAGCAGAAAGATGTTCTCGTACCGCACCACCTCGCCGATGAGCTCGGCGCCATGGGTCCGCAGGCGGGTGATGGTGTCCTCGATGTCGTCGACGGCGAACATGAGCCGACGGATGCCGAGCGTGTTCGGCGGTGCGTTCTTCGGCTCGGGGCTGATCATCGTCGGCTTCTGATAGCTCATCAACTCGAGCTTGCTGTGGCCGTCCGGAGTCCGCATCATGGCGACATCGACGCGCTGGCCGTCGAGTCCGACGATGCGATCCGACCACTCTCCCTCCACTGTCATCTTGCCCTCGAGCTCTAGGCCGAGTTCGACAAAGAACGCGACAGCGGCGTCGAGGTCGTCGAAGACAATGCCGACGTTGTCCATCCGCAGGATCGTCATGCGCTCAAGCGTAGGGACCCGGACGATTGGGCCAATCGCCCGTCCGGGTGCAGCCGACCGGCGACGTCCGCAGTGCAGCGGTCGCGGAAGGACCTAGCTGCTGCTCGACGCTGTTGCCACCATCCGAGCGCGCCATTGCTCGGTGTGCTTGGCCTTGGCTTGCGTGAGGGCCGTGCGGGCGTTGTCGGCGTCGAGGTCGGCGGTGTAGACCGGGGTTCCTGGTTGTTGCCTCCAGGAGTCGTCCAGGCTGCCGGCGTCGACCGCGTCGAAGCCGAGATCGTCGATCAGCTTGAGCACCATGGTCTTGGCGGTTGCGTCGTCACCGGCGACTGGAAGGGCGATCCGGTTGGGGTCGCCGGCGGGGCGCCCGAGGGTGAGCAAGTGATGCGCGGTGATCGAGTTGAATGCTTTCGTGACTGGGTGGCCGAGGTGTGTCTCGACCCACCTGCTTTCGATGGCGCCATGGTCGAGTTCGTCGATGTGAGGGTCGCGCAGGCTGGGCACGTAGTTGCCGGTGTCGACAACGGGCACGTGCGGGGGTAGGGCCCTCAGCAGGTCGCGGTTGAACGTCGCGATTGCTTTCTGGGGCAGTGCGACGATCACCATTTCCGCTTCCTGGGTGACCTCGGCCAGCGCGGTGGGGTGTGCCCCCGTTTCCTTGGCGAGAGCGGCGAGCGTCTCGGGTTCTCGCGAGTTCGCGACGCTGACGTGGTGGCCGAGGGCGGTGAGTCGCCGGGTGAGGGTGGCGCCCATGTTGCCGGCGCCGATGATGGCGATGTTCACGACGGGTCCTTTGCGTGCGCGGACCTGCGGGCCTGCGCTGTGTCGGATACGAGCTGTGCGTCGGCGGGCTCGGACGCGAGCCGTTGTGTTCTGCGCATTTGCGTCGCTTCGTTGGATCGTCGGGCCTGGGCCGGCAGTAGCGGCTTGCCGAGGAACGCGGACTCCGCTGGATAGAGGTCGCGCAGGTAGGGCTGGTCACGATGTAGATCGCAGGGCGCGACGCATATGTTGCCGGGCCCGCGGCTGAGCAGCCGGATCGGTTCGGATGTCAGGAAAGCCACGAAGTTCATGCCCGCTGGGCGGCGCAGTTTCTCGGCCGGGTAGTCCTCGACCCAGTAGCTCAGGGGAAGGAACATCACGTGACAGTCCACGTCGAACGACTATTGCCTCGTCGTTGATCGTCATGGACCGCGTGACGACCCGGCCGCGAGGTGACCACGAACAGCTCAGCGAGTTGGGACATCCCGTGTCGAGGTCCGATGCGGCGAAGCCTACGTTGCCAGATCCTGGTCATCCTCTCCTCCTAATCGGACATCGTGTCCGCTTACTGTTCAACGATATGGACAGCGTGTCCGGTTGTCAACTAGGCTGCGCTTGTGACCACGACCGCCGCGGCCAAACCGTTGCGAGCCGACGCCCGCCGTAACCACGAGGCGCTCGTCGCAGCCGGGAAGTCCGTCTTCGCACGGGGCGGGACAGACGCGCCACTCGAGGACGTCGCCCGGCAAGCGGGCGTCGGTCAGGGAACCTTGTATCGCCACTTCCCGAGCCGTGAGCACCTGTTTGTAGCGATCATGAAG
This sequence comes from uncultured Actinomycetota bacterium, assembly GCA_963809815.1. GTDB lineage: Bacteria > Actinomycetota > Actinomycetes > Mycobacteriales > Jatrophihabitantaceae > CAVVJA01. Next base: position 191,595 of record CAWELM010000024.1, read on the forward strand.
GAGCGCGTGGACGCACTCGACGCGCGAGCGAAGGAACTACTCGATGCTCCCGATGCCTGGCAAGCGCTCGGCGAGTGGCTTCGCCTGTTCGACCGCAGCGCCACCGAGTATCGAGGAATGAACGCGCGCGTGGGTGACGGGCTCGCCGAGGACGAGTCTCCGATGGCCGCGGCCTGCGCTCCGATGAAGAAGAGCTTCGGTCGGCTGTTTCGCCGCGCGCAACGTGAAGCTAGCGTGCGATCCGACCTCACCGCCGTGGAACTACTAGCGATGATCAGCGCGTTACCAAAGCCGCGTCCCGGGGCCCAACGCACCAACCCGTATCTCGACGTGATCTTGCGCGGGCTGCGGCCATAGACCCGCAATCACGCTGATCCTCGTGAGCGGCGAGGCCGACAAAACTATCCGTCGTCGAAATGCGGACCGACCCAAGCGTGCGCCAGGGACCTTGCCCGGGTCGCCGTTGCGTAGTCACGCCGGGCGACGGTGATGTGTGCGGCTCTGATATGAGTGGTTGGCACCCTGGCCCTTCGGTTCTGACGCGTGTCCACACGCTGGCTTCTTGGAACCGACGGAAACCGGCAAGCACGGAGTAAGCCGTGATCAACTCGGCTGAGTTACGGTGTGGCGATGAGTAGTGCCACAGATGAGTTCCGCGCCGCTCGGGATTTTCTTCTTGCCCATCGGACGGACTATGTGACCGCCTACGCCAAGTTCCGCTGGCCTCGACCCGACCGCTTCAACTTCGCGATCGACTGGTTCGATACCGTGCTGGCCGCGGAGCGCCCCAACCACACTGCGCTGCGGATCATCGAGGCGGATGGGACCGACGAGTCGTACAGCTTCGGGGCGCTGTCCGAGCGATCCGACCAGGTCGCGGGATGGCTCCGGGGAGAGGGCGTCCGACGTGGGATGCAGATCCTCGTCGTGCTCGGCAACGAAGTTGAGCTGTGGGAGATCACCCTTGCCGCGATGAAGCTGGGCGCGGTCATCATTCCAGCGACGACCTTGCTGTCGAAAGACGACCTCCGGGATCGGATCGACCGTGGCCACGTAGATGCGGTCGTCGCTCGTTCGGACGTGACCGAACACTTCCGGCACGTCCACGGTGGCTACCTGCGAATCGCGGTCGGAGGTCCGGTAGTGGGCTGGCTGCGCTATTCCGACTCGTTCGACAGCCTCGAACCGTTCGAGCCGGACGAGCACACGATGGCCGACGAGCCGCTATTGCTCTACTTCACTTCCGGCACCACCGCGTTGCCCAAGCTGGTGGAACACACCCACGTCAGTTACCCGATCGGCCATCTGTCGACCATGTACTGGATCGGCCTACAGCCGGGCGACGTGCACATGAACGTCTCGAGCCCAGGCTGGGCCAAGCACGCCTGGTCGTGTGTATTCGCTCCCTGGATCGCGGGGGCGACGATCTGCGTATACAACTACGAGCGCTTCGACGCGCCGTCGCTGCTCGACGTCGTGCGCGACACGGAGGTGACGACGTTCTGCGCACCGCCCACGGTGTGGCGGATGCTCGTGCAGCAGGACCTGACCTCGTGGCAGATGTCGTTGCGGGAACTGGTCAGTGCCGGCGAGCCGCTCAATCCAGAGGTGATCGAACAGGTCCGGCAGGCCTGGGGGCTCACCATTCGCGACGGGTTCGGCCAGACCGAGACGACCCTGCAGATCGGTAACTCACCGGGCCAGCCCACCCGGTTGGGGTCGATGGGCCGGCCGATGCCTGGATTCCGCATCGCCCTGGTCGATCCACTATCGGAAGCGATCGCCGACGAGGGCGAGATCTGCGTTGAATGTGAACCCGAGCGGCCGGTTGGGCTGATGGTGGGCTATCAAGGTGACCACGAGCGGAACGCAGCCGCCTTCGCCGGTCACCGGTACCACACCGGTGATGTCGCCACCCGGGATCAAGACGGGTTCATCACCTACGTGGGCCGTACCGACGACGTGTTCAAGGCCAGCGACTACCGGATCAGTCCGTTCGAATTGGAGAGCGTGCTGATCGAGCATCCGGCCGTGGCGGAGGCGGCGGTCGTACCAGCACCGGACGAACTGCGGTTGGCCGTCCCCAAGGCCTTCGTCGTGCTCGCCAGCGGATACGAACCGAGCCCAGCGCTCGCCGGAGACATCCTGCGTCACTGTCGAGAAAAACTCGCTCCATACAAGCGGATTCGCCGATTGCAATTTTCGGACCTGCCGAAGACGATCAGCGGCAAGATCCGACGGGTCGAACTGCGAAATCAAGAAGCCGAACGCCTCGGTGCGCGACCGGAGGGGGAGTACCGCGAGGAGGATTTCGCGCGCTGACCTTCGTAGACGACGCTATTCGGTGATCAGGCGAGCGGGCTTCTCCGTGTCCAGCGGCACATCTGCGGGTCGGACGAGCCCGAGTTGGACGGCTTGGCGGGGCAGGATCGCCTCGGTGAGCCAATCGGCCGCGGTTCGCCCCCGGTTCCCCGGAAGCGAGAAAAGGTGGTAGCCCCGGGTTACTACCTTCGCCAGAATGCCGGACAGCGGCACCTGGAGGGGATTGGCGGCAGCCTGGAAGCCCGCGAGATCGACTACGAATCCGAGATCGTGATGCTTGTATGGTCGGCGAACACCGCGACCGAACGTCGCGGCGATGTTGTCGGCCGCGCACTTGCCTTGCCGTTGGGCGTGTTGAGCGGTCATCGCGGTGATCTCGCCTGGTCGGGTCAGATCAGGCACCGCGGCGACGTCGCCACAGGCCCAGAGGTCGGGGCGCCCGGGGACGGCCAGGAACTCGTCCACGACGAGGCGACCACGGTTGGTCGGGAGGCCGAGCGACTCGACGAGAGGCTCGGGTCGCACACCCACGCACCAGATGAGCGATCGGGTTGGGACGACGGTCCCGTCGCTCAGGTGAACCGCGTCGACGGTCGCCTCAGCGACGGACGTTTTGGTGCGTATGTCGACGCCTCGGCGACGCAGTACCCGGTCGGCCGTCCGGGCCAGGCTCTCGGCGAGTCCGGGTAACACGCGATCGGCCGTGTCGATCAGCAGCCACCTCGGTTCGTGGCCCGCCAGCCGAGGGTGGTTTCGGGCGAGCTCTGCGGTCATGAGTGCGCCTTGGGCGGCAACCTCGGTGCCGGTATAGCCCGCGCCGACGACCACGAAGGTCAGCCGAGCGTCCCGCTCCGCTGGGTCGTCGGTGCTGTCTGCGAGCTCCAGCTGCAAGGTGAGGTGATCCCGCAGGAACAGTGCTTCGGCAATGTCACGAAAGCCGTGGGCATACTGCGCGACACCGGGGATAGGCAGCAGCTTGTTGACGCTGCCGGTCGTAAGGAGAACCTGCTCGTAGTCGAGCGTGGCCGATCGGCCCTCCGCATCTACATAGCCGACCGAGTGACCGGCTGTGTCGACCGTCACCGCTGAACCGAGCACGAGCCGAACCTCGGGCAACGTGGCCGAGATCGACACGGTCACTTGTCGCGGATCCAGGATGCCGCCGGCTACTTCCGGTAACAGCGGCAGGTAGAGGAAGTAGTCATTCGGATTGAGGAGCACGACCTCGGCCTCGTTGCGTAGCTTGCGGCACAACCTTCGAGCGGCGAAGTAGCCGGCGAAGCCACCCCCGACGATGACAATCCTAGGAAGGGTCATGCGTACTGATCCTGCCAGGAGCTCAGCCTGGCCGGGCGGAGCGATCAGCTACCCGAGAGGGTGAGCTCGAACGTGTAACGATCCGCGCGGTAGACGTGCGAGCCTAGGTCCACGACTCGGCCCATCGCGTCAAAGGCGGTTCGGGTCATGGTGAGCAGCGCAGCGCCCCGGCGCTCCTGCAAGATCCGGGCATCGGCGGCCGTGGCGATTCGTGCGCCAATGACCTGGGTGGCGATCCGCGGCTCGGACCCAGCGGCGCGGAGCAGGTTGTACAGACCGTGCTTCTCCAGGCTTTCTCGATCGAGCTTCACGACCGAGCAGGGAATGGCGTTGGTCATGATGGCCAGTGGCTCGCCGTCGGCGTAGCGGACCCGCTCGACGTGGCAGACGTCATCCCCCTCGGCGATGCCCAGTTCCGCGGCGATGCCCAGGGATGCCGGCGTGATCGTGAAACTGCGCACTACGGTGGACGGCTCTCGGCCCGACTTGGCCAGGTCGTCATACAGGCTTGAGAGTTCGATCGTGCGGCGGACCTTCGGGTGCACGACCTGGGTTCCCACGCCCCGTTTGCGCACGACCATGCCGCGTTCGACGAGATATTGCATGGCCCGGCGCATCGTGGGCCGGGACACGCCAACTCGCTCGGCCAGATCGACCTCGTTCTCGAACCGGGTGCCGACCGGGATGGTGTCCGATTCGATCAGCTTCTGCAGTTGCGTGGCGACCTGGAAGTAGATCGGAATCGGACTCGAGCGATCGACGATGACGCCCCGTACGGCGCTGAGTTCTGTCTCCCAACTCATATTGCCTTTCCTTACTTTGTCATGACAAAGTATTGACAGAGTTGGCCATGACGGTATTACATGCAGAAGCACCACGGGAGTGCTGGTCGACGTGCGAAGCCGGCATGGCTCACCCGAGTTCGATGATTTCGCCCTTGACCGCCGAGATCAAGCAAGCACCGTCAACATCTTCAATTCCGAACCCACCTAAATCACCCGCAGGTCGCACGAAAGTCATGAGGTACGGACAAGATGACTACGGCGTTTCACCCAGAGGTGTTGACGATGGGTCGAATCAGCGTCGACATCTATCCGCTCCAGATCGGTGTCTCGCTGCGAGAGGTGTCCACCTTCGGCAAGTTCCTCGGGGGAAGCGCCACCAATGTCGCCGTCGCGGCCGCGCGTTATGGCCGGCGCGCTGCCGTCATCACGCGTACCGGCCGTGACCCCTTCGGTGAGTTCCTCCACGACGCGTTGCGGGGCTACGGCGTCGACGACCGGTACGTGACCCCAGTCGACGGCCTGCCGACTCCGGTGACGTTCTGCGAGATCTTCCCGCCAGATGACTTCCCGCTGTACTTCTATCGACTGCCCAAGGCTCCGGATCTCGAGATCCACCCGGACGAGCTCGACCTCGAGGCGATCGCTGCCGCCGAGATTTTCTGGGTGACGGTCACCGGGCTGTCGGCGGAGCCGAGCCGAGAGGCCACACTGACTGCGCTGAAGGCTCGAGATCCTTCCAAGATCACTGTGCTCGACCTCGACTACCGGCCGATGTTCTGGTCCTCCCGTGAGCAGGCGCGGGCAGTGGTGCAGGAGGCCCTGCCGTTCGCGACAGTTGCGGCAGGCAATCTGGATGAAAATGACACGGCCGTCGGCACGCGAGATCCAGAAAGGATCGTCGCCGCCCTGCACGAACGTGGCGTCCGGCTCGCGATCGTGAAGCAAGGTCCGGCCGGCGTGCTTGCCTCGGATGGAACGCAGCTGATGCGGGTCCCGCCGGCCCCGGTGGAGGTCGTCAATGGTCTCGGTGCCGGCGACGCTTTCGGCGGGGCCTTGTGCCACAGCCTGCTGTCCGGGTGGGATCTGGAACGGTCCATGCGTTTCTGCAATGCGGCCGGCGCCATCGTGGCCTCGCAGCTGTCGTGCGCAGACGCCATGCCGACGGTCGATCAGGTTGAGCGCAAGCTGGAGGAGGCGGCACATGTCTGACGAGCGCTTCCGCGCCCTGATCGAGGTGCGTGTCGCCTCACCGGGCGCCATCGCCGAGGCGGCCAAGGTACGCAAGCCGGCCGCCAGCCTGCTCGGCGAACACGGCAAGCTGATGATGATCGCAGCCGATCATCCGGCCCGCGGTGCGTTGCGGGCGGGGCCGGATCCGTTGGCGATGGCCGACCGATCCGAGCTGCTCGATCGGCTCTGCCTCGCCCTGTCGCGCCCGGGTGTCAACGGCGTGCTCGGTACTCCGGACATCCTGGAGGACCTGCTCTTGCTCGGCGCGCTCGAGGAGAAGGTGGTCGTCGGTTCGATGAACCGGGGCGGGCTGGCCGGGACAACGTTCGAGATGGACGACCGGTTCACCGCATACGACGCGACGACCATCAAGGCGGCTGGTTGGGACGGCGGCAAGATGCTCACCCGGATCGATCCCGATGATCCGGCCACGGTCGTCACTCTGGAAGCATGCGCGAACGCGGTCAGCCTGCTCGCCGGCCAGGGCCTGATGGCGATGATCGAGCCGTTCATCTCGCATCGGACGGACGGGCGCGTCCATAACGAGTTGACGCCGGAGGCCATGATCCGCGCGATGACCGTCTCCGCCGGCCTCGGAACAACGTCTGCGTACACCTGGCTCAAAGTGCCGGTCGTCGACGACATGGAGCGCGTGATGTCTGCGACGACACTCCCTGCGCTGATTCTCGGCGGCGAAGTGTCGGCGGATCAGGATGCGGCGTTCCTTCGATGGCACCAAGCACTGAAGTTGCCGACCGTAAAGGGCCTGGTCATCGGCCGATCGCTGTTGTACCCGCCGAACGGTGACGTCGGGGGGGCGGTCGATGCCGCGGTGAGCCTGCTGTGACGTCCGCCGCGCTGCCGCGCCATGTGCGGCACGGTGCCACGGCGGGGGGCCAATTCAGCCTGCAGATCAGCGCTGAATCCGCCGGGTGGGGCTATAGCGGGCTGCGCGTACTCTCCCTCGCCGAGGGCGGCCGAGCGAGCTTCGCGACCGGCGATGACGAAGTGATCGTGCTACCGCTGACCGGATCCGGAGCGGTCACCTGCGACGGCGCGACGTTCACGTTGCAAGGGCGGACGAGTCCGTTCGCCGCAGTCAGCGACTTCGCCTACGCACCCCGGGACGCCGAGGTCACGGTCGAGTCCGCACTGGGTGGCCGGTTCGCACTGCCATCGGCGCGGGCAACCCACCGGTTGCCGTTCCGGTACGTCGCCGCGGTCGATGTGCCGATCGAACTGCGCGGGGCCGGTCAGGCGAGCCGGCAGGTCAACAACTTCTGTGCGCCGTCCGTGTTCGCCGCCGATCGTCTCATCGCCGTCGAGGTGCTGACGCCCGGTGGCAACTGGTCGTCCTACCCACCGCACAAACACGATATTGAGTCAGATGTCGAGTCGGCGCTGGAGGAGATCTACTACTTCGAGGTTGCCGATGCCGCGCAAGGTGAGCCGGGAGTCGGCCGGGCCTACCAGCGGGTCTACTCGTCCGGGCCCGACCGGATGATCGACGTGTGCGCAGAAGTCGCCACCGGCGACGTCGTGCTCATCCCATACGGCTACCACGGCCCATCAATGGCCGCTCCCGGGTACGACCTCTACTACCTGAACGTCATGGCCGGCCCCGGGGAACGGGTTTGGCGCTTCTCCGACGACCCGCGGCACGCCTGGATCCGCGATAGCTGGGACGGGATGACCGTCGATCCTCGCTTGCCACTCACCACAGCGAACACTGCAGATAGGGAGGTGGGTGAGTGACGATACGGCTCACCGTCGCCCAGGCGACGGTCCGATTCCTGGCCCGCCAGTACAGCGAGCGGGACGGCGTCGAGCGCCGGCTCATCCCTGGATGCTTCGGCATCTTCGGTCACGGCAATGTTGCGGGCGTGGGTCAAGCCCTGCTCGAGGCCAAGCTGACCGGAAGTGCGGACGCTGCCCTACTACTTGGCCCGCAACGAGCAGGGCATGGTTCACGCGGCGGCCGGCTTCGCCCGGATGAACAACCGCCTGCAGACCCTCGCCTGCACCGCCTCGATCGGGCCGGGCTCGACCAACATGGTCACCGGCGCGGCCGGAGCAACGATCAACCGCATCCCGGTGCTGCTCTTGCCCAGTGACATCTTCGCGACCCGAGCGACGGCACCGGTGCTGCAGGAGTTGGAGGACCCCCGCTCGTACGACGTGTCCGTCAACGACGCTTTCCGGCCGATCTCCCGATTCTTCGATCGGATCAACCGGCCCGAACAGCTGCCCTCCGCACTGCTCGCCGCGATGCGCGTTCTCACCGATCCGGCGGAGACCGGCGCAGTCACTATCGCTTTGCCCCAGGACGTACAGGCCGAAGCGTTCGACTGGCCCGATGAGCTGTTCGCGCGACGCGTGTGGCACGTGGCCCGTCCGGAACCAGAGCCCGTGGCTATCGCGCGGGCCGCACATGTCATCCGGGCCGCGACGCGACCACTCATTGTGGCCGGCGGGGGAGTGCTGTACGCGGAGGCCAGCGACGCGCTCCGCCGCTTCGCCGAGACGACCGGGATTCCGGTTTCCGACACCCAGGCCGGCAAGGGCGCGGTGCCGTGGGACCATCCGCTGGCCGTGGGCGGGGTCGGTTCGACCGGCACTCCGGTCGCGAACGCGCTGGCCCGCGACGCCGACGTCGTGATCGGCGTAGGCACCCGGTACAGCGACTTCACCACCGCCTCCCGGACGGCGTTTCAGCGACCCGACGTACGGTTCGTCAACATCAACGTCGCGTTGTTCGATGCGGTCAAGCAGAGCGCGACGGCGATCGTGGCCGATGCCCGGCGCGGTCTCGAAGCGCTCAGCGAGGCCACGGCTGGCTACCGGGTCAGCCCGGCGTACACCCGTGAATTCACCGAGCACACCGAGGCCTGGACCAAGATCGTCGACGCGGCCTATCACCTGGGACACCAGCCACTGCCGGCCCAGACCGAGGTCATCGGCATGGTCAACGAGGTCGCCGGCCCGCGGGACGTCGTGGTGCAAGCCGCCGGGAGCTTGCCGGGTGATCTACAAATGCTCTGGCGGGCCCGGGATCCGAAGGGATACCACGTCGAGTACGGCTACTCGTGCATGGGCTACGAGATCGCGGCCGCACTCGGGATCAAGATGGCCGACCCGAGCCGCGAAGTCTTCACCATGGTCGGCGACGGCTCGTACTTGATGATGGCGCAAGAGATTGTTACGGCGGTGTCGGAAGGGATCAAGCTGACGATCGTCCTGATCCAGAATCACGGATTTTCCTCGATCGGTTCTTTGTCGGAATCCCTTGGTTCGCAGCGGTTCGGCACCCGTTACCGCTACCGCAACCCCGACACCGGGATGCTGGACGGCGACAAGCTGCCGGTGGATCTGGCGGCAAACGCGCAGAGCCTGGGTGCCGACGTGCTGCGGACGTCGACCATCGAGGAGTTCCGATCTGCGCTCGCCCAGGCCAAGCAGGCCGAGCGGACGACCGTCGTGTACGTCGAGACCGATCCGTTGGCGCCCGTCCCATCGTCGGAGAACTGGTGGGACGTCCCGGTTTCCGAGGTGGCAGCCATCGACAGCACCGACGAGGCGTACGGCGCATACCGCGAGCACAAGCGGAAGCAGCGACAGTACTTGTGAGTGAGAAGGGAATTCGGTCCATGACCACGATTGAGCACTGGGTCGGCGGCGCGCCGTATACCGGAGCGTCCACCCGCACTGCGAACGTCTGGAATCCAGCAACCGGCCAAGTCCAGGCGCGAGTCCTGCTCGCCGAGGCAGCCGACGTGGACGCTGCGGTCCAGGTTGCCAGTAAGGCGTTCGAGAGCTGGTTCGACGTCTCGCTCACCCGCCGCGCCCGGATCATGTTCGCCTTCCGGGAGCTGGTCGACAAGAACCTCGACGAGCTGGCGAAGATCGTCAGCCGAGAGCACGGCAAGGTGGAGTCCGATGCCAAGGGCGAGGTCATCCGCGGCATGGAGGTCGTGGAGTTCGCCTGCGGGATCCCGCAGCTGCTCAAGGGTGAGTACTCGGAACAGGTATCCACCGACATCGACGCCTTCTCGTTCCGACAGCCGCTCGGCGTGTGCGCCGGCATCACGCCGTTCAACTTTCCGGCCATGGTCCCGATGTGGATGCATCCCATCGCGATCGCTACGGGCAACACGTTCTTGCTCAAGCCGAGCGAGCGCGACCCATCGGCATCGAACTTCATTGCCCAGCTTTACGCGGATGCCGGACTGCCCGAAGGCGTGTTCAACGTCGTGCACGGTGACAAGGTGGCCGTAGACGCGATACTCGACCATTCCGGCATCGCCGCCGTGTCCTTTGTCGGATCCACGCCTATCGCCAAATACGTCCACCAGCGCGCTTCCAGCAACGGCAAACGCGTGCAGGCGCTCGGCGGCGCGAAGAATCACGCCGTCGTGCTGCCCGACGCCGACATGGACTTCGCCGCGAATCACATCACCGCGGCTGGCTACGGTTCCGCCGGGGAGCGGTGCATGGCGATCTCGGCCGTCGTCGCCGTCGGTAGCGCCGGCGACGCACTCGTGGCCAAGCTCAAGGAGAAGGCGGAAGAGGTCAAGGTTGGCCCGGGCGATGACGTGTCCAGCGAAATGGGTCCGATCGTGACGCCCGAGTCACGGGATCGGATCGTCGGTTATGTCGGCCGCGGCGAGCAGGCCGGGGCCACGCTTGTCGTCGACGGCCGCGGCCTCGTGGTTGATGGCTACGAGGAGGGCTTCTTCGTCGGGCCCACGCTCTTCGACCAGGTGCAGACGGACATGGACATCTACACCGACGAGATCTTCGGCCCGGTGCTGGCGGTCGTCCGAGTGGAGAGCCTCGACGAGGCCATCGACCTTGTCAACGCGAACCCGTACGGCAATGGCACAGCCATCTTCACCAGCAGCGGTAACGCCGCGCGGCACTTCCAGCGGGACGTGCACGTCGGCATGATCGGCATCAACGTGCCCGTCCCGGTGCCGATGGCGTTCTACTCCTTCGGCGGCTGGAAGGACTCACTATTCGGCGACACGCACGTACACGGCATCGAAGGTGTGCGCTTCTACACCCGGGGCAAGGCAATCACCAGCCGGTGGCCCGGTGTCTACTACACGGAGCATCACAGCGCCCACATGCACTTCCCCACGGCCGTGTGAGCACAACCGACGGTCGTGATCTTGGACTTACCGGCTAAATGTCTTAGATCATCAACGTGAGAGGCGCGGCCGAGCCTGGGAGCGGTCGGCCGCGCCTGCGCATCCAGTCGGATCCCGGTTGCCGGATTGGTTAGCCTAGGGCCTTGGCCTTGGCCTGCTGGAACTCGGCTTCGCTGATCACGCCTTTGTCCCGGAGGTCGGCCAACCGCGCCAGCTCGTCGGCAGTGTTGCTACTGCTCGGGGCGGCCGCGCTCTGGACGTACTGGCGGAACTCGGTGTCCCGGGCCTTTGCGTCCGCCGCGGCGTGCTCCTGCATGCGGCCGCCACGAGCGATCAGGTACACGAAGACGCCGAGGTAGGGCACGATCACCACGAAGATGATCCAGAGGGCCTTAGCCCACCCGGACAGGTCGTGGCTTCGGAAGATGTCGCTGAAGACGACGATCAGTAGCCAGATCCAGATGAAGAACAGGAAGAACCACAGGAAGGACCAGAACACTTGCCCGGTCCCGAACTCAGCAGCAGCTGGCACGACTCACTCTCCCGACGTTGTAACTAATTGCCCCGTGGACTCGGATTGAAAGGTCCCGAGCGATCGGATGGTATCGGCCGTGAATCTTGGCCATTGCACCGGCCGGACTGCCTAGCAACTTCCCCCTCGCAGGACACTCGGCCTCTTCGCCCGAGCGCGGCGAACAGGCAGCAACTGACAAATGCCATCACCCGCACGATGGTGACAAACCGGATGGGGCCACAATTTGCCGATCGACCCAAATCGTGATGACGCTGTTGCAACCCAAAATCTCAGCGACTCGTTCGGCGGGCAAGCGCTTCCAGCCGCTCGAGTCGGGCGCCTGCCTGTCGCCGCAGCCGCAACTCGAGGGTGGGCGAGAGATTCGAACCGTCGGCGACGAGCTTGTCTTCCAGCTCGGCTCGCTTCACCTGTAGTGCGATCGGGTCAGCCGCGCAGCGGGACAGGTACTCCTCCTCGGATTCCCACTCATCACGCGTGAGACTCACGACGAGCTCGACCAACCGTGGGTCACCAGTAGCTGCGAGCAAGTCCTCAGCGGTTGTTCGGCCTTTCCCGATTACGTCGTGTAGCAACGCGACCGCGAACACCAGTTCGCCCTTAGCCCGCACTCGCGCGGCGACCCTACGAGCGTGCGAGATCGAAAGGCCGCCCATCCGAGTACGCGACCCACCCAGGAGGCGAACGGCCAGCGAGTCAGCCACCCGGGGCGAGATCGACTCCGGCCGGACACCGCTGATCTCACCAGGCGTCGCCTCCAACATATAGACAGCAGAACATTCGTATGACGCGATCGCAACACCCTCGGCGGACTAGCCCGACGGCCGGGCGGACGGCACCGTCGGGTCGATCGGACTCGCGATCTCGGGGGTCGAACTTGAGGCGTCATCTGTCGATCTGGACGGGCAGCTAACTCCCAAGAAAGTGACCGTAAATAGACGAATCGCCGTGAGAAAAACGGTTGAACGACACGCGAACGGTTGATGTACGACTGGTAAACTTCGGCCGAGCCATGGTGTTTCGATCGTCATATCTTCCAAGCGCGCCAGCGAGCACCCCGCTCACCTGGATCGGAGCTGCCGTTCCGCCAGGTAAGGCCGATATCGAGGCGTTATTCGGGGGCGTCCTCAATGGCCATTTTGGGCTGCGGTCCGGCGGTATCGAGCGTCGGTCGCTGGTTTGCCTGGACACCGCGGACTGGCGACTGAGGCGCGCCGGACTCGATCTTGTGTACGTCGAGCGGGACGGCCTCCTCGCCCTGTCTAGCCCAGACAGCGGGCGCATTGAACAGACGGTCGGGCGCTTGCGGTGGCCAGCGGTCATCAACGGTATTCCGGCCGGGCCGGTTCGTGATGAGCTCAGCGGCCCGGTCTGGATACGCGCGCTGCTTCCTATCGCCAAGGGGCGCCTCGTCGGCCTGAGGTTCTCCGTCCTGAACGAGGACGCGAAGACGGTCGCCCGGCTCGTGTGGTGGGACGGATCGCTACAGGCCCCCGGGCAAGCCGCACTTCCAGCCCGAGTCGACATCGAGTGCTTGCGTGGGTACCAGAAGGATGCGGGGGAGGTTATCCGGCTGCTTCGCGCCGGCGCGCCCCTTGGGTCGACGAGCGGCTCATGGCTGGACGACATGCGCGGCACGGCTGGCGTTGTACCAATCAGCGCTCAGCGGTTCGAGATGCAGCCGGACCAGCCGGCGGACCTTGTCGTCGCGGAGGCCTTGCTTGCCTACTTGTTCGATCTGGAGGCGAATGTCGCCGGCGTGATCGGCGACGTCGACACCGAATACCTGCATGACTTGCGAATAGCGATTCGCCGAACCAGATCGATCGTCAAGTTGCTCGGTGACGTCTTGCCCGAGGGCCTCGCGGAGCGGATGGCCCCCGAGTTCCGGTGGTTGGGGCAGGTCACGACACCCGCGAGAGATCTCGACGTGTATCTGCTCAGCGTTGACGAGCTGGCGGCGAGTGTGAGCAGACCGGATGACCTCGATCCATTCGCGGAGCACATTCGCGGCCAGCGGGCGCTCGCGTATCGAAATCTCGTTCGCGCATTGCGGTCCCGGCGATTCAGCAGCCTCTGTCAGGTCTGGCGAGCGGAACTGGAGTCCGTCGTCGCGGCACCGGCATGGCACCAGCTCACCGCTTCGCAGCTCGCCGACGAGCGGGTGCGGCGCATCTTCCGCAAGGTGCGCAAGCGAGCGAGCCTCATCGACGCCGACTCACCCGCGGAGGAGGTGCACGCACTTCGGAAGACCTGCAAGGAGATGCGGTACCTCGTCGAGTTGTTCAAGCCGCTGTGCGCACCGAAGGCCTACAAACAGGTCATCCGCGACTTCAAGGATCTGCAAGACATACTTGGCGAATTTCAGGATAACGAGGTGCAGACTGCGGCCGTGCGTGTGTTCGCACAGGAACTGATCGACGGCGGTGCGGTCAAAGCTGGCACGATCCTCGCCATGGGCGAACTATGCGGCCGATTCGACGCCAGCCAACGTGTCGCGCGGGACGAACTAACCGCCCATCACGATGCCTACCTCGGCACGCAGGCGGCACGGCACGTCAAACGGCTGGTACTGCGCTGAACACGATCGCCTCATACAACCTCAAGGGCGGCGTTGGTAAGACGACTGCCGCCGTGAATCTCGCCTACTTGTCGGCGAGGGACAATCGGCGGACGTTGTTGTGGGACCTCGACCCGCAAGGCGCCGCGACCTACCTGTTCCGCATCCGCCCTCGCGTCAAGGGCGGGAGTCCGAAACTTGTCCAGCAGTCCCGACCATTGCTCGATGCGGTCAAGGCCACCGACTTCGAAGGCCTGGATCTGCTCCCGGCCGACTTCACATACCGGCATATGGACATCGACCTCAACGAGCGCCCCAAACCGGAGCGGACACTGCGCCGGTTGTTGCAGCCGCTCGAGGAAGAGTACGACCTTGTCGTTCTCGACACGCCGCCGAGCATGTCTCTCGTCTCGGAGAATGTGCTGAACGCTTCCGACGTCGTTCTGGTACCGCTGATCCCGACCGTGCTTTCGGTCCGCACGTTCGAGCAACTCAGCGGCTTCGTCGCCGAACTCGACGGCCGAGTACCCGTCATACGCGGGTTTTTCTCCATGGTCGATCGCCGGCGTCGCCTCCACCGCGAGATCTTGGCCGACCTTCCGCTGCAGCACGCACAGGTCAGCTCGATAGCCGTACCGTCCGCGAGCAACGTCGAGCAAATGGCCGTGCGGCGGGCACCCGTCACCGCTTTTGCGCCCCGAAGCCCAGCGGCGATCGCATATCTCGAGCTCTGGGCCGAGATCAGTGACCTGCTCGCGACGCGCTCATCCGCCGCTGAATGATTGCCCCTAGGTCAGGGCAAAGACCGGGTGTTTGGGCGCGATAGCTGCGATCTCCTCGTCGCTCGACTGCCCGCTCACGCCCTCGAAGAAGACACCGACCTCCGCCTTCCACTTCTTCAGATAGGCCCGCAAGAGCGGCACCTTGTCGCCATCAGCGACCTCGATGGCATGCCGCTGCTCGCGCCGCGAGCCGAGCAGCAACGTGAGCTCACCGTTCGCAGCGCGGACGTTGCGGACCCATTCGCCGGTGCCACGTGCGGACACGAGGTAATCGCGGCCTTCGTAGCGCAGCAGATTGACCGGCACTTTTCGGGGCTCGCCGCTCTTGCGGCCTTTGACCTCGAGGACCCGGCTGCCCCACACGCTGACCCCGAGGCGGGTTAATCCGGCGACGGCGCGGTTCGCCACGTTGCGAGTGAACCACCCTGGCTTACGGTAGTGAGGCTGCCCGGCCATAGGTCGACCTTAGCCCGACCCGCATCGACCACAGCCCGATTCGTATGCATAGTCCGTCGCTCCAACAACGGGATATGCATACCGTCAGCGAAATACCGGTCGGGAGCGCTACGACCAGGACTGGACGCGCTTCTCGATCGTCTCCCGCATGTACCGGCTCGATTCGTGGGCGCGCTCTTCCCAGGCGAAGACGCATACGGTCATGATGCCGTCGAACTTCATCCGCCCGAGCGTGGCGAAGAACTCATCCCAGTCGACCTCGCCCTGCCCGATGTCGAGATGCTGGTGGATCCGGGCGGTCGAACCCGGTGGATTGACGATGTACCGCAAGCCGGACGACGCCCGATGGTCGAAGGAGTCGGCAACGTGTAGGTGGGTCAGCAGGTCACCGGCGTACTCCATCACGCCGGTAATGTCGCCGCCCATGTGGAAGGTATGCGGGGCGCAGTAGAGGAAGCTGACGAGTGGGGAGTCGATCCCGCGGACCATGTCAACGGCGGTCTTGCCGTCCTCGACAAAGTCGTCCGGGTGCGGCTCGAGCCGCAATTCCATTCCCTCGCGTTCGAAGATCGGCAGCAGCTCCTCCATCGATCGCCAGAACTGCGCTTCGCTCTGGCTGGCCGCCTCAGGCCGACCGTTGAACTCCGAATTCATCACCCGGCAATCGAGGTCCACGGTCAGCTGAATGGCTCGCTTCCAGTACCGCACCGCGGCCTGGCGCTCGTCCTCGTCCGGTCCGGACCACCGGTACAGCGGCAGGTGGGTTGCGATCTCGACGCCGGCGGCGTCCAACGCGCGCTTGAACTTCGAAACGATATCCCGGTTCGCGCGTGGATGCAGGAAGAACGGTGTGAAGTCCTCGCGCGGCGACAGCTCGACATACCGATAGCCGAGGTCCGCGACCAGACCGGGTAATTCCAGCAGCGGGGTCGTCCGGAACATGTACGGATCGAGGGCGAGCTTCACAGCGATTCCTCTCGTGCGGTGCAGCCCGCCCGCGGCCGGTCAGGTGCTGGCGGCATACAAGGAGGGTCGGTCGGGTAGCTGAACCGTGACCCGGGTATTCGTTCGACGGGCTTCTAAGGCCGCGTCCGAGACTACGGCTGCCGCGTACCCATCCCAAGAACTCGGGCCGAGCGCACCGCCGGAGCGGGCTGCGTCGATCCATTCTTGGAATTCCACGTCATATGCGCGAATAAACCGCTCCCGCCAGTCGGTCGGTACGCGATTGACGATTCCGCCGTTGAGCCGCAGGGTGACCGGGCTGGCCTCACCGAGTGCTACGGTGCCATTTTCGCCGACGACCTCACCGCGAATGTCGTACCCGTAGCGAATGTTCACGGAGATCTCGACGTCGACGAGGATGCCGCTTGCCATCTCCAACAGCAGGATGAGCGGGTCGGGAAGGTCGCCGCCGTTGCGGCTTCGGCGCGGGCTGAGCGTCGCGGTCGCGACGATCTCCTCGCCGAACAGCCATCGCACCATGTCGATTTCGTGGACTGCGGTATCGGTGATCAGCGAGTTGCTGTCGTAGTAGGCCGGCACGCTCGGATTGCGGTGCGTGCAGTGCATCATCAGCGGCAGGCCGATCGTCCCCGTGTCGACCGAGGACTTCAGCGCCCGATAGGCCGCGTCGTACCGGCGCATGTAGCCGACCTGAACGAGGCGTCGTCCGGTGCCAACCTCCGCCTCGAGAATGCGCAAACATGCGCGCTGTGTGGTGGCGAGAGGCTTCTCGCAGAACACCGGCTTTCCGGCGGCAATCGACGCGAGAACGTACTCCTCGTGCGTGGGCCCCCACGAGCAGACGACGATCGCATCGACCTCACTGTCATTGATCAGGGCCTGACCGTCCGGATGGACCAAGGCGCCGCCCGGAATACTCGCAGCGGCCGCCTTGGCCATCTCGACGTCCACGTCCGTCACAGCGACTACGGTCGACCCGGACAGCACTCGCGTCAGTCGACGGATATGGTCCTTCCCGATCATCCCCGTGCCAATGACGCCGACTTTCAACGCCACGCTTGATGTCCCTCCTTCATGAACTGAAGATGATCGACGCCAATCGGATAGTCCCGGGCTCTCAGCTGGTGGTGCCGGTGCCAATGTCGGCGGCCATCTCGTGCCCGATGGCGCTGGTCTCCGTGTCGCCTTCCTGCTCCAATTCGTGAGCAAGTTCCTCCAGCTCGGCCCCACCAGCCATCATGCCCGTCAACTCGGCCAGGCTAATATCCGATTTGTCGAAGTCACCGAGGCTCTTCCCACGTTTGAGCAGCAGGAAGCGGTCTCCAACCGGATACGCATGGTGCGGGTTGTGCGTGATGAAGATGACGCCGAGGCCCTTATCCCGCGCCTGGAGAATGTACCTGAGGACCACTCCGGATTGCTTGACCCCGAGCGCTGAGGTTGGCTCGTCGAGAATCAGCAGCCGCGCGCCGAAGTGCACCGCGCGCGCGATAGCCACGCATTGTCGCTCGCCGCCGGACAGCGTTCCCACGGGCTGGTCTGGATCGCGAATGTCGATGCCCATATCGTGCATCTCTTCGCGGGTGATCTTCTTTGCCTTCTCCTTGTCGAACCGTTTTAGGGGCCAGAATCCCTTCCTAGGCTCCGAACCGAGGAAGAAGTTCCGCCAGATCGCCATCAATGGCACCATGGCCAGGTCCTGGTAAACGGTGGCGATTCCCACGTCCAGGGCATCTCTTGGCTCGTGGAACTGTACTGGCTTGCCGTCCATGAGCAGTTCGCCCTTGCTTGGTTGATGGACGCCGGACAAGATCTTGATGAACGTGGACTTACCGGCGCCGTTGTCGCCAAGCACACACGTCACCTTTCCTGCCCGCACCGTGGTCGAGATGTCGGACAGTGAAATGACGCTGCCGAACGTTTTGGTCACGTTTCGGATCTCGAGCATCGGCGTGTCAGAGTCTGACTCTGCCGCCGGCGGCGGCTGCTCGGTGACCTCGACACTCATCGCTATCTCCTACCCTGTGTGGCGAGACGACGTACGAATTGGTTGGCCAGCACTGCGAGCAGCAGCATGGCGCCGACGAACGTCTTGAACCAGTCCGAATTCCAGTTGGCATACACGATGCCGGACTGCGTCATTCCGAAGATCAATGCGCCGAGTGAGGCGCCGATAACCGAGCCATAACCGCCGGTGAGCAGGCAGCCGCCGATGACCGCGGCGACGATGTAGATCAGTTCCTGGCCGATACCGACCTGTGCCTGGATAGTGCTGAACCTGATGAGTTGCGTGTTCCCAACGAACCACGCCATCGCCGAGGTCAGCATGAATAGCGTGATCGTCGTACGAGCGGTCGGGACGCCGACGTTCTTGCTGGCATTTGGATCACCGCCGGAGGCGAAGATCCAGTTCCCAAACCGAGTCTGGGTCAGCAGCCACGAGCCGATGATGGTGAAGATTATCCACCAGAGGATCGCGATCTGGAACTTATGGCCACCAATCGAGATCGTGCTACCGAAGATGTTCTGCAACGCGTGGTAGCCCGGTACCAGGTTGAGATTGCTGACCTGCACCGTATTGGTGACCTGTTTGGTTACGCCCAGGTTGATGCCCTGTAGGGCAAGGAACATGCCCAGCGTGATGATGAAGCTGGGCAGGCCGGTGCGGGTCACCAGGAACCCGTTGATGAATCCGATGAACAACAACAGGCACAAGCTCACCACCATTGAGGCGTAGACATTCAATCCCCAGTACGTGGTCATAATGCCGGTAGCCAAGCCCGCGGTGCCGACTTGCACGCCGGCGGACAGGTCGAAATGCCCGCCAATCATCAACAGCGATATGGGGACAGCCATCAGGCCGACGGTGGACGCACCGTCCAACCAGTTCGCCGCACCTTCCATGGACCGGAATACGTCCGACTCGAACGAGAAGAACACGAAGATGACGATGACGCCAACGAGCGCGCCGAATTCGGGCTTGACGAGGAGGCGCCGGGCCAGGCTGACCCGCGCGACCCGTTCGTCCGGTTGCGGCTGGGCGGGCGGGCGTTCGAGGGTGGTGGTCATCGGGTACCTGCCGCGGCGAGCTTGAGGACTGCTGCTGCGTTGTCCTTGGTGATCAGGTTAGGGCCGGTGAGGACGGGTAGGCCGCCGCCGAGCACGTTCAAATTCGCCTTGTACTGGGTGAGCATCACCACCGCAATGTAACCCTGGAGGTACGGTTGCTGATCGACTGCGAACAGGATCTTGCCGTCTTGGACGGCCTTCGCAACATCGGCGTTCAGGTCGAACGTGGCCAGCTTCGCTGTGCTGTTGGCCCCGGCAATGGCCGCCTCGGCCACGCTCGCGACCTGCGCCCCGAGGGTGACGACACCGTCAATCGACTTGTCGGCTTGCAGCTTCGCTTGGATGAGAGACTGGGCGCCGGGCAGGTTGTTGTTGTCGACCTGCAGGTTTGTCACGGTGCCACCGAGGGTGGATTTCACGCCTGCGCAACGCTGCTCCAGAGCGACATTGCCGGCTTCCTGGACAACGCAAATGACGCTCTTGACGCCAGCCTGCTTTAGGCCGGTGCCAACGGCCTGTCCCGCGACGGTCTCGTCTGACCCGAAGTGCGACAGCGCGCCGTAGGCCTTCGATTGTGCCTGGCCAGAGTTGATCGTGACGACCGGTATGCCGGCGGCAACCGCACGCTGAACAGCTGCCTTGAGCGCCTCCGGATTTGCCATCGAGACAATGAGTCCATCCGGCTTCTGGTTGACTGCGGCATCAATCAACTGCGACTGTTGCGTCGGATCGCCGTTGCTCTGATAGGTAAAGTCGTCGCCCATATCCTTGCCGGCCTGTACACCGCCGGCTTTCACGATGCTCCAGAAAGAGTCACCGGCGCCGCCATGGGTGACCATAGCGATCTTGTAGTGATAGCCGCCGGCTCCGCCGCCACTCTTGTTGTGCTGGACATTCACGGAGTTGGCGCTGCTGCAGGCCGACGCTACGACAGCGGCCGCGACGATGGGCACACCCCATCGCAGCCTTGATGCGATCGATCGGAATGGTGCCGATGTCATGTGTTCGGTCCTTCCCTACGGGAGCTGGTTACTGAGATGGACTGGACGCGTTGTCCGCGGCGGTTGGCGCTACTGATTCCAGACCGCAGGAATTGAGGTAGATCCGAGTATTCGTCGCGATGGGCAGTGGCACGTCGAAGTCGACGGGATACATGTCCTGCTCGACCACAACGAACAGGTCAGCCTCGAGCGCTCGCAGCGCCTCGAGAACCGACGGAATGTCGGGAACTCCGGCTGGTGGTGCGCAGCTTGCTCCCATGGCAACGGCTTGCCCGAACGCGAGGTCGTCCCGCTCCGCCACCGCGACGATGTCCGGATCCATCTGCTTGATGTGGACGTAGCCAATCCGGTCGGGGTAGTTGCGGATCAACGCGGGTACGTCGGCCCCCCGGTACGCGAGGTGTCCGGTATCGAGACACAGGGAGACGAAGTGCGGATCGGTGTCGTCGAGAAACCGCTCTGTCTGCTCCTGGGTTTCCACGTGGTAGTCCGCGTGTGGATGAAACTGCAGCGTTAGGCCGTACTCCTCGGCAACGATCCGACCTAGTCGGTCGACCGCGTCGATCATGGTGCGCCATTCGCCACGAGCTAGCACGGCTGGGGCTAGATAGGCCCCGGTCACGTCGTCGCGATATCCCGGGACTGGAACGAAGATCAGATGCTTCCCCCCGACGGCCTGCGTCAAAGCTGCGACGCGACGAGTCTGGGCGGCTATAGCAGCGAAATCATTCGGGCGGTGCAGGCCAGAGAGGCCGTGCATGGTGCCGCCGGCGACCCAGAGCGAACGCTGCGCGAGTTCGTCACTCAACCGACTGGGATCGGTCGGCAGGTAGCCGTATGGCCCGAGTTCCAACCACCGGTATCCAGCACCGGCGAGCTCATCGAGAAAGCGTTTCCAAGGCGTCTGCCGCCAATCGTCGGCGAACCACACCCCCCACGAGTCCGGGCAGCTTCCGAGGCGAAGCCGTCTCAACTCGCCGCCGTTGGTCACTCTTGACCTCCGTCATCTCGGTTGGGAGCGTAGCCAGTGCCCCTGCCGCACACGCGGCATCGTTATCGGGTTGTTGCATCTGTAGCAGCGCCGTGCCAGGAGTATGTAATTGGGCACTCAGGCTGTCAAGACTTTGTCCTAACATTTTCTCAATCATCACGGTCGAACGACTGTGGCGAACTCGTGCGACTCCCGGATGGCTGCGAGCGTCGCCGCTTGGCGAACCGCGTCAGTCTGGCCGGGAAATCCAGGTCCTGCTCACCGGAGATCGTCCTGGCCGCGGCGTCGAACTCGATCCGGTATGTATCGCGTTCTGAGCCAGTCAGGTCGCCCTGGCCTTCGGGGTGACCGGCTCCGGCTCCATCGATGAGATCGAGGTATCCCGGACGGCACAGCCACGGATCGGCGAGCGAAATGGCGCCGTCAGTGCCCACTTGTCCATCGGAGCGCGTCAGATTCAATCCCCGTGCGCCGGCCGCCCGGGCAGCCGTGCGGCGGATGTCGCCGGTCGGGACGACCGGCACTCCGCAGCTTGCGACGGCGGGCTCGGCCGTCAGGTCGGGACGGACAGTGACACCGCGAAGTCCTGCGCCGGATCGGTCCACCACCGTTGCATCGTCAGTCCAGCCCGGCGCAGCTCATCAACGACTCCCGGTCGCCGGAATTTGGCCGATATCTCGGTCCGTACCTCCTCGCCCGCCTCGAACGTTATCCGCAGATCTATCGCGCGAATGTGCACAGTCTGCGCGACCCGTGATCGCAGCCGCATCTCGATCCACTCGTTCGTCGCGTCCCAGATCGCGACATGTTCGAACCGGGCCGGATCGAAATCCGCGTCGAGTTCGCGGTTGATGACCGCGAGCACGTTCTTGTTGAACGCCGCGGTGATGCCGGCGGTATCGTCATACGCGCTGATCAGCCGCGGCACGGACTTGACGAGGTCGGTGCCGAGCAAGAACGCATCGCTGCGTCCCATCGTCGCCCGCACTCCGCGGAGGAAATCGACGCGCGCCACCGGCTCCAGGTTGCCGATCGTCGAGCCGAGGAAAGCGACGAGCCGATGCGGATGACGCGGCAGCAGCGCGAGATGCCGCTCGAAGTCACCAACGATCGTCTCGACTTCGATCGGGCGAAACTCGGCGGCCACCGCGCGACCGGCTTCGGCCAGCACGACCGGGTCCACGTCGAACGCGACGAACCTGCGCAACGTCCCCGCCTCGCGTAACGCATGCAGCAGCAGGCGGGTCTTCTCCGACGTGCCGCTGCCAATCTCCACCAGAGTCGACGCACGCGTGAGTGCGGCTATCTCCGCGGCATGTGCGCGCAGGATGGCCCGCTCGGTGCGAGTTGGGTAGTACTCGGTCAGATGAGTGATCTGATCGAACAACTCGCTTCCTACCGCGTCGTAGAAATACTTGGGCGGCAGAGTCTTGGGCCGCCCGCCGAGCCCGGCGCGGACGTCGGCCGCCAGCGCAGCGGTCTGCCGGACCGGATCGAGATGCGTAATGGTCATGAGGAGCCGTCCTCCGCGAGCATCGTAGGGAGCACCGCAGCGAGCGTCAGCGAGCGAGGAGCGGACTGAGGGCGGGGCCCCCGCGAAATCGCGCGAGCGATTTCGCGGGGTGCAGGTGCGCAGCGGAGGAGGGCGACGGGAGGCATGGTCATGAGGAGGCCTCCTGAGCCGGACCCAACTGGAGCGCACGAAGGACACCGACGGGAGGCATAGTCATTAGAGTTTCTCCAGCTCGGTCAGGGTGATTCGCTCGTCGATCACTTGAACCAGGTGATGGTCGGGGACGTCGCGCCAGCCCGGGTCGTCGTCCCAGGGTTCACTCGCAAGCACGAAACCGTCGGACGTCTCGAGGTAAGACAGGGTGTCGCCCCAGGTCGTAGCCAGTAGCGCGTGCCCGTCTGTCATCAACAGGTTGAGCACGGCGCGTGGATCTCGGCGAGCAAGGTCGATGACCGTCGCCCCGAGCTGATCCGGGCCGCGGGCGAAGACGTGCACGGCGAGGAGAGCGGAGTCGCACGTCGATTCGGCGGTCCCGTCGAGCGTCAAGGTCGCGCGGTCCACACGGCCGTTGTGCGACAGCAGCCACCGCCCGTCGGAGAACGGCGCGGTTGCCGTCTCCGCCACCGGCATGCCTTTCGTCGCTGATCGAACGGCCGCCAGCACGCAGGTCGAGGACAGCACCGGTGCCACTGACGCGAACGACGCATCACTCCACAGCGGGCGGTCCGACCGCCAGCGGATGGGCTCGACCTGATCGGCTGCGTAAAGTCCGACGCCCCATCCGTCCGCGTTGAGCCGTCCACGGCGCTGCCGTCTCGGCGCGTAGGACTGCCGGAGCAGACCGTATGGCGGGTCGAGCACTAGGGAGGAGACGGTGCGCGGCGCGCCCAGCCAGGCGAGATGACGGCACACCTCAGGCGTCCCAAGCCAGCCGAACGCCACAGAAGGTCTGACGTCGGATCGGAAGGTCCCAGTTCCGGAACGACGGACGGATCGTGCTCGGCGCAACCGCCCACGATCCGCCCCGCAGCACTCGGAAATCTCCGCCGAAGAACGGCCGGCTGTAGCGCTCGTACAGCATCGGGATGAAACCAGGCCACGGCTCGAACGAGGAGGATGTCCACTCCCAGACATCGCCAATCAGCTGCTCGACGCCATAGGCCGACGCTCCGGCCGGATAGGCGCCTACGGGCGCGGGCCGCAGAGCCGCGCCGCCGACATTGGCCAGAGACGGGGTCAGCGCGGAGTCTCCCCACGGCCATCGGCGGCGCCGGCCCGCAGCCGGGTCCCATGCGCACGCTTTCTCCCATTCCTTCTCGGTGGGCAGTCGAGCCCCGGCCCACGCGGCATAGGCCTCGGCTTCGAAGTAGCACACATGCTGGACCGGCTCGTCCGGCCGAATTTCCTCCGAGTAACCGAAGCGGCGCCGGCTGCCGTCAGGCAACCAGAACAGCGGCCGGGTCAGATCGTGATCGACTCGGTGGGTCCAGCCCCGAGGCGACCACCACTGAGCGCGGTGATATCCGCCGTCGTCGATGAACGCTTGCCACTCGGCATTGGTGACCGGTACCCGTCCGATACGGAACGCCGGAAGGCCGACCACGGTGGCCGGACGCTCGTTGTCGAGAGACCACGGCTCATAGCTGGCGTCGACACCCAAGACGAATTCGCCGGCCGGGACCAGTACGGCATCATGCGGTACCGGGCGCGATTGCGGCAGCGCGCTGCCGCGGCCGAGCAGTGGCGGCCCGTCGCGCAGTTGATGAGTGGCGAACATCGTCTCGACGTGCTGATGCTCATGCTGTTCGACCATCGCGAAGGGGAACAGGTGGTCCGCGCGGTCGAGCTGGTCGAACGCACGGGCGCGCACTTCGGCGATGAACCGTCGCGCCTCGACCGGGGACAGCAACGGCATGGTGGCGCGGTCCGCGCGAGCAGAACGGAATGCGTCGTAGAGCCGGTCGACCTCGGCCGGCAGCACGCCATCACGTTGCGCGTTGCCGCCACGGAGCAACCAGAGATCCTCCTGCTGGCCCACATGGCCGAGGTCCCAGACCAGCGGGCTCATCAGCGGGTTGTGCTGACGCACGAGTTCGGCGTCGTCGAACTCGTTCAGGGTCAGGGTGCGCGCTCGCGCTTGATCCAAGCCGCGAGCGATCGCCTCACGCATCGGTCACCTCCTCCAGGACGCGGAGCGGGCCATGTACCCGTGCGCGCTCTCGTAGTTCGTCACCAGGCGTACGGCCAGCCCGGACCAGCTCGGCGTAGGCCTCGACGTCTGATCGCAGGGCCGCTGGGCATCGCTCCGCCGCCACGTCGGCGCAGCCCCGGGCGGCCGCGAGTAGCGCTTGATGACCGAGGCCGTCACGAGCCGCCGTCGTCCACGAGTCGTCGAGCCCACTACACAGCTCGGCCGCCCGATCGGCCGCAATGTCGTCGTCGACGAGCGTGACGACGAGCGCAGCCAGGGCCGGCCACCACCGATACGGCACCGCGTCGAGATACCGGATTTCGAGGTAACCGCGCAGCCGCACGGGCGGAAAGAGGGTCGACAGGTGGTAGTCGAGGTCGTCCGCGGTCGGCGCGTGACCCAGCCGCGCCTGACCGGACACCCAGTCGGCGAACGGTATCCGATCGGTGACCGGCGTTGTCGCGCCCGTCGCGGGGTCCCGCAGCAGCATCACCGGCGCGGCCAAGGCATATCGCGCCCAGCCCTCGGCCGGGTCCGCGGCGTGCAACGGCCGGCAGCGGGCTTGGTCGAGCCGCCCCCAGATCTCCTGCCGCATCGACCGCCAGCCGGACGAGCGTCCGGCGACGAGCGGTGAACAGGCCGACAGGGCAACGAGCACCGGACCAATCCGGTGGACGTGGCGGACGCGCTCTGCCCATGCCTCCTTCGGCCCCGCGTTGAGATTGATCTGCAGTGCGGCGGTCGCCGACATCATCGCCCGGCCCGGTCCCCCGCATGCCAACGCGTCGAAATGCCGCTCCATCGCCACGTATCGGCTGGACGGATTG
Organism: uncultured Actinomycetota bacterium; assembly: GCA_963809815.1. Lineage (GTDB taxonomy): Bacteria > Actinomycetota > Actinomycetes > Mycobacteriales > Jatrophihabitantaceae > CAVVJA01. The sequence continues at coordinate 217,287 of CAWELM010000024.1, forward strand.
ACGCGCCGCGCCACTCGGGCTGGGTCGGCGCCAATCGATGCGAGGCCATAGCCAGCCGCGCGCACGACACCGTTCAGGAGACGGTGATCGCGCTCGAGCGCCGCAATCGCAGCGACCACGTTCGGTCGTGGCGGCGTGGACAATTCCAGCTGCCCGCCCGGTTCCACCGTCACGGCGCTGCCACCCGGCAACGGCGGCACCGAGCTCAGCAGCGCTCCGATCTCCGGCCAGCTGATACGCCGGGATGGTCGTGCGCGGTCGACGAGGTGTAGTTCCAGCTCGAGACCGACCGCACCGACCTGCGAACGGGCGAGCGCCGCCGTAGCGGCGTGCTCTCGCGCAGCCGCGATGGATGCAAGTGGACGATCGGCAACGACAAGTGCGTAATCGGCGGTCATCCCGCCCCCTCCAGGTCCGGGCCGGCCGCCCAAGGGCGACCGCGGGTCGGTGCGGGGGCGACCGATGACCGGCCGTCCTCCATTCGATTGTTACTCGGGGGTCTGACAACGCGCGAACACGTAAGAACGTTGAAAGGTCCGATGGGCGCATAGCCGGTGAACTCGCCGGTTCGGGGACGCTGCCCTGGTATTTCCGGCAAATCCGACGAAACGGCTGCGACTTAGGCCTCGGGCACTGGGTGGCCGGTTCAACCCTGGTCCGGCTGCGACCACCGATCACTAGGCCGCCCGGTCGCGGTTCAGTGATCGGCGGCCCGCGCCTCGGCCTGGGAGATCGCCCAGGCGGCGTTGACCAAGCCGATGTGGCTGAACGCCTGCGGGAAGTTGCCGAGCAGTTCCCCGGTGTTGGGGTCGACCTCCTCGGCCAGCAGCCCGACATCGTTGACGAACGCAATGGCGGTGGTGAACACGCGCCGAGCCCGCTCGACCTGGCCGGCCAGCGCGAGCGCGTGGGCGAGCCAGAAGGTGCAGAGGAGGAACGTCCCTTCGTCACCGGCCAACCCGTCGACACCGTCTTCGACGCGGTAGCGGTACACAAGGCCGTGTTCGTCGGTAAGCCGGTCCGAGATCGCGTCGATGGTCGCGAGCATCCGCGGGTCGTCAGCCGGGAGGAAGCCAACAATCGGCATCATGAGATTCGACGCGTCGAGCGCCGCAGACCCGAGACACTGGGTGAACGCCCCGGCGTCGTCGCTCCAGCCTTCCGTGACGACTGTCTGCCAGATCTCCTCCTTAATGCGCTTCCACTCCTCGACGCGATCGGCCGCGCCGAGCAGCTCCGCGAGGTTGATCGCGCAGTCGAGGGCGACCCAGCACATCACCTTGGAGTAGAGGAAATGTTGGGGATCCCCGCGGACTTCCCAGATTCCGCGGTCCTTCTCGCGCCAGCGGCTCGTCGCGGCATCCGCACAGGCGATCAGGAAGCGCTTCGTGTCCTCGTCAACATCGGCCAACTGATCCGCGAGGCGATGCGCTGCCGCGAGCAGCTCACCGTAGACGTCGATTTGCTGTTGATTCCACGCGCCGTTGCCTACCCGAACTGGACGGCTGTCCCGCCAGCCGGCGAGATGCCGCAGCTCCCGCTCGGCCAAATCATGCTCGCCCCCGACCCCGAACATGATTTGCAGACCGTGGTCCGGTCCGATGCCCGAGGCGGCAGCCGTCGCCATGAACTCAAAGAAATCGCTGGCTTCGTCCGGACACGCCGCCACCCACAGCGCCGCCATGGTGAAGCTGGCGTCGCGGACCCAGGCATAGCGATAGTCCCAGTTGCGTTCCCCGCCGACGCCTTCTGGGAGGGAGGTCGTCGCTGCCGCCACGATGGCACCACTCGGTTGGAACGACAGGCCCTCCAGGACCCGGCCGCTGTGGTGCACCAGATCCGCCCAGGGACCGTCGTAAGTCTGGTGAATGGCCGACCAGGACTGCCAGGCGCCGACCGCGTTCTCTGTCTGCGCCGCGAGCTCGTCCTGCGACCAGATCCGGGCCGGCGTCTGCTCGAGCGTCGAGCGGTGCAGCGCGAAATACATCGTTTGCCCGGCGGTTAGCGTATGCCGCCCGTGCCCCAGCGACCCGTCCAACGTCAGGAGCATCGGGCAGGTCAGCACCAACCACTCCGCGCCGCCCCGCGCGGTAACGCCGCCGTCGATCGCCGAGAGCAACGGCACGATCAGCCCGTACTCCGGGCGAGGTGCGTAGGAGACGTCGATCTCCACCGAACCAGCAGCGCAGGACACATTCCGGACCAGCAAATGCGGCACGTTCCGTCCCAGGCGATGCCCTTCGTTGTCCGGGCCCATCGCCAGCAGATCGGTAAGGATCAGTGTTCCCTTCGGGGTCGTGAACGTGGTCTCGAGGACGAGCGACCGGTCCAGGTAGCGACGCTCGCTCGTCCACGGACCGCTCGGCTGGATCTGCCAATGTCCGGCCTCTGGATCCAGCAGGCGGGCGAAGACCGACGGGCTGTCGAATCGGGAGCAGGTCAACCACTCCACCGAGCCCGCGCGGTCCACCAGCGCGCTCGAGTGACGGTCGGACAGCAAGGCATGATCACCGATCGCAGTGGCCGACATCCCAGCTCCCTCGTCCTGGCTCAACCCAGCAGACCCGCGGCGTCGCTGCGCTGTGCCGGTCAACGGCTCCGAGTGTCGCACTGATCATGCTGCGAACCGGCTCGTTGCGGGCTGTCCATAGGTGGCGCGGAGGCCCTCGCGCCAGTCGGGAGTGCAGCGTTCAACGAGGCTCGCGCCTGTCCGCCTGGTCGAGCAGCCGGTCTCCCGGAGTGAGTAACCCCGTCAATAAGGTCGGTCCGGCCCCGGCCCCGGTGGCTGCAACGGCTTCGCGCCCAGTTCGATGAGGAAGCGGGCGAAGGCCTTACCGCCTGGGGTCTGGGTGCCATCGGGCGCTCCGTTGTACGGCGTCGCCGGCACCGGGCTGGTCCCTGGCGGGGCCGTGTATCCCCACTCGGTTTCGGGTCCGCCAGGTACCGCAGTGGCGATCCGCTGGCCCGCCTTCACCACCGTGCCGACCGGTACCAGGTCGGTCAGGCTCTCGGCCACGAAGATGTACAAGCCCGCGTGATTGCCAGACGTCAGGCCATAGGCGATGAACGCACCTCCCGGCCACCCGGTTCCGTCCGCTTTCGAAAACGTGACGATTCCGTCGCCGATCGCGACGACGGGATTCGGCCTGCTCGCGTTCCAGTCGACACCTTGGTCGGTGCGCGACGGTGTCCATCGGCCGTATGCCATCGGATTGACGTATCCGGTCAAGCCGCCGCAGGCACCCGTCGACGTCTCGTCCGCCTCCGCTTGCTTGGCGCACGATGCTGCCCACTGGACGATGGCGGCGGAGGTTGACGTTGCTGTCCCAGCTTGTTCGGCGAGGGTCAGGGTAGCGCGCAGTCGGGTGTACGTCGCGGCTTTCGCGGTGATCTTCGCGCGCTGGGCGCCGAGCAAGTTGCGCCGGGTCTGCGCGGCGGCGAGCAACGACTTGGCCGTGTTGTGCGCGGAGACGGCGCGATCCCGCGCCGCTGATACCTGGGCGATCAAATCCGCGCGGCGGCTCGCGAGCATCTGCAAGGTGTCCATCGCGGCGAGATAGCGCTGCTGGTCGGAGCTGGTCACGAAAGCGGTCAAGGAAGCCAACGAACCCTGCTCGTATTCGGCGGTGGTCAGATGCCCCAGCTCGTGGCGAGCAGCTTCAAACGCGGCTCCCGCCTCCAGCGCGGATCTGGCGGCGATGTCGGATTGCATCTGCGCGAGGCGAACCTGAGCCTGCGCCACGTTGTATCGCTCGGCGAGCGATCTGGCCTCGTCAGCCAGCGCATCAAGCTTTGCGGTGATAGCGGACACAGTCGGTGCCGGCGCCGGTGGCCCGGTTGCGGCTGCCTGAGGGATGACAAACCCACTCAGCGCCGCGACGACTGCAATCAAGCGGCCGGCCCGGCCGCGTCGGCGAGTTGACGCCACGCTCGGCGGAACTCCGTTCTTCCTCAGTCCGCCTACCGGGTTAGCTGACGGGTTCGGGCTGGAAGATGCCCTACAGCACATCGAAGCCGATGGCCGTGAGCCAACAGCCTCGCTGCGCCGATTCACCCCATGGGACCTGGGTCCCCGGTTCGCTTGGAGGGCACGGAGAACCGTGGCCACCTAACGTGCGATTCGGCAGTAACCGGCTCGGCGGCCCCCGGCGGGACCGGTCGACCGAACAGGCCGCGTCGAGGCTACTGGCTCGGGAGTGGGAACACCAGGCCGGCTTGTGCGCGTCTCGATCAAACGCACTGTGCGGGAGTTGGCGTCCTAGGCGTGGTGACCCGGGGGGCTTGGTGAAGCTGGCCTTCCTGGGTTGCGGAGCTGTCCCACTGGTATCGCGGACGCGAGGAAGGCGACGGCTCGAACACCCGGCGAAGGATCGACCAGCGTCGGTCGGCGAGGTTGGATAACCCGGAGACCTGATCACCAATCAACCAGCTGGGAGACAGCGGTGAGCGAACTCGAGTCGGCCGGCAAGCTCACCGCAACGCGGGACGGGTGGCACCGTGTCGCCGAGCATGTCCTCGCTGCCGCCCAGTACGCCGACACCGGCAAGATCGGTCTGCGGCCATCGACGGCCGGCTTCGCGACAGCTCGCCCGCTACCCGGGGGACGCCAGCTCCGCGTGGCGGAGGCGGAGCTCATCGTCACCGACAGTGCCGGGAGCCGCCGCGCGCCACTGACCACGGTCGGCGCAGCCGCCCAATTCGCCGGCGTCACACCGGGGATGCCGGAGCGGGTCTACCAACCAGCGACGCCGCTGGACCTCGATGATCCATTGGCTATCGACCCGGCAAGCGCCTGGGTACTCGCGGAGTGGTATCAACTCGGCGACGCGGCATTGCGGCGGTTCGCCGACGAGGTCGGGGCGGACCCCGGATTGCCGATCCTCTGGCCGGAGCACTTCGACCTGGCGATCACCATCGACGGGGTGAATTACGGCGTGTCGCCGGGAGATGTCGACGTCGAACGCCCGTACCTCTACGTCGGGCCGCAGGCGGGACCTCCGGTGCGCGACACATTCTGGAACGCCGCGTTCGGCGCGACCGCGACGATCGACGAGATGCCGTCTGCCGATGACGCGGTGGCGTTCTTCCACCAGGGCCGCAAGCGGCTTCGGGCTTGATGGCGCTAGTGTCCCGCGCGGGACACTAGAGGTCGGCCAGCACCCGGACCGGTGATTCGACGCAATCCGCGACGTAGCGCAGGAATCCACCGGCCACTCCGCCGTCGCATGCCCGGTGGTCGAACGCGAGCGTGAGCTGACCGATCTGCCGCACTGTCAGTTCCCCATCAACCGCCCACGGACGGGACATGATCCGGCCAAGGCCCAGAATCGCGACCTCGGGGTAGTTGATGATTGCGGCCGATCCGTCGACGCCGAAGACGCCGTAGTTGTTGACGGTGAACGTTCCGCCGGTCAGCTCGTGAGGTGTCAGTGACCCCGATCGCGCGGCGGTTGTAAGCCGGGCGATCGCCGCGGACAGCGACCGGGTTGTGAGCTGTTGCGCGTCCTGGACGACGGGCACCATCAGCCCGCGATCGGTTTGGGCGGCGAAGCCGAGGTTCACCCGATCGAGGAGGACGACCTGGTCCGCCTCGACCCGCGAATTCAGTTCGGGATACCGGCTAAGGCCGGCAATCGCGAAGCGGGCCAGCAGGGCGACGATGCTCACCGGCGTGGCGTCCGAATTCGCGTTGAGCTCGGCGCGGGCCGTGAGCAGCTCGGTGGCGTCAACGTCGACCCATACCGTCGCCTCGGGAATCTCTCGACGTGATCGGGTGAGTCGGTCGACTGCAGTCCGCCGCGCGCCTCGCAACGGAATCGTCCGCTGACTCTCATCAGGCTGGGCGCCCGTCGACTCCGCGGCAACGGAGGCCTTCCGCGCGATCACCGACTCGACGTCGTGACGCAGGACGATGCCGTCCGGACCGGAGCCGCGGACTTGTCGCACATCGACACCGTGCTCGTGGGCCAGCCGCCGCACGAGTGGGGAGATGACCCCGATCCGGACGGGCGGGGAGCTCTTGCTCTTGCGGGCAGGGCGGGAGCGCTGGGTTCGGCTGGTCGTGTCGCTGATCCCGTAGCCGACGAGTACCGGGCCGCCGTCGGCGGGCATGGCGGCGTCAATGGTGAGTAGGGCGGACCCGACGGACACCGAGGTTCCCGCCGTTCCGTGCAGTGTCCGCACCGTTCCGGCGAACGGGCTTGGCAGTTCGACCGTGGCCTTGGCGGTCTCAACCTCGACGACCGGTTGATCAACGGAGACCTGGTCGCCAATCTCGACCAGCCAGCGGATGATCTCCGCCTCGGTGAGTCCCTCACCAAGATCGGGCAGTAGGAAATCTGGCATCAGGGCGTTAGCCCATCTCATCCGGCAGCACGACGTGGTCGTCCCACTGCAGGCGTTCTATCGCATCCAATACCCGATCGACGCTTGGCAAGTGGTGACTCTCCAACATGGGCGGCGGGTAGGGGATGTCCAGTCCAGTGACGCGCAGGATCGGTGCTTCGAGATAGTGGAAGCAAGACTCGGTGAGCCGCGCGGCAACCTCGGCGCCGTAGCCGCAGAAGCCGGACGCCTCATGCACGACGATGGCTCGCCCGGTTCGGCGCACTGACTCGCTGACGGTCGCGTCGTCGAACGGAGCAAGGGTTCGCAGATCGATGACTTCCACGTCGTAACCGAGGCGCGCGCCGGCCTCGGCCACCTCCAACGCGGTGGTCGCCATCGCCCCATAACTGATGAGAGTCACACCTGATCCGGGGCGCCGAACGACCGCATGCGTGAGCGAGCAAGTATCGAGACGGCGGGCAATCGGCGCCTTGGCCCAGTACTGCCGTTTAGGCTCCAGGAAGATCACCGGGTCCGGGCAGTCGATCGCGGCTCGCAGCATGGTGTAGGCGTCGTCGGGCGTGCCCGGCGTGACGACCCTGAGTCCGGCCGTGTGCGTATAGAAAACCTCGGATGAATCGCTGTGATGCTCGACGCCGCCAATGCCGCCGCCGTACGGGATGCGGATCACTACCGGCATCTCGATGTGACCCCGAGATCTGTTGCGCAGTTTCGCGAGGTGGCTCGTGATCTGTTCGAACGCTGGATAGGCGAAGGCGTCGAACTGAATCTCCACGACCGGTCGCATACCGTTCATCGCCATGCCGATTGCCGTGCCGACGATGCCCGCCTCGGCCAGCGGCGTGTCGAACACTCGCGTTTCACCGAAGCGGCTGGCCAAACCGTCGGTAACTCGGAATACGCCACCGAGCGGGCCGACATCCTCGCCATACACGACGACTCGCTCGTCGGCGGAAAGGGCGTCGGTGAGCGCCAGATTCAACGCTCCGGCCATGCTGACCGGCTCATCAGTCGACCGAGCCGAAGCCTCGCGCGTTGTCTCGGTCATGCCGCGTCAGCGGCGACTCGGCGGGCCTGCCGCCGCAGGTGCTCGGGTAGGTCGGCATACACATGGCGGAACAGATCTTCCGTGTCTAGTTCGGGATCGACGCTCATTCGCTGTCTGAACGATTCCGCGAAGGACTCGGCGTGATCCGCGATGGCCTGCCGCGCGAAGGTGTCTAACGATCCGCGCGCCGACAAGTAGTGGTCCAGCCGGTCGACGGGATCGCGGGCCAGCCAGAGCAGCACCTCGTCATTGCTGCGGTACCGGCTCGCGTCGTCGGCGTTGGTGTGAGCCTCGATCCGATAAGTGCGAGCCTCGATGAGCGTTGGACCACCGCCGCGGCGGGCGTGCTCGAGAGCATCGCCCACCGCGACCGTGACCGCGGCGGCGTCGTTGCCGTCGACGTACTGGGCGGACATCCCGTAGCCGATGCCCTTGTGGGCAAACGTCCGCGCCGCGCTTTGCTTGTTCGTTGGCACGCTGATCGCGTAACCGTTGTTCTGCACCAGGAACACGACCGGTGCCCGCCATACCGCCGCGAAGTTGAGCGCCTCGTGGGCATCGCCCTCGCTCGTGGCCCCGTCGCCCATCATCACCAACGCGGCCGTCGACTCGCCCTTGAGCGCCGCCGCGCGGGCGAATCCCACCGCATGACAGGAATTCGTCGCGAGCGGCGTGCACTGCGGCGCGACCCGAAGCTCGTACGGGTCGTAGCCCAGATGCCAATTCCCGCGAAGAAGAGTCAGCGCGGCGACCGGATCAACGCCGCGCGTCACGATTGCGACGCTGTCGCGATAGGTCGGAAACAGCCAATCCCGCTCCTGCAGTGCGCGAACGGCTCCGACCTGGCACGCCTCCTGCCCGCGGGAGGACGGGTAAACGGCCAGCCGCCCCTGTTTGGTCAACGCGGTTGCCTGGGCGTCGAATCGGCGGCCGAGCACCATCGCGCTGTAGAGATCCAGTACCACGTCGTCGGCCGGTCGGCGCAACCCGCTCCCTTCGACGGGCGAGCCGTCGGCTGCTATCAAGGCCAGCGGTTCGTCGCTTGGGAGCGCACCGGCTGACGACCCGGCGAACGTCTCGGTGGCTGTCATCGCACCTCCAGCTCGGCGGCGCACCCCGTGGTGGTCCGTGCCAGAATTGTCCGGCGACTGGAGCCAAGTCTCCACCAATGCGCGATGATCCTGGACGATTGGCCCCGACGAGCATTAATCTCAGGCAACATGGATCTCGCATCGCGTAGCCGGGCCCATGACCCTGGACATCCGGCGTCGCTCGATGAGACGGACTGGCGAATCGTGCGCGCTCTGCGGGCAGACGGCCGGTTGTCCATGCGCACTCTTGCTGCTCGCCTGCACATCTCGCGGGCCGGGGTGTACGCCCGCGTCGAACGGCTACAGCGGGCCGGAGTGATCGTGGGATATTCCGCGGTCATCGATCCCGAGCGTTGCGGATACGGCATCTCCGCCTACGTTCACATCAAGATCAGCCAGCACTCGTGGAAGTCGGTCCGAGAGCGCGTCACGAAGATCCCGGAGGTCTGGCACGCCGCGCTGGTGTCCGGTGAGAACGATCTCGTCCTGCTCATCCGAACCCGCGACGCGGCCACCATGCGGGACCTGGTGCTCAACCGGCTGCAAACCATGCCCGACGTGCTGTCTACCCAGACGGTCCTCATCCTCGATGAGCCGCGGATCGATGGCGCTGCCGACGAGCATGAGATCGGAAGTGCCGGATGACCAACGACGGGGTGCGCCTCGACGCGCGGATCGACGGCTGGGTGCAAGGCGTCGGATTCCGCTGGTGGACGCGGGATCAGGCCCGTCGGCTCGGCCTGGCCGGCACCGCGACCAATCTCCGTGACGGTTCGGTGCGGATCGTCGCCGAAGGGTCGCAGCGCGCCTGCGCGACGTTGCTGGATCTGGTCCGCAGCGGCCACGCACCAGGTGTTGTCCGGTCAGTGGACGTCGAATGGGGTCAAGCGGCCGGAGGCTTCTCAGGATTCTCCGTCAGTTGAGACGCTCTTGTGCAACTTCGCCCAGCGCAGGGCCAGCGGAAGGGCCATCACCATTCCCAGGAGTCCCGCGAGGGCGAGGGCCTGCTGCACATCGAGAACCTGCGCAATAGCGCTGAACAGGAGGATGCCCAGTCCCTGCACCCCGAGGAGCCCAGCGGCGGCCAAGCCGAACGCGCGGGCTCGCTCAGTCGGATCCACCAGCTGGACGAACGTGATGGCGGCCTGCGCCTGGTACGCACAGCACAAGCCGGTCAGGACCCAGAGTCCGATCGACCCCCAGAAGCTTGGACTCGAAATGCACACAACGAGCGGGGCACCCGCGAGCAAAGCCAACCAGCCGATTAACGCCGTGCGCCTCCGGGGCTCTACCCAGCGTATGAACAGCCAGGTAGCGATGGCAGTGCCGGTTGGTATCGCGGCGAGTAGCAGGCCGACGGAGCCGGCGCCACCCGCGCCGATGTGCTCGGCGTACGGCGCCGCAAGTCCTTCCGGCGCCGTGTAGAACGCGGCCAGCCAGGCCAGCAACATCAGCGTTCGCAACCGCGGATCGCTGAACACCAGCCGCACCCCGGACGAGACCATGCGCAGGTAAGGCTCGGCCTCTGGACTCGTGCCACGCGCCGGCGAGGGCCGGTCCCGGACGAATAGCCGAAGGATCAACGCTGAGAAACCGAAGGTCACCGCATCAAGGAACAGCCCCCAATGAGCTCCGATCGTCGCAATCAGCGCTCCGCCAGCGGCAAAGCCAACGAGCTGGGTGACCTGCAGCGTTGTCGTTCGCAGACCGGAACCAAGCGCGTAGTACTCGCCGCTCAGAATGTCGGGCAGTAGGGCGCTTTCGGCGGCGAGGAACGGTCGGCCGATCAGCACGACGACCACCAACACCGCGGCCAAGGCCGGGAGCGGCAGCCACGGAAGCGCCATGACGACGAGCAGCACCATCCGGCTCAAGTCGCACCAGATCATCACTGCGCGCCGCGGATACCGGTCGGCCAGCGGTGAGAGGAATGCGCCGCCTACTACTGACGGTAGGTAGGTCAGCGCATAGGTGATGCCGGTGAGAGCGGCCGATCCGGTGCGGGCGAAGACCAAGACCGTCAACGCGACCCGGGCGATCTGATCGCCGACAAGGGATTGCACATCGGCGAGCCAGATGGCACGAAATTCGGGGACCCGCAGAACGTCGGTGTACGTGGGGCGCCGAACAGCGATACTTACGGCGGCTCCCATGGCCCCCACTGTAGGTGTGTTCGGTCAGTTACCTTTCGCCGTGCAGGCGATACTTTCGTTGGAAGGTATTGACTCCGCGCTAGATTCCGTCCGGAGCTTCTAGTGATCGTTTCGTCGTGATCGTGGACTTGTTTCGTCGTGATCGTGGACTTATAGCCTCAGCGCGACAATAAGTCCGAGATCATCGTCGGATTCTCGGCGGACGGTTTATGCGCGCGGGGACATGCGCAGTGCGTAGCGGGCGCGTTCGACCGCCAGGCAACGATCTTCGACATATGCCAGACCGCCCTCGTCGGCGATGCGGTGCGCTTCGGCCGAGACGATGCCCTGTTGCAGCCACAATGCGCTGGCACCCGCCGCGACCGCCTGGCGAGCGACGTCCGCCGCGTCGCGGGACGGTCGGAAGACGTTGACCAGGCCGATCGGTCCGTCGGGAATGTCGGCGAGCGTGCGGTAGGCCCGTTCGCCGAAGATTTCATCGGCGTGCGGGTTGACCGGGATGATCCGCCAGCCGTAGCGCTGCATCACCGCTGGGATCGCGTGCGCAGCCTTCTCCGGATGCACGCTCGCACCAACGACAACGATCGTGTCGTAGGTGCGCAGGAGTTCCTCGGTGTCCGCGTACCTCACGACGCCACGGTAGGCTCTTGCGACGCTCGGCGCCGTCGCGGCTCCGGTTTGAGTCGGTCGGGCAGCCGCTGAACCGCCGCGCCGATAATGATCGTCAACAAGACGTAGCAAGCGGTCAGCGGCCCGATCTCTGCCTCGGCCCCGGCCGCTACGGCGAGCGCCGCCATCACCACGGAGAACTCGCCGCGAGGGATCAGCGCGACGGCGGCGCGCCACCGCCCGCGCCGCTTGACCTTGACTCGTTGAGCGGCGATGTAACCCGTGGCCAGCTTGGTGACGGAGGTGATCACGGCGAGCGCCAGGGCTGGCAGCAGCACTGGCGGCAGGGATCCAGGGCTGGTCGAGAGTCCGAAAAAGACGAAGAACACAGCCGCAAACAGGTCTCGTAATGGAGTCAGCAGCTCGGCCGCTGTCTGTGCAACGGTTCCCGAAACCGCTATGCCGACGAGGAAGGCGCCAACCGCGGCCGATACCTTGAGCGCCTCGGCGATACCGGCGACGAGCAGCGTCAGACCAAGGATGCCGAGCAGCAGCGACTCGTTGTCCTTCGCCGAGACCAGCGTCGTCACATGATGTCCGTACCGCGTGGCTACGAGCATGACGACCGCGATTGTGGCGACGGCGATCGAGATAGCGAGGAAGATCCCGCCGGTGCCACCTCCGGCGAGCAGCGCGGTGAGCAGCGGGAGATAGAGCGCCATCGCCAGGTCTTCTATCACGAGCACACCCAAGACGACCGGCGTTTCGCGGTTACCCAGCCGGCCGTTGTCGGCGAGCAGTTTGGCGATGACACCGGACGAGGACACCCACGTGATGCCGGCGAGGGCCACCGTGGCCGGCACCCCCCAGCCGGCGATCAACGCAAGCGCAGCACCGGGCATTGCGTTCAGGACTCCGTCGATGACTCCGATTGGTGTCTGGGTGCGGATGCTGGCTGTGAGCTCATCGGCGGAGTATTCCAAGCCAAGCATGAGCAGGAGCAGGATGACACCGATATCCGCGGCGACATTGACGAAATCCCGACTGGCCGACAGGGCGAGAAATCCGCCTTGACCGAAGGCAAGTCCGGCCAACAGGTAGATGGGAATGACCGGGAAGCCGATCCGCTGGGCGAGTCGGCCGAGCAGGCCGAGCACGAAGAGGATGGACCCGAGTTCGACGAGCAGGACGGCGACGTGCGCTCCCGAGGTCTCCGCTGCCGCCACGACCTCCATCGAGAATCAGCCGTTCGGGGTTTTGTCCGCCGAATCGGCTGTTCCGTCAAGGATTTGCGCGACCTGATCGATCGCGGCCTGCGTGCCTACCGTCACAACGAGATCACCGGGTAGCAGCACGAAATCCGGGGTCGGCGACGTCACCGCCGCACCCTGGCGGAGCACCGCCACGATGGACGCGCCAGTGCGCGTGCGAGCCTGCGTATCCCCAAGCGGACGGCGAGCATAGGGCGAGTCGGCAGGCACTGGCAGCTGCTCGACGATCAACCCCTCGGCGTGGCGCTGAAGTACGGCAAGTCGAAATGTCAATGCTGGAGCGCCCAGTACCTCGGCGACCGCGTTGGCTTCGTCCTCCGACAGCGAAACGGCCGCGGCGGCACCTTCCCCTTCCTCGTCGTAGAAGATCAGGTCCCGCAGGCCGTTTCTCCGGCTCACAACGCCGATACGGTGCCCATCACGCAGGTCGATCTCCTGGCACACACCAATCCCGGGCAACACCCGGTTGGTGATGTCGATATTCATCTTGTGCAGACTACGGGCATGACCTCGGTAGGGACGTTGACGTGGACATCGGCGATCGAACCCCTAGTGGCATTGCCCGTCGCCGCGGCATTAGCTGATTGGCCGCCGGCCAATCAGGTTCGCGCGGCGCCGATTGATCCAGCGCTTGCGGACACCGCGGGTTTTTGCGCCCGCTACGACGTGCCCTTGGAGCAGTCCGCCAACTGTGTTGTCATCGCTGGTAGACGAGCGGGCCAGACCTCGCATGCCGCGTGCGTCATCCTTGCCACGACGCGGGCCGACGTGAACGGTGTCGTACGCCGGTTGCTCGGGGCCCGCAAGGCGTCGTTCGCTTCCATGGACGATGCCGTCGAGCTGACCGGGATGGAGTACGGAGGGATCACGCCGATCGGGCTGCCGGCGGGCTGGCCGGTGCTTATCGACCCGGCCGTACTTGACCCGGAGTCGGTGGTCATCGGAAGCGGACTGCGTCGCTCGAAGCTCCTGCTGCCGCCGAAGCTGCTCACCGAGTTGCCTCGCGCCGACGTCGTCGAGGACCTCGCCTCGTAATCCGGCCGAGAGCGCTCAGCGGACAGAAGGGGTTCGTCGCAATAGTGACGGAAGGTACTGGGCTCCGGCACCAGCAGCAGCGGCGACGTCGTCCGGGTTGGACATTGCGCAACGCTTGAGTGACAGGCACCCGCAACCGATGCACGAATCGAGTCCGTCCCGGAGCGCCTGCAGGGCGTTGATCTGCCGATCGAGGCGGCCGCGCCAGCCGTGCGACAACCGGGCCCAGTCGGCGCGTGTCGGCGTCCGGCCCGCCGGGAGCGAGTCGAGTGCGGCCCGAACTTCCTCGAGCGTGAGTCCGACATTGCGGGCGGCCCGGATGAAGGCGAGTCGGCGCAGCACCCCGCGCTCGTAGCGGCGCTGGTTGCCGGTCGTCCGCGTCGCCTTGATCAGACCTTCCCGTTCGTAGAAGCGCAGGGCGGAGGCAGCATAGCCGCTGCGCTGTGCCACTTCGCCCACTGTCAGATGATCCGTTGTTCGAAGCAAGTCTCTGTTCCTTGACTTGAAGTCAGCTTTAGGTATCAGGATGGCACAAAGGAAGCGTCACCAGCAAGGAGGCTCAGATGCCAGTCGCGCTCATTACCGGGGCATCCCGTGGGTTAGGGCGGGCAATCGCCCGTTCGTTGCGCGACCGAGGGTGGTCGATGGTCATCGACGCGCGAGGCGCTGACGCCCTCGTCGCGGTAGCTGCCGAAATCCCAACCGCGCGAGCAATCGTCGGCGACGTGACCGATTCGTGGCACCGCGCGGCGCTCGCTGACGCGGTGGAGTCATTCGGTGGGCTTCACCTGCTGGTGAACAACGCCAGCCATCTCGGGCCGAGCCCGCAGCCGCAGCTCGCCGACTATCCGCTCGCCGAGCTGGCAGATGTCTACAGGGTGAATGTCACCGCGCCGCTCGCGTTGATCCAGCAGGTTCTCCCCGCGTTGCTCGCTAGTGGCGGCACGATTGTCAACGTCAGTTCCGACGCGGCCGTCGAGGCGTACGCCGGGTGGGGTGGGTACGGATCGTCCAAAGCCGCGCTCGATCAGCTGACAGCAATTCTTGGGGCCGAACAACCCACGTTGCGCGTGTACTCCTTCGACCCCGGCGACATGCGGACAGAGATGCATCAACGGGCCTTCCCCGGCGAGGACATCTCTGATCGCCCGGAGCCGGAATTGGTCGTCCCATCGTTTCTGCGGTTGCTCGAAGAGCGGCCGGAGAGTGGCCGGTATCGCGCGAGCGATCTTGCCGTTCCGGCCCTCCGGTGAGCCGGGTGATGGGTGAGGCAATGCCGATGGCGAGCACGCCCTTTGTCCTTCCGGACGAACTGCAGGCGCGTGAGCCACCGGAAGCCCGCGGCCTGCGCCGAGACGGAGTCCGGCTGCTCGTCGGGGCGTCGGCCGGGCTGAGACATTTGCACTTCGTGGATCTGCCGAGCGTGCTGGTGCCCGGCGATCTCGTCGTTGTGAACACCTCTGCCACCCTGCCGGCTGCGCTCCCCGGAACGCGCGGGCAGGCTGGACCCGTCGCCGTGCATTTCTCCTCGCCGGTCGCTCCGTGCGTATGGCTCGTCGAGCTCCGTCCACCGGTCGACGCCACGGGTCCGGTTACCGACGCGCACGCCGGGGACCAGGTTGACCTGCCTGACGGCGTGGGGCTGACCCTCTTGGCCCCGCAGACCCGCACCCGAGACGGGCACGTCCGGCTCTGGCGGGCATCGGTTGCAGTCGAGGGAGACGTCGCGCAGTACCTCCAGCGCGTCGGACAACCCATCAGCTATGGCTATGTGTCCAGGAGCTGGCCGCTTCGCTACTACCAAACCGTCTTCGCCCGGGAGCCGGGCAGCGCCGAGATGCCGAGTGCCGGCCGACCCTTCACGACCGACCTGGTTACCGCTCTGGTGGCCGGCGGAGTGGTCATCGCGCCCGTCTCGCTGCACACCGGCGTCTCGTCCCTCGAGGCGGGAGAACCGCCGGTCGCCGAGCGCTATGTAGTGCCGCCGGCAACGGCGCGACTCGTCAACTTGACCAAACGCAGTGGCGGCCGGGTCATCGCGGTCGGCACCACTGTGACGCGGGCCTTGGAGACCGTCGCCGAGGATCGAGGACAGGTCAACGCCGGCGCCGGATGGACCGATTTGGTGCTCGATCCCGGCCGGCCGGCCCGGGTGGTCGACGGGCTGGTGACTGGGTGGCACGCACCGGGTGCGTCACATCTTCTGCTGCTCGAGGCGGTTGCCGGTGCAGAGCTGGTTGCCGCGGCCTATCGCGAGGCCTTGCGCATGGGCTATCTCTGGCACGAATTCGGTGACAGCGCGTTGCTGCTCGCCGGCCGGGGATAGGGCGCGCCGAAAGTCAGCTGGTCCCGGACCTTGCGCCGTCGCGGGGGGACCATCGGGCCATGCGATGGCGGCGACGGACTTGTCTGCTGGCCGTGTTCGCGCTGCTCACCGCCTGCAGTGGGGGTGGTGCGGTTGCTCGGGAGAGCTCGGCCGGGCACTCCGCTGCAGCCACATCGCCCCGGCCGACCAACCCGGCGACGGGTGGCTTCAACCTGCGGCCGGGGGACAAGCCGCCAGTGTTGACGGCGGGAGCAAAGACCCACACGGCCGCTGGAGCAAAGGCGTTCGCGACGTATTTCGCCCAGGCCGTGGATTGGGGACTAGCCACTACCGATCCGTATCTGATCTCCGCGATAAGCGCACCGAGCTGCCGCGCTTGCGCTGGTTACATCCAGAGCCTGACGGCCATGCGTACTCGGGGCGACTCGGTCCACGGCGCCCGGATTCAGGTCGCGTCGGGCACCGTCATGCGGGGAACTCTGCCCGTGAAGGCCGACTACGGCGTCGAGCTCGTGATCCGTGAGGACGCTCCAGTCGGCGCGTCAGCAGGAAGCGCGGCGCCATCGAGCGATACCAGAGCGAACCAGGACTACGCGCGGGTCTATCTCGACTGGACGGCTGGCGGGTGGCAGGTCGTCGAGGAGACCGAGCGCTAACTCCACCCCACGAAAATGCTGCGGGTTTCGCGGGACCCCGGACTCCACCCCACGAAGCCGCTCGAGCATCCAGATTGCTATGTCGGTCGCACAATGCTGCGCTGCGCAGCCGTCAGCTCGGCCCTGTTCTTCGGCCGACGACGGCCAGGGCCGCGCTGTGGAGCACGCCATTGCTCGCGATCGCGTTGCCCTCGTGCACGCCGTCGCGACCGTTGAGGCCAGTGAACCGGCCGCCGGCTTCGACAACTATCGGGGCTAGCGCGGCCATGTCCCACAATGACAGCTCCGGCTCGGCCGCCAGGTCGACTGCTCCCTCCGCCACCAGCATGTAGGACCAGAAGTCGCCGAACGCCCGGCTGCGCCACACCTCGTCGATCAATGTCAGGATCGCTGTGCGCCCTGTGGGTTCACCCCATCCGCCCAGCGACGAGTAGGACAGGCTCGCATCGGTGATAGTCCGTACGCCGGACACCTGAAGGCGGCGTACGTCGCCATCGGTCGTGCTGCCCCACGCGCCGTCACCCCGCGCCGCCCACCACCGACGCCCGAGTGCCGGCGCTGACACCATGCCGACGACCGGATCGCCATCGTCGAGCAGCGCGATGAGCGTCGCCCACACCGGTACGCCGCGGACGTAGTTCTTGGTCCCGTCTATGGGATCGATCACCCATTGGCGCGGCGAATCGCCGCTCAGCCCGAATTCCTCACCGCAGACGGCGTCGCCCGGTCGCGTGGCCGCCAGTTCGCCTCGGAGCGCCTGCTCCACTGCCCGGTCGGCGTCACTGACCGGCGTGAGGTCGGGCTTGGTGTCAACCTGCAGGTCGCGCGCGCGAAATCGGGAGAGTGAGATGCGGTCGGCGATATCGGCCAGGGAGCGGGCAAGATCCAGGTCGGTCAGGTAGGCGCCCACGACGGAACGGTAGCGCCACCTCCTCGCTGCTAACGTCCGGAGGGTGAGCGGACCCGGCCCGGACGTGCTCACGACGCGCATGATTGTCGGTCAGCTCGCGTCTCCGAGTCGGCTGCGGGTCGTCGCCGCACTCGCGCTCGGAGCGCGCAGGCCGTCCGAGATCGCTGATCGAGCCCAGCTCTCTGAGGAGGAGGCGAATGCGGCGCTGACCCGGCTGCTGAAAGGTGGCCTCGTCACCGTCGCCGAAGGCCAGTTCATCCTGCGTGAGCAGGCGTTCGCCGACGCGGTTCGCGCGGAGACGCCGCCCCGGCCGGCCCCGTCGTTCGGCCTGGTCGATGCGGCGACGAGCCGGGTCCTAGGCGCGTACCTGCGCGACGGCCGGCTGAGCGCGATTCCGGCGGCCGCACGCAAGCGACGAATGGTGCTGGAGTACCTGGCCTCCGCCTTCGAGCCCGGTCGTCGCTACGACGAATCGTCCGTGAACGCGATACTTCGAAGTTGGCATGAGGACGTGGCCGCGCTACGTCGCTATCTGGTCGAGGAAGGGCTCCTCAGCCGTGAGAAGGGGGAGTACTGGCGCAGCGGCGGCTGGGTCGACGTAATCGAGTGATCATCGGACCGAGGGGTAACGGGAGCGTGGCAGCGACTGAATTCGTGGGGTGCAAGAGTGCGATGAGCGTGGTAGGGGTGTCGGCCCGGGGTCAAGTGCCGCCGTTCTACGTCATGCGGATCTTGGAGGCCGTGGCGCACCGCCGCGCTTGCGGTCTCCCGGTGTACGACCTCACCGCGGGCCAGCCGTCGACGTCGGCGCCCGCGCAGGTACGAGCCGAGGCGCACCACGTGCTGGACGCGGACCGCATTGGCTATACCGGCGCGCTGGGGCTGCCCGTCCTGCGCGATGCGATCGCGGCGCATTATCGGCGTACCTACGGCATCGGCGTGCAGCCTGGCGACGTGGCGGTGAGTACCGGCTCATCCGGTGCGTTCCTGCTCGCGTTCCTCGCAGCGTTCGAACCCGGCGACGTTGTCGTCGTCGCGCAGCCCGGATACCCGGCGTACCGGAACATGCTCACCGCGCTTGGCTGCACGGTGGTGGCCATGCCCTGCGGGCCGGAAACGCGCTTCCAACCGACGATCCGCATGCTCGATGCGCTGGATGCGGTGCCGGCTGGCCTCGTTCTCGCGAGTCCGGCCAATCCGACCGGGTCGATGGTGCCGCCGAACGAACTCGCTGCCATTTCGCGTTGGTGTGACAATCACGGCACGCGACTGGTCAGCGACGAGATCTACCACGGAATCTGCTACACGCAGTCACCCGGCTGCGCCTGGGCGACGAGCCGGCGCAGCATCGTCGTGAACTCCTTCTCCAAGTACTACTCGATGACCGGTTGGCGGCTGGGGTGGCTGCTCATGCCGCCCGAACTGGCCGACTCCGTGGACCGGCTGGCTGGAAACTTCGCGCTCTGTCCGCCCACCCTCGCGCAGCACGCGGCGGTCCGGGCGTTCGAGGCATATCGCGAGTTGGACGACAACGTCCGGCGCTACCGCGAGAACCGGGACTTGCTTCTCGCCCGGCTTCCCGGTGTCGGAATAGACAAGATCGCCCCCGCCGACGGTGCGTTCTACCTCTACGCGGATGTGTCGCGGTATACGGAGGATTCGCAATCGTGGGTGGCGAAGCTGCTGACCGACGTCGGGGTCGCGGTAGTCCCGGGCATCGACTTCGACCCGGTCAACGGCGGCCGGTTCATCCGGATGTCTTATGCCGGAGACACCGCCGAGATCGCGCAGGCAGTGGACATCCTTGGCGATTGGTTGAGCTGACCCGCCGGCGCGGCCGCTCGCACGTCGCGGGACGGTGAGCAATGTCCGGCGCCGATCAACCCGTCCGGCTCGTTTCGACGTCCTCGGCCTCGCGATCGGAGATATCCTCGGCGCGGGCTAAGGCGCGTGACCACTCGCGCCATCGGTACGCGTCGGCAGGAGGCTCAGGGTGACAGAGGACGGCATTCCGATCGCGTACTCGGCGCTTGAGAAGGGCGTACCCGTGGTGTCGGCATCCGGGCGCGAGTTCGGCAAGGTAGAGCACGTTCTCGAGATCCCTGCGGAGGATCTGTTCGACGGGATCGTCGTGACTACTCACGCTGGGCTGAAATTTGTCGACCGTGATCAGATCGAAACGATCACCACAGCTCGCGTTCACTGTGTGCTCACTGACGAGCAGGCCGCAGCGCTGAAACCGCCGGCGGGCGGAGCCGTGTTCACCACCGACGCGTCGGAGGATTCCGGCTCTTCGCTACATGATCGCTTCGGCCGCCTGTTCGGCCGTGCGCATTGGAAGCGGGAGGCATAGCCGCCGATCTCGCTCGGCTCGGCCGGGCATGTGGTCACGGCGAGGACCCGCCTGACCGCCTGATTATCGTTCGTCAGCCGCCGGCCGTCCGGCTGGCCAGTAACCGACGGAAAGCCGCCAGCCGCTCAGGACTCGAGTGCCCGGCTGCGACCCAGGCGTCGAGCGTGCATCCGGCCTTGGCGGATGCATGCTCGCAGCCGGGCGGACACTGCGTGGCTCCGTCCTCGAGGTCGGGGAACGCCCAGAGCAGATCGTCCGGGCTGACGTGGGCCAGCCCGAACGAGCGCAGCCCGGGGGTATCGATAACCCAGCCGCCTTCGGGGAGGGGAAATGCGATTGCGGAGCTCGAGGTGTGTCGCCCTTTGCCAATCGCGCTTACTTCGCCGATCCGGCGTCCGGCGTCCGGCACCAGGGCGTTGATCAGCGTCGACTTGCCTACTCCGGAGTGCCCGACGAGTACGGAGACGTGTCGGGTGAGCGCAGCTTGCAGCTTGCCAAGGTCGCTGCCGAGTCCGGTCACGACGAACGGTAGGTCGAGTTCGGCGTAGCGGGCTAGGGCCTCGTCGGGCGGAGCAAGATCGGACTTGGTCAGGCACAGCAAGGGCTCCATGCCTTCGGTCAGCGCGGCAACGAGGCACCGGTCAATCAGCCCGTAGCGAGGAGGCGGATCAGCCAGCGAGGCGACGATGACCAGTTGATCGGCGTTGGCGACAATCACCCGCTCGACCGGATCGGTGTCGTCCGCCGTCCGGCGGAGCACCGTCTCTCTCTCGGCAATACGAACGACGCGCGCCAACGTATCGGGCGCGCCCGACAGATCACCGATCACGCCCACTTGGTCGCCGACCGCGATCCCCCGCCGGCCCAGCTCGCGCGCCCGCATGGCAATCACTCGAACTCCGGGGTTGTCCGGGGCGCCGACCAGGACCGTGTACCGCCCGCGGTCGACCGTACTGACCATGCCGGTGACAGCGTCGCCGTGAGCGGGACGCTGCTTCGATCGCGGTCGGCTGCCCCGCCCGGGTCGGATCCGGACATCGTCCTCGTCGAGGTCTCTGTGGTCGCCGCGCCGGCCGGCCGCCCCCGTCATTCCTGAGCGCCTAGCGGCCGATCAACCCGGACCACAAGGCGGGGAACTCCGGCAGCGTCTTGCTCGTCACCGAGATGTCGTCAACCCGCACGCCGTCGAC
The DNA here is from genome assembly GCA_963809815.1 of uncultured Actinomycetota bacterium. Classification (GTDB taxonomy): domain Bacteria; phylum Actinomycetota; class Actinomycetes; order Mycobacteriales; family Jatrophihabitantaceae; genus CAVVJA01. Next base: position 238,277 of record CAWELM010000024.1, read on the forward strand.
GAGCAGGCCGAGGACCGCGCCGGCAGTCGCCATTCGGTGGTCCCCGTACGCGTGCCAGATCCCGCCGTGCAGCGGACGCGGCGTGATGGCCAGCCCGTCGTCGAGTTCCGTGACCGACCCGCCGAGTCGGCGGAGCTCGGTGGCGAGTGCGACGATGCGGTCGGTCTCGTGGCCGCGGGTGTGTGCCAGGCCCCGGAGCCGCGAGGGGCTGTCGGCGAGGGCGCCCATGGCGGCGATCACCGTGGCGAGTTCCGTCACGTTGCGTAGGTCGACATCCAGGCCGCCGATCGATCCGGTTCCCGCGACGGTGACGGCATCGGCCTGCCGTTCGACGCGCGCCCCCATACGGGATAGCAGCTCTGGCAGGTCGTCACCCGGTTGGGTGGTCTGCTCGGGCCAGCCCGGCACCGTCACGGCCCCACCAGTCACGACAGCGGCGGCGAGGAACGGTGCCGCATTCGAGAGATCCGGCTCCACCGTCAGCGTGTGGGCTCGGATCGGACCGGGAGCGACGTGCCAGGCCGACGCCGACGGCCGGGATACGTCAACCCCGGCGCCGCGCAGCATGTCCACCGTCATGTCCAGATGGGGCTGGGACGGCACAGGGTCGCACCCGGTGTGGAGCAGCTCCAGCCCCTTGTCGTAGCGTGCGCCGGCCAGGAGTAGGCCAGAGATGAACTGCGAGGACCCGGAAGCGTCGACGTGCACTCTCCCGCCGGCAATCACACCGTTGCCGCGGACGGTGAACGGTAACCGCTCCCGGCCGGCGTCCTCGACGACGACACCGGCCTGACGTAATCCGTCGATGAGCGCCCACATCGGCCGTTCCCGCGCTCGTTCGTCGCCGTCGAAGGTCACCGGTCCACGCGCGAGCCCGGCCAGCGCCGGGACGAAGCGCATTACGGTTCCGGCGAGTCCGGTGGCGACGACGGCACCGTGGAGGGACCCCGGTTTCACCCGCCAGTCGTCGTCCTCGTCGGCTATGTGGACGCCGAGTGCCCGGAGCGCCTCGACCATGAGCTCCGTATCACGGGCCCGCAGCGGGCGACGAATTAGGGATTCGCCATCGGCGAGTGCAGCCAGCACGAGCGCCCGGTTGGTGATCGACTTTGATCCGGGCAACCCGATCTGGCCCCGCACCGGCCCGAGCGCGCGTGGCGCATGCCACGGCGTCGGCGCACGAGCAGGCTCGGATCGCACGCGCACTAGTCTGCCGGATATCCGCACCGGTTGCGGCACGATCACGTTCGTCTCCACGCGCGGCACACTGGTGAGCATGTGTGGTCGCTATGTCAACGTCGCCTCGACCGCGGACCTGGCTGACGAGTTCGACGTCGTGGAGACGCTCGGCGAAGACCTTCCGCCGTCCTGGAACGTCGCCCCGACTGATCCGGTCCGGGTCGTCCTCATGCGGCACCCCAGCCACGACCGCGCGGCGCCGGCCGTTCGGCAGCTACGCACCGTGGATTGGGGTCTGCTGCCCAGCTGGTCGAAGTCCCGCGGCGGTGGCGCCAAGATGATCAACGCTCGTAGCGAGACCGTCACGACGAAGATGGCCTTCAAGGCCGCGGCCGCCCGGAGGCGGTGCCTGGCCCCGGCCCTCGGGTACTACGAATGGAAACACGACGGCGGCCGCACCATCCCGTATTTCCTCCATGCGCCGGCCGAGCAACTGCTCGCCATGGCCGGCCTCTACGAGATCTGGCGGGACGAGTCGCTGCCCGAGGACGATCCGCGACGATGGGTGTGGACGTGCTCGATCATCACCCGACCGGCCACCGACATCATCGGTGAAATCCATGATCGCTGCCCGGTGCTCGTCCCGCGCGACCTACATGAGTCGTGGCTCGATTGCAGCGCGGACGACCCGCTCGTTGCCGAACAGTTGCTCGCGGCCATGCCCGAGCCACATCTCGAGCCACGGCAGGTGCCTAAAGCGGTCGGCAATGTCAAGAACAACGGGCCGGAACTGATCGAGGCACTCGACGAGCAGCAGGACGACATGCTGCCCTTGCAACTTGATGAGGCTCGAGCGAGACCGGCCGGGTCATGAGCGCGATAAGAGCTTGCGCTGTCCGGTGAAACCGCATCGTCGCCGAGACAACGCACCCATCGTCAGGCCGAGTCCGCCCCGACCGAGTCGTTGCGTGCCGGCGGTATTGCCGGGCTGACGGCCAGGTGCGTGGCATCGACGTCTACCGGGTTCGCGATGGCCTCGTCCCCGAGAAACCGTCGTACGTGAAAGGGTGACATTGGTGGGGACAAGGTCAGTGGGTGATCGGAGCGGTTGATGGCTCGTCCGGCCGTGCGCCGTACGACCCGTCGGGTCGAGGTCACCACGCCCCGCGGTGTGGCGTGGGCCGACGTGGATCGACCGGCGGGTACACCGGTCGGTCTGCTCGTGCTGGGGCACGGTGCGGGCGGCGGGGTCGAGGCAGCCGACTTGCTCGCGACGCGGCGGGCGGCCCTCGAGGCCGAGTGGGCGGTCGCGCGAGTCACTCAGCCATATCGCGTCGCGGGTCGTCGATCGCCGCCGGCTGGTCCGGTCCTCGATGAGGCGTGGCTACCCGTGGTCACGAAGGTGCGCTCGGGCCGCGGTCTCGGGGTCCTGCCCGTCGTGTTCGGAGGACGATCCAGCGGGGCGCGGGTGGCGTGCCGCACCGCGACGGCCGGGCATGCGGCCGGTGTGCTCGCACTGGCTTTTCCCCTACATCCGCCGGGTCATCCCGAACGGAGCCGGCTGGACGAGTTGGCCGGGCCGATCGTCCCCGTGCTCGTCGTGCAGGGCGACCGAGACCCGTTCGGCATGCCGCCGGCTGCCGACGGACGTCGCATCGTTGTCGTGCCGGGAGATCACTCGCTTCGCAGCGCGGCCGAACCGATCCGCCTCGCGGTGGCGGCGTTTCTCACGTCTCTTGTCGGATAGCACCGGGTCGGGCGGCGACGGACCAGCTCACGTCGTCGCTATGGGCGCAACCTTTGCCGACGTGAGATTCACCAGGTCAGCGGGCGCGAGTTCGACCTGGAGCCCACGCTTGCCGGCGGAGACGAACACCGTCGCGAACTGCGGAGCGGTCGAGTCGATCACGACCGGCAGCGGAGTCTGCTGCGCGAGCGGCGAGATGCCACCGATCACATAGCCGGTCGCGCGCGCCGCTGCCGCCGGATCGGCCATATCCGCGCGCTTTCCGCCGAGCGCGGTGGCCAGCGCCTTCAGGCTCAACCGGCCGGATACCGGGACGACAGCGCACACGAGTTTGGTGTCGACAACGGCAATGAGCGTCTTGAACACTCGCTCCGCGGGCACGCCCAGCGCTCGGGCCGCCTGTTCGCCGAAGCCATCGGCGCGAGGGTCGTGCGCATACGCGTGAATGGTGTGGGTCACCCGCCTGCGGACGAGCAGTGCGGTTGCTCGTGTCGCCGTGGCCATGCCGTCAAACCTAGGACCGCCGCGACGCGCTGCTTCTCGCGTATCTGTGGTGCCGCTGGGGTTGGTGAGGTGCGCGGGAGTTGTCGGCTTTCTCAGGAGTGCGCGGGAAGCGACAGCCAGCTAGGCGGGATCGTGACCTCGATAACGCAACGGGAATGCGAGAGGCAAGTCCCGCCGTTCCCCTCCCAGAGGCTTGACGCGGTCGGCCCAGTAGTCAGATACCGAAAGGGCGACACGAGTGAACACGGTGTTGACACCGATGAACCTGGGGCTGCCATGGCCCGAGGAGGCGATCACCGTCCCGTCCGTCAGGCTCGATCCGGCGGCCGTATCCTGGCCAGAGCGAGGCGGAACGGCTCCGGCTCGAGAGGAGAGCGCGGTGCCAGAGGAAACGGTGGAAGAGCGACGGGCGCGTTTCGAGCGCGACGCCCTGCCGTTCCTCGATCAGCTCTACGCGGCGGCGATGCGGATGACTCGGAATCCGACCGATGCCGAAGACCTCGTGCAGGAGACGTACGTCAAGGCTTTCGCCGCGTTCCACCAATTTACCGAGGGCACCAACCTCAAGGCTTGGCTCTACCGCATCCTCACCAACACGTTCATCAATAACTATCGCAAGAAGCAGCGGCAGCCGCAGGAATCGAATTCGGACACCGTCGAAGACTGGCAGTTGGCGCGCGCCGAGTCGCACACGTCGAGCGGTCTGCGATCGGCGGAGGTGGAAGCGCTGGATCACCTGCCTGACAACGACGTGAAGAACGCGTTGCAGGCATTGCCGGAAGACTTCCGATTGGCCGTATATCTCGCTGACGTCGAGGGATTTTCATACAAGGAGATCGCCGAGATCATGGGTACGCCGATCGGGACGGTGATGTCCCGGCTACATCGCGGTCGTCGTCAGCTGCAGGGTCTACTCGCGGACTACGCCCGCGATCGTGGCCTCATTGGCGCGGCGACCGGGGGTGAGTCCTGATGGTTATGGGATTCGGGCCGGGCGGCATCGACTGTGACGACGTCCTGCGCGATGTTTATCTCTACCTCGATGACGAGACCGACCAGGAGGCGCGCCATCGGATCCGAAAGCACTTGGACGGCTGCGGGCCCTGCCTGCGTGAGTTCGGGTTGGAACAGGACCTGAAGGCACTGGTGGCCCGGTGTTGTGGCGGTGATGTCGCGCCTGCAACATTGCGCGAACGGATCCGCGTGCGCCTCACCGAGGTGACCGTGGAGACGTCCTACCTCGAATACCGCGCCGAATAACCGCGCGCTTGCCGGCTCGTCCCATCGGCTCGCCTGAGAGCGCCGCATTGCTGCTCCCGGGGATCAGCGCTAGCCGCGCGGTGGCATGCTCGGATGCGTGTCGGCCCTATCGGATCTGCTCGCGGCCCGTAGCTCGCTGAACGAGGCGCAGATAGCACACGTTCAGCGGCTCGTTGGGGAATGGCAGCTGCTCGCTGATCTGGCCTTCTCGGATTTGCTGCTGTGGGTAACGGCCGAGGTGAGCAGCGAAGGAGACGTCACGTTCTTGTGCGCGGCTCAGTGCCGTCCGACGACGGGGCCGACGGCGTACCTCTTCGACCAAGTCGGCAGCATGCTCTACGGGCACCGCGCGGCGCCGTTACGCATCGCGCTGCAGGAAGGGCGCATCTACCGAGAGGGCGAGGCGTACTGGGACGGCGACCTGCCTATCCGTCGCGAGGCGATACCGATCCGCGTCGACGGGATCGTCGTGGCCGTTCTTGGCCGCGACAGCAACCTGGCGAGCGTCCGCAGCCCCAGCCAACTGGAGCTGGTTTACCTGCAAAGCGCCGCGGACCTATCCGCGATGGTGGCTGAAGGCAGCTTCCCGGGTCCCGAGTCGGACGGCGAGGAGGGTCCGCGAGTCGGCGACGGGGTCATGCGGGTCGGGGTCGACGGGACGATCACCTATGCCAGTCCGAATGCGCTCTCGGCATTCCGACGGCTTGGCGTGACCGGGAATGTCCTCGGCGAGCCGATCGACAGCCTCACGCCGCCGCCGGAACCCGAGGGTGAAGCTTTCGACGGGGCCGCTCTGGGATCGGCGCTCGAGACCGTCATGTCCGGAGGTCGGTCGACCTTGCTCGAGCTCGACGGAGCGGGAGCGAGCGTGGCCTTTCGCGCGTTGCCGCTCTGCCCACGCGGGGAGGCCCTGGGCGCGCTGGTGCTGGTCCAGGACGTCACTGAGGTGCGACGTCGTGATCGCGCTCTGCTGAGCAAGGATGCGACGATCCGTGAGATTCACCACAGGGTCAAAAACAACCTCCAGACGGTCGCCGCGTTGCTCCGGCTGCAGGCCCGGCGGGTGAGCGTGCCGGAGGCGCGGGTGGCGCTGGAGGAGTCCATGCGGCGCGTGACGTCGATCGCGCTCGTCCACGAGACCCTCTCGGTCTCCATTGACGAGGAGGTCGCATTCGACGACATTGTCGACCGGCTCCTGGACATGCTCGCGGACGTGATGGGCTCGACCGGCCGGGTCGAGTTGCGGCGAACGGGCACGTTCGGCGAGATTCCGGCCGAGGCCGCCACCGCGCTCGTCCTCGTACTCACCGAGCTGGTGCAGAACGCGGTCGAGCACGCGTTTACGCCAGGTGACGCCGGCCACGTCGAGGTGTCGGCCGAGCGGGGATCGAGGTACCTGTCGGTCACCGTCACGGACGACGGATCCGGCTTGCCTCCCGGCTTCGCCGCCGAAGCGAGCGACCGGCTCGGCCTGCAGATCGTGCGAAGCCTGGTAACCGCCGAACTCGGCGGCGGATTGCAGTTGCAATCACGACCTGATGGCCTAGCCGGTACCCGCGCCGTGGTCTCCATGCAGCTCGCCCGCCGCAACGCTCAACCAGTTGGCTGAGCCTTGGGTGCTCGCTGATGTGACAAGCGGAGGGCCGAGCGGCACGCGAGACCGGCTGATCAGGCCAGCCGGGCCCGGGCTCGCGCGTTGCGGCGCTTCAGCGCACGACGTTCATCCTCAGACAGTCCGCCCCAGACGCCGGCGTCCTGGCCACTCTCGAGGGCCCACGCGAGGCACTCCTGAATGACTGGGCAGCGCCGGCACACGGTCTTGGCCTGCTCGATTTGAAGTAGCGCGGGCCCGGTATTGCCGATCGGGAAGAACAGCTCCGGGTCCTCGTCACGGCAAATCGCGCGGTGACGCCAATCCATGAGTCGATGTCTCCTTACTGGGTTGGGGGAGTTGCTATGAACGCGTGCTGCTTGTGAATTCTTTCACGAGCAGCTTCATACATCAAGATCTGTCTGCAGCGGATCCACTGACAGGGGCCGCGTCCTTGTGGGATGGCCGGGCTGGCAGCAGCCTGCGTCTGGTCCGCGGACTAGGGTGACCCAAGATTGGGCATCCGGCAAGGCGTATGAGGATTCCGTTTGGTAATTCTTCGGACTCAAATGCCGAATAATCGTGCATAACGGTCAGGTTATGACTGAAATCGCTTCCAGTACAGAGCGAAAGTGCATCTTCTCTCGATCGCCGAGGAGATCCCCGTCGACCTGGATGGGCACCGCGCTGTCGGCCCGGATCACCAGTCCGGGAAGATCGTGGCTCACGCTAGCCCCGATTCCGCCGCGCGGCCGCCGACGCGCCATCGAGACCAGGCTCAGCGACGCGCTCACAATTCCCATTCGCGTTCGGGCGTAGAGCTCGAGTCCGCCGTCCAGCGAAGCCTCGGGCGTCGGGCGCAGGGGTCGTTGGCCAACGTAGGTCCACGGATCAGCGTTTGCGACGATCGCCATGTACACGTCGTCGATCACCGTGCCGTCGGGAAGATCGATATGAAGTTGCGGACGCCGGCGATCAGCGCGGAGGAACTCCCGTAGCCCGACGCGGGTATAGAGACTGATCGTCGACTTGCGGCCTTTCTGCCGCAGGCGTTCGACGCCGGCGATGACGGCGGCGTCGAAGCCCACGCCCGCGGCGAAGACGAACCAGCGTTCGTCGAGCCGCCCGACGCTTACTCGCCGCCGGCGTCCGGCTCGTAGCGCCTCCAGCAGGACGCCGGTCGCCTCTATCGGATCGTTCGGAAGGCCGAGGGCTCGGGCGAACACGTTGGTCGAGCCGGCCGGCACGATTCCGAGCGCCGGTACTCCGTCGTGCACGCCGTCCGTGAGCAGGCCGTTGACGATCTCGTTGACGGTCCCGTCGCCGCCAAGAGCGACGACGACATCGACGTTGCTCCGCATGGCTCGGCAGGCCAGCGCGGCCGCATGCCCCCGATTGGCCGTCTCCTCGATCTGCAATTCGTCCGCGCCGCCAAGTGCGTGGGCGAGAACATCTCGCTCGCGCGCCGACATGGCAGTCGCCCGCGGGTTGCCGACGACGAGAATCCGCACGAAGCCAGGCTACCCGCGGGTATCGTCCGAATCGTGGTTGCCCAGGACGCCGACGAGCGCGATCCGAAGCCGGTTGCCATCGTGCCGACCGCCCTTCGGGTCGCCGTTACGGTCATCGTGCTGCAGGCTGCGGCGCTCACCGTGATCGCCGCCATCGTGCTGGTCAAGACGGTCATCGGGCATCCGGACAACGTCGGCCGGGCGGTCCTCGACGCACTGTTGGCCCTGTTCGGCGCTGCCGTGCTTGCCGCCTGCGCCCGTGGGTTGGTGCACCTGCGCCCGGCCGCGCGCTCGCCGGTGATCGTGATCGAGCTACTGACCGCAGTCGTTAGCTTCAGCCTGGGCTTCCAGGCCGGGCTCATTCAGTACGGCGGACCGCTCATGCTGAGCGCCGTGGTCGTCCTGTATCTGTTGTTCACCCCTCCGGTGCGCGCCGTTCTAGATCGGCATTACGACTGATCGTCGGCGGACTCGGTCAGTGCGCTGCGGAGCTTGGCCAGGCTCCGTGTGACGAGGCGCGAGACCTGCATCTGGGAGACACCGACGATGGTGGCGATCTCGGTCTGCGACTTGCCCGCCACGAAGCGGAGCAGCAGGATGTGGCGCTCGCGCTCGGGCAAGGCCTCCATCGCCGGGCGCAGCATTTCGCGCCGCTCGACCTGCTCGAATCGCTCGTCGAGCTGAGCCAGCATGGCCTGCGCGGCGTTGCCGCCGTGGTTCTCGTCGGTGAGCGCGTCGAGGGGCACCCCCGAATAGCCGCGAGCCGCGTCGAGGGCCTCGACGATGTCCTCTTCGCGTAGGCCCGTCCGCTCGGCCAGCTCCGCGACCGTCGGAGCTCGCTGCAGTTCCTGGCTCAGCTCGGCTCGGCTGGTCGCGAGCGTCGCCTGCAGTTCCTGCGCCCGCCGGGGCACGTGTACCAGCCAGCCGGAGTCGCGGAAATACCGCTTGATCTCTCCGAGAATCGTCGGCGTCGCGTAGGTAGAGAACTCCAAGCCGCGGTCGGGATCGAAGCGATCTATGGACTTCAGCAGCCCGATCGCGCCGACCTGCACCAGGTCGGGCAATGGCTCGTTACGCCCGCTGAACCGGCGGGCGAGGTACTCCACGAGCGCCATGTGCATTTCGACGAGCTTGTCTCGCAGCACCTGGCGCTGCGGACTGGATTCGGGTAACCCGTGCAGCTCGGTGAGCAGCCGAATGGCCTCTGACCGTTCGGTCACCGGCCCCGAACCAGACGTTGCTTACCGATCGCGACTGACAGCACTCCGTCGTCGTTGCTCACCAACAGGTCATCGGCCAGTGCCGACAGGACAGTCCACGCCAGGCCCCCTTGGTCCGGCTTGGCGGACGGGTCCGCCGGCACGCTGGCAACGACACGGATCGCGCCGGGTTCGAGCGTGAAGTCGGCCGTCAGGTGTGCAGGCGCCGCCACGTGTGGAAGCAGCAGTGAGCACGCCTCGTCTACGGCGATGCGGAGGTCCTCGATCTGATCGATGGTCAGGTCACAACGAGCGGCCAGACCCGCGGTCAGGGTGCGGAGCGCGGAGACGAACGCTCCGTCGGCGGGCATCCGCAGCTGAACCTCGTTCGCCTGATTGCGATGCTCGGTCACTTAACATTCCCTCTTCGCGCGAGCGCTCATCGGTCGTTCCCTCCGCACCTGCACCCCACGAAAGGGCTGCGCCTTTCGCGGGGACCCCGCAATTCCTCGGCGCTCACGCGCCTGCGATGCTCGGTCACTCACACCTCTCGGGCCACCGCTGGATTCGGCACGTTCCATCGGTGGATTACGGGAATATCATGCTCGGTTCCCAAAACCGACGGCGCGGCGGTATCCAGGGCAATCCGCGCACCATCGATTGCCCGCAGGCCAATCCACCGCGCGCCGATAACCCGGCATACGTGGCCGTGCGCGACGAGGACGACCGGCCCCTCGTCGAGACGGGCCGCCGCGCGCGCGAGCACCCGGTCCGCTCGGGCCCCGACCTGAGACGGCGTCTCTCCGCCTGGCATTGGATGGGTCCACAGCGACCAGCCCGGCACTTCCTTGCGGATCTCCTGCGTGGTCATGCCCTCGTACTCGCCGTAGTCCCATTCGACCAGGTCGTCGTCGAGGGCGTCGACGGCCAACCCGGCGAGCTCGGCGGTGCGCACGGCCCGCTGCCGCGGGCTGGACAGCACGAAGACGGGATGGACAGCTGCCAGCATGCCGCGCAAAGCAATCGCTTGCTGCTCGCCATTGGCCGTCAGCGGAACATCGGTGCGGCTGGTGTGCCGACCGGACCGACTCCACTCGGTTTCGCCATGGCGGATCAACCAGAGCTGCGCGTCGGCGAGCCCAGACCGGACCACGAAGGCCGGTTCCACATGGGAACCGGCCTCCATCGACGCGTCTAGCTCACTCACGCCTTCTTGGTCTCCCAGAAGATCGTGTCGATCTCGGCGATCAGGTCGAGCAGTTTCTGGCCTTCGGCCGGGTCGACCGTGCCCTTACCTCCGGCCGCGCCGGCGGCCTTGGTGGCCCGGTTGAACAGGTCGTGCAGCTGCGGGTACTTCTCGAAGTGCGGGGGCTTGAAGTAGTCGGTCCACAGCACCCACAGATGATGCTTGACCAGCTCCGAGCGTTGTTCCTTGATGATCAGCGCGCGGGTGCGGAAGACCGGGTCGTCGTTGCCCTGGTACTTCTCCATGATCGCTTTCACCGACTCGGCCTCGATCCGGGCCTGCGCCGGGTCGTACACGCCGCACGGCAGATCGCAATGCGCGTACGCCGTGACAACGGGGTGGAACAACCGCATGGTCGACCTCCTGCTTGTCAGTAGTCGGACACTCCCTCGTGGACCCTACTCTGAGCGCGGAGAGGAGCATGGACGCTGTGTCGGCTGTTCTGTTGCCGTGGCAGCGGGTCCGGGTCAGCGGTCCTTCGATGGTGCCGACGCTCTACGACGGTGACGTCGTCGTGGTACGCCACACCCACCGCATCCGCTCGGGCGACATCGTGCTCGCGCGGTTTCGCGACCTTCCGGAGCGACTGGTGGTAAAGCGGGCCGTCTCGCGGGACGGCAGTGGTTGGCACCTTCGCAGTGATAACGAGACTGCGGGCGGGGACAGCCGGACGCACGGCCCGGCCGATGTCGTCGGGCGAATCGTGTGGAGGTGGTCGTCAGAAACGGCTCGCCGCACGCGGTGGCTTCCGGCTCGAGTCTGATCATGGCGAACGTCACGGTCACCTATCCCGGTGCGATCACCCATGCCACACTCGTCTGACCGGGCGATCCCCGCTGCTCCTGACCTGCGCCGTGACCCCGCGCGATGATCTCCACCGCATCAGAGCGTTCGCGGTCGCCCAGAGAAGGTCGAGCAAGTGCCGTGACTTTCGATCCCGCCAGCCGGGTATTCCGTGCGCACGAAGGCGGCAAGCTCACCGTGTCGAGCACCATCCCGCTCGTCGATCGTGAATCGCTCTCGGTTGCCTACACCCCCGGTGTCGCAGAGGTGTGCATGGCGATAGCGGACGACATCTCGCTCGCTGATCGCTATACCTGGCGGTCCCGACTGGTCGCGGTTGTCAGCGACGGGACTGCGGTGCTCGGCCTGGGCAACATCGGCCCTGCGGCGGCGCTGCCGGTGATGGAGGGCAAGGCCGCCCTGTTTCGCGAGTTCGGGGGCCTGTCCGCCGTGCCGATCGTGCTCAGTACGACCGATCCGGACGAGATCGTCGATACGGTGACGCGCCTGGCCCCGTCCTTCGGTGGTATCAATCTCGAGGACATTTCGGCGCCCCGGTGCTTTGAGATCGAGGATCGGTTACGCCGGCGTCTGAACATTCCGGTCTTTCACGACGACCAGCACGGCACAGCGGTTGTGGTGCTCGCTGCCCTCCGCAACGCGGCCCGGGTAACCGGGCGGGACATCGGCGACCTGCGGGTCGTGGTGTCGGGCGCCGGGGCTGCGGGCGTGGCCTGTACCCGGATGCTGCTCGCCGCCGGAATCGGTGACGTGGCCGTCGCCGACTCGCGCGGGATCCTTTCCCTGGATCGAGCCGGACTTACCGAGATCAAGGCGGAGATGGCGCGCATTACCAACCGGGCCGGGTTGGTAGGCAGCGTCGAGGACGCGCTCGTTGGCGCGGACGTGTTTCTCGGCGTCAGCTCGGGACTCATCGCCGAGGACGCAATCGCCACCATGGCAGCCAACTCGATCATCTTCGCGCTCGCCAACCCCCGGCCCGAGGTCGCGCCCGACGTCGCCCACCGGCACGCGAGCGTCTATGCCACGGGTCGTAGTGACTATCCGAATCAGATCAACAACGTGCTGGCCTTCCCCGGCATTTTCGCCGGGGCGTTCGACTGTGGCGCATGCACGATCACCGAGGGAATGAAGCTGGCCGCCGCGACCGCACTCGGTGACGTCGTGGCGGACTTCCTGGAGCCGGACCGGATAGTGCCGACGCCGTTCGACGCTCGGGTCGTACCGGCCGTAGCTGCCGCGGTCGCGGAACAGGCGCGACGGGAAGGCGTGGTGCGGGAGCCGAGACGGGGCGTGGCGGCGACGGCTCCGTGAGGAGTCGGAGGATCAGGCGACGACGAGTTGGCGTAGCTCGGCCCGCGACCGGTCAAGCCCGTGCCAGGCGTCGGCCAAGCGGCTCACCGCCTCCTCCAACCGCGGGATAGGCAGTGAGAACGGCAGTCGCAGAAAACGTTCGAGCGTGCCATCGATCCCGAAGCGGGAGCCCGAGACCAGGATGACGCCGTATTGCGCGGCTGCCACGGTAAGCGCGGTCGCCAGCGGCGCGTCGAGTTCCGCCCAGACGGACAAGCCGCCCGCGGGGACTGGTACCTGCCATTCGGGTAGTTGCGCGGCCAGCGCCGCGAGTAAGGCGTCGCGGCGCGGACGCAGTTCGGCTCGGCGTCCTTCGACTATCTCGTCCAAGCGAGCGAAGAGCTCGATTCCAACGACCTGATCCAACGCCGAACCGGCGAGATCCGTCGCAGCTCGCTGGGCAGCCAGCCGACGGACCAGATCGGTCGATCCGCGCACCCAACCCAGCCTCAGGCCCCCCCAGACTGGTTTGGACAGCGAGCCGATCGTGACGACCGACGGGTCGATACCCGCCGTGGTTATGGGGGTGCCGTCATAACCGAGCTCGAAGAAGGACTCGTCGATGACGACGGTGGTTCCGGTCGTGCGGGCGGTGCGTAGCACGCCGCGTCGGTCGTCCTCACCGACCAGCGCGCCGGTCGGATTGTGGAAATCGGGAATCAGCAGGGCCAGCCGCGGGGCGGTCTGGCGGAGGGTGGCCTGCATGTGCCCGACCTGCCAGCCTCCGCCCGGCGCGACGGGGACCGGCATGATTCTGGCTCCGTTCGACCGAAGCGCGTCGAGCGCACCGGGATAGGTGGGCAGCTCGACCAGCACGCGGTCACCCGGGCCAAGTAACAACCGGAGCAGCAGGTCGAACGCGTGCAGCGACCCGTTCGTGACGATGATCTGGTCCGGGTCGGTTGCGACACCACGAGCCCGAAACCGGGCCGCGATGGCTTCCCGCAGCTCGGGAAGCCCGAGCGGGTCATAGCCGCTGCCGCGCCCGAGCTCGGCGATTCGGACGTCTGCACCAATCAGCACGCCGGGGAAAAGTCCAGGCGGCGCCGGGAGAGCAGCGCAGGACAGGTCGATCTCGTCAGTGTGCGTTGCTGGCGGAGACCACCGCGCGGCTGACGGCGTCGGTCGCGTCCCAACGGGCAGGGTCACGTAGCTGCCGGCGCCGGTTCGGCTCTGCAGGAACCCCTGGGCTCGCAAACGGTCGTAGGCCGCGGTCACGGTGGCCCGGCTGAGCCGCAGCTGCAGAGCGAGCTCGCGTTCGGACGGCAGCCGAGTCTCTGCCGCCACCCGGCCGTCGAGGACAAGGGACACAATGGCGTCGCAGAGCGCCGAGTAGACCGGTCCGGGCAGCCCGCGGATGTCCGGGAGGAGCGCCTGCAGGGCCCGGCCGCTCATCCGGGGCATACCGACAATCACCGGGCCATTGTCACACATGATTGGCTTTGTTGGACTGGCCATCCAGTGCCAATTGGTCGGCGCGCTGCGCGGCGTTACCCGACATAGTGGGTGCTGTGGCGATGAACGGCCTGGTGCGGCGGCTTGCTCAGCTCTACATTGGCCTGATTCTGTACGGGGCGTCCTGCGCCCTCATGGTGCGAGCGCGGCTCGGACTCGATCCGTGGGACGTCTTTCATCAGGGCGTGTCGCGCCGGATCGGGTGGTCGATCGGGACCGTCGTCATCGTCGCTGGGGTACTCGTCCTGCTCGCCTGGATTCCGCTGCGGCAGCTCCCCGGCCTCGGCACAGTCAGCAACGTGGTACTGGTCGGACTGTCGATTGACGGCGCGCTTCGGCTGTTGCCGACCCCGGAGCCGCTAGCGCCGCGCATCGGCTACCTCGCAGGTGGCGTCGTGCTGTGCGGTGTCGCGACGGGCCTGTACATAGGCGCGAACTTCGGGCCCGGTCCGCGGGACGGGCTTATGACTGGGCTGGTGCGCCGGACCGGATGGTCGATCCGGTCAACGCGTACCGGCATCGAGGCCACCGTGTTGCTCGCCGGCTACCTGTTCGGCGGCACGGTGGGGGTAGGTACCGTCGCATACGCGCTCGCCATCGGGCCGCTCGCGCAGATCTTCTTGCCACTCTTTTCGGTTGGGGCGGACGGGGCGATCGGGCGGGGTCAGTCGTCCTCGTCGTCCGCGCGGGCGAGCCAGGTAGCCAGGCGGTCGATCGCGACTTCGAAGTCCGGATGAGCGTCGACGAACACCTGCAATCGATCGGCGAGCCAGGAGAGGCTGACCTCCTCGCCTCCCCGGCGTTGCGCCAGCTCCTCTATTCCCCGGTCGGTGAAATACACCGCTACTCCCTGTCCGCGGGGTAGCGCACCCCGATCTGGGCCCGGGCCTGGTCGATGACCTCGAGGATCTCCACGGTGTCCTGCAACGGCACAACCGGGCTCTCGGTCTCGCCTGCGCGCAACGCTCGTTCCACCTCGGCCACCTCGAGCTCGTAGCCCGTTGGCTCGCCCGCGATGACCTCGGTCTGATCGCCACGATGCACCGTGAGCTGTGTCGGCCGATGCAGCCGCCCATCGAGGGTGATCGCCCCGACGGTGCCCTGAACGAGCGCAGTCATCGGGCTGCGGCCAAGGGTCGTGCACGACAATTGCGCGAACTGGCCGCCGGGATAACCCCATTGCTGGGCCGATGTTGCGTCCGACCCCGTGGGGGAGAGCGCGCCGATCGCCTGAACGCGACTGGGCTGGCCCAGGAACATCCAGACCAGATGGGTCGGATAGATACCGAGGTCGAGGAGAGCTCCGCCGCCCGCGGCAAGGTCGTAAAGCCGATGACGCGGGTCGAACGGAAACAGCGCCGACAGATCGGCGTGAATGCTGATCAGGTCGCCGATCGCGCCATCGCGAGCTAGGTCGACCGCCTGCCGGATCAGCGGGTTGAAACGCATCCACATGGCTTCCATGCAGAACAGTCCGGCCTTGCGCGCCGCGGCGACAACGTCGCGGGCCTGGCGGGCGTTCAACGTGAAGGCCTTCTCTACCAGGATCGGCTTGCCCGCGCCCAGCGCGAGCAACGCCTGCTCATGGTGCTGGGCGTGCGTGGTGGCGATGTAGACGACGTCGACGTCGGCATCGGCGACTAGCTCGCGATAGGAACCGTAGGCGCGTCTGGCACCCAGCTGGCTGGCCAGCCGCGCCGCCCGATCGCGGTCGCGCGCGCCGACGGCGGCCACCGCGCTGTCCGGTGAGCGGGCGATGTCGGCGCCGGCCGTCGCCGCGATGTTGCCGGCGCCGAGGATGCCCCACTGGATGGGCCGGCTGGAGTCAGGTGGCAACGCCATGGGCGCCAACCCTACCGTGGAGCGCGCTACTGATGATCTTGGACGAATCGTCGCTCCAGCGCATCAGTCCAAGAGCACGACCGAGCCAGCGGCCCCACTCCGAAGGACCTTCCTACGACCAAGCGAGGCCGCACCGCCTCGGCCTCCGCGGTCCGATGATCCTGAACCCGATGAGCGCCCGTGGACGTCAGTTGAACGCGGTGGCCAGCACCTCGCGTTGCTGCGTCTCGTGAACCTGAGTCGAACCGACCGCCGGCGAGGCGGCGGCGCGCCGGGACACCCGAAGCAGGGGTCGACCGCCGAGGTGCTCGGGCAGGTTGAGCGCCATGAACGGCCACGCTCCCTGGTTCGCCGGCTCCTCCTGCACCCAGACGATCTCGGCATCGGGGTAACGGTCGAGCTCGGCCCGGATAGCCTCGGCCGGCAACGGGTAGAGCTGCTCTACGCGGGCGATGGCGACATCCGTACGCGACTGCTGGGCGCGGACCGCCGCGAGGTCGTAATAGATCCGGCCGGAGCACAACAGCACCCGGCGGACACTCGCCGGGTCAACGGTTGAGTCACCGATGACCGGGTTGAACTGCCCGTCGGTGAAATCGTCGATCTGGCTCACTGCCGCCTTGTGCCGGAGCAGGGACTTGGGGGTGAACGCGATCAACGGGCGCCGTACCGGCGACAACGCCTGCCGCCGCAGCAAGTGGAAATAGTTCGCCGGGGTAGAACAGGTCGCCACCGTCATGTTGTTCTCGGCGCACAACTGCAGGAAACGCTCCGGACGCCCGGACGAGTGATCCGGCCCTTGCCCCTCATGCCCATGCGGCAGCAGCAACGAGACCGCTGAACGTTGACCCCACTTCACCTCACCAGACGACACAAACTCGTCGACGATGGTCTGCGCCCCATCGGCGAAGTCGCCGAACTGTGCCTCCCAGCAGACGAGAGCGTCCTCCCGGGCGACCGAGTAGCCGTACTCGAAACCCATGGCGGCGAACTCGGAAAGCAGCGAGTCATGCACCCAGAACGGCGCCTGATCAGCGGAGAGATGGCGCAGCGGCGTGTACTCCGCCCCGGTATGGCGATCCACCAGGACGGCATGTCGCTGGGTGAACGTGCCGCGCCTCGAGTCTTGGCCGGCAAGTCGAACGGGGTGACCCTCGAGCACGATCGACCCGAACGCGAAGAGCTCCGCGGTGGCCCAGTCCACATCGCCGGCGCTCGCCATGGCCACCCGGCGGTCTATCTGCGGCTTCAGCCGCGGATGGACGGCGAAACCGTCCGGCGGGTTCGCGTAGGCGTCGGAAACGCGCTTGAGCACCTCGGCGCTGACGGCTGTGCTGACGGGCTGGGTTGGGCTCAGCCGGTCAAGCTGCCGTTCCGGCCGGGCCCGTCCGCTCGCGTTCCGGGTCTCGACGAAGACTTTCTCCAGCTGCTGTTGGAAATCCTTCAACGCCGCCTCGGCGTCTTCGAGCGTGATGTCGCCCCGGCCGACGAGAGCCTCGGTGTAGAGCTTCCGGACGCTGCGCTTGTTGTCGATGATGTCGTACATCATCGGCTGGGTGAACGACGGATTGTCGGCCTCGTTGTGACCTCGCCGCCGGTAGCACACCATGTCGATGACGACGTCCTTTTTGAACTCTCGTCGATAGTCGACGGCGAGCTTCGCCACCCGCACGCACGCCTCGGGGTCGTCACCGTTGACGTGGAAGATCGGCGCGGCGATCATCCGGGCGATGTCTGTGCAGTACAGGCTCGACCGCGACGCGGACGGTGAAGTCGTGAAGCCCACTTGGTTGTTGACGACGACATGCACGGTGCCACCGGTGCGGTAGCCGCGCAGCTGGGAAAGGTTGAGGGTCTCGGCGACGACGCCCTGCCCGGCGAACGCCGCGTCACCGTGCATCAAGAGCGGAAGCACGGTGAAGCCGGATTCGCCCTTGTTGAGCTTGTCTTGCTTGGCCCGGGCGATGCCCTCGAGGACCGGGTCGACGGCTTCCAAGTGCGACGGATTGGCGGTCAAGGAGACCGCGACCTGGGCGCCGCTTGGCGCGCGGAACGTGCCCTTCGAGCCGAGGTGGTACTTCACGTCGCCGGAGCCTTGCGCTGTTCCCGGGTCGATGTTTCCCTCGAACTCGTTGAAGATCTTCCCGTACGGCTTGCCGACAATATTCGCCAGCACGTTCAGTCGCCCACGGTGCGGCATACCGATAACGACCTCGTCCAAGCTCTGGTCTGCGGCCTGGGACAGGACCGCGTCCAGCAAGGCGATTACCGTTTCGGCGCCTTCCAGGCTGAACCGCTTCTGGCCGACGTACTTGGTCTGCAGGAACGTCTCCAGGGCCTCGGCCGCATTGAGCCGGCCGAGGATGTGGAGCTGCTCCTCCCGATTCGGGATCGTGCTCTTGATCTCGATGTGCGACTGCAACCACCGCCGCTGGGCGGGGTCGGTGATGTGCATGTATTCGACGCCGACCCTGCGGCAGTACGCATCCCGCAACACGCCGAGGATGTCCCGCAGCTTCATGACCTTCTCGCCGGCAAAGCCGTCGACCGGGAATGTGCGGTCCAGATCCCACAGCGTCAGTCCGTGCCGGGCGATATCCAGGTCTGGATGTGTGCGGACCGTGTATTCGAGCGGATCCGTGTCGGCCATTAGATGGCCGTTGGTGCGGTAGGCATTGATCAGCTCGATCACCCGGGCGCTCTTGTCGATCTGGCCCTCGTGGGTGAACTCCCGGTCGACCAACCACCGCACCGGCTCGTAGGGAATGCGCAACGCCGCGAAGATCTCGTCGTAGAACTCGTCGGCGAGTAGCAACTCGTGGACTCGGCGGAGAAACTCGCCGGACTGAGCACCCTGAATGATGCGGTGATCGTAGGTCGAGGTCAGCGTCATGATCTTGCTGATGGCCCGCTCGGCGAGCATCTCTCGGCTCATGCCGCTGAACTCGGCCGGATACTCCATGGCGCCGACGCCGATGATCGTCCCCTGGCCCTCCATGAGCCGCGGCACGGAATGGTTCGTGCCGATGGTGCCGGGGTTCGTGAGGGTGATCGTGGTGCCGGCGAAGTCGTCCGCGCTGAGCTTGCCGCTCCGAGCCCGCCGAATGATGTCTTCGTACGCGCTCCAGAATTCGGCAAAGGACATGGTCTCGGCGCGCTTGATGTTCGCAACGATCAACGACCGGGCATTGTCCTTGCCGACCAGGTCGATGGCGATTCCCAGGTTGACGTGCTCGGGCGTCACCAGCGTCGGCCGACCGTCGATCTCGGCGAAATGGGTGTTCATTTCGGGGTTGTCGGCCAGCGCCTTGACGATCGCGTACCCGATCAGGTGGGTGTAGCTGATCTTGCCGCCGCGCGCCCGGCGCAGATGATTGTTGATCACGACCCGGTTGTCGGCCATCAGCTTGGCCGGCACGGCGCGGACACTCGTCGCTGTCGGCACGGTAAGGGACGTGGTCATGTTGGCGACGACGCGCGCCGCGGCGCCCCGCAGCGGGCTGGCGGCATCGCCTACGACGGCGGGTGCGGCGCTGGGCCGGGGCTCTGGGCTCGGCGCAGCGGGGGCCGGCCGGGGTTCCTTCGCGACGGTCGCGACCTGTCCATCTCGACCCGATTCGGTCGGCGCCACTCGAGCCGTTGCCGGCTCGGGCGCCTTGGGCACCGCATCGGATTTCGTCTCGGTGGTGGCCGGCCGGACGGCCAGGCCGTCCTGGGCCTGGGCTGCGTCCGCAGGCCGATAGTCGACGAAGAAGTCGTGCCAGGCCGCATCGACGCTCGCGGGATCGCGCCGGTACCGCTCGTACATCTCTTCGACGAGCCATTCATTGGCGCCGAAGTTGCCGCCCGCGGCCGGGCTCGATGGGTTGGCTTCGGACTGCTCCGTGCTCACCACGTTGGCCTCGCCGTTGTCGTCTACTGTCGAGAGGAGTCGACTATTTGCTGAGTCGATCGGCTTCCCAGATTACGCCCGCGTCAATCGCGGGCCCCGGCCTCGTGCCGTCGCTACCACGTCGTCGCTGGGACGGTCGGCGTGAACAACGCGGCGCACTTGTCAAGCCGTTGCGCGGTCAGGTAGCCGGCATCGACGCCGACCGTGCCGGTGACGACAGCCGAAGTAAAAGCGCTGGCCGATGCATCGCGGTCGGAGCGTCGCACGGCCTGGCGCAGGCGTTCCAGCTCAACGGTCGCGGTCCCGAGTGACGTCCGAGCCGGCTGGAGCCAGCGGTTGCGTAGCTCGCGGCCGCTCTGACCGTCCGGGAGCGGCGAATCGATCAGCGTGGCGACCGCCTTCTCGACGATCACGTATCGGTCGAGTGCATAGCGAAGCGCAGCGCTCGGGTCACTGGCCGCGCGGAGCTTCGTGATCGCCGCGCTCGCGTCCGCACAGGTGGCGTTGCTGCGGGCAGTGAATCCCGACGGCCGCCCGACCCCGCAGCTGGTGAGGATCGTCACAACGAGCGCGCACAGCGCCATGGTCCGGTGGGGCCGGATTCCGCTGGAGCTGGGCTCCAGTCGGTGCCGGCTGAAATGCTCGCGCATTGCCGATCACGTGATATCGCGACGCATCGTGATGCCGGCGCCCAGCAGCGCCATGCCGATGCCCCAGACCACGAGCACGACGGCGGCCGTACCGGGCGCCAGGAGCGTGACGTCGTTGAACGTGCGCTCGGCGTCGCTGCGGGTAACGACAGCGTTCACCAGGCCGGTCGGCAGGTAGGCGTAGGCGTACTTGAGTCCCGGAATAACGAGGATCAAGTTGGCGAATACCACAATGAAGATGACGCCGACGCTCACCGCGACGACCTGGTTCTTCAGCAGAGCCCCCGCGCCCAGCCCGAGCAGGGTGAACAGCGTCAATACCGCGAACACCGCGAGCAATGCGCCGAGCTGGTCGCTCAACGAGTAGTCGATGCCCCGGGCCGCGAGCCACGGCAAGGCAACTGCCAGCTCGATGATCAGACAGGCGAGTGCATACGCGATGCCGACGATGACGTAAGCGATGATCTTGGCGGTGATCAAGGTCCACCGCGACGGCGTGGTAAGTACCGTCGGAGTGATCGTCTGGTAGCGGAATTCGGTCGTGATGGCGAGAACGCCCAGAACGAACAGGGGCACGTAGGTAAACGCCGCGGAGCTGGCAACGAACACGTCGCGCACCTGGGCCTGGAGTATGGCATCGCTCTCCGCTCCCAGGATGGTGCCGACAACGCCCAGCACCGTCAGGGACATCGCGACAATCAGCATCCAGAACCACACCTGCGTGGTCAGGAGCTTGCGGAACTCGCCTTTGACGAGGCCGGTCACGGGGCGGCCTCCGGGTTCGGCTCGGTCGGCTGGGCCGTGGCGTACTCGCCCCGTGTCAGTGAGAAGAACAACTGCTCGAGATCGAATCGATCCACCCGCAGCTCGTGCAGCTCCACGCCGGCCTGGAATGCGATATGACCAACGGTCGCCGGGTTGTCGATTCGCACTCGGAGCGCCCCGTCCTCCGTCGCTTCCCAGCGCACGTCGTGGCGGGAGAGCGCATCGGCCAGTTGCTGCCCCTGCGGCGTGCGCACGACAACGGTGTCGGTGCCGGCCGTCAACTCGGCGATGGAACCGGAGCGGATCAGCCGACCGTGGTCGAGGATGACGACGCGGTCGGCGAACTCCTGTACCTCGTTGAGCTGATGGCTCGAGACCAGCACAGTCCGTCCTTGCGCAGCGAGGTGGCGAAAGAATGTCCGTAGCCAGACGATGCCTTCGGGATCGAGTCCGTTCGCCGGCTCGTCGAGCATGAGGACATGTGGATTGCCGATGAGGGCCGCGGCTAGCGCTAGCCGTTGCCGCATGCCCATCGAATACGTGCGGACCTTCCGTTTGCCGGCGTCGCGCAATCCGACCAGGTCGAGGACTTCGTCCGCGCGTTGGTCCGGAAGTCCCGCCGCGGCACACATGACCCGCAGGTGATTTCGGCCGCTGCGGGCGGGATGGAAGCTGGACGATTCCAGAGCGGCGCCCACGACCGTCAACGGTTTGTCCAGTTGGTGGTATGGGACGCCGTTGATCGTCGAGCTTCCCGAGGTCGGCTTCACCAGGCCGAGCAGCATCCGCAGCGTGGTCGTCTTGCCAGCACCGTTCGGTCCGAGAAATCCGGTGACCGAACCTGGCTCCACGGCGAAACTCAAGTGATCGACGGCCCGAATGCGGCCACCGAACACCTTGGTCAGCGCGGTCGACACGATGCGCCCGAACTCCGGCACCGCATCGGACGGTGGACCGTCCATTGGCGGGGCGGACTGGCTCATCCAAGCATCCAAGCATGTCGACCTTGGCCGCTGCTGTCAGCGAGTCCGGGCCTAACGGGAGCTGTCTGCCGCCACCCGGTCGGCGAGGCGTCGCACGAATTTCAAGCCCGACCACGTTGCGTCTATCGCCGCGACCTTCACGTCAACGAGTCCAACGAGCAGGCCATGCTCACGAACAACGTTCTCGGTCAGATCTGTGACCACTCCGCTGGCCCGTTTCGGCCAGCACACCCACACGGCACCATTCGCCACCACGCAGCCGGTGAGCTTCTCGAAGAGCTCCGCCAACGCGTGCCGCTCGATCACGAACAGCAGGACTACGTCGTAAAGACCGCCGGTGCGGCGGCGGTGAACAATCGCACCGGCCGGCAACGGAGCCAGCTCGAGTGTCGACGGCGCGCGCACCAACAGCACTCGACTTCCTGGGCCGATACCGAGCTTGCGAGGTAGCGGTGTTCCTGAGTAGCCGGCGTCCACCGACGAGATCCCATCTGATGCGGATGATTCGGACGATCCAACACACTGTCAGTTGCCCGTTGGGGCACGGTGCGCCGCGACCTATTTACGTGCCGCCCCAGCGTCGTCATCGTATGGCCATGACTGATGACTCTGCCGGCGCTACGCCGGACACGCCTACTGCTCCAACCCCGCGAATGATCTCTCGATACGGCTGGGTGCGTGATCTACCGGACGCACGCGACCTCATCTACGCGGCACCGCGGCCGACCGTGGCAGCCCTCCCGGCCATGGTGGACCTCACGTCGGACTTCGGCCCGGTGTACGACCAGGGGCAGCTCGGTAGCTGCACCGGGAACGCGCTCGCCGCTGCCTTCGAATTCGATTTGCTCAAACAGAATCTGCCCGACTTCATTCCCTCTCGACTGTTCATTTATTACAACGAGCGGCGCCTCGAAGGAACCGTGAGTTCCGACAGCGGCGCGCAGATCCGTGACGGCGTGAAGACCCTCGTCCGCCAGGGGGTCTGCCCCGAGACCGCCTGGCCGTACGACATCACCAAGTTTGCCGATAAGCCATCGGCGGCCTGTTACACCGATGCCCTCACCCACCAGGCCACGAGCTACCAGCGGGTGCCTCGGACCCTCGAACAGATGAAGGGGTGCCTCGCGGAGGGATTCCCGTTCGTCTTCGGCTTCACGGTGTACGAGAGCTTCGAGAGTCAGGACGTCGCCAAGACCGGTGTTGTGCCGATGCCGTCACCGGACGAGTCGGTGCTCGGCGGGCACGCGGTGGTGGCGGTGGGTTACGACGACGCCGATGAGCGATTCCGGGTCCGCAATTCGTGGGGCATCGGATGGGGGCAAGAGGGCTACTTCACCATGCCCTACGCCTACCTGACCGACAGCGGTCTCGCGGCCGACTTCTGGACGCTTCGACTCGTCGAGGGGTAAGTCAGCCAGACATCACTATCAGGCAGCTGCCGGAGGCGGTGGCCACAACCAGCCCATCGAGGTTGCGGACATCGCCTTCGGCGAATGCCACCCGACGGCCGGGCTTGGTCAATCGCCCGTAGGCCATGAGCTCACGACCATCGGCGTGCACCGGGCGCACATAGTTGACTTTGATCTCGATGCTCGCGTATCCGACGCCGGCGGGCAGCGTGGACTGCACCGCGCACCCGAGAACGGAATCGAGCAAGGTGCAGACCAGACCGCCGTGGATTAGGCCGATCGGGTTGTAGGCCGACTCATCCGGAGTGCAGCTGAACGCCACTGTGCCGACATCTACGTCGACCAGCCGCATGCCGAACAGGGCAGCTATGGGCGGCGCGGGAAGTACCCCATCTCGCATCGCGCGCAGATAGTCGAGGCCGGCCATCGTCGCGCCAATCTGGGCGGCGGACAGCGGGTCGTGCCAGGTTATGGTCTTCGTCCGCGGCTCGCCCCAGTCCGGTCTCGACTGCGCGTTCGGATCTTGGTCGCTCACCGAGTGGGCCGGACCTCTGCCTGGCTGCTCGTGGCATCGGTCGGGCCGGGCCGGTCGGTGACGATCTGGCCCAACTGTTCCCCGAACCGCCGGGCCCGGGTGATTTCGCGTGCCGTCCATCGACGGCTGTCGTGCCGGCTGAGATCGAGAACGCCGATTGCCTCTCCGTCCGCGATGATGGGCACGATCAGCAGGCTTTCGAGCCCACGGGCGGTCAGGTAGCGGCGCGCAGCCGGATGCAGGTCCTCGTCCGCCAGGTGGGCTTCGATCAGCGTGCCACTGTCGAGCGCGCGCCGAAGCGCCGGAAAGTCGGTGATCCGGTACGCCGGATCGTCAACGCTCGGATCGGTGGAGGCCACCGTGCACAACCGAGTGCCGTCGACGAGTGAGACGCTGACGAGGTCGACGTTGTAGCTGCCAGCGGCCTTCTGAACGACATCGGCGAGATCGGCTGCCGGCGGCGTACCCGTTCGGGCCGCGGCGGGCAGGTCGTCGAAGCCCCCTTCGACGTGGTCGTACGGGGGTGCTCCGGACAGCAGCCGCGTGCGGGCGGTACGGCAGGCCTCGACCGCCGCGGGGTCGACGGGAGGCATCGGGTCAGCCGCAGCGGCGATGATCGTGCCTTGCGCGTAGTCGACTCCGATCTCGGCCAGCGCGGCCAGGTCGCTAAGCGACTCGACGCCTTCCCCGAGCACCCGCCAGCCGAGTCGTGCCGAGAGCGTGACCAGCGCCTCTACGATCGCGGTCTGCGGCAGGCTGTCCCGCAAACCAGTCACGAGCGTCCGGTCGAGCTTGACGATGTCCGGATCGAGCGCGGCCAATCGCAGCAGCCCGGCGTACCCGGATCCGGTGTCGTCGACCGCCACCTGGGCGCCGCGTCCGCGCAGCCAGTCGAGCGACGAACGAACGGCCGACGGATCCGAGGACACGTGCTCGGTGATCTCCACGATGATGCCGTCGAGATCACCGGCGAACGCCGCCGATATCGCGGGATGGCTCAGCGCGTCCGGGCTCACGTTGACGGACAGTCGCACGCCTGCTGGCAGGTCCGGCCGGCGGAGCAGAGCCGCTCGAATGCATGCGGCTTCGAGTTCAGCGCCGCGTCCGGACGCGTGGGCCACCGCGAAGATCTGCTCCACAGGGGCTGGGGTTCCGGCGAACCGAGCCAGAGCCTCCGCCGCCACGACCGCTCCGGTCGCCACCTCGATGATCGGCTGTAGAACGATGTGGACCGAGCCGAAATCGTCCGCCCGGCCCCGGCGCCGACGGCCCAGGTGCCGGATCCCCCTAGTCCCTGCGTCCATTTAGTGACCGCCCGACTCGACGCCTACTGGTGTTTCCCGGTCCACGGTCGGTAGCCGGTAAGCAACCACGTCGATGTGGAGAGCCGGTGATCCGAGGGTCGGCCCGGGCGCACCGGAATCGGAGCGATCCGACGTGATGTCGGTGACGTCCGACGTATGCGTGGCGTGAACTTTACTCCAATGACGCATCAACGGTGATATCGACGCCGGTCAATGCCTTGCTGATCGGACATGACACTTTCGCTTGTTCCGCCGCTTTCACAAAGCCGTCAGCGTCGAGGCCCTCGACCTCACCCCGCACCGTCAGTGCGATGCCGGTGAGCCGGAGACCGCCAGCCGGATCGGGCCCGAGAGAGACATTCTCGGTGATGTCGAAGCTCTTTGGCGTACCGCCCGCAGCCGCTATCAGTCCGGACAACTGCATCGCGTAACAGGACGAGTGCGCCGCCGCGATCAGTTCCTCCGGACTGGTCGTGCCGCCGGCGTCCTCTGCGGTCCGCTTCGGAAAGGACACGTCGAACGTGCCAACCTTAGAGCTGCGGAGGTCGACCTGTCCGGACCCGTCCTGCAGCCCGCCGGTCCAGGCAGTATGCGCGGTGCGTGTGGGCATCGTGTTCCTCTCTGGGGCGAGTGGTCGTCAATGCCGACCGTAGTACCACTACGCCTACCCGCGACCGACGATGGCGTCGACCGGCCGCCATCGCTGGCCCGTCGTCGTCGGTCAGGCGACCCACCCGTCCTTGGCGGTCCACGGTGCCCGCGCAGCGGTGCCCTCATGAACCGTGCGAGGGCGCCGATTGTCGGCAGCCATCAACCATCGCACGGCCCCCCAGCCCCGAACCCTGGCTCGGCGCCGCAAGTGGGCCAGCACGGCCGAGGCCGCGCCTTCGCCCCGGGCGTCGGGATCTACGAAGAGATCGTCCACGAAGCAGCCCTGTTTCGGGCCGAATGTCTGCGGGAACGCCCGATAGTGCGCCATCCCAACCGGCGGCCCGCTGTAGGTCCGGCGTACGACCAGCCCCTGTAGGACATCGTCGCGATCGTGCAGCCTGCGCCACACTGCCTCGATCGTCTCCGGACTCGGCTGGACGTGGTGGACCCGCGCATACGCGCGGAACAGCGCCGCCCACTGCTCGTAATCGCTGCGACGAACGGGTGTGACCACCCACGCCCGCGCCTGCGTGAGGTTGACCACGCGCTGCTGATGCCTCGTTGTCACAGGTGCCACCGTAAGCACGGGATTGGCGTCTAAGAAGGTCCAATGCCGACCATCATTTATGGGCCAATATAGGGTCGGCGGATGGAGGTGCACATCAGCCTCGACGGCACTGGCGACCGGACGGAACGGATCTATCGCCAACTGCAAGACGCCATCATCGATGGCCGGCTACGCCCAGGCGAGCGGCTGCCGCCGACCCGGGAGCTCGCCGAGCGGCTGTCCGTCTCCCGCAGCACGGTGTCCGGAGCGTATGACCGGCTCATCGCCGAAGGGTTCGTCGTGGGACGGGTGGGAGCGGGCACCTTCGTCAGCCGGGACGCCGAACGAACGCCGCGTCGCCGGTCCGCACCTCCGGGGACCGCGGTCCGTCCCCGCGCGGTGTGGGAATCTGTCCGTCCGTTCCCGGCCCTCTCGGGCGTGGGCGCACGCTACGACTTCCGCGTTGGCATGCCCGATGTGAGCATCTTCCCGCTCGATGTGTGGCGTCGCCTCCTCAATCGCGAGCTCACCCGAACTGGCATCGGCCGAGGCGAGTATGTCGGGCCGAGCGGTCAACCCGTGCTCACGGAGGCGATCGCCAGGCATATCGGGGTGTCAAGGTCCGTCCGCGCGGCCGGCTCGGACGTACTCATCACGAACGGGGCCCAGCAGGCGCTCGACCTCATCGGGCGGGTACTGGTCGAACCCGGCGACACCGTGGCCGTTGAGGAGCCCGGATACCCGGCGGCGCGCCAGCTGTTCCGCACGCACGGAGCGCGGGTGGTGGGTGTGCCGGTGGACACCGAGGGGCTCGACGTAACGCGACTCCCTGCCTCGGCACGACTCGTCTATACGACTCCGTCCCATCAATTCCCGATGGGAATGTCGATGTCGCTGGGGCGGCGCACGGCTTTGCTCGAGTGGGCCGAAGCACACGGAGCCGTGATCATCGAAGACGACTACGACGCCGAGTTCCGATTCGCGCACCGACCGCTCGAACCGCTGCAGAGCCTCGACCGTTCGGGTCGCGTGGTATATGTCGGCACCTTCGCCAAGACGATGCTTCCGGCCCTGCGTATGGGTTTCCTGGTCGCGCCGGCCTCGCTCCGGAAGGCCCTCAGGATGGCCAAGCAGTTGGCCGACTGGCACAGCGACCCCACGTCGCAACGCGCTCTGGCGCGATTCATCAACGACGGCGAATTTGCCCGGCACGTCCGCCGGGCCAACCGGATCTACGCCGTACGTCACGCGAAGCTCATGAGCACCCTCGGGAGCGAGGCAGCCGATCTCCTTGACGTCCTGCCGTCGGTCGCCGGCCTCCATGTGTGCGCGCGGGTCCGCGAGTCACGGCGACTTGATCTCGCACCGGCGATAGCGGCCGCCGAGGCCCGCGGCGTCCGGGTGATCCGGCTCGCCGACTACTGCGAAGACCCACCGGTTCCAGACGGGCTGGTCCTCGGGTACGGCATGATCACCGAGGACCGGGTCGTTCCCGGTCTCGAGGTGTTGATCGCCTGCTTGCGCGCAGCCAGTCACTTTCCGGCTCGACAAGGGGGACGCCGGTGACCGGACGCGATCTGGCCGAGTATCGCCGCAAGCGACGGGCCGGCAGTACGCCGGAGCCGATTCCGACCGCTCCGCCGGCCCACGCAGTCGACGGCCGTCGCTTCGTGGTTCAGGAACACCACGCCCGGGCGCTGCACTGGGACTTCCGGCTGGAACGAGACGGGGTGCTCGTGTCGTGGGCTGTCCCCAAGGGCATCCCCCAGGACACCAGGCGGAACCATCTTGCTGTGCAGACGGAGGACCATCCGCTGGAATACCTCGACTTCCACGGGACGATCGCGGCGGGAGAGTACGGCGGGGGAACCGTATCGATCTGGGATCGCGGTACTTACCAGCTGGAGGAATGGTCGGACCGCGAAGTCAAGGTCGTCCTGAACGGCGATCGCACGCAAGGCCGGTTCGTGCTGATCCACACCGGTGGCAAGAACTGGATCATGCATCGCATGGACGCCCCAGCGCACCCCGATTGGGTACCGCCGCGCCGCGTCGCACCGATGCTGGCCACTCCGGGCAGCCTCCCGCCGGCGTCGCAGGACCGGCAATGGGCGTTCGAGGTGAAATGGGACGGCGTACGCGCGATCTGCGAAATCGATGGCGGCCGGATCACGCTGTGGTCCCGCAACGACCGGGACATCACTGTGAGCTACCCCGAAGTGCGGAGGCTCGGCGCACAGTTGGGGACGACGCAGGCTGTCCTGGACGGCGAGCTCGCCGTCCTCGACCAGAATCAACGCTCGAGCTTCAGCCGACTGCAGCCACGCATGCACGTCGCCAGCGCGTCTGAGGCGCGCCGGCTCGCGGACCAAGATCCCGTCGTCTACCTGATCTTCGACCTGTTGTACCTCGATGGCCGATGGCTACTCGAGCTTCCCTACTCCGACCGGCGGCAGCTCCTTGACGGACTCGAGCTGGAGGGCGCGCACTGGCGGACGCCACCGGTCCTGCGCGGCAGCGGCGCCACGGCCCTTCGGGGAAGTCAGCGACGGGGCCAGGAAGGGATCATCGCCAAGCGGCGTTCGTCGCGCTACCTCCCCGGTCGCCGGTCGCCGGATTGGGTGAAGATCAAGAACATTCGCACCCAAGAAGTCGTCGTCGGTGGCTGGCGGCCCGGTCAAGGACGACGCGATGGCACGATCGGCTCGCTGCTGCTCGGCCTGCCGAGCGAGGAAGGGCTGCGCTATATCGGCAACGTAGGAACCGGCTTCACCGAGGACGCGCTTGCTGATCTCATGACGCGACTGCGGAAACTTTCGCGGCGGACCTCACCGTTTGCCGATGCCGTGCCCAATGTGATCGCCCGCGAGGCGCATTGGGTGAGTCCACGCCTCGTCGGTGAGGTCAGGTTCACCGAGTGGACCGGAGATGGCCGCCTCCGACATCCGTCGTGGCGCGGGGTGCGACCGGACAAGCAAGTCAGCGAAATCCGCCCAGAAGGCTAACCGGCGGAGGACACCCCGGCGCGGCGAGCAAGCTCGCGGGCCGAGTCGCGGGCATGTCTCGCCAGCGATTCGCTGTCGACCCTGCGCATCTCGCCGGCCTCGACAACCACCGAACCACCAACGAGCAGCAACTGCAGAGTCGCGGGCGGCCCGAGAACGATGGCGCACACCGGATCGGCGATGTCCGCATGCCCGAGATCGTCGATCCGCCACAGGGCGATGTCAGCCAGCTTTCCGGCCTGCAGTGAGCCGATCTCGTCCTGTCGTCCGAGGCACCGAGCACCGCCCATCGTGCCGACCCGCAGCGCCTGGCGGACGGTGAGTGCCTTCGGACCTTTGCGGCAGCGCGCGACGAGCACGGCCTGGCGCAGCTCGCCGGCTAGCCCACCATGCTCGTTCGAAGCGACCCCGTCCACGCCCAGCCCGACCGGTGTGCCGCTCGCGAGCAGCTCGGGGATCGGGGCGATGCCTGAACCGAGTCGACCGTTCGAGCTCGGGCAATGAGCGACCGCGGTGCCGGAGGCGGCGAACTTCGCGATATCGCTCGACGACAGGTGTACGCAGTGCGCCAGCCAGACGTCGTCGCCGAGCCAGCCCATCTGCTCGACGTAGTCGACCGGGCCGTAGCCGAACTTGCCCAGACAGAACTCGGCCTCGTCGACGGTTTCGGCGAGATGGGTATGCATCCGAACGCCTAGCCGGCGGGCGAGGTCGGCCGACTCACGCAGGAGGTCACCGGTCACCGAGAACGGTGAACAGGGCGCTAGGGCTACTCGCAGCATCGAGTCTGGTGCGGGATCGTGGTACGTCGCTACCGCGTGCTCGCACGCGGCGAGGATTTCATCTCGATCCTCGACGACGTCGTCCGGCGGTAGGCCGCCCCGCGACTGTCCGAGGTCCATCGATCCTCGACCTGGATGAAATCGCAGTCCGATCTGCCTCGCCGCTTCGACCTCCGCGGCGAAGACGTCGCCACCATCGCGGGGAAACAGGTAGTGATGATCGGTCGTCGTGGTGCATCCGGAGAGGGCCAGGCTCGCAAGGGCGGCGCGAGCAGCGTGATATTCGAGCTCGGTGTCCAGGTGGCGCCAGACGGGATACAGCGCGGTCAGCCATTCGAACAGCGTCCCGTCCTGCGCATAGCCACGAGTAATCCACTGGTACAAGTGGTGATGGACGTTCACGAGGCCGGGCGTCGCCAGGCAGCCCGAGCCGTCGACGCGACGCGCTCCGTCGACGGCCGGTGCGGGTCCATCACCAACGACGTCGATGCGCCCGTTCCGGATCACGAGGTGCCCGCTGGCGTACTCCTGGTCGAGGTCATCGACCGTGGCGATCGCGCAGCCGTCGATGATCAGCGTTTCCGCGGTCATGCGGACACCGCTGGGAGATCGGCATTCGCGTGGTCGGCGTGGCCGGTCACCGCGACATCGAGGTCAGCACGATGCAGAACGCTCATAACCAATTATCGGCAGATGCGCCCAGTGGTTCGGACGTCTCCTTCGAATTCTATTGATCGGACGCCCGGCATCGGTGCCAGTCGCGGTAGGGCAAGGTGATCCCGTGGCCGCCGCGGATCGTCCTGTGTACCGAGACTGGACCGCCATCGCACCCCTTCTCGGGCTCATCGTCCTGGCCGTGACGTGGGGGCGTCATCTGCCGGTGGTCGCAGTCGTACTGGTGGCATTTGTGCTGGCCGGGGCCGTGCTGGCCGCCGTCCATCACGCTGAGATCGTCGCCCATCGAGTGGGCGAGCCGTTCGGCTCGCTGGTTCTAGCCGTCGCGGTGACCGTCATCGAGGTGGCTCTGATCGTGACCTTGATGGTTTCGGGCGGTGACAAGGCGTCGGCCCTGGCGCGAGACACGGTGTTCTCCGCGGTGATCATCACCTGCTCCGGCGTCATAGGCGTGTCCTTGTTGGTCGCGACGGTGCGAACGCACGTCGTGCTGTTCAACGCGGAGGGCGCCCGCGCGGCCTTAGCGACGTTGACGGCGCTGTCGACGTTGTGTCTCGTGTTGCCGACCTTCACGACTAGTCGCGCCGTACCAGAGTTCTCGGGGTCGCAATTGGCCTTCGCGGCGCTCGTGTCGGTTGCCCTTTACGGACTGTTCGTCTTCGCGCAAACGGTCCGACACCGTGAGTCCTTCTTGCCCGTCACGCCGAGCGGGAACGCCATCGACGAGGCGGATGCCAATGCTGTACCGCCGTCCGTTCGAGCGACGGTCGTCAGTCTCGTCTTGTTGTTGCTTTCCCTTGTCGGAGTCGTCGGGTTGGCCAAGGTGGAGTCGCCATCGATCGAGTCCGGCGTTGCCGCAGCCGGGTTTCCGCCGTCGGTGGTCGGCGTGATCATCGCGCTGCTGGTGCTGTTGCCGGAGACTCTCGCCGCAGTACGGGCGGCCCGTCAGGACCGAGTCCAGACGAGCTTCAACCTGGCGCTCGGCTCGGCGATGGCGAGCATCGGCCTGACTATCCCGGCGATTGCCTTTGCCTCGATCTGGCTCAGCGGACCGATCGTGCTGGGGCTTGCTCCTATTCAGATCGTGCTGTTGGTGCTTACGGTCGTCGTCGCGATGCTCACGGTGGTCCCGGGACGGGCGACCCTCATGCAAGCCGGCGTGCACATTGTGGTGTTCGCTAGCTTCGTCTTCTTCGCGATCAAGCCGTGAGTCGAGTCGACGTCGCCTAAGGCTGCACCTATCCCTGAGGCCGATGCTTCCTGGACCTACCCTGCCGGTTGGATTTGCATCCAAGATCAACTCTAGAGAATCGGTTGCGGGCTGGGTCAATCTCGCGCGAACCGCTCGTCGCGGTTTCGGCTACTGCTGATCGTCGCTACCGGTGGCGTCCTGCGCCTTCTCGACGACCTGATCGATCTGCTCGCCATGGCCGAATTTCGACTCGGCCATGTCGCCGGCCTTCTCGATGCCAGCGTCCACCTGGTCGTCGTGCTCGTCGGCCATCTTCTTGATGTCATCGAAGTCTGGCATATCTCCCTCTCGCTATCCGGTTGGCGGCCGGTCACCGTGACCGCACCCGTCTAACATCGGTCTACCGGAAAGCGGCGGTTCGCACCAGACATGAATCTCCGTCGCGAAACGCCAGCACATCCGGCACAAGCACATTAGGCTCACGACGGTAGGGCGTGTCTCCGCACTGTTTGATGAGTGGTCGGTCAGGCTGGCCGGGTGACACGGATTGGGGCTATCGGTGCTGCGATGTGGAATCTGACCCGGCGGACGCTCGGCGATTCGGAGGGCGGCTTGGCCCGGTCGGCGAAGATCGCGCGGCTATTCGCGGTTGGCGTGGCGGCTGCCGCGCTGGCAGCGTGCGGGTCGTCGTCGAACTCGTCGTCCAACCATACGGTGACTATCACGGCTTCCGGACCAGGCAGCCAAAGCTCCTCGGCGTCGTCGTCGGCGAGTTCCAGTAGCGCCGCGCCAAGCCAGCCGGCCACGCCGATGACGAAGTTCTCCGGGAACTGCTATGCGCTACTGACGTTGTATGACGTTCAGCGGACCGCCGGCTACACGATCGGCGGGAAGACGGCCTTCATCGTGGGGGTTCCAGACAAGTCGATCGGGCGCCTGAGCTACCTAAACTGTCGGTATGGCGTTCCGGCCGCTCCAAAGGGCGCGACACCGCAGATCGAGATGACCGTCGCGCTTTACGGCACACCAGCGCAAGCAGAGAAACGAGCCGCCGGCACGGTCTCCGACTACGTCGCCAACGGTGCGACGGCGACGCAGGTGACGGTTGGGGACGTTCCCGGGACGATCCTGACTGGCGGGCTTGGCGCGGGTTACAACGTGCCGCTGCTGGTCACTTCTTCCGGCCAGCGAACAGTGGCGGTGAGCCTCAACAAGTCGGGTTTGTCAGCGGCGAAACGGACTCAGATCCTGTCCAACCTTGGCGCGCTTGCCCTCACAAACACCGCGTCCTAGGGCGGAGACCTTGCCTACCGTTTTCGCAGCTCTGCTGGGTCTATCGAACATGATCATGTCTGGCTGTCAAGCGTGATCTTGAACCGGGCCTGGACCGACACCAAGTCCAAGATCATCAGCGGTTGACCGCGATCTGATCCGCTGCCCCGGAGGCCGCGTTACGGCGCCGCAGCAGCCTGCTCACGTGCGTAGCGATCCAACCGCGTTAATTCGTCGGCATACATCCGGCGCAACACACGCGGCGCGAAGAGTCGCTCAAAGAATCCGCCGACTCCGCCGGTACCGTTCCATGTCGTCGATATCAGCACGCGGCAGGTATCACCGGATGGAGCGACCGTAAAGCTCGTGACGAGCGAGGAGGATTGGTCGGTCTCGGTGATCACCCGGCCCGGCTCCGGCTCTGCCACCCGCATCGTGTACTTCCGCGAGCGACCGCCCGCAGTGACTGTGAACCGGTGCAGAGTCCCCGCCCCAATGCCTCCTTCCAACACCTTGAAGTCCGAGAATCCGGTGGGCAGGAAGCGCTGATGGTGCTCGTCATCGGCGATCAGCCGGTAGACGAGTTGGGCCGGCGCACCAACGGCGCCCTCCTGCTCGACCGTGAGCTTTCTCATCCGACTGAGCCTAGGCCTCCTTGGCGCGCCACTTGCCGTGCGGAGCCCGCTCCCGGCAGGGTAGGTCCGGCCGTCATCGCAGCAAAGGAGTCCGCATGAAGATCGGCATTGGTCTACCGAATCCGGTACCTGGCACGCCCGGAACTCGTCTCGTGGAGTGGGCAAAGCGGGCCGAAGACCGAGGTTTCTCCGGGCTGGCCACAATCGACCGGCTGGCGTATCCGAGCTACGACTCGCTTGCAACCTTGGCCGCGGCGGCGGGCGCAACAACGCGGATCGAGCTGCTGACAAACGTGCTGCTCGCCCCGCTCTACCCGGCACCGCTGCTGGCGAAAACGGCCGCGAGCATCGATCAGCTTTCTGATGGCCGCTTGACTCTTGGGCTCGCGCCGGGCGGTCGAGCCGACGACTTCGAGACTGCCGGCCGAGACTTTCACACGAGAGGTCGTGATTTCGATCGCGAGCTGGAGACGCTACACAAAGCGTGGCGGGGTGAGCGCGTCAACGGCAGCGCCCCACCGATAGGTCCAACGCCGATCCACGCCCGCCGGGTACCAATCCTCATCGGAGGTACCAGCGACCAGGCGGTGCGCAGGGTCGTTGACTGGGCCGTCGGATTGACCATCGGAGGCGCGCCACCTGAGCACGCGGCCGCCCTGGTCGAACGGGTGACAGCCGCGTGGCGGGAGGCCGGTCGGATCGAGCAGCCGCGGTTTGCGGCCCTCGCGTACTTCTCCCTTGGCGCTGACGCCGAGGAGGATTCCCGCCAATACCTGCGCGACTACTACGGATTCCTCGGCGACTACGCTGAAATGGTCGCCGAAGGCGCCCTTCGTTCCGAGGCCGCGATCCGCGGTGCCGTGCAAGCGTTCCGGGACGCGGGAGTCACGGAATTGTATTTCGACCCGACCACCGCGTCGCTCGATCAAATCGATCGGCTCGCAGACGTCGTGCTCTAGGTTTCGCATCGCGTCCTGGCATAGTGGCGCCGCCCTCGGTAGGTGTACGTCCACTCCATCGTCGGCGCACCGATGCCTTGCGGGTCGCTCGCGCGCGCGATCGCCAGGCTAGCCGCATCGGGGAACCGCTCGCGATGCTCTCATCGAGCAGCGAAAGTTCAGCCTGAATGGCCTGGGGACGATCGGGGCGCGGCCACCACGAGCAGGCCGTTGAGCAGCGATCGCAGCCGTCGGCAAACCTGGACTGAGTGAGTGCCATATCTTCGGATCTCGGTGACGGCCAGCTGCAGGTACACCGCCCAGGTGCGCCCTGGGATCTCAACTCGCGGAATGCCCGTGCGATCGGCGTATGGGTATTGATCCCGCAGGTCCGCGGTGCAGATCCGATGCAGGAAAGTCTGAATATAATCGAGGATCTGTACCGCGCTCGTCGGGTCATTAACGGCCGGAGATAGTGCTTTGATTCCGATGTCGACGATAATGCGCAGGGCGAAAGCGGGATCCTGCTCAATCGTGCGTTCGACGCCCAGAGCAACCGCTTCGGGCCCTCTCGTCCCTCGGCGAGCGAGGCGGTTACTCGTCCGGCGTGCAGTGCTCGTCCGAGCGGCGGGCGCGATCAAGGCGGTGTTGCTCCCGCAGCTCGTCCCGATGCTCATGACGGGAGTGACGTGCGGCCCGACGCGCCTGGTCCCGGCGCTGCCGCACGGTCGGGTCGAACCTCGTGCCCATTAACGGATTGTCCCAGGATTCACCCGGTCCCCAGATCATGAGCGCTCGCGCTCGTATCCAGTTGATTGGTCGTAACTCGGTGTCAGGGATCGGCCTGTCGCGCTCGGTCATGTCCATCACCAGCTTCGACACATTTGCCTGCGCGTGGCCCTTCCAGGATAACCGGAAATCTGCCGACCGACCCGGGCGTGCACTGATGGAAAGCCTGCGCGATGCCTTAGATCAGTGCGGGCTGCCGGCCCCGCTGGCACAATTCATCGGCGCGGGTGCGGTCATCCTTGTGGAAGGCACGGGCTTCCTCGGTCTCTATGCCTTCGAGCGCGTCAGTCGTGATGACGTCAACCTCGACCGGATCGCCGCACCGGCTGCAGGGCTCGGCCCGCTCGGTCCGAGTCACCTTCGCCATGACGATCATCCTGGCCGCCAACGTCGATCTCATTCGCTCGACACGCCGAAGCTTCCGACGTACGCCGCGCCTCAGTCGAAGCGGGCCGCGTCCGGACCCGTGATCCGCGACAACATCGGCAACGTCGAGCCGAGAATCGCCAGCGCGGCGAGGAGCCCCAGGGCGACGATCAGGTAGTACTGGGGACCGGGCGCGACAAGGGTTTGGTCGAGTTGGGCGCGCAGGAACAGCTGTGCGGCCAGGAAGCCGACGGCGATCGAAACTGTCGCGGTGAGGACGAGCGGTACGACGGTTTCCAACGCGACGACCCTCCGCAACATCGCGACGGAGACGCCGGTCAGCCGCAAGACGCTGAACGGACGCTTGCGCTCAGTGAGTCCCGCCGCGACAGCGACGGCAAGGCTGCAGCCGGCGATCGGCCGGCTGACGAGGATCACGACGTTGGCCAGCTGCTTGTGCCCGGCGAGGAGGCGATTGGAGTCCGGGCTCATGAACGAGAGCGGGTCGGGAGGAAACCGACTAGGAACGGCCTTCTCTAGCTGCGTCCGCGCCGTTTCGACCGCAGCCGTTGATCCATTCGTGCCGACGACGAGGACAGGCAGCGGCAACGCCGCCAGCGCCTCTGGGGTGATCGGAGCAGGCGGCCATACGGTCTGATCGATGGTTGTTTTCCGACCGAATCCATTTCCGAGCTGGCTGTTGACCGCGCCCACCGCCGCGCCGCCGATGCGCACGACCCGGTTGGCGTAGGCAGCCGGCACCGCGTCGTTGTTGCCCTTCCTGATTGACGATTCGTCGCCGCGGCCTAACCGAGTGCACGCAAGAGGGCGGCCGTGCCCGCCGCCGCAAGTACCACGACCAGGAATGGTGCGCGCCGCCAGACCAGAACAGCGGCGACGGCAACAGCCGGCAGGCGGGCGTCGAGGACGAGCCGGTGACCGGTGCTGAGCGTCTGAACAAGGATCAGTGCAGCGAGCAGCGGCACCGCGACCAAGTCGAGCGTTCGGCGAACTCGGGGCCCGAGCTCTCGGCCGCCGGCGAGAACCGGACCGACCGCCTTCAGGGCATATGAGGCTCCCCCGAGGGCCAGGAGCAAAGTCCAGCTCATCAGCCAACCTCTCCGCGCGAGTGCACCCGCACCTGCGATGCTCGCTCGGTCATGCCGTCACGCCCCTTGCGACGAGTACGCCTGGCACAACGGCGGCGAGCGCGGCGACCACGGGCACGCCGGCCGGGGCGAACGGAAGGACGACGATGGTGATCATCGCTCCGGCGACCGCAGCGACGGGCGCGCCCGGCCGGCGTAGCTGCGGCGCGAGGAGAGCTAGAAACGCGGCCGGGAACATCGCATCGAGGCCGAGTGAGCGCGGGTCGCCAAGCCCGCCGCCGAGCAGCGCGCCCGCTAATGTGCCGGCATTCCAGCACAGCCAGACGCTGACACCGGTAGCCAGGAACGCATGCCACGCTGCCCGCGGTTCGTCCTGTGCGCGCGCCATCGCGGTGCTCTCGTCGATCACCAGTTGGGCGACGATCGCCCGATTGCGCAGCCGTCCCGGCAGGATCGGGACAAGCGAGAGGCCATACGCGGCGTTGCGCACCGCCAGCACGACCGCGGGTCCGAGCGCTGCGAGTGCGCCGCCTCCACCGGCGAGCACGCCGATGAACGCGAACTGCGAGGCGCCGGTGAACACGAGCATCGACATCACACACGCCTGGGCCGGGCTTAGTCCGGCCGCCACCGCGAGAACACCGAAGGAGACGCCGTACACGCCGACCGCGATCCCGATGCCAGCCGCACCGCTCAGCGTCCGGCTCGACGTTACCTCGGCGGTGGTGCGCATAACGCCAGAATAGTTATGAACACGCGCTATTTCCTTGCTTTATTGCCCTATTAGGCCCTTATTACGGCATGATCTGCCAATGGATGTCATAGATCGCGCAATTCTGCGTCAGCTCCAGGCCGACGGGCGGCTGACCAACGTCGAACTCGCGGAGCATGTTCGGCTCTCGCCGTCTCCGTGTCTTCGTCGCGTCCGTGCGCTTGAGCAGGCCGGCGTCATCCGGGGTTACCACGCGGACATCGATCCTGCGGCGGTCGGCCGTGGGTTCGAGGTCACTGTGCACATTGAGCTCACCCTCAAAGACCGGGCGACGGTTGAGGCCTTCGAGGCGGGACTCGCCGCGCTCGACGAGGTTGTCGAGTGCCGCCGCATGTTCGGCCTGCCCGATTACGTCGTGCGCGTGGCAGTAGCCGACCAGGCCGCCTACGAGGCGTTCTACATGAACAAGCTGGCCGAGCTGCCCGGTCTGGCCCGGGTCAACTCGCAGTTCACGATGAAGATGGTCAAGGCCGGCGGCACGCTTCCCATCTGACGACGGGCGTAGCGGTCAGGGACAAGCCGCTCTGGCCCGGCACCGGCCCCGAGGAATACGGCCACGAGCCGGCGACCGTGAGTTCACCAGGCGAGCTCGGGAGCGCCCGGCGCGGTGCCGGCGGGGCTTGATCATGTAGTGAAATAAGGACCCTGTCGCTCTTGTTGAAAACAGTAACCATTCCCACTAGTGCCCTCGAGGGAGATAAGCGTGGCCCACTACAGAGGTTCGCGAGCTGTCGTCAGGCTGGCTAGTAGCGCGCGCACCGGTACCGCGTACGTGACTACGAAGAGCCGGCGCAACGACCCCGACCGGCTCGTGCTGCGCAAGTACGACCCGGCCGTGCGCCGGCACGTCGAGTTCCGCGAAGCGCGCTGACCGCGGACTTCCCGCATTCGAACCGACCCGAAAAGGAATCTCCATGAAGAAGCGGAACTCGTTGCGATCGCTCGCCGCCAAGGACGGAGCGATCCTGGTGCGCCGCCGCGGGCGGCTGTTCGTGATCAACAAGAAGCACCCGCGTTGGACGGCTCGGCAGGGCTGACTCTCACGAGACCTGCGCTCCGGGAAGCACGCCATAGCTCCCGGATACCCGAGGAGCGGTGGACACGGGCGCGTACGTCCGAACATGGTCCGCTGGCCAGGTGACGAACGATGGCGGCGACCGGCCCGGACGTCGCGATTCCTGGCCTGTATCAACTGCCATGCATAAGACTCTGCTGACAAGACGGAACGTGCTGGTGGTGCGATGTGGTGAGTTGGCTGCTCGGAGGTCGCGAGTATCCACGCCAAGGTGCCGAAGAGGGGCGCAGGATCACGCGATCGCCAGGCCTAGTGCGGGCGAGGTGCCCCCAGGCTCTCACCGCTGAGGGGATTGATGTCATGAGCCTGCCCACGACTGCACGCCCTGGTACGACTCTTGCCGCGCCGCCGGTCGTTCCCGGCTCGTTTCTGCTGGGCTCGGCGCTGGACCTCCGCCGAGACATGCTCGCGGCGTGTGAGCGAGAATTCCAGCGTTACGGCGACGCCGTGCGATTTCGCGCCGGTCCTCCTGGGGCGCGGCTGGACCTGTACATGCTGTTCCATCCCGACGCCGCGCACCGCGTGCTGGCCGGCTGGTCGGCGAATTACCGCAAGGAGAACGTCTTTTACAGCGAGCTCCGCAGCGCGTTCGGCGACGGGTTGCTGACGACGCAGGATGACCAGTGGCAGCGGCAAAAGCGCTATCTGCAGCCGTTGTTCGCGCCGAAGCAGGTGAACGACTATGCGGCGGCCATGACTGGGCAGGTTCAGCAGGTCGGGCGACGGTGGCGGGTTCGACAACCCGGCACTATCGACCTGCACGCCGAGATGACCCGGCTCACGCTCGCCACCGTGTGTCAGGTCCTGTTCGGCGAGGACGTGGGTCGGGCGTTGCCGGTCGTGCAGCGCACGTTCGCCCCGCTGGGCGACGCGGTCCGCCGCCGGGCTCTCGCCGGGGGCCGCGTTCCATTGGGGTGGCCCACCCCGGTCAACCGCCGGCTGCGCCAGGCGCGCGACGAGTTGCACGGCGTTTGCGATGAGATCGTCGCGCATCGCCGAGCCAGCGGCGACCGGCGAGAGGACATGCTGGGTCGGTTGCTCGAGGCCCACGATGAGGCAGGTTCACTGTCCGACGCCGAGGTCCGCGACCAGGTACTCATCTTCTTGCTGGCCGGACATGAGACCACCTCGACCGCGCTGACCTACACCCTGCACCTGCTCGGCCGGCATCCGGACGAGCAGGGCCGGGTCCGGGCGGAGGCCGTGTCGGTCGCCGGCGGGCGGGCGCTCACCGCCGAGGACGTGCCGACGCTCGAATACACGACCATGGTGCTGAAGGAGGCGATGCGGCTCTACCCGTCCGCGCCGTTCCTCGGCCGCCGGGCGGTCGAGGAAGACCAGATCAGCGGCTATCGCATCCCAGCCGGCGCCGAGGTCGTGCTGGCACCCTGGATCACTCATCGGCATCCGGACTTCTGGGCGCGGCCCGAGCACTTCGACCCGGACCGGTTCACGCCGACCCGGGAGAAGGCCCGGCATCGCTACGCGTGGTTCCCGTTTGGCGGTGGACCTCGAGCATGCATCGGTCAGCACTTCTCGATGCTCGAATCGGTGATCGCGCTCGCGACATTGGTACGTGACTTCGACTTCGCCGCTCCACCCAGCGAGCCGCCACGGACCAATCACATCACGCTTCGCCCGACTCACGGCGTCCCCAGCCGCGTCCGACCCCGATAACGAATCGGAGCCTCGTCGCAGGCAAACGGGACCTTACCTGCCGGCGACCACGTGTCCTTCCAGGACCTGGTTTCGCCTAGCGGTTACCGCAAGCGGCGCTCGGCCCGGCGGGCAACGTACCGACGAATCTTCTCCTCCGTGCCACAGTCATTCATCGCGCACCAGCGGCGACTGGCGTTTTTCGACTGGTCGAGGAACAGCCACGGGCAACCGGCGCAGCGCTTCACCCGATCGAGATCGGGGCCCGTCAGCAAGGCGAGCGCTGCCTGGGCGATGGGCCACAGCATGGCGGTGAAGTCCTCCGAGGGCGGCCAGGCCAACTGGTACTCGCGAGCCCCCGTCGTTGGGGTGATTTCGGCGTGGCTGATGGCGTCCTTGACGAAAGGATGCAGCTCCGCCCAATATGTTGTCGCTGTGCCGCTGTGTGTCGCAACGGCGGTGAACATGCCACTGAGAACGTGGCGCAGCACGTGAGCCTTTCTCAGTGCTGCCGCCGCGGCTCGTGGTTGCCTGGCCGCCGCCCGTTGGAGGCGCTTACCGCGCTCCGGTGAAAGAGCACCTGCCCGCATACTCCAGCTCAGCAGACCCGTGAAAGTCGCGATGTGGTCGAAGCGAGCAGGACCTTCCGGGTCGTCGATGGTGTTGGCGAAATCGAGCACGAGGTGCCCGGCCACCATAGGCAGGTCGCGCACGGCGCCCTTCTCGACGGCTGGTCCTGTTTCCATTGAAACCAATCTTACTGGTCACTATCGGACCGATCTGGGTATGTTTCCACCATGAAGGACTTTACCGGAAACACGGCCCGATTGGGCTTGCCCCTCGCCGTGACCTGCGTGGCGCAGTTCGTTGTGGTCCTCGACGTGACAATCGTGACCACCGCGCTACCAGTGATCAGGTCGTCCTTCGGATCCTCCGCCAGCAGCCTGCAGTGGATCATCACCGGGTACACGCTTGCGTTCGGCGGACTTCTCATCACCGGTGGTCGACTTGCCGACCTGATCGGACCGCGGCGGACGTTCCTGCTCGGCCTGGTCATGTTCACCACGGCGTCCGGCGCGTGTGCCCTCGCCTGTTGCCAGGCAACCCTCATCGGCGCTCGGGTTGTTCAGGGCGTGGGCTCGGCGTTGCTTTCACCCGCTGCGCTGGCGTTGCTCAGCGCCATCAGCTCGCCGGGTGCCGCTCGCCGCCGCGCAGTGGGTTGGTGGACGGCAGCCGCAGCGACTGGGGGCGCGAGCGGATGGCTGCTCGGTGGGGTGCTGACCGAGTATCTGTCCTGGCGCGCTGTGTTCTGGGTCAACCTGCCAATTGGCATCGCGACGTCGCTGGTGGCAATGCCCGTCCTGCCGGCGGCCCATCGGACTTCCGGCCGCCGCCTGGATCTTCTCGGTTCGATCGCTGTCACCGGCGCACTGGCGCTGCTGGTGTATGGGCTGACCCGACTGCCGTCGTCGTCAGCGACCTCCCCAGCAAGCTGGATCCCGATCTTGATGGCCGCTGTCGGGCTCGGGCTGGTCGTTCGACACGAACGTAGAATCACTGACCCACTCCTTCCTCCAGGGTTGTTTCGCTCACGCCCCGCAGCGGGTGCCAACCTCACTGCACTGCTCATTACCGCCACAACGACACCGGCGATGTATCTGGCGACGCTCTACGTGCAGCAGCAACTCCATCTCGGCCCGGCTCGTGCTTCGCTCCTCTTCCCGGTGTTCAACATCGCGGTTATCGGGGGATCGACTCTGGGCCCATACCTGCTCCGGCGGCTTGATGCGCGACCAACCCTGGTATCCGGATTCGTCGGGATAGCTACTGGCGCGATGGTGCTGACGACACTGCACGGAACCGACGGGGCGACGGCCAAGCTCCTCGCGTCGTTCGCGCTCATGGGGCTCGGACTTGGCGCGGCTTCCGTCGCCTCGACCCACACGGGAACCGAAGCCGTCGATCACGTCGATCGGGGTGCGGCAGCTGGCGTGCTCACGGCTGCTGCCCAGATGGGCACGGCAATTGGGCTAGCCCTGATAACACCACTTGCAGCGTCCGGCGCGACAGTCGGTGGCTACCGGCTCGGCTTCACTGGAGTTGTCCTTCTCGCCACCGCCGGCGTGCTACTCAGCCTGCTCATTCCGGGTCGCGTCAACTGGGCGCGCAAAGACAGAGGGCGCGCGTTGCGCGCGTCGAAGATCAGCCAATCGGCGACCAGCAACGCCGTCGTATCCTCCGAAGGACGAGTAACAACAGGCCGAGCTGGAAATCGCCCCTAGCCAACTCAGCGCCGCTTTCGGCTGATCTTCGCAATGGTGTGCTCGACGTCCCGCCAGCGCTGTTCGAGGTCAGCGCGAGTAGTGCGGTGTGATCCCGCCGTGGTCGAGCCGGACACTCCGTCGCCGAGTTGGAACGTCGCCTTGGTCCGGTCTCGGCGCCCGAGGACAGCGCCGATTTTGCTGACGCTGCGGCGGCCGGAGGTCTGTCTTGACCGTGCCAGGCGACCTGACGCCACGCTCTTGACAACTCGCGGCCGCGACCGTAGCTTCTGCATAACGAAATTATAGTTCCGCTATGCGGATGTTCTAGCTGGAGGACGACAGCGAAGTCTTCTACGTCTTGCTCGAGCCGTACGGCCTACCGAAGTCACCGTCCGGCCCGGCAGACGCCGAAAGCCTGAACACCCACAACGTGCATCCACCACCGCCGCGCGAGATCCACACCGCACCAGACACCAGGCGCCACCGATCCCACTCATACCGATCCCACTCATGAGGAGGGGAGCATGACCACCCAGACAGCTGTCCAGGACGGCAAAAGAACCCGATCGGTCCATCCCGTCGATCAGGTTCTCCCACCGACCAAGCTTGCCGTCTACGGAATCCAACACGTTCTGGCGTTCTACGCCGGCGCGGTGATCGTGCCGATCCTGCTCGCGAGCGCGCTCCATCTCACTGAGCCGCAGCTGATCTACCTGATCAATGCTGATCTGTTCACCTGCGGGATCGCTTCGATCATTCAGACGGTCGGGTTCTGGAAAATCGGTGTTCGCCTGCCACTGCTCCAGGGCGTCACGTTCACCGCCGTCGCGCCGATGATCTCGATCGGGCTCGCCGAGGGTGGCGGTGTGCCCGGTCTGAAGGCGATTTATGGCGCCGTCATCGTCGGCGGCATCGTGGCGTTCCTTATCGCACCGTTCTTCAGCCAGCTAATTCGATTCTTTCCGCCAATCGTCACAGGCACAGTCATCCTGTGCATCGGCCTGGTGCTGCTGCCAGTAGCCGCTCAGGAAGCCGGCGGCGGCAATCCGGCCGCCAAGGACTTCGGCTCCATTAAGAACATGGTGCTAGCCGGAGTCACCTTACTCATC
Organism: uncultured Actinomycetota bacterium; assembly: GCA_963809815.1. Taxonomy (GTDB): domain Bacteria; phylum Actinomycetota; class Actinomycetes; order Mycobacteriales; family Jatrophihabitantaceae; genus CAVVJA01. The sequence continues at coordinate 282,343 of CAWELM010000024.1, forward strand.
ATTCTCGCGGTTTACCGGATGTTCCGCGGGTTCGTCGCCACCATTGCGGTCCTCATCGGCCTAGTCCTCGGGACCGTGATCGGGGTGATCTTCGACTACACCGACTTCTCAGGCGTCGGAAGCGCGCACTGGTTCGGTGTGACTACGCCATTCCACTACGGCGCGCCGACCTTCAAGGCCGCCGCAATCATCTCGATGATCGTCGTCATGTTGATCACCGCGGTCGAGACGACCGGTGACGTCTTCGCGACCGGCGAGATCGTCGAGAAGCCCATTGGCAAGAAGGACGTGGCGCGGGCGCTGCGTGCGGACGGCCTTGCCACGACACTCGGCGGCATCCTGAACTCATTCCCGTACACCTGCTTCGCCGAGAACGTCGGCCTCGTACGGCTGACCGGTGTGAAGAGCCGTTGGGTGGTCGCGACCGCCGGTCTGATCATGATGATCATCGGGGTCATACCCAAGGTCGGCGCGGTCGTCGCTTCGATCCCGCCTCCGGTCCTCGGCGGCGCCGGGTTCGCGCTGTTCGGCACGGTCGCCGTGATCGGCGTCGCAACGTTGCATCGGGTCGACTTCCACGACGAGCGCAACGTCGTGATCCTCGCCGTCAGTCTCGGCTTCGCGCTGATCCCGGTGGGCTTTCCCAACTTCTACCACGTGTTGCCGACCGGCGTGCAAACCGTTGTCGCCAGCGGGATCACCATGGGAAGCCTGTCCGCGATCCTGCTCAACCTCGTATTCAACGTCTGGGGGGGCAAGAACAATCTTGTTAGCCGGGTGGTTCCGACCGCGAGGGAACGCGAAAAGTTGACTATCGACCAGGTCAATGACTTGTCGCGCGGTGACTTCGTCGAGACCTTCGGCTCGATCTTCCAAGGGCCGCCTTGGATCGCGGAACAAGCGTATTCCGCCCGGCCGTTCGAGGACATCTACGAGCTGCGCAAGGCCTTCCACGACGTGCTGTTCGATGCGCCGGCTGACAAGCAACTCGAGCTCATCCGCTCGTACCCCGACCTCGCCGGTGTCGCCACCCGGGAGCACCGACTGAGCACGAGATCTGTGCTCGACCAGGCCTTTGCCGGTCTCGATCACCTGACCGCCGACGAATACATGGGCTTCGACGACCTGAACCGGGCCTACCGGCAGAAGTTCGGATTCCCGCTAATCGTCGCGGTGCGCGAGAACACGAAGGAGACCATCCTGCGGGCCGGTCAGGCCCGGCTGAACAACTCGCCGATCGCGGAGCAGGCGACGGCGCTGGTCGAGATCGCGAAGATCGCCAACCTGCGGCTGCTCGACTTGGTCGAGGATCCTGACGCCGAGTTGGCGGCGGAGGGAGTGAGTTGAGCAACTCTCCGACCGGGTTGACGGAGCGCCGGCTTCGCTGGTTCAACGAGTTGTCTCACGACGAGGCAGTCGGAGCGCTATTGCTCATCTGCCACTCGCGGCGATGGGCGGAGCAGGTGGTCGAGCTCCGCCCATACGCCAACGCGGACGCGCTGTACGACGCCGCTGACAAGGTCTGGCTCGGTCTGCAGCCCGAGGACTGGTTGGAGGCGCTGGACGGCCATCCCCGTATCGGCGAACGGGGCGGTACGTCCGCTGAGTCCTCACGAATGGAACAGGCCGGGGTGTCCCGAGCCGATGCGGACGTGCAGGCGGCGCTCGTGGCGGGAAACCGGGAGTACGAGGATCGCTTCGGACACATCTTCCTGATCTCGGCGGCCAACCGTAACGCTGAGGAGATCCTGGCGAACCTGCGGTCGAGGCTCGACAACGACCCGGACACCGAGGTCAAGGTGGCCGCCGAGCAGCATCGGCGGATCACCCGGCTCAGGCTAGAGAGGCTCCTCGACGAATGAGTGCGATCACGACGCATGTGCTGGACACGTCCCGCGGCGCGCCGGCCAGCGACATGGATGTCGTCGTCCACGCCTGGCAAGACGGCGGCTGGTCACAGATCGGTGCGGGCAGGACAAACTCCGACGGCAGGGTGGCGGGCCTGCTCCCCGACGGACCTGTAGATCCCGGCACCTATCGTTTGACCTTCGCCACCGGGGAGTGGTTCGCAGCCGAGAAGATCGATGGTTTTTACCCAGAAGTCGCGGTCGTCTTCTCGATCAATGACCGCATGACGCACTACCACATACCGCTGCTCATCAGTCCCTATGCCTACAGCACCTACCGCGGAAGCTGAATACCGAAAGCGTGATCAGAGGGCCAGGCCGCGAATGCTCGCGCGTAAGGCAATACACTTCCCGAGTGCGGCGAGGCGTAGCGCACATTGTCGTCATCGACCAGGTCAGCCGGCAGTATGTGGCCTGCCCTGCTCGATCCACAGTGTTCGGGCGGTGATGGCGGTATCGGCGTTGTCAGTGAACAGCCCGTTCACGCCGATAGTGAACAACCGTCTGTATTCGGCAATGGCGTCGCCGTAGTCGGCCGGGTTCGAGCCACGCTGGAAGTCCGCCGGGAGGAAGCTGTTCTCGTTACGGAAGGTGTACGGCGCGACGCCCATAATGCGGCATGGCAGCCGAGACCCGACAAGGATGAGCCCATTGTCTGCACCAAATGCATGGCACCCGCGGTCCGACGACCCCCTGTTCATTCTTGCGATGGATCACCGCGCGTCGTTCGTCGAGGTGCTGCTCGGCAAGGAGCTTGACAAGCCGAACGATCAACAGCTCGCCCATCTGAACGAGGCGAAGGACCTGGTCTATCGCGGCCTGAGCACGGCTAAGCCACAGCTCCCGTTCGGAAGACCAGCGGTACTCGTGGATGAGCTATATGGCGGTGGTGTGATCCGCTCCGCCAAGGAAGAGGCGACGATTCTTGCGATCCCAGTCGAAGAAAGCGGACAGAGCTGGTTCACCCTGCAGTGGGGCGATGCCTGGCTCGACCACGTCCGACGTATCGCCCCGGACTACGCCAAGGTTCTAGTTCGCGACAACCCCCTCCTGCCCGCCGACAAACGACGCGCTCAGCTTGACGACCTTGCCCACGTCAGCGATGGTCTCCGCAAGGTAAACGTTCCACTGCTGTATGAGCTGCTTGTCCCGCCCATGCCGTCGCAGCTGGCGGCAGCGAACGAGAGCGCCGACCGGTTTGATCGTGACCTGCGGCCAGAGCTCGTCCGGCAAGTGATCGCAGATAACCAAGCCTCCGGCGTAGAACCTCGCCTATGGAAGGTAGAGGGATTCGAGACGGTCGACGCTGCCCGCCTGGTCGCAGATCAAGCTCGGACGAATGGCCGGACCGCTGACCTGATCGTGCTGGGTCGCGACGCGCCGGTACAGCGACTTGATCATTGGCTCTCCGTGGCGGCGCAGGTCGACGCCTTCGTCGGATTTGCGATCGGCCGGAGCATATGGGAGGACGTGGTGACCAAGTGGTTCACCGGCCATGTCGACGGCGACACGGCCGCAGCCCAGATGAGCGAGGCCTATCTAGGCTTCGTTCGACATTGGCGACCCTGAATTAGCAAGAACCGGTTGGCGGCCGGCGCCAGGCTGGGGCCGGTCTCGGGCGGCCCCAGGCTGATCCCGTTTGGCGCGATATTCCTGCGTTGCCCGGCGCCGCGCTGATTACGTCCGCTCGTCGAAAAACTTTTGCAATAAAAAGCGCCAGCCCTGGTATAGTGGAAATTCTCTGTCTCCACGTACGAAAGGCTGGCGTTTCTTCAATGCAATTCAAGAATAACACAGCCCGAGAAATGCCGTCAAGCAATTTCGCCGAGCTGGCGCACGAGCAGGATTACCTGTCGATGCTCTACGAGCGGCTGGACGCGCTGCGGGCCGCGACGTCGCGGCGCCTCTCGGCCGTCCGGCTGGACCCGACCGCCGAGAACGACCAAGCGTGGTCCGAGCGCGAAGCGTTCGCCCAGCTGTACCAGGATCGCAGCGCCGAGCTGGACGCGGCCGAGCGCAACCTGTGTTTCGGCCGGCTCGATTTCGACGAGGACGAGCGCCTGTACATCGGCCGCCTGGGCCTTCGCAATGACGAACACGACCAGCTGCTGGTCGATTGGCGCGCCCCTGCGGCCCAGCCGTTCTACCGCGCCACCGCGTTGCAGCGCTACGGCGTGACTCGACGTCGACACCTGCACACCGTGAACCGGCGCGTTGTCCGGATCGACGACGACGTGTTCGACCTGGAGGCCGTCGACCAGGCCCAGCTGACCGGTGAAGCTGCCTTGCTGGCCTCCTTGCGTCGGCACCGCACTGGTCGGATGGGCGATATCGTCGCGACTATTCAGGCTGATCAGGATCGCATTATTCGCAGCGCCCTGAATGGAATTCTCGTCATCGAAGGTGGACCCGGTACGGGCAAGACGGTGGTTGCACTGCACCGGGCTGCATATCTGCTCTATACGTACCGCCAGCAATTGTCCAAGCGCGGAATTCTGGTCATCGGTCCGAACCACACGTTTATGCGTTACATCGACGATGTGTTGCCGTCGCTCGGCGAGAACGACGTGGTGCTCGCGACGATCGGTTCGCTATACCCGGGAGTCGATGCGGAGGCGTCCGAATCTGCGGAGGCCGCGCGGATCAAGGGTCAGCTCACGATGGCCGGAGTCCTCGAACGCGCCGTTGCCGGCCTGCAACGTGTGCCGACGACCACCGTGCAGATCGAGGTCGACGGCAAGGTCCATCGGCTCACTCCGCAAGCCGGGCGGAAGGCGCGGGGCCAGGCTCGCCGGCGGCGCGATCCCGACACTGGCGCGCCGCTGCCGCACAACGTGGCGCGGCGTGCCTTCGTCCACGCGCTGCTCGGCGAGCTGGCCCAGCAGGCCATTCGCGAGCTGGGCGATCAGCGGGTGCGACACCCCGAAGACATCGACGACGTACGCGCCGAGCTCGCCGAGGAGCCGGCGGTCCGCACTGCGATCGACGTTCTGTGGCCCGAGTTCACCCCGCAGGAGCTTCTTGCCCTGCTCTACGCGCAACCGCAGCGGCTCGAGCTCACCGACGACGAACGGGCCGTGATCCGGCGCGATCAGCCCGGACCGTGGACACCGGCAGATGTTCCGCTGCTCGACGAATTGGCCGAGCTGCTCGGCCCGGTCGAGGCCACCGAGCGGGCGGCCCGTCGGCAGCGAGCTAGGGAAGCTGCCGAGCAGGCCGAGGCGATGGACATTGCCGCGGAACTTGTCGAAAGCCTGGCCGAGAACGACGCGTTGATCGTGCCCGCGTTGGAGGTCGAGACGTTCGTAGAGTGGGTCGCCAGCCGCAACACCCGGATCGCACCTGTCGGCTCGCTCGCCGAGCGGGCAATATCGGACCGCACCTGGGCGTACGGGCACGTCGTCGTGGACGAAGCGCAGGAGCTGTCGGCCATGGCCTGGCGGATGGTGCTGCGGCGCTGCCCGGGCCGGTCGATGACTATCGTCGGCGACCTGGCGCAGACCGGCGCCGCCGGGGGCGCCGATTCGTGGGCACAGGTACTCGACCCGCTTGTGCCTGGTCGCTGGCGCACGGAGCGGTTGACGGTGAACTACCGGACCCCGAAGGAAGCGATGGCGGTAGCCGCCGCGCTACTGCCGCCAGATGTCGAGCCGCCGCAGTCGGTACGCGACGGCGACGAGATGCCCTGGTGGGCGTACGGCGGCGACCTGGCCGCGCTGGTCCGCCACGAGGCCGAGCTGATCGGTGCGGGACGGGTGGCCGTCATCGCGCCGCCGGCCCAGGCCGCCGACACCGCGGCCGTCCTCGCCCTTCACCCCGGACCGGACCTCGACGCGCCGATCGCGGTGCTCACCCCGGCAGAGGCCAAGGGCCTCGAGTTCGACTCGGTGGTCGTCGTCGATCCGAGCGGGATCGAGCAGGCATCGCCGCGTGGCCGGGCCGACCTCTACGTCGCGCTGACTCGTACGACACGCCGGCTCGGGCTAATGATCACCGGCGAGGTGCCGCGCGAGCTCGCGGCCGCATTGAACGGACTGGGTGCCACGGCGAGCCCGAGTTGTCGTCCGACCTGAGCAACCTCCGAGGTGTCAGGACAGGCCACGGCCCACAGCTAGACCTGCCGCGACCGGCTCACTCGCCCAGCCACGTCCCTGCGGCGAGACATGGTTCTCATAGTGGAGAACAGATCTAGCCGGATGTAGGAATGATCGGTGGGTTCACTCGTGGTTGAGGTTCTCGGTCAGCGCCCTCAATCATGAGCAGTCGACGCGATCCACCCGGGTCAGCGGCCGCAGATCGGGCTCAGGTAACGGCAGGCGACCGATTGCGGTGTCTCGACCGGTGCGCCGGCGTCGATGGACCAAGCGAGCCGGATGAACTGCGCGTGGGTCCAGGCGAGTGGGGTTGCAGAGAACGTGGGCTCTCCGGGTTGGAAGGCCGGCCCACTGCCGGAGGGTGGCCGGTGGTCCCACACCTGCTCGGGAAGTAGGAAGCTTTGGTCGTCGCCGGACCGGGCCATGGTGTCGAGGTTGTTCTGTGCCTGTGCCCCCGCGGCGAGCTGGTACTCGCCGCGTTCGCCCGTGAGCAGCGGCCAGCCGCGTCCGTGAGTGAGTCCCGACCCAGTCGGGGTCGGCTGCCATTCCGATCCATCATTCGTCTCGCCGTATCCGTCGAAACTCGCGCGATGCCAGAACGGTCCGTTGGGTGTGGCGTAACCCAGTTGTCGGTCCACCACGGTCAGCGTGTCGAGGATGCGTGGGTCATCCGGACGGAGCACGCCGAGGCGAACGAGTTCGAGGTAACTCGGGTCGACAACCGCGCGCTGATCAATCAGCGGTCCGCCATCGGAGAGCTGAATCATCGTGCCCGCGTTGGCGTTTCCGTCAGCAGTGATGCGCAGGAAGTACGGCCGGCTGCTATATGGGCCGTTAGTGGTGACGGTCCATGGCCCGAGGTTGGCTCGCCACGAATCGGCGACCTGCAGATAATGATCCGCGCTGGCGTTGTCGCCGTTCTTGCGGGCGATATCGGCGCCAACGACTAGCCCGGCGATCTCCGCCGCGATCGTTGCCGGCGAGTAGCCGGAGGCATTCTCCCAGCGCTCGCCGGGCGTGCTCGGCCCGTTCGCGACGACAAAGTCTTCTGCCTTCTTCACGTGCGTCCAGTCGGCCGCACCGGTTCGGCCGAGCTGGCCGGCAAGCACGGTCGGAAACGACACTTCGTCCATCTGTAGGCCGCCGAACACCGGCTCGCCGGATAGCCTGCTGTTCTGCGGATAGGAGCCGTCCGGTTTCTGCTGGACGTTGAAGAGGTAGTCGAGCGCGCGGTTGGCCGCTGCGGGATCACCCATCGCGATCAGGGCCGTGGCGATCTCGTAGAGGTCCCGTGACCAGACCGCGTGGTAGACGGCCAACGACTGCAGCACATTCGCCCATGCCCAGGGGCGGCCCGGAGCGGCCACAAATCCGCCGCGATAGGTCTTGTCTTCGCTGGCGGCGAGGACCATTTGCGAAACGTGGTACTCGGTCGTCCACTGCGCCGACGATCGCGGGACCGGTTTGAGCGTCGCGAGATATTGATGCCATCCGGCTGCATATGCCTGCAGCTCGGCGGTAAATCCCGAATCTAGCGATGCGCGCGCCGTCGACACCGCCGCGGAGGTTGTCGTCCCGAAACCGATCGCGAGGGTGAAGTGCTGTCGGCCGGTGAGTCCGCTCAGGCTTGTCTGGCCGATTTGCACGACGTTTCCGGGCTGGGGTGCGGTGTACGTCCAATCCATCTGATGGTCTGTGGCGAGGTCGGTCCAGCCGTCGCTGGTGCCCTGGTAGCCGCTAGAAGTCTTCGTGAAGCCGCGCGAAGGAATGACGGCATCGCTAGTCGTCCCATCAGTGGCTACAAGCGCCCCACCGTTCGTCGACCCGGTGTCATCATCGCCGGTCATCGTCAGGGCAGGGTCGTGTAACACGTAGAGGTGGTAGGGGTCCCCGGTCAGGGAGCGGAAGTCGATGTCGACGAGAACGGTGGAGCGCGCCGGGTCGGTGACGTAGGTCTTGCTGATCAGGTATTTGCCCGACTTCGCCCGGTCAATCTGCTGATAGATCAGGCTCTGCGGGTCGAGCAGGCGGACCTGATGAACCGTGTCGGTGCTTTCCCGATCGGTGAACGTGCGTCCGTCGGTAATGACCAGTTGCGTGTCTCTCGTGCTGGGGGTGTCGATGCGCGGGTAGTAGATCTCGCTCAATTCGCCGCTGTTCAGCGTGTACCACACCTTGCTGGTGGTGCCGCGGGCCGTCCCGAAGCCATCCTTGTCGCCGGTTACCCAGTCGCTTGCCGCGCCGGGTGCGCCCGGCGCCGCTCCGCTCCGGGCCGAGGCGATGGCTGGTGAGACAACGACTCCGAAAGCCAAGGCGAGCGCCGCCACCGATCCCAACGTGACGCCGTTCCAGACTCGCGCGGGCATCTTCCGCACCTCCGCGGTAAACCCCCGAAACTCCGCCGGACACTGTAATCCGACAACTCGGACATCCTCACCATTTCATATCGAGACTGGCTGCACAAGACCCTCGCCGGCTCGTCAATGGCGTGGTACAGGTACCGGCGCCACACCGGCGCGGCAACCAGGACCGGATCCTGAAGGGGTTACCTCAGCGCGACTCGTACGCGTCGTGGTAGTTCCACCACTGATATGGCGGGGTCTGGGGGTAGCCCTCGGGCGAGTCTTCCCATTCCTCCTGGCGACCTAGGGCGGTTAAGTCGAGGTAGCTCCAGGTGCTGCCCATCGCCTCGTCCCCGCGGCTGTCCACGAAGTAGGTTCGAAACACTCGATCGCCGTCGCGGATGAAGGCATTGGTGCCGTGCCACTCGGCCACGCCGAAGTCGGCATCGAAGTCGTCGGTCAACGTGTACCACGGGATCAGCTGCCAGCCCATCCGCGTCCTCAGTCCCTCGATGTGTTCCTGAGGCGCGCGCGATACGAACGCCAGCGAGGTGTCGCGGGCATTCAGGTGGGCCGGATTCGCGACCTGGTCGGCGACCATCGAGCAGCCCACGCAGGCCCGCTCGGGATAGGCGCCACCCTCGGCGTAGGTGGTGATGTCCGGCCCGTAGAAGGCGCGGTAGACGATCAGCTGGCGGCGGCCCTCGAAGAGGTCGAGCAGGCTCACCGACCCGTTCGGCCCCTCGAAGCGGTAGTCCTTCTCGACGGCCAGCCAAGGCATCCGCCGGCGTTGGGCCGCCATCGCGTCGCGTGCCCGGGTGAGCTCCTTCTCCTTCGCCAGCAATCGCTCCCGAGCCTCGTTCCACTCAGCCGGGGACACGATCGGGGGGTTCTTCATTTCGCGGTTTCCTCCTTCGGCGCAGCCCTCGACCGGATCAGGGGCGCGTGTAGATCTGGATGGCGACGCCGTCGCCGACCACCGTCGATGAGGACAGGTGTAGCTGCTTTTTGTCGGTGGTCTCGCCGAACAGCCGCTTGCCGGTGCCGAGCACGACCGGGAAGATCATTAGCCGCAGCTCGTCGACGAGGTCGTTGTCGATAAGCGACTGCACCAGCTGGGCGCTGCCGTGCACCACAATGTCGCCGTCCTGCTCCTCCGTCAGTTTTGTGATCTCGGCGACCAGGTCGCCGGACAGGACAGTCGAGTTGGTCCACTCCGGGTCGCGCAGCGTCGAGGATACGACGTACTTCGGCATCGTATTGAACATGTCGGCGAACGCCCCGTCTCGTTCGGGCCACGCCGCCGCGAACCCCTCATAGGTCCGCCGGCCGAGCAACAACGCGGCCGACTTCATCGTCTCATCCAGCTTGAACTGATTGCCCTTATCACCACGGTCGATCTCGAACGTCCATCCACCGTACTTGTAATCCTCCCCGCCACCCGGTGCCTCGATGACCCCGTCGAGCGAGATGAACTCGGTGACCACGATCCGGCCCATTGCATCCTCCTCAGTGCGACGTAACTGCTGATAGGACGGACCGGCCCGCCGAAACTCATCGGCGTCGGCCTTGGCCAATTCCAGGAGCGGATTAGGCACCCCTCAACCGCGACCGCTAAGCATGCAACCTCGCGAATTATTCAGCTTGTGCTGCGCCAGTGGGCACGAGGTCGACCCGGTAGACCTCTTTCGCTTCATGCTTCAGACCGGACTCGATGCCACGGGCGAGTGACGTGACCTGAGCGCCACGGAGGTCATCGTCGATGTCTATCCGGGCGACAATCCAGACCTGGCCCGGACCGGTGAAAGTGAAGAGGAGTTCGCGAATCGCGGTCACGCCAGGATAGCCAAGGAGAACGGCTCGCACCCTTTCCATCTCGGCCGGCCGTAGCGGCTGGGTGAGGCCATCAGTCTCGCGGTTCCGCGGCCACACCCAGGCGCCGACCAGAAAGTCGTGGCTACGTTGGATGAGTCGAAGACTGACCCGAATCATCACCAATGCGATGAGCACCGCGGCCACTCCTTGGGGTACGGAGGACCCGGTGATCTGATTGAGGAGCAACGCCGCAAACGCGATTACGTCTCCGGAGACGGACACCGCGTCCTCGAGGAACACAGCCCGCAGCGTGGGGTCGGACGTGACTCTGGACTCCTCCAGGAACTCTCGACCGTATCGGCGTGCTCGGCGGGCCATCTGGCCCGCTGACTGGCGGAATGACACCAGATCAAAGACGGTCGAGATCGCCAGCACGACATAGGCCACGGCGAAGGATGAGGTGGCGCTCGGGTGGAGCAGCTCATCGATGCCCTCGCGCAGGGAAAACGCCGCACCGGCGACGAATACGCCGAGCGCCGCGATCAGCGCCCAGAAGTAGGCTTCCCGCCCGTATCCCAGGGGATGCTGATCGTCGGGACGGCGGCTGCTGCGACGCTGGGCCACGAAGAGAAATAGATCGTTGGCGGTATCGGCGAGTGAGTGCGCGGCCTCGGCAGCCAGAGCAGATGAACCAGTGATAGCCGCTGCGCCGGCCTTGGCCAACGCAACCCCGACGCCGGCACCCAGAGCTACCAATACGGTCCGCATGCTGTCGTTCGGCACGGCCCGACCTCCGCTCTGGTGACCGCCAAGGAATGCTCAGTCGGCAATACCATCTCCCCGGGCCAAAGCACAGGTACTCGTCCTCTGCATTTCCTCGCAGGCACTGGATCCGCCCGATTGGACGTCGGGTCCACCGTTGGTGAAGCCGATCACGAAGCACTGCGGAGTAGGTAACGGGCGGGGCACAGTACTAGCGCACCGCACAGTCCGTCGTTAGTGATCACCGGCCGGTGCGCAGGTCTTCTGGGGCCGGTGCCTTTTGCTCGATCGCCAGGAAGGTGGCAGGCGGCGCTGCTCAGCGGGCGCCGACGAGGTGTTCGATGGCGAGCTGGTTGAGGTGGACGAAGCCGTAGCCGCGCTGACCGGCAGCATCCGGGTCGAGGTCGGTCACGGACGGGTCCGTACGCAGGTCGGCGAGCGTCTCTCCCGACGACAGCGTTGGTTCGCTGAGGGCGTCAACGCCGGCTGTATGCATAGCCTCGCGCACCTCAGGGTCGGCGCGGTAGGCCGCGGCTCGCTCCCGCAAGAGCAAGTAGGTCGAGATATTCGCCCGTGCTGATGCCCATACGCCGTCCATGTCCTCGGTGCGGGAGGGCTTGTAGTCGAAGTGGCGCGGGCCGGTGTAGGCCGGGCCGCCGCCAGGAGCGCCGTTCTCCAGCAGGTCGACGGTGAAGAAGGCGCTGAGCAGGTCGCCGTGGCCGAACACGAGGTCCTGGTCGTATTTGATGCTTCGCTGGCCGTTGAGGTCGAGGTGGAACAGCTTGCCGGCCCATAGCGCCTGGGCGATGCCGGTCGTGTAGTTGAGCCCGGCCATTTGCTCGTGTCCGACCTCCGGGTTCACGCCCACCATGTCGGCGTGCTCGAGCTCGGCGATGAAGGCCAGCGCGTGTCCGACCGTCGGTAACAGGATGTCGCCGCGCGGCTCGTTCGGCTTGGGTTCGATGGCGAACCGGATGTGGTAGCCCTGCTCGAGCACGAAGCCGGCCAAGGTGTCGATCGCCTCGCGGTAACGGTCGAGCGCGGCGCGAATGTCTTTCGCGCCGTCGTATTCCGCGCCCTCGCGGCCACCCCAGAACACATATGTCTCAGCGCCTAGTTCTGCCGCAAGCTCCAGGTTGCGGGCTACCTTGGCCAATGCATAGCGACGCACCGCCCGGGCGTTGCTGGTGAAGCCGCCGTCCTTGAACACCGGATGGGTGAACAGGTTCGTCGTCATCATCGGTACCACGAGACCGGTCTCGGCGAGCGCGTCCTTGAACCGGGCGATGTGCTTATCGCGCTCGCTGAGCGATGATCCGAACGGCACGAGGTCGTCGTCGTGGAAGGTCACACCCCACGCGCCGAGCGCCGCTAGCTGGTGCACGGACTCGACCGGATCGACTGGCGCTCGGGTGGCGTCACCGAACGGATCGCGGCCCATCCACCCAACCGTCCACAACCCGAAACTGAACTTGTCGTCTTTCGTCGGTCCCACCTGCATCGCAAGAGCCTCCAATAGGAAACGAGTTCGGGGGTTATCGGGCCTCTGGCGGCGGTGCCGTCGAGTCCCGCACCACGAGGTCGGTGGCGAGTTCGACGTGGTGGGAGTCGACGCGTTCGCCGGCGGCCAGCCGGAGTGCAGTGCGCAACGCGACGGCGCCCATTTTGCGCAGCGGCTGGGCGACGGTCGTAAGTGGGGGCGAGGCCAGGCGGGCGACTTCAGTGTCGTCGAAGCCCACCACGCTCAGGTCCGCGGGTATGCGTAGCCCGCGCGTGCGCGCCGCTTCGAGCACGCCTAGGGCCGTCTCGTCGTTCGCCGCGAAGATCGCGGTGGGCGGCTGGGAAAGGGCAAGCAGTGCGGCACCTTCGGTCAAGCCGTCGCCATAACTGAACGTTCCTTTGCGCACATAGCTTTTCGTTATCGGCGCTTCGGCCGCTTCCATAGCACTGCGATAGCCATGCATACGCGCTTGGTTGCAAGCCGCGGTCGCCGGCCCCCCGATGTAGGCGATGCGACGGTGACCGAGATCCAACAGATGCTGAGTAGCGGTGAAGCCGCCGGTGAAATTAGTCGACCCGACGCTGATCACTCGCGAGCGCGGCATGTTGATGGGATCTATCACCACGATCGGCATGTGCGCCCGGGCTAGCGCGGCCAGGTCGGCGGCCGACACTTCACTGACCACAGCGATCACCGCCTGCCGACCGGCGGCGGCGAGCTGACGCACCCACGGCAGCGAACCCGCAGCGGGATCGCGCAAGCCGTGTCGCCGCAAGGTGACGACAACATCGACGGACCGGTTGGCACCTTCCACCACCACGCCGTGCAGGATCTCGAGCGAATACGCCGTGAGGGGGAGGTGGAACACCAGCTCGATTGATGGAAAGCGGACGATGTCCGCGCGACGGGCGACGTACTCGTGTTCGTGCAGGAGGCTCTCGATCAGCGCGCGAGTGGTGGATGAGACGTGCGGGCGTCCGTTGACCACCTTGGACACAGTCGCCACCGACACGCCGGCCTCGGACGCGATCGTGGCGAGGGTGGTCCGCTCGCTATTGGTGGTCATGCGGCCCTCCACTCTTAGCCACTCGATACGGGATCGGGGGTTTGCGCAGCTGGGGTCAGGTCGACCGGGGTTACCAGCCGCCGGTCGGGGCCGACGACCCTGGTTCGGCCGGTAAGCCGGACCGTCCCACGGCAAGGCAAGTTTGCCGACGAGTTGCCGACGAGTATTTCTATGTCTCCTGGTTCCACGATCCGCTCGAGATTGCGGTTGGTATATGCCATGCGGTCGGCATGTACGCGAAAACGGACGTCCACGGCCTTGCCCGGCTCGAGCGTGATCCGTGCGAATCCGGCGAGCTGCTCGACCGGCCGGGCGACCCGCGCGATGAGGTCGTGCAGGTAAAGCTGCACGACCTCAGTTCCGGCGCGACTGCCGGTGTTGCGGACCCGGACCGACACTGCGAACTCGCCATCGGTGGGCACCTCGGTGGAACTGAGGCGCAGGTCGTCGATCTCGAACGAGGTGTAGGACCGGCCGAAGCCGAAGGGGAAAAGCGGGGTCGGATCCACGCTGCTGATGCCGGCGCTCTCAGCGCTGCCTAGTGGTGGCTGCAGGTAGGTGCGTGGCTGACCGCCGGGGTGCCGCGGGATCTGCACCGGCAGCTTGCCGCCGGGCGAGATCCGTCCGGACAGCACGCCCGCGATCGCCGGTCCGCCCTCCTCGCCTGGCATGAACGCCTGGACCAGGGCGGCGGCGCGGCCCGCGACGTCGCCAAGCGCGTAAGGACGGCCGGAGACGATCACGACGATGACCGGCGTACCGGTGTCGAACAACGCGTCGAGGAGGTCAGCCTGAACCCCCGGCAGCCGGAGATCCTCGACATCGCAACCCTCGCCCGAGGTTCCGCGCCCGAACAGACCGGCCCGGTCACCGACAAATGCGATGCACAAATCCGCGTCGCGGGCCGCGTCGACCGCGGCCGCGAACCCGGAGCGGTCCGTGCCGGTAACCGCGCAGCCGGGCTGGTGCACGACCTGGACGTCGGGCAGTTCCGCCCGCACGGCGTCGACCGCGCTCGGGATGTCGATGCCGAGATCGTACTCAACGAGGGGCGACAGCACGTGATTCGGGAACGCGTAACACCCCAGGAACGTCCGAGGTTCGGCGGCGCACGGGCCCACGACGGCCACCCGTGCGGGGGGCGGGCGGTCGGCACCGAGCAAGGGCAGTGCGAGCCCGGCGTCGAGCAGGATGATCGATCGCTCCGCCAGCTGACGCGCGATCGCCCGGTTCGCCGGTGAGTCGAGATCGACACCGGCGTCGTGCACGGACGTCTCGGGCGTCCAGTCAGCGTCAAGCAGGCCGAGCAAGGCTTTCTGGGTGAGCAGTCGCCGCGCCGCGCGGTCGACGAGTGCCTCCGAGATGTCGCCGCGGCTGACGGCGGCGACCACTCCCTCGCCATAAGCGATCGTGTCGGGCAATTCGACGTCGATGCCGGCTGCAAGCGCGTGAATCCCGGCCTCGGTCATGTCGGCCGCGATGCGGTGCATCGTCGCGAGGAAGGGCACCGCCCAGTAGTCCGACACCACCGTTCCGGTGAAGCCCCATTGATCCCGCAACACCTCGGTGAGTAGCCAGGAATCCGCGCCGGCCGGGACGCCGTCGACATCGGCATACGAGTTCATCACCGATCCGGCGCCGGCCGCGACGACAGCCGCCTCGAACGGCGGAAGAACGACATCGAGCATCTCCCGCCGACCCATCGATACCGGCCCGTGGTTGCGCGCTGCGCGCGATGCCGAGTAACCGGCGAAGTGCTTCACGGTGGCGAGCACGCCGGCGCTCTGCAGCCCACGCACGTAGGCCGCACCGAGCATGGCGACGAGATAGGGATCCTCGCCCATCGTCTCCTCGACTCGGCCCCAGCGGTAGTCGCGAACGACGTCAAGCACGGGGGACAAACCCTGATGTACACCGAGCGCGGCCATGTCTCGTCCGATCGCCGCCGACATCTGCTCCACGAGGGCAGGGTCGAACGTTGCCGCCAATGCGATGGCGGCCGGGTACACAGTCGCCCCGTAGGTGGTGAACCCGGTCAGGCATTCCTCGTGCACGAGCGCAGGAATGCCCAGCCGCGATGCGTCAAGCACCACGTGCTGCTGGCGCACCAACTCTGCGGCACCCTGCGCGGGGGTCACCGGTGCGCTTCCGTAGACCCGAGTCAGATGCCCGAGGCCGTGCCGACTGGCCTCCTCCAGGGAGATCTTGCCGCCGGCGGCGAACAAGTCTTGCATCGGTGCCACATTGAGGGTCGGCTCGGCCGGGTCCGGCTCTCGGTCAGCGCCGATGTCTTGAAGGTGTGCGCCGATCCAACGGCTGCCGAGCTGGGCAACCTTCTCCGCCAGCGTCATGCGCCGCAGGAGCTCCTCGACTCGCTCGGCGACAGACAGCGTGGTGTCCTCCCAGCGGCGGTCGACCGAGTCGGCTTCCTGGGCTTCGTTCGACCTGATCATATGCGGTCCCTATGCAGACAGGTTCAGAAAAGTTTCGTAACGATTGAGAACCGTTTCGGTCTCGTTCCCATCGACTATTGCCCTACAACACAGACGGAATCTAGCCGATACCTGATTTTGAAGGGAAGTAGACCGCACATACCTCTGACATCTTGACATCGATATTCAGAAAACTTACAGTTTCGAGCCACTAGCAAACGGTTCAGTCCCGAGCGCCGCCGTGTTGCCGAGCGGGGACGTTGAGCTTCGCGCGACCCACGGCGTACGTAAGCGTCCATAACCCCACAATCGCGGCAGGGCCGCGACGCGCGGACGGAGATCAGTGTGGAATCGAAAGGTATGTCGCGCCGAGACTTTCTCGGTCTAGCCGCTCTCAGCGTTCCGGTCCTGGCCGGTGTGGCGGCGTGCAGCAGTTCCAAGCCGACCGGCGGCGCCGGCACTGGAAACGCCAGCGGCGGAGGCGGGAGCACGGGCACGGCGACCTATTGGTTCCTGTCCGGGCAGCCGCAACAAGGCATCCGTGAGGACTCGGTCAAGGCGTTCAATGCCTCGAGTAGTAACGGCAAGATCTCCTACACCGAGTTCCAGAACGACGCCTACAAGACGAAGATCAAGACTGCGATCGGTGCCGGGCAGGCCCCGACGATCATCTGGGGCTGGGGCGGCGGCGGGCTGAAGAGCTACGTGCAGGCCAACCAGGTCGAGGACCTCACCAGCTGGTTCGACCAGAATCCGGATGTAAAGAGTCGGCTGTTCCCGTCGTCATTCGGCGCCGCCACGATCAGCGGCAAGATCTACGCGATGCCCTCTGAAGCGGTGCAGCCGATCATCCTTTACTACAACAAGAAGGTACTCGACAAGGTTGGTGTCCAGCCGCCGCAGTCCTGGGGCGACATCCTGGACATGGTGCCGAAGATCAACGCCAAGGGCATCGCCCCGTTCTCGCTCGGCGGGCAGTCCCGCTGGACCAACATGATGTGGCTGGAGTTTCTCTTCGACCGCATCGGCGGCCCCGAGGTCTTCCAGGCCGTGTTCGATGGCGAGAAGAACGCCTGGTCCAACCCGGCCTCGATTCAGGGGCTGACCGAGTGCCAGAAGCTGATCAAGGCGAATGGCTTCATCAAAGGCTTCCAATCGATCACTGCGGACTCGAATGCTGACCAGGCGCTGCTGTACACCGGCAAGGCGGCGATGATGCTGCATGGGTCCTGGACCTACGGCAACATGAAGAGCTCCGGCGGCGACTTCGTCACCGGCGGCCATCTCGGCTGGATGAACTTCCCGACGGTCGACGGAGGTAAGGGTGATCCGAGCGACACCGTCGGCAACCCAGGCCAGTACCTGTCGATCTCGTCCAAGGCGTCGGACGCGCAGAAGCAGCTCGCGCTGGACTACTTCAAAAACGGGGTGCTCGCCGACGCCGAGGTCAAGGAGTGGATCAAGACCGGCAGCGTGCCGATCGTGAAGAGCGCCTCTAGTCAGCTCAGCTCGGCCGGGGACGACGCCCCCTTCCTCAAGTTCATCTACGACACCTCAAGCCAGGCGAAGGTGTTCGCGCAGTCGTGGGACCAGGCGCTGAGCCCGACCCAAGCCGAGGTGCTGCTGGACAACATCGCGAAGCTGTTCGCGCTGTCAATCTCTCCTCAGCAGTACGCGAGCAACATGAACGCGGTGATCGGTAAGTGACATCGGTTGCGCCGCCGATTCTGCAGTCCGCGCCGCCACCCACCGTTTCACGTGGGCGGCGGCAACGGTCGCTGAGTTGGCTGGCGCTGCCCGCGCTCGCGTTCTTTGTCCTGTTCGGGTTGATCCCGCTCGTCGGGGTGCTACTGCTGAGCTTCACCACCTGGGACGGCATCGGCACCATCCACCCGTCTGGGCTAACCAGCTGGCGCGCAGTGCTGTCCGACCCCGGGCTGCCGCACGCACTCCGGGTGACGTTCCTGATCATGGCTCTGTCCTGGCTGTTCCAGACCCCGATGAGCATTCTGTTAGGCGTCTTCCTCGCCGGCCGGCAGCGCTACCGCGCTTTCCTGTCCGTCTTTCTGTTCATTCCGCTGTTGCTCAGCTCGGCCGCGATCGCGATCACCTACAAAGCGCTACTCGACCCCAACTTCGGGCTGGGCGCCGGCCTGCACCTCGATATCCTTTCCCAAGATTGGCTCGGTCAGCCGAATCTCGCGATCGCGACCGTTGTCTTTGTCGTGTCCTGGCAGTTCATTCCGTTCCACACCCTGATCTATCAAGGCGCGGTGCGGCAGATCCCGGAATCCATGTACGAGGCGGCGCAGATAGACGGCGCCGGACGGGTGCGGCAGTTCTTCAGCATCACCCTGCCACAGTTGAAGTACACGATTATCACCTCGTCGACGCTGATGGTCGTCGGCTCGGTCACCTTCTTCGACATCATCTTCGTGCTGACCCAAGGCGGCCCGGCTGACGCCACCACCAACCTGGCGCTCGCGATGTACAAGAGGGGCTTCCAGGCCAACCTGATGGGCGAGGCAAGCGCCATCGCGGTGATCATCGTCCTGCTGGGATTGGCCCTGGCGCTCCTGTTGCGCCGGCTGGGCGGCCGGGACACCACGGCCAGCCAACTCGAAGGCGCCTGAGATGGCCACCGCGACAGTGGAAACCCGCGGCGGTGGAACGAGGAAGACGAAATCGCGCACCTGGACCGTCGGGCGACTCATTCGCTTCAACTGGATCGGCGGCACCGCAGCGTGGATCTGGTTCGTCATCGTGATGCTGCCGATCTACTGGATCGTGATCACCAGCCTTAAGACGCAGGAGAACTACTTCGCCACCAACCCGCTGGCGCCGCCCAGCAATCCCACGCTGGAGAACTACCGGCTGGTCCTCAGATCCGACTTCGTGCAGTACTTCGTCAACAGCGTCATCGTCACGGTCGGCGCCGTGGTGCCCGCGGTGTTGGTTTCCTTCATGGCCGCCTACGCGATCATCCGCGACTACCGTCGATGGTTCCTGCGCGGTACGAACTCGATGTTCCTGATGGGACTGGCGATTCCGCTGCAGGCCACGATCATCCCGCTCTACTTGCTGATCATCAAATTGCAGCTCTATGACACGCTGCTGGCGCTCATCCTGCCGTCGATAGCGTTCGCGATCCCGCTGTCGGTGCTCGTGCTGGCGAACTTCATCCGCGACGTGCCCGCCGAGTTGTTCGACTCAATGCGCGTCGACGGGGCAAGCGAATGGGCGATGTTGTGGCGACTCGCATTCCCGCTGACCAAGCCGGCGCTCCTGACCGTCACGATCTACAACGCCCTGACCATCTGGAACGGATTTCTGCTACCCCTCATCCTTACTCAGACTCCGAACAAACGCACCCTTCCGTTAGCCCTGTGGACCTTCCAGGGCCAATACAGCGTGAACATCCCAGCGGTTCTTGCGTCGGTGCTCCTGACGACGCTGCCGATCTTGCTCCTGTACATCATCGGTCGCCGACAGATGGTCAGCGGCCTCAGCGCCGGCTTCAGCAAGTAGCAGGCGCCGACGCTCGTCGCAGCATCGACCTTTCGGGGATGATCGTCTAGAGAGACTCCAGCCCGGGCTCGGCCGCGAGCGCGCGCAGCTGCGCCACCGACTGCGAGGCGTTCAGTGGTCCCAGGTACTGAAGACTGACCACGTATCCGAAGGGATCGCCGTGCACGAGAATCGGTGCCACACCGTACGGAGTGGTAAGCGGTGGGAGCGGGCGGCGGTTGGCTTGGACGTCGCGGAGTATCAGGATGCCTACGGTCGCCGGGCCTGCGACCACGTCGATGCGTCGGGCCACCAGATAGGTCGCGCCGTCGAAGATGCTCTTGGTCAGGTAGGACTGCACGGTGATCGATCCCCGGCGAGGTACATACCGGTTGATCACCTCACGCAGCACAGGCGGGACCACGGTCGTGCGTGCACAATTCGGTTCCTGGCGGCAAAGATCTTCTTCGGGCGCTAGGGGCGTTGCGGCAGCTAGCGGGACATGGGTGGGCGCGACCTCGGGCATCGATCGGGCGTGCTCGACCGGACGGATGAGGGCCCAGATGATCACCAGGGCCAGCACGAGGCCACCGAGCAACCACCAGCGCCGCGATCCGCGTGCCGTCTGGTCAGCGGGTCGGTCGGCAACCTCGTCCAGGAATTCGATCCCACTCATGGACCCGGCTCACCACACCGCGCTAACGCACAGACACTCGACCAGCCGAGGTCGGAGGATCTGCACGTCGCAAGCGTAACCGGACCTGCGAGAAACCACATGGCGCTCAAGTCGCGCACAAACAACGGAGCCGTATGGCGTCGGCCCGATCAATCCACTCTGCGGAGATCGCGCTGCGGCGCGGGCATGACGCTCACATAATGAGGAGACGTCGAGCCGAAGAGAGCGGGGGCCAACCGTGCGAATCGGGCTCTTGGGCGGTTTCGAGGTAGCCGAGGGCGATCGGATGGTCGCTCACAGCGCGTGGCGGCTGCGCAAGGCGAAGACATTGATCAAGCTGCTGGCACTTGAACCGACGCATCGGGTGCATCGCGACCAGGTCGCCGACTTGCTCTGGCCGGAGCTCGACGGAGATGCCGCCCGAAACAACCTGCATCAGGTGTTGCATGTGGCCCGCCGAGCGTTGTCAACGGTTGGCGTCGATGGAGCGGCTGTGCTCGCGCTACGTGACGATGTCGTCGTACTCGGGCCCGATGGTCACGTGATCACCGACCTCGAGGAATTTCAGGATGCGGTACAGCGCGCGTCAAACGACAGCGACGCACTAGCCGCAGCGCTCCGCCGATGGGACGGTGAGGTTCTGCCCGAGGACTCCTACGAGCCGTGGGCGCAGCGCCACGCCGATCGTATCCGGGAGTGGCGCACCATGCTGGTCATGAGGCTGGTCGAAGACGATCTGGTCAAGCGTGACCCGCAGGCCGCCGTAGCCCTCCTCACACCGGTCGTTGCGGCCAATCCGCTGCACGAACCGGTGCAGCGGGTGATGATGCGTGCGCTTGCCGGTGCGGGTCGGCAGACCGAGGCGCTGGTGCTATTCGAACGGCTCCGCACGGTGTTGCGGCGGGAGCTCGCGGCCGAGCCGGATGCGCAGACCCGTCAGCTGTACCGCGACCTGTTGGCAGGCGGCACCCGAGGCACGAGCACACCCCGCACGGCGAACCTCCCGGCGCGGGTCGCCGCGCTCGTCGGCCGCGAGCGCGAACTCGAGGAGACCGCCCGCATACTCGCCGACGCCCGGTTGCTCACCTTGACCGGCCCGGGTGGTGCCGGCAAGACGACGCTCGCGCTCGAGCTCGCTCGACGGCGCCGCGAGCGCTATCGCGACGGTGCCGTACTGGTCGAGCTGGCCGCGCTGACGGACGGCGACCTGCTCGTTCAGGAGATAGCCGACGCGCTACGGCTGCAATTGCCGCCTCGACAGGCTCCGGTCGACTCGCTGGTGGCGCAGCTGCATGGCCGGCAGCTACTCATCGTGCTCGACAACTGCGAGCACCTGATCGATGCGTGCGCCCGGACGATTACCGAACTGCTGCAGGGCTGTCCCGAGGTCTCGGTTCTGGCGACCAGCCGGGAGCCGCTGCGCATCGAGGGTGAGATCAGCTGGCGCACGCCGTCGCTCGACCTGCCCGACCCGGAGCATCTTCCGTCATTGGACGTGCTCGCAACTATCGCGTCGATCCAGCTGTTCATGCAACGCGCGTCGGCGGTCTCGCCCGGATTCGCACTATCCGGGGGCAACGCCGCAGCGGTGGCCGACATCTGCTATCGCCTCGACGGCATGCCACTCGCGCTAGAGCTCGCGGCCGCCTGCATACCGGTACTGTCGCCGCAACAGATCGCGGCGCGGCTCGGCGACGCGCTCGAATTACTCAGTCGCGGTTATCGCACGACGATCACTCGCCAGCAGACTTTGACCGCCACCCTGGAGTGGAGCCACAACCTGCTCGGCGACGACGAGCAGGTGCTGTTCCGGCGGCTGGCGGTCTTTGCCGGGTCGTTCACGCTCGAGGCGGTCGAGGGCGTGTGCTCGGACGGCGGGCACGTGCTCGGCGCGCTTGCGCGGCTTGTCGACACGTCGCTTGTTGTCGCCGAGACCCGGGACGACGTTACCCGCTACCGGCTGCTCGAGACGGTGCGGCAGTACGGCCTGGAACGGCTGCACGCCGCGGGCGAGCAGCCGGCAATCCGCCGCCGGCACGGCGCTTGGTATGTCGAGTTCGCCGAGGCTCGCGACCCGGAGGTGCCGACGAGTGTCGTCGATGTCGCGCCGGCGAGTCTCGATGTCGAGCACGACAACCTGCGGACGGCGCTGACCTGGGCACTGGCACATGAGGTGCGCCCTGCGTTACGGCTCGCGGTCGCACTGTGGCGTTATTGGCTGGCGCGCGGCCTGTTCGCCGAGGGTCGCCTGTGGCTGGAGGCCGTGCTGGCCGCCGACTCGGAACCGTCCGTCCTGCGCGCCCGCGGGTTGCTGGCACTCGCAGTGTTCGACCTCCGCGGGGGTATGGCAGATCGGCTCGTCGCGATCGGCGCTGAAGCTGTCGCAATTCACCGCATGATCGGCGACCGGGCCGACCTCGCGCTGGCGTTGGACGCGGACGGCGCCCTCGCCTACATGCGAGGCGACTGGACTGGGTGCTGGCAACGCGCCGAGGAGGCCCGGGCTGCGGCACCGGGTGTCGACGATGTCGAGGCGTCCACCGTGTTCCTGCAGGCGATGGTGTTGCTCGGCCGCCACGATTTGCCCGCCGCACGCTTGTCGTTCGAGCGGGCGCGCGCTGCCCTGGCTGCGGTGCGGTCGGGGCGGCCTTTCTTCACCACGATGACGCTCGGCTGGATCGTCGAGGGTGCAGGCGCTAGTCCGCGGCTCTACTTCGAGGAGACCGTGCTGCCCGGACCCCGGGTGAACGCCGGCCAGGCGCAGGGATATGTGTTGTGCAACCTCGGCTATCTGGCCCGGCTGGCCGGCGACCTGGACCAGGCCCGGATACTGCTCGACGAGGCCGTCTCGATATTCCGCGCACTCGGCGCCCGCGACGGCGAATCGATGGCACTCAACCATCTCGGCTGCCTGCACCGTGTCCGGGCTGAGTTCGCCGAAGGACGGGACATGCTGGAGCAGAGCCTGCGCATCCGGCACGAAATCGGCGATCGTCGCGCGATCGGCCTGACTCTGGGCAATCTCGGCGTGCTGACGGCCGCCGAAGGAGATCTGGAGCGCGGGGTCGCGCTCTTGGAGCAGGCACTGGCCGGCTTTCGCGAGACGGAGGACGTTCCAGGACGGGTCGGCTTCACGCTGACCACGGCAAGCGTCTATGCGAATGCGGGCGACTACGACGCGGCCCGACGCCTGCTACCCGACGCCTTGCTGGAGTCGCGGCACATTCCTGGCAATCACCGCGCGACCGCGTGGGGACATGTCATGCTCAGCGAGGTATTCAGCCGCCTAGGTCAGGCCGACGAGGCCGTCCGCGCGCTGGCCCGAGCCGGTGATCAGTTCCGGGCGCTCGGCGCCATCGACCGGGTTGAGCCCGGGTTAAGCGCGCGCTAAGCCGATGCGAAGGCCGGGTCCATAACGTCGCCCTCGGAATCGAGTATGGAGGGCAAAATGACGTTGACAGATGCCCAGAATGTGCTGGGCGAAGCCACGGTGGGCGAACTGCAAGCTGCCGTCCGCGGTCAAGTAATCCGGCCGGGCGACAGTAACTATGACGAAGCACGTGCGGTCTGGAACGCCGCGCATGACAAGCACCCGGCGCTGATCATCCGGTGCACCGGCGCCGCCGACGTGATCAAGGCCATCGAGTTCGCCCGCAGCCAGGGCCTGCCGCTCGCGGTACGCGGCGGCGCGCACAGCATCGCCGGCTTCTCGACCGTCGACGGCGGCGTGGTTATCGACCTCTCGCCGATGAAGGCGGTCACGGTGGACCCGCAGCGCCGCCGGGCGGTCGCGCAAGGCGGGGCCACCTGGGCGGACTTCGACCACGAGACCCAGGCGTTCGGGTTGGCGGTCACCGGCGGCCTGGTCTCCACGACCGGGCTCGGCGGATTCACGCTCGGAGGGGGTATCGGCTGGTTGCTGCGCAAGCACGGGCTGACCTGCGACAACCTCGTCTCCGCCGATGTGGTCACTGCGGACGGCCGCCAGCAGCATGCGGACGCCGAGCAGAACAGCGACCTGTTCTGGGCGCTGCGCGGTGGGGGCGGCAACTTCGGCGTTGTCACGTCGATGGAGTTCGCGCTGCATCCCGTGGGTCCGACCGTCGTCGGTGGACTGCTGTTCTTCCCGGGCGACGCCGCTCGTGACGTGGTGACCGGATGGCGCCGGCTCACCAGCTCGATGCCGGACGAACTGACCTCGCTCGTCGACCTCACCACCGCCCCGCCGGTCCCCTTCCTGCCCGAATCGGTGCACGGCAAGCCGATCGTGGCCGTAGGCGCGGTCTACTGCGGTCCGCTGGACGCCGGAGACGACGTCGTGCGCCCGCTGCGTACACTCGCGGATCCGGTCGCCGACCTGCTCGGACCCGTGCCATATGCGGCAATGCAGCAGATTCTCGATCCCCTATGGCAGGCGGGTGCGCACAACTACTTCACCTCCGCGATGATGGACGATCTTCCCGACCCGGCGGTCGAGGAGCTCATTGCCAGGTGGTCGGCAAAGCCGACGCCGCAGAGTGAGATTCACATCCACCACGCCGGTGGCGCGTTGGCGCGCGTATCCGCGTCAGCGTCGGCGTTCTCGCAGCGCACGTCACCGTATCTCCTCAATGTCATCGCCAGGTCGGTGGACGGTGTGGGCTTCGACGACGACGCGGCGTGGGCGCGGGGTACGCGCGCCGCGCTGGCGGCATACGGGCCCGACACGATGTACGTGAACTTCACCGGCGAAGCCGGCGACGACAAGGTGCGGGCGTCCTATCCGCCGGAGACTTACGCGAAGCTTGTCTCGATCAAGAAGCGCTACGACCCGACGAATGTGTTCCGGCTGAACCAGAACATTCCGCCGACCGCCCAGGCTGGATGACCGAAAGAGAAGGCTCGCTGGGCCCGCGTTCCGCTGAACGCGGCCCCAGCGGCAGCAGCGTGCTCGTGCATACCAGGTTTCCTCACCTACACGTTCCCCGGTCGTGATCTTGGACTTATCGCCCGATAGCGCGCGATAAGTCCAAGATCATCCCGCGCGGACATCGGCCTGGTTCGAGACCATCACGGGGCCGGATCTGCGCCGGCGTCGTTGGTCGCCTGAGGGCGCGCGGATCCGCTCGACGGGGTAAGCCCGGTCATGCCGTTGCCGACGATGAGGCCGCCGCCACGCCGCCATATGAGGTAGCGCCAGGATCGCGGCGAAGTTCTGCACGAGCTGGGGTTGCGGCTGCACAAGCGAGAGCACGTTTGAACTCATGTTGATAGACGGCCACGGCACTGCCGCCGCGGACGGATTCCCGGTCGCGGCGAAGTTGGTCCAGGCCCTGCGCATGCTGGCCGCGAGTGCCTCCTGATCGGCGTTCAGCGGTGTGGCGTGGGTTGACCGCGCCCAGAACCCGCCCGAGGAGTACCGGGCGTCCTGGAACAACTTCGCATCACTGAACCTGGTGCGTTCCGACCCCGCCATCACCGTCGATGTCATGTTCCGCATGGTCACCGATGGCAACGCCCGCAAGGTGCACTACTACAGCGGCCCCGACGGCGAGGCCATTCCGCGAGCCAAGCAATTGCTTGGACAGGATTGGTACCTCGAAGTACTCGGCGCCAGAAACCGACGCGAATCCACCCCGCTCTGGACGGCGTTGATGCCACACCCCCGCCAAGGCGGTGGGCCGTAACCGCGGTACCGAACCGAGTCAACCCGCTGGCGAGACTCGCCAACACCGCCACACGCGCGGATCGTGCACGTGCTGACCCAAGCTAGGCCACGACCGTCACTTGCGGTGGGGTCCAGGAGACGACGTCAGTCCTGATGCGGTAGTTCTGACCACGCCCGCACCGCGGTGACGAGCTCGGCCAGTTGCGTCGGCACAGCGAGCGAGCGGCAGGTGATTTCCTCGATCCGGCGTAGCCGGTAGCGCACCGTGTTGGGGTGGCAGAACAACGCTGCCCCCGCGGCGTTCGCCGAGCCGCCGACCTCCAGCCATGTCAGCAACGTGGTGATCAGCAGGTCGCGGTCGTCGTGACGGAGCTCGAGCAGTCCGCCCAGTACCGAACGGGCCGCTTCGATGGCGGCGTCGGGCGCTGACGCGAGGAGTACCGACAGCGGACTGTCGCTGAACTGTTCGACTCCCCGACCGGGTTCCTGGTGGTCCATTGCCAGCCGGGCCAGACGTAACGCGCGGCCGGCCTGGCGCAGTTCGGTGAACATCGGACTCACCCCAATCCGCGCGATCGCGTGGTGGGTCAGGATGTCCAGCACGCTGGGCGTCTGGGTGGTGCGGCGCAGGGTGAGCACTCCGACCGACTGCTCAGGCTGTAGCCGCCACACCGAGCTGATGTCGAGCGCCGCCAGTGCCGGCTCGATCCGAGGCAATGGGTCGTGGCCCATTTCAACCGACTCGGCCGCGACGACCAGGAAATGGCTCTCCAGCGGTAGCCGGAGCGCCTGCGCGACCTCCCAGAGGGTTCCCTTGCTCGTCGGCCCGGCCAGCACGGCCTCCACAAGCGCACTGTGCTCCCGCGCAGTCGTGCGCACGATCTCGCGGTACTCGTCGCGGTAGCCGCTCACGGAGGCGTCGGCGTAGCGACTCTGTAGTACGAACATCTCGCCTGCGAGCTCAACCAATGTCGCGTCGCTCGCCTCGGGGACGGTCCGCGCGACGGCAACCAGCTCGTGCCAGAGCTCGGCGAACCCCAACCGGTAGGCGGCGAGCATCTCGACCAGCGGCACCCCCTGAGCGGCGCGGGCTCGGCCGGTAGCCATGGGCGCGGCCAAGTCTCCGATGTCGCCGCCGAGTAGGCCTCCGAGCACGTACTCGACGTTGGCCCGTAGGGAGCTGCGATGTTCGGCTGCGTCGACGACGTCCTGGTAGACCGGGACTTCCGTCCGGATGCGCTGCGCCATCCGATCCAGCAGCCCGGGTAAGCGCTCCTGAGCGGCCTGCACGATCCGACCGACCGAACCCGGCAGCTCTGCCATCCGGGTGAGCGTATAAGCGATTGTTCTTGCTAACAACGAACGGCCTGCGCGCGGACGATCTCAGCAAGTAGCCGGCTCGAACGCTTGGTGCGCAAGACGGCTACGCCGGCGGTCGCCGCGGGGCTCCGTGCCAGCCTGGCAAACGTGCCGCAGTCGTCTAGCGGGACACTACGTCTCGCCCGCTCAAGGTGATTGCCGGGCCATGACCACGGTCAGTGGCCGAACAACAGCCCGTACAGCCGCTGGTTCGGGTCCTGGTTGGCCGCCCGGTGGATGTATTTGACCTCGGTGTACTCGTGCAGCGCGTCAGCGCTGAGCTCGCGGCCGATGCCGCTCTGCTTGTACCCGCCGAACGGCCCGTTGAGTGGAAAAGCATGCCAGTCGTTTACCCAGACGGTGCCCGCCTGGAGACGCCTGGCCACCTCCATCGCCCGGTCCTCGTCGCCGCCCCAAACGCCCGCCGCCAACCCGTATTCGGTGTCATTGGCGATCTCGATGGCCTCGTCCACCGTGTCGTACGGGATGATGACTCCGACCGGCCCGAAGACCTCCTCGCGGGCGATGCGCATGTCATTGGTGACGTCGGTCAGAATCGTCGGTCCCACCCAGTGGCCGCCCTGGAACTCGTCTGCCTTGAGCACCTCACCCGCGAACGCGACGGTTGCACCGTCGAGCCTCGCGGTCTCGATGTAGCCCTCGATACGCTGCTTGGCCTCGGCCGAGAATACCGGGCCGAAGTCCGTGGCGGGATCGTGCGGATCTCCGATCTTGAGGCTGGCGAGCTTGGCCACCATTCGCTGCACTATCTCGTCGTGCCGGGACCGGGGCACCAGCACGCGGGTGCCCGACTCGCAGACCTGGCCGTTGTACATCAGGAACGCGAATAGCGACCCCGGTATCGCGAGGTCAAGGTCAGCGTCGTCGAGGATGATGCTGGGGCCCTTTCCGCCCAGCTCGAGTGTCACCTTCTTGATGTTGGTGGAGGCGCCCTGCATCACCAGGCGCCCTACCTCCGTGGAGCCCGTGAACGCGATCTTGCGGACGTCCGGGTGTTCGGACAGCCGCGCGCCGACCGTCGGGCCGTCGCCGGTGATCACGTTGAACACACCCGGCGGGAAGCCGACCGCTTCGGCGGCCTTGCCGATCTCTAGCAGGGTGAGGGGGGTGTTCTCGTCCGGCTTGACCACCAAGGTGTTGCCGGCAGCGAGCGCCGGCCCGATCTTCCACGCGCCGAGCACCATCGGAAAGTTGAACGGCAAAATGGCCGCGACGACACCGACCGGCTCGTAGCGGATGAATCCTTGCGCCGGCAGCGGTAGCTCGACGGGGTCGAGCTTGCGTTCGAACTCGAAAGTGCGGGCGAGCTGGGCGAAGTAGCGCAGGCTCGCCAGCGCTACCCCGACGTGGAACGCGGTGGCCTGTCGGATGCTGGCGCCGTTCTCGTCGGTGACGAGTCCCGCTAGCAGCTGCTGCCGGGCGGTGAGATAGTCGGCCATCTGGTCGATGAGGTCGGCCCGCTGCTCGGGATGGAGCGAGCTCCACGGGCCGGATCGGTGGGCCTTGAGTGCGGCTTCGACCGCCTGGTCGGCGTGCTCGACCGAACCGAGCGCGACAGTCGCGGCCAGCCGTCCGGTCGCGGGCGCATGGATCTCGTGACGACTCGCGCCCTCGACCCAGTCACCGTCGATGAACATCGGATAGTGCGGCACATCGCTCATTTGCGGCACAGCCTCCTCGACGGTCGCTGGCATGATCACTTCAATGCGCCCGCTCGTGGTCCGGGCGCCTCGCGCGCCGCGCGACCCGTCGCCGTCACGTGTCCGCCGAGATGTGCGAGAACAATCCTCAACGGGTGCACGACCCGAGGTCCATGTCACGCATGACAATCTCCGAGCCGTATTACTGTTCCTGCGATCAAACTGGCGGTACGTAGTTAAGCCGGTACTGGCGTCTGCCGTTGTGCCCTTCCGAGTCGGCCGCGGTACTCGGTACAGGACGCGGTCGCTTGTTCCGAGCGACAATCGGGCCGAGTACAGATCTGTGGCCTCAAACATGTCGCGGACACCTGGGCAGCTGAACACTGAAGTCCATCCGAAGGCCTGGATCACAGCGGAGAGTCCGATGCGCTCGAGTTCCATTCGATATCGAGTTCGCCGCATTGAGCGACGCGAGCGCCTGGCGTATTCGGGCCGAAGAAACCGCCAAGGGCCTGGCGTAAGTCGGAGCGATAGGCGCCCCGTGCTGAGTGAAGAGTCGTCCCGACCAACCCGGTGCGATTGGAGTAACACGTTCGGATGAGCGACGAGATGTCCGTTCATCAGGCCACCTACGACCTGCTGCGCAGGCTCGGCCTGACCACGGTTTTCGGCAATCCCGGATCCACCGAGCAGACGTTCCTGAAAGACTTTCCCGGGGACTTCACTTACGTCTTGGCCCTGCAGGAGGCCTCCGTCGTAGCGATGGCTGACGCCTTCTCGCAGGTCGCAGGGAAGCCGGCGCTCGTGAACGTACACACGGCGGCTGGCACGGGTAATGCGCTGGGCAGCCTGGTCGCGGCCTACGACGCCAAGACCCCGCTGATCATCACCGCGGGACAGCAGCACCGCGACATGGTGATCACGGAGCCTTACCTGGCGAACCGGGATGAGACGATGCTCCCCCGGCCTTGGGTGAAATGGGCGTATCAGCCCGTCCGCGCCGAGGATGTGCCAGCGGCGTTCATGCGTGCGTACGCCGTCGCAATCCAGCCCCCGGCCGGTCCGGTGTTCCTGTCGATTCCACTGGATGACTGGGCAAAACCGGCGCTGGGTCCGGGCCAGATCCGGGAGGTGAGCCGCCGCGTCGCCCCGGACATCGAACGACTCGCAAGCTTTGCGGAACGCATCGACAACAGCCGCAACCCAGCGCTCGTGCTAGGCCCTGAGGTTGATCGCGCTGGAGGTTGGGACTCTGCGGTTGCGCTCGCGGAGAAGTTGCGAGTACCGGTGTACAAGCCGCCGCTCGCTGATCGGGTGTCCTTCCCGGAGGATCACCCGCTCTACCAAGGCAGTTTGCCGATGACGATCCCCGGTGTGAGCAAGCGTCTCGAAAGCCACGATCTCGTAGTTGTCATCGGTGCGCCTGTGTTCCGCTATTACCCGTTCCTTCCCGGCCCGTGGCTGCCGGACGGGACCGAGGTACTGCACGTGACCTGCGATCCCGACACTGCCGCCTATGCCGCGTCGGGTGACAGCATGCTCGGCGACGCGAAGCTCGTGATCGATCTGTTGATCGAGAAGGTCGCTGCCGCGCCTGCCGGCCGGGTGGCTCCGGTGCCGTTGGCGTGGCTGCGCAAGCTGCCGTCGACGCCGAGTAGCCCGCTCACGCCCCCCGAGGCCTACGCTCGCTCAGCGACGTTCGCCCGTCCGATGCGGTGATCGTCAACGAGTCCACTTCGACCATGGTCCAGCAGGCCGAATGGCTGCCAACGGTGCGTAGTCGGTTCGTTCTTCACCACGGCCAGCGGCGGTATCGGGTTGGGGCGTGCCGGGCGCCGTCGGTGTTGCTCTAGGCGACCGCGCTCGAGGCGTACACCGGACTGTCATCGCCACTATCGGCGATGGCTCTTTCCAGTACTCGGTACAGGCGGTCTGGACGGCGGCCCAGCACAAGCTACCTATCGTGTTCGTGGTCTTCCGCAACGGCGAATACTCGATCCTCAAGTCGTTCGCGCAACTCGAGGAGGCGCCGGGCGTTCCGGGCCTCGACCTTCCAGGACTCGACATCGTGTCGGTCGCCAAGGGCTTCGGGCTGCGCTCGGTACAGGCCAACACGGCTGAAGAGATCAGGGATCAGTTCAAACTCGCCGTTGCGGCCGAGAGTCCGACGGTGATCGTGGTCGACACCCAGCCTCAGGATGCGACGCGTCGGCTGACCTCACCCGGCGTGCTCGTTGCGCGCCGCCTGATCCCGAGTCGCTTCGGTCCGGGGAGTCCCGATCCGGGCCGGGCGTCCTCCACGTCCATCCACCGCGCATCTCGTCAAGGACGTCATATGCCCGTGTACACCTGTACTACGACCACCGAGGCTATCGACCGCGGGACGAAGAGAGATCTTGCGGCGGAATACACCCGTATCGACGCCGAGATCGACCAGGTGCCCACGACATACGCATCGAACGTGGTCTTCCACGAGGTACTGGCCGAAAACCTGTACAGCGACTCTCTCGGCGATGTGGATGACCTTGATCAACGGGTGCGGTACGCCGAGGTCATCCGGCTGCGGAAACGACCCGTCTTGCTCTCGAAATCGCTCAGGCAAGTTCCCGCATCACGGAATTGCCGGCAAGGAACGTTTTGTTGTCATCCAAAGCAGTCCGGCCAGCGCCGCTATCGAGGGTGGCCGCGCCTTCCCGAACCCGGACAGGAAGCTGCCTGGATCGCCGAGTAGCGGCTCGATGACTGACGCGTATCGGCGGAGCCCATCCGAAGACATTCCTGGCGACGCAGAGTGGGGCGCAGCATGGATCTAGGCGTGCGCGACCGCACCAATCTGCTGACGGGCGGAAGCGCAGGGCTCGGCTACGCCACTGCGCAGGAGCTGGTCGCCGAGGGAGCGCGGGTAGTCATAACCGGGCTACCGCCGTCTGACACGGCTCGAGCAGCTGAAGCCTTGGGCGGTGTTGATCGCGCGATCGGCGTAAGGCGGCAACAGCTCTGCATCCTCTGACGGCGGACATGCTCGTGCAGACGGCACTGCATAACTTCGGGCGCCTCGACGGTGCACTGATCAGCGTCGGCGGGCCGCCACCGGGTGCCGTCATGGACGTCGATGACGCGCAGTGGCGCAGCTCGTTGAGGCGGTCTTTCTCGGCGCGTCATCCGGATCGCCCGCACCGTCGGAAGAGCGGTCGAACATGACGCTTCCATCGCGTTCGTGCTCTCTACATCGGTCCGAGCGCCCCTCCCCGGGATGGCGATATCCAATGGCCTTCGCCCCGGGCTCGGCATGGTTGCCAAGGGGCTGTCCGATGAGCTCGGCCCACGTGGGATCCGAGTCAACGGACTCATGCCCGCATGGGGTTCCACCTCGCGCGCCATCGAGCTGAGCGCGGCTGGCCACGACAAGCCTTTGAACTCGCTTCGCAGGCGCGGGACCGCGGAGGAATTCGGACGCGTGGCAACCTTCCTGCTCTCCCCGGCTGCCAGTTACGTGACCGGCGCGATGATCGCCGTCGATGGAGGTGCGCTCCCCACCATTGATCGAGAGCCATATCGGCCCGGAACCGGTCGAGGCGGTGGCGAACGTGTTGCGCAGCATCAGGTCGACGAACCGTCGCCGCAACCGAATTACGGCACCCCGCAGCCCGCGGTCCGCGAGGTTTATGTCGGGATATTGCGCTGGTACACCGCCGACTGGAGAGACAGTCGTCTTCGGCACCCTCAGATTGGCGGTTCCGGGTCACCGGGTTCTTCGATTCCTGAGGCGGCCAGCACGGGCACGGCATCCGCACGTGTAAATGGCTAGTACGTCGAGGGATCCGGCCGCCACCATCTCGACCCGCGCTCATGTCTTGACGGACATGCCGCTGAGCATCACGCTTCGGGCAGGACGTCAGCCGCGGTAGGAGCCGATCATGCATGCGAGCGGTGGAGTTCACGAACGATGAGACCGGCGGAGTCATAGGCGAGCACGGTCACACTCACGGCCATTTGAAGCGCACCGTCGGGTTCTGGGGGCTGATGTTCGTCTCGCTTGGGTCGATCATCGGTTCCGGGTGGTTGCTCAGTGCGTTGACCGCATCGGAGACGGCGGGCCCCGCGGCGATCATGTCGTGGGCCCTGGCCGCGGTCATGCTCACCGTCTTGGCGCTGGTCTACGCCGAACTCGGGGCGTCGTATCCCGTCGCTGGGGGAACTGGACGATTCCCCTACTTTTCGCACGCGACACGCTCGCCGGTTTCGTCGCTGGCTGGTCGTCCTGGCTGCAGGCGGTCCTGATCGCGCCGATCGAAGTGCTGGCGGCGATCGCGTACGCGAACAGCCTCACTTGGGTGCAGAGAACTTCAACATGATCTACCAGAGCGGCAGCAAAGAGGGGCTGCTGAACGGGTTGGGGTTCGTCGTGGCGACCATCGGCATGGCCCTGTTTACCGGCATGAACCTCGCCGGCGCGCACTTCATGGCCGAGAGCAACTCGATCGTCGTGATCTGGAAGACCGCCGTCCCGCTGCTCGCGATCATCGTGATCGCGGCGTCGTCGTTCCATTGGGGCAACTTCCACTCCGGCGAGGGTGGCTTCATGCCCTGACGGAATTCACGGGGTTTTCGCGGCGCTTCCGCTGGGGGTCGTGTTCGCCCTGCAAGGCTTCGAACAAGCCGTGCAGCTGGCCGGCGAGGCCCGCGACCCGAAGAAGGACATGTCACGCGCGATCATCGTGGCGATGGCCATCGGAGGCACCATCTATGTCCTGCTCCAGTTCGTGTTCATCGCCGCCGTCAATCCAGTCGACATCGCCCAGGGCTGGACCTCGCCGCTAGGCCCCAATGCCTCCGCCGATCAAGGCGCTTGGCACACGCTCGCGGTCGCCGTGGGTGCCGGCTGGCTGGCCGCGATCATCGTCATCGACGGCGTCGTCTCCCCGGCCGGAACTGGAATCGTCTATGTGGGCACCTCGGCCCGGCTGTCCTACGCCCTCGGCGAGGAACGGGAGATGCCGGCCGTGCTGGCTTCCGTCAACAAGAAGGGCACGCCGGTCGTGTCCATCCTTCTCGCCTTCGTGATCGGGCTCGCCGCCCTTGGGCCGTTCCCCCAGTGGAGCAAGCTGGTCAACGTGGTGACTGGCACGATCGCGATCATGTACGCGTTTGCCCCCGATTTCGCTGGCTGCGCTGCGCAAGCGAGATCCTGATCGACCCCGAACATACGTGATGCCGCTGTCGAGCATTCTGACGCCGGCCGCGTTCTGTTTTGCGAGCCTGCTGCTGATTGGGGCGGCTTCCAAACGTTGTGGAAGATCGACCTCGCGCTGATCCTTGGCGTGATCCTCTTCGCGATCGGAGTGGCGGTAGTAAAGACCGACTGGGGACATATCATCCGTCCGGCGCCTGGCTTCTGCCCTGGCTGGCCGGCATGACGCTTATCGCTGCCTTCGGCCGGTATACGAGCGAGTCCAACGGAGTGAGCGACCGCACCATCATCGGCAACTGGTGGGACCTGCTCATCATCATCGGCTTCAGCCTGGTGATCTTCTATTACGCCGTGAGCGTCGCGATGTCGTCCGAGCGCGTGAAGGAACTCGTCGAGGTCGACCACGACCAGCCGGGTCTCGAACCCGGACTGGTCTAACGGGGTGGGCGTCCTGCTGTCCCTCTTCCCCACCGGGCAGCACGGTTGATGCCGATGGTTGCCTGGTTGTAGAGGGATGCCGGGCGACCGACCTGGCGGCCGAGTTCGAGACCCCGGTGTTGTCCGTTTCGGAGCCGGCGTTGCGAGCGCGAGCAAGGGAATACGTCACGGAGTTCGCGGCCCGGTGGCCGGACTCGCGCGTTGTGTTCGCGTCCAAGGCGTTCCCCTGCACGGCGGTGCAGCGGGTCATGACCGAGGAAGGTGTCGGACTCGACGTCGCCGGAGGCGGGGAGATCATTACTGCACTCCGAGCCGGCGCCGATCCCACATTGCTGCTGCTGCACGGCAATGCCAAGACCTACGCCGAGATTGCCCTGGCAGTTGAGCACGAAATCGGTTCGGTCGTCGTCGACAACAGCGACGACGTGGATCGGCTCGAGGCGACCGTGCCGCCGGGTCGCTGCCAGGACGTGCTCGTTCTGCGTCATCCCTGGCGTCATCGCGGACACGCACGCAAGCGTGCTCACCGGCGATGCCGAGTCAAAGTTTGGCCTCGCGCCCGCGGCGGCCGCCGAGCTGATCAAGCGGATTGAGCATAGTCCGAGGCTGCGAATGCGCGGGCTGCACGTCCACATCGGCTCTCAGATTCTCGACGCCGAACCGTTCGCCGCGTCGGTGCCTGCGCTGGCAGCTCTGGGCGAGTACGAGGTGTATGACCTCGGCGGGGGACTCGGCGCCGGTACACCTACGCAGAGATCGACCGTCCGTGCCGGAGTATTCCGACGCGCTGGTTCGCGCCGTGCTGGTGCAACCGCCCTTCTGCGGCACAACTGATCATCGAACCGGATGCAGCATGGTGGCCGGAGCTGGGTTCACGCTGTATCGCGTCGTCACGGTCAAGCGCGAACTCCGCACGTTCGTCGCGGTGGATGGAGGAATGGGCGACAACCTGCAGCAGGGCCTGTTCGGCCAGCGGTTCGAGGCGGGCTGGCCGATCGCATCGATGCCGCGGGCGGGGAGCTCGTCACAGTTGTGGGCCGGCACTGCGAAAGCGGCGACGTCCTGATCGACAGTGTGCAGTTGCCGGATCCGCGCGTCGATGACCTGGTCGCCGTCGCGGTCACCGGTGCGTACTGCTTTACCATGTCCAACAACTACAACGGCAATCGACGGATACCTGTCGTCTTCGTTCGGGACGGACGGGCCCGGCTCGTCGTCCGTCGCGAGACATGGGACGACCTGCTGCTTCGCGATGTCGATTGAACCGTGAGTCTGCCCTGGGTGTGCGAGATCACCGTTGGACGGGCCCGGATCGGGAGTAGGCCAACATCTCCACACGTTCTACGTGGGAGAGTTCCGAGTGAGGAGATCGGAGTGCGCAGCCCGCGCGGCGGATGTGAGCGTGTTCGGGGGAGTCGGGGTATCGCATCCCCCGATCGGGGGACACCGGATCAACGGCGGAATAGACCTTCGAGTGGACAGTGCGTCTTTCCCCTCCAGGGGCAGGCTACCATATCCAAAGTGAATCCGAGCTTCAGTTGAGAGGTACAGCATGAACAAGTCACGCAATCGAACCGGGCGGATCTTCGAGCGGCTAACGGCCATCTGCAAGACACCCGCTACGCATCGCAGCGGCTTTCGGCATCAACCGTCCATGGATTGCCCAGCGGACGAGCGCGGGCTCGAGCTGATCTGGTCGCCTCGGCCTGAAACGCCTAGCCCAGTCGAGACGATCGGTCCCCGTCGAACCGTCGGTCTTTGGTTGTGCTGGCGAGGGTCGCCGCCGTGCGCTCGGTCCCTGGCGTCGATCAACTGTGTCGTCGCGGTAGCGCCTTAGCTCGAGACGTTCCATTCGATCGGCCTGTCGGGCTGGTCGCCTCCATGGTCAGGTCACGATTCGGGTCCTGCTCGAACGCTCCCAGACATCCTGCTTGCCGCAGAATCCCAGCGGGCTCGGGCCCGATTCCGCTCCGGGGTGACCGAGCATCTCCCGATCGTCTAGCGGCCATCCCGTCAGCGAGCTCCTGCTGCACATCCATGGGCGCGCCACCACGCGGCGGCGGAAATGATCTATGCGTGCGCCGCCCGCTTCTGGTGATCCAGCGCCATAACGACGTGCGGCACACAAGCATCGCGAATATGCCTGATTGTTGGATGGCGAGCGCCTTTAGCTCCTCGTCGGACTACGCACGCAATTGAACCTCGGTGCTCTTCCGGTGGCGTGCCGTATGAAGCCCAGAGGCTATTCAGGCATATCTGATAGTAGAGAGAGTGCAGTCCGAGAACGAACGCCAGGATCAGTCCGATCCACGGGTTACACGGATCTGGTTGCCTCCCTAGACCCTGTGCCCGTCCGATGCGATCGCCGGTCTTCCACACGGAGACGTATGGCGGAACCAGGATGAACGCTCCAGGAAAGAGGGCAAGCACGGCGACGCCGGATCTTCATCTTGATGTGCTCTGGTCCAAATCCCGAACCTCCCTATTGATCTTGTACCACCACACAAGGTGATAAATGCCAAGCGTAATGAGCGGCCAAACCAGCCATACCAAGAAGGGATTGCGGCGCTGACCAATTGCACCGACTCCACCATTGCCCGGCGGCACCGGTGGCTGTCCCGGCGCCGGTGGATAACTCGGTGGCATCGACATCTTCCGTTCCCCCATGTCTGAGTGACGGCCCGGTTTCGGCCCGGTGATGGGCTTCAGCCTGCCAGGTATGCGCTACTTATTCGAGACATCAGTCCGCGCGAGAGTCGCGGCCCAGAAAGGTTCAGCCATGCATATGGCTCCGGGTCGTGTGCTCTGGTTGAGGCCGTGACCGCCGTCGATGCGTATTGTTGCTGCTGCCCTCGGACGTGCGGCACCAGACGGTGCCCCTGCGTTCGGCTCGGAGTTGCCGGCAATGGCCGGCCGTCCGAGTCGTTCCGTCGACCGGTCTTCGCGGTGCGCGACACGACTGAGTTGTGGTGTGCGGCCGGGCGGGCCATTCAGCGCTGAGCTTCGGGGTGCGTCGCAGCGCGTCGAAGTCGTAGATGATCTCGAACGGGTTCCCGAGTTCCCAGGCCCGCACAGCGGACTACCGGACCCCGCCATCAACGACGACCGCATCCGCCGCGGGGTCCTTCGGTGCAACGACGATACCGGGGTCGCTACGACCGCTAGGCCCGGCGTGCCCCCGCACGCTCGTCCCATATCCGAGGTCTGCCAGCCCCAGAACACGGCGAACAACGCGATGAGGG
>CAWELM010000025.1:0-409236 GCA_963809815.1 uncultured Actinomycetota bacterium
CGCCTTCCCTCATGACGTCGATGTGATCGTGGTGGGCAAGCCAAACCGTGACGACGTCACCGAAGCCGTCATCGAAGCACTACGCGCCGTCGGTCATGACGGACAAGTGATCTTCCGCAGCCCCACAGCGTGGCGCGAGGCGAAGGACACGTTCACGCGGACGGCCAAGGACAGCCCCCTGGTCGAGCTGACGATCGGCAACGACGATGGCTAGCTGGCCGACCGGCATCGAGACGATCAAGGCGCTGATCGCCGCCGGAAACTTGCAGAAGGTCGCTCCGTCGCTCAAGTCGGCGCAAGGGTTCCTTGCCCAGGCGGCCGGGCACCTCGACAGCGCCCAGAGCGTTTCCGAGACCGACCCGACCGGCGCGTACTCGCTGCTGTACGACGCCGCGCGAAAGAGCCTAGCCGCCGTGCTCCATGCTCAGGGCCTGCGAGCGACGAGCAAGGGCGGCCACTACGCGATCCAGGAAGCGATCAGCGCCCAGTTCACCAAGCCGCCGCCACGCGACGCATTCCGCCCCTTCGGGCGCCTGCGGCGCACCCGCAACCAGATTGAGTACGAGGACATAACGCCGATCACGGCCGACGACGTCGAAGCCGACAGCCCCGTCGTCCGCACCCTGCACGCTATGGCCCAGCAGCTGGTCGACGTGCTTCCGGTGTTCACCGACTGAGGCCGCGCGATGCACACCGCGAGATCCGTTCAAACGCCCTCGCCCGAGCCTCTCGAGAATACTTGGCGGCAGGTGTCACCAATTGGCCGGAAAATCTGCCTTCTCCTGGTACACGCCCGCGAACATCAGGAGATCCCCATGGACTACAACGACGCCGAACGGACCAGTGCGCGGCTCCTGCACGTCGAGGAGGCGGCCAAGTTGCTCTCGATCGGCCGGACCAAGGCGTATGAGCTGATCGCTAACGGCCAGCTGCACGCGATCCGCCTCGGCCGCGCGACGCGGATCAGCAGTCGCGAGGTCGACCGCTTCATCCGCAGCGTCGACCGCCAGCCTCACCCACAGCGGCGGACCGCCCGGCGTGCACATCCGCGACGGGGAGAGCAGAGGCTCTTCGACCCCGAACCA
The DNA here is from genome assembly GCA_963809815.1 of uncultured Actinomycetota bacterium. Classification (GTDB taxonomy): domain Bacteria; phylum Actinomycetota; class Actinomycetes; order Mycobacteriales; family Jatrophihabitantaceae; genus CAVVJA01. The sequence goes on from CAWELM010000025.1 coordinate 1,086, forward strand.
CCCGCGGCCGCGTAACGCCATCGGTCGCAGCACTGGAAGGAATCACATGGGCTCGAAAGGTTCAGCGGGCGAGGCCAGCATCTTCCGGGCCAAGGACGGTCGCTGGCACGGCTGGATCACCGTCGGCATCCGCCCCGACGGCAAGCCCGACCGGCGACACCGCACCGCCAAGACCCGCGCAGAGGTCGCCGCCAAGGTCCGCGAGTTCGAGGTCCGCCGCGAGACCGGCACGATCACCGCGGTCAACACCGACACCGTCGAGGCGTGGTTCAGAGCACTGGCTGACGCACATCGCGGTCCGACGCGTCCGACCGCGAACCTGGGAGAGTTACGAGTCGATGATCCGCATGCACATCACGCCGTACCTCGGCGGACAGCGGCTCGACCGGCTGCAGCCCGAGCACCTCGAAGAGCTCTACAACGCGCTCGCTCGACGAAGCGGCCTGTCTCCCACCACGCGTGCTGCGGGTCCACCGGGTCCTCTCCCGCGCGCTGAAGGTCGCCATGCAGCGCCAGCGCATCCACCGCAACGTCGCCACCCTGGTCGACCCGCCTGCGCAGCGCCGCCGCCGAGGTCGCCACCGCGCTCACCCTGCGAAGAGGCCACCGCCGTGCTGCCGCCGCCCGCGGCAACGCAACGCGGCACGCTGGACCGTCGCCCTCGCCCTCGGGCTACGGCAGTCCGAGGCGCTGGCACTGCAGTGGAAAGACATCGACCTGCTCAACGGCACGCTCGACGGTGCGCCGCACCGTGCACCGGGTCAAGGGCAAGGGCCTGGTCTTCGAGCCGCCGAAGACCCGCCGCAGCCTGCGCACGCTTGCGCTGCCCGTCCCGCTGGTCCGACGCGCTGAACGAGCACAAGGCGCGCCAGATCGGCGAGCGGATGATCGCCGCGACGAGTGGGACGACGAGCGATCTCGTCTTCGCCCAGCCCAACGGGCGACCCATCGACAAGAAGGCCGACTACGACGCCTGGTGCAGTCTGCTGAACGCGGCCGGCGTCCGCCACGTGCGGCTGCACGACGGGCGGCACACCGCCGCCACCCTGCTGCTGTCCGAAGGCGTCCACCCGCGCGTCGTCATGGAACTGCTCGGCCATTCGCAGATGCGCACCACGATGGACATCTACAGCCACGTGATGCCGGCGCTGGCCCGCGAGGCGGCCGACCGGATGGGCGCCGTCCTGCTCGGCGACGGACCGTCCCGGACGTCAGCGACGTATAACGGACTGCAACCAATTGCAACCAAGCTGCAACCAGACTGATCGACGATGATCTTGCGGTGGGCTCAAGTCCTTTAGTTCTGGGTGGAGCTGAGGGGACTCGAACCCCTGACCCCCACACTGGCAACGATCATCACCACTGGTTCAACCAGTGCCGACCCATCGTGAATCACACCGCTCGATGCCGGATTGTGACGTTCCGTCTCGTTGACATTTCGTTGACAAATGATCAAGGGTCCGGATGCACCTCCATCCGGGCCCTTGTATTCCGGGACCTGCGTTGTAGCGGGGGCAGGATTTGAACCTGCGACCTCTGGGTTATGAGCCCAGCGAGCTACCGAGCTGCTCCACCCCGCGTCGGCGCGTCTGAGTCTAGCCGGGGCGGCACACCAGCGCCACGCCGCCACCGCTGAGATCAGCTCGCACTGCCCTGATCACCTCGTCGGGGATGGCGTTGGCGTGGCCGTCGCCGAGCCACGCAGGGCGAGGTACTCCTGGGTGAGCCGCTGCACGTCGGCTTGGGCCTTGCCGATCCGGGCCAGGTCTCCGCTCTTGTAGGCGTTCTGCAGCTCGGTGAACGCTGCGTCCAGCTGCTTGAGCACCGCGTCGGCACCGGCCGCTGGCGGCGGCGCTGTTGACGACGGCGGCGAGGTGCTGGGTCTTGTCGGTGTCGGCGTCGGTGTCGGTGTAGAACTCGGCAGCGTGTTGCCCGAGGCTGAGCTTCGCAACGGTGGCACCTGGCCGACCGGAGCCAGGTGCGTCAACGCGTCCGACACACTTGAGCCGTACCCGAGCTGATCACCGTAAGCGACCAGAATCGCTTGCAGAAGCGGGAATCCTCCGCCAGCGCGGGCGACGTATAACGGCTCCACGTAAAGGAACGTGTTGCCTATAGGCAGGGTCAACAGGTTGCCATGGAGGACCTGCGAGCCACCTTGATTGAGCAGCGAGATATCTCGGGAAATTGCCGGCTCCGAACTGAACCGGTTGAAGACCTGAGTGGGCCCCTGAATCGTCGAGTTGGTCGGCAACTTGAACACGGTCATCTTGCCGTAGTCCGAACCGGGATCGCTATCGACCGTAATGTAGGCCGCCAGGTTGTCACGGTTGTTGACCTTCATTGGCGACGTGAGCTGGAACTCCGAAGCCGTGCCGTTCCCTTCCGGCTTGTCCGCGATGATGTAGTAAGGCGGCTGGTCGCCACTGGCAGCGGTCGGATCGGTCGGCACGGTCCACTGGTCACGCACGTTGTAGAACGTCACCGGGTCGTCGACGTGATATTTGGCGAGGAGCGCGCGCTGGACCTCGAACATGTCCTCCGGGTACCGCACATGATCCTTAATGTCTTGTGGCATAGCGGACGCGGGCTGAACCAGGTTGGGGAAGGCCTTCATCCACGCCTTCAACACGGGATCGTTGTTGTCCCAGTCGTAGAGATGAATCGTGCCGTCGTAGGCGTCGACCGTTGCCTTCACCGAGTTGCGGATGTAGTTGATGTCGCTGTTCGGCTGGGTGGCGGTTCTATTAGTCGTCGTCAATGAGTCGGTCGTCAGGCTGGACAGTGACTGACGTTCTGAGTACGGATAATTCGCCATCGTCGTGTAACCGTCGACCATCCACACGATTCGGCCGTTGACGACAATGGGATACGGGTCGCCGTCGACCTTGAGGAAGGGTGCGACCTTGAGGACCCGCTCCCGAGGATCCTTGTTGAAGATGATCTTTGCACCTTTTGCGCTGACCGCGTCGTTCAGCAGGAAGTTCGTCTGCTTGTAGTCGAGAGTGAGTGCGAGGCGGGTAAAGAAGCTGCCGAGCGGCACGCCTCCCTTGCCTTCATAGTGGCTGGTCTGGTCACTGCCGTCGTACTCGCGGCTCCCGGTGGCGCCGACAATGGAGTAGTCCGTGCTCAACTCGCCGAAGTACACCTGAGGTGTCGTGAGTTTGAGGAAACCAGTGGGCGGGATACCACCCTCGGCGAAGTCGTCCTTGGTATTGACGCTCTGGTTGGCCTTGGCCGCGACAAACCCATATCCGTGGGTATACACCGTGTGCTGATTGATCCAGTTAGTCTGGTCGCCCCTTAGATTATCTGCCTTCAGCTCACGGACCGCGACGACGTAGTCCCGGGTTACCCCGTTGACGGTGTAACGGTCGATATCAAGCTTGTCCGGAAAACCATACTGGTTCTTGATCTGCTGTTGCTGGGTGAACGTCGGCTCGATGATATTCGGATCGAGGATGCGGATATTCGAGATTGTGGTATTCGCCTCGCTGAGCGCAGCCCGGTCGGAGGCAGAGGCGTTTGTTCCATAGTTCGTGATGTAGGTGACCGTGCCACCGTTAGTGTCGGTTTGGATCCCATAGGCGTCTCGCGTTGCTTGAATGTTGCGAGAGATGTAAGGCTTTTCCTTGTCGCTGGCATTCGGCTTCACGCTGAACTGCTGCACAGCCGCTGGATAGATGCCGCTAATGAGAATGCTCAGCACGAGCAGCACACCAAAGCCGATAGCCGGCAGCCGCGCGCTCTTCAGCCACATGCTGGCTAGCACCGCAACGGCAATGAGAACGGCGATCCAGAAGAGAATTGTCTTGGCCGGCAGAGACGCATTGACGTCGGTATAGGACGCGCCGGTGACCCGGCCGCGGTCGGAGTACACGAGTCCATAGCGGTCCAGCCAATACGCGAGCGCTTTGAACACGATGAAGAGGAAGATCAAGATTGTGATGTGCCGGCGGGCGGACAGGGTGATTTTCGGCCCCGGTGTCTGGAGGCGGATCGCTCCATACAGGTAGTGCACAGCGATCGCAAACACCAAAGAGAAGAACACCGCGCTGAAGCCGAACCCGAGTAGCAGACGGTAGACCGGATAGTCCCAGGCGAAGAACGAAATATCGCGGCCGAACTGCGGATCCTTCACCCCGAAACTGCCGCCGAAGCGCCACAACATCCAGGTTCGCCAGTTACCCTGCGCGGCCAAGCCGGCACCCAGGAACGCGATGATCATAACCAGGATGAGCACGAGCCGCTTTCGCGGCTCGAGAGCAACGCGGTAACGCTCGAGGTTCTGCTGCTCGGAGGACAGCGGACGGAACGGCGGTCGCAGCAGGTAGGCCACGACCATGTTGCCGCCGATCATCAAGGCCATCAGTAGGCCGAAGACGACGAACAACACGGCTCGGGTGCCGATGATCGCCGAGAAAACGCCGCGGAAACCAACCTCGCCGAACCACAGCCAGTCGACGTAGATGCCGACGAGCGAGTTGCTGACGATCAGCACCAGGATGAGGATGCCGACGACTGACAGGATGATCTTGGCACGCCGCGAGAGGCTGAACGACGGGATGTTGGGCGGCCGCATGGCCACTGGGCGACTCCTCGGATCGTGATCCCGTTGCCCAGCGCATGGACGTGCGGGACGTGCTTGAACCGCAGGTGGGCGACGATGCCCGAGGGCAGGCCGAGACACCCGCATTGTCAAACGTACCGACCATTGAGCGGGTTCCGCCGGACGGGCTCACGCAGTCCTCGACCAGGACACGCGACCGGCCACCGCTAGCAGTGTGGAACCGGTTGCCCCTTCTCCAGAGCGCCCAGATCTTGCACAGCTTGGTGCAGATTGCTGACCTTGACGACGGACAGGCCGCTCGGTATCGCGCCAGCAACGTCCTTGCAGTTGTCCGATGGGGCCAGGAAGATCGTCGCGCCCGCCCGGCGGGCCGCGATCATCTTCAGCTGGATGCCGCCAATCGGCGCGACCGTGCCGTCGGCGCGGATTTCACCGGTGCCGGCGATGAAGCGGCCGTTGGTGAGGTTGGTTGGGCCGACCTTGTCCATAATTCCCAGCGCGAACATGAGCCCGGCCGATGGCCCCCCGATCTGGTCGGCCAGTCCGAGATCGACCTCGAACGGCGCGAAGCATCCGGGCGATACCGTGATGCCGATCCGCCCACCGGTGCCGTTGTCCACCGGTTTGCTGAGCTGGATCGAGAAAGTCTTACGGACGCCGGCCCGCGAAACCACCACTGTGACGGGCTGCCCGGGTTGCTTGGTCGCGAGCAGCTTGGCCAACGCGTCCTGATCGGCGATCGGCTGGCCGTCGACGTAGATGATCTCGTCGAAGGGTTTGAGTATTCCCTCAGCGCCGGATTTGTCGAGAATGCCGACGACGCCGAGCCCCCGCGGGTACCCCAATTCACAGAAGGCCGCAGCGGTGGCTGAACTCTGCGAATCGACGAACTGCTGGGTGTCGCGTTGGTTCACCTGCTCTTCGGTCTGTCCTGGCGGGAAGTACGCCGAGCGGGGAACGACGACGCGGTCACTCTGGAGCCAGCCGACCAGGGCGTCGATCGCGGTGACCCGATCCGGCGTGATTCCCACTGTCGTCAGATTCAAGTGCCCGCTGGTCGCGTTCGTCGAGCGGCCCCGGATCGTAATTATCTGGCGACCGTGATCGTCGGTACCGAGCGTGTTCAGAGTCGGCCCCGGACCGAGGATCACGTACGGCACCGGCATGAATAGCGCCACGAAGAACAGGATGAGAAACAACACGCCGGCGACGACGAGGGCCCGGACGCGTCTACTCACCGGAGCACCATATATCGGCGATTTCGGCGCTTCCTGAGCGTCGACACGCTCCGGTCGACGTTCGCCATGGGCGCAATGGCGAAGGTAGCTTTCGCGGCACGTTGGTCGGCGCCTGTTCGTCATCACTACCGTGACTGGTATGGGTGGCGGCAACCTTCCGTTCGGCTTTAATCCGCAAGACCACGAGCCCGGACGTCCCGAGGACGTGACCGGCAAGATCCCGCTGTTCGCGGAGTTGCAAAAGCTTCTGTCGTGGTCTGGCGGCCCGGTCAACTGGGACCTGGCCCGGCAGATGGCGATTTCCGCGATCGCCGGCGACTACCGTCCGGTGAGCGAGACCGAAACTGCTGAGGTACGCGACGCGATACGACTCGCCGACCTTTGGTTGGATGCGGTCACGGACCTGCCGAGCGGGGTGCGCTCGACGGACGCCTGGAGCCGGGTCGAGTGGATCGAGAAAACGCTGCCGGTGTGGGCTGCGCTGTGCGACCCGGTCGCGTCTCGCGTGGTGACCGCCATGACATCGGCGCTTCCGCCGGAAGCAATGGCCCAGGCCGGCCCGCTCGGCAACGTGATGCACCAGTTCGGTGGCCTCATGTTCGGCGCGCAGGTAGGGCAAGGGATCGCCGGAATGGCCCGCGAGGTCGTGGGCAGTAGCGACATCGGGCTGCCGCTCGGCCCGCAGGGCACGGCCGCACTGCTACCGCAGAACGTCGCGGCATTCGGCGACGGCCTGGCCCAACCGGCGGACGAGGTGCGCCTTTACCTCGCCCTGCGCGAAGCGGCTTACCAGCGGCTATTCGGGCACGTGCCGTGGCTGCGCCAGCGACTGCTCGGCGCGGTGGACAGCTACGCCCGCGGAATCAAGGTCGATCCAACAGCAATCGAGCAAGCAGTCGGCGAGATTGATCCGACGAATCCGGAAAGCTTGCAGAACCTGCTGTCCGGTGGGCTGTTCCAGCCGGAGGAGACTCCCGAGCAGCAAGCGGCCTTACGCCGCCTGGAGACGCTCCTCGCACTCGTCGAAGGCTGGGTCGACACCGTCGTCGGCGCGGCCGCCGGCGAGCGGATGCCGGGCGCGCCCGCGTTGCGGGAAGCCATCCGGCGCCGCCGAGCGGCGGGTGGCCCGGCGGAGCAGACGTTCTCGACACTGGTGGGCTTGGAACTGCGTCCCCGGCGGCTGCGGGAAGCGGCGGCGCTGTGGTGGGCAGTCACCGAAAAGCATGGTGCGAGCGCCCGGGATGGCATCTGGGCCCACCCGGACCTGCTCCCGAGCGCCGATGATCTCGACGACCCACTGGGTTTTGCCGACACAGTTGGGGCCGACCCGCTGGCTGAACTCGGTACCGCGCCGACGGATCCGCCGTCGCCGCCGGCCGCCGACGTCTCACGCGATTCGGGCGAGGACGAGCCCGAGCGGGGCACCCCACCCGCCTAGCGCTGCGACAGCGCCCCGGTGCTGGCCGCAGCGAGGACGTCGACGTCGTCGCCCAGGTCTTGCTGGAACGGCAGCGCTGCGCCAGCGGACAACCCGTCGAGATATCCGCGGGCACGCTCGGCCCGCGGATAACGCGTTACGAGCGACCAGAAAGCCGCGTCGTGACCGGCTACCCGCAAGTGGGCGAGCTCATGGACCAGGACGTAATCGAGCACCCAACTGGGCACTGAACGCAGCCGCTCCGATACGCGGATCGAGCCGTCCTCCGGCGTGCACGAAGCCCATCGAGTCCGCATGCTCGCCACCCACCGCACACTGGCCGGAGCTGCCTGACCGTCGAGGTAGCGGTCAGACAACGCACGGCAACGCGCCTCCAGGGCAGCGTCACTCTGACGGGCGGCCCGTCTACGGCCGCCGGTCTCGGACGAGGTGAGCCGGCTGACCATCTCGGCCACCCATCGAGCCTCCTGCGCTCGGCTGAACCGGGCGGGGATGAGCACAACAATCCGATCGCCGTCGCGATATGCCGACACGGTTCGTCGTCGGCGGCTGCTGCGACGGACATCGACGGCCGGGTCGCCCGTCGGCCTGGGCACGACATTCGCATCAGGCATCCACTCACGCTAACGGTGTCTCCAGACACCGCCGTCGCGACGTGCCGGAGCGGGCGATAGCCATCTCCACAAGGCCAGGCCGGGTTATGCGCATCCTGTCCACAGCCTGATCCACAGGTGTGGACATCGACTTGAGGGTGACGCGCGGCGGGACTCTGCCCACGCGAAGAGCTGGAAAACAAACGACGCGACCCTGTGGACAACCGCGTCGATGAGCCGCTGAATCTGCCACGGTGTCGGCGTGACGTCGGGCTTTGCTCCGTTGGCTGGATACGTGCTGAACCCGGCTGCCCGCGTGCTGTGGCGCTCGCCGTCGTGCATCCAGCTGGAACTCGGGCGGCGGGCGGTCATGCTGGAGGGGATCGACGCCGCCGCGATCCGCGCGCTCACCGGCCAGGTACAGGGAAGCGAGCCACTCTCGCCGTCCGCCGCGAAACCCTTCGAGTCGGCCGTCGGCCCGCTGGCCGCGGCAGGCTTCCTGATCCGTCCGAACCCTGACCCGCCGTCGATCGCCGTGCCGCGCCTCGCGGCCGACCTGGCCGCCTTACACGTCCGGCACGGCCCCCAGGCCGAGCAGATCCTGGCTGTTCGCCGGACGTCCTTCGTCATGCTCCGCGGTACCGGGCGGACGCTGCCGGTCGTCGGTGCGCTGCTCGCTGCGGCCGGTGTCGGCCACGTGACGGTTCAGGCCGACGGCGATGCCACGCTGGAGCATGCCGCGCCGGGCGGTCTGTTGCCCGACGACGAGGGGTTCCGGTACACGGCCGCGGCAGCGGGGGCGATTCGCCGGGCCGCTCCGGAATGCGATACCAGACCGGTGTCGGACGGTCGCGGGCCTGACCTTGTCGTGCTGTCCGCACATGAGCCGCTCGACGCCGACATCCGGGACAGCTTGCACGCCGGCGGTGTGCCGCACCTCGTCGTGGGTGGCGGAGCAGACAGCGGCGTCGTCGGCCCACTTGTCCGTCCTGGTCGAACCAGCTGCCTGCGCTGCGCCGATCTGCACCGTCGTGACCGGGACCGCGCGTGGCCGGCCTTCGCGGTCCAGCTGGCCCAACGTCCGCGGCATCCGGCCCCCGACGACGTCATCCTCGCGACCGTTCTCGGCGCGCTCGCGGCGGCGCAAGTACTTGCGCACCTGGACGGTGACAATCCGGCCACTCTCGATGCCACGTTAGAGGTGCATCCGCCTCAGTGGACGGTGCGTCGACGCGGCTGGGCGCCCCATCCGGCCTGTCGATGCGGCAGCGGAGTGGCTTGGTTGGCACCGCCCGGCACAATGACCACATGAGCACCGTTAAGGTGCCACAGCGAGCGGGCGAGGTCGCCGCGACGATGCGGAGCGGTCTTGTGGGGTGACAGATGCCAGGCGAACCACGGTATGGGGCGTGTTTCGTGAGCACCGCGGTGTTGTCGAGGGGTCGATGCCCGGCCACGGAGGATCCCAAACGCAGGCGGATCGCGTGACCGACATCCCGCAACGACGCGTGGCCCGGACCGCGAGACTGGCATCGCTACCGCTGGGTGTCGCCGGCCGAGCCACGATGGGACTGGGTAAACGACTGGTCGGACACTCGGCCGAGGCGGTCGCGGCCGAACTGCAACAGAAGACCGCCGAGCAGCTGTTCGCTGTGCTCGGCGAGCTCAAAGGCGGCGCGATGAAGTTCGGCCAGGCGCTGTCGATCTTTGAAGCGGCGGTGCCCGAGGACCACGCCGCGCCGTACCGAGAAGCTTTGACGCGCTTACAAGAGGCGGCACCGCCCATGAGCGCCGATGTCATGCACCGCGTGCTGGCGGAGCAATTCGGTCGTAGTTGGGCAAGTAGGTTCCGCGAGTTCAACGACGAGCCGGCAGCAGCCGCCAGCATCGGTCAGGTCCATCGGGCCGTCTGGGCCGACGGCCGGCAAGTGGCCGTGAAGATCCAATATCCGGGCGCGGGGCCGGCGGTGATCGCGGACTTCACGCAGTTGGCTCGGGTCGGCCGGCTGTTCGCACGGTTGTCCCCTGGGATTGACGTCAAACCGCTGCTCGCCGAACTGCGCGAACGGATCATGGAGGAGCTGGACTACACCCTGGAGGCTGACGCGCAGCGCATGTTCGCCGCGGCCTATGACGACGACGAGGAAATCGCCATCCCGCGAGTAGTCGCGAGCGCACCGAAGGTGATCGTCAGTGAATGGATCGACGGGACGCCGCTTTCGAAGATCATTGCTCACGGCCGTCAGGCCGCCCGGAATCGGGCCGGCTATCTGCTGGCCTTACTGCACTACTCCGCTCCGGAGCGGGCCAAGTTGCTGCACGCCGACCCGCACCCCGGCAACTTCCGCATCCTGTCTGACGGACGCCTCGGCGTCGTCGACTTCGGAGCCGTCGCCCGCTTGCCTGACGGTTCGCCGGAGCCGCTCGGGATCATGACCCGGCTGGCGTTGGAGGGCCGCACGGGCGAGCTGATGGCGGCGATGCGCAACTACGGCTTCATCAGGCCGGGAATCGAGGTCGATCCGCAACGGGTACTGGACTACCTGCGACCGATCCTGGACCCGCTGGCCGTCGAGGAATTCACCTTCACCCGCGAATGGATGCGCGCCCAAGCAGCCCGGATGGGCGATCCGCGCAACGAGGAAGCGAAGGTAGGTCGGATGTTCAACCTGCCGCCGTCCTACCTGCTCCTACACCGAGTGACACTCGGATCACTTGCCGTGTTGTGCCAGCTCGGCGCGACCGCTCCCTTCCGGGCGCTGGCTGAGCAGTGGCAGAGGGGATTCGCAGAGCCGGTCGGCTGACGGGACCCGCTCGATCGCCCCGTGCTGGACGGCGTGGGCTCTTGGACAGCCGTCACTCCCACCATTCCGCGTCGAGCTTGGCCTCTATCGACCTCACGTATCGGCGCGTGCAGTCAGCACAGATCCACTTGATGTATTGCCCGTCCGCACCTTCCACCAGATCGGCGCACCAGCCGAGCGGTGGGTCCCCGTCGACCTTTCCGTCGGCGGCGCGCCCACACATCGCGCAGACGGCAGCCATCCTCCATGAGTAGCGCGGCCACCGGAGGAAGTCCAGTGACCGCGTCGTCCTGCGCCGGTGGCTGCGTTGTCCTCCGGCGCAGGACGGGTCGTTCAGTCCGCGATGTCGTTGACAACCGACGCCGCGGACTCGACGGCGCGCTCGTAACGAGCGTGCGCCATCCGCGCCATCCTTTCGCGGCGGCGCCAGCGGCGCGCCGAGGAGGCCTGGCGGACCATCCGCGAGTGTTCGGCGCTCTGGCGCGCCTCACGCATTCGCTCGCGAGCGAATGCTTCATTCATGCTGATCATCTCAATGCTCCTGAAGTTGTGGTGTGTTGTGCTCGGTGCGGCGGTCATGCCGTCACCGGGCCGAGGTCACTGCGGTCATCGTTCATGCGGCAATCTCCCGATCGGTCTTGCGCGGACGTCCCCGGGGACGCTTGCGCGCGATGATCTCGCCTCGTTCGAAAATCTGGCCGCCCCAGACACCCCACGGTTCGCGTCGCTCGATGGCACCGCGAAGGCAGGCGACCCGGACCGGGCACTGTGCGCAGTACTTCTTGGCTTGCTCGAGTTCGGCGGGTGTCTCGGCAAACCACAGATCCGGATCCTGCACCCGGCAGGGCAGATCGTCCGGACTCAGGCGGGAGATCGGATCGAGCGTCCCGAGCGCAATGCTCTGCTCGCCCGGATCACTCCATTCGGTCGTGTAGCAAGTCAACACGTCGGGTCACCTCCTTCGACTGATCAGGTATCGGGTCGACAGTTGACGGTGGAAAACACTGAGGCCGCGGATCCCTTGTCGGGAGCCGCGGCCTCGAGAGGAGCCGGGTGCTGATCGGTGATCAGCGGAGTGCTACTTCTCGAGGCGGGCTTTCCTGGTTGCGGGCAAACCGGTCCGTACGACGCTGGATCGGCATGAGCACGACGTGCCCAGCGAGCGGCCAGACCTGCGGCGTAACCCCGCCACCAGGGACGACAGACAGCGCGAACGGCAACGCGCGATCAAGGCCGGCGTACTTGGGGCGCGCGGCGGCGGCCGTCACGATGCTGGCATTCACCATTTGCGGCCACCTCCTTCTGCTCCAAGCTTGCGCAACATGCGCAGCGTTCTCCGTCCTTGCCAAGCTAACTGCCTAAGGGGGTACCAGGCAATCGGATTAATTCCCTAGTTCAGGGGTTCGCGATTGGCAGAATCAGCCTGTATCAATCACTACATCGACCGTTTCCGGATCGGCACCAGCGAGCACCGCGAGCAACGGCTGACCGTATCGGTCCAATTTGGCCGGACCAATGCCGGAAACGCGCGCCAATCCCGATCGATCCGACGGCCGGGAATCCGAAATCGCTACCAGTGTCGCATCCGAGAAGACCACATATGCGGGCACGCTCAACGCCTCGGCTTGTCGCTTGCGCCAGACCCGCAGGCGTCCGAACAACTCCGCGTCGTCCGCCTGCGGCCGAGATTTCCGTTTGAGCGACGGGGTGTTTGCGACTGCAACCGGGCGAAGGCCGTCGAGGAACCGGCTCGGCCGGCGGCTGCGGCGCTGCCCTGGGCTGCGGGCCAAGGCCCACGACAACCCGAGTCGCTCGCGTGCTCGAGTCATGCCGACATAGAGCAACCGGCGCTCCTCGGCGATCTGATCCGCGGTATTCGCGCGCTGAATCGGGACGGTGACGTCGGTGAGTCCGACAAGGAACACGGCATCCCATTCCAGACCCTTCGCCGCGTGCAGCGACGCGAGGGTGACACCCTGCACCGTCGGAGCGTGTTGCGCGGCCGCGCGCTGATCGAGTTCGGCTACCAATTCAGGCAGGTGCGCGCGAGGATCCAGAGCCACCACGTCATCGGCCAAGCTTACGAGCGCCGCCAAGGATTCCCAGCGTTCCCGGGCGGCGCCGCCCGGTGGTGGATCGTCTGGATGCCAGCCGAGACTGGCGAGGACACCGCGCACCGCGTCGGGGAGCGTCGCCTCATCGGCTTCCGCGCGCGCAGCGCCCCGGAGCAGCAACCTTGCCTCGCGGATCTCCGGTCGGTCGAAGAACCGCTCGCCGCCCCGCAAGACGTATGGCACCCGGGCCGCCGCCAACGCCTGCTCGTAAACCTCTGACTGGGCGTTGACTCGGAACAACACCGCAACCTCGGACGCCGGCGTTCCTGCGTCGATCAGGGCGCGGCAGCGCGCGGCGACGTCGGCGGCCTCGGCCGGCTCGTCGTCGAACTCGGCAAAGGTCGGCGGCGGACCGTTCGGGCGCTGGCCCACCAATCGAAGCCGCGGTCCGCCGCCACCACTCCCCGCGCCCGCAGCGACGAGCCGGTTCGCCAGTTCCACCACCTGTGGCGTCGACCGGTAGTCCCGATGCAGCCGGACGACCACAGCGCCAGGGAACCGACGGGTAAACGACAGGAGGTGCTCGGGTGTGGCCCCGGCAAAGGAGTAGATCGTCTGGTTCGGATCACCGACGACGCACACGTCGTCCCGACCGCCCAGCCAGGCCTCGAGCAGCCGCTGTTGCACGGGCGAGACGTCCTGGTACTCGTCGACGACGAAATGGCGATACCGGGAACGGATCTCCTCGGCGACGTCCGCGTACTCCTCGATCGCGCCGGCCATGATGAGGAGCAGGTCGGCGAAGTCGAGCCGGCCGACCCGGCCCTTGGCCGCCTCGTACTCGGCGTAGACGGCGGCCACTGTCGCGGCCGTCGTGGGTGGCTCACGACCAGCCGACATGGCCCGGGCCGGGTAGTCCGGAGGCGCCACGAGAACCGCCTTGGCCCACTCGATCTCGGCGGCGAGATCCCGCAGCTCGGTGCGGTCGGCTCGCAGCCCTACCCGCGACGCGGCCGCGCCAACGAGCCGGAGTGGGTTGTCGACGACCTCGGGCATCGCCCCGCCGAGCACCCGGGGCGCAAAGTACGCAAGCTGTCGCAGTGCCGCGGAGTGGAACGTGCGAGCCTGCACGCCGTCAGCGCCGAGCCGGCGCAACCGGCTGCGCAACTCACCCGCGGCCCGCGCCGTGAACGTCACGGCCAGCAGCTGACCGGCCGAGGCAGTCCCGGAACGCACGGCATACGCGATGCGGTGAGTAATGGCTCGCGTCTTGCCCGTACCTGCGCCGGCCAGGATGCACACCGGCCCGCGAACGACGAGCGCCGCCTCTCTCTGCTCGGGGTCGAGGCCGGCCAAGACCGAGTCTGCGGCATAGGTCACCGCTTGATCCTCCCAAGCCGGTCTGACGAGCTGCCAAGTCAAGTGCCGATCGCCGCGATCAGTTAGCGGCCGGCCGAAAGCCGCTCGGCGTGTTCCTCCACGCCCAGAACGGCGATCGCCTCGTGTCGTTCCGGCACGGTGACCAAAGGGGGACGAATGAGCAATTTCGCGTGCAGCCAATATGGCTGACCGATTCTGCGACCGGGACTTCGGAATTCATCTGATTTGCGGGGTGTTGTCGGTTGTTGTGAGCGGTACCGGATACGAGTCCGTTGACGCCGGACGCCTGTCGGACGCGCTCGCGGATCGATTCGTATCCATCCGGAGCGATCATCCGCTGCGCGTAGCAGTCGACGGTCCGCGGGCCGCGTCGCCGATTGCCCTCGCCCGCAACCTGCTCGAGCCGCTACGGGCGCGAGGTCGGGTCGCTGAGATCATCGACGCCGAGACGTTCTGGCGCGATGCGTCCCTGCGCTACGAATGGGGTCGCACGGACCTGGAGGCGTTCGCGCACTACTGGCTCGACGCGGACGCGCTCCGACGCGAAGTGCTCAGTCCACTCGGACCGGGTGGCAGCTCGAGGTTCCTGCCCGCGCTCCGAGATCCGGCCACGAACCGCTCGGTTCGCGCCGCTCCGATTCCGGTGCCGCCTAACGCCATCGTGCTGGTCGCCGGCGAGTTGCTGCTCGGCCACGGGCTGCCATTCGACTACACCGTCCATCTCGCGGTGGATTCCGGCGCGCGGCAGCGGTTGACCCCTCCGGAATGGCAGTGGACCCTTCCAGCGCACGATTCGTACGACCGCACCGTGCGGCCTGCGGAGCTCGCTGACATCGTCGTGCGATACAACGACCCGCGGCACCCGGCGATGCGAATCGGCCAGCAGGATCAGATCTCGCCCGACAACCAGCAGTCGATGAGATAACGCGAGATCGACAGCTTCGGGGAGATGCGCTGCAGGACCATACCCGGCTCGTCCTCGGCGGCCGTGTCCGTGCGTGCCGCCGCGCGGGCAACCTCCTGGCGAGTGAACCAGCCGGCCTCAGTGACCTCGATGCCGTCGACCTGCAACGTGGGGTCGCCATCGACGCGGGCGACGAACCCGACCATGAGCGACGACGGGAACGGCCAAGGTTGGCTCGCGACGTAGCGCACATCGGTAACTCCGACTCCGACCTCTTCCCGTACCTCACGAGCGACGGCACCCTCCAGCGATTCGCCCGGCTCGACGAAACCGGCCAGCGTGGAGAACCGCCCCTCGCCCCACGCCTGGCCCCGGCCCAACAGGCACCGGTCACCGCCGTCGTGCACGACCATGATCACGGCGGGATCGGTGCGGGGGAAATGCTCGCTGGCATCGTTGGGACAGACCCGAATCCATCCGGCCTGAGACTCGACCGTCGGAGTGCCACATATCGGGCAGTGTGTGTGCCGACCGTGCCATAGCTGCAACGCGACCGCCGAGGTCAGCAAGGCCGCGTCCAGGTCGTCGGCGGCTGATGCGACTTCCCGAAGCGTGCCCCAATCGGCGGAACCGTCCGGAGCCGGCAGCGTGATCGAGAAGTACGGCACCTTGTCGACGACACCGAGCAGCCGGCGCGGGGCGTCGACCCCGTCGCTGGATGCCGGGTCGGTGAGCCGGAGCTCGAGGCGGTCGTCGGTACCACGGATCAGCGGCGACCGCCCGTCCGGAGAAACCACGATCACCCGAGCTCGCGACCAGGCGTCGGCCAGCCATTTCGCGTCGCCCCGGCGATAGGAGGCCCGGTCGTAAGAAATCCGGGCAAGAGGTGGACGTTCTGGCATCAAGACGGTTGCCCGTCCGGCACCACCCTCGTCAGTGCCTGCAGGGGTGTAGCGATGCTGGCCGCATCGCCGACCACTACCGTCACGAGCCGCGCCGGAGCGAAGAACTCGGCGGCCGCCGCGCTGACTTCCGCGTTGGTGACCTTCGCCAGCCGTCGCGGATGCTCGATCATCCAATCCAGGCCCAATCCGGTACCGAGCAAACTCGACAGGGTCGTCGCCAGCCCGGCCTGAGTGGCTGTCGACAGCGCAAGCGTGCCGATCGCGTACTGCCGCACCGACTCGACCTCGCCGTCGGTCACCGGCAACGCCGAGATCTTGCCGAGTTCATAGGCCGTTTCCAGCAGAGCCGGCGCAGTCACCTCGGTCGCAACGTCCGCGTCGAGCACTAGAGACGAGCCGAGCACGTTGTGTTCGATCCGGCTGTGCGGACCGTAGGTATAGCCCTTGTCCTCACGGATGTTCTCGTTCCAGCGCGAGGAGAAATAGCCGCCGAAAACGAGATTCGCCAATTGCAGAGCCGGATATCCGTCGGCATCACGTCGAAGCGCAACACCGCCCAGCCGGAGGGAGGATTGCACCGAGCCCGGCCGATCAACGAGGACGACCGGACCGTTCTCGAACGACGGCAGGGCGGGCACCCGCTCCGCTCGGCCGGTCCCATCCCAACTCGCTAGCGAATCGGACACAACGTCCAACGTCCGCGCCGGCGACACATCGCCCACGATCACGAGTACGGCGCTGGCCGGCCGGACCCGCTCGGTATGCAGCCGAACCACCTGCTTGCGCGTCACGGTCGACACATCAGCGACCCGCGGGAGCTCCCGAGCGTAAGGATGGTCGCCGTACATCCGGCGAGCGAGAGACTCGGCTGCGACGACGCCGGCCCGCGACCTCGCGATGGTCAGCCGCTCGACCAGACGCGCGCGCTCACGCGTGACTTCGTCGGCCGGATAGCGGGCGGACGTGAGCACGTCGGCCATAATCACCAGTAGTGGCGCGAGATTCGTTGCAAGCGTATTGCCGGCCAGGAGGAAGCGATCGGCGTCGACGCTTGCGCTCAGGTCGCCACCCAGTGCCTGCACGGCCGCCGCCAGATCGCCCCGGTCGTATCGATCCGTGCCGGAAAGGACGGTGTCGGACAGCACAGTGGCGCGCGCGGAATGCTTGGGTTTGGCCGACAGAAATGGCACCCGGAGCCGCACCTCGACGAGGGGAACATCGCGCTTACGCACGACAACCACCCGCAGCCCGTTGTCGAGAGTCCGTTCGGAGCTGCTCGGCTTCCGCGGTCGACGGGGGCTCGTCAGCGGCGGAACGGGCTTTGGCCCGGCCGCCCGACTCTTCGCGGGACTCATCGCGCTCCCCCGGCAATCAGTTCGACGACGGCCCGCCGCTCCGGACTCAGCGCGGCCGCAGCCGCCTGAACATCTGCCTCGGTCACGGCGGTTAGCCGGTCCGGCAGCTCCGAGATCAGCTCAGCCCGACCGAAGATCAACTCGAACTTGGCGAACTCGAGAGCTCGCGACAGCACGGCATCCATCTCCCGGAACAAGACGCTGACCGTCCGGGTGCGAACCCGGTCGAGCTCTCCCGGCTCGAGACCGTCTGCGGCAAGGCGGGCCAGTTCTTGGTCCACAGCAGCGAGTATCCGTTCCAACGATTCGGGATTCGGGTAATGCGCGGTGATGGTGAATGCCGTTGGGTCTCGCTCATCGAACGGATCTCCAAACTCGCCGAGGTACGCGGACACGTCGGTGACCGCACGATCCCGGTGGACCAACCGGCGCTGCAGCCGGGAGGCGTCACCTTCGGTCAGGATCTCGGAGAGCAGTACCCCAGCAAGATGCTCATCGAGCTGGGCCACCGGATCCGGCACGCGATAGCCGATCGCGACCGCGGGGATGGGTGCGTGGGCGTCCGTGGTTACGGCCCGACGCTCCGAGGTGAGTGGTGGCTCGCCAAAATCGGGCCGCACCGGCCGTCGCCGCTTGGGAATTCCCCCGAAATGCTTCTCGATGAGATCGACCGCCTGGTCGACGTCCAAGTCGCCGGCCACCGCGAGAACCGCATTGGCGGGCGCGTAGTAGCGGTGGAAGAAGTCCGTCGCGTCCTCGACCGTCGCGCTTTCCAGATCGACGAAGCCACCGTAGCCGTTGTGCGCGTTGGGAAAAGTCTCGAACAGGACGGGCGGCAGCTCCAGCCAGGGGAAGCCCCCGTACGGCCGGTTGAGAACGTTGACGCGAATTTCTTCCTTCACCACAGCGATCTGATTGGCGAGATTCTCCTCAGTGATTCGAGGGGAAAGCATGCGGTCGGCCTCGAGGAACAGCCCGCGTTCCAGGGCATTAGAGGGCAGCGCCTCGAAATAGTTGGTGTAGTCGAAGTGGGTGCTGCCGTTGAACATGCCGCCGGAAGACTGTACGTACCGGAAATGCTCGAGCTTCTCGAGATTCGCCGAGCCCTGGAACATCAGATGCTCGAACAGGTGGGCAAAGCCGGTGCGGCCCTCCGGCTCGGAGCGGATGCCGACGTCGTAGAGCACGGCGATGCCCACAACGGGTGCCGATCGATCCGGCGCTAGGACGACCCGCAAGCCGTTGGACAACGTCACATGGTGCAGGTCGAATGAGGGGCTGGGTAATGGGGCACCGTCGGATCGGCGGCGCGAGACGGCTGCAGGCACCGATCCACCTTACGGGTGCCGATCCCGGTCGGCGCGTCAGCTGACCGTGATGGTCTTGATGACGGCCGGCACATCGGCCCACAGGTTCGACACGATGTCCGGGATGGTGACATACCAGACCGCGTCGAGACCGTTGCCGCTGTCGATCACCGCGATCCAGAGCCGTTCTTTCGTGACCTTCAATTTGCTGGTTTTCACGTAGGTCGGGTTGAGGGTGATCGTCGTCTGCACGACATGGGCCGGCCGGCCGCCGATCGTGGTATCCACACTCGAGTCCTGGGTGGACGTCGGATTGGTGCCGTAGTCGGTCTTGGCCAGGCTGGCCGAGATGTCCTCCGAGAGTTCCCGGAGGGTTCCGTTCTGGTCCGGTGGCAGGACACCGGAGCCCTCGCCGAGGAACCAGTTGACGTCGACCTCTTTGGATAGCTCGAGCGTCCAGATCTCCGAGTTGTCCGGCTTGAGGTCGGGCGAGATACACGCGTAGCTCAGACCAGCCTTCGGGTCGGTGGCTTTGGGGCAGCCTTGCGCTGCGGCCCCGCTGCTCGGGGCGCTCGGAGTCGAATCCGGCGGACCGGACGATGGCGACGCTGACGGGAAGTCAGGCTGGCTCGATGCGCCCGGTGCACCAGCGCGGACGCCCCGGCCGTCAACCTCGGCCGAGCAGGACGCCACCAGTAGGGCCGCCAGGCCGCCGAGTGCGACGACGATCCACCGACGCGTCACCTCCGAGTACCCAACCCCGCGCGGCCGAGACGCGCATACCCAGCCCAGAGCAGGGCGGCTGCCTCAGCGCCGCGATACAGCATCGACAGGTTCACCTTTTCGTTAGGAGCATGAATCTGGTCGTCGGGAAGACCGACTCCTAGAAATACCATCGGCACGCCGAGACACTGCGCGATGGCTGCTTCTGGCCCGCTGCCGCCCTCTCGGGTCGGCAGCACTGGGAGACCGTCAAACGCCGCACTGATGGCTTCGGTGAGCACCTGGTAGGCCGGGGTGTCGATCGGCACCAGGCACGGGGCGACCCCCTCGCCTTCCCACTCGATACGCGACAAAACGCCATCCGGCGTGTGCAGGGCGACGAACGACTCCACCGACCGGCGGATCGCGGCCGGGTCTTGGGCGGCCACGAGCCGGAAGGACAGTTTCGCTTGGGCGTCGCTCGGCACGATCGTCTTGTGGCCGGCACCTTGATACCCACCGCCCAGGCCGTTCACGTCCGCCGTCGGACGGGCACCTACCCGTTCGAGCGTGCTGTAGCCCGCCTCCCCGACGAGGGCGCGGGATTGCGCAACAGCCAGGAAGTCCGCGGGGTCGAACGGCACCCGCCCGAACAGCTCGCGCTCCTCGGCCGACAACGGCACAACGTCGTCGTAGAACCCCGGAACTTGTACCCGGTGGTGTTCGTCGTGCAACCGGCTGACCAGTCGGGCGATCGCCGCAGCCGGGTTCGGAACCGCCCCGCCGAAGACGCCGGAGTGCAGGTCGAGATCCGGGCCATGAAAGAACACGGTGCACGCGACGAGTCCTCGCATACCGGTGACCGCGCTCGGGCGGTCGGGCGCGATCATGCCGGTGTCCGTGATGACGACGACGTCGCAGTCGAGTCGATCCCGGCGCTGCGCGAGCAGATCCGCGAAGTGCGGAGACCCGGACTCCTCTTCACCCTCGATGAGCAGCTTCAGGTTCACGGCTGGGCTCGTGCGCCCGGCGGCGGCCAGATGGGCCCGCAGGCCCAGCAGATGGAACAACAGCTGACCTTTGTCGTCGGACGCGCCCCGGGCGCGTAGGACGTCGCCGTCGACGGTTGGGTCGAATGGGTCAGAGTGCCATTGTTCGATCGGGTCGACGGGTTGCACGTCGTGGTGACCGTAGACCAGGACGGTTGGTGCGTCGCGATCAGCACTGCGCCACTCGGCGAACACGGCCGGCATCCCTCGCGTCTGCCAGATCTCGACCCTTGGGAAGCCGGTGCGCTCGGCCGCGGCGGCGAACCACTCCGCGTTCTGGCGAACGTCGACGTGATGCTCCGGTAGTGCGCTGATGCTTGGTATCCGCAGCCACTGATCCAGATCCGCCAGCAGGTCGGCCCGGTGCTCAGCGACGAAATCTCGCTCAAACGTCATGCTCGGACGGTATCGCGGTGGGTGTTTGACTGTGGACGGCATGACACAAGGTGGTCCAGGACGGAGGCAAGCGATGGCCGAGCGAGTCGACGTGGCCGTAGTCGGCGGCGGCCTCATGGGGGCAGCCGCGGCGTGGGCGGCTGCGCGGCGTGGCCTGGCGGTCGCACTGCACGAACAGTTCGAGCCCGGGCATACGCGGGGCAGCTCGCACGGCAGCGCGCGCATCGTGCGGCGGGGCTACAGCGATGCGCTGTATACCCGGCTGACGGGCGAGGCATTCGAGCTATGGCGCGAGGTCGAGATCGCGGCCGAGGTTCGCCTACTTCGGATGGTCGGCGGATTGGATCACGGGCCGAACCGCACCGCGCTGGTCGCGAGCCTGCTCGCCGAGGCCGGGATCCCGCACGAGGTTGTGGCTGGGGCTGACGCCGAGGCCCGGTGGCCGGGCATGCACTTCGCCGGGCCGGTCGTGTATCACCCCCAAGCCGGGACGATGGACGCGGATCGCGCGGTAGCCGCGCTCCTGGACCTGGCCCGGCGCGCCGGCGCGACGATCCAGCATGGGAGTCGCGTCGCGACGGTCGAGCCGGTGCACGACGAGTACGCAGCAGTGCGGCTCGCTGACGGCCGCGAGCTCGAGGCGCGGTGCGCAGTAGTCGCGGCCGGCGCCTGGGTCGAGCCGTTGCTCGATGGCCAGCTCAACCTTCCGCCGCTGACCGTTACCGAGCAGCAGGTCTTTCACTTCCCCCGGCGCGACGAAGCAGCGCAGCCCTGGCCGTCCGTCATCCATCAGGACGCGATGGAGATCTATCACCTGCCCGGTGGTCGGGACGGCGGAAGCGGTGACGCCCGGAAGGTCGCCGAACACACGCACGGCGCCGCGACGACTGCCGAGAGTCGGGACGGTGTCGTGGACGCGGGCGCTCGCGAGCGGATCGTGCGCTACGTGAGCGAGTGGCTGCCCGGCCTCGTACCGATCCCGCAAGGAGAAGCAACGTGCCTGTACACCACGTCACCCAGCGAGGACTTCCTAGTCGATCGAGTGGGACGAATCGTGGTCTGCTCGCCGTGTTCCGGGCATGGGGCGAAGTTCGCCCCGCTGATCGGCGAGATGGTCGCTGGTCTTGTGACTGGTGATCGTCCAGTGCCGGATCGGTTCCGGCTCGCGGCGCATACGAGCGCCCTGACCGTGACTAAGGTCTCGCTCTAGGCCGCGCCGCGCGGCGGCGCGAGTGAACCTATTCGGACGCCCAGACCTGGGAGCCCTCATGGTGCAGACCAGCCTGATCGGCACTGTGGCCATTCTGGCCGGCGTTGTCTTCATCGTCCGCGGCATGGACATCGGGCTGGGCCTGCGCCTGCGGCGGGCGAAGCGGCTGTCCGATCAGCCCTGAGCCGACAGCGACTCGAGTCACCGTGGATTCAGCGACAGCGACGCTGCCCGATCCCGCACTGATCGTCCTCGTTGGTGCGTCGGGCGCTGGCAAGTCGGCCTGGGCAGCCGCACGCTTCGCCCGTCGAGAGATCGTCTCATCCGACGAGCTGCGCGCCATCGTCGGCAGCGGGGAGAACGACCTCTCGGCCACCGATGAGGCGTTCGCGCTGCTGGGCACGATCATCGACGCGCGGTCGCGGCGTCGCCTGACGACAGTCGTGGACACGCTCGGCCTGGATCGCGCTCGACGGCGCGGATACCTCAGTGTCGCTCGCGAGGCCGGGTTGCCTGCGGTGGCCGTTATCTTCGCGACCGACGCCGCGGAGTGCCGGCGCCGCAACCGAGCCCGGGACCGTCCCGTCCCGGCGGGTGCGCTCACCGCCCAGCTCCGTCGGATGTCCGACGTCCCAGCGGAGATCGTCGACGAGGGATGGGACCTCGTGCTTCGCGTGGCCGGACCAACCCCACAGCCATCGACAGTGACTCGGCCGCCTGTGGCAGTCGACGCCCCGGACGTCGAATTGCGGTTCGTGCTGCAGATCGCCCGTTTTCCCTGGGGCGACGATCCCGCCGGCTGGTTGACCGCAATCGCCGAATCAGCAGCGGACGCAGGCTTCTACGGGCTGGCGGTGATGGACCATCTGATCCAGATCCCGCAGGTCGGCCGCGCCTGGGAGCCGATCCCGGAGCCCTGGGTCACTCTCGGCCTGCTCGCCGGCCTGCCGACCTCGCTGCGGCTTGGCACACTGGTGAGCCCAGCGAGCCTGCACTCCGCCGGACGACTGGCCAAGACTGCGGCGACCCTCGATGTGCTGACCGGGGGCCGAGCCTTCTGCGGCGTCGGCACCGGCTGGTGGGCTCGTGAGCATGCGGCGTTCGGCCTGCCGTTCCCGGCCACCGCCGACCGAGTGCAGCGACTGGAGGCCACGCTGGAGACGATGCGGGCGCTATGGAATGCCGGCACCAAGGCCTACCACGGCTCCCTGGTGTCCTTGCCGGAGACGACCTGCTACCCGAGGCCGGTCGGTCCGCTGCCCCTGATCGTCGGCGGAAAAGGCCCGCGCGTGCTGTCCATTGCCGCGCGGCTCGCCGACGCTTGCAACGTGCCGTCGGATCTCGATTCGGTGAGCCGGGCGGTCGCGGCGATGGGTGATCGCGAGGTGACCGTGCTCGATATCCCCGTTGTGGGTCGCGACCGCGAACAGGTGGCCACGCTCGTGGAACGGCTGCGCGGGCGGCAGTCGGCCGCCGTCTATGCGCAGCGCCGTCACGCCGCGACGGTCCCTGACCATGTGACCCGCTACCGGGAGCTGGCGAGGCACGGAGTAAGCACGGTGTTCCTCGCGCTGCCTGACCTCGCCGGCCCGGACGAGGTCAGGCGAGCAGGAGGTGTGGTCGCCGCATTCCGATGAACGCAGTCGGCGACGCATCGATCGTCGCCGCGCGCGTAGATGCACGGGGAGTCCCCGAGGTCTACCCAGGCATTTGTCAGGGTGCATTCAGGGGGAAGCCCAATGGTCACAAACCCTCCGGGCCGGAGAGGCTGACGCGGACCCAACCGCATCTGCGAGCCCCGGAGCTAGTTTCATGAAAACGATTGCCCGCTTCGCGATCGACAAACGCTGGTACGTCATTGCCGGCTGGATCGCCTTCGTCGCACTCACCCAGATCATTCTTGGCGGCCTCGGTGGCTCCGCCTACAAAGACACGTTCAGCCTGCCCGGCACCGAGACTGACAAGGTCATGCACCTGCTGGACCAGACCGGGCACGCCGACCAGAACGGGCCATCCGGCCAGGTTGTCCTGCACGCGAAGTCCGGGACGCTGGCGACGGAGCCGGCTGGGGCCTCCGCCGCCTTCGCGGCCCTGTGCTCGGAGCACCTCGGGGTGGTCGCCGTAGGTACGCCATGGCAGACCATTACGTGCGCGGACGGGCAGGCGGTCGCCGGAGCGGGACAGCCGACCCTGCTGTCCGCGGGCAAGACGATCGCGATCGCGGACGTCTCCTGGAAGTCGGCGAACTATGACCAGAAGCTCTTCGACGGCGTCTACGACCACCTGTCGAAGCTGCGGAGTGACACGCTGCAGGTCGAATTCACGGGCGACCCGTTCCAGGGACACGACCAGCAAGACAGCGGGGTGCCGCCGGCGCTGCTCGGCTTCCTCGCGGCGCTGGTGATTCTGGCCATCGTCTTCCGAACGGTGGGCGCCACCGCGCTCCCCCTGGCCAGCGCAGCCGCCGCGCTCACGGCGGGACTTGGCCTCATCGGAATGCTCAGCCACATCATGAGCGTCTCGAACATCACACCGCCTCTTACCGAGCTGATGGTGCTCGGCGTCGGCGTGGACTACGCGCTGTTCATCGTTACCCGCCACCGGCGCAACCTGCGCCGCGGGATGAGCGTTCGGGACTCGATCGTCGCCGCGATCAACACCTCAGGACGCGCCGTGCTCTTCGCCGGAACCACCGTGTGCATCGCCATGCTCGGCCTCACCGCGCTGGGCGTGAGCTTCTTCTACGGCATGGCAGTCGGTACCGCGATCGCCGTGAGCCTGACCATGCTCGCGGCACTCACCTTGCTGCCGGCGCTGCTGAGCTTTCTCGGCCTGCGAGTGCTCCGCCGCAAGGAGCGCCGAGCCGTTCTGGCCGGCAACTTCGTCGATATCGAGACGGTCGGATTCTGGGCCCGCTGGTCGGAGCTGGTAGCCAGGCGCCGGGTCGCGTTCGGCGTGGTTGGCGCGGTCATCGTAGTAGCCCTGGCGATCCCGTTCCTGGCGCTGCGCCTCGGACATGCCGATCAGGGCAACGACCCAGCCGGCACCACGACTCGGAAGGGCTACGACCTGATCGCCCAGGGTTTCGGGCCGGGTTACAACTCGACGCTGACGCTTGTCGTCGATGGCCCCCAAGCGCAAGCCACGGCCGAGACGGTAGGCACGGCCCTCGCTCGCGTCCCGAACGTCGACACGCGCAGCATCTTCGTTCCGACGCAAGAGCTCCGCGAACAGCTGTCACTGGTGTCGTTCAAGTCGCTCAGCGCGCCACAGGATGAGAAGACCACGCAGCTGGTCAACAAGCTGCGCAACGACGTGCTGCCACCGCTTTACAACGGAACCGGCGATCACGTCTACGTGTTCGGGATGACCGCGACGCAGGTGGACTTCACGGACGTGCTGAGCTCGAAGTTGCCGCTGTTCATCGCGGCCGTCGTCGGACTGTCATTCCTGCTGCTGATGATCGCGTTCCGTAGCTTGCTCGTGCCGATGACCGCCGCAGCGATGAACCTGCTGGCCGCGGGTGCCTCGTTCGGGATCGTCGTCGCGATCTTCCAGTGGGGCTGGTTCGCGGAGGCACTCGGCATCGGCAAGGGCGGTCCGATCGAGGCCTGGGCCCCGGTCATGGCCTTCGCGATCATCTTCGGCCTGTCCATGGACTACCAGGTATTCCTGGTCAGCCGGATGCACGAGGAGTGGGTGCACACGCACGACAACCGGCGGGCGGTCAAGGTCGGCCAGGCCGCGACCGGCGGCATCATCACCGCAGCCGCAGCGATCATGATCGCCGTGTTCCTCGGATTCGTGCTCGACCCGAACCGTGGGGTCAAATTGTTCGGAGTGGGCTTGGCCGGCGCGGTGCTCATCGACGCATTCATCCTGCGCACGGTCCTGGTGCCCTCGCTGATGCACATGTTCGGTCGCGCCAACTGGGCATTCCCACGATGGCTCGACCGCATCACCCCACGCGTGTCCGTGGAACCAGCCGACAGCGTCGACCCGTCCGTAGACCCGCACGACCGGCCTGAGCGAGAGCTGGCGCGGGTTTAGCGACCATGAACCAGCGGCGGTCCCGGGGCACGCGGGACCGCCGCTCTCGTGTCGCCGGCTCTGTCCGCACGCGTCTCGTTGCGGAACACGCCACGGGGGCGGCACGTTAAGAAGGAATTACCGGCATGCACAAGGCGGGCACATGGAACGGACGGGACTCGAGCGGGTGACCGCGCGCTATGAGGGCGGCCCGGTGGTGCTCGACGATGTCACGCTCCTCGCCGATCCCGGCGAACTGTTCGTCGTCGTCGGCCCGTCGGGAAGCGGGAAATCGACACTGTTGCGGGTAATGGCCGGAATGACACGGGTAGAAGCCGGCGAAGTGCTGATCGGCGGCCAGCGGGTCACCGGACGGCCGGCTCAGCAGCGTGACGTCGCCATGGTCTTCGAGTACAACCGGCTCCTGCCGTTCCTGACCGTCGCGGACAACCTGGGCTTCGGACTCACGGTGCGCCATACCCCGAAGGACGAGATCGCGCATCGCGTAGAGGAGCAGGCGCGCGGACTCCGGCTGACCCGGTTGCTCGGGCGCAAACCGGCCACCCTGTCGGCGGGCGAGAACGGGCAGGCCGCCATAGGTCGTGCGTTGGTCCGCAAACCGTCCGTTTTCCTGCTCGACGAACCGCTCTCGCACCACGACGCCGTCGAACGCATAAGGATGCGCAGGCAAATCGCGGACACCGTTCGCCAACTGGGTGTGACCACCATCTACGTCACGCATGACCAGTCGGAAGCTCTTGCCATCGCGGACCGGATCGCGGTGCTGCGCGCCGGTTCCGTCGCCCAGATCGGGACGGCCCACGAGCTCTACGCGCGGCCGGCCGACGTGTTTGTGGCCGATTTCATCGGCGGCGCCCCCGTCAGCCTGCTTCCGGCCACGCTGGTCGAGTCCGGCGGGCATGCGGGTTTCCAGGTGGGAGCACGCACGCTGCCGCTGTGGGGGCCAGTCCCCGCGGGACTGTCCGCGTGCGTCGGTCGCGATGTTCTCCTCGGGCTCCGTGAGGAAGATGTGATCTTGGCCGGCCGAGACACGGATCCGGGACGGGTCGCGGTTCCGGGCATCGTCCGAGGCGTCGACTACACCGGGGCATACGCGGCCGTGACCGTTGAGCTCGCCCTGCCGGCCGCCACTCGACCAGGTGCGCACGGTGCCGTTGCCGGGGCGCTGGCCCGGATCCGGACTCGCGTTCCGGGCCGGGAATCACCCGAGGTCGGCGCCAGCGTTCAGCTAGAGCTCGATGCCACCCGGGCGCATGTTTTCGACCCGACCACCGGAATCGCGTTGCATCATCCACCGGCCGGATACTGACCGGGTGTACGTCCCGAAGCACTTCGCGGCGCCCAGCGACGCCGCAGTCGCCGAGTTGCTCGCCCGGCACGGCGCCGCTGATCTGATCACGGCGACCGAGGACGGACTGCTTGCGACACTGTTGCCCTTCATCTACGACCCCGACCGGGGCGAACGCGGCGCGCTACTCGGTCACGTGGCGCGCAACAACGATCAGTGGCGTCGCCCGGCAATCGGACCGGCGCTGGTGATCGTGCGCGGGCCGGACGCCTATGTGAGCCCGACCTGGTACGCGAGCAAAGCCGAGCACGGTCGGGTGGTTCCAACCTGGAACTACATCACCGCGCACGTGTACGGCGACCTGATCGTGCACGACGATGTTGACTGGCTTTCCGCCCTGGTTCGGCGGCTGACCGAGAAGCACGAATCCGGCATGACACCGCAGTGGTCGGTGGACGACGCTCCGGAGCCGTACATTGCCGGCCAGCTCCGAGGGATCGTGGGCTTGGAGC
Organism: uncultured Actinomycetota bacterium; assembly: GCA_963809815.1. Taxonomy (GTDB): domain Bacteria; phylum Actinomycetota; class Actinomycetes; order Mycobacteriales; family Jatrophihabitantaceae; genus CAVVJA01. Next base: position 28,841 of record CAWELM010000025.1, read on the forward strand.
TCGCGATCACGCGCGTCGAGCCCAAGTGGAAGCTCAGCCAGAATCGCTCAGCTGCGGACGCCGAAGGCGTGGTCACGGCGCTACAGGCTGGGACGCCGGCCGAGCAAGCTGTCGGCGCGCAGATGCACCGGCTGCCTCGCCGCTGATCAACTCCCGCATCCCCGCTGCGTCCAGCAGGTCCGCGGGGGCGATGGTCTCGCCGGAACGGACGTAGTGGAATGCGGCCCGGACCTCACCAACGCGCGCGTCCCCGATGCCCTGCAAGCGAGCCCAGGCAAGCCGGTAGGCCGCGAGCTGCACCGCCGCCGCGTCGGCGTCGGCGCCTCCGGGTCGGGTGCCGGTCTTCCAATCGACCACGGTCCAGCCGCCATCGGCATCGCCAAACACCGCGTCCATTCGCCCGCGCACCAGGACCGGACCAATGGTCATGTCGAACGGCACCTCGACCTCGTACGGCGTCCGTTCCGCCCATGGACTCGCCTCGAAGGCGCGCCGCAACTCCGCGAAGTCGGCGTCGTCGGCGCTCTCGTCGGCTGCGCCAGGCAACTCGTCGACGTCGAGCAGCGTCTGAGCAGACCATCGGCGCTCGAGCCACGTGTGGAAGGCGGTGCCACGACGGGCGAGCGGGGCCGGCTTGGCCGGCAGGGGCCGCCGCAGCCGCCGAGCCAACTCGTCCGGGTCGCGGCGGAGCGCAACGAGCTGCGACACGGACAATTGCGCCGGTAACCCGACATCGATGGTCGCCGTCGCCGACATCGCGGCGTACTCAGCCAGCAATAGGTCCACGTCACGGCGCCAACCGGCAGCCCGATCTTGCCGGTCGGCCACCAGTCCGGGCAGGACGTCGGACCGCCGGGCACCCGCCTTGACCGTTTCCGCGCCCTTCCGCAGGGCCGCCCGAACCAGCTCCGCGCCAGCCTCCACGTCCGGGCGCCGATCGCCGAGGGGGTCAACGGGCCAGATCGCCTCCCGCGCGGCGGATAGGCGCGGGTTGACCGCACCGTCCGGAGGCACAAACCATTCGTCCACCTCGGCCAGGTCGCGAATCTCGACCAAAAAGGCCGAGGGCTGACGCGGCTCCTTGGCGTTATCCCAGGCATATCCGGAGGCGAGCAGCATCGACCGGGCCCGGGTAACGGCGACGTAGGCGAGCCGCCGCTCCTCGGTGCGATGTCGCTCTCGTACCAGCGTGGCGTGCTGCTCCAGGTGATCGGCAAGCTCAACGCGGTCAGCGGCCGTCACCTCAAGGTGCGGCAGGTCAGCGCGGTCGCCCCGCAGCGGCGCCGGGAGCAGCTGGCGCGTGCGGGTCCAGTCGACGGCCTTCGGCTCAGCTGGAAATACCTTCTCCACCAGCCCGGGCACCGCGACCAGATCCCACTCCAGCCCCTTCGCCCCGTGCACGGTCAGCACCTGTATCCGCTCGGGAGCGACCACGGCCTCACCGGCCTCCAGCCCGTTCTCCTCGATCTCAGCCGCGTCCACAAAGGCCAGGAAGGCACCGAGCGACGCCTCGTCAGCGTCAGCCGCGAACCGAGCGGCCTCATCGAGGAACCGGTCGAGATGGGCGCGTCCCACCCGCGCTCGGTCGGCGCGGGCCGCCACCTCGACTCCGACTCCGGTGACGTGCTCCACCTCCGCGACCAGCTCCGGCAACGGGCCACCGAGCCGCTGACGCAACCGTCGCAACTCGGCCGAGAGCGTGGCCAGGCGGCGGTAACCGTCCGGCGAGTAGCCGGTGGCCAGCCCGAGATCGTCCAATGCCTCGACCAGACTGGCCTGATCAACGGTGTCGCTGGCCGAGAAGTCCTCTGCGGCAATAGCGGAGAACTCCCCTGCTATAGCGGTCTGAGCCGGGGCGGCCTCGGCCACCCGCCCGCGGACCAGCCGGCGAGCGCGCCGGGACAGCGCGGCCAGGTCCGAAGCACCGATTCGCCACCGGGCGCCCGTCAACAACCGGGCCAGTGCCGGCCCGGATCGGTGGTCGGCCAGAACGCGCAGGGTCGCCACCACATCCGCGACCTCCGGAGTCATGAGCAGCCCGCCCAGGCCGACCACTTCGACCGGCAGCCCGGCATCCAACAGCGCCTCGCGTAGCAGCGGTATCTGCGCTCGTCGGCGGACAAGGACGGCCGCTGTTCGACCACCAGCCGGCCGCGCCCGCCACTCGTCGGCCAGTCGCCGAGCGAGCCACACCGCCTCGTCCTCGACGGTTGGAGTCAAGGTGGCGAGAATTCGGCCCGGGTGGGCGTCGGAACGGGCCCGCAGCCTGACTCCAGCACGCTGGGTGGCCGTCACCCCACGTGCGATGACGTTGGCTGCGGCCAATATTCGTTCGTCGTTCCGCCAGCTGGTGGCTAGCGGAAACTCCATCGCCGGCGACCCATCCGCATGGGAGAACGTCGACGCGAACCGGCCCATGTTCCCCGCGGCGGCGCCCCGCCAACCGTAGATCGACTGGTGCGGATCGCCGACCGCCGTGACCGGATGCCCACGGCCGAACAGACCGGATAGCAACGTGACCTGAGCGTGCCCGGTGTCCTGATACTCGTCGAGCAGCACCGCCGCGTACCGCGAACGCTCCGCGACAGCGACGTCTGGCAGCTCCGCGAGCCCTGCCGCCAATGCCATCTGGTCGCCGTAGTCGACCCCGCCCCGCTCACGCTTGGCGCTCTCGAACGCGCGGACCAACGGGACGAGCGCCAGACGATCTCGCTGGGTCTTGACGTACCCGGCGGTCGCCTTGGGCGTGGCCGACCGAGCGGATCCCCACGGCAAGCTGTCCCAGTCGGCCAGCGCGGTGGAAGCGAAGTCGACGACGTCGTCGGGAGTGACGAGATGATCGGCCAGTTGATCCGCGAGGCCCAAGACGTACTGAGTCACAGACGCCAGCGCGCCGATGTCGACCGGCAGCTCGCCGCCGTAACGTCGCACGACCGAGTCAGCGAGCTGCCACCGCATCGCTTGCGACAGCAGCCGAGGGCTCGGCTCTTGGCCCAGCCGCAGCGCATGCTCGCCGACCAGCCGCCCGGCGTATGCGGAATACGTCAACACCGTCGGCTCCCCCGCCAGCAGCGCAGCCAGATAGCCGGTGTCATCTCGGGCCGTCCGCTCGACTATCACCCGCCACTGGGCAAGCCTGTGGCGGACCCGGCCGGCCAGCTCGGCTGCCGCCTTTCGCGTGAAGGTGAGCCCCAAGACTTGGTCCGGCGCCACCATCCGGTTGGCAATCAGCCACACAACCCGCGCGGCCATGGTCTCGGTCTTGCCGGACCCGGCCCCCGCGATCACGACGCACGGCGCCAGCGGCGCCTGGATAACCGCCACCTGCTCCTGGGTCGGAGCCGGCGAACCGAACAGCTCCGCCAACTGGCGAGCCGAGATCGTCATCGGGTCACCGGTCGGCCTTCGTCCATCAGCGGACAGCTCGTCTTCAGGTCGCACCTGCCGCAGTAGGAGTTCTCGATCGCGCGGAACCGCCCCCCGCGCATAGCTCCGGCGATGTATGCGACCTGCCGGGCGATCCACAGCGGATCGTCCTGCTCGCCGAGCGGCGGCTGCTGCTGGTCCTCGTACTTCTTGACTTCCCGGCCGAGCTGCACCAGCCGAGCACCGCCTGGTTCCTCGCCCGTGGCCACGCCCGCGAAACCATCATGCTGAACCGCGAGCTGATAGGCGCCAAGTTGTGGATGGACGGCGAGTTCCGCGGGGGTGGGCTTGGACTTGCCGGTCTTCAGGTCGACGACGACAGGCCGGCCGGCTCGATCACGCTCCAGCCGGTCGACCCGGCCACGTAGCCGCGCGTCGCCGACCACAACGTCGAAGTCTCGTTCCACCGCGATCACACTGAGGTCGGCTCGGGTGTCGCCCAGCCAGGCGACGAGCTTCGCCAACATTGTTCTCGCCCGCAGGCGCTGATGCTCAGCGAGCCATGGCGCGCCGAAGTCCAGCCGGGACCAGCGGGCGTCAAGCAGGGCTTCGAGCTCGGCCAGGTCGGCGGTGTCAGCAGCGGCCGCCGAGACCTCGTGGATCAAGGTCCCTAACGTCTCGCGGATCTGATCACCCTCGCGGGCGCCGAGCTGTTCGAGCAGCGACCGCAACTCGCACCGCAGGAAGGACTCGATGCGCGACGGGCTGACCGGAACCGGAGCCGCCGGGTCAGCGACCGGCCCGTCGTCCGACAGGGGCGCCAGCCCCCACCAGTCGTCTGGGTGCGCACCCGGCACACCCGCCGCAGCGAGCCGCGCCAACTCCGTGGCGGCGTCGGTGCGCTCGGCTGGCTCGAGCGCAGGGTCGCAGACAGCCCCGCGCAGCTCAGCGACGAGGCCGGGTAGATGCATGCCTCGACCCGATGCGGCCAGCGGACGCGGTCCGTCCAAAGGATCCAGCTCGTCAAGGAATCGCGAGGGCTGCTCCTCCTCACCCGACACGGCGGTCACCAGCAAGCGGCGCCGCGCTCGAGTGACCGCCACGTAAAACAGCCGCCGCTCCTCGGCCAGCTGGGTAGCGAGGGTCGACACGCCGGCCGCATCCCGGCCGGCGAGCACCTCAACGAGCACATCCGAGCCAAGCAACGAGCCCCGCCGGCGCAGGTCCGGCCAGCTGCCCTCCTGCACTCCGGCGACACACACCAAATCCCACTCCAGGCCCTTGCTGGAGTGCGCGGTCAACACGCGTACCGCCTCAGGACCACCACCCATCGGGCTGGACCACTCGCCCGGAACCTGCTGCGCCATCAAGTGCTCGTAGAAGTCCCGTGGCGACGCGGCGGGCAGCCGATCCGTGAACCTCGCAGCGGCGTCGAACAGATCCACCATGGCGTCCAGGTCTCGGTCAGCTGCCGCCCCGGTCGAACCGCCATTGCGACTGTCCGCATCCCAGCGCCAGGCCAACCGGCTCGCGTCCCATAGCGACCAGAGCACAGCCTCGGCGCTGCCTCCTGCGTCCATCACGACCCGGCCTGCCCCCAAGACCCTCGCCACTCGTTGAACCGGCCGGCGTACGTGCTCGGCCAGGACGGCCGCGCCCGACATGTCCCACACCGCGGCGGCAACCAGATCGTCCCCGGGCTGCTGACCGGCTCGGGCCAGTCGGTGCAACTCGTGGCGCAGTCGCCGCAGCTGCAGCGCGTCCGCACCGCCGATCGGCCCGAGCAGCAGAGCTTCGGCGGCTTCATCGTGCAGGTCGTCGGGGTGCAATACGGCATGCAGAGCGGCCAACAGATGGGCGACGGCCGGCTGCTCGGCGAGGGGTATGTCGGGGCTGGCCACCGCCACCGGCACCCCGGCGGCGATCATGGCCCGGCGAAGCACGGCCAAGGTGGTACGGGTGGAGCGGACCAGCACGGCCATCCGCGACCAGGCCAGGCCGTCCTCGAGGTGCGCGCGCCGCAGCGCCTCGGCCACGTAGCCAGCCTCCTCGGCGGCCGTCCGGAGCACGGCGACGACGATCGCGCCTGGTGGTAAGCCCGACGCGGCGGAAATTTCCCGCTGTCGGACCGGACCGGGAAGCCGCGCCGCGATCCGGCGGGTGGCCGCCAGGAGGGCCGAGCCCGAGCGGCGGCACGTCGGCAACATCACCACAGGTACCTCGCGCTCACCGCCGAACCGGCCGGGCATGTCACGCACTGCGGAGGCATCTGCTCCGCGGAAGGCGTAGATCGACTGGTCCGGATCGCCGACGACGACGATTTCGTCGGCGCCCTCCCCAATCAGGCCGAGCAGGCCGGCCTGAGCGGGATCGGTGTCCTGATACTCGTCGACGAAGATCCGCCGGCGCCTGCGGCGCTCGTCCGATAGCAACGTCGGATCGGTACGCAACACATCCACAGCCGCCTGGATGAGCTCAGCCGGATCCCACGCCCCGGGATGGGCGAGCGCGGTCACGTCCAGGTACTGCTGCAGGAACGATCCCGCGGCCATCCAGTCCGGACGACGCTGCCGGCGACCGAGTTCGGCCAGCTGCGGCCCGGTCAGCCCCCGCTCGACCGCGCGGAGCAGGAGGTCACGCAACTCCGCCGCGAAGCCGCGAGTGCGCAACGCCGGCCGGAGCTCAACCGGCCAGGCGTGGCTGCCGCGTTCCAGGTCACCATCGATTAGCTCGCGCAGCACGAGGTCCTGCTCGGGGCCGGACAGCAATCGGGGCGGGGGGGCTCCGCCATCCACTGCGGCCATTCGGAGGATCCCGAAGGCGTAGGAATGGAACGTGCGAGCGATCGGCTCCCGGACGGTGCCGCCCAGCCGCGCGGTGACCCGAGCCCGCAACTCGGCCGCCGCCCGCCGGCTGAAGGTCAACATCAGCAGCTGCTCGATGGGCACCCCGTCTCGAACCCGGGCGACCGCTGCCTCGACGAGTGTGGTCGTCTTGCCCGTGCCCGGCCCGGCGAGCACGAGCAGCGGACCACCCGGGTGCTCGACAACCAGCCGCTGGCCCGCATCGAGCTCGGGCGGCCGCCGCAGCGGCGCAGGCGGCGACCGGACCAGCCGGTAGCGGGGGACGTCCACGCCCGACATCCCAGCATGTCGCCACGACAGTTTCTGCACCCGGGCGCAAGGGCCGGTGGACAACCCTCGCTGGGCTACGATCTCGACCCGGTAGCGTCTCGCCATGCAGCCGATCGAGGTCATGCGCAGCTACCTCTCCGCGATGCGCGCGGGTGACCGGGAGGCGGCGTTCGAGCACTTCGCCGACGACATCGTGGGCTACGTGCCGGGTCGGTCGGCCCTCGCCGGACCACGGCGGGGTCGGGCCGCCGTCGAGGCCTACATCCGCGCAGCGGTCGCGCGCGCCGGAGGCGCAACGTCGCTCGACCTGATCGACACCCTCGTCGGGCAGGACCATGTCGCGCTGCTCGTGCACGAGCGGCTCGGTACCGGCGAGGACGTCCTCGACATCCGACGCGCCAACGTCTACCGGATCCAGGACGACAAGATCATGGAGATCCGCATCTTCGAGGCCGACCAGTACGCCATCGACACCTGGTTCTCCTCGGCTCAGCCCGACGCCTAGCCGCCGGTGGAGTGACCAAGGACGGAGCACTCGGGCAAGGTACGCGTTACCGCCCGTCCCATCGGCAACGCGCCAGGTCGACTCGATCCCCGACGAAACGCACGCCCTCGCTGAGCAGCCGCTGGCGCTGTTCGGTGTAAAGGTGCTCCGCACAGCTACCGTCCGCGCGGACGACCCGGTGCCAGGGCACCGTTCCGCCGTCGAACGCGAGCACCCGACCGACCTGCCGCGGCGCGCGGGATCCGACGTACTCGGCGACATCGCCGTAGGTCATGACTCGACCGGTCGGGATCGATTCGACGCAGCGCAGGATGCGCAAGGCGAGCGAGTCCGGTGGTGCCGGGTCGCTCAGCGCGGCCGCCGTCCGGTGAGCGCGACGAGCTTGGCCTCGGGGCTCGCACCGTCATCGACCGGCACCGGCGGGGCGAACGCGCCGGTCGCGGCGAGGTCACCGAACGCCTCCACGACCCCGAGGACGTAGCCCACCTGATCTTCGGGCAGCGGGTCGAGAACCCCGACCGCCGTGCCGAGATCCCACGAGTGCACGGTGACGTCGATCAACATCTCGTCGAGATACGCAGGAACCGGAGTGGGACCCCGAGACAGCGCGACCATGCGGTCCATCGCCCCCGGTTCCGTCCAGGCCGTGGCTGCGTTCGTCGAGGCGGTTCTCCACAGAGAGATCCGATCGCCTCTTGCACTCGCCTTGGCGCCTTCGACAATCTCGTTCGCCGCCTCGAGCCCATGACCAGCCAGCAGCGGTGCCACCCAGAGGCTCTCGTCGATCACATGATCGGCGAGTGTCGTCACGCTCCACTCCGTGCACGGGGTCGGGGCGCCCCACTGATCGCTCGGGACCCGATCGAGCCGGTCGCCGAACTCACGCAGGCCTTGCAACATCAACGCGACAGGATCAGCCATTTCGCAGTCATACCCCCCGAAGGGCTGCGCCGGTAGCCCTATCAGTACGAGGGCAGGCTCGGATCGATCTGATTCACCCAGGCGATGACCCCGCCCTGTACGTGCACTGCATCACGGAAGCCGGCCGACTTCACTGCTGCCAAAGTCTCAGCTGAGCGCACCCCGGTCTTGCAATACATCACGATCTGTTTGTCCTGCGGCAGCATGGCGAGGGCATCGCCACGCAAGATCTCATCCTTGGGGACGAGCGTCGCGCCTGGAATCCGCACGATCTCCCACTCCGCCGGCTCGCGCACATCAACCAGGAAGATCGGCTTGTCGGCGTCGATGAGATCCTTCAGTTCCGACGCGGTGATAGTGGATCCGACGGCGGCCTGCTGCGCCTCCTCGCTCACGACGCCGCAGAACTCCTCGTAGTCGATGAGCTCCGTCACCGTCGGGTGGTCCCCGCATACCGCGCAGTTCGGGTCCTTGCGGACGGTGATCTTGCGATACTCCATTTCCAGCGCGTCGTACACCATGAGCGAGCCGACCAGAGGCTCACCGATCCCGGTGATCAGCTTGATTGCCTCGTTGACCTGGATGGAGCCGATAGACGCGCACAGCACACCGAGGACACCACCCTCGGCGCACGAAGGCACCATGCCGGGCGGCGGCGGCTCCGGGTACAGGCAGCGATAGCACGGGCCCTCATCGGCCCAGAACACGGCCGCTTGACCGTCGAAGCGGTAGATCGACCCCCACACGTAAGGCTTGTGGAGCAGGACGCAGGCGTCGTTCACCAAGTAGCGCGTAGCGAAGTTGTCGGTCCCGTCGATGATCAGGTCGTACTGGGCGAACAGCTCCATGACGTTCGAGGAGTCGAGGCGTTCTTCGTAGAGGTTGACGGTCACGAACGGGTTGATTTCGCGCACCGAATCCCGGGCCGACTCGGCCTTCGACCGGCCGACATCACTTTGACCGTGGATGATCTGCCGCTGCAGATTCGACTCGTCGACCACATCGAATTCGACGATGCCCAAGGTGCCGACACCGGCGGCGGCCAGGTACATCAGCGCGGGCGACCCGAGCCCGCCGGCGCCGACGCACAGCACCTTGGCGTGCTTGAGCCGCTTCTGCCCGGCCATGGCAACGTCCGGAATGATCAAGTGGCGGCTGTATCGGCGAACCTCGTCCACAGACAGGGACTCGGCCGGCTCCACGAGCGGTGGCAACGACACGACGTGGGTTTCCTTTCGGCGGGTACTCAACCTTGGATAACCCCGATCATCCCAGCGTCATTCCGGACGGGCGACCGCACGAGGCGATCGATCAGGTGCCGGGCTGCTCGACGCCAGGGGCATCCGAGGCGCCCGGCGGGTAGGGCCACGGATTGGCTTGGCAGGTCTTGCCGTTCGCCGCTTTGAGGCTGATCGTCTGCTGCATCATGACCGGCGCGAACCCGTTCTTGAGGCAGGCGTGGGCGTGACTATGGCCAAGCGCATGCCCGGACTCGTGGTTGACCATGTACAGGTGGTAAGTGGCGAGGTCGCCCACGTAGGCCATATCACCGCGAATCCAGCGGGCGACGTTCAGCACCACCCGCTGGTCATGTGCCGCCGCATAGCAGGACGTCTCGATCTTCAGCTCGTAGCCGCACAGGGCCCGCACAGTCATGGCCGACGTCAGCGTGATGTGAAACTCCGCTGGACCGCTGTCGACCCGCTGCAATGCCACCCCGCTGCCGTGACCGGTCCAGCTCTGCGGGTTGTCCAACGCTGCCTGCACGGTCGTCGCGAAGGTGGCTGGATTGATACCGGTCACGCCGTCTTCGATGTCGATCGTGTAGCGGTGCAGGGCGCCGGTCCCAACGACCGGACCCGTGCCTGGGACTACGTGGAAGGTGCCCTTACCCCGCTGGGTGTAAGGCCCGCCCGGGGGTAGAGCGTCGGAGGCCAGCACTTCGCGTTGCACGGCCGAGCCGGCCTTGTCCGGCATCATCGGGGTATCGGTCGGTCCTGCCCGCGGCGGCCCGGCACCGGCTAGCGAGGCACCTGAGGCCCCGGCGGCGGAAGCGGGACGGGGCGGCCCGCCCGGCTCGTTCATCCTCATGAGGGCGACGATCGTGATGACGATCAGCAGCGGTAGCGCGTAGGCGCGCCATCCGTACTCGCGCACAAAACGGCGCAGACGACCCGGCGAGCGTTCGCCGGACGGGCCGGCATCGTAGGAGCTGCTGGGACGGCCTGCATCGTACGAGCTGGCGGAATGCCGGATAGCACGACCGGGGTCGGGGACGTCCACCCAATCCTCGCGGGGCATGGTCGCCAAGCGTGGTCGGGTCGGTTCCGGCACCGACAAAGCCTCCCACAGCCGGTCGAGCCTGGCGTCATCGTGTCAGCGGGCGCGCCGCCATGTCACGGCCGGGTGCTGAGCACTTCCGGCATGTCGTCGAGAAGGGCGAGCACCGCGCGAGCCACCGTCCCCGGCTGTTCCATCTGGGCGACGTGTCCGACGTCGCGGATCACCAGCAGCCGCGCACCCGGAATGGCCCTCGCGGTGCGGGCGGCGCGAGTGACATTCACCAACCGATCCCGATCACCCCAGACCACGAGCGTCGGCGCCTTGATCGCGCCCATGCGCGCCCACATGCGGCTGGCACCCGGCGCGAGATACGAGGCCACCAGGCCGCGTAAGGACCGAATGACAGCGTCGCTCGCCCACCCGAACCGAGCGCGGTAACGAATCTCGGCTACCGCTTCGGTCAGACGTTCGGGCGGCACGGACGTCGGATCAGCGAAACACAACCGAAGCATCCGGCGCACTCTGATCTCGGGACTCCCCTGTTCGAGCCGCCGAAGCAGAGCAGTCCCCAAACCGGGCAGCATCATGAGCGGCAACACCGGATCTTGTCGTCGCCAGCGCGGCCGAAGATCGGGCACCGCTGGCGAAACGAGCGTCAAGGTCTGCACCAGGTCAGGGCGGCTTGCCGCTACGACGATCGCGATGGCGCCACCCATCGAGTTGCCGAATAGGTGCACCGGGCCGCGCTTGACGTATTCCAGGTACTCGATCACGGCCCGAACATGCGAGCGCAGTGAATAGTCGTCGTCCGGTGGCGGGAACGACCGGCCGAAGCCGGGCAAGTCCAGCGCCTCACCAGCGAGCCGGGGCGACAACAACCCGGCTAGATCGGTCCAGTTCGTCGACGACCCTCCGAGGCCGTGGATGTAGAGGGCGGGCTCGGCGTCAGGCCCGCCAGGAGTTGCCCGCACGAATAGCTTGTATCGGCCCACCGAAACCGTCGCACCCGGCCACGGCGGAAGGATTCGATCCTGGGCTACGAACGGCGTGTCGGCCAGGCGGGCGGTCCGCAGCGGCGCCTCGGCGAGGCGGACTCTCGACGCACGGTTCGGACCGAGCATGACACTTGACTCTACGGCGAATCACTCCGCGAAATCGCTGCACGATTTCGCGGAGACCGGATCGTTGTGTGACTGTCGCGGGACCCGGTCGGCTCATGACGCCCTTTAGGCGCAGACTCGGGCGCTAAGCGGAGCGGCGCCTCGCCGTCGCCTTGCGCGCTCCGGTTCCTGATTTCGCGGTGGCCTTGGCCGCGGCCTTCTTGGCTGGTGCCTTCTTGGCCGCAGTCTTGCTCGCCGGCGCCTTCTTGGCCGGCGCCTTCTTCGCGGGCGCGGTCTTGGTCGAGGCTTTGGCCGCCTCGGTGGTCTTCGCGGGCTCTGTCTTGGCCGGGGCTGTCGCGGTCTCGCCGCGACTGCGCTTCGCGGCCTCGACCGAGGCGCGCAAGGCCGCCATCAGATCGACGACATTTCCGGCTGTGGGCTCGGCCTGGGGTACCTCGACTACCTCACGCCCTTCGATCTTGGCGTCGATGACTTGCTGCAGTGCTTCCCGGTAGTCGTCGCTATAGGCGTCGGGATCGAAGTCGCCCGCCATGCTTGCGACAAGGGACTCCGCCATCCCGAGCTCTTGCGGTCGCAGGTCGACATGCTCGTCCAAGAACGGAAACGCGGCTTCCCGGACCTCGTCCGGCCAGATCATCGTCTCGAGCACGATCACACCGTCGCGCACCCGCAGTGTCGCCAGCTGCTCCCGGTTTCGGATGGCCACCTTGACCAATCCGTACATGCCACTTTCCTCGAGCGCATCGCGCAACAGCAGATACGGCTTTACTGCCTGGTTTTCCGGCTCCAGGTAGTAGCTTCGCGCGAAGTAGATAGGATCCACCTGCTCTGCAGGAACAAATTGCAGGACGTCGACGACCCGCGTCGTAGCCAGTGGGAGGTCGGCGAGATCCTCGTCGGTGAGGACAATCGTTTCCCCGCTGGGCAGCGAATAGCCTTTTGCGATATCGCTGTAGGCGACTTCCTCGCCATCGGCCTCGGCCACCCGGCGGTACCGAATGCGGGACCCGTCGCTGCGCCGCACCTGATGGAAGCTGATGTCACGCTCCTCGGTGGCGCTGTACATCTTGACCCCGATGCTCACCAGGCCGAAGGAAACCGCGCCCTTCCAGATCGCTCGCATTGCCTCACCGTCCTGTCAACGCGGCCACGGACCATCATCATCGCCTGTTTCGGCGTAATTTGCCGCTCATTAGCAGCGAACGGGGCAGGATTGGGCCCGTGGAACCCATGCTCGCAACGCCGGTCGAGGCCTTGCCGAGCGGGTCGGGATGGCGCTACGAGTTCAAGTGGGACGGCGTGCGGGCGCTCGTCGAGGTCAATGCAGGCGTCGTGCGCATCCGCAGCCGCCGGGGCAACGAGGTCACGATCGCCTATCCAGAACTCGCCGGCTTGGGCGCCGGCATCGACGATGCGCTCGTTGATGGCGAGATCGTCGCGTTCGATAGCGGCCGACCGTCGTTCGGTCTTCTGCAAACCCGCATGCATGTCCGGGTCCGCGCCCAGGCGATCAGGTTGGCGGCGACGACCCCGGTGACCTTCATCGCCTTCGACCTACTGCGCCTCTATGGCGTCAACCTCGCCGAGCGCCCGCTGTCGGAACGGCGGGCGACGCTCGAGCGCATGGTGGCCGACCACCCGCAATGGACACTGAGCCCGCTGTTCGATGACGGTCCCGCCACCGAAGCGGCGGCAAGGGAACACGGTCTGGAAGGAGTGGTGGCCAAGCGCGACGCGAGCAAGTACCGAGCCGGGGCTCGCGGATCCGACTGGCTCAAGATCCGCTTCCTGCACCGCGAAGAGTTCGTCGTCGTCGGCTGGGAGGCCGACCGCGACCGCCCCGACACTTTGAGCTCGCTGCTTGTCGGCTACTACGACGATGCCGAGCTGGCATTCGCCGGCAAGGTCGGCAGCGGCCTGACCCAAGGCACGGCCAGCCAGCTGCACAACACGCTGGTTCGTGCGCCGAGCAGCCGACTCGCGAGACTGCCTGAGGCGTCGCCCGGGCGCATCGTCACCTGGGTTGAGCCGACCGTCGTCGTTGAGGTCAGCTATACGGAGTGGGCGCCAGACGGCCGGTTGCGGCAGCCCGTGTTCGCCGGTCTACGACCTGACAAACGACCTTCGGAGGTGCACCGCGATGGCTGAGCGGATTTCGGTAAAGATCGAGAATCGCCAGCTATCTCTGTCGAATCTCGACAAGGTCCTCTACCCGGTGACCGGCTTCACCAAGGGTGAGGTCATCGATTACTACACCCGGATCGCACCCGTGCTCTTGCCGCATCTCGCCGACCGTCCGCTGACGATCAAGCGATATCCGAACGGCGTGGACAAGCCGTTTTTCTTCGAGAAGAACGCCGCACGTGGCACGCCGGACTGGGTGCGCACGGAGTCCCTTCCCGTGCCAGGTTCGACCATGGACCGGGAGCGGATCGACTTCATCGTCGTCGAGGAGTTAGCGACGCTGGTGTGGTTGGCCAACTTGGCCGCGATTGAACTGCATGTGCCGCAGTGGCGCTTGCCCAAGCGCGGGAAGGGGCCGCGTACGGACATCATCGTGTTCGACCTCGACCCGGGACCGCCGGCCGACATCACCCAATGCTGCGAGGTTGCCCTGTTGCTCCGGGACATTCTCACCACCGATGGACTGGATCCAGTCGCGAAAACCTCTGGCAACAAAGGGCTGCAAGTCAGCGCGGCCGTGTCGGTGCGCGACCCGGAACGCACGTCGGCCTATGCGCAGGCCGTGGCCCGCACGTTGGAGCAATCTCACCCCAAGCTCGTCGTCTCTCGGATGGCGAAGAACCTGCGCGCCCGCAAGGTGTTCGTCGATTGGAGCCAGAACAATCCGGCCAAGACGACGGTATCGCCCTACTCGCTGCGAGCTCGCGAACGCCCGACGGTGTCGACGCCACTTGGTTGGGAGGAAGTCGAGGCTGGACCCCCCTTGTCCTTCACCGCCGGCGACGTGCTCCATCGTGTCGAGGACGATGGCGATCTGTTCGCGCCGACCCTCGACGACACCGCCCGAAGCGTGCTCCCGAAGCGAGAGGTTACCGGTGAGTAGGCTTCAGACGGATAGGAGTGGCACGACCAACGGAGGACCGTCGGGATGACGACAGCTGTCGAGGCCGGCCGAGGAGGCCGGTTGCCGCGCGTCGCGCGGCGCAGACAGTTGCTCGCAGCTGCCCAAGAGGTCTTCGTCGCCCAGGGGTACCACGGCGCCGCGATGGACGACATCGCCGAACGGGCCGGCGTATCGAAACCCGTGCTGTACCAGCATTTCCCGGGCAAGCTCGAGCTGTACCTGGCGCTGATCGACGCGCACACCGACGCACTGGTCGCGACGATTCGGAATGCGCTGGCCGCCACTGAGGACAACCAAGAGCGGGTGCACGCAGTCCTCGCCGCGTACTTCGACTTCATCGATGGCGCGACGGGCAGTGGCCCGGGCGCGTTCCGACTTATTTTCGAGACAGATCTCGGCAACGAGCCGGCGGTGCGCGAGCGAGTCGAACGGGCCGATCGGGCGATCATGCGCGCCGTGTCCGACACGGTCTCCGCGGACACCGGGCTCTCCCGACCGCAGGCGGAACTCCTGGCGATTGCGCTGACGGGGGCCGCGCAAGTGGCGGCCCGGTGGTGGCTCGACAACGACCGCCCGGTGCCGCGCGATGTTGCCGTGAGCCTGATCGCCTCCCTGCAATGGCGCGGCATTTCGAATTTCCCGCTTCATGGAGGCGGGGATGGCGGCTGACCCGCTCCGCCATCTCGTTCGCCTTGAGACAACCCGCGTTCGCTCACGGCGCAGCCATCGGCCGCCAGATCGGCGCGTGACCTCGGCTAGCGTGGAAAATGTTTCCGTCGAGTGCCCAGCTGGAGGTCGTCGGGTGGAGGTCAAGATCGGCGTGCTGCACACGCCGCGCGAGATCGTGCTGGAGACCACGCTGACCCCCGAAGAGGTTGAATCGACGGTGTCGGCAGCGCTCAAGAGCGTCGACGGCGCGCTCAGCCTGACCGACGATCGGGGTCGGAAGGTCATCGTTCCGGCGAATCTCGTCGCCTACGTCGAGATCGCGCAGGCCGACGCCCGCCGCGTCGGATTCGTCGCCGGTTAGTGTTTCGCGCCGGGACCCTAGCCCGACAGTCCCAGTTCACGCATTCGGTCGGCATGCCGGTCGGTGATCCGTGAGATCAACGCGGCGACGCCGAGCAAATCGCCTGTCCCGGCGACGAGCAACTCGGTGAGGGCATCGCGCTCGGCCAGCACGTGCTGAGTCTGACTGATGGCCTCCCCAACGAGCCGACGACCCCACAACGACAGCCGGTCCGCGAGGGCTGGCTCGCTGGCGATCGCCGCCCGTACCTCGCGGACCGCAAACGCTGAACTGCCAGAGTCCGCCAACACCTCGAGAATAAGCTCGCGGGTAGAAGGATCCACGAACTCGGCGATCTCCCGATAGAAATCCGCCGCGAGACCATCGCCGACATACGCCTTGACCAGCCCCTCGAGCCAGGTCGATGGTGACGTCATCTCATGGAAGCCGTCGAGCGCCGGCACGAAGGGCGCCATCGCCTCTTCAGGAATCGCGCCAAGGTCGATGATCCGGTTGGCGAGCAGCCGGTAGTGGCCGATCTCGACGGCGGCCATCTCACAGAGGGCCGCCCGGCCGGAAAGCGTTGGCGCCATCCGCGCGTCGTCGGCGAGCCGGTCGAACGCCGTGAGCTCGCCGTAGGCGAGCGCCCCGAGCAGGTCGATCAGCGCAGTGTCGTCGGGCACGGCGGCAGAGTATCCCGTGCTCATCGTTAGACTGGGTCCAAGTCGCCGTAGCCCCGGCGCGCCGGCGGTCGTCGCGTTGGCCGCGTCTCGTCGCGGCCCGGCGGCGCAAGCCGATACATCAGTCATGTCAGCTCGGCCACCCGGGTACCGGCGGATCCGAGCGGGCCGGCGCACCGGCCGAACGGATTCTGGGGACCCGATGAACGAGAGCACCGGCCAAGGGGCGGCCCCGCCTGAACCCGACGCCGACGGGCCCCCTGAGCCTTTGGCTCCGCGGGCACCGGTACGTCCAGACAGTCAGGCGTTCGCGGACTTTGCCATCCGACCGGAGATCGTCGCGGCCCTTGCCGCCGTCGGCATCGTGCGAACCTTCGCGATCCAGGAGATGTCGCTCCCCATCGCACTGGCCGGATCCGATCTGATCGGGCAGGCCCGAACCGGCACCGGAAAGACGCTCGGGTTTGGGGTGCCGCTACTCAACCGGCTTGATCTGCCGAGTCCGGCCGGCGCAAGTCCGCAGGCACTCGTCATCACCCCGACTCGAGAATTGGCGATCCAGGTATCCGGTGATCTCGCTACGGCCGGCGCCGGTCTCGGTGCCCGTGTCGCCACCATTTACGGTGGCCGGGCGTATGAACCGCAGATACAAGCCCTCGATCGAGGCGTCGATGTCGTCGTCGGCACTCCAGGTCGGCTCCTGGATCTCGTCGAGCAACATCACCTGGCCTTGGCCGGCGTGCGCATCCTGGTCCTGGATGAAGCCGACGAGATGCTCGACCTCGGTTTCTTGCCTGACATCGAGAAGCTGCTGACGATGTTGCCGGCCCGCCGGCAGACGATGCTGTTCTCGGCCACCATGCCCGGTCCGATCGTGGCGCTTGCTCGCACCTTCATGGACCAGCCTGTGCAGATCCGGGCCGAGCAAGACACCATCGCCCCGGCTACCGAACACGTCGACCAATTCGCCTACCGTGCCCATGCGCTGGACAAGCCCGAGCTGCTCGCTCGCATCCTGCAAGCCCGCGGTCGCGGGCTGACGATGATTTTCACCCGGACCAAGCGACAGGCCGCAAAGGTCGCCGACGACCTGCTCGCCCGAGGGTTTGCCGCAGCCGCCGTCCACGGCGACCTCGGCCAAGGCGCCCGGGAGCAGGCGCTGCGCGCGTTTCGATCCGGCAAGGTCGATGTCCTGGTGGCGACGGATGTCGCCGCTCGTGGCCTCGACGTCGACGGCGTCTCGCACGTCATCAACTACCAGGCGCCGGAAGACGAGAAGATCTATATCCACCGGATCGGGCGCACTGCGCGCGCGGGGGCGTCTGGCACCGCCATCACGTTGATCGACTGGGAGGACCTCGAGCGTTGGCAGGTCATCTGCGACGCGTTGGGCCTCCCGTTCCACGAGCCGCCCGAAACCTACTCGACGTCCAGACACCTCTACCTGGAGCTGGACATCCCGGCGGACGCGGGCCCGATCCTGCCCAGGGCCGACCGCACTCGAGCCGGCCTGTCGGCTGAACAGGTGGAGGACCTCGGTGGCCCCGATGCCAGACGCCGTCGAGCTAGCCGCCGCGAGCACCCGGAACGGCCAGAGCGATCGGCTCGGCCGACGCGGACCCGGGTGCGGCGGCGCACCCGTGCCGGTCAGCCGGTCGAGGTGTCCCGGGACGGCCCTGGGGCAACGGCGCCGCAAGCGGCCGAATCCGCCGAATCGCCGCCAACGAACGGTCAGCCCGACGGACGTCCCACTTCGGACACAGCGGAGTAGACAACAATCGGGCCGGTGAGCGTCGATCAACAGCAGTCTGCGGGAGCTTCGGAGCCCGCCGGGCCCGCGGAGCCCACGGGGTCCGAGCCTGCGACCGACTCACCGTTGACCCAGTACGTCATCGCCATGCGCCGACAGAGGCGCTGGTATTTCCTCATCGTCGGCGGCATAGTCGCCGTCGCCTTGGTAGTCGTCGCCGTTGTCGTGGCGACGGGCGAGATCAGTCACGTTCAGCTGCACCCGGCCACGTCGGCGGCGCCGCAGATTCGGCCGGCCCAGCTCAACCCCGCACCGAAGATGGCTTGGCAGTCGAGCGATGCAACCGCCATCGGCGAACCGTTCTACCAGGGAACAGTCGTTACCTACTCGACTCACGCCGCCGTAGGGCGGAATGCGCTCACCGGAGCCATCAGGTGGTCATATACCCGCACTGACCGCGTCGTCTGCACCGTCACCCAGCAGCAGGGCAAGGCGGTGGCGATCTTCGCCAAGGACGGTAATTGCGACGAGGTGACAACGCTCGACACCGCGACGGGTAAGCGGCTCGGCGTTCGCACCCTGGTCGACAACGGACACCCGGTATTTACTGCGCTGCCTGACACATTGGTCATCACGACACCGGAGGCAGTGCATGCGATCGATCCAGCTTCCGGATACGACCGGTGGCTGTACCAGCAGCCCGACGGTTGTCGCACGGCCGGAGTCGCACTCGGCGCAGGCGGTGCGCTGATCGGACAGCAGTGCGCAGACGGCGGTCACCTGCTGTTGCGCGATCGATACGCAAGCGCCGATGACAAGAACACGCAAGTCAAATGGCGCCTGTCTGGCGTGGACTCAATCCCGCTCGCGGCGGAAGACATGGCGCTCGCGCTCGATCCGTCGACCGGCGGTTTGGTGAGTTACGACCTCGCCCGTGGTTCGGTGAAATCCCGAACCCCATTGTCTCCCCGGCCGGTTTCCTCGGCGTCGGTATCGCAGCTGGCGACCACCACGGCAGAACTCATCCAGATCGGGGAAACGACCTACACCGTGACGCCGACCGGGGCTGAGCTGCTTTGGACCGCCAGCACCCGTGGCCTGCCCACCGTGAACCCCGGAGGGGAGGAGGTGCAGCCACCGCCACTCGTCGGTGCGACCGTGCTCGCCGCGTCCGCGAGCGGTGTCGTCAGCCTCGACGGCAGCACCGGATCGGTGCAGCACACGTTCTCCGTTCCGGCTGCGTCCAGTGGCAGCCGCGTCTTTCCCGTGGGCAGCGGGTTCCTCGTCGCCGGGTCCAGGACTCAGGTCTACCAATGAGCCGGACCAGCGAGCACACATCGCGGGCGGCGCAGGTCGAGGTCGAGCTGCCCGGTTTCACGCTGGCCGCGCTTCGGACCGGCGGCGAGACGAATCCGCCGGTCCTGCTGGTGCCGGGCTGGACGGGCAGCAAGGAGGACTTCGGCCCGATTCTCGAGCCGCTCGGTGAGGCCGGTTACTTGGTCACCGCGGTCGACCAGCGGGGACAGTTCCGCTCCCCGTTCCGTCCGGACGGCGACTACTCACCCATTGCGCTCGGAAACGACCTCCGGCTGGCCGCGGCCGCACTCGGCGGGGGTGTCCATCTGCTCGGGCACTCGTTCGGTGGCCTGGTCGCGCGAGCTGCCGTGCTTGCCGCTCCGGATCAGTTCCGCTCCCTCGTGCTGCTGGATTCCGGTCCCGCGGGCGTCGACGATGGCCGCAGGGAGCGCCTCGACCTGATGCGGCCGGTGCTCGCCCAACATGGGCTGGCGGCGGTTTACCAGGCCTTGGTTCAGCTCGATGCCAGCGAGCCCGGGTACAAGCCACCGTCCGACGAGGAGGCGCGCTTCATGCGGGAAAGGTTCCTGGCGAGCGACCCCCAGGCCCTTATCGGCATGGCGGAGGCACTAATCGACGAGCCGGACCTGATCGCTGACTTGGCCGCAGCCGATCTGCCGATTCTCGTCGCCTGCGGTGCGGACGACGACGTCTGGTCGCCCCAGATCCAGGCCGGCATGGCCCGACGACTGGGCGCGCCCTATACGGCCATCGCCGGCGCGGCGCATTCGCCCGCGGTAGAGAATCCGACCGCGACCGTCGCCACGCTCGTCGAATTCTGGCGTTCCGCCGAAAACCACGGATGATCGAAGCGTGAATCCCGACCTCGGATACTTCGGACCGGACAGCGTGACCTGGCGGGTGCACGCGGAGCCAGTGACCATGATCGGCGGCGGCCTCCGCGCCCTGCTCCTGCAGGCATTGCACCCCGAGGCGATGGCGTTGATCAGCTCACGCTCCCGCTTCCGGGAAGAACCGTGGTCCCGGCTGCAGCGGACGGCCGAGTACGTCGCTACGGTGAGTTTCGGTACCACGGCTGAGGCGGACGCCGCGATGGGTCGGGTACGCGGCGTGCACGCCCGGTTCGGAGTGAGCGACCCTGACCAGCTTGCCTGGGTACACGCCTGTGAAGTCGACTCGTTCCTGGCCGCCGCCGCCTACGCCGGCCTCGCACTGTCCGAACAGGACTCCGACCGATACCTCGCCGAGCAGGGCCGGGTAGCCGCAGGCGTCGGGGTGCCCGACGAGCTGATTCCGACGACAGCTTGCGACCTCGTCGCGTTCATCGACCGGATGCGCCCGCACCTCGCGCTGACCCGGCCAGCCATCGCGGCGGCGCGGGTGATCATGGTTCCGCCCATTCCGGTGCCGCCGCGCTACGTGGTGCCCGCGCGGATTGGCTGGACCACGGCATCGTCCATCGCTGTCGGCATGCTGCCGGACTGGGCGCGGCGAATGTACCGCCTGCCACCGCTACCGGGGCGACGCATGGTAACGACGGTGGCCTTGCGCAGCGCCCGCGTCGGGATGACCCTCTTGCCGGAGGAGTGGCAGCACGGACCGCATTACCGGGCGGCGCGCGAGCGAGCCGCGCTCGCTTCCTAGCGTTCAGTCAAATAACTTACCCGCCACTTACTTGTTGTTGCCGCCACACAGGCGTCTCATGGAAGTATGCGCACAGCGCGGTGGGGCGTGGTCGGGGTCATGGCCGTCGCAGTGCTGGCTCTTGGAGCCCAGCCGGCTCAGTCGGCGCCGGCCCTGCACGTGTCGTTTACCGAGGCGACGTACGGCCAGCTCGCGCCGAGCACAACCCTGCTCGCCACCGGACGGCCCGACCAGCAGGTGACCACTCGAGTGCACATCGATGAGTGGTCGCCCGGACCCACATCGGTTCTCGTGCTTATCGGCCGGCCCGGCACAACCGACGACGCCGAGCAAGATGCCGATCTGCCACCGAACGCCGTGCTGCGCCCGGGGAACGAGCTCGCCGCGGCCGTCATCACGACCGGCGCTGTGACGTCCCGGTTCTCGGCTTCGGCTGACGGCCAATACCCGGTGTTCCTGCTGCTTTCCGGGCTAGAGGACGCCTGTGGCTCGGCCAACATGGTTGACCCGCCGGTTCAGCGCTCGGTGACGCAGATCGGCGTGATCAACATCCGAAGCTGAGCCACGCCGGCACCTCGTATCAACCCGCAATCCCCAGTTCTCTATTGGACATACGCGTCCCAGCGTCGTGACCGCAACACTCATCGAATAGGGCCGCCATGACCACAACTACGACCGGTCCGGCCGACACCACTCACAATCGCTCGGCCCAGATCAATCGAGCCGAGACCGCGCGACGGCTTTACGAGGCCGAGTGGGCACTGCACTGCGCGCATCAGACCGGCATCGATGCCTGGATCGCCGCCGCCAGTGACCACCTGCATGAGGCCGTCCGCGATTACCTACTGGCCCGCGGGGGGAATGACTCCGGCGGCGCGGGGAACGTGCGGATCGCGCGGACCTAGCTGACGCCCATCGGTGAGCCGCGGGCACCAGCCACGGTGTCGGTGGACTCAGGCAGACCCGCCCACGGCTCGCGGTCAGGTGCGGCTGCGCGCCCTTCCGGGCAGTGCTTGCGGAAGTCACACCACGAGCACCCTGGTCCGGGCGCGGGCGGAAAGATGTCGTCCGGGTGGGCGCCGCCGTGCCAGGTGTCGGTCGCGACGATGATGTCCTCGGCTGTCGCCTCGGCGCGGGTCACCTGCCGGGCAAGCGACTCAGCACTGTGCTCCGCCGCCGCGACCCGGCCGGTGGGCACATGGTGTAGCTCGACCCGGCGACACGGCCGCCGTAACGTTCGCGCCGCGGCCAGGGCGTAGAGGGCCAGCGCCTGAGCTGACCGCGCTTCGTCGGCGTCGGGCACGTGGCGGCCAGTCTTGTAGTCAACGATCACGAGTTCGCCCCCGCGATCGTCGATGCGGTCCACCCGCCCACTCAGTGCGAGCCGCTTAGTAACCGTTGCAACTGTCCGCTCCACCCCGGCCGGCTCGTCGTCCGGATCGATGCCGCCGAGATAACGCTCAACCCACTGACCTGCCCGAGCGCGCCACTCACGAGAGTGCGCCTCGTCGCGGAAGCCATCCGATTGCCAATTCCGGGCGACGAGCACAGCGCCCATCGCCGCCGTCCGCTTCGCTCGAGGCGACATCCACCAGCGATGAAGCGCGAGATGTACGACCGCGCCGAGGGTGTTGTGCGCCCAGGGCGCGCCCCGGCTCGGAGTGGGGCGATCGAGATAGGTCATGCGGTAGCGCCGCGGACAATCAAACGCCGCCAGCCGGGAAGGCGTCGCCGCGAACAGCCGACGCGGCATCGATCCCAGCGTCAGCTGCTCCGGCCCGGTCACCGCGGGCTTACCAGCCTCCTCCGCCGCCATCGCCGCCGCCCCAGTCGCCGCCGCCGCCGCCCCAGTCGCCGCCGCCGCCCCAACCGCCGCCGCCGCCGCCACCCCAATCGCCACCGCCGCCCCAGTCGGAGCCGTTGCCTGAGTCCTGCGCGGAGTCACGTCCGGCCTCATATCCGCTGTCGTACCCGGCGCCGTATCCGCCACCACCCCAGCCGCCGAACCCGCCGGTGAGGACGCTGCCGATGAGCAGCGTCTCCCAGAACGGGAACGAGTACCAGCCGCCGGGTACTCCGCGTCCGCCGCCGTAGTAGTACGGCGCGCCCGGGGTGTAGTCCGGGTAGCCCTGATATGTCTGGCCCTGAACCGAGATCTCCTGAGCCTTGGTCAGCTGATCGCCACGAGGCTCTTCGATGGGTGGCAGCTCCGGCCCGGGATCCAGGCCGAGTGCCTTGCGAGCCGTCACCGCCGCGTACAGGCCCTCCAAAGTGGTTCGTCGGGCAGCCGCGTACTTCTCGACCGAGTCGGCTGTGTCCAGTTGCGAGCCGGCGGAGTTGAATCGCTCGGCCGCGTCCGCGACAGCCTGCCGCGCCGTCGCATTGTCCTCCGGATCCAAGGTGTTGACTTCGTTCGCGAGGCGGTCGTAGTAGGGCATCACGTTCGCCTTTGCCGCCTCCAACTGCCTCTTGAGCTTGCGCTTGCGGTAGAACACGACTCCTCCTACGCCGCCCGCGATCAGGACGCCTAGGCCGACCAACCATGGCCACACCGTCGCCCCGCCACCGGATTCGCCGCTCGCGGCGTCGGTGTTTCCGGTGCCGCTGCCGTTCGCGCAGACCGGTCCGCCCTTGAGGTTGTTGGCGAACTCCACGAGCGTGTTGGTCAGGTCACCCTTCGTCGATTGCAGGTTGGCGCGGGTATCGCTGTAGGCCTTGTCCATCTGCGTCTGGGCGAACCCTTGGCAATACACGCCGGACTTCGCTTGGTATCGAGTACCGACGAAGACAGCCAGCGTCTGCTGCGGGCTGATCGCCGCGTGCAGCTGGTTCACCGCGCTCGGCCCGTTCACGGAGTCGGGAAAGATCGCAGCTTTGACCGACGAGCCGAAGGCGTCTTGCACCGCGGACCGGTTGTCGACCCGTCCCTGGGCTCCCGGAGCGACATAGAGAGATGAGTTCTTCAATGCATTGACGGCGTCGTTAACCGGGTCGGCCGACGCAGCTGGAGCCATCAGGACAAGCACGGCAAACGCGGCGAACGCAGCGAGCGAAGCCGCAATTCCGCCCAATGCCACGCGAAATCGCGACATGCCCCCAGGGTAATGCTTCATGTCGTAAAGACGATCGGGGAGGACGCTGTGTTCCGGGCGAGCAGGTCGGCGTAGGCCTTAGGAGACGTCGTGCAAGCGCCCAGCCGGACGGCCTTGTTTCGGCCGTGATAGTCGGACGATCCCAACGGAATCAGGCCGAGGTTGGCCGCGACATCCGACAAGTGGGCCCGGTCGGCGAAGGAGTGGTCAGGGTGGTCGACCTCTATCCCGCCCAGTCCGGCCGCTGCCATGTCAGCGATGACCTCATCGCCGACAACGGTCCCTCTGCGGCGGGCGAGTGGATGGGCGAAGGCCGTGACGCCTCCGGCCGCGTTGATCAGGCGAAGGGCGACGAAAACGTCCACGTCAGCCTTGCGGACGTAGTACTTGCTCCGTGATGACAACAGGTCGGCGAAAGCCTCGTCGAGCGAACCCACCACGCCGGCCTCAACCAGCGCCTGGCCAATATGCGGCCGACCCACCGCGCCGTCCCCGGCCAGCTCGGCCACCCGCTCCCACGTCACCGGGATGCCATCCGCGCGCAGGTTGTTCACGATGGCTTGACCTCGACCACGACGGCTCTCGCGCAACCGACGGCGTTCAGTCTGCAGTTCCTCATCGTCCGGGTCGTACAGGTAGCCCAGCAGATGCAAGCCGACTCGGGCGCCATTGGGACCAAACCACGCGCACGAGAACTCGGTGCCGGGAACCAGTGTGAGGCCGACCGGCAGCGCAGCCGCCGCCTCGGCCCAGCCAGCGGCCGTGTCGTGATCGGTGAGTGCGACCACATCGAGGCTGGCTGCCTTGGCCTGTCGGACCAGTTCCGCCGGCGTGTCTGTGCCATCAGACGCGGTGGAGTGGG
This sequence comes from uncultured Actinomycetota bacterium, assembly GCA_963809815.1. Lineage (GTDB taxonomy): Bacteria > Actinomycetota > Actinomycetes > Mycobacteriales > Jatrophihabitantaceae > CAVVJA01. The sequence continues at coordinate 53,613 of CAWELM010000025.1, forward strand.
TATGCAGGTCGATCCGCACACGGTGAGCGTACGGACCAGGACCGACCGCACCCCCCCGAGGCCGCACATCCCCGGTCTGAGACCCGGCCCGAACCGCACAGCCGTCGGGGCTCGCACCGCCGTCGGGCCCGCACAGCCGTCGAGCCCGCACAGCCCGTGACCGCGCAGCCCGAACCCGCGCAGCCGTCGGGCCCGCTTAACCGGTCGGAGGCGGAGCCCCACGCCACGCCGGTCGAGGCAGCCGCGGCAGTTCGGCGCATGCGACAGCCCGACGCCGCAGAGCGCCGGGAGTTTGCTCGACGCGGCCCAACCCGGGACCCCGCAACCCGAAGCCGCAGAGCCCCTAGACCCTGCTCGACGCGACCCAACCCGGGACCCCGCAACCCGAAGCCGCTCGACCCGACGCTGCACAGCCCGGGAGCTTGCTCACACCGCACAACCTGACACCGCGCAACCCTCAGGGCTCACACGCGCAACCGGCGACCGCAAGACCCGAGACCGCTGCGTACGATGTCGCACGACCCGAAGCTGCACCCAGGCCTTGCGGCCTGAGACGCACAACCCGAGGCCGCTGAGCCCGTCGGGGCTCGGCCCCGAACCGAGACCGCACGGCGGAAGACAACTCGACTCAAGACCGCATAGGGCCCGGGACTTTGCTCCCGACCCCGCATAATCCGAGTCGGCCGCACAATCGGCGGGTAGCAACCTGCGGCCGGGCAACTCGAGGCCGTTAAGCGCGTGCCCAGCACAATCCGCGACCGCAGAGCCCAAGCCGCTCAACCACCCACTGAGCCCATCGGAGGCACAACCTGAGACCACGCGGTTCGAGACCACGCAGTTCGAGGTCGCGCAGTTCGAGACCGCGCAGTTCAGTTCGAAGCCGCGCAGCCTGTCGAAGAGCCTCCTCGACGCCGCACGGGCCCAAGTCAGGTAGGCCATGGAGCCTAAACAGCCCAGGCCGCACAATCCGACTCCACAATCCACAGGCGGCTGCGAGCGGCCCACGGTGCCTACTGCGGCCATCGTGTCTCCGCACGATTTGGTGGAGCCCGGCTGCAATCAGATATCGGGCGCGCGCGGCTCCGCAGCACTAGCTAGATCCGTGGTTGGCGCGCGGTGACCAGTCCCTTAGATGTAAGTAGTTCGCTTTGCAGGAAAAATCCGCTATGCACCACGGTTAGCGGGCACCCGCCCGATACTCACCTCGGCTCGACACGGCCTCGTCTATCCGGGCGGATCTATGATCTCAAGCTGCAAGAGTGACGGGGTCAGGGTTCAGGAGGAATCCTCGGCAACGGCGATGTCGTGCGGCTCGATTCGGCGTCATACCCGCTGGGCCTGGTCGGGCTCGCGGGCGCGATGGGCCACAAGCCTCCCGTGCCATCGTCCTGCGTCTGTACGGCATACCGTCCGAACAGCAACTCCGATACCTGGTGATAGCGCAAATTGGGGTCTGGCAGGTAATCGATCCGGCTTAGCGCCTGCTCTTGCCCCGCAGACTCAATGATGAAAGAACCGTAATCGAGCAAGCGGCCGAACGCGGTCTGTTCGTACGTCAGGTCGGTCACCTTGACGAGCGGCATGATCGCGACTTTGCGCGTCAGGATGCCAGTCACCAGAAGCACTCGCTTGTTGGTGACCACGAACCGTTCCACGTACCAGTCAGCGACGATCCAGGCGAACCAGGCGAGGGTGACAACAAAGAAGACGACCAGCAGGCCCCGCAGCAAGGTGATGCTGTTGACCAGCCACAAGATGAGCAGTCCGGCGAACCAGAGCAGCGCCAACCGGCCGCCAGCCGACGCGAGCGAGACCCAGTGCCGTCGGACCGAGAAAACCTGGTCCTCGCTCCGCAACAGATAGCGATCAAGTTTGGCCATGCATCACACCTCAGAGGCTCTTAACGAAGTTCGCGAGCCCGTTGAACACAAACAAGATGGCGTTCCACAGATTGTTTGCGAGGGCCGCAGCGGTCTGCGGTGCCGTGACGATGAAGAACAACAAGAAGATCACGAAGACGATCCACAGGAACCTGCTCAATGTCACGCCGACTCCGATCCCAATTTGCGCACACGTCGTCGGTTTTTCATACCTCATGAGCACGCCGTCGCGAGAACGCCGCGCCGACACCAGAATATCGCTATGCAGCCTGATCGGCAGCCTTGTGCCGGTGGAATCGTCTTCGACGATCAACGCCGGTTGCTCCTGATTCGCCGGGGCCAGCAGCCGGCGCTCGGCCTTTGGTCCATTCCGGGCGGGCGCTGCCGACCGGACGAATCTCCCGAAGACACCTGTGTGCGCGAGGTCCTGGAGGAGACCGGACTTCTTGTCCGGGTCATCCGACACGTGGGACGTGTCGATCGCGACGGACCGCCAGGACTGACATACGTGATCGACGACTACCTCTGCGAGGTGGTATCCGGCGTCCTGCACGCCCATGACGATGCTTCGGACGCACGCTGGGTCAGCCGCGCAGAGTTGGACACTGTCGAGCTGTCGGCTGGCCTCCTCGACGCGCTCGTCGCCTGGGGCACCGTGCCCGACTGACCTCATCCGCAACCTCAGGGAAGTCATCCACGCGGTTCCGGGCGACTCGGCTGCTCACCCCCTCGCGCTTCCACGTACTCTCGGGTCGGCACGAGCACCTTGCGTCGGAAGATGCATACAACGATTCCATCCTGCTTGTAACCGATCGTCTCCACATATACGACGCCACGATCGGGCTTGGAACTCGACGGGGTCTTTCCGAGCACCCTGGTCTCGCCATAGATCGTGTCCCCGTGGAACGTGGGAGCAACGTGCCGCAGCGACTCGACCTCAAGATTCGCGATAGCCATCCCGCTGATGTCGGGAACCGACATACCCAACAGCAACGAGTAGATGTAGTTACCGACCACCACGTTTTGGCCAAAATCCGTGGACTCACTGGCATAGTGCGCATCCATATGCAGGGGATGGTGGTTCATCGTGAGTAAGCAGAAGAGGTGGTCGTCGTACTCGGTGACCGTCTTGCCTGGCCAGTGTTTGTAGACAGCGTCGACCTCGAACTGCTCGAAGTACCGTCCGAATGGCATGACGATCCGTCCTTCCCGCCGAATGTCGTCCGGGCCTCTGGTTGGCTACTCGGCATTCTGCTCATGTTTCTGTTCGGTGCGACCTCAGACTCGGTCCGACACGTAGCTGACCGGGCCGCTCGCTCGCAGCACGGACGAGCGACACCCGACCATCCTCCGACGCAAGCCTCGAGGGCTACCTCCTTCTAACCGGGCAGCTGTCAACCGTGGCCTGTGATTCGAGTAACACCTACGATCTGCCTGTGAATCGGCGGCGTTTTCTCACGCGCGCCGGCGTGATCGTCGGGGGCGGGCTAGCAGGCGCCAGCTCTTCGGCCGGCGTCGAGGAATACCGTCTGCACGAGAACATCGCCACCTCAGGTCATGCGGTTGGCCGCTACCGGCCCGCAGGCCTGGCGTCCACAACGATCACCTATCGTGCTCCCACCAATGCGCCGGTAGTCGCCCTCACCTTCGATGACGGACCGTCAGACCGGTATACCGACCGGCTACTGAATATCCTCGACGGGCTGGACATACCAGCGACGTTCTTCCTAATTGGCGAACACGTAATGCGATATCCCTCGCTCGCTCAGCGAGTGGCCGAACGCCACGAGATCGGCAACATACCTGGACGCATCCCAATATGTCGTTGGCTAGCGCGCCCACCGCGACCTCTCAGCTCAGCCTCGCTGCGAAAGCGATCTCCACCGTAACCGGCCGTCTACCAATCGCGTTTCGGCCTCCCTACGGGGCCTTCTCGGGCGCAACGGCCATGGTTGCAACCGGGCTCGGCTACCCGATCGTGTTGTGGGATTTTGAGTTCAACCAGCATGGAGAGTCGGCCGCCGCCAACCTCGAGCGCATGGTGCGCGCGACGCGCCCAGGGTCGATCATCCTCGGCCACGACGGCGGAACCCTGAATTGCGAGGTCGTTGTCGAGGTCCTTCCTCCTCTCATGACGGCATACGTACCCGAGGATTCCAGTTCGTCGGGCTGTCCGACCTCTTAGTTGCCGGGCGGGACTCGACTTCCCCGGGACCCCCGAACGACGCTGCTCCCACAGTTTGACTCCACGATCGTCCGACACGACCAGCGGCGGTGGCACGGGTCAACGGAAAGACGACGCTATCTGCGCCTCGACGTCCGCATAGGCTGATCCCGCGCGACCCAGGAGCTGGCCGATGCCGTCGAGAGCATCCGATAGTCCCCTCGCATGCTGGTCGAACTGATCGTAAAGAGTGTTGAACTGCGCTGCCGCCGTACCAGACCAATCCGCGCCAAACAGCGGCCCCAGCTGCCCGCGCAGGTTCTGGTGCGCACCACGCACGTCTGACGATGTTCGAGCAACTGTCCCGCTCAAAGCCTGCAACTGCTCCGGTGTGACCTTGAGTGCTGTTGGCATGAAGATCCCTCCAAGCGCTTGGCCGGCCGACGTGAGAGTCGCCAGCTGAATGAGTTGATGCGAATCGCAAACGTAATCATGCGAATCGCCGAGGATGACGATCGGATCCTGCCTGTGGATACCTGCGCGCGTTATCCACAGACATGAGTCGAGTCCTTCCGTCGATGACGGAGCGGACGACACTCGATCGCGTGCGAGTCCACCTATCGATGAGTGATCCTCCTCGTCCGCTCGAGGACGTGCAGATCACAGCGCCTGAAGGGACACGGCTGGCCGAATTGGTCGATGTACTCGCCAATGAGCGAGGGATGGCCGTCCGCCCGTCGACGGTATGGAGTGGAAGCCTGCGTCTCGAATCGACTGCCCCGCTCGGCGGCGCTGGCCTCCGTAATGGCGACGTACTCCGGTTCGGCGGTCCGGGCAGACAGGATTCGACAAACGCGCCGTTTCAAGTAGCTGTAGTCGGTGGTCCCGATGCCGGCAAAGTCGTGCCATTGACCAGGTGCGAGACCGTGGTCGGTCGCTCCGGCAGCTGCGACTTACTCCTGTCCGATCCCGTGGTATCGCGTCGGCATCTGGCTCTCGCCGTGACCACGTCTGGCGTTCGAGTGCGTGATCTGAGATCGACAAACGGCACGCAGATCGAAGGCCACTGGATCGACACGTCCGAGTCAGCGGCATCGATCGGCGACATCATCCGGCTCGGCGACTCGACGCTTGCTGTGACTTGTGCGCACGAAGGCGCGGCTGCGTTGACTTCTGCAACGGACGGCACGTTGTTGGTAAACCGGCCCCCGACCGCGGGTGCCGAATCCACCGTCGGCGAGATCGACTATCCCGACGATCGTGACAGCCCCAGCTCACCTCAAATTCCGTGGCTAGCCGCCTTGCTGCCGGCCGCGCTTGGTGTCGCTCTAGCCGCCATCTTCCACGCTGCGCAGTATCTAGCCTTCGCTCTGCTCTCACCTGTGATGCTCATGGGATCGGCTGCCGGCGATCGTTTGCGCTGGTGGCGCGGCTACCGCCGCGCTGCGACACGGCTGGCTCAACAGCAGGCGGATGCTAATCATCGATGTGCTGAGCTGTTGATCGTCGAAACCCTTAGTCGACGCCGGTCCCATCCAGACGCTGCATCCGTACTGCGAACGGCGACTATTCCCGATTGCCGAGTGTGGGAGCGGCGTCTCGATCAACGAGGGTTCGGCACGGTTCGCCTGGGGCTCGCCGACCAAGCCTCGCGGCTGACAGTGCAACGTCGTGGGAATCGCGTTTCAGCCGGAGTCGTTCGATCCGTACCTTTCACCGTGGATATACGGGCCGAATCCATTGGGCTAGTGGGCCCCTTCGGCGTTGCCCGATCTTGTGCGCGCTGGCTGATAGGTCAACTGGCGGTCGCACATTCACCTTCTGACCTCAGATTCGTTTTCCTGGTCAGTGACTCCAGCGAGGAGGCCTGGACATGGACCAGATGGCTGCCGCATGACCGGTCAGTGGCCAGCTCGCCATCCGAACATGCAGCCACGACAGCAGCACTTCGTAGCCTCGTCGACACACGGCTGACCGAGCGTGGAACGCGGACAACAACGACGACCTGGTCAGGACCATCGACCGTGCTCGTTGTGGACCCGAGCGGAGATCTCGCCGACGTGCCCGGCCTCGTCAGGTTGCTCGCAGACGGCACTCATGTCGGCGTCAGCGGGATATGTGTGGACGATCGGATTCGAAGATTGCCCGCCTCGTGCTCAACCATCGTCACCGTCGACGATGGCACTGGGACGAGTCTGGTCGTTCGCCAGCCGGGCGGTTCCGTTGTGCGAGGCGTGTCCGCCGATCAGGTGACAACCCAGTGGGCCGAGCGCCTAGCGAGGGGGCTAGCACCGCTTGCGGATGCTGGCGCCGACACATCCGCGACAATTCCGGCGACCTGCTTCCTGTTCGACCTACTTGGGCTCGATCGAGGAAATCTTCCGTCCGCGATCATTGAGCGTTGGCATTCAGGAATGGGGCGACCGAGAACCGCCGTTGGACTCAGCGCACAGGGACTCGTTGAGCTTGATTTGATCAGCGACGGGCCGCACGCACTTGTGGCCGGCACGACCGGCTCAGGCAAGTCGGAGTTCTTGCGATCGTTGGTCGCGGGGTTGTCAATCGTCAATGGACCCGGCGACATCGCTTTTCTGCTTATCGACTACAAAGGCGGCGCCACGTTCGCTGACTGCAGTCGACTGCCACATACCGTCGGCTTGGTAACGGACCTCGATGCCCACCTGACGAGGCGCGTCTTGCGCTCGCTCGATGCAGAGCTACGACGGCGCGAAGTCCTGTTCGCACAGGTCGGCGCGCGTGACCTCGATCAGTACCGAAGGACGATTTCACCTCACGCTTCTCTACACCGCCTCATCCTTATCGTCGACGAATTCGCCGCTCTCGCCGAAGAGCTGCCGGACTTCTTGGATGGCCTGATCGACGTCGCGCAACGCGGTAGATCCCTAGGTATACATCTGATACTGGCCACCCAGCGACCAGGTGGTGTGATTTCCCCGGAGATCCGTGCGAACACAACTCTTCGCGTCGCTCTGCGTGTCACCGATCCGAACGAATCAGCTGACGTCGTGGGAACAGCCGCCGCTGCTGCGATAGACAAGAACCGTCCCGGTCGCGCTTGTGTGCGCACGGGATCAACGGTGATCGAGATGCAAACCGGTCGTGTTGCTGACATGGCGCAATCGACCCAGCGGATACGCGTTGAGTCACTTGATCGCTGGGGCCGTCCCATCGCGACGGCCGAATCCGACCTCGGCCGGACCGACCTGCAGTTGTTAGCAGACGCAGCACAGGAAGCAACCGTCATTACAGACGCGCGCTTGCCTAACCCACCCTGGTTACCGCCGTTGCCGGACACACTGTCCATCGGTGCTACCGGAGACGCGGGCAGCCCTGAGCTACTACCCGTCGGAATGGTCGACTTGCCTGACACACAACAGCAGATGCCACTGCTGCTTGATTTGAGTCGGGCCGGCCCATGTCTCGTGATCGGTGGAGCCGGCTCCGGACGGACCACCTTTCTCAATACGGCCGTCGCGGTGGCGGCGAGCCGCCTATCGAGCGAGTCACTGCAGGTATATGCCATCGACTGTGCGGGCGGCGGAGGCTTGCACGCGCTTGTCGATCTGCCCCACTGCGCCGCAGTGCTGTCCAGGGATGATTTCGACGCAGTGGAGCGGCTCATCGAGCGCCTGACGCTCATCGCAGCCGAACGGCGAATCGACCACATGAATGCATTTCCGGTCGACTGGCCAGATGTAGCAGCGCAGGCGTCACAGGACCTTCTCATGCTCGTACTGGACGGATGGGAGAGCTTCGTCTCCGCCTCCGACGAGCATGACGGAGGCCGGACGGTCGATGTCCTCCTTGGCCTGCTGCGCGACGCGACGTCGGTCGGAATGACGGTCCTTATCACTGGCGACAGAACGACCTTGGCCCCACGGCTGGCGGGCGTCGTGAGTCGTAAGTTCGTGCTCAGGCTCGTCGACCGAGCTGACTTCGCCTTGGCCGGAATACCGCTGCACCATGTGCCGCTGCACATGCCGCCCGGGCGAGCGATCAGAAGCGATGATCACGCGGAGGTTCAGTTCGCGGTGCTCGGCTGCGATCCTAGCTACGCCGAACAATGCCGAGCGGTCGCCCGGATTGCCGCAGCGACCAAGCCCAGGACGACAGCGCCGATGATCACCTTGCGACCATTGCCCCGCCGCGTGCAACTCGCCGAATTGGGCCCAGCCGACTTGCAGCGGCCCACACTGGGTGTCGGCGGCGACGGTGCCGAACCGATACGTCTCGATCTGTTCGCGAGCCCCGGAACCTTCCTCGTCGCCGGACCACCACGGTCCGGTCGCACGACGGTACTGACCGTTCTGGGCAAGCAGCTGGAATCGGCGAACATCGAGGTTCTCGTGGCCGCTCCCGCACGATCCGAACTCGCGCGCTTCGCGTACTCGGCGGGTCTTGTTGTCTACGACGTTGATGCAGGCGCGGATTCTCTTCCGGTCGCGTCGCGCGGACGAAGAGTGATTCTGATCGACGACGCGGAGATGTTCGTCGACACCGCGGTCGGAGCAGCGTTGACGGATGTCGTACGCCGGACCGACGCTGACCAAGTCGCTGTGGTCGCGGCACGAACCGACGATCTCGCCGTCTCATATCGCGGACTGCTGTTCGAGGCCCAGCGCCCCCGAACGGGATTGCTTCTTCAGCCAGCCGCGGCCGACGGAGAGGTTTTCGGCGTGCGTCTTAGGCGCTCTCGGACCAGCGTGCTTCCGGGGCGTGGCGTACTAGTGGGGGATCTGCCACGCCTCACGGGCCTGGCCGTGTCCAGTGGCCTACTACCCGTGCAGGTGGCCACGCCGTGATGCGGGACAGGACGACCGAAGAGTTGTGGCGAACGCATACCGCGGCACAGCTCTTACGCGCGGGAACGACCTGGCGCTGGCGCATCCAGGGGGATCACGCCATATGTGGATAACGATGATCTGTCGGAGGCACGAACGTCTCTTTGATCACTCGCGGCGATACCCAACGCAGGAGGTTCCAGATCGATCCGGCCTTATCATTCGTCCCCGACGCACGAGCGCCGCCGAAGGGCTGCTGGCCTACGACCGCACCGGTTGGCTTGTCATTGACGTAGAGATTTCCGGCGGCAAACCGAAGCGCATGCGACGCCTCGAGGATTGCCGAACGATCGCGGCTGAATATGGAGCCGGTGAGCGCGTAAGGCGTCACCGATTCCAGTTGATCAACGGTTTCTCTCCACGCTTTGTCGTCGAAGACGTGAATGGCCAGAATAGGGCCGAAGTACTCTTGGATGAACGCCTCGTGCGTTGGGTCATTGATCACAGCCACCGTCGGACGCACAAAGTACCCCGTGCTGTCATCGGATTTGCCTCCAGCAAGCACGGAGGCCGACGGCTCAGCATGCAACCGATCGATCGCACCGGTCAGCCGATCGAACGCACGCCTATCAATCACCGCCCCACCGAAGTTGGTGAAATCCATGACATCGCCGTAGGTCAGCGATTCGGCAATCGCAACCAGCTCATCACGCACACCGCCGTCCCACAAGGACTGAGGAATATATGCGCGAGACGCGGCCGAGCATTTCTGTCCCTGATACTCGAAGGCGCCGCGCACCAACGCGGTAACGAGCGAGGCCGGATCGGCCGAAGGGTGAGCGATGACAAAGTCCTTGCCACCGGTCTCGCCGACGACCCGCGGATACGAGGCGTAGGAAGATATCGATGCGCCGACAGCCCCCCACAGCAATTGGAAAGTTGGCGTCGAGCCGGTGAAGTGTATGCCGGCCAATGCATGATGCGGCACGGCGACCTGGCTCACGGCTTGACCGTCGCCTGTCACCATGTTCACAACTCCCGGAGGCAGCCCTGCCGCTTCCAGCAACCTCATAGTCCAATGGGCGGCCAACTGCTGAGTGGGAGACGGTTTCCACACGACAACATTGCCGAGCAGCGCCGGCGCCGTCGGCAGATTGCCGCCGATCGCAGTGAAATTGAAGGGCGTGATTGCCAGTACGAAGCCCTCGAGCGGCCGATAGTCCATGCGGTTCCAGGTGAGACGCGAACTCTCCGGCTGGTTCTGCAGGATCTGCCGGGCAAAATGCACGTTGAATCGAAGAAAGTCGATCAACTCACACGCAGAATCAATCTCCGCTTGCTGGACCGATTTCGACTGGCCGAGCATCGTGGCGGCGTTCAATGTGTCCCGCCATGTCGTCGACAACAGATCCGCCGCGCGAAGGAAGATTGCCGCGCGCTCATCGAACGGAAGGTCGCGCCATGCGGCGGCCGCGCCCAAGGCGGCATCCACGGCGTCGGCCACGTCGTCCGTCGTCGCCTGAGCGGCGTGACCCAGCACCGTCGAGTGATTATGCGGAGCAACAACACTAATCCGACCGCCGGCCGCCATACGCTGCTGACCGCCGACCGTCATCGTCAGATCGATGGACTGCCCAGCGAACTCCCGAAGTTTGGCCTCAAGCGACATCCGCTCCGGTGCGTCCCGCCGGTACGTGTGAACTGGCTCGTTGGTCGGTACAGGAGGAGCGGTAACGGCATCCATGGGCGACCTTTCGCCAAACGCTCCAGGCGGCATTGGGTCGCAACGCACCGCCCGGATCAGAGGGGTGGACCGAGCGGCGGATCCGGTTGCCCGTGCCCACGGGGGACATTGACGATCGTGCCACTATCAGTAGCATGCGCCCAGCGCAACCTCGTGCGAGCGCAGCTCTCCTGCCAGCTCAGATCATCTCGATCAGGATCGGAAGCTCCTGACTGGCGTACCACGACAGCCCGAGACCCTCCGCGTCATCTACGCGGTCTTGCGCATCAGGGTCGCCAAGATCCGCAGCGAGCATGGCAGCCGCCGCAGCTGCGATGATGCCTTCCGCCTGGGGATCATCAACGTGAGCGGCAGCAATGCGATCGAGCGTCACCGGGATTCCTATCTCGACCACACCACGGTCCCGATCGTCGCGAATCGTGACCGAGGAATCGGGAACGTCAGCGGCTAGGACAACTCGGCGACGCGGGACCGCGGGATCGTCATCCAACGCCCGGAGCGAGCTGCGAGCCGCTTCCATCGTTGCCGCGTACTCCAGCTCCTCGATGTCATCGTCCTGATACCAATCCCGAAGCCCGGGGGTGACCGCAAACGCCGTGAGCGGACTGCCATGAACAGCGCCGTCGGCGACGAGCTGCCGCAGGCCAGACAGCGTCGACGGCAAGTACACCCTCACACCGGTGGCTGCCAGGAGCGCCGTGCCGACTGTCCCTTGCTCAGTCCAACCAGCTGTGCCCGAAGCTCGACGGTCGCGGTCTCCATTGCCTTTTCCAGAACGGCAGTCCGTCGTCGGGGATTCATGAGGTTCGCCCCGATGAGCTCGAGGTCCTCCGGGCCGGGGCTGACGAGCAGAACGTGCTTGCCACTTGCCCGCAGCTGTGCAACGTCGGCGAGGATACCCCGGGTTATCGCTCGGCGAATCGACCTTTCTATCCGCGCGACCGGAGATCGGGGTCTGTCGAACTGGATTGACGCCATCGGGGCCAGCACGTAAACCTCGTCCACAGGCTCATCGACAAGAAGGTCGGCCGAGGCGTTGGAAGCCGCTCCGCCGTCGATGTAGGGGTGCCCGCCAATGCGCATAGGCGGATACCAGGCCGGAATCGAGCAAGAGGCGACGACGGCGTCAGGGAGCGAAACGTTGGGTGCTCCGGTCGAGCCGGTCTGATCGTGGCCGAACACCACTCGCCGCCCGGACCAGTAATCGACAGCGACGATCCACGGGCGAGGGCGGATTGGCCAGCGTCCCGTAAGCCCAGCGCCCTCGGCGATACCCGTCACCATTTCGGCAACGGGCTGGAGGCTGCCGCGCCCGGTCGGAAGGGCGCCCGTCAAGGTCAGCAGGGTCGGGGACCGACGTGGGTGGCGAACTCCCCCGAGGAGGAGGCGCGGCGATCCAAAACCAAATCCGGGCCGCGGTGGAAGACCGCGACCGGTCGCGTCGTATTGGAACGCGATCGGTGGGTCGTCTGGTGCTGTAATGCCCTGATGGTGACGACGCATCTGATCAACGGACACAGCGCACCCGAGAGCAGCCGCGGCGACCGCGCCAGCGGAGGTGCCCACGACCAGCTGCACATCTCGCGCGTCGAACCCAGCCTCGACCTGCAGCGCCGAGAGAGCCCCCACAATCCAGGCGAAGCCGAGGACACCGCCACCACCCAACACCAGCGCGCGGCGCGGGCCTGACGATGCACCGTCCAGGTGGGTCATAGGGCCGGAGCTGAGGGCACTGACTACTTGTTCACCGGCGGTTGCATTCACCAACGTCGGTGAGACCTCAGCGGGCTCCCGGCCGAAGTCGCAGTCGACCACCTCTTTCCCGGGCAAGTCGCTAGCGTCGGCCGACTCGCCACCTGCCGTCATGCGTCGTCCTTCGCCGAAAGGTCGGATGCCTTTGTTGAACCATCCGATGTCGTGTCTGCACTGGCCGCGTGGTCCGATGTCGTGTCTGCGCTGGCCGCGTGGTTCGCCGTCGTGCCTGCACTGGCAACATGGTCCCCCGCGGAGCCTGCAGTGACAGCGTCGTCGCTCGCGGTGCCTGCACTGGTCGCGCGGTCGGCCGCGGTGTCAGGGTCGTTCGGGCGCTCCGCTGCCGTGCCCAGGTCGGTCGAGCGGTCCGCCGCGGCTGCGGTGCCCGACGAACCTCCGGTCTGACGATTACCCGATCGCTTGCGCGCTGCGCCTGCGGTTGCCTTGCCTCGCGACGACCTCGCCGACTGGGCTCCTGCACCATCACCGTGCACCGGCCTGGCGCCGCCGCCCGTACTGGGGGAACGAGACAGCACGACTTTCCCGCGGGTGGACGCGGTACTTGGCGGAGCGAGCTCGTCTGGCGTAGCCGGCTGACTGCGGCCTCGGACGAAACGTCCAGCGGCGGCGTGCCGGGCTGGGGCGCCTCATGCTGCGTCGACTCGGTTTCACTGGTGACGCCTGGGCCGGTCGCATCGGCTGACCGACGCATCGATGCGGCAACCCGGTGCGATCCGGGGACGACAGGAGACACCGACGCGGAGCCGTTCTCGCGGTGCGCGGCCATGGTGTCGCTAGCGGCGAGAAGTTCAGCGAGCGACTCCTCGATCAAGGCCGCGAGCACATCGACGTCCGGCATCGCGTCACGGTCGGCGTTCAAGCCGTAGTACACCCCGCCGTTGTAGGACGTCAGGCCGATCGAAACCGCCTGCCCCTCAGCGAGCGGCACCACGGGGTAGATCTCCAGCAGCCGCGCACCCGCGGCGTACAGGGGATATTGCGGGCCCGGCACGTTGGTGACCACGAGATTGAACAGACGGCGGGTCAGGCCGTTCGCCGCTCGGGCACCCAAGGCATGAAGAGTGGGCGGGGCGAACCCGGACAGCGCCACAAGCGCGTCGGCTCCGACGGATTGGCCGGACTCCTTGTGCGCCCGCATGGCATAGCTGATCTGCGCTAGCCGTAGCACCGGATTGGGCTCTCCAACGGGAAGGTCCACAAGCACCGCGGAGATCCGATTGCCGAGGGCGCCTATCTCGGAATCCGACCGCACGCTGACCGGCACCATCGCTCGCACCGTTGTTGACGGCGTCACCGACTCACCGCGAAAGAGCAACCAGCCGCGCAGCGCACCGGCCACTGTCGCCAGAACGACGTCGTTGATCGTGGTCCGGGTCCCGGTATCCGACTGCTGGCCCCGCACTCGCTTGTAATCCGACAGCGACGTTATGGCCGTGCCATAGCGGCGTTGCTGTCCGATCTGGGCGTTCAACGGCGAGTCAGGAGCGGCGCGAATCGCCAGTCGAGCGGCCGACGCCAGTCCCCCCACAACGCGAAGCACCTGGCCGGTAGTGGCTCGGAAATCGTTAGCGCCAAGCCGGAGCGTGTCGAGCAGAGCACTCGGCCGGTGAACCAGGTGGCAGACGGCGTCGCTAAGGAGGTTCAGCGAGCTGGGCTCAGGCTCGGGCATCCATAGATCGTCGGGCATCTGACGGGCTTGCCCGGACGCATCGAGAATGACCTGGCCAATTTCGATGGCGCTCACGCCGTCGACCATCGCGTGGTGGGTCTTGGTGATGATCGCGATCCGGTTGTCGCGGAGTCCCTCGACGAGATAGATCTCCCACAGCGGCCGGTGCCGATCGAGCGGGCGTGACTGGATGCGAGCGCAGAACTCCCGCAGCTGCTGGTCCGAGCCTGGCTTAGGTAGCGCCGAGCGTCGGACATGAAACGAGATGTCGAACTCTGGATCGTCCACCCATACCGGGTTGGCCAGGTGACCCGGGACAGTTCGGATCTTCTGGCGGTATCGCGGAACGAGCGCGATGCGTTGTTCGATCAACTCGACCAAGCGCTCGTAGTCGAAGACGGCGCTCCGACCGTCCGGCTCGCCGCGCAGTTGGTCGGATTCCGGTTGGTCGGGCGGCTGGAACACCAGGAGACCACCGACATGCATAGGCGTCGTGCGGCCCTCGAGATAGAGGAACGAGACGTCTAGTGAGGACAGTCGGTCGGTCACGCGATCAGCGCCCGCTACCGACCGGTGCAAGGCGGGTCATAGCTCCCAAGACTACGCAGCCCCCTGCCCCGCAACGGGCTCCACAGTCGGCCGCGTTGCGCATGATCCGGCCGAGTGCTTAGGAGGTTGACGAACACTTCGCCATCAGTCGCTGCGGAATCGGGCGAACCTTCGGTGCCGACGCACTGGTATTCCGGCGAGAGCGCCGGCCAGGGTGATGACGGACTGACGCAGTGGGCTCGCTGGCCGAACCTCGCCGAGAGTCTTGCCCGCGACGAGCGCGGCATCGAGTGACGGCTGGTCATTGGGCAGCAGTGCTGCCGGCCTGCGCCCGGCGAACCGATCCAGCGCAGCGCTCAGCTCGGTCGGAGGATCGCCGGGTACGACCGACCGCCGAACCTTGTTGAGGACCACCCATACCGGCGCGGCGACCTCCGCGTCGCGCAGCTCGGACAAGCCCCGTACGAGACGTTGGATGCCGATCGGGTCCGCGCTGCCGACCGCAAGGACCACATCGGCCGCATCGAGCAGGGCGAGCGTCGCGCCGTTTCGCCGTGGAGCCATCGTGTCGAAGCTCAGCTCCTCGTCGGCCTCAAGGCAGAAGCCGCAGTCGACCACGGTGTAGTCCGCGATGGTGCGGGCGGCTGTCAGCACGGACTCGACCGCGGTCGGCCTTAGTTCAGGCCAACGCTCTGGTCGGGGAATACCGGTTAGCACCCGGAAGCTCGGGGTGACGGCCCAGCACAGACCCGCCAGTATCTCGGGATCCAGTCGGCTCGCGGCGGACTGCCGGCAGGCGGCCGCGAACCCGGGTGACTCGTCGAGCAGCCCGAGCACCGCAGCGATCACCCCGCCGTACACGTCCGCGTCCACTAGCAGGCTGGACGACCCGAGCCGGGACAATTCGTCGGCGAGTGTCACCGCGACGGTCGTACGGCCCGGCGCGCCGGTCGGTCCCCACACCGCCACTACCGATCCGCGGGTGGGCGGCGGGTGGTCGGTGCTCGGTGAGCTACCCGGTGAGCTGGATGCAGGCCTGAGAAGGGGATCACCGTACGCGCGGGCGACACGGGTGCCCGGCGCGGTGGCATCCCGGGCGGACACGGCATCGCCGATGACCGTCGCTACCACGGCGGCATCTGCATCATCTGGCACGACGTAGGCGATGCCCAAAGCTCGGACCCGGTCCTCAGCCGCGGAGTCACCGCGGCGCACGACGGCAACCGGAGCGACTCCGGCGGCGATCAGGCGGTCGACTGCGTCCGCATCAAGGCGACGCAGCGAAGCGGCAACGAGAGCGGCGCGCGCCTGACCCGACAAGGCGACGGCGAGCAGGTCGACGATGTCAACACAGCGGCGCACGACTGTGACGGGGTGCTCGCCGCGATCGAGATCCACGACGAGCCGGGCCTCCCATGGTGCACCGTCGGCGGCGCACAGGACCGGCAGCTTCATGGCTTCTTGGCGCAGCTATCCAGGGGTGGCAGATCATCGTTCGGGTCACTGGTAGCCGCCGCCCCTGACAGGATGCCCGCGCGGATCACAGCACCGTCCAATGCCAGCGCAGTGATCACCCGCCCCGCGAGCGGCGCTGGCACGCGGATCACGACGCCCTGAGTACTACCGCTTGAGAACGCGCCGGCACCGGTTGACTGCACGTCCTGCACGGTTACGTCGGCCAGTACCGCGATCGCCGAGCACGAGCGGGTTGACACCCAGAGCTGAACCCGTTGACCCCGCTGCACATGGGGCGCACTGGTGGACGCGAGCGGAACCGTGATCGTCGTTGCGGCGTCGGTAGCGGCCAGGGCCGCCCGCGGAAGCAACTCTCCGGCCGTGACCTGCCGAGTGAGCGATTGGCCCAGCACGGCCGTGTGTACTGGCAGGTACGCGTCGGCGCCCGCTGGCAGCCGTACGTGCACCTCGGATAGGTCGGCGGCGCTCAGTACCGTTCCGGGAGCAAGATCACGCGAAGCCGCCCACACGCTGTCCGAGGCGTTCGCACTGCTGATCACTCGGGCGCCAAGGAGTACCGAGGCGAGGACCAGAACGACGCCGGCCACCAGCCGGAGGTCGAGCCACTTGGGCGCTCGGACGCGACGTGGCGTCGGGGAGGTAACAACCACGGCAGACATCGTGCATGACTCGCAGCGATTAGACGAATCCGGTGGGTTGCAATGTGGACAGCTGAGCAAGCACGGCCCCCGGCTGAGACACTGTCTGAGTGAGCCGGACGCGCCACGCGAACCCAGTAGACGGTGGGGCATGGGCACGGAACGCTTCTTGACCTTGGCCGACGTGGCGGACGTACTGAATATCTCCGCGTCACAGGCTTACGCGCTCGTCCGCAACCGGGAACTCGAGGCCATCAAGATCGGCGGCCGCGGTCAGTGGCGAGTGGAACGGGCGAAGCTTGAGGCCTATATCGACCAGATGTACGACCAGACCCGGCAATTCATCGACGAGCACCCCTTCGCCGAGTCTGACGAGGACGCGCCGGACGGCGTGGCCCGGACTGAGTAAGCACGCGCGTCGACAGTGATCTCAGCCGCGAAACCCGCCTCCGTCAAAGCTGTCGACGGACCAGCACGATCGCCTGAATTGGAAGCAGGAGCAGGTCGCGCACCTCGGCGGCGCGGCGGAGTTCGCCGGCTGGATGCTCGGCGAGCTCCACGAAATCAGCGCCGACCCGGTCGAGGGTGCCCGCGACCGTCCGCCCATCGGTCAACCGAACCTGCACGGTCGACCTATCGCGCACGAGGCCACGTAGCGCGATGCGGAATGTCAACCGAGACTCCACCACGGTCTCCGAGCCGGGCACCGCAGCCGAACGGCCGAGGCCGCCTAACTCAACGACGGTACGGAGCGACACGAGAGCTTCCCGACCGGTGCCTTCGTCCAGCAGTAGCCAGTCTGAGCCGGACCGGCGCACGGTGCCGTCCACTGATGTTCCGGCCTGGCACCTAACCCGAATCCGGCCGCCAACCGCCGAGCGCAGCCGATCGACGAGGCGGAGTGCACCCGACTCGATCCGGATACGCTCCTCGACCTCCCCGGCTCGCTCGGCTGCCTCGATGGCCACGGCCTGCGCCTCGAGATCGGCGAACAGTCCGTCCCAACGGGTCACTCTGGCGTCCGGGCTGGCAGGTGGATTGGACCCGGGCGATCCGCCAGACGACCGCCGGCGGCCCCAGCGCGCGCGGCAATGGCCGCGGCAAGTATCGAGATGGCGACCTCGCCGGGAGTATTGGCTCCGATATCCAGGCCAGCTGGTCCGTTGATCCGCGCCAGCGCGGCCGGATCCACGCCGTGCGACGTCAACCATTCGGCCCGGGCGCCCTGGGTATGCCGGGAGCCCAGCGCGCCGATATAGCCGGCGCTGCTCGCGAGCGCCGCCTGTAGCGCGCTGCCGCTGATCGTCAGGTCATGGCTCAGCACGACGACCACGTCACTGCCCGACACCGCACCGCAGCGCTCGGTCGCGCCTTGCACCGAGTCCACGACGATGCCGGTCCAACCCAGCACGCCCGCAGCGGTGACCAACGCGTCTGACAGCTGGCCGCCGCCGACCAGAACAAGCGCCGTTGGCGGCCACATTGCGGCGACGAATGCCTCGCCCGATCCTGTTGTGAGCACTGCCGTTTCGGCCACGCCCCGCCTGAAGAACTGCCGCACCCCATCGTCGGCGCTATCGAGCGTGGATGTGAGGATCGCGTCGGTAGCACCGACGGTCTCCCCGTCAATTCGAGTCACGAGGCACACGGGTGCCCGATTGAGAAGCGCCGTCCAGGCCGTTTCCGGGATCTCTACGGCCGGCTGAAGGAGCAACCGGGCCGTTCCTCCACATGCGAGACCGGCGCTGACCGCTGCGTCGTCGGAAACGAGGACCTCTTCCAGCCGGGCGTCTGCGCGCGGCTCGGACAGCAGCTGGACGATGTGCTCCTGGGCTGCCCCCGAAAACAGCTGACCTATGGGCGGTTGATTCGGCGTCGCGGCCAGGACTGAGAGTGGCTCGCGGGAACTGAACCCGCGCGTCGAAATCACCCGGGCTACGGATACCGGGAGGCCACTTGTACGCCACTGTTGCACCTGTTCGGCGATGTCGAACATCGCGGCTCCTCTCGTGACACCGTCAAGCATCCGACTCGCGCCAACGCGAAGCGCCGCCAGGTCTCGAACGACGGCTGGTGGGCAGCGCCAGATCCGCCTCAGATAGTCACAGGCAGCCGCGCTCATCACCCTACGAAAATGCTCCCTACTGACCGCTCCGCGTTTTCGCCCGCCCCCGAAATCGAGTCTTGTCCCCAGGATCCTCCGACCAGCCTTGACCGCATGACTCCCAATCTGTATGAAGGCAAACATAAGTAAACGTACGCTAATGGAGCATAAATGAAGCCTGGGACAAGGGTGGGCGTCGTGGTCCTCGCGGACGTCATCGCGATCCGCATGCTGTATCCGGACTGGCGCTCCATTGCCGCCGGTCTGCGCGACCCCGGAGCGTGGATAGCACGGGCGGGCGCCGACACAGTGGTCAGCACCCTGGCCGCGACGGCTTTGTGGGTAGTCTGCGTTTGGCTCGGCCTGGCATTGCTCTCCGTGCTCGCCGGAGCATTGCCCGGCACTGCTGGCGTGATCGCTCGAACCTTTGCTAGCGCCGCCGTGCCAGCCATCTTGCGTCGCGCTGTCGCCGGCACGCTCGGCGTTGGGATCCTCGTCGCTCCAGCTGCCGCGCTGGCGTCGCCCGTTCCGTCGCCGACCAGCTCAGCCAGGTCCGCGAGCCCGGCGTTGCCGAGCCCGTTGCCCGCACCGTCTTGGCCCTCCGCGCGGGCCGGGAGCGCGCAGCCGACCATCGCGACACCCGGCTGGCCCAGCACCGCCGAGCCGATACCCCGTCCGCCGGGCGGTACGGGACCACCAGCCGCACGCGATGACCGTCGGCAGCCACCCGCCGCGAACGAATCCGTCGTTGTCCGCCCAGGAGACAGCCTCTGGGTGATCGCGGCCGCTCGCATCGGCCGACCAGCTTCCGACGATCAGGTCGCGGTCGCATGGCCCAGGTGGTACGTGGCGAATCGGGTCGAGATTGGTTCGGACCCCAACCTCATCAAGCCGGGCCAGATCCTGCATGCCCCCCGTCCGGCTGAAGGATCCCCATGACCGCCGCTTCCCCGCCCACGTCGCCCGATCCGCCGATCGGACAGATCACTCTGCGGGCCGCGCCACGGCGGGAACCGCCGTTCGACGATGAGTTGCCGGCCCGTCACCTGCGCCTCATCGGCCCGTTCGACCAGCCGCTGCCTTTCCGTGAGACCGCGGCTCGCCGGTCCTCCGACGTGTCTGCGATCTTCGCGGCGCGGCCACGCAGGTCCGGGGACCTCCCGGATGCGTTGGCTTTCGGTCGACGACTCCTGATCGCGATCATGGAAGCGAAGTCGGGACGCCGGACGTTCCATCAGCTGGCCGCCCATTTGAGTCAGGGCGTCTACTCCGGCCTGGTCAACGACATGACGCGACCGGAACGCCTTCGTTCCTGGCGTGGGCACATCACCATCCGGTCAGTGCGCGTGTGCGAGCCGGCGGACGGCGTGGCGGAGTTGTCGGCCGTGGTGCAGGTGGGGACGCGCTATCGGGCGGTGGCCGCCCGACTGGAAGGACTCAACGGACGGTGGCGGTGTGTGCGGCTTCAGCTCGGCTGACCAAGCTCACCCTGCTTGACCAATGCACGCGCCGGACGGACGGCGCGACCTGACGACGCACTCCGCACAGTAGGAGACGAGCGCGCCCTCAGCGCTTGCGCCGGCGCTGATTGCCGCGCGTGGATCGGTTCCCGCGGCTGCCCCGGTTCGGATTGCTGCGGTTCTGCTGGCGGCGGGCCGTGCTCGATGTTCCACTGGACTGGTCGGACGAACTCTCCTCCTCGGAGGTCATGCGTACCTCTGGCGTATCTGAGCCGAGCGTCGGCGAGCTGTAGATGAGCGGGCGGGCCGAGGTGTCTCGGTCCAGGCCCTTCGCGCTGATGTGCGGCGCAGTCGAGCGACCATTCGGCTGCGCACCGTTCGGCCCGGGCGCCGTGCCGTCCTGTGCACGTTGGGCGGCGGCCAGCAAGGCGGCATCCAGATGTGGCTCGCCATCGGCAGCCCCATCGCCCTCGGCGGCGGTGCCACTCGGAGCGAGAGCCAATCCGTCCGCACCGTCGGCCGGCGCGGCAGAGCTGTCCTCGATCTCCACTTCGAGGTTGAACAAGAAGCCGACCGACTCCTCCTTGATCGCCTCCATCATCGCCGAGAACATGTCGTAGCCCTCGCGCTGGTATTCGACGAGCGGATCGCGCTGCGCCATTGCGCGCAGTCCGATGCCCTCCTGGAGGTAGTCCATCTCGTAGAGATGCTCGCGCCACTTGCGGTCGAGCACCGAGAGCAGCACCCGGCGTTCCAACTCCCGCATCACGTCCGAGCCCAGGTCTTCCTCGCGCGCGTCATACGCCGATTGGGCGTCAGCAACGAGCTCCTCGACGAGGAATTCCCTTGTGAGGTCGGACTTCTTACCGCCGGCCTGCTCGATGGCTTCCTCGAGCGACAGCGAGACGGGGTACAACGTTTTGAGCGCGGTCCACAGCGCTTCGAGGTCCCACTCCTCGGCGTACCCGGAGGCCGTTGCTCCCTCGACGTATCCGCGCACAACCTCGCCGATCATCGGCCGGAACTGGTCGGACAGGTCGGCGCCTTCGAGCACCTGGCGGCGCTCGTCGTAAATAACCGTGCGCTGCTTGTTGAGGACCTCGTCGTACTTCAGAACGTTCTTGCGGATCTCGAAGTTCTGTTGCTCGACCTGGGTTTGTGCGGATTGGATCGACCGCGAGACGGTCTTGTTCTCGATCGGGGTGTCCTCGGGCAGCCGCAGGAAATTCATGATCGCAGCGACGCGCTCGCCGTTGAAGCGAATCATGAGATCGTCACCCAACGACAGGTAGAACCGCGACTCGCCTGGGTCGCCCTGGCGACCGGATCGGCCACGCAGCTGGTTGTCGATGCGACGGGACTCGTGGCGCTCGGTGCCGAGCACGTACAGGCCGCCGAGCTCGACGACCTCGTCATGCTCGGCGCTACTCTCCGCCTTGGCCTTTTCCAGGGCGTCGGGCCACGCCGCTTCGTACTCGTCCGGCGTCTCGTCGGGCGTAAGCCCGCGATCCCGCAACGCCAAGTCGGCGCTGAACTCCGGGTTGCCGCCAAGCATGATGTCAGTGCCGCGACCGGCCATGTTGGTCGCCACGGTCACCGCTCCCTTGCGGCCGGCGTTGGCGATGATCGCCGCCTCCCGCGCGTGGTTCTTCGCATTGAGTACCTCGTGCGGGATGCCACGGCGCAGCAGTAACGACGACAGCCGTTCGGACTTGGCCACGCTCGCCGTGCCGACGAGCACCGGCTGGCCGGCCTCGTGCCGCTCGGCCAGGTCGTCCACGACAGCAGCGAACTTGGCATCTTCCGTCTTGTAGATCAGGTCAGTCTCGTCGTCGCGAATCATCGGCATATTGGTCGGGATCGGCACGACGCCGAGCTTGTAGATCTGGTTGAGCTCGGCTGCCTCGGTCTGGGCGGTCCCGGTCATGCCGGCAAGCTTGCCGTAGAGGCGGAAGTAGTTCTGCAGGGTGATCGTCGCAAGGGTTTGGTTCTCCTGCTGGATTGCCACGCCCTCCTTGGCCTCGATGGCCTGGTGCATTCCCTCGTTGTAGCGGCGTCCGTGCAGTATGCGGCCGGTGAACTCGTCCACGATCATCACGTTGCCTTCGGTGACGATGTAGTCGCGGTCGCGCTTGTAGAGCTCTTTGGCCTTCAGTGAGTTGTTCAAGTATCCGACAAGCGGTGTGTTCGCGGCCTCGTAGAGGTTCTCGATTCCGAGCTGATCCTCGACGAACGCGACGCCTTCCTCGGTGACCGCGACCGTTCGCTTGCCCTCCTCGACCTCGTAGTGCCGGTCGCGCGTCATTCGTGGGGCCAGCCGGGCGAACTCCAAGTACCACCGCTGGTTTTCCTCAGCCGGTCCACTGATGATCAAAGGCGTGCGGGCCTCGTCGATGAGGATGGAGTCGACCTCGTCGACGATCGCGTAGTTGTGCCCTCGCTGGACCAGATCGTCCAGGGACCAGGCCATGTTGTCGCGGAGGTAATCGAACCCGAATTCGTTGTTCGTGCCGTACGTGATGTCCGCGGCATAGGCCAGCTTGCGTTTGTCCGGCGGGAGCTCGGACAGAATCTTGCCGACCGATAGCCCGAGGAAGCGATGCACGCGGCCCATCCAGTCGGCATCCCGACCGGCGAGGTAGTCGTTCACGGTCACGATGTGGACGCCATCGCCCGGTAGAGCGTTCAAATATGCCGGCAGCGTCGACACGAGAGTCTTGCCCTCACCGGTCCGCATCTCAGCGATGTCGCCCAGGTGCAGTGCCGCGCCGCCCATGAGCTGGACCGGGTAGTGGAACTGCCCTAGGGTTCGGCGGGCCGCCTCCCGAACGACGGCAAAAGCCTCGGGCAGCAGGTCGTCGACCGTCTCGCCGTCGCCGAGGCGCTCGCGGAACGTGTCCGTAAGTGCGCGCAACTCAGCGTCGGACAGATCGACGTAATCGTCTTCGAGGGTCTCGATGTGTGCGGCGACTCCCGCCAGTCGTCGGACCATCTTGCCTTCGCCGGCGCGCAGCAGTTTCGCAAGGACCACGTGGTCATGGTACGGCTCGAATCGAGAGGTCACGGATTGGTCACAGGATTACCGGCGCCACGACGGTTTCCGGCTGCGGCCGCCGCTGCGCTCCCAACGCGGCCAGGCATCCGACCCTGGCACCATCACTGGGCCATGTCCGGCTCGGACCTAGGCACTCCGACTTAGGCGACAGCCGGCCGCCGACCGGACGTACCCCTCGCTGGCGTCCTGTCGGCGGCCGCTCCCACCCTGCTGCCTTTCACCCGGTAAGACGCGGGCGCTCAGCGGACTGATACATCTTTGTTTGGATCAGGCTTGTTGAGTTTGACGAGGTCCATCGGCTCGCCAAGGTCTGGCAAGCTCTCGACCATGGGCCAGTGGAACGGCGTGGAACTCGACGATCTCGTCCTGACGAGTGCGAGACTCGTCCTGCGTCCGTGGCAGGAGGCCGACGCCGCGGCGATCACCGCATTGATGGCGGACCCAGCGATGCTCATGTTCGTGCCATTTCCCAACCCCTACACGCAGGACGACGCGGTCCGTTACATCACGGAAGTCGCCATGCCCGGCCGGTCGTCCGGTTCCGCTATCGACTGCGCGCTGATAGAACGTGGATCCGGCGAGGTCGTGGGTGCGGCCGGCCTGCGAGCACCCGGAACGCGGACTAACGCCGCCGAGATCGGTTACTGGGTTGGGACGGCCAGCCAGGGGAACGGGTATGCCTCAGAGGCGGCACGCAGCCTCGCGACATGGGCGTTCGAGCGCGGTGGAGTCACCCGAACGGAGATCCGCTGCGCCGTAGGGAACGTCGCCTCGGCCAAGGTGGCGCTCAACGCGGGATTCCGCTTTGAGGGGATCCTGCGGGGAGACGCTGTCACCCCCGACGGACCAGCCGACGACGCAGTCTTCGGTCGCATTGCGACCGACCGCGGCGACTCGATTCCCCGTGCGCTCCCGCGTCTGCCGACCGACGGGATCACGGACGGCGTCCTCAAGCTGCGAACGCTAACTCGCGCCGACACGCCGGCCTTGATCGAACAGTTGACGAACCCGGACGCGGTCCGATGGCAGTTCAACGACAGCGTGCCGTCGGAACCAACGATCACGGAGCAAGCCGCGCGATCGGAGCTGGAGTGGCTTGTCGGTCCGCTCGGCCGGCTGACCATGGTCGAGATCGCGAGCGGCGACGTTGTCGGGACGATGGTGTTGCGCAACGTCGGGCCACCCCAGATCGCCAATCTCGGATACGGCGTGCTTCCGGGCTATCGCGGACGCGGCTATACCTCCCGGGCCCTTCGACTCCTGACCGAATGGGCATTCGGGCCAGGAAACTTCGCTCGGCTGGAGCTCGGCACCAAGCCGGGCAACGTCGCCTCGCAACGGTCCGCCTCAGCGGGAGGCTTCGGATTCGACGGCATCCGGGATAGCCGCCTGCGCAATCGGGACGGTACGTTCAGTGACGAGGTTCGCTACGCGCTGGTCAATCCACGCTATAAGTCGACTGGTACCCGGCGCGCGACGTCAGTCAGCCGGTCAAGCGGATGAGGACGTCGGTCAGCCGGTCAACCGGATGAGCCCGTAGTCGTAGGCGCGGCGACGGTACACCACGCTTGGGCGACCCGTGTCCTGGTCTGCGAACAGGTAGAAGTCATGGCCGACGAGTTCCATCTCGAACAACGCCTGGTCGACGGTCATCGGCTTGGCCGGATGTTCCTTTTCGCGCACGATGCGGCCCGGGCCGTCATAGGCGTCCTCGGCTGATACTGGCTCCGGCTCGGCTGACTGCGTTGAGGAATTAACCGCGGCTGCTGTCGCCGTGGCCACGGACGTGGGGGTACGCCGTCCGTAATGGACTCGACGACGGTCAGCTGCCTGTCGCAGCCGCCGTTCCAACTTCTCAATGGCGAGGTCCAGCGCGCGATAGAAATCTGCGGCGCAGGCCTCACTCCGGACTACGGGTCCGCGCGTTCTGCACGTTATCTCCACATGTTGGCAGCTGTCGTTTTGCCGCCGGTTTCGTTCGTGGTGTAGCTCAACATCAGTCCTGATGATCTTGCTGTCGTAGCGCTCGACCCGGACGAGCTTGTCGGCTACGTGCTGCCGGAAGTGTTCGGGAACCTCCACATTGCGCCCGCGAACAACGACCTCCATGCGAACGACGGCTGTGCCCATTCGTCCTCCACCAGGCTCTTCGGCGCTCACTCACAACCAGCACGGGCCGGCAGTGACCGCGCTGATTCGGCGTGAGACACCTGGTCGGTCAGTCTGTTCACGCTAGTCCCGCGTGATGTGAGGTGGCTAGCCACCTGTTGAGGACATTTTCGGGTCACCGCGTGGTGTCGCGAGCACTACAGCCGCGCCTGACACCTGCCAGCCGGCCTCGGTGAGGGCTCGGGCTGCCTCCCGCACTGTCGTGCCGGTGGTGACGATGTCATCGACGATCACCGCCGACCGACGCCCTCCGTCCGGACCACGCCGTGCGGTCATTGCTCCGGCCAGGTTCGTGCCTCGTTGCACCGCGCCGAGGCCAGCCGAGTCCCGTACCGCCCACTGCAAGGAGAGCAGCGGGCTTACCGGCAGGTCGAGCGCGCGGCCGGCTTTTCTGGCCAGCCGCAACACATGATTCCCACCCCGCTCTCGAGCCACGGCCTGAGCACTCGGCACCGGAACGAGGACAATTCCGGCCGGAGGCGCGCGCTCGAACGCCCGGACCAACGCCATCTCGAGCAGCTTGGCGAGAGGCTCAGCCAGATCGCGTTCGCCTCGTTCCTTGTACCGGATCAGAGCGGTGCGCAGCGGCCCGGTGTACCAGCCGTAAGCCACAACGGGCAGCGGCATATGCATCGTCAGTGGGCGGGCGCCGGCGTGGACACAGGTGGCACATAACGGGCTCCCGCTCCCACCGCACCCCACACACACCGCGGGGATGACCAGGTCGAGAAAAGCACCTACCCACGAAGTCGCAGCAATCACGCGATTGATGCTCGCGTTGGCGCACCGTTCGCCGCAGCTCTGACGGCAGTTCTGTGGACAACGTCGGAGTTATCCACAGAACTACTCTAAATAGATCGGGCTGCGTCCTCGCACCGTAGCGTCAAGGACACCGAACGGGGCGGTCCAGTGATCGGACCGCTGAATGAATACACCTCCACCGGAGGCCACCCACGGCAATTCTCCGGAGGCGGCGGCGATCGACTCCGGAGTCGCCGGAAGATTACTCGACGGACGCTTGCTAAACGCAGAACCATCCGATTCCACCGACCAGACCCCGTAATCAGACGGATCGGTTCTTCCAGTCACGTAGAGCGTCGTCCCGTCGTTCCACGCGGCATCAGTAACCGTCATGTCAGAGGGGGTGACCAGAACCAAACTGTCGATGCGCGCACTCGAGCCATTGCGCTCGACCGTGCCCACGGCACATTGCGCGACGCCGCCAGGTCCGCCGATCACAAGGGCTATACGAGTCCCGTCGGGACTGAACCGAACGGCAGTGATAGGACCGGTCAGATTGCCTCGGCCGGTGATCGTAACCTGACTCGGCGCGCCGGACGTGGGAACACGCATCAGGTTGGCGCCGTACCCGAGCCAGACCTCTGATAGACCGGGGGCCCAGGCCGGTCGGCTCATCGGGCCGGCGGCGAGGCCCACGTTACGCAGGCCTGCCTTGCGCGAACCAATCAGCAGGGTCGACCGGCCTGTCGATCCAGCCACGCCCGCCGCCCGCAGATCGGAGGCGGCGGGATTCCCGGCGAGAGAAATCGAGGTGAGGTCATACGACCGGTGACCAAGGGGTCCTTCGAGTACTTTGCCGGTCTGGTCGAGGACGACGCCTGCATCGTTCACATAGAAGGCGGGGCGATCATGAATCACACCGAACGTTGACTGAAAGTCGGTTTCGGCGAACGGTCCGGTAATGCCAGGGATCGACACCTCGCGATGGTTGTCCGTGATCGTGACGAGCGCGTTGTTGAATGTAGAGGCGACTTGTGCGGCGAGCCGCCGGCGGCTATTGGAGTCGAGTCGGCTGCTGCCGGGCAGCTCCACGACATATAGCTGGGAAGCGGCATCGATGGTCACCGTCGCGTTCTTCGCGTTCACGGCATCCGGGATCGTAAGGACCGCTTGCTGTAATTCCAGGCGAGGCTGGGAGAGGAGCTGATCGAGCAGCCAGGTCGCGAGCGATTGGTCGGCCAGCGGCGAGTAGCGGGGATCGGGAACGAGGTGTTTCTGGCCTAGGTCGAAGTAGTAGAGCGGGTGCATGTGGTAGTTGACGAGGAAGTCGGACAGCAGGATGAGCAACCCCGGTGACGACAGCCTGTCGATACGCCACTGCCCGTTGACTCGCTTCATGCCGAAGCTGCGCTGGATGCTGGCGTCGGCCAGTTGCACAGTCCGATACATGCCGTTCTCATCGAGCGTTCCGACCTGGTTTGCTGTGACCGTGACGGAATCGGTGAATTGGTCAGGGAGCTTCACCTGGTAGGAGTCCACGATTGTCACCGGGTTGTCTCTCCAGTTATTGCGCGCCTCAGGCGTAAGAAATCCCTTGGCGGCATTGTGATCTGGGAGGCTGCTCACATTCGCGGCGAGGAAGCCCAGCACGATCGCGCGCGGATCTGCCCCCGGCTGTGGAGTCGGCGTCGGGACTGGTGCTGCGGTCGATCCGCCGATGGCACGTACCCGCTCCGGAGCTGATTGCTCCGGGACGCCGGCGCAGGCGGTGAGGGCGACGGTCAGCGCCGCGAGCACCGCGACGAGCGTCCGGATGTGCGTCTGACCGGAGCGCGCCGCCGTCAAGAAGCCGGTGTGCGTCTGACCAGAGCGCGCGGCCCTCAGATAGCGCCCGACCCGCCCGCGGACCGGATTCTGCCGAGATCGCGCGCTCATGAGGTGCTCCCCGGCACGTTAACCATGGAATCCAGCTCGAGCGGCAGCGGTGAGGAGGAGAGCTCGTCCCCAGCTCGGCGCGGCAGCGTGAGCCGAAATTGCGCGCCGACACCCCGCTCGCCCCACGCTTGCAACCAGCCGCCGTGCAGCCGGGCGTCCTCGAGGCTGATCGCCAAGCCAAGCCCGGTTCCGCCGGTCAGCCGACTGCGCGAGGGGTCTCCCCGCCAGAAGCGGTTGAAGACGAGTCCGGCTTCTCCTGCCCGCAGACCAACGCCGGAGTCGCGGACGGTGACGGCCGCAGAGTGGTCGTCGGCCGCGATGGTGACGACGACGGGCCGGCCCTCGCCGTGGTCGAGGGCATTGCCGAGCAGGTTACGAAGGATCCGTTCCACTCGGCGGGCGTCCATGGCCACCGGGACCGACTGGGCCGGAGCGTGCAGGATGACCTCGCTTCCCTGCCGCTGCGCGAGCACCTGGCTCGCGTCGATCGCGCTCGCCGCCACGGCGGAGAGATCCGTCACGTCCATCTCGAGATGGGCGACACCGGCGTCGTACCGCGAGATCTCCAGCAGGTCCGCCAGCAACGCCTCGAAGCGGTCGAGTTCCGCTTGGAGCAGTTCGGCCGACCGGGCGAGCTCGGGCGGGAAGGCGTCACGCTGCGAGTGCAAGAGCTCACCGGCCATCCGGATCGTGGTCAGCGGGGTGCGCAGCTCGTGGGAGACGTCACTGGTGAATCGGCGTTGCAGCCGGGACAGCTCCTCGAGCCGGCGAATTTGCCGCTGCAGGCTGCCGGCCATGGCGTTGAAGGACTCACCGAGCCGTGCGATGTCGTCGGTGCCGCGGACCGGAATGCGCTGGGCGAGATCGCCGGCCGCAAGCCGTTCGGCTGTCTTCGCCGCCACCCGTACCGGTCGCACGACCTGCCGCGTCACCAGCAGGCTGATCGCGGCGACGAAGAGAACCAACCCGATGCCGGCCAACAGCACTGTCCGCTGGACTAGCGCAATCGTGTCGGCCTCGGCCGAGAGCGGGAACAGGTAATAGAGCTCGAACACGCCGTTTTGGGTGGTGACCGGCTCGCCGACAATCAGTCCCGGCACGGTCTGATCGGTGGACCCGTTCGGCTGCGGAATCGGCGCGTATTCGATGGCCAGGTTGTTGTCCTGCACGAGGGTGCGCAGTGATCTCGGAATGTCAGGAGAGTTCTGAAAACCAGCCGAGACGCTGGTGTTGGCCGACTCGATGGTGATCGTGAACAGACCGGCCTGGCTCCCGGTCGCCGCGAGCTGGGACTGGGCACTCGTGACGGCCGCGTTCTGGCTGGGGATGTCGCCGGGGCTGACGTCGGCGAACACGCGCCGGACCGTGTCCAGACCGGCAGTCGCCTGCAGGACCGCGGCAGTCCGCTTGGCACGCAGCACGCCCGCGCTGATCTGGTTGACGAGAAATATGCCGATCAACAGCACGCCGATACCCGTCACCACCAGGGTGGTTGCACCCACGCGCAGCTGAAGCGAATGCTGCCACGCGCGTCTGATCGCGCGGCCACCTCGCGCGGCTCGTGCTCCGACCACCCCGAGGAGCTGCCGGACCTGCGTGCCCAGTCGGCGTGCCTGCGTGACGACCGCTCCGCCAGCACCGGCCGACCGCGATGACGAGTCAAATTCCTCAGGAGGCTCCGGCTCGTCCGGAGGCGCCGGTATTGCCCGAACCTCGAGCTGCGGTGAGTCTGGCGCCTTCCCGTTGACATCCGGGCGCGCCGTCGTACGCGGTCCGATCATGGCGGGCCGGCTTTGTACCCCACGCCGCGAACGGTGAGCACGACCTCGGGACGTTCCGGATCCCGTTCCACCTTCGACCGCAGCCGCTGCACATGGACGTTAACGAGCCGGGTGTCGGCGGCGTGCCGGTAACCCCATACCTGCTCGAGCAACACCTCGCGGGTGAACACCTGGCGAGGTTTGCGCGCCAGCGCGACCAGGAGATCGAACTCGAGTGGCGTCAGGTTGATCGGTGAGCCGTCGCGAGTTACCTGGTGCGCGGGTACGTCGATCGAGACCGGAGACTCGGCCGGCCCGATGGACAACGTCTCACTAGCGACGTCTTCATGATGCCGCAGCCGGGCCCGCATCCGAGCCACGAGCTCTTTGGGCTTGAACGGCTTGACGACGTAGTCGTCGGCCCCGGATTCCAGACCGAGGACGACGTCAATCGTGTCGCTCTTGGCCGTGAGCATGATGATCGGCGTACCGCTCTCCGCCCTGATTGCCCGGCAGACGTCCAGGCCGGACATGCCGGGCAGCATGAGATCCAGCAGCACGACATCGGGTTTGGTGTCGTGGAATGCCGCAAGTGCGCCGGTGCCGTCGCTTACGAAGGACGGGTCGAACCCGTCGGATCGCAACACAATACCCAGCATCTCGGCCAGGGCGGAGTCGTCATCGACCACCAGGACACGCGGCTTCATGCCAACATCGTGACATCTCTACTTCGGGAATGCCTTTTGACGCGACCAGGCGCGGTCCTCGGCGTCAGGCGCGGGCCATCGCGGCGGTCCGCTTGCGCTCTCGCTGCTCGACAAATCGACTGGCCTGCGCGTCCAGGCCGGACAGGAACTCGGCGAGCTCCTCGCGCGCTTGCTCGCCTCCCGGTCCGAGGTCGTCCCGTTCAAAGACCCGCCAGAACCGCAATACGGGGGTGAGCACCTCGTCGTGATGGAGCCGGAGGTCGTAAATGCCGGCCATGGCAATGGTGACCGCGTTTCGGGCGAAGTCCGGCATGCCCGAGCCCGGCATGCTAAAGCCGACAACCTCGTCTCGGATGGCTGCCATCGTCGCGTCCGGTGCCCGATCGAACGCGGCCGCGACCAGGTTGCGGTAAAAGATCATGTGCAAGTTCTCGTCCGTGGAGATCCGGGCGAGCAGCTGGTCTGCGATGGGGCACCCGCTTGCCTTACCGGTATTCCGGTGCGACACCCGGGTGGCGAGCTCCTGGAAGCTGACGTAGGCGATGCCCTGCAGCAGCTCCTTGTTACCTGAGCTGTACCCCGCGGTCATGTGAGCCATCCGGAGCCGCTCCAGCTTGACCGGATCGACTCCCCGGGTCACCACGAGGTAGTCGCGCAGCGCGGTGCCGTGCCGGCCTTCCTCGGCCGTCCAGCGGCCAACCCAGTGGCCCCAGGCGCCGTCCAGTCCGAACCGGTTGGCGATCTCGCGATGGTAGGAGGGGAGGTTGTCCTCGGTCAGCAGATTGACGGTCATCGCCGTGCGGGCGACCGGATCTAGCGGGGAGTCTTCCGGTCTCCAGTCCTCGCCGCCGAGGAAGGCGAAATCACGACCGCGGCTCCACGGGACGTAGTCATGCGGCATCCATTCCCTGGACGCGTCCAGATGACGATTCAGGTTCTGCTCGACGACCGGTTCGAGCTCATACAACAGATTCGTCTGAAGGTCGCCCATTGCCGCAGCGTAACTTACGCAAGCGTAGGTTACGCAACCGTAGGTACAGGAGCCCAGCGGCGGTGGGTCAGCCGACCGGCTCAAGCATCCCCGACCAGACGGCGGCGCGGCCGCGCCACCGCCACCGTGATTCAGCGGCGGTGGCGCGCCGACCAAGAGCACCGCTGTCAGTGGCGGTGGCGCTCCGACCAAGAGCCCGCTGTCAGTGGCGGTGGCGCTCCGACCAACAGCCCGCTGTCAGTAGCGGTATTGCTCCGACTTGTACGGTCCGGCAACGTCGACGCCGATGTACTCGGCTTGCGCCTTGGTCAGCGTGGTCAACTTCGCGCCCACCGCGTCGAGGTGGAGCCGGGCCACTTTCTCGTCCAGGTGCTTGGGGAGTACGTAGACCTGCTTTTCGTACTGCCCCTTCTTGGTGTGCAGCTCGATTTGGGCGATGGTCTGGTTGGAGAACGACGACGACATCACAAAGCTGGGATGTCCCGTGGCGTTGCCCAGGTTCAGCAGCCGCCCCTCGGAAAGCACGATGATCATGTGGCCGTCCGGGAACCGCCACTCATGCACCTGAGGCTTCACCTCGGTCTTGCGGATTCCGGGAATCTTGGCCAAGCCGGCCATGTCGATCTCGTTGTCGAAATGCCCGATGTTGCCGACAATCGCCTGATGCTTCATGGCGGACATGTGCTCGGCCAGGATGATGTCCTTGTTTCCAGTGGCCGTGACGAAGATGTCAGCCTTGCCGACGACGTCGTCGAGCGTCACGACCTCGAGTCCGTCCATCGCCGCCTGCAGCGCGCATATCGGATCGATCTCGGTCACCACGACGCGGGCGCCCTGGCCGCGTAGTGATTCGACACATCCCTTACCGACGTCGCCGTAGCCGCAGATCACCGCGAGCTTGCCCGCGATCATCACGTCGGTACCGCGGTTGATACCGTCGATCAGGGAGTGCCGGCAACCGTACTTGTTGTCGAACTTGCTCTTGGTCACCGAGTCGTTGACGTTGATCGCCGGGAAGAGCAGGGTGCCGGCCCGGGCGAATTCGTACAGGCGATGTACGCCGGTCGTCGTTTCCTCGGTGACCCCGATGATGCCCTGGGCCATCCGCGTGTACTTACCGGGTTGCTCAGCTACTGATCGCCGAAGAACGTCGAGGATCACGCCGTATTCATGCGAGTCGTCGGCATCCGGCTGCGGAACGACCCCTGCCGCCTCGAACTCGACGCCCATGTGAACGAGCAGTGTGGCGTCGCCGCCGTCGTCGACGATGGAGTCAGGCCCGCAGCCATCCGGCCAGCTGAGCATCTGCTCGGTGCACCACCAGTACTCCTCCAGCGTCTCGCCCTTCCAGGCGTACACCGCGACGCCCTGCGGGTTCTCCGCCGTCCCGTTGGGGCCGACGACCGCCGCGGCGGCCGCATGGTCCTGGGTGGAGAAGATGTTGCAGCTGACCCATCGGACGTCGGCGCCGAGGGCCACCAGTGTCTCGATGAGCACCGCGGTCTGCACAGTCATGTGCAGGGAGCCGGCGATCTTCCGGCCCTTCAGCGGCTGCTGCGGACCGTATTCCTTGCGCAGCGCCATCAGCCCCGGCATCTCGTGCTCGGCCAGCTGGATCTCCTTGCGGCCGAACTCGTAGAGCGACAGGTCGGCGACCTTGAAGTCATGGACGGCGCCAGCGCTGTCGGGGGTGAGGGTAACGCTCATGCTTTCTCCCATTTCGGTCGGCAGTACTTCCATCGGATAGTCGGATTCGTAGGCGGCAAGTCGGCGGTAGATGCCGGCTTCGGGCGGGGCAGCGTGCCGGTGGATTGCCCCGAACCACGCATCAACGGCGCGCGCGACCTCTGGGTCGGTGCGCATCCGCCGTTCGAAGGCGATGTCGGCAATCGTGAGGCCGTGTTCGGCGAGTAGATCGCGCAGACCCTGCAGGCGTTCGATCTGGCGGGGTCCGTAGTGTCGATGACCGCCCGGAGTTCGCAGGGCCGCGACGAGGCCAGCCTGCTCGAGATAACGGAGCATGCGTTGCGACCACCCGGTCGCCTCGCTCGCCTGTTGGATGGTCATCGTCTCCATCGCCCGAAACTCTACCACGACCGTGTCAGATTTTCGGGAGGCGCGGACCCGGCCGGACGGGTTAGCACGCCGCTAGCTGCCCGTCGTTGCCCGGAACACGGTCGCGCGCCCCACCAGCTGCAAGGCGTGACCGGCCGCCACGAACGCCGCGGCGCCCTTCGGAAGAGAGCGATGTTCTCGGCCGACCGTGATGTATGCCTCCCCCTGGGTACAGAGCAGAACCTGCGGACCAGCGGGCGGAATTCTGGTCAATTCTGAAAACTCATGGATGGATAGCTGGAATTCGGGGATCGACGGGTCGTACCAGGACTCTTCGTCGATGACGTGCGGCCCGCGTACCGGACGCGGCATCGCGTTGAAATTCGCCACCGCGAGCAACTCGGGCACATCGACGTGCTTGGGCGTGAGCCCGCCCCGCAGCACGTTGTCACTGCTGGCCATGACCTCGACCGCGAGGCCGTCGAGGTAGCAGTGCACCGTACCGGGTTCCACGAAGACGACCTCCCGCGGTGCGAGACGCACGTAATGGAGCAGCGCGACAAGAGCCACGCCGATATCGTTCGGAAACTCGTGAGCCACGGCGACGATCGCGTTGGCATTGTCGGACCATTCGCCTCCTACCGCCGCGAGCCGCTCGCAGCCGCGGGTGAGGCCGTCGACGATCGCGCGGGCGCGATCCGGCTCCTGGTCCAGCAGGAGCGCAAAAGTGCGCCGGAGCCCGTCGGCTGCGGACAGCACCGCCTCGAACGGCGCCAACTCCGGTACAGCCAGTGCTTCGAGGAAACGCAACGTGTGGGACGTCGGGCGGAAGCCACAGAACGCCTCGAACGCGGTGAGCGCGCACACCATCTCGGGCTTGTGGTGGGGATCCGGGTAGTTCCGGCGCGGATCGCTGCGCGGGATGCCTCGTGCTTCTTCCGCCACAAAGCCTGCCTCGGCTTGCTCGCGCGTCGGATGAACCTGGATCGACAGTGCTTTGGCCGGCGCGATGACCTTCATCAAGAAGGGCAGCTCCGCCCCGAACCGCGCGAGAATCTCCGGCCCAAGCAGTTGCCCGGGGTTGGCGGCGATGACCGAGGCGAGGTCGCGTCGGGTGCCGACGATCATGGCTGGTCCGCGCGGGTGGGCGCCGAGCCACAGCTCTGCGACGGGTGCGCCCGTCGGTGGCCGGCCGAGTAGCTGCGGGATGGCGGTCGCTGACCCCCATGAGTAATCCCGCACCACACCTTCCAGGGGGAGCAGGGCGGCATACGGCAGCGGTGAACTCGTCACGCGACGCTCCCGCCCGGCCGGTCCGCACTCGCCTCCGCGCGAACGTCCGCGGCCCCCGCGGCCGAACCACGGTCGACGTCGGGCTCGAGGTAGATAACCCGGGCCGACGGTACCGCCGTCCGGACTCGTTGCTCGGCGTCGTCGATGGCCCGCGCTGCATCAGCCAGCGTTGCGCTAGCTGACATGGCGAGTTTCGCGCCGATCAAGAGTTCGTCCGGACCGAGATGCATTGTGCGCAGGTGAATGATCCGTTCGACACCGGGCCCGACCAGGTTGGTGGCGATCGCGTCGACCATTGCTGGTGAGGCCGATTCGCCTAGCAACAGACTCTTCGTCTCGACGACCAGAATGACGGCGACCGTGATGAGCAGGGCACCGATGCAGACTGTGCCGATGCCGTCCCAGACGCCGTTGTCCGTGATGGTGGCCATCGTGACTCCGAACAGGGCCAGCACCAATCCGACGAGCGCGGCGACATCCTCGAGGAGCACGACAGGCAATTCCGGAACTTTCGCTCGTCGA
Organism: uncultured Actinomycetota bacterium; assembly: GCA_963809815.1. Classification (GTDB taxonomy): domain Bacteria; phylum Actinomycetota; class Actinomycetes; order Mycobacteriales; family Jatrophihabitantaceae; genus CAVVJA01. The sequence continues at coordinate 89,100 of CAWELM010000025.1, forward strand.
ATGAACTGCGGCCAGCTGCTACTCCCTTTGAGCGGCCGCGATTCGTGTACGGCGGTGCGCAGCGAAAACGATTCGAGGATGATCGCCAAGGCGAGCACAGCGAACGCGACGATGGGCGACTCGAGCGGATGCGGGTGCAGTATCTTGTGAATGCCCTCATACAGGGCAAATAGTCCGCCCGCTGAAAACAGCATCAGGGCGACGAGGAACCCGTACACATAGCGATCCCGCCCGTAGCCGAACGGGTGTTCGGCGGTGGCTTGCCGCCGGGATCGCTTGCCACCGATGAGCAGAAGTACCTGGTTGCCGGAGTCGACAAGCGAGTGCACCCCTTCGGCGAGCATCGAGGTCGAGGCCGTGATCGCGAAGGCGATGAATTTGATCACTGCAATGCCCAGATTGGCGCCCAGTGCGGCGATCACGGCTCTGGACCCGCTGCCCTCGCTCACAGCGCAAGCTCACCTGGTCTGGGTGGCGAGGGGTCGATACCCATGCCCAACGCGAGATAAGCCGCGGTGAAGTCGCCGAAAGCTGAAGCCGCCGCGAACCGGACCAGCGGCGGACCGAGCGGGACATTCACGGACGACGAGGGTAATCCGCGCTGCAACGCGATGGCGTGCAGCGCATCAGCTGCCCGCCGGGCGACGAGGTCGGTCGGGTCGACGTGCTGCCAGCCGGCCAGCCGCTCGCCGGGACCGGGCTGCTCCGGGTCCGGCTCGTCGCCGATCGTCAACAGCCGGGGCCGGGTTGGCGCAGCCTCCACCCGGTCTCTGAAGAGGTCGTTGAACTCATCTATCGCTTCTGGTGAATCACCACGGAGCAACGAGCCGGCGATGGCAACCCCGTCGGGCAGGGCGATGGCGATCGCTGGGACCCCGGCGTACAGCTGGATGGCATCGCGCGTCAGACGAGCGGCAATGCTCGCGAGGGGGCCGGCACCAGCGATGACCGGCAATGTTTCAGCAAATTCCAGCGCCAGCGCCTTGGCCGGGTTCGTGAACGGATCACCCTGCGGGCGGCACGAGGCAGCGACCTCATCGAGGGCGTCGGCGACCGCCAGCAGCAGCTCAGGCGAGCAATCTAGAGCGCCCATTTCATGGCCGGCGAGCAACAGCGGAGCGAGGATGCTCCACCGCCCGGCGCGCGGATGCCGATCGGACGCGATCTCGGCAAGCGCGGCCCGGCTGGCCGCGGCTGCGAGCGGCGAGCCCGCCGGCGCCGCAGCGGCCACTGCTAGTCCGCGCTGTGCGGCGCCGGCCGCAAGCGCGGCCAGCCGTGGATGATGGCCATCGAGGGAGCCGACCAACATCGCGTCCGCGGGTCCGGCCCAGCGCGGCAGCTCTACACCGCTCCAGGTCACGGCGGGGGCGGCGAAGCCCGCCAGCCGAGCGAGCACTTGGGCGCTCCCTGGCGCTGACGTATCGGTCACGACCAGGACCGAGCGCGGCGGGTGCTCGGCTTTCAGCCGGTCGAAGCCTGCCTCCGGTGCTCGCTCGACCGTCTGACGCACCTGGGCCCCCGCGGTAGCCAGCGCCCACAGCAGACCGCCCGGATCGCGTCGGGAAAGTAGCTCGGCGTCGTCGAGGACAGCATCGTCGAAGCTCATCGGCTCCCCGAGTCATCCGCCCTCGGCGGCAACGCCCAGGCCGTGCGGTCCTGGTGTGGCCTCATCGAGCAACAGCACCGGGATCCCATCAGTGATCGGATAGCTGGACGCACAGTAAGTGCAGACCAGAACCGGCGCGCCGTCCCTGATTTCCTCGCGCAACGGCGCGTGGTCGTCGCTCGGGCAGGCAAGAATATCGAGCAGATCAGGCTCGATAGGCATGATCATGCACTCCCGTCGTGCTGTTGGTGGCGCGGATGACGGTAAGGGCCTCGTCCCGAACGCCGCTCATCGCCTCAACGTTCGGACCTTCGACGTTCAGGCGCAGCAGCGGCTCGGTATTCGATGCTCGGACGTTCAGCCATGTTCCGTCCGTGAGCTCGATGGTCAAACCGTCCAGCTCATCGGTCCTCGTGGTTCGCTCGGCGAAGGTCAACCGCACCGCTTCGGTGCGCTGGGCCTGCGCGATGGCGTCGGCCACCGTCGAGTTGATCTCGCCGGAGGCGACGTAACGCTGGTAGCGCGCGGCAAGCGCCGACAACGGCGCAGCCTGTTCGCCGAGGGCTGCCAATACATGCATGGCGGCCAACATGCCGGTGTCGGCGCGCCAGAAGTCGCGAAAGTAGTAGTGCGCGGAATGCTCACCGCCGAAGACCGCTCCGGTGCGGGCCATCTCCGCCTTGATGTAGGAATGGCCGACCCGCGTGCGCTGCGGGACGCCACCGTGCTCTCGGATGATCTCCGGCACCGCTCGCGAGCTGATCAGGTTGTGCAGGATGGTTGCCCCGGGATACTTTGCCAGCTCCCGAGTCGCCACCAGGGCGGTGATGGCGCTGGGGGTCACGGCCCCCCCGCTTTCGTCGACGACAAAGCACCTATCGGCATCGCCGTCGAAGGCGAGCCCGATGTCCGCTTCCAGGGCTACGACCGCAGCCTGCAGGTCCCGAAGGTTGGCCGGATCCAGCGGGTTCGCCTCGTGGTTCGGGAAGGACCCGTCCAGCTCGAAGTACAACGGCTCGATCGAAAGCGGCAGCTCGTCGAGCACCGCGTCACCCAATACCGCGGGCACGGTCAGCCCGGCCATTCCGTTGCCGGCGTCGACGACGACTCGCAAGGGCCGAATCGCGCGGAGATCGACGAGCGACCGCAGATGCCGGGCATAGTCGGCAAGCAGCTCGACTCGCTGCGGGCCGGGGGCGCCGTTGAAGGTCCCGGCCGCGCCACCCGTGTCGAGGTAGGCCTGCGCCCGGTCGCGGATGTCGCCGAGCCCGGAGTCCAGACCGACCGGCACCGCGCCCGGAAGGCAAACCTTGATGCCGTTGTAGCGCGCCGGATTGTGGCTGGCAGTAAACATCGCCCCGGCGAGGTCGCGCTGACCCGACGCGAAGTACAACATGTCGGTCGACGCGAGACCGGCGGCCAAGACATCCGCACCGCGGCGGGCCGCTCCGGTGGCGAACGCGGAACTGAGCGCAGGGCCGGAATCCCGCATGTCGTGTGCGGTGACGATCTGCTTCACGGCCAGGACATCGACGGTGGCCGCACCGAGCGCGTAGGCGACGCGGTCGTCGAGCTGGTCCGGAACGATGCCGCGAATGTCATACGCCTTGACGACGGCGTGCAGATCCGGCATCGCGCCAGACTATCGGGGCAGCCTCACCGAGGCGGCGGCACTACGCGCAGATGCCCTCGGCTCCCGACGCGCCCGGCCGGTCGGCCGTGCACTGCGGTCGCTGCCGAGAACGCCACGGGCGGCAACTGGTCGATGCGGGCCGCCTCGCGGACGGCGTCGGCGAGCGCCTCCAGATCGTCAGCCTGCGGGATCGGCGAGGGGAATTCGCCCGCGTGGCGAACGACGTCCCAGCCGCGCGGCACCGTGAGCCGCACGGCGTGCTCCTCGCACAGATCGTAGGAATGCGGTTCAGCGAATGTCGCGAGCGGCCCGACGACGGCGGTCGAGTCGGAATACACGTAGGTCAAAGTGGCGACCGCAGGTCGACCACATCCGGTCCGACTGCAGCTGCGCACGCGCCTCACAGTCGGGGACGATAGCCCCCGACACGCGCTGGATCCGGTTGCTGAGGGCAGGTTGCCGGTCGTGTCGCGACGACAGCACCTTCATACCGCGTTCGAGGCTCTATTGGTTGGCATCGCAGGCGCGCTTGTGCTCAGTAGGCTCAGTTCTCGTGCAGCGCGATGAGCCGACGCGTTCCGGCGTGTCTCCCATCGGGCGTCAGCGGCGCCGACGGGACCGACATGGCCGTGGGCTGCGGGGCGCCATCGCGCCGGTAGGGGTTCCGATCGCCCGGAGCTCTGGTGACCAATTCGACGAACTCGTGTTGGACGCCGTCGAAGAGCTCGAGCGAGCCTGGGCGAAGGAACTCGCTGCGGTTGAGTTTGCCGTCGAGGACGTTCCGCCCGCAGCGACTACCGACACCGACATCGAGTTCAATCCGGAAGTAGTGGCGGACGGACCGGTGCCGCTGGGCCGCCTCTACCGCGGTGGCGTCGAATCCATCAAAAGCCCGGTCATCGTCATCTATCGGCGGCCCGTCGAGGCGCGGACGGCTGACAAGTCCGAACGGGCCGATCTGGTGTTCGCCGTCGTCGCCGAGCTGGTCGCCGAGCTACTCGGACGGGACCTGGACGAGATCGACCCGCCGTAGCGCTCAGATGGCGCGGCGCTTGAGACGGCGCCGCTCTCGCTCGGACAACCCGCCCCAGATGCCGAACCGCTCGTCGTGCTCAAGGGCATATTCGAGGCACTCGTCACGCACCTCGCAGCCGACGCAAATCCGTTTCGCCTCCCGGGTGGAACCACCCTTCTCCGGAAAGAAGGCCTCCGGATCGGTTTGCGAACACAACGCCCGTTCCTGCCAGCTTTGCTCGGCCGGAAGGCCGAAGATCGCCGTCAGATCCGCTCCCACGAGATCGTGGATTCCCTCCATTGCTGCGGCCTCCTCGGCTGCCGGTCCCGCTACCGGCCGTGCTGAACGCTCAGACGGGGCGGCAACGTATGACATCGAGAGAATTACACCCGTGTCGTTACCTATTCGTCAAGCCGACATCTGCTACATGGTGCTGCCAGCTGGCCGGAATCCCGCTTTTCGTAACGGAGCGGACGTTCTAACGAAGACTCACCGGACGGATGGGAGAATTTGGGCGTGGGGGCGCCGGATTCCGACATCCTGTCTTTGGCGCGCGCCGTCGAGACGTGCTGCCGGGTCAAGCGGTCCGTCGGCCACGGCTCTACGCGGGCCGCGCGCGACCATTTCGACATCTACCGGTTGGCGTCGTCCCCCGCGTTGCTCCGCGCTCTGGCGGAACTCATGGCCACCCTGCTCCCGCCACAGACCGAGGTTCTGGGCGGTCTCGACCTCGGTGGCCTCCCGATCGCGACCGTGATGTCCCAGGTGACCGGGTTGCCCGGCGTCCTGGTCCGGGCTCGGCGCCGGCCATACGGCGGCCAGCGCTTCGTCGAGGGCGTCGATTGCACCGGACGAATGGTCGTGCTCGTCGGCGATACCGTGTCGCCCGGTCCGGAGCTTCGCAACAGTGTCACCGCACTTCGCCAGCTCGGCGCCACGGTAACGACCGTTGTGTGCGCGATCGACCGGCTCGATATCCCGCGGACTGTGGGTCAGGACGTCGAGGTCAGGGTCGCGTTGTCTCGCTCCATGCTGGAGCGGGTCCGCATATCGTCCTGATCGGTCGGCATCGGGATTGCGGCCGCGGCGACCAGCGCATCGACCACTGCCTGCACGACCGGCCGAGACCGGGCGCTGGCCCGGGTCACCGCCCGCAATCGCCGGCGCAGCCCGGCGGTCTGCAGCGGCCACGTCCGCACCGGCGCGATGTCGGTCGCTACGGCCATGCGCGGCAGCACGGCGACACCGTGACCAGCCGCGACCGCGCGCACCAAGAGGAGCATGTCGTCCGTCTCCCAGCGCACGCGCGGCTCGAAGCCTTCGGCGCGGCAGGCCGACCGGACGGCAAGACCGCATGCGGCGTGCTCCGGGGGCATCACCCAGTCCAGACCCGCCAGCGCGGTCAACGAACCACTGGTCGGGGTCACATCCAGCGCCGTTACGAGAACCAGAGGCTCAGCGCACAAGTCTGTGGCGACGAACTGGTCGGGCACCGCCACCGGCACGTAGTCGTACTCGTCCACGATGGCGAGGTCGACGTCATCGGCGGCGAGGAGCTCGAGACTGCGCGCCGGTTCCGACACGATCACCGACAGCTCCACGCCCGGGTTCCCCCGGCCTAGCGCCCGCGTGGCCGGAGCTACCACGAAAGCCGCGGCACTCGCGACGGTTGCGACGGACACCGGTCCGGTCAGCGAGCCGGCGATCCGGTCCAGGTCGGCCCGCGCCGCGGCGAGCACGTCGAGCACCTGTCCGGCCCGCGCGCTGAGCGTGTGACCGGCACCGGTGAGGACGACGCCGCGGGGCGAGCGGTCGAGCAGGGTCGTGCCGGCCTCCCGTTCCAGCACCATGAGCTGTTGTGAGATCGCCGACGGCGTCAGCCCGACGGACCGGGCCGCGGCCGCGATGCTGCCGCGGAGGGCAACTTCGCGGAGCAGACGCAGCCGGCCGACGTCGAGCGCGTCGCTGCCATTAGTCGTCATAAGCTAAACTTACGACATTGTCCGGTACTTCGTTAGTCGAGCTACGGCTCGGATCATTTCGGAGGTGAGTCGTGATCCAGTCCGTTCGGGTTATCGGGCTGGGCAAGGTCGGCGAGCTGGTCGCCACCTTGCTGAACGAGGCGGGCTTCGAGGTGCGCGCTTACGACGCGCTGGCGCGAACCGACCTGCCCTTTCCGGCTGCCGCCCTCGACGTCCGCGATCAGGTGGGACTACGGGCGGCCCTCATAGGTGGCGACGCCGTCGTGTCCTGTCTGCCGTACACCCTGAACCTCGGGGTCGCAGAGGCCGCGCACGAGATCGGTGTGCACTACTTCGACCTGACCGAAGACGTGTCGACCACCAGCCGAGTCAAGGAGCTCGCCGACAAGGGCGGCGGGCTGGTATTCGCCCCCCAATGCGGGCTCGCGCCGGGCCTGATCGGCATGATCGGGTCGGCCCTGACCCGGCATTTCGAGGTAATTCGCAGCATCGAACTGAAGGTCGGTGCGCTCCCTCGGCATCCCACCGGGCTGCTGGGTTACGCGTTCAACTGGTCGCCCGAGGGCGTCGTCAACGAGTACCTCAACGACTGCGAGGTGTTGCGCGGCGGGGTTCGCCAGATGGTGCCGGCCATGACCGAATCCGAACGGGTGGTCATCGGCGGCATCGAACTGGAGGCGTCGCTGACCTCCGGTGGGCTCGGCAGCATGTGCGAGACCTTCGAGGGCCGAGTCCAACGCTTGGACTACAAGACCATGCGCTACCCAGGGCACTTCGAGCTCATGCGGTTCTTCTTCGATGAGCTCGGTCTTCGCGACCGTCGGGCCCTCGCCGGCGAGATCTTGGTGAACGCCAAGCCCCCCGTCGACGACGACGTCGTCTATCTGCACGCGGCGGTCGAGGGTCTCGCCGTGGGCATCGGAGACACCGCGCCGGGGCAGCTCAGCCGCAAGCAATACGTCCGCGCGTACCAGCCGCTGGATATCAACGGCCGGCCATGGCGCGCGATCTCCTGGACGACGGCGGCATCCGCAGTAGCGGTCGTCGAACTGGTCGCGTCCGGCCGGCTGCCCAATTCAGGGTTTCTCGCCCAGGAGAACATCCCGTTCGACGCCTTGCTGGAGACCCGCAATGGCGCGCGCTTTGCCGAGCTCGGCGCTGTCTGAGTACATCGTTTGGAGGACCACGACGTGACCACCTTGCCTCGCCAGGAGGACCTGATCGCCGAGACCGGGGAGATCCTTACTCGCCTGGGCGTGTCGCTGCCTGCCACTGGGACATTCGCCGCGCGATCACCCATCACCGGTGGTGAGCTCGCACGGATCCCGGAACACACTCCGGAGCAGGTCCGGGACACAATCGCCGCCGCAGCCGATGCCTTCGCCACTTGGCGGACGGTGCCGGCCCCGGTCCGTGGGCAATTCGTCCGCGAGCTGGGGGAATTGCTGCGGGAACACAAGTCGGAGCTTGGCGCGCTCGTGTCGATCGAGGCCGGCAAGATCCGCTCCGAGGGGCTGGGCGAGGTTCAGGAGATGATCGACATCTGCGACCTCGCGGTCGGCCTGTCCCGACAACTGTTCGGCCTCACCATTGCCTCCGAGCGACCTGGCCACCGGATGATGGAGCAGTGGCACCCCCTGGGAGTTGTCGGTGTCATCAGCGCGTTCAACTTTCCGGTAGCGGTCTGGTCGTGGAACGCCGCACTCGCTTTCGTCTGCGGCGATCCGGTCGTGTGGAAACCGTCCGAGAAGACGGTCCTCACGGCGCTCGCGTGCCAAGCGCTCGTGGCCGAGGCAGCGCGCCGGGTCGGGGCGCCAGCCGCGGTGTCATCAGTCGTCATCGGTGGACCGGCGATCGGGGAGGTACTCGTAGACGATCCCCGCGTCGCCTTGCTGAGCGCGACCGGTTCCACCCGGATGGGCCGAGCGATCGCGCCTCGTGTGGCCGGACGCCTCGGTCGGCTATTGCTCGAGCTGGGCGGGAACAACGCGGCGATCGTGGGACCGTCGGCCGACCTGGATCTGGCGGTACGCGGCATCGTCTTCGCGGCGGCCGGCACCGCCGGCCAACGGTGCACGACACTGCGGCGCGTCATCGCCCACTCGTCGATCGCTGACGCATTGGTCGAACGCATCCGCGCGGCTTATGCGACGTTGCCTATCGGGTCGCCACTGGCCGCGGGAACCTTGGTCGGGCCGCTGATCGATGCGGCTGCGTACGAGGGATACCGAACGGCGCTCGACAAGGCGGAGGCTGACGGTGGCGAGGTCGTGATCGGCGGTGAGCGGGTGGTGGCCGACGATAACCCCGACGCTTTCTACGTGCAGCCGGCCCTCGTGCGGATGCCCGGCCAGACCGATGTGGTGCGTTCCGAGACCTTCGCGCCGATCCTCTACGTCATGACCTATGACGACTTCGACCAGGCGCTGGCGATGCACAACGACGTGCCACAGGGATTGTCGTCTTCGATCTTCACCCGGGACGTTCTCGAGGCGGAGCGGTTCGTATCCGCCAGCGGCTCCGATTGCGGCATCGCGAATGTGAACATCGGACCGTCGGGTGCGGAGATCGGTGGCGCCTTCGGCGGGGAGAAAGAGACCGGTGGCGGCCGGGAATCCGGCTCCGACGCGTGGAAGTCGTATATGCGCCGAGCGACGAACACAGTCAACTATTCGACCGAACTGCCCCTCGCGCAGGGCGTTCAGTTCGGCTGATCTTCCTGCGTCGGTGTTCTTACATCGCCAGCCGTGCGCCCACGAGACTGGTGAGGGTGGTGGTCGCCCCTCACCAGTCCCACCTGTCACGGCAGTGGGCTGGACGCGACCGCGGTCGACGGGGCGGCGACCGGCCGATCCTTCGGGATGACTATCCAGGCGATGAGGTAGGCGATCAGGCCGGCGCCGCCACCAACGATGGCTAGGACTACGGCCAGCAGCCGGATCACTACGGTATCGACGCCAAGGTATCGAGCGATGCCTCCGCAGACGCCGCCCAGGACCTTGTCGTCGGTACTTCGCCGGAGCAACCGGGGTTGTGACGGAGCTGTGGAGGGCGGCGGAGGTGCGTTGAAGGTAGGAGGGACAGCGGTGAGTTCGGGGTTCGATGTCATGTCTTAAGCCTGCGGCAAGCGATGGGCTCGGCACATCAGGTGCCGCCCGGACTCAGCCCTGACATCGGCCGGACCTTGCCTCAGGGCGGCGCCGCCGCAGTCAAGCAAGGAGAACGCCCCGGACTCGATGTCCGGGGCGTTCTGCCGTGGTGCGCCTCTTAAGCCTCGAATATCAGTGCTTGAAGGCGTCCTTCACGTTCTCGCCAGCGTTCTTCGCATCGGACTTCGCCTGGTCGGCGCGGCCCTGGTTCTCCTGGCGCTTGTTGCCAGTGACCTTGCCCATGGCTTCCTTGGTCTTGCCCTCAACGTCTTGCATGGCGTTCTTGACCTTATCGGTGCCGCTCACAGTTGCTCCCTTGATGGGGGGTTCCGCACGTTTCTGTACGGGCGTTGCGCACGGTAGATACCCAATCGGCGACGGTCGTAAACACCTGCTGTCAGGCCAGCCGGGTGAGCTCGACGGTGACCGCCAGCTCGGATTCGGCCGGCCCCGCCACGATGCCCTTGATGGGCGGCACGTCGGTGTAATCCCGGCCGCGGCCGACGATCACATGCCGCTCCCCAACCTCAGCGTCGTTGGTCGGATCGTGCCCCGTCCACTCGCCGAGCCACCACTCGACCCACGCATGACTCTCGCCGACCACCGGTTCGCCGAGTTCCGGATCCTCGGCCGGGTGCAAGTAGCCCGACACGTACCGCGCCGGGATGCCGACCTGGCGCAAAGCGCCGACGAGAAGGTGCGCGTAGTCCTGGCACACTCCGCGCCGGGCCCGCCACGCCTGAGCGGCGGACGTCGAGACGCCGGTTGATCCCGGCTGGTAGGTCATCTGGTCGTAAATGTAGGTCGCAAGAGACAAGGCCGTCTCGTGCGGGCTGCGCGCCGCGGCGAAGCCGGAGGCCACCAGCTGCAGGTCAGGCTCCGGCGCGCTGCTGGGCGTTGGCGTCAAGTATTCGGCGAAGCGGTCGGCGACCCGGGCAGTCGTCATATCGGACCAGCTGGTGGAAAGTTGCGCGCGTGGCCGTCGGGCGTCGTCGACCTCGACCAGGCTGGTGGCGTCGACGGTGAGCACCCGGTGCTGATGCTGGGACTCGAAGACCCGAACGTGTGTACCCCAGTAGTCGTCGTACTGGAATTGCCAGGTGGCTTCGCTTACGTGCAGGACCGCTTCGAGCGGGGTCTGCCACTGCGTCCGCAGTGGCGTGAGGCGCACCTCGTTGAACGACGCGAGAACTGGCTCGGGATAGGTGTAGCGCGACAGGTGCCGCACTCGGATTCGAGAGGTCACGTCATCGGCCGATCAGGACACCATCCACGACGTCACGAGACCGTGCGGGAAATACCGCCGAGTCACGGCGTCGCTGGCCACCGAGCACGCACTCTGTACTCGCTCCATGACGTTGTAGAGGTCCTCGAACAGCGCTGCCCGCGGCGCGAACTCGAGCTCGGACCGAATCATGCCGAGAACCCGTTCCGCTTCGCCCGATGCGGGACTGAGCGGGTCACCCTGGGCGCCCAACTTGGCCAGGCAACCTTCTGCAGTGACGAGCGCCCGCATCATCGACCGGGGGAACAGTGGGTCCAGCAGTAGGAACTCGGCGGCTCGGCGATCGTCGACCGCGCCCCGGGAGCTGCGCAGGAAGGCCTGGTAGGCGCCGCAACTGGACAGCAGGGTGACCCAGGACGGCCCGTGGTCCCCCGCCAACGCCCGGGACGCCACTAGGCGGGCAGTCATGTCGGCTCGCTCCAGGCTGCGCCCGAGGTTGAAGAAGTAGTACGCCTCGTCCCGTGAGAGCGTTGCATCGGCGGTGCCGTTTATCGCCGCTGCCCGCTCTCGCACCCAGGTGAAGAACGCATGCGGGCGAGTCCGGCGGCTGGCGCGGCCGGCGTCATGCCACGTGACGTTGATGCACTCCCACAAGTCGGTCGATATCACCTCGCGCGAGCGCCGGGCGTTCTCGCGGGCGACCGCGATCGATCCCAGGATGGCGGCCGGGTCGGCCTTGTCCCACGCCAACAGATCGAGCACGTCGGCCGTATTCACAGGCCGAGCAACCTCGGCGCCCATCGCCGATAGCAAGGAAGCGCAGACAACGTCCTCAGGCGCCCACGGATCGTCCAGGAGCAGGGTGAGGTGGACGTCGAGGATCCGGCTGGTGTCCTCCGCCCGCTCGACGTACCGGCCGATCCAGTACAGCGACTCGGCGATGCGGCTCAACATGCGAGGACCGCCGACTGCTGTTGCTGCTGTTGCTGTTGGGATTGCATGGGTGCGTCGACCGGCTGATCCTGGGCCGGAAGGGGTGCGAAGTCACCAGTCGGGGTAGCCGGTGAACGCGGCGTGGCCCACCGGCTCCGTTCCCCAGCGAGCACCCAAGTGTCCTTCGATCCGCCACCCTGGCTCGAGTTGACGACGAGCGATCCCTCCACGAGGGCGACCCGGGTCAGGCCGCCCGGAAGTACCCACACGTCATGGCCGTCGTTCACCGCAAACGGTCGGAGATCGACATGCCGGGGGGCCAGGCCCTTGCCGGCGAGGGTGGGAACCGTCGACAGCTGAACAACCGGCTGGGCGATCCAGCCACGCGGGTCAGCGCGCAGTCGTTTGGCCAGTCGATCGAGCTCACGGGTGGACGCCTGGGGGCCAACCACGAGTCCCTTGCCGCCCGCACCGTCTACCGGCTTGACCACCAGCTCCGGAAGCCGATCGAGGACTTCCCGTAGTGCACTCGGTTCCTCGAGACGCCAGGTCTGCACGTTGGGCAGCACGGGCTCTTCGCCGAAGTAGTAGCGCACCAGATCCGGCAAGTAGGTATAGATGAGCTTGTCGTCGGCCACGCCATTTCCGACGGCGTTCGCGATAGAGACGTTGCCCGCGCGAGCCGCGGTCAACAGACCGGGGCAGCCGAGGACCGAATCGTGCCGAAACTGCACCGGGTCGAGGAACTCGTCGTCCACCCGTCGGTAGATGACATCGATCCGCCGCTCGCCCCGGGTGTCCCGCATCCGGACGGTGCCACCACTGCAGATCAGATCCCGTCCCTCGACCAGCTCGACCCCCATCGCGCGAGCAAGCCAAGCGTGTTCGAAGTACGCCCCGTTGAAGACGCCCGGCGTGAGCACCACAACGCACGGATCGCTGACGCCCGCCGGAGCGGCCCGCCGCAACGCGGCGAGCAGTCGCTGCGGGTAGTGCGACACCGGCCGTAGTCGGAGCCGGCCGAGCGTCTCAGCCCATTGCGGCCGCATCGCGCTGCGATTGGCGAGCACATAGCTCACGCCCGATGGGACGCGCACGTTGTCCTCGAGCACCCGGAAGGTGCCTGACTCGTCGCGGATGAGGTCGATGCCGGCGATGTGCACGCGGACGCCGTTCGGCGGCTCGATGCCGTAGGCCTGCCGGTGGAATTGCTTGGAGGAGGTGATGACCCGGCGGGGGATGACGCCATCCTCGACGGCTCGGGCCGGCCCGTAAACGTCCGCAAGAAACGCCTCTAACGTCCTGACTCGTTGGCGCACACCCGACTCGATGATCTGCCACGTCGCGTCGTCGATGACCCGCGGCACGATGTCGAGGGGAAATGGCCGTTCCTCACCGCCGACGTCGAACGTCACGCCCTGATTGAGGTAGGAATGCGCGAGTGCGTCCGCGCCGCTGCGCAGCTCCTGCGTGCCGATGTTGCGGATCGAGTCGAAGAGCGCTCGGTATGGCGCGCGGGCGCATCCGGTCTCGTCGATCATCTCGTCCCACGCCAGGCCGCGGCGGTAGCCATCGAACACGTCGCCCATTCTCGAGATCGTATGGCCGAAGTTTGTCGGCAGCATTACCGCATTTTCCTGATGCGGTCAGGCTCCGACGCGGCGGGCCGCCAGGTCGATGCGCTCGTCCGGCTGAACCGCCGCGACCCGGATGTGGTCGGTGCCGGTTGGCCCGTAGAACTCGCCCGGCGATACGACGATTCCGGCCTGCCGAGCGAGGTCCAGTGCCGCCCCCCACGCGTCGCCGCTCGGCACTGCGACCCACAGGTAGAAAGCGCCATCGGGTAGCGAAGCCGGATACCCGCAGGCCCGGAGGACATCACGTAGTCGCTCGAGCCGCCGGGCGTATCGCTCGCGCTGGCGGTCCACGTGGGCGTCGTCGTCGAGCGCCACGATCGCGGCGTGCTGAACCGGTCCGGCCGGCATGAGGCCTGCGTGCTTGCGCACTTCGCGCAAATACGAGACAAGCTCCGGGTCGCCTGCGTAGAAGCCGATGCGGGCGCCGGCGAAGTTGTCGCGCTTCGACAATGAGTGCACGGCAAGCACACCGGCTATGCCTGACCGCAGAATCGTCGTCGGTCCGGCCGCCCAGCTGAACTCGGCGTAGCACTCGTCCGACAGCACCGGAATGCCGCGCGCGCGGCCCCAGGCCGCGGCCACGGCCAAGTCGCTGAGCTCCCCGGTCGGGTTGCCCGGCGAGTTGACCCACAGCGCGAGGGCGCGGCCAGCATCCGCCTCGTCGATGTCTGCGAGCCGCGCGTAAGGCACTGCGCGCAGCCCGGCCAGCGTGGCCCCCATCTCGTACGTCGGGTAGCTCACGATCGGGTAGAGGACCGTGTCGCGAGACGGATCCCGCAGGTGTAGATAGCCCGGCACTGAGGCGACGAACTCCTTGGTCCCGACACATGCGGCGAGCTGCGTGTCCGGGTCGACGGTCGCGCCGAGCCGCCGCTGCATCCAGCGAGCGGCAGCTGCGCGTAGTGCAGCGGTACCGATCGATGGCGGATAGCCGCGGGCCGACGTCCCGAGCCCGAGTGCCTCGATGACTTCGGGCGGTGGCGCGTCGCACGGCGTACCGATCGAGAGGTCGACCGCTCCCCCGTCGTGGGCGGCGGCGAGTTTGGCGACCTCGCCGAGCCGTTCGTAGGGGTAGGGCGGGGGGACGAATCCGGTCACGAGCGGTTCCCGTCAAGATGGTCGGCGAGCAGCTCGGCCAGGTGCTGACTGTGCGCGCCGGCCAGGTGTTCGAGTTGAGTGCGGCAGGAGAACCCGTCCGCGAGCAGTACGACGTCGTGCGCCGCGCGTCGGACGGCCGGGAGCAGGGCGATCTCGGCGACAGCCACCGAGACGTCGTAGTGGCCTCGTTCGACCCCGAAGTTGCCCGCCAATCCACAACATCCGCCCACGGACGTCACCTCCGCGCCGGCGTCGGTCAACAGGTTGCGGTCGGCTTCCCAGCCGAGTACGGCCCGTTGATGGCAATGCGGTTGGGCCAGGCCGCGCACCCCGGTCAAGTCCGGTGACCGCCAGCCGGCCGCGGCCGTGAGCACCTCAGCCAGTGTCCGGATCTTGGCCGTGACATGGCGCACGTGGCGATCGCCCGGCAGAAGGTCGGTGGCGTCCGTGCGCCATACGGCGGTGCACGACGGCTCGAGACCGACGACGACCGCCCCATCGGTGAGCAACCCGTCGAGCGCCGTGGCGCTCCGCCGCAACTGCCTGCGCGCTCCGTCGAGTTGTCCGGTCGAGATCCACGTCAGTCCACAACACAAGGAGTCCGAGGGAGCGCGTACTGAATAGCCGGCGTGCTCGAGCAGCCGGACAGCCGCTTGGCCGATCTGGGGCGAGTAGAGGTCGGTGAACGTGTCGACGAACAGCACGACCGGATCACCGTCGGCGGGCGGGTGGCCGGCGAACCACTGGCGGAACGTGCGCCGCGCGAACTTCGGGAGCGGTCGCCGCCCGTCAACGCCAGCCACGCGCTTGATCAGGCCGGACCCTGGGCCGCGGAGCGAGACGTTCGCCAGCTTGGGGGCACGAGACGCGATCCGGCCCCATCGGGGTAGCCACCCAAGCGCGTAGTGCGACCGCGGACGCGGGCGGCGCCGGTAGCGCTGGTAGAGAACCTCGGACTTGTAGGTCGCCATGTCGATCCCGGTCGGGCAGTCGGACGCGCAACCCTTGCAGGCCAGGCATAGGTCGAGTGCTTCAGCGACTTCGGGCGCTTGCCAGCCGGTCACCAGCGTGCCGTTGGCCATCTCCTGCAACACCCGAGCCCGCCCGCGGGTGGAGTCCTTCTCGTCGTGGGTGGCGAGATACGACGGGCACATAACGCCCCCAGTGGCGGTGAAGTCGGCGCGGCACTTGCCCACGCCGACACACCGGTGGACGGCGGCCATCAGATTGCCTCGGTCGTCCGGGTAGGCGAAGGCCAGATCACGTAGCGCCTTCGCCGCTGGCAGGCGAAGGTCAGCGTCAAGCCGGGCGGGGCGGACGATGACACCCGGATTGAGCAGGTTGTCGGGATCGAAGATGTGCTTGATCGCCGCGAAGGTCTCGATGGCCGCCGGCGAGTACATGATCGGCAGCAACTCGCCCCTTGCCCGCCCGTCGCCGTGCTCGCCCGACAACGAGCCGCCGTGCGCGGCGACCAGGTGCGCCGCTTCCTCGACGAATTCGCGCATGGCACCGGTCGCCGAGCGGAGCGGGAAGTCGATGCGAGCGTGTACGCATCCGTCACCGAAATGCCCGTAGATAAGCGCGTCGAACTGATAGCGGGCGAGCAGGGCCTCGAACTCGCGCAGGTACCTAGCCAGCTGGTCTGGCGGGACCGCCGCGTCCTCCCACCCGGGCCACGCGGCGTCACCATCCGGTGTCCGACTACCCAGTCCGGCGCCGTCCTCCCGGATTCGCCACAGCGCAGCGGCTTCCGGACCGGCGACGACAGCGCCGTCCGGCGCCCCGGCTGCCGCAATCAGCCCTCTCCCGGCCGCGACCGCCTCCGCCACCGTCGCTCCGCCCGTCTCGGCAAAAAGCCAACTGCCACCGCGAGGCAGCGCGGGCACGGCAGCAACACCCCGACGCCTGCGGACGACCTCCACCAAGCGGGCGTCGAGACCTTCGAGAGCTAGCGGTCGGTGTGGCAGAAGCGCCGGGACCGCCTCCGCTGCCGAGGCCATGTCCGGGTAGCCGAGTATGACGAGCGCGACTCCTGCAGGCGCCGGCGTGAGCCGGACAGTGGCTCGGGTGACCACCCCGAGCGTGCCCTCGGACCCGACGAGAAACCGGGCTACGTCGAAGCCGTGCTCGGGAAGCAAGTGTTCGAGCGAGTAGCCCGAAACCTGGCGGCTGAACCGCCCGAACTCGGTACGGATCATTCCGAGCCGATCACGTACGACCCCGTCGAGCGCCGCGAGCATCGGCAGTTCGGGCTGGTCCCGCGCCGGGAGGCCGTGCCGGCCATAGCTGCGGGCGGTGAAGCGGACGCCGGCCGCGGTCAGGACGTCGAGGTCGACGACGTTGTCGGCGGTGCGGCCGTAGCCCAGGGCCCGAGAGCCACAGGCATTGTTGCCAAGGCTGCCGCCGATGGTGGCTCGGGAATGGGTCGACGGGTCTGGGCCGAATCGCAGCCCGTGTTGGGCGGCTGCCGCCGTGACGGAGTCGAGGATCGCGCCCGCTTCCACGCTCGCCGTGCGGGAATCCGGATCGACAGTAAGAACCCGGTGGAGATGGCGGGAAAAGTCGATCACGACACCGGAGCCGATCGCGTTGCCGGCTATCGACGTTCCGGCGCCGCGACACGTCACAGCAACACCGAGACGGCGGCAGACCGCGAGGACCGCCTCGACCTCGTCGCGATGGCGCGGGAAGACGACCGCGCCGGGGACGACCCGGTAGTTGGAGGCGTCGGAGGAGTATTCCGCCCGACGGCGGGTGGATATGTCGACGTCGCCAGCGCCTGCCCTAGTCAGCTCCGCCGCGAGGTGCGCGGACGGGACGGCGATCACCCGGTCATTGTTTCGAATCACCCGTTCGCGGTGGTGCGGCGGGTCGCCGGGGGTCAGCTGACGAGGTACGCCCGAGGAGCGGTGCCGTCGAGGGCAAGCGCAACCGCGTTACCGGGTCGCGCGCACCGGTCAGAGCACCTTGGACAGGAATGCCTTGGTCCGCTCGTGCTGGGGATTGGCCAATATCTCGCGCGGATTGCCCGCCTCGACGACGACGCCGGCGTCCATGAATACCAACTGGTCGGCGACCTCTCGAGCAAAGCCCATCTCGTGGGTCACGACGACCATCGTCATCCCGCCGCTGGCGAGTTGCTTCATGACGTCGAGGACCTCGCCGACGAGCTCCGGGTCCAGGGCGGACGTCGGCTCGTCGAAGAGCATCAGCTTGGGGTCCATGGCAAGCGCCCGGGCAATCGCGACCCGTTGTTGCTGACCGCCGGACAGCTGGGCCGGGTAGGCGTTTGCCTTTTCGGACATCCCGACCTGAGCCAGCAGATCGCGGGCCTTCGCCACCGCCGCCGCCTTCTTCGTCCGCTTGACCTGGACCGGCGCCTCGACGATGTTCTCCAGGGCTGTGCGGTGCGGGAAAAGGTTGAAGTGCTGGAACACCATGCCGATGTCGCGCCGCTGCCGCGCGGCCTCACGTGGGGCCAGCTCGTAGAGCCGGCCGTGCTTCTCCGAATAGCCCACGAGCACCCCGTCGACGTACAGCCGCCCGGCATTCACCGTCTCCAGGTGGTTGATGCAGCGCAGGAACGTCGACTTGCCCGAACCCGACGGGCCGACCATGCACAGCACCTCACCCCGGTCGACGTTGAGCGTGATGCCGCGCAGGACTTTGAGCGCACCGAAATTCTTGTGCACCTGCTCCGCGTGCACCATCGGGCGATCGGCGCCGTTCTCGGTGGCGGTTTCGCTCATCGCTTCTCCTGCGATTCCATTGATTCCACCTGGGCATCGGCCAGAGCTTGGAGTTGCCGGTTGGTGAGGGTTCGCGACGAACCACGAGCGAAGCGCTTCTCCAGGAAGTACTGGCCGATCATCAAGATGCTGGTGAAGAACAGATACCAGGTGGCGGCCACCAGCAGCAGCGGGATCGGCCGGAAGTTCGCGCCCGAGATGTCCCGTGCCTTCGAGTAGAGATCGGTCGTGAGCGGTACCGCGGTGACCAGCGAGGTGGTCTTGAGCATGCTGATCACCTCGTTGCCGGTCGGCGGGATGATCACACGCATGGCCTGCGGCAACACCGTTCGCCGCATCGTTTGCGACCACGTCATGCCCAAGGCGACCGAGGCCTCGGTCTGCCCCTCGCCGACCGAGGTGATGCCGGCCCGAACAATCTCCGCCATATAGGCGGCCTCGTTGAGCCCGAGGCCGATCACCGCGAATGTGAATGCGGCGTCGATACCCTGCAGGTTGAAATCCGCGAGTCTGACGGCGAATGGGATCCCGATGTCGACCTGCCGATAGATCGAGGTGAACAGCCCCCAGAACACCAGCTGCACGTAGACGGGCGTGCCCCGGAAGATCCACAGGTACACCCACGCTGTGCTCCTCAGCACCGGGTTCGGCGAGAGCCGCATCACGGCCAGCACGACGCCGAGAACGATGCCGAGGAGCATGGCCAGCACGGTGAGCTCGAGCGTGACGACCGCTGCTTGCGAAATTCGCTTGTCGAACAGGTACTTCCCGTAGGTGCTCCAGTCGAAGGCATCGTTCGTCGCCGCGCCGTAGATGAACAGGCCGACCAGGATCAGGACGATGGTCGCCGCGATCCAGCGGCCCGTGTGACGCAGCGGGACGGCCTCAATGAGTTCCGGTTCGCTAACCGTTGTCGTGCTGGTCATGGCAGGTCAGCTCTGCGCGCCGTTAATCTGCGCGGTCTTGATGTCTCCGGCCTCGACCCCCCACTTCTTGGTGATGGCGAGGTATGCGCCACTGTCGATCAGCGACTGGGCCGCCTTCTGCATGGCCATCGCGAGTGCGGAGCCCTTGGCTACCGGCCAGCCGTACGGGGCCGAGTCGAAGATCTGACCGGCAAGCTGAATCTTCCCCCCGCTCTGCTTGACGGCGTAGGCCGTCACCGGTGAGTCGGCGGACATCGCATCGACCTTGCCGAGCACGAGCGCGTTAGTTGCGTCGTCCTGCCGGTCGAACTTGAGCTTGTTGATGGCCGGCTTTCCTGCGGACGTGCAAGCCTTGCTCTTCGCCGGGATCTCGTCGGTGTCCTCGACCGTCGTGGACTGCACGGCGACCTTCAGGCCGCACGCGTTGTTCGGGTCGACTGTCTTTCCGGCGGGCGCCGCCCATTGGATGCCCGCGCTGAAGTAGGTCACGAAGTCGACGGTCTTCTCCCGCTCCTTGTTGTCGGTGAACGAGGACATCCCGACGTTGTATGTCCCTGCTTGGATCGCCGGGATGATCTTGTCAAACGCAGCCTCGGTGTACTGGGGGGTAAGGCCAAGCACCGTGGCGACCGCATCCATGAGATCGACATCGAATCCGACGATCTTGCCGCTCGAGTCCTTGAACTCGTTCGGTGCATACGGGACGTTTACCCCGACGATGAGCTTGCCGCGTGGACTTGATCTTGTCGGGAACGAGTGCCGCTATCGCGTCGACCTTGGCGACGGCAGCGCTTGACGAGCCGCCGCTGCCCGCGCCGCTAGCCGCGGGAGGAGTCGACGTCTCTGTGTTGCTGCTGCACGCCGTGAGCACTAGCGCACTCACGGAGAGCGACGCAATGATGATGGACAGAGCACGCGAGTGTTTCAACACCGAGGGGCCTCCAGAGTGCGATGGATTGGCTCAATCTAGGCCACCAGACGCCGGCGGAAGCCGATAGCGCCCTAACCGTTACCGCCGGGTTATCGGGCGGACTCGAGTCGCTTCCCGCCGGGATCGGTCGAGCGCCGCAAACAGAGCCGGTCAGGAATGTGCCTGCTGGCCCTTGCCGAGTACAACGACGCCGCTGTCGCTGACGTGATAACGGGCCCGGTCGGCATCCAGGTCGACCCCGATGTGCGCGCCCTCCGGGACGACCACGTTCTTGTCGAGGATCGCGCGCCGTATGACCGCGCCGGGGCCAATCTGCACGCTGTCCATGAGGACCGAGCCCTCGACGTACGCGCCGGCGCTGACCCGGACATTCGGCGACACCACGCATTGACGCACCGTGGCCGCGGACACGATCGCTCCGGACGAGACGATCGACTCCTGCGCAAGGCCACCCTCGACGAATTTCGCCGGAGGCAACTGCAGTTGGTTGGTGTAAATCGGCCAATGGGCGTTGTAGAGGTTGAACACGGGATGGACGGCAATCAGGTCCATGTTGGCGTCGTAATAGGCATCCAGCGTTCCGACATCGCGCCAGTAACCGCGATCCCGGTCCTCCGAGCCCGGCACGTCGTTGTCCCTGAAGTCGTAGACGTTCGCGGCCTGTTTCTCGACCATCATCGGCATGATGCTGCCGCCCATGTCGTGTGCCGAGTTCTCGTTCTGGGCGTCTCTCTTCAAGATGTCGACCAGCGCGTCGGTCGTGAACACATAGTTGCCCATCGAGGCGAACGTCTCATCCGGGTTGTCCGGGAGCCCGGGCGGGTCCTTCGGCTTCTCGAGAAACTGCTTCACCGTTCCGTCGGACTCGGCATCGATGACGCCGAAAGCGGACGCCTCCGTACGTGGCACGCGAATGCCGGCCACGGTAACGCCGGCCCCGCTCTCGATGTGCCGCTCGACCATCTGGCGGGGGTTCATCCGGTACACGTGGTCGGCTCCGAACACCACGATGTAGTCAGGCTGATCGTCATAGATGAGGTTGAAGGACTGCAGGATCGCGTCGGCGCTGCCCGTGTACCACCGCGGTCCGAGCCGTTGCTGCGCAGGAACCGGCGTGACGTAATTGCCGAGCAGGGTCGACAAACGCCAGGTCGTTGTGATGTGCCGGTCGAGCGAATGCGACTTGTACTGTGTCAGGACGCAAATCCGCAGGTAGCCGGCGTTGACGAGGTTGGACAGTACGAAGTCGATCAAGCGATAGCTTGCCCCGAACGGCACGGCCGGTTTCGCCCGGTCGGCAGTCAACGGCCAGAGTCGCTTTCCCTCGCCGCCGGCAAGGACCATGCCCAATACCCGTGGCTGTCGCGCCATGGGGCTCACCCTAGTGGTCTCGGCATCTCGCAGCGCCTCCACAGGCCTACGTGAGCGCTGCAAGTGGCGATACGATCCCGCCCATGCACGTCGGCATCTTGACCCGAGAATACCCCCCTGAGGTATATGGCGGTGCGGGGGTCCACGTCGAATTCCTCGTGCACGAGTTGCGAAAGCTCATCGACGTCGACGTCTTGTGCTTCGGCGCCCCCCGAGACGATCCGAACATCTACGCCTTCGTAACGCCGGAGGGGTTGCGCGGAGCCAACGCAGCTCTGCAGACGCTCGGGGTCGACCTCGAGATGGCGGAAGCGGCAGGTGGCTTGGATCTCGTCCATTCACATACCTGGTACGCGAATCTCGGTGGCGTGCTCGCCAGCAAGCTGCACGGCATGCCCCATGTCATCACCTCCCATTCCTTGGAACCGGCGCGACCATGGAAGGCGGAACAGCTGGGCGGCGGCTACCGGATCTCGTCGTGGGCCGAGGAGCAGGCCGCAGCGACCGCTGATGCCATCATCGCCGTGAGCGCGGGGGCTCGGAGCGACATCCTCCAGGCCTATCCGTTCGTGGATCCGAGCCGCGTCCACGTCATCTACAACGGCATCGACACGTCGCTGTACAAGCCGACTCCCGGTGCCGACGTGCTCGCCAAGTACGGCATCGACCCGAGCCGGCCTTCGGCAATCTTCGTCGGCCGGATAACGCGGCAAAAAGGCGTGAAGCACCTCTTGGCCGCAGCGAGCAGCCTAGATCTGTCCGTCCAGCTGATCCTGTGCGCCGGCGCTCCCGATACGCCAGAGATCACAGTTGAGACCGAAACGATGGTCGCCGACCTGCAGAAGAATCGCACCGGCGTGGTGTGGATTCGCGAGATGCTGCCGCGCCCCGAAGTGGTTGGCCTCCTCAGCGAGTCGACCGTGTTCGTGTGCCCGTCGATCTACGAACCGCTCGGGATCGTCAACCTGGAGGCCATGGCCTGTGAGACCGCCGTCGTCGCGAGTGCCGTTGGCGGCATTCCGGAGGTCGTGACCGAGGGCACCGGGCTGCTCGTCCCATACGACGAGCGTGACCCGGGGGCCTTCGAAGCCGGCCTGGCCGACGCGGTCAACCGAGTGGCGGGAGACCCAGCTTTGGCCCGCCGGATGGGGCTCGCGGGCCGCCAACGCGCGGTCAACGAGTTCGGCTGGGGCGCGATCGCCGCCCGCACCGTCCAGCTCTACAACTCGCTGCTTTGATCGGCGGCGGACGCTAGGGGGACACTAGCCAGGGCAACACGACGGCGGCCGTTTGGCTGTCCGGCGCTACTTCGGTGAAGCCGGCGTCGTGTACCACCGGGACGCCAGCGCTGAGCGCCCGGCGCCACGCCGCTGGCGTCGCCGTGCGGACGGCAAGGTCGAAGTCCTGGCCCGCCCAAGCGGCCCGGTCGGCGAGGCCGGACGCCCGCCACCCGAGCTGTGCGGCGTGCGCCGCTTGGGCCATCGCTTTTCCGGCCGTGAGCTCGAGGTCCGGCGATAGCAGGACGAGCGGAGTGCCGCCCTTGACCGGGGCGGGCGTCGGATCGTCGAGTTCCGTGCCGCCGACCTGCAGCCGGGCCAGGTCGCGCGGCCATTCGTCGACCGGAATTGGCGGGAAGACGCGCACCTCGGCCGAGCCATTGCGCACTGTGAGACCGGGCAAGGCCTCGGCTCGCCGCCACTCCGCTCCCCGCGCCCGCCGCACGACCTTGCGGATGCGCTGGCCGTCCCAGGCCCGGACCGCCGCAACCCATTCGGGCGGAGGTCGGGTCAGCATCAGCAGCACGCCCCGGGCCGCCGCCTCGAGAGCGTCCGTTCGTGTCGGGGGATCGGTTCGCTCGATGCGCACGACGTAGGGCAAGACCAGCTCAGGCTGCGGTGTCACCGGCTCCCTAACACGGCCTGTTCGCGCGAGCGCTCATCGGTCGCTCGTTCCGCACCTGCACCCCACTCCTCGGCGCTGGCGCCGCCTGCGATGCTCGCTCGCTCACTGAACCAGTCTCTCGACCCAACGGATAAGCAGCCGGGTGCCGAACCCGGTCGCGCCCTGGGACAGGACGCCGACATCGGCGGTGGCGCGAGCAGGACCGGCGATGTCGAGATGCGCCCATGGCGCTGAGCCGACAAAAGGTCGGAGGAAAAGGGCAGCGGTGATCCCACCCGGGTTGCCTGGCGCGTTCTGGGCGTCGGCGACCGCCGACTCCAGCAGACCAACATGATCCTCGACCAGCGGCATCCGCCACAACGGCTCACCAGCCGCCGCGCCGGCGGCGAGGAGCGCAGCCGCCAGGTCGTCGTCCGTGCTGAACAGCCCTCCGGTACGCAAGCCGAGCGCGACCTTCATCGCACCAGTGAGGGTGGCGAGATCCACTACGGCCGTGGGCCGCAGCCGGGCGGCCGCATAAGCGAGCGCGTCAGCGAGGACGAGGCGCCCCTCGGCGTCCGTGTTCTGCACTTCCGTCGTCCGGCCGCCGTAGTGCCGAATGACGTCGCTCGGGCGCATCGCCGAGCCGGACGGGCTGTTCTCAGCAGCGGGAACGAGAACAGTCAGCCGGATAGGAAGTCGGCTGGCCGCAACCGCCTGTAGCGCGCCGAGTGCCGCCGCGGCACCAGCCATGTCCGTGTACATCGTGCGCATGCTGTCGCCCGGCTTCAGGTTCAGCCCGCCGCTGTCGAACGTGATGCCCTTACCGATGATCACGAGGTGCGTCGATCCCGAGTTTCGCGGCCGCCACGCCGCCTGGATCAGCCGCGGTGGCGACCTGGACCCGGCGCCGACGGCGAGGACTCCTCCGAAACCCTGCGCGGCGAGCCAGGTCTCGTCGTGCACGTCCACGCGTACGCCAAGCGGGGTGAGGACCGCCGCCGCTTGCCGCCCGAGCCAGTCGGGCGTCTTGACCGAGGATCGGGCGTTGCCCAGATCGCGGGCCCACACGGTCGCGGCCGCCGTCGTTCGGGCTCGGTTGATTGCCTCCTTGATGTCGTCTGCCGCGCCCGGTGCCAGCACCTCCACGGCGGTTAGCTCCGAATCGGTCGCGGACTTTGCTCGCAGGGTGAATCGGTACGAACCGAGCGCGATTCCTTCGATCAGTGCACCGACTTGATCGGCCTGGAGCCCGGGAGCGGCCACGGTGAGCCTTCGGCACCGCGCGCTGCGCGCCAGCGCGGCACCGGCGGCGCGCATATCGGTGGGCTGCCCGGATCCGATTGCCACCAGCAAGACACGGCGGGGGCGCTGCGCCGGTAAGGGCAAGTCCCGCACGTCGCCCGGAACGGCCGGACCGGACTCCTCAGCAAAGATCGCTACTGCGGTACGGGCCGGCCGGGGCAAACTCGCGTCGGGGACGTCGTCCACAAGCGGCCCGTCGGGTCCGACGCAGAGGGCCAGGACATCGGCCTTCGCCGACTCGCGCACCACGATGTCGATCACGACTCCGGTGGAACCTCCCAGCGTATGCAGCACTCGGCCCCGGGTCGCGCCACGACATCGATGCGTGGCACCCACCGGGGCCGTAGAGGCGTGCGGGCGTCAGACAGGCTGGTCAGCCAATGGCCGACTTGAGCGCGTCTCCCAATGCGCCCGCCTCGTCAGCGGACATCTCGACGACGAGGCGGCCACCGCCCTCAAGGGGCACGCGCATGACGATGCCCTTGCCTTCCTTGGTGACCTCGAGCGGGCCGTCGCCCGTCCGCGGCTTCATGGCCGCCATGAGTGCCTCCTCACGATGCCGCACCAGAAGCACTTGCCCCCGGCGCTATCTTCCAACGTTCATGCCCAGCCGATCGCGCGAGACCGGCGGGACGTCTCGTCTATTCTCCAGCATCGGCCGCTCGGCCGCAGCCCGGGTCACCGATTCACACCTGGACGGGGCTTCGGCGGTAGTCACGGTGCGAGTCGCCGATTAGCGTCGCAGCAGGACCGCCGCGACAGGAGCGACATCGTGACAGACGTATTGCTCGTTGACCGTACCGACGGAATGGCGACAATCACCCTCAATCGTCCCCAGTCGATGAACTCGCTGTCCGTTGAGCTGAAACAAGCATTCCTCGAGACCCTCCTGGACATCGCCACTGACCCGAGCGTGCGTGCGGTCGTGATCACCGGCGCCGGCCGCGGGTTTTGCGTCGGCCAGGACTTGCGTGAGCACCAGGAGTTGCTCGGCGCGCACGACCCCAGTCCGTTACGCACCGTGATCGAGCACTACAACCCGATCGTGACGGCATTGGTCGAGATGCCCAAGCCGGTGATTGCCGCGGTCAACGGCATGGCCGCAGGAGCGGGAGCCGGTATCGCGTTCGCCGCCGACTTCCGCATCGCCAGCCAGTCGGCCGGGTTCCTCATGGCGTTCGCGAACGTGGGCCTGTCGTTGGACACCGGCACGTCGTGGACCCTGCCGCGGCTCGTCGGTTACGCGCGCGCAATGGCCCTCTCGCTCCTCGCGGATCCGATCAGCGCGGATGCGGCGCTCGAGATGGGTCTGGTCAATGCGGTCGTCGAGCCGGAGCGGGTGCTTGCGGCCGCCACCGAGCTCGCGGCCCGGCTTGCCACCGGACCGACGGCGGCGTATGCCGCGATCAAGGCTTCGCTGCGGTACGGGGCGACCAGCACGCTGGCGGACGCGCTCGCCAAGGAAGCCGAGCTGCAACTACGTGCCGGAACGACCGAGGACCACCGCATCGGGGTGGCTGCTTTCGTCGCCAAACAGAAGCCCGCGTTCGTCGGGCGCTAGCGTCCTGCCATCCGGTTCGCGAGCCAGCAGCTGACGACGTGATCGTTCACGATCCCGGTCGCCTGCATGAGGGCATAGGCGGTGGTCGGGCCGACGAACCGGAATCCCCGGCGGCGTAGCTCTCGCGCCATCGCCGTCGAGGCTGGGGAGGTCGAAGGGACGTCCGCCAGCGTCGCGGGTTGCGGGTGATCTGACGGAGCAAAAGACCACAGGAGCGAGTCCAATCCCTCCGGGACGGCATCGAGTGTCCGACGGGCATTGGCGATCGTCGCTTCGATCTTGGCTCGATTGCGCACGATGCCGGCGTCGGCCAACAGGCGGCGCACGTCGTCGTCCCCGAATCCGGCGACAGCCGCGATGTCGAAGTCAGCGAACGCGGCCCGGAATGCGGCCCGCTTGCGCAGGATCGTCAGCCACGACAGGCCCGACTGGAAGGCTTCGAGCGACAACCGCTCGAACAGCGGGCGGTCGCCGTGCAACGGCCGGCCCCACTCGTCGTCGTGATATGCCAGGTACTCCGGCGCCGATGTGGCCCACCCGCAGCGGACGCGGTCGTCAGCGGTCATTCGGGTCCGACTCGTCTGCATCGGACCGGGCCCACGGCCGCTCCGTCGCCGTTGACGGGCCGGGCGGCCGGGTCGGGGGCACTGGCGGTGTGGCCGTTCCCGCTCCCCGCGCGACATTCGCATCACCCGCAGGCGGCTCCGGCAACGCACTCCGACCGTTGCGCAGTTGCTCGATCTCCTCGTCGCGGGCCCTCAGCTCGTCGGTGAGCCGGTCGAGGAGCAGGTCCGTCTCGGCGAACCGGTAGCCCCGTAACGCGACCGGCAGCCGCATCGCCGTCACGTCGTCCGGCCGGATGTGGCCGCGCGGCAGCTGGGCCCAGGTGCGCGAGTCAGGCGCCGGCGTGGCCAGCTGCTCGCCGCGGGGGAGGAAGTACACGGCGGCGACAAACAGGATGCCGATCACGAGGACGGCGAGCAGGCCGTAGAGGAGCAGCGTCAACACGCGTCGATCGTGACACGCGCCGCTGGGTGGGGCACTTAGTGTCAGCCGACTCGGCGCTCCAGCTCGGCGAACGCGTCGTCCACCGAATCCGTCCGGTACACCACGTCGACCGCAGCCTGGCGGACGAATCCGCGGCGACTCAGATCAGCCAGGTACTTCCACAGCGGTTCGAAGAAGCCGGCGACGTCCAGAACGACGATGGGTTTGCCGTGCATGCCGAGGGACGCAGACGTCCAGACCTCGAGGAGTTCTTCGAGCGTGCCGAGTCCGCCGGGCAGCGCGAGGAATGCGTCGGCTCGGTCGTCCATGAGCCGCTTGCGCTCGCGCATCGAGTTGACGACAACTGCATCGGCGTCGTCCGCGTCTTCGACGTCGACGAGTCGGTGCGGAATGACACCGAACGTCCGCGCCCCGCCACGCCGGGCGGCCCGGGCGACCCCACCCATCATGGAGACCCGGCCACCGCCGTAGACGAGCGAATGCCCACCAGCCGCCAGCCGACCACCGACTTGCTCAGCCAGAGAGATATACGAATGCGGGATCAGCTGTGACGACGCGCAGAAAACGCAGATAGCCGGCATGTCCGGGGCTACTCGGCATCGTTAGCGTGCACGCGTTGTGCCTGCTCGTAGGCCCGCTCCTCGACCTTCGCCTGCGCGGATTGGGAAAACGCTGCGGCCACAATCGTGGCCACCGCCTCGTCTACGTCGTCCGTGAGCGTGAGTAGCTCCAGGTCCGTCGAGCTGATCTTGCCGGCCGGAAACACGGTCGTCGTAAGCCAGTCAACCAAGCCCTTCCAATACTCGCGGCCGAGGAGAATGACCGGGAATCGAGTGACCTTGCGGGTCTGTACGAGAGTGAGCGCTTCGAACAGCTCGTCGAGCGTGCCAAAACCACCCGGCAGGATCACAAAGGCCTGCGCGTATTTGACGAACATCGTCTTACGGGCGAAGAAGTACCGGAAGTTGATGCCGATATCAACCCAGTCGTTGAGTCGCTGCTCGAACGGCAACTCGACGCCCAGCCCGACAGACACGCCGCCCGCCTCGGACGTTCCGCGGTTGACGGCTTCCATTGTTCCCGGCCCCCCGCCCGTGATGACGGCGAACCCGGCTCGGGCAAGTGCGGCGCCGAGAGCGAGGCCGATCGCGTACTCCGGATGGCTGGGCGTGGTACGCGCCGACCCAAAGACCGAGACGGCGCGTGGCAGCTCGGCCAGTAGCCCGAATCCTTCGACGAATTCGGACTGGATGCGAAGAACCCGCCACGGATCGGTGTGCACCCAGTCCGAGGGCCCGCGCTGGTCGAGCAATCGCTGATCGGTCGTCTCGGTTCTGATCTGCTGCCTGCGGCGCAGCACCGGACCGTTTACGCGCTCGGCCGGGCCCGATCCGTGCGGGTCACGGGCCGGCCGCTCGTCGATGCTCATCCGGGAACGGTAGCTCGCCCCGGGTCCCGAGCCTCGCTCAGGAACGCGACCAGGGCCGCCTCGACTTCCGCGATTCGCGCCACCTCGACCGATTCCTCGCGGGTGTGAGCGAGGTTAGGGTCGCCGGGGCCGAGGTTCACGGCCGGGATCCCCAGCGCGCCGAAGCAGGCCACGTCCGTCCATCCGAGCTTCGCGGCCGGGGGTGATCCGACGGCCGCGACCAAGCTTGCGGCCAGCGGATCGGCGAGGCCGGGCCGGGCTCCCGGCGCCGAGTCGACGATCGACGTCTCGAACTCCGGAAACATCTCCCGAACGTGCGCCTCCGCCTGGGCCTCCGTCCGGTCGGGAGCGAATCGGTGGTTGATGGTGACGGACGCCTCATCCGGGATGACATTGCCGGCGACGCCACCCGTGACGGCGACCGCGCTCAGGCCCTCCCGGTAGACGAGTCCCTCGACCTCGACGGTGCGCGCTTGATACTTGGTTAACCGGGCGAGAATCGGCGCGAGCGCATGCACGGCGTTGTCACCGAGCCAGGGTCGGGCGCTGTGCGCGCGCCGTCCGGTCGTGCGCACGACCGCCCGCAACGTGCCCTGGCAGCCGCCCTCCACCACACCGTTGGACGGTTCGAGCAGGATGCCGAGGTCGGCTTGCAGGACTTCGGGGCGCTCCCGGGCGAGCCGCCCCAGACCGTTGCGGGCCGCATCGATCTCCTCGCAGTCGTAGCAAATCCAGGTGACGTCGACTGTCGGACGAAGTGCACCCGTCGCGATCTGGTGCGCTACCCGCAGGGCGACCGCTACCCCCGACTTCATGTCTGACGTCCCGCAGCCGTACAAGCGGCCATCATCGCGACGCGACGGCACATTGTCGGCGATCGGCACGGTGTCCAGGTGTCCGGCCAGGACGACCCGGCGAGGTAGGCCGAGCCGGGTGCGGGCGACCACTACGTTGCCCGTGCGCTCCACCTCCAGCGGGGCGCACCCGCGCAAGACCCGCTCGACCTCGTCGGTCAAGGCCTTCTCGTCCCCGGACACCGATGGCACGTCAACCAGCGCGGCAGTGACCTGCACGCCGTCGACGCTGAGATCGAGCATGACAACTGACGCTACCTGCCGAGCTGTCCCAAGGTTCGCGACCGGCCGGCCTCGTTTCGGCTGCGCGGCATACTTTCACTGCACCGATTTGTATTGTGGGCCCGTGAGTTCGACCGCCTGGGGCTATGGCCTCATGACCGCGGTGGCCGCCGGGCCCGTCGAAGGCGCCATCCTCGACACCTGGTATCCGGAGCCGGCTCTGGGTCGGCCGTCCGTGGCGTCCGTGGCGCCTCCGGGACTTACGGCGCTCACAGGCACTCGGGAGAGCGCGAAGGATCGGGGGGTCAAGCTCGCGGTCGTCCTGACCGAAATCGATCTGACCAGCCCGCCCGCCGACGTGCCGGACGCCTACCTGCGCCTTCACCTCCTGTCACACCGGCTCGTTCGCCCGCACGGTCTGAATCTCGACGGGATCTTTGGTGTTCTCAACAACGTCGTCTGGACGTCCGCCGGACCCTGCAGCGTCGACGGCTTCGAGCTGACCCGCCTGGCACTCCGGCGGCACGGGCCGGTGCAGGTCTTCGGCGTCGACAAGTTCCCCCGCATGGTCGACTACGTGGTGCCGACCGGCGTCCGGATCGGCGATGCGGACCGCGTGCGGCTCGGGGCGCACCTGGCCTTTCGGCACTACGGTCATGCACGAAGGCTTTGTGAATTACAACGCCGGAACACTTGGCGTCTCCATGGTCGAGGGGCGTATCTCAGCCGGTGTCGTGGTCGGCGACGGCTCCGACATAGGCGGCGGGGCGTCGATCATGGGCACCTTGTCCGGCGGGGGCCAACACGTGATCTCGATTGGCCAACGATGCCTCGTCGGCGCCAACGCGGGAGTTGGCATCTCGTTAGGGGACGAGTGCATCGTGGAGGCCGGGTGCTACATCACCGCGGGAGCCAAGCTCACGCAGCCCGACGGCACGCAGGTTCGTGCAAGCGACCTATCCGGCCGGTCCGGACTGCTGTTCCGACGCAACAGCCTGACTGGCGCGCTGGAGGCACTCCCGCGTTCCGGCACGGGCGTCGCTCTGAACGCGGCGCTACACGCCAACGCCTAGGCTCGCGCCGCTCCCGATGAGCCAGAGTCAGCCGATCCGAGCCTCCTTCACTTCCATGGCCAGCGTCGCCCGACGGGGAATCGTCGTCATTCTCGTCCTGGTGCTTGCCGGCACGGGTATCTATTTCGGTGCTCGGTACCTCTGGTCGGTGGTGCAGAGGAGCACCCAAGCCGACTCCTGCCGCGTGGGCGCATTTGTGGTAGATCCGGACCAGGCCGCCGTCGCATCAACGATGGTTGGTGTCGTGCTGCAACGCGGCCTGCCGGAGCGAGCGGCCGTGCTGGCCCTCGCGGCCGGTCTGCAAGAGAGCAAGCTCCGCAACATAGCTGCCGGATCCGGCGACCGGGACTCGGTCGGCGTACTCCAGCAACGCCCGTCGCAGGGCTGGGGCACCGAGGAACAGCTCAACGACGTGCATTACGCCACTGGGGCCTTCCTCGACGCCCTGGTCAAGGTCACGAACTGGCAGACGCGCCCGTTGACAGAGGCGGTCCAGGCGGTTCAGATATCCGCCATCCCGGAGGGTTATGCCCGCCACGAGCCGGAAGCTCAGGCGCTCGCCGACGCGTTGACCGGAAAGACGCCCGCGGGGATTAGCTGCTCGTTCCGTGCACCCACCCAGGTCGCGTCTACGAAGGCGATCGCGACGAGCGTTACCGACGACCTGCCGGTCCACTCCCCGACCACCACCGACCGTACGGTCAGCGTGCCGGGCGCATCGTGGGCGACCGCCGCCTGGTTCGTGGCGAACGCCGACCGGCTGGGGATAGACGAGGTTGGCTATGCGGCGCGGACATGGAAGCGCGGGCACGGCTGGAGCACGTCACACGCGCCGACGGACGCGGTTGTCGCTACCGTGCACCAGACCTGACCCGGACGGGGAACCCAGCCCGTCGGGCGTTAGTGCTCGGATACCTGTGGCGGCAGGTTGGCGATCAGATCCGGGTCCTTGTCGACCTTCCCGACCTTCGCGGCGCCGCCCGGAGAGCCCAGCTCGTCGAAGAAATCCACGTTGGCCTGGGTGTAGTCGCGCCACTTGTCGGGCAGATCGTCCTCGTAGAAGATCGCCTCCACTGGGCACACCGGCTCGCACGCGCCGCAGTCGACGCACTCGTCGGGATGGATATACAGCATCCGGCCGCCCTCGTAGATGCAGTCGACCGGGCATTCCTCGATGCAAGCCTTATCGAGCACATCGACGCACGGCTCGGCGATCACGTAGGTCACAGGTGCGGTCCTCCGGAGGGACAGGTCGAGCGGCCATGTCCGAATCTAGTATGCCGCCCATGCGGCAGGACTGGGTGGGTCGTCGGGTGGTGGTACGCCACGGCGGCGGGTCCGGCGAGCCGCCATACCACGACATCGTCGGCGAGCTGGTCGAAGTCACGGCCACGCACGCGGTGGTTCGCCGCGCCGACGGCAAGCTACGACGAGTGCCCCTCGATCGAGTCGTGGCCGCGAAGGTCGTTGCCGCGTCGCCGCGCGACATCCTCGCGCTCGAGGAGATATCCGCGCGTGGCTGGCGGCCCATCGACACGACGTGGTCGCGAGGCTGGCTGCTACGCGCCGACCACGGATTCAGCCGCCGGGCCAACTCGGCGTTGCCGTTGCGGCCGGTTCAGGGGTCGCTCGAGGAGGCCGTCGCCGCTGCGTACGACTGGTACCGCGCACGAGGCTTGCCGCTCCTGGTCAGCTGTCCGCTGCCCGCGCGAGTGGCTCTGGACGACGCCTTGGCCGACCGCGGCTTCTCCGCGCTGGCCGACGTGGATGTCATGATCGCGGAGCTGTCCGCAGTGCCGCCGCCGACCGAACCGGTCGAGATCGCGCCCGTCCCGTCGGCGGATTGGCTCGCCGGCTACCACTATCGCGGCGAACCGGAGCGGCCCGATTTCGGGCGTGCGATCCTGACTCGGCACGACCGGGTCGGCTTCGCGACCCTGCGCCGGGGCGGCGAGACACTCGGCGTAGCTCGGGGCGCGGTCGATAGTGATTGGCTCGGGCTGACCGCGGTCGAGGTCGATCCTCGTGCCCGCCGTACCAGGGTGGCAACGTCGCTCGTAAGTGCGCTTCGCGAGTGGGCCATGCGCGAGCACGGGGCCTCGCGCAGCTATCTGCAGGTCGAGACGCCGAATGATGCGGCGATCCGGCTGTATGCCGGTCTGGGCTACTGGCACCACCATGTGTACCGATACCGACTCGAGCCCCGCGCTAGTAGCGCCCGGCTGACTCAGACGCCTTAATGTCCCGCCACTAGGATCCCGACATGACGCTATCGACCAACCAGAAGCTGCTCGTCATTTCCTTCGACGATTCCTTGAAGGCGCAGGAATTCCTGTTGGTGGCGGCGCGCC
Organism: uncultured Actinomycetota bacterium; assembly: GCA_963809815.1. Lineage (GTDB taxonomy): Bacteria > Actinomycetota > Actinomycetes > Mycobacteriales > Jatrophihabitantaceae > CAVVJA01. The sequence continues at coordinate 122,042 of CAWELM010000025.1, forward strand.
TGCAGAAGGACGGCGACCTGCAGCTCCATGACGCCGTGATCGTCAATCGGAACGCGGACGGAAGTTCGCGGGTCACCGAGACGACCGATGTCACCCCGACGCGGGGAGCCCTCGGTGGTGGCGTCTGGGGCTTGCTCCTGGGTACGTTGTTTGCCGGTCCGTTGGGTGGGCTGGTCGTCGGCGCGGCGAGTGCCGGAGGCGGCGCCCTGTACGCGAAGCTCGTCGACACCGGCATCAAAGACAGCACGGTCGCCGAACTACGGACTGCGGTGCCGCCGGGGCGAACCGGGTTGGCTTTGCTCGTCAGCCACGTGTCGCTCGCCGATCTGCAACGGGAGCTGGCTCGCTTCCCCGGAGCGGCGCTCGTCGAGACGGACCTGCCGCAGGCGGCGGTGGTCGCTGTTCGGGAGGCACTTGCGGAGGCGAATCGCCGGCCTTTCACCGACGGGTCGGGGTGGACACCCCCGACTGGGCCGGCGGACGCAACCGGGAACGCCTCGCCGTCAGCGCAATCGTGATCGCACCCGCCGTTCCGCCGACCAGGACCAGCCCGTAGGACACCCACTGCTGGGCGCCGCTTCCCCCCGGCAGCAGCACATCGCCCTCCGGGCGGGGCAAGCTCAACACGAGCACGGTGAGCAACCAGAGAACCACCGGGATGGTGGCGGCGACTGTCGCGTCGATGAATTGTCGTGCGAGTAGAGGCAGCGCGACGTTCGTCACGATCGCCAGGAGGAGCGTGACCGGGAACAGCCACCGCCCGACGTAGAGCGGGGTCAGCAACACCTCGACCAGTCCGGCGAGCAGTGCCGCGAGTCCGCACAGCACCATACCCACAGCCGCGACGGCTGGGCTCTCCGTGTCCGCTCGCGGAGGCTCGGGGGCTTCGGCCTTTCCCATGGGTCGCTCAAGCGTCACGTGGTCAGGCCATCGAACAGATCGCTCTCCCAACCGTCGTCGCCGCGGTCCGGGCCGAGTACCCCGCGCACGAGCCGGAAGTACTCGGTCGACTCGATCTCGCGGCCGAGTTGGTTGGACAGTGCGAAGAAATCCCCGTCGACTGTGACCTGGGTCGCGTGCTCGGCGAGCGCCCGCATCTTGGCGTCCCCGAAGCCGACCGCATGCACGGCCGTCGTCACCTCATCGTCCTCGACCCCGAACGGCAGATCCTCGATGCTCTCGACGCCCAGGAAGGGCTTACCGGCGGCTCGCATCGCGGCCTGCTGGCGGCGCAGCACCGAGCGAGGTGCGGCCGTCCAATACATCTTCGTCACGCACCACGGCTCGCGCGCAACCTGGTCGTAGGCCGGGTCGGCTGCGGCATCGACGGCGGCAGTCGCGACCCGGTGCGCCATGATGTGGTCGGGATGCCCGTATTGCCCGTTGGGGTCGTACGTCACGACGACCTGTGGGCGCACTTCGCGGATGACATCGACGGCTGCCGCCACGGCTGCGTCGAAGATCGCCCCGTCCCCATCTGCCCGCCAGAACGCCCGCGGATGGTTATTTGCTGAGGTGCCCGTCATTCCGCTATCCCGGTAGCGCCCTGGGCCGCCCAAGTAGCGGTGGTCGGTGATTCCGAGGCGGGCCATCGCCGCAGCGAGTTCACTAATCCGGTAGCCACCAAGCTGATCGGCCTGGTCACTCGCCAGCTGGGTGAGCGACGGCACGAGAATTTCGCCCTCCTCACCCAAGGTGCACGTGAGCAGCGTGACGCCAACTCCCTGCGCCGCGTAGTACGCCATCGTCGCGCCGGTCGTGATGACCTCGTCATCCGGATGGGCGTGCAGAAGAAGCAGCCGACGGGACGGAATCACCGTCCGAAGATTACGGGATCAGCGCCGTCGCCGGGGTCTCGATGTCCTCGCCGACCACTTCGGCCTTGACCTCGGCGAAGTGGCAGGCGACGAAGTGGGCCTCGCGTTTGATCTCCAACTCGGGGATCTCGACCCGGCAGCGTTCCTTCTGGACGTCGGTGAGCTCTTCGCGGTACTTCGGACACCGGGTATGGAACACGCAACCGGACGGCGGATTGATCGGACTCGGCAGATCGCCGGTGAGCAGGATTCGTTCCCGCTGCTGTTCCTTCTGCGGATCTGGGATGGGAACCGCGGACATCAGCCCGTGCGTATACGGGTGCATCGGCTCGGCGTAGAGCACGTCCCGATCGGAAAGCTCCATGATCTTGCCGAGGTACATCACTGCGACACGGTCGGAAATGTGCCGCACCACGGACAAGTCGTGAGCGACGAAGATGTAGGCGAGGTCGTACTCGCTCTGCAGGTCTTCGAGCAGGTTCACGACCTGCGCCTGGATGGATACGTCCAGGGCCGATACCGGCTCGTCGCACACGACCAGCTTCGGCCGAAGGGCGATGGCCCGCGCAATACCGATGCGTTGCCGCTGGCCGCCGGAAAACTCGTTCGGGTAGCGGTTGTAGTGCTCGGGGTTGAGGCCGACGCGCTCCATCAGCGTCTGTACCTCGGCCTTGACGCCTTTTTCCGTTTTGACCTTTTGGATCCGGAACGGGGCTCCGACGATCGCCCCGATGTTGTGGCGTGGATTAAGCGACGAATAAGGGTCTTGGAAGATCATCTGGATGTCGCGCCGGAGTGGCCGCATCTGGTCCCGTTTGAGCTGCGAAATCTCCCGGCCCTCGAATGTGATGGAGCCGCCCGTGGGCTCGAGCAATCGGGTGATCACCCGGCCGGTCGTCGACTTTCCGCAGCCCGACTCACCCACCAGACCGAGCGTCTCGCCCGCCCGAACCGAGAAGGACACCCCGTCGACGGCCTTGACCGCCCCCACCTGTTTCTGGAACAGGACTCCTTGCTTGATCGGGAAGTGCTTCTGGACCCGATTGACCGTGAGCAGGGCGTGCGGGTCGTCGGCCGCCGGGTGGACGTCCGGCTGGGTCGTTTCAGACGTATCGGCGGTGCGCTCGGTTGTCTCGGCGGTGCCGTTGGTCATCGTCGGCGGTTGTCCATCCTGGGGCGGGCGGTGGGTCATCGCGTGCTCACAGCTTCGCCGCGATCTCGGAGATCCAAATCCGTTTACGTTCAGCCGAGTCGATGTGACACCGCACCGGGTGACTGCCGGCCGCGGCGACGAGATCCGGTCGAACCTCCCGGCACGCGTTTCCTGGTACGTGGTCGATGAACCGGCACCGCGGGTTGAAGACGCAGCCCTTTGGCACCTTGATCAGCGACGGTGGCTGGCCCGGGATCGGCTGGAGTCGCGCCTGTCGCTTGCGATCCATCCGCGGCATCGAGCCGAGCAATCCCCAGGTATAGGGCATCTCGGGGCGGTAGAAGATCTCCTCGACCGTGCCCATCTCCACACACTGACCGCCGTACATGACGAGCACCCGCTCGCAGGTCTCCGCGACGACCCCGAGATCGTGGGTGATCAGTATGACCGCCGAGTTGTACTCACGTTGCAGATCCTTGATCAACTCGAGGATCTGTGCCTGCACGGTGACATCGAGCGCGGTCGTCGGCTCGTCGGCGATCAGGAGCTTGGGGTTGCAGATGAGCGCCATGGCAATCATCGCGCGCTGGCGCATTCCGCCGGAGAACTGGTGCGGGTAGTCGCGGTACCGGCTTTCCGGATTCGGTATGCCCACGCGCCGGAGCATGTCCACGGTCGCCTGGTGCGCGGCTTTCTTACCCACGTGGTTGTGCACCAGGTAGGCCTCGCGGATCTGGTCGCCGACTCGGTAGAACGGGTGCATCGACGACAACGGATCCTGGAAGATCATCGACATGACGTCGCCGCGCAACTTCCGCATGTCCGCCTCGCTGGCCCGGACGAGATCCTGACCGTCGAGCGTGATCGAACCGGTGACCTCCGCACTGGTGCCCTTGAGCAGCCCCAAAATCGCCTGGCTCGTCACTGACTTGCCCGAGCCGGATTCGCCGACGATGCCGAGCGTCTGGCCGCGAGCGAGGTCGAGATTGATGCCGTTGACAGCCTGGACGATGCCGTCCTCGGTCGGGAACTGGACCTGGAGATCGCGCACACTCAGGAAGGCGTCGGACGCCGGCTCGGCGGTGACGGCCTCGACGTCGATGGCGACGCGCTCAGCCCCGGTCATGGGCACCTCGCACGGCGCTTGACTGCCCGCGACACTGGCACCATCAATTCAACCTCACCCTGGGGTCGATCACAGCGTACAGAATATCGACGATGATGTTGGCGAAGATGATGAAGAAGGCCGAGAACAGGACGACGGCCATAACGACGGGCAGATCCTCGTTGAAGGTGGCGTTCACGGCGGTGCGGCCCAACCCGGGCACGCTGAAAATCGTCTCGGTCAGCACGGCACCGCCAAGCAGCGCGCCCAGGTCGAGGCCGAATACCGTGACGACCGGGGTGATCGCGGCACGCAGGCCGTGCTTGAGGGTCACGGTCCGGCTCGGCAGCCCTTTGGCCCGGGCCGTGCGGATGTAGTCCTCGCCCATTGTCTCGATCATGTTGGCCCGCGTCAGGCGCACGTAGTTGGCTCCGAAGATCAGCGCGAGGGTGAGCCAGGGGAGGATGTAGTTCCTAGCCCAGGTCCACGGATCAGGGTTCCACGGTGAGGTGACCGTGTTGGATGTGTAAGGCAGGATCTGCCACTTGCCGACCACAATCCACAGAAATAACAACCCGATGAACGGCGCCGGCAGTGAGACACCGACCGATGAAATCGCCACGGCGATCTTGTCCGGCCATTTTCCCCGGTGTAAGGCGGCGGCGACGCCTATCAGCACTCCGAAGATCAGAAATATCGTTGCGGCACCGATAGCGATCGACAGCGTGTAGGGCAGCGCGGTCTTGATTTGGTCCCAGACCGGCCGGTTGTTCTGGAACGACGTGCCGAAGCACGGCCAACTGCACCAGTACCTACCACTCGGGGGACCCATCTCCCGCCCCGCGACGAGTCCCTTCATGTACTGCAAGTACTGGACGACGAGGGGCTTATCCAGGCCGAGAGCAACCCGAGCCTGTGCAATGCGCTCGGGCGTGCAGCCCTTGCCGCACGAGTCGGCCGCGGGATCGGCCGGCCCGGCGAAGAACAGCAGGAACGTCACGATGCTCGTCGCGATCAGCAGCGCGATCAAGGCCAGGAAGCGCCGGATGAGAAATCTGAGCATCTCCGCGAGAGTGGGCTGGCCCCCGCCCAGGGCGGGAGCCAGCCGACTCGTCCTCCTATTCCCTTGTTTCCTGCAGGGATGTGTGCTGACTACTAGTGCTGAACTCCCATGGTGTTCAGGTCGATCTCGCCGAAGATCGTCGAGACGCCCGCGTTGCGGAGGTTCGAGCCGACGACGTTCGGGTCGTTGGACGAGATCGTCGACAGCAGCGGCCACACCTGAGACAGCTGCTGGTTCGTGATGTCGTTCAACCCGGAGTTATTCGCCGCCGAGACATCGGCCGCGATGTTCTTGAACACCGTGGTGTCGTCCGTCATCGAGAAGTTGTTCGCGTTCCACTTCGTTAGATCCGAGTTACCACCCAGCACCGGTGGCGTAGTCGCAGCCATGGTCGGCCAGTCCCAGCACCAGCCCGCGCGGGCCATGTCCGGCGGGCTATCGCTACGGAGGGTCTTGTAGTAAGAACTCTGCGGAATCTGGTCGATGACCATATTGATGCCGGCCGCCTTGAGGTCGTTCTGGATCTGCGTCGCGACCGTCTTCTGCTTCACCGACGTGTTGGCTACGCCATAGTGGATGGTCGGGCTCTGCCCGTTCAACAACGCCTTGGCCGCGGCCGGGTCACCAGTCGGCTTGAGCCCCAGGTTCGGCGGCGCGAAATTGGGGACGGTCGACTGGATCGACGGCGACACGATGGTGTCGATCACCGAGCCGAAGATCGCTCCACCGTAGACGGTCGCGATGGCTTGCCGGTTGATGGCCATCGCGATCGCCTTGCGAACGTTGACGTCTTTGATCTTCTGGACGTTCAATACCTCGTAGTCGACACACGGGGTCGCGCCGTTCGTGAACCGCGCATTGACACTCGGTTCTTTGATCTTCGGCAGGTCGGCGTTCTGCAGGGCGCCGGAGTTCTCCAGCGTGGTGGCGTTCTTGTCCGCACCCTGATCGGCAATCAGCCGCTGGCTGATCGTGGGCAGGTCGATTCCGAACGTCTCCACGAAGCTGTCCGGCAGCGCGGGGCGGTTCGGGTCGGTCGACGCATCCCAGTTGGTGTTGCGGACCAGCGTGAGCGACTTGTCCGGCGTGTAGCTCGAGATCTTGTACGGGCCGGATGACACCGGGTGGAAGTCGTAATTCTGCTTGTCGTCCTTGGCCTTGGGCACCGGGGCCGTGTAGAACAGCGACAGAATCCAGTCCGACTCGGGCTGCGCGGACGCGTACTTGAACACGATTGTGCTGTCGTCCGGGGTCTGCACGCCCGCCAGGTCCTTGGTCGGATCCTTGTACGGACCGGCGTAGTTGTTCGGGTTCTCGAGCAGGTCAGTCATGTACGTCGCGCCGTCTTTGTAGATGTCCGTCGCGAAGGACCGCTCGACCGCGTACTTAATGTCTTTGCTCGTGATCGGCGTGCCGTCCTCGAACTTCAAACCGGTGCGGAGCTTGTAGGTCCAGGTCTTCTTGTCCGCCGATGGCGTACCCAGGTTCTCGGCGAGGTCAGGCTCGATCTGCGGCTTCTGGCCGGGGGTGTCCTTGATGAAGGTCAGCGTCCGATAGATCAGCCGGCCGAGCTCACCGGAGTTGGTGACGTAGTTCTGCACCGGGTCGAGGTGCTCGAAGTTGGCGTCGGACAGGATGTTGACCGTGCCGCCCTTGGTGGTGAAGCCAGGCTGAATCACCTTGTTCAGGCCGGCTGCGTTGCCCGCTGATGCCGGCGCGGAGCTTGCGCCACCGCTTGCGCCACCACCGTTGTTGTTGCTCTTCGAGCTCGAGCAGGCCGCGACCAGGGCAACGGCTGCTGTCCCTGCCACGGTCGCAACGATGACTCTGCGACGATTCATTCGGTAATCGTGTCCTTTCTTGGTGATCGGAAGGACCTTGTGAGCCCTTCAGCGGCACTAAATCGAGAGCAAGAACGTTGCTAGCCGCGGCTCGCACGGGGATCCAGGGCGTCGCGTACTGCGTCGCCGAGCAGGTTGAACGCCATCACTGTAAGCAACAGCATGACGCCGGGCACGATCATGAACCAGGGATCGAGCTGGTACCAGTTGTTGCTCTGGGACTGGTTGAGCATCTGCCCCCACGACGGCGTGGGGTCGCGGACCCCGACGCCGAGGAACGACAGGGCCGCTTCGGCCGTGATGTTCGTCGGAATGGCCAACGTGGCGTAGACCAGTACGACCGCCGTGACGTTCGGGATGATCTCCTTCATGATGATGCGCCCGGACGACGATCCGATGGCGCGCGCCGACTCGACGAACTCTCGCTCCCGGAGACTAAGGACCTGGCCGCGGACTATTCGGGCCAAGTAGGGCCAGCCGAAGAACCCCAGGATAATGATCAGCGACACGATGGGTAACGTGCTGCCCTGGCCCAAGAATGTGTTGCCCAGGCGGTTCTGCAGGATCGGGGTCAAGGTCAACGTGAAGAGCAAGACCGGGAAAGCCAGCAGCAGGTCCATGCCCCGGCTGATGGCCGAGTCGAGGAACCCGCCGAAGTAGGCGGCCGTTGCGCCGAGGATGGTGCCGAAGACGACAGCCACGATCGTGGCACAGATAGCAATCGTGAGGGACACCCGGGCGCCGTAGGCGACGCGAGCGAAGATGTCCCGGCCGGTTTGTGGCTCAACCCCGAGCCAATGGTTCCACGACGGGTACATGTAGCCGGGTAGCGGAAGCCCTGGAGTGAAAGTGACCGATCCATCGTCGAGCACCGAGGTGCTGTTGTGGAAGGTATACGGATCATTGCCGTTGATCTTGACAATCAGAGGCGCGAAGATCGCCAACAGGATCAGGAACACGATGAAGCCCAGGCTGGCCATGGCCACCTTGCTGCGGCGGATACGCCGCCAGGCCAGCGCCCACAGAGATCGACCCTGGACCGCGGCCGGCGCCTCAGTTATGCCCACTTCGGCCTGGGCGACCGCCTGATCGAGTTCGCCGGTCGGCATCGTCATCGAGATGCGACCTCCTTCTCACCCAACCAGCGGGATGGTGCCGGTTGGTCTCAGAGCTTGTGGCTAGCGAGGCACGTTATTCGCTAGCCCATCCGCTGAACACCCCGGATGTTGATAGTCGCCCGAGTGGCCCTTCGTGAAAGCACTCAAGCAACCACCACACCATCGACTCAGGGGATAGCCGTTGGCCATCCCCCACCTCAGATCGACCCTCACTCTAGGCATGCGGAAGGAGCCAACTGGGCATCAGGGACAAGAAGTTGTCGATTCGTGATCACGGCCAAACAATGGTGCATGTCGGTCGTTACGCTATGCAATCAATCGAGTGCTTTCTGTGACAGTTCTATCGCCTGTAGTTGACGATTCGGCCAGCTGGCATGCGTCGGTCACGGGCGACGCGCCCCGGACAACTCGGCGGAGCTGGCGTCGATTCGGGTGGTCCCGCGGGTCACGAGGTCGAGCTGGCGCAGGAGCGAGCGGACCGTTCTCCGGCGCCAGGCCAGCAGGCCGCGTCGTTCCTGCTCCAAGGTGACCACCACGCCGGCCGAGGTCGAGATCGTGCGCGCGCGGATGGTCGAAGGCAGACCGGCGAGGCGGACCAGCACGTCGTCCTCCGCCCCGGGCACAACCGTGGCGACGCGGAACCGGTGCGTAAGCCTGGGGCGCATCACGTGCGCCGATCAGCCAAGAACGGAAAGCGCTTCCGGACATTCGCGACCCGCTCAGCTGTCACATCGGCGACCAACACGGTTTCACCCATCGATGCCTCGACGAGAACAAGGCCGGCCGGGTCCACGATCGCGCTGTCCCCGACGTAGTGATCGTTCTTCACCGTGCCGACCCGGTTGACGCCAACCACATAGGCCTGGTTCTCGATCGCTCGAGCTCGTAGCAGCGTGCGCCAATGTTCTCGACGCGGCTCCGGCCAGTTTGCCGGTACGACATAGATGTCGGTCAGCGCCGCTCGGGCCCAGAACTCGTCAGCAAATCGCAAGTCGTAGCAGACGAACGGGCTCACTCGGACGGACTCACCGTTGGCCACCACGTCGACGGTGAGGAACTGCGTGCCGGCGGCGTAGTGCTTGTCCTCGCCGACATAACTGAACGGGTGGATCTTGGCATAGCGCTGGACCTCGCCAGAGGGCTGGGCCACGACCGCAACGTTGCGCGCGCGGCCGTCCGCACGGTCCCACTGCGCGATGGAGCCGACCAGGTAGCTGCCGTGCTCCCGGGCCTGGTCGACCAGGAACTGTTCATTTGCGCCGCCGGGGTGTTCGGCGATGCGTTCCGGCTGCATGGAGAACCCGGTCGCGTACATCTCCGTCAACACGATCAGCCGGGCCCCGGCGACCGCCGCCTGAGCGATCAGAGGCGCGACGTTCTTGCGGGTGCGTTCGGCGTCCTCCCACACGATGTCGTGCTGGATGGCTGCGACCTTCATCTCTCCACATCCTTCAGCCGGCTGAGGGCCTCGGCGAGTACGGTGGCCTGCTTGCAGAATGCGAAGCGGACCAAGTTGTCGCCGGCGTCGGAGTCATAGAACACGCCCGTCGGGATCGCGACCACACGATGATGCTGTGGCAGCCGCCGGCAGTAGGCGATCGCGTCCGAGTGAACGTCGACGGTCGCGAAGTAGGTCGCCTCCGGGACGATGACGTCGTAGCCGAGGTCGGCGAGCCCTCCGCAGAGCAGGTCACGTTGCCCCTGCAGGGTCTCCGCAATCTGCGCGAAGAACTCATCGGACTGGTCGAGCCCGATCGCGACGGCGGGCTGGAACGGTCCGCCGTTGACGTAGGTAAGGAACTGCTTGACCGTGCGAATGGCGGCGATGAGCGCCGGCGGCGCGCACGCCCAGCCGATCTTCCATCCGGTCACGCTCAGCGTCTTGCCGCCGCTGCCGATTGCGACCGTGCGATGTCGCATACCTGGGAGCCCGGCCAGCGGCAGGTGCGCTCTCCCGTCGAAGATCAAGTGCTCGTATACCTCATCGGTGACAACGATGAGGTCACGCTCGACGGCCAGGTCGGCGATGAGCTTGAGCTCGGTGCCGTCGAAGACCTTTCCGGTTGGGTTGTGCGGAGTATTGAGCAAGATCAGCCTGGTCCGAGGCGAGATCGCTTGGCGTAGTTCCTCCGCATCGAACGCCCACCGGTCACCGGTATGGCGCAGGGTTACCGTCCGGCGACGCGCCCCGGCCAGAGCAATGCACGCGGGGTACGAGTCGTAGTACGGCTCGAACACCACGACTTCATCGCCGGGCTCGGTCAGGCTCAGGATTGCGGCGGCGATCGCCTCAGTCGCGCCCGCCGTCACGAGGATTTCGGTCGCGGGGTCATAGTCGAGCCCGTAGAACCGTTGCTGATGGCGCGCGATGGCGTTCCGAAGCTCTGGCACGCCGAGACCCGGCGGGTACTGATTGTGCTTGCCACTACGAATCGCCTCGACCGCCGCCTCGAGCACGACCCCCGGACCGTCCGTGTCCGGAAACCCTTGGCCCAGGTTGATGCTCCCGGTCGCCACCGCCAGCGCCGACATCTCCGCGAAGATCGTGGTTCCGAACTCGCGCATCCGCTCCACGAGGGGAATCGGGACCTCGCTGACGCTCACGGGATCGACATTAGTGTCCCCGCCGCGGCGCGGGTCGGTTTGCGCGGCTCAGCGGCTGGCCCGGGCTCGGGCGCGGAGCTTCTCGCGCTCCTGCCCCGACAGCACCGCCTTCCGAAGCCGCACGGCCGAAGGAGTCACCTCGACACATTCGTCGTCACGGCAGAACTCCAGTGCTTGCTCGAGCGACAGCTGCCGGTGCGGGATGAGTCGAACGAGCTCCTCACCGGTCGACGAGCGCATGTTGGTCAGCTTTTTCTCCTTGGTCGCGTTCACGTCCAAGTCGTCGGCCCGCGAATTCTCCCCGACGATCATTCCTTCGTAGACCAGGGTCGTCGGCCCGACGAAGAGCGTGCCGCGCTCCTGCAGGTTGAACAGCGCGTAGGGCGTCACGGCACCCGCTCGATCGGCGACCAACGAACCGGTCGGACGGGTGCGCAGCTCGCCCACCCAGGGCACGTATCCATCGAATACGTGATGCAGGAGGCCGGTACCGCGGGTTTCGGTCAGGAACTCGGTCCGGAATCCGATCAGACCGCGAGACGGCACCTGGTATTCCATGCGAACCCAACCGCTGCCGTGGTTGACCAGCTGCGTCAACGTGGATCGCCGTAGGCCAAGCAGTTGGGTGACCACACCGACGTATACCTCGGGGACGTCGACGGTGAGCCGCTCGACCGGCTCGTGCACTCGGCCGTCGATGATCCGGGTCACCACCTGGGGCTTGCCTACGGTGAGTTCGAAGCCTTCGCGCCGCATGAGCTCCACCAGGACTGCGAGCTGGAGCTCCCCGCGACCTTGTACCTCCCACGTGTCCGGACGGTTCGTCGCAAGCACTCGCAAGGACACGTTGCCGACGAGTTCCGCGTCAAGGCGATTCTTGACCAGGCGGGCGGTGAGCTTGGTGCCCGATTGCCCAGCGAGCGGTGACGTGTTGATCCCGATCGTCATCGAGATCGACGGCTCGTCCACTGTGATCAACGGAAGCGGGCGGGGATCGTCGATGTCGGCCAGCGTTTCGCCGATCGTGATGTCGGCGATGCCGGCGATCGCGATAATGTCGCCGGGACCGGCTGATTCGGTCGGCACCCGCTCGAGGGCGCGCGTCGTGAACAGCTCGCTGACCTTGACCCGTTCGACGGTTCCGTCGGTGCGGCACCACGCGACGGTCTGACCCTTGGCGATTGTGCCGTTGTGCACGCGGCATAGCGCGATCCGGCCGAGGTATGGCGACGCGTCGAGGTTTGTCACTTGGGCCTGCAGTGGCGCCGAGTCGTCATACACCGGAGCGGGGATGGCCGACAGGATGGTCGCGAAGAGGGGGCGCAGGTCGGCATCGGCGGGCAGGGAGCCGTCCGCTGGGCGTTCGAGCGAGGCCCGGCCGGCCCGGGCTGACGCGTACACGATCGGGAAGTCGAGCGCCTCGGCCGAATCCTCGGGCGAGTCGAGCAGGTCCAAGAAGAGCTCGTACGTCTCGTCGACGACTTCGGCGATCCGCGCATCGGAGCGGTCGACCTTGTTGATGACGAGAACGACCGAAAGTTTGGAGGCGAGCGTCTTGCGGAGCACGAATCGCGTTTGCGGCAGCGGACCTTCTGCCGCGTCGACAAGCAGAACGACACCGTCGACCATCGACAAGCCCCGCTCGACCTCGCCGCCGAAATCCGCGTGACCGGGCGTGTCGACGATGTTGATCGTGACCTTGTCACCCGTCGGGGTGGTGTAGTCGATCGCCGTGTTCTTGGCGAGGATCGTGATGCCTTTCTCCCGCTCGAGGTCCATCGAGTCCATGACTCGCTCGCGGACATCACCGCTCTCGGCCTGATGCTCGGTGAACACTCCGGACTGCCAGAGCATGGCATCGACCAGAGTGGTCTTCCCGTGGTCAACATGCGCGACGATGGCGACGTTGCGCCGGTCGCCGCGCTGCCTTATCGCCACGCAGCAACCCTCGATTCCGTACTCGACTCAAAGACGAATTCTATGGGGTCCGGCCACGGCCACCGAACGCGTCGCCGACGCCGCCAGCCCGGTCGGAGTTGGCCGACGCTCCGATCAGTCGGATCCCGCTGCGGGACCAGCGCGACGGCGACGCCACGAATTGCGCAGGCACCAGCCCCATAGCGTGAGAGCGCTCACGGCACCGGCCATGCCGATGACCGTCGCACTCGGGTCCCAGTGCGCTGGCAGACCGATCACCTCGGCCCCATTGATGTTGTAGACCACGCCGTACTTGATTCCCGGCTTCCACCGATAGTCGCCGAGCAGGTTCGGTTCGACGATCCGCCCGTCGGTACTTGTAAATGTTCCTGCGGTGATACACAAATGTTCTTGGCAGCTGTGCGACGTCACGACATATGTACCGCGCGTGCCAGCCGGCACGTTGTTGACGTGGCGGGCGAGGTGGTCGATGCCGAGCCCAAGCATGACCAGGCAGAGCACCGGTATGCCGAACCAGAAGAACACTCCGAGCATGGTTGGGATCGTTGCCATAGCCCGCTTCGCGACGCGTTCACGCGAAGCGGTGGCTACGGTCACCGCCCTAGCTTAGTGTCGCGTGCGCGACCATAGCTGAGGTCAATGCCGTCGAAGACGCAGTGACAGAACCTGGAACGGTCGGAGCACGATCGGAATAGCGGCTCCGTCGCCGGTAGCCTCGACCGCGAGTGTTTCGCCGGTAGGACGTTCGAGGAGATCGACAACCCCGGCTTCGGCCACCGGGAAAGAAGTGCGCAGGACGCTTCGCGCACGGCCGCCGAGCGACTCATAGACCCGAACGACGACGTCACCGCTGCGGTCGTCGGCCAGCTTCACGGCCTCGGCCACGGCAGCCGGGCTAGCTATGTCCACAAGCGGCTGCGGCAGCGCGCCGCCATGTCCTGACGTGACCCGGAGGGGCAGGTTCAGCGCGTAACCCGCTGCGATCGCGTCGGCAACGGTCGCCCCAGGGACGAGAGCGAAGCGCCAACGGTGCCGGCCCCGATCCGCTCGTGGATCAGGGCTGCGCGGCGCCCGTACCACGCTCATGCGCACCGTCGTCGTCGTGCCCCCATCGGCGCGAGTGTGCCGTCGCGCGTCGTAGCCATAAGTCGCCTCGTTTACGAGCGCAACGCCATAGCCTGATTCGGCCAGGTGGACGAATCGGTGGCAGTACAGCTCGAACCGTGCGGCGTCCCAGCTGGTGTTCTCGTGGGTGGGCCGGTGCACGTGGCCGAACTGGATCTCCGCGGAGGAGCGATCAGCGCGGATGTCGAGCGGGAACGCCAGTTTCAGGATTTGCTCGGTCTCGTGCCAGTCCAGGTCGAGGTCAAGTTCGATATGGCGGCTTCCGGCTGTCAGTCGCACGGTTTGCGTGACCGTAGAGGAACCGAAGGACCGGTCGACCCGAATCGCACCAACCAGCGGGCCCGCTTCGACGACGGCGAGCGATTCGCACTGAGTTACGTCAACATGCCGGTGCAGATAGTGCCGATCGATGTCCCACGCATCCCAGCTGTTCGGCAGGTCCGGGTGCATCTGCAGCATGTTGCCGACAGAGTCCGGGGCCAGCACTTCGCGGTCGGCGATCAGATCGCGGATCGAGGTCAGCAAACCCTGACCGTTCATCTCGACGCGCAGCAGACCGTTGTCGAGGGACGTCTCCGTAGTCCGGACCTCGACGGGCGGCGCGCTTGACGCCACGGCGTGTAGGGGGGCACCGCTAGCCGCCGGGACCCGCGTGAAGACCGCGACGGTCCCGTCGGCGAGTACCTGACCGCCCGTCGGTCTCAGCACGGTTTCTCGCGCTGACACGACCTCGGCGCGGGAGCGTGGTGACGGGTTGAAGACCCACGGCTCATCGGTGCCCATGCCACCGTCGGCGTGCGCAAGTACTTTGAGTGCCCGTGCGATGATCTGCTCCAGCTCGTTCCGAGCCGCGCGGTAGGCCGCCTCCGCTTCCCGGTACACCCAGGCGATCGAGCTGCCGGGCAGAATGTCGTGGAACTGGTGGAGCAAGACGATCTTCCACAACCGATCGAGTTGTTCGTACGGATACGTGGCGCCCGTACGCACAGACGCCGCGACCGACCAGAGCTCCGCCTCGCGCAGCAGATGTTCGCAGCGACGGTTGTTGGCCTTGGTATTGGCTTGCGTCGTGAAGGTGGCTCGATGCAACTCCAGGTAGAGCTCGCCCGACCACACCGGAGCGTTCGGGTATTCCGCCTGTGCGGCCCGGAAGAACGCGTCGGGATCAGCTATGACGACGCGGGCAGATCCTTCGAGGTCCCGCAGCCGCCGAGCCCGTTCCAACATCTCGCGGGTTGGGCCACCCCCACCGTCGCCGTGTCCGAAGGGCAACAGCGATCGGGTCCCGCCACCCTTGTCGGCAAAGTTTCGAACGGCGTGCGCCAGCTCCTGCCCGGTCAACGTCGCGTTGTAGGTGTCAGCGGGCGGGAAATGCGTGAAGATCCGCGTGCCATCGAGGCCTTCCCACCAAAAGGTGTGGTGCGGAAATCGGTTCGTCTGATTCCAGGAGATCTTCTGGGTCAGGAACCACCGCATCCCGGCCAGGTGTGCCAGCTGCGGGAAGGCAGCCGTATACCCGAACGAGTCGGGCAGCCAGACGCCCGGGCAGTCGTAGCCGAATTCGTCCAGGAAGAACCGCTTACCCGCGACGAGCTGCCGGACCAGAGACTCGCCGCCGGGGAGGTTGCCGTCGGATTCGACCCACATGCCGCCGGCCGGTATCCACTGCCGCTTGCCGACCGCGCGCTGTATGCGCTGATATAGCTCGGGATACTCATCCTTGATCCAGGCGTATTGCTGCGCCTGCGAGCACGCGAATATGAGCTCCGGGTATTCCTCCGCCAGCGCTGTGACATTCGCGAAGGTTCGCGCGGCCTTGCGCTTGGTCTCGCGTTGCGGCCACAGCCAGGCCGTGTCGATGTGTGCGTGGCCAATCGCGTTGACGATGTGCGCGCTCGCGTTGGCCGGGCGTTCCAGGGCAACGGCGACTACGGCCCGAGCCGCACCCGCCGTCGCGGCGATGTCGTTCGTATCCAGGCAGTCCAGTGCCCGCTCCAGGGTGCGAAGGATTTCGTGTCGGCGCGGGTCGTCCGTCGACAGCGCATGCATGAGCTCCGACAGGACCTGCACGTCCGTCTGGAGCCGCCACACGTCGTCGTCGCGGATCGCGAGATCAGCCCGGCGCAGGTGGAACAAGGGGGTGTCGGCGGCAGTCAACCGGTCACCGACCTCGGTGGGAACGAATCCCTGTGCGAGGACATCGGGGTTCGCAGCAGCCTCCACGAGGAACCTGACCTGCTCGCCGCCGGCTGCCGCCGACACGACGGGCACGTATCGGCTCGCTGGGTGAATGCCCTTGAGCGGGCTCCCTGAGGCGTCGTACACGAGCGCTTCGGCTTGGAATCCAGGCCAGTCACCAGCGAAACCGAGGTCGAACAGCGCCTCGACGCGGCACCCGACCCATTCCGCCGGGACGACGCCTTCGGCCCTGATCCACAGCGTCGACCAGGGTGAGCCCCAAGCGTCACCGACCGCGATCGGCTCGTAGGTTGCCGCTCCGGCCTCGCGTATCGAGACCGGTTCACCGGGCACTCGCCAGCCGCGGAGCCGCATCGGGACGGTGGCGCAGTAGACCGCCGGCGCGATCCGCTCGTGCAGCACCCGGTCGATTCGGCCCTCTACCAAGCGACGGTCGTCGTGCACGCAGTCTCCCGATGAGTTCGCCGTTGGGCTGGCTGGCCAGATGCCCCCGCACTGGTTCTGGTTCGTCGGTCACGGCAGCCAAGCTGTGGCTATCGTGACCGTCACTGGCAGCGTCGGCACGGTGCATCCACACTGACAGTGGGCGCCTCGGCGCTCCCCAGGCGTCCCCCCGCGCCGAAGCGCCGAGGCGTCCCCATGATTGCAGAGTCGGGCTCCTCGTACCTCTTGAGCCCACCGGAGCCAGATCCTTAGTTGACGGCGAACCGGCGTCGTCGGGACGAGAACTGTTGCTCGCGCGACACGGCGTCGCCAACCTGGTTGGCGAGTATCACGGCGACCTGGCGACGCAGTTCGCCGGGTCGACTTCTCGGCTCAACGTGAGAACGGACCGTCCAAACGCACGGTCGTCGCACTTGGCGTGAAGCTCGATCGGTTCTGCGGGCAACTGCAGCAATCGTCACGACCCGATTGCGCCAGTTCTTGTGCGGGCGCGGCTAAAGTCACTGAATGATTGTTGATCTTTCGCACGAGATCGTGCCAGGAATGCGGACCTATCCCGGCCTCGCCGGCCCCCAGCTACAGACGGTCGTCTCGCGCAAGGAGTCGGCCGAGCGGCTGGGATCAGGGGTGTCACTCGAGATCGCCTCGATAACCCTGGTTGGCAATACCGGTACGTATGTCGACGCGCCGTTCCACTTTCACGCCGATCGGGCCGACGTGGCGCAGTTGCCGCTCGAGCGGTTGGTGAACGTGCCGATCGTGATGATCCAAGTGCGGGATCGTTCGGAGGTATCCGCTGACGACTTGGGCGAGCGGGACCGGCTCTGGGGCCGCGCCGTACTGGTGCACACCGGGTGGTCTCGGCATTGGGGCACCGATCGATATCTGGACTTCGACTGCCCTCACTTGCGCGCCGACACGGTCGACGCCCTCGTTGACGCAAATGTGGCCCTCGTCGGAATCGACTCGCTGAACATCGACGACCCGTCGGACCCGGACCGGCCAGCGCATAACCGTCTGCTGGGTGCCGACATCCCGATCATCGAGCATCTGACGAACCTGCAGGCCGTTCCTGACGCCGGCGCTCGGCTGACCGCCGTGCCGCCACCAGCGCGTGGCATGGCCTCGTTTCCGGTCCGAGCAATCGCGGTCTACGAGGCCGCCTAACGACGCCGCGCGCACGTCCCTGTTTGTCACGGTGGACGCGGAACCGGCACGCATCCCAGATTTATCAGCTGATTCGCGTCTCGAGGTAGATCGCGGCCACGGCACCCGAGGCATCCAGCCCTATCGCGCAAGGTGGCAGCGTGCGTGTGTGGCTTGGAAGCGAGGGTGAGCGCAACGGCCGCCCTGACAAAGATTCTCCGAACTACCCGATCGCGGACGCGATCGCGTCGCACATTACCGTCTCGTCGCCGGCGAACGGGTGCGGCCCATGCTCGATCACCTGCTCGCTGAGGACGTTCCCCTGGGCATCGAACGTGGTCACCATCGAGATGAACCCCACGTCCTTCACCAAGGTGTTGCTGTGCGAGGTGTAGATCCGTAAGGGAATCCCGGTGAGGGTATCGGTGGCGGTGATGGTGCCGTCCCGGTTGACCACCGGGTCGGGCTGGAACGCATCCCGGCCTGCAGCCTCCACGTGCACCACCTTGCCGTTTGCCTCATTGGTCAAGGTGCTCACCACGTGGCTTACGTCCTGAATCGAGACGTTCCCGAACCGGTCGAAGAAGACCTTGAACGTGTCCGTCCCTTGCACCACGGAGTCCACCGTGAATCCGCAGACATCGATACCGGTCAACGTCACATTGACCTTGGTGTGAGTCACCTGGGGTGCGGCGGCTCCCGCTGGCGCTGCGGCTAGCCACCCCGCGACAAGCGTCATCAGTCCCGACAGCGCAACGACCTGCACTACCCGTTTCATCAAATCCCCCGTTCTCTCGGCCGGGTCGAATCCCAGCGGCGAGCCACTCAGGTCAAGAGACCTGCCCGTGGTCCTCGTCTGGGAGCCGAGCCGGTGCCCATGACGGAAATGAAAGCACCGGGGCGAGGGCAAGACAAGCAACGGAGGTCGACGTCGCGTGCGCTGGCGTCAAGATATGTTGCCGGCGCGCAGCAGCCGTTGCCCGATCCGAGCAATCGCGGTCTACGAGGCGACCTAGCGACGCCGCGCACACATCTCTGTTGTCACGTTGGGCGCGGAACCGGGTACGCATCCCAGACTTATCAGCTGATTCGCGTCTCGAGGCAGATCGCGACCACGGAACCTGAGGCATCTAGCCCTATCGCGCACGCGAATTTCAGACCAACGCAAGTGTCGGCGCTACGCGGAATTGGAGGGGAAGGTGGTGGGTGGTGTTTCGGCGTGGGGTTTGGGTGGAGTCGATCCAGCGGGGTGGTCGCCAGTGCGGGACGCCGTTGGTCATCTGACAGGTCCAGCCGCGTTTGCGGTGCTCGCGATGGTGAAATCCGCAGACGAGAGTGAGATTGTCCAGGTCGGTGCGGCCACCGTCGACCCACGGGATGACGTGGTGGGTTTCGCACCAATCCGGGGGCCGATCACAGCCCGGGAAACGAACAGCCGCCGTCGCGGGCGGCGAGGGCGCGGCGTTGCCCGGGGCTGGCGGTGCGGCGGGTCAGCCCGTAGCCGAGCACCCCGCCGGCGTCACCGAGGACGACGGGCACGATGTCGGCCTCGGCGGCGATCCGCAGCGCCTGCGGCACGCTGATGACGCCGCCGTGCGCGGTGGTGGCCAGGCCGGTGCGGGCCTCCAACTGCTCCAGGGTCATCGTGATGAGCACGGTGGCGGGGGTGCCGCCGGCGTCGGGCAGCGTGCCAGCGCGCAGCAGCCGCTGCCCGGCATCCAGCAGCGCGTCATGCCGCCGCTGCCCGGCGCTGCGCCGATCCGGCTCCCCGTCGCCGGTGTCAGGGACGGGACGGGCAAGGGTGGAAAGGATGGTCTGCCACACCGCGGTCGCCTCACCGGTCAGCTGCGCCTGCAGCCGGCCCGACCCGTCCGGCAGCACGGTCAGGACGGCGTCCCGCCGCCGATCGTGGTCGCGTTCGCAGGCGAGGACCCCGTCCGGGTCCAGGCAGGCCCGCACCGTGCGGGCCAGCACCGCCAGCTGATCCGGATTCAGCACCCGGGCGTGCTCAATCAACATCGCCTCGACCGCCTCGGCCTGCACCAGAGCGGCGTCGGGCAGGCTGTCAACAGTCCGGCAGATCAGTGCCGCCTGCCGGGTGCAGACGGTTCCCGCCGCCACTGCCGCAGCGACCTTCGGGAACCGGGCCGGCAACAGCGGCCCGGACATCGCCCGGCGCGGGGCAAGGTCCGAGGCCACCCGGACCCGCTGGGCCGCCTCCCGCCGTCCGATCCTCAGCCGCTCGGACAGCAACACCGGCGTGGACGTATACCCCAGCTCGGCCGCCACCCCACGCGTATCCACCTCGGCGATCAAAGCGTGCGTGACCGCCGCCCGCTGCCGGGTATCGATCTCCAACGCGGCCACCAGCTCCAGCAACTCGTCACCGGACAGCGCGGCCATGTCGACGGCGGCCAGCGCCTGCCGCGCGGCGGCAAGCTGGTTGAGCGCAAGCCCAACCGGTGACCGAGGACTGTCGAACACGTGTTCTATTCTAGCAGATAGATCAGTCGGCCAATCGAGAATCCACAGGCACAGCACGCCATTCTATTCAAACGAGTCGCGCACCCAACCGTACATCCGCCAACCGAGAATTTCGTTCGCCGAATTCCTACCAAGACTCAGACATTGAGTGGCCCAACCCGATCACAAACGCCGGGTTGCTAAGTCCCCGCTGAAGGGCCTTCCGTTCCGTCGCGCTGGATGGCCGCCAGCTCGCGGTGAATCTCGGTGAGGGATCGCTGTATGTCGGTGAGGGCCGCCTGGCCATCGGAGGAGACGTCAGGCGCCTTCGGAGTAGGGACCAGCACGCTGGCCAGGATGCTCGCCAGCGATCCGATGATCCCAACGCCGGCGAACATTACGACCGTGGCCGTGAGCCGGCCGCCCGGCGTCACCGGGTAATAGTCTCCGTAGCCCACCGTCGTGATCGTGACGACGGCCCACCACAGCGCCTGGCCACCCGTCTTGATATTGGATTCAGAAGACTTGCTCTCGAATTGCAGCACTAGCACGCTGGACACCGCCAACACGATCATCGCGGCCAAGAGCGTCACGAAGACTGCGTATCGCCCACGGTTGTCGAGTACGTCCTTGACCATGTCACGTTTGCTCTTGCCGCGCAGCAGCCGCGTGATTCGGGCAACGCGGCTTAGCCGAGCGAGTCTCAACAGAGCTGTATATTTGAAGAAGCCGAAACTCGGTATCGAGCCCAGCAGATCAAGCCAACCGCGTCCATGGAAGAAGTAGCCACGTCTGGACGATGCCCGCTTCAACCGCAGGCCGAAGTCAAGCAGGAACACGAAGCAGATCGCATTGTCGTATATCTCGAGCAGCTGGGTCGTCGATTTGGACAGCATAGGCAGCAGCAGCGCCACCATGATCGCCAAGGAGAGAACCGTCAGGACCAGGATGAACAGCTCGTACGCGTTGCTCTGCGTCGAGTCGTAATCCGCCTTCGATGCCATCAGCCTGCCTCCGTCGCCGCCCGGGTGTCCCGGAATGTACGACGGCACAGACCTCACGGGCGGGTGGCTCACCGTCGCGAGCGGAGGGTCACAGAGCGCGCACGTGGCGGCTGATTTCTACGAAGGCGGAACGGTCAGCCGCATCACGCAATGGTTCTTGCCCTTCGGTCGTTGGTACTCGAACCCGGCCGGGCCCGGACGCGACCATCCGCCACTAGTGACCCCACAGCGAATCGCTGTCCTGGGCCACACGGGTGATTCGCTTAGTCAGGGACCGCGTTGGTGATCTTTATTCGGTTAAGGGCGCCGGCCCATTCCAACAGCCAGGCCCGGCTGATTTGCTCAGCCACCCATTGCTCGCGTCCGGCGTAGCGGAATTCGGCCCAGCCCTGGTAAGTGTGGCCGTCGGTGTGGCGGCCCTGCAGTGCGAGGAGCGCTTCGATGTGCCGGCTGAGGTAAAGGTCCGCGGAGGATGACAGGTGGAGGCTGGCCATTGCTGCGTCCAGGGTGACGAAGCCCGGGATCAGTGCTGTGCCCCAGTCGTCGGGGCGTGGGTAATAAATAACCGCTGTTCCAGGCTGGTAGACGGTGCCGCCGGGCGCCCGGAAGGGTGGTGACGGAAATCTGAGTGATGTCATGGCTCGGTAGAGCAGGTCCGCGTTATGCAGTGCCGCCCGTAATACCGAGCGCCCTGCGATCGCATCGATGCCGGCGTCGGCGAGGTTCCACGCGACGGCGGCCATGTAATCCGGATGCGGGTTGATGCCGTGATTAACCAGTGTCCCGTCAGGAAAGATGTTCCACCCCGATAGCCATGACTGCAGTGGCCGACCGTTGATGACGACGGTCGAGGTGTCGTCTGCTGCGGTGGCGTAGGAGGCGATCTTGTACGTTGCCTCTTGCTGTCGCCATAGTCGAGCATGTGGGTGTTTCGGCAGCATCACTGCGGCCAGGGCGAAGATTGTCGCGACCCACATGTCCTCTTCGGCCTTTGTATCTCCCGGGAACCGCAGGTGGCCGTCGGCGAGCGCGTAGTAGTTCGGGGCCACCCGCAAAAGCTTGTCTGCTTCGGCGGTCACCATGGCCGCCACCTGGTAGCGGGTGGCCGTGTCGAGATAGGGCCACAGCAGCCAGCCGGCGGCGCCGAATTGTTCAGCCCACATCGGCGACTGCCAGCTGTGTAGATCCGTCGGGATGGGCTGGGTTCCGGCGCCCCAGCCACCAGAGGTAACGGCAGCATGGGCGCAGGCGTAGGACGCTACCAACCAGCTCGCAACACGTACCGCGCGAGACAACGGAACGCCGACGAGTCGCGGGTCGTACGCGCCGGTACCGATGGTCACTGCCAACGCGAGTGCCTCACCCGAGGGCGTCCGCGGATTGACCTTTCCCACCAGCGGATCGGACATCGCCAGATTGGCGCGCCGATAGAGCGCCGTTAACGCGTACCGATCCACGTTCAACAACGCCCGTCGCACGAGCCCAGCCGGTCGGGACAAGGTTGACGGCGCGGGTGGCAGCGGCGGCGCGATGACCTGCCCAACCAGCAACTGCTGACTGGCGACCGGCACCCGACGGGCGGACCGACACTGGACGCCCACCCACGCATCCAGGGCGACGGCATCACCCGCCCGCAGACGTTCTTCGCGTCGGGTGTCACCGGGCAGCCCAGGATAGCGGATATCGTGTCGACCGCCCGCGACGGAGCTGGCATGCCCTGCCCCGGTTAACGCCAGATTCGCCACGGCCAGCGCAATTAGAAGCCGCGGAACGCTCCGATACGCGCGACACGACCGCACCGGCACCTTCGAGAGCGTAGGGCACGGAATCCGCAGCGTCCGTCAGGCCGCGTCGGATGCGCGGTGCTGCCGACTGCGCGGGGGCGCATTCCGCTCAGCGCTGGATGTTTCCCGGCGAGCTGAATCGGCGATGGCATCAGAACACAGTCGGGTATTGGTGGCGTAGGACGCGGGCGGCAGCAGGTGTCGACGACACCCGGGCTGCATGACCTGAGGCATTTCTACGCCTCGGGACTGATCGTGGCCGGTTGCGACGTGGTGACGGTGCAGCGCGCACTCGATCATCACAGCGCCGTGGTCACGCTGTCGACGTATGGGCATTTGTGGCCGACAGCGGAGGATCGGACGCGCGCCGCCGCTGCTGCTCTGATGGCGTCCGCGACGTCGGCCGAGGCTCCGGTGAGGCCCCAGCGTGCACGCGGCGACGTCTAACGAAGGAAATTCGGCCCTTCTCGGCAGCGACTAGACATTGAACCTGAACTCCACCACATCCCCGTCGGCCATGACGTAGTCCTTGCCCTCGATCCGGACCCGACCTCTGGCTCTGGCCTCGGCCAGCGATCCGGCGGCGACGAGGTCGTCAAACGAGACGACCTCAGCCTTGATAAAACCCCGTTCGAAGTCGCTGTGGATCACGCCTGCGGCCTGCGGGGCCGTGGCGCCGCGCGGGATCGTCCAGGCGCGGGCCTCTTTCGGGCCCGCAGTCAGGAACGACTGCAGCCCTAACGTCGCGAAGCCGACGCGAGCCAACTGGTCGAGGCCCGATTCCTGCTGCCCCATGGATTGCAGTAGCTCCAGCGCCTCGTCGTCCGGCAGCTCGACGAGCTCGGCCTCGGTCTTCGCGTCGAGGCAAATTGCCTCCGCCGGCGCGACGAGCTCGCGCAATTCGGCGGTGAACGCCGCGTCGGTCAGCTCGTCGGGATCCATGTTGAACACATAAAGGAATGGCTTCGCGGTCATCAACTGCAGCTCGCGGAGCGGCGCTCGGTCGAGGCCCGCCGCGAAGACGGTCTGGCCGGAGTCCAGCACTTCGCGGGCATGCTCGACCGCGGCGAGCACCCTAGCTCGATCCTTGCTGTTTCGCGCCTCCCGGACCAGGCGCGGCAGGGCCCTGTCGATGGTCTGCAGATCGGCGAGGATGAGCTCCGTATTGACGGTCTCGATGTCATCCTCGGGCGAGATCTTCCCGTCCACGTGCACGACATCCGGGTCGGTGAACGCTCGGATCACCTGGCAGATCGCATCCGCCTCGCGGATGTTCGCCAGGAACTGATTGCCTAATCCCGCGCCCTCGCTGGCGCCTTTGACGATCCCGGCGATGTCGACGAACGAGACTGTGGACGGAACGATCCTGGCCGAGCCGAACATCTTGGCTAGCAGCGGCAGACGAGGCTCGGGCACGCCAACGACACCGACGTTCGGTTGGATGGTGGCAAACGGATAGTTCGCCGCGAGCACATCATTCTTGGTGAGCGCATTGAACAACGTGGACTTTCCCACGTTGGGCAGCCCAGCTATTCCGATCGTCAGACCCACGGGCCGCCAGTCTACGGAGAGACGTGAGCCCGCCCGCGCGTCGCTCGCAGAAATTGTCGGCGCCCGATGCCAGCCTGTTGGCATGGACATGGCCGCCGTGGCTCTCGTCACCCTGGTCGCAGGGCTGGCTCTCGGCTGGCTGGGCGCGCGCTATCGAAGTCAGAGGCGGCTCGCCTTCGCCGAGGCCGAAGTCGCCCGGCTCGACGCGGCCCTGCGCGTCGAACGCGCGACCGCGGAGGAACGGGCCGCGCTCGCTGCGCGCACGGATATCGCGCTGCGGGAGACCTTCGGGGCCCTGTCCGCAGAAGCACTGCAGCGCAACAACGAGGCGTTCGTCGCGCTCGCTGAGGGCCGCCTCGGCATGGCGCGGGCGGCGGCGGACGGGGATCTAGCCCAACGGCAGCAGGCCATCGACAGCGTCGTCGGACCGCTGCGCGAGTCGTTGGATGCCATGCAGCAGCAGCTACGCACGGTCGAGCGCGATCGAGCCGGATCGTATTCAGCCTTGCTCGAGCAGATCAGCACCATGCGCCAGACATCGGAGCAGTTGCGAACCGAGACCGCCCAGCTGGTCACCGCGCTGCGGGCGCCGCAGATACGCGGGCGGTGGGGCGAGCTCCAGCTCGAGCGTGCGGTCGAAGCGGCCGGCCTGACGGAGCACATCGACTACGTCACCCAGGTCAGCGCCCCAGGCGACGACGGCGTGGTACGCCCTGACTTGGTGGTTCGCCTCGTCGGAGGCAAGAACGTGGTTGTTGACTCCAAGGTCGCGTTCAACGCCTACCTGGAGGCGATGGAAGCCCGCGACGATGCCACCCGCGCGAACCGGCTGAAGGCGCATGCGCGCCACTTACGTGAGCACATCGATTCACTCGGGGCTAAGGCGTATTGGGAACGGTTCGCGCCATCGCCGGAGTTTGTGGTGTGTTTCGTCCCTGCCGACGCCTTCCTCGACGCGGCGCTGCGAGAGCAGCCGACGTTGTTAGAACACGCATTCGCCCGCAACGTCGTCGTGGCCACGCCGTCGACCCTGGTCACGCTGCTACGCACAGTCGCATACACGTGGCGACAGGATGCGTTAGCGGCAAACGCTGCGGCTGTGCATCAGCTCGGGCGAGACCTGTACACCCGGTTGTCGACGATGGGCGGCCACATCGACAAGCTCGGGCGTGCGCTCAGCAGTGCGGTTGGTTCGTACAACCAGACGGTGTCGTCGCTAGAGAGCCGGGTTTTCGTCACCGCTCGGAAAATGACGGAGCTGAACGTTGTCGATCCGAACAACGCCGTCGAATCGCCTCGCCAAGTGAACCTCAGCGTGCGGTCGACCCAGGTGCCGGAGTTCGCTGAGCAGCGACTCGTCGCTCTGCCGAAGCCCCGCTCGGGGGTCCCACCGCCGGACCAGGCCGAGATTCCCGGAGCGGCGCCGGAGGCAACCGGCGCTTGACGCAGCCGGCAGATCGGGGGTCCGGGGCCCGCCATGGCGAGCGCGGTAGCACTGATGCGCTGGGTCGGGTTTGCGTGAACTATGCGGTCCGCGGCCTAGTTGCGGGTACCCTCAAATGTCAAGCCGGAGTGATGTACGTGGCGTCCTGGCCGTGGACCGCCAAGGCCCGAGAGGATATGCGCGTGGATGCGACCGTGCGGCATGACACGGGCGGCTACACGGACGACGGCTGGACCGAGACGACGCACATCACGGCGGCCGGGGCGCGCGGGGCTGATGGCTGGCCGGCCGGTGCCGCCGCCGAAGAACCGGCCGCCGCAGCCCAAGAGCGCGGCGTCGCCGGATGGCTTGCCGTTGTGGTGCTCATCGGGATCACCGGCATTGGCGGTCTGATCGACCTGCTGCAGGGGTCGGCGATCAGAGGCGCTTTCAACATTGCACTCATCGTCGGATCGGTGGTGGCCATCCTGATCGTCCGACGTCGGTCGATGTTCTCCGTCGTCGTCGCTCCGCCGCTGGTCTACTTTGTCGCATCCGCGGTCGTGCTCTACGTCCGCTCCGGCGGCCTGTCCAACCGGTCCCGGCTGATCGACTCAGCGATCAACTGGCTGGTCTACGGGTTCCCGGCGATCGCCGGCGCGACGGCTGCGGTCTTGATCATCGCCGGCATCCGCATGATCAGGCACCGTTGACGGAAAACCCCCGCGCCGTGGTCTGGTGGTCGTCGCGCGGCTGGCCCCAACGGGTCCGCGCGTCTAGCGCCGGGCGGTTCGTAGGTCGCGGCGCAGCTCTTGTGGTAACGCGAACGTCAGTCGCTCCTCGGTATGGCTGACTTCCTGCATATCGGTGTAGCCGTGGTCGGCGAGCCATGCCGCGACCTCCTGCACCAGCACATCCGGCACGGAGGCGCCTGAGGACAGGCCGACCGTCTGCACTCCCGCCAGCCAGGCGACGTCGATGCCGTCGGCGTTCTCGACCAAACGCGCGGCGTTGGCCCCGGCCGCTTGTGCGACCTCGACCATTCGCACGGAGTTGCTGGAGTTCGCTGACCCGACGACGAGGAACAGCTCGACCTCTGGAGCGATCACCTTGACCGCAGCTTGCCGGTTCTGGGTCGCGTAGCAGATGTCATCGCTTGGCGGTGATTGCAGGCCCGGGAACCGCCCACGCAGCGCATCGACGGTCTGCATGGTCTCGTCGACCGACAACGTGGTCTGGGACAACCAGACGACGCGTTCCGGATCCTTGACCTCGACATCGGTCACGTCGCCAGGGCCGTCGACCAGGCGGATGGCCTCGGGAGCCTCCCCCGTCGTCCCGACGACCTCCTCGTGCCCGTTGTGGCCGATGAGCAGGATGTCGTAGCCCTCTTGCGCGAACCGGCGGGCCTCGTTGTGCACCTTCGTCACGAGCGGGCAGGTGGCATCGATCGTGCGGAGCTCCCGGCGCGCGGCCTCTTCATGGACCGTCGGGGCCACTCCGTGGGCAGAGAAGACCACGGTTGCGCCTTCGGGAACGTCGTCCGTCTCCTCGACGAAGATCGCGCCGCGCTTCTCCAGTGCCCGAACGACATGCAGGTTGTGCACGATCTGTTTGCGGACATAGATCGGCGCGCCGTAATGGTCGAGAGCCTGTTCGACGGTTTGGACCGCGCGGTCCACTCCTGCGCAGTAACCGCGCGGTCGAGCAAGCAACACCCGACCCGGGCGCTGCGGTTCGGCATCGATGGTGGACGCCTCGTCGGGGTCGAATGTCATACCTCGATGGTACGGACGGCACCTCGTGCGGCAGTCTGATGGCATGTCGCCGTTGCCCACCTCCGTTCGTGCCTCCATTGGACTGGCCGCGGTCGCCGTCTCGACGGCACGCGAGTTGCCTCGCAAGATCGTCGAATTGCCCGTTATCGCGGCCGGCGCTGCCCTTCAGATATCGCTGCGAGCTCAGCAGCAGTACGCCGAGCTGATCGCCAAAGGGGATGACATCATTGGCCAGCTACGTGGGATTCCCGACGAACCGCCGTCATGGGCGACGTTTGACGAGTCCCCAGCAGCTGAGCCTCCGTCGGGGGATCGCGTCCGTCCGGTGACCGCTACGTCGCCGCAGGCGGCGGATCTCGCTGACGCCATAGAGGAAGAGGCGATAGCCGAGCTGCTCGAGGCAGAGGCGCTGGCGGCACTCGAAGACGCTGAGGCGGACAGCATCGCCGAAGCGCTGGACACCGCTGCGCTGGCCGTCGAGAGGCCCCTGGGGCCACCGGCCAGCAAGACCGCGGCCAAGAAGGCGCGACCAAAGTCCCCGGCGGCGCCACAAAACAGCCGGACGCCCGCCTCCGGAGAGACGAGCGAATCGCCGAAGGGTAGTGAACCGCCCGAGACGCCGCCGGCCGGAGGCGCGCCGGCGCCCGGCGTGGATCCGGACCTGCCCCGAGACTGATGGCACGGCTGACGTCGTCACCCGAGAATCCGATCCCGGTCCGGGTGGTGGCCCAGAAGATCGGCGCCTGGATCGCACGATTGGGCGAGATCTGGGTGGATGGGCAGATCGCTCAGCTGACCCGTCGTCCCGGTGTCGCCACGCAGTTCCTGACCCTGCGGGATTCCGATTCCACGATCTCGCTCACCGTCACTTGCGGCCGGGGTGTGCTGCCGGACACGGTCGAAGAGGGATCTCGCGTCGTGGTGCACGCGCGGCCGGATTTCTATCTCGAACGCGGTGTGTTCAGCCTGCGGGCAAGCGAGATGCGCCTCGTCGGGCTGGGCGAGCTGCTCGCCCGGCTCGAGGCGCTTCGGCGACTGCTCGCGGCCGAGGGTCTGTTCGCGGGTGAGCGAAAACGCCCGCTGCCATTCCTCCCGCGCCGCGTCGGCATCATCACCGGGCGGGCCAGCGCGGCCGAGCACGATGTCGTGGAGAACGCGCGGCGGCGACTGCCCGCCGTCCGGTTCCGCATCGAGAACGCCGCGACGCAAGGGCCGGCCGCGGTCGCCGAGGTTGTCGCCGCACTGGAACGGCTCGACCGCGATCCCGAGGTCGACGTGATCGTGATCACCCGGGGAGGCGGCAGCGTCGAGGATCTGCTGCCCTTCAGCAACGAGACGCTCCTGCGGGCGGTGGCCGCTTCCCGAACGCCCGTGGTGAGCGCGATCGGCCACGAGAGTGACACCCCCCTGCTCGACCTCGTCGCCGATGTCGCGGCGTCCACTCCCACCGACGCAGGTAAGCGCGTTGTGCCGGACCTGGCCGATGAGCTGGCCCGCGTGCGAGATCTTCGAGATCGGGCGCGGGCGTCGGTTCGCCGCCGGGTGCAGGCCGAGGCGGACGCCATCGCGTCGGTTCCCGATCGGCTACGCACCGCAATGCGGACGTACCTCCGCCAGGCCCAATCCGACACCTCGATGCAGCGGGATCGGATCCGCCGGCACGTCAGCGGCCGGCTCGCAGCCGCGATCGCCGACCTAGAGCACGTCAAGGCCCGAGTCCGTGCGCTCTCACCTCAATCCACGCTCGACCGTGGCTACGCGGTCGTTCGGACGGCCAGCGGCCTCGTGGTGCGGGATCCGGTCGAAGCGCTTGGGCCACTGCGGATTCGGGTGGCCCGTGGCGAGTTCGGTGCGATCGCTGAGAACGCCTAGGGTCGGCCCAGTGAGCACTGACGATCTCGACTTGGCCGACGATGCCCGCAGCGGAGCGAGGCTCGAGGCTGACCGCCCGGAAATCGGCTACGAGGCGGCGCGCGCTGAGCTCGGCGATGTCGTTCGGCGCCTCGAGTCCGGTGGGCAGACACTCGAGGAGTCACTTGCGCTGTGGCAGCGGGGCGAGGAGCTTGCCGACATCTGCGAGCGGTGGTTGTCAGGCGCGACGGCCCGGCTCAACGCGGTCATCGCGGCGCACGAGCAGGGTTCCGGTGCCGCGCGGCCGGACGACTCAGCTGCGGTCAATCACTCACCTCAGACCTGAATCACGCCCAGCATTCTGAGAGGATGTCGGAACCAGACATCCGCCCGGCCGTAGCACCGGAGCCGTAGCGGACGCTGTCGTCGCCGGACTCACGCCGGGAGGCTCACCGTGACCCAGCCGCCGGACAGCTCCGGCCTTGTTCCCCCGGAACTGGCTGTCGGCTCGCCAGGCCCCGGATCGCAACCTGGCCCTGGAGCTGGTGCGGGTGACGGAAGCAGCAGCCATGGCCGCTGGACGTTGGGTCGGCCGCGGCGACAAGAACGGCGGGGACGGGGCGGCCGTCGATGCCATGCGAACCCTCATCGGCACCGTCTCGATGCGCGGCGTTGTCGTCATCGGTGAGGGCGAGAAGGACGACGCGCCGATGCTGTACAACGGCGAGGAAGTTGGCGACGGCACCGGCCCCCTCTGCGACGTCGCCGTCGACCCGATCGACGGCACGACCCTGATGTCCAAAGGCATGCCGAGTGCGCTGGCGGTGATCGCTGTCGCCGAGCGTGGCACCATGTTCGACCCGTCCGCGGTGTTCTACATGGAGAAGATCGCGACGGGGGTGGAGGCGGCCGACGTCATCGACATCACGGCCCCGCCGGCGGAGAACGTCCGGCGGGTTGCGAAGGCCAAGAACGAGCATCCGGAAGACGTCACCGTGTGCATCCTCGACCGGCCCCGCCACGTGGACCTCGTCCGGGAGGTGCGCGACTCCGGCGCCCGCATCAAATTCATCAGCGACGGCGACGTTGCCGGCGCGATCATGGCCGCGCGGCCCGGCACTGGGGTGGACCTGCTGCTTGGCATCGGCGGCACGCCCGAAGGCATCATTGCCGCAGCGGCGCTGCGCTGCATGGGTGGGACGATCCAGGGTCGGCTGTGGCCGCGGGACGAAGAGGAGCGGCGGAAGGCAATCGACGCGGGCCACGATTTGAACCGCGTGCTGACCACGAACGACCTGGTCGAGGGAGAGGACATCTTCTTCTGCGCCACTGGCATCACGGATGGCGAATTGCTGCGCGGTGTGCGCTATTACGCCGATTCCGTACGCACCGAATCGATCGTGCTGAGATCCAAGTCGGGCACCGTGCGAGTGATCGACTCATTGCACCAGCTCGGCAAACTGCGCGCCTATTCCTCTGTCAATTTTGACCGCGTCTGACTAGATCGACCACGCTACCGTTCTAGAAGTCCGCTGAGGCACTCGAGAGAGGGCGCGAACATGCTGGTCACGACGACGAACGAAATCCCCGGGTGGCAGATCCAACGCGTGATCGGCGAGGTGTTCGGTCTGACGGTGCGGTCGCGGAACGCCTTCTCCCAGATGGGCGCCGGTCTGAAGTCGATCTTCGGCGGGGAGCTCCAAGGCATGACCAAGAATCTGGCGGAGAGCCGCAACGAAGTGATGAATCGGATGCTCGAAGCGGCGCGGGCTCGCGGGGGAAACGCGGTGATTTGCATGCGCTTCGACACGTCGGACATGGCCGACACCTGGACGGAACTGTGTGCTTATGGCACGGCCGTAGTCGCCGTGCCGATCGACGAGGGAGCTCGCCAGACCGCAGCTGAACTCGGGTACGGCGAGCCAACGCGCTAGTCGGCTACGAGGGAGCACCGTCTTCCCGATCACACTCCGCCCCGCGGGCTCGGCCGACCCATACGATCGGCCCATCTGCCGATCCTGAGGAGCGAGCGATCCGATGACGACTGGCCGCGACCACCGCGTCGAGAAGGACTCCATGGGGGAAGTCCAGGTGCCGAGCGAGGCCAAGTGGGGCGCCCAGACCCAACGGGCAATCGACAATTTCCCCATCTCCGGGTTGCCGCTGGAGCGTGAGATGATCGCCGCCCTGGCGATGATCAAGGGCGCATCCGCTCAGGTTCGAGCCCAGCGGGGCCTACTGGATCCGGCCAAAGCGGGCGTCATTGCGGCCGCCGCGGCCGAGGTGGCGCGCGGGGACTGGGATGCCGAGTTTCCGATCGACACGTTCCAGACCGGGTCCGGCACCTCGTCGAACATGAACGCCAACGAGGTGCTGGCCCGACTGGCGTCCGAGCTACTGGGCGGCGAGGTCCAGATCCACCCGAATGACGATGTGAACGACCCGCTGTCCAGTAACGATCAGTTTCCGTCTGCGATCCACATCGCCGCGACGAAGGCCGTCATCGCTGATCTGATCCCGGCGCTCCGCCACCTCGCCGGTTCCCTGTCAACGAAGGCGGCCGACTACGCCGAGGTGGTGAAGTCCGGTCGCACGCACCTGATGGACGCAACCCCTGTCACGCTCGGTCAGGAATTCGGCGGGTATGCAGCTCAGGTCAGCTACGGCGTCGAACGGCTCGAGGCGGTACTGCCACGACTCGCCGAACTGCCGCTGGGCGGCACCGCCGTCGGCACCGGAATCAACGCGCCCGTGGGTTTCGGCGCGGACGTCATTCGTATCCTCGCCGCCGAGACCGGATTGCCGCTCACCGAGGCGCGCAACCACTTCGAGGCGCAAGGCGCCCGTGACAGCTTGGTCGAGCTGTCCGGCGCGCTGCGCACAATCGCGGTAAGCCTCAACAAGATCGCGAACGACATCCGGTGGATGGGTTCAGGCCCGCGGACCGGGCTGACCGAGATCTGGATCCCGGATCTACAACCGGGCTCGTCGATTATGCCCGGCAAGGTCAACCCGGTCGTATGTGAGGCGGTGTGTCAAGTCGTCGCCCAGGTGATCGGCAATGATGCCTGCGTCGCGTGGGCTGGTGCGAGCGGCAACTTCGAGCTGAACGTGATGCTGCCGGTCATGTCGCGCAACGTGCTGGAATCGATCCGGTTGCTCGCGAGCGTGTCCCGCGTATTCGCCGACAAGTGCATCGACGGCATCATCGCTAACGTCGAACGCTGCCGTGAGTACGCCGAGTCATCGCCGTCCATCGTCACCCCGCTGAACCACTACGTCGGCTACGACGAAGCAGCCAAGATCGCTAAGCAGGCGCTCGCCGAGCGCAAGACCATCCGCCAGGTGGTCGTGGAGCGGGGACATGTCGACTCCGGGGCGATTAGCACCGAGCAGCTCGACGAGGTACTCGACGTGCTCTCGATGACCCACCCCGGGCCATAACAAGCACACCCGGAGGGCCTCGTCCCTCGTGATGATCTTGGACTTATCGTCGCTCTGGAGCAATAGGCCCAGGATCACGAGAACCCGTGCGGGCGAATAGCCAACTACCAGGGCAGATACTCAAGCATCTCGGTAACGAGCGCCGCGATGGGCGACCGCTCGGACCGAGTGAGGGTCACGTGTGCGAACAACGGATGCCCGCGCAGAGCGTCGATCACGGCGGCAATACCGTCGTGCCGACCCACCCGCAGGTTGTCGCGTTGCGCCACATCGTGGGTCAGCACGACCCGTGAGCCGGTGCCGATCCGAGACAGCACGGTGAGCAGCACATTGCGCTCGAGGGACTGTGCCTCATCGACGATCACAAACGAGTCGTGCAATGACCGTCCTCGGATGTGCGTCAGTGGCAGGACTTCGACCATGCCTCGGTCGAGCACCTCATCGATCACGTTCTGGCTGACCAACGCGCCGAGCGTGTCGAACACCGCCTGCGCCCATGGCGCCATCTTCTCGTTCTCGGTGCCGGGCAGATAACCGAGCTCCTGCCCACCCACGGCGTACAACGGCCGAAACACCACGACGCGCTTATGGGCGCGCCGCTCCAGGACCGCATCCAGACCTGCACACAACGCGAGCGCGGACTTGCCGGTGCCGGCTCGGCCACCCAGCGACACGATGCCGATGTCGGGATCGAGAAGCAGATCGAGCGCGACGCGTTGTTCGGCCGAACGACCGCGCAGGCCGAACGCCTCCCGGTCGCCCCGTATGAGGCGAACCTGCTTGTCGGGCGTGATCCGCGCAAGGGCGGAGCCCCGCGGCGACTGGAGCACCAATCCGGTATGGCACGGAAGATCGTTTGCTGCGCCCAGATCTTCGTAATCGCTGGCGACCAGCGGAACCCGGTCGGCGGCGTACAGCGCACCGACGGTCTCGGCCGATACCGGGACTTCCGCCATGCCCGTCCAACCGGAATCGACGGTCGGATGAACGCGGTACTCGTCGGCGCGCAGCCCGACCGACGCCGCCTTGACCCGCAGCGGCATGTCCTTCGTGACCAACGTGACGTCCCGACCCTCGGCCGCGAGATTCAGCGCGACAGCCAGGATGCGGGCCGAATTGTTGTCGACGTGAAAGCCCGTCGGCAGGCGAGAGAGGTCGGCATGGTTCAGCTCGACATGAAGACGTCCTCCGTCGTCGCCGATCGGTACCGGCGCATCGAGCCGGCCTTCCTGCACGCGCAGATCGTCGAGCAACCTGAGCGTTTCCCGAGCGAACCAGCCCAGCTCGGGGTGGTGACGCTTGCCCTCCAGCTCACTGATGACCACGAGTGGCAGCACTACGTCGTGCTCCCCGAATCGGCCGAGCGCTCCCGGGTCCGCGAGCAGGACCGAGGTATCCAGGACGAACACGCGGCGAAGCTCAGAATCAGACGTGGTGGCGGCGTTCATGGGACGCTCCAGATGGGGTCGGCGGGTGGCACGATGCGGTAAGGCGCGGCACCTGATATCGGCACGACGAGACTCCGTCGAGGATCCGGCGGCAGCACCGCGCAACGTCCAGCGGGCGCCGGTCCGGCCCGGTCGCTGATCGTCGGCACGGTGCGGGACCTCCCGGGTGGTCCGGTTGGCCGGATCACCACCGAGAAACGCTACCGGGCCACGCCAGCGCCTGGGTGCCCGGCACGCGGTTTGGCGCCGATTCGGGCAGATTCCGCCAAGAGCCTGCGCCAGTAGGGCGCCCTAGCCGACCATGGTTCCACGCGAAATCACGCAGCGACCAGGGGGTGGTTTAGCGGTGGGGCGATAACGCCGCCCGAGCCCGGACCAGGCCGGCATTTTCTGTTGGCGCAGGCGCTGCTGGGCGAGCGCACTCAGCCGCCGTGGCGGCGTTGCCGAGTTCCGTAGGCGCGCAGCGCGCGAAGGAAGTCGACCTTGCGGAAGTCCGGCCACAGCGCGTCGCAGAAGTAGAACTCCGAATGGGCCGACTGCCACAACAGGAAGCCCGACAGCCGCTGTTCCCCCGAGGTGCGGATCAGTAGATCCGGATCCGGCTGGCCCCGGGTGTAGAGATGTTCGGCGATATGATCGACATCCAGGAACTCGGCGACTTCCTCCAGTGAGCTACCCGCAGCAGCGTGCTCCTGAAGCAGGGCGCGTACCGCGTCAGCAATCTCGCGTCGTCCCCCGTATCCGACGGCGATGTTCACGGTCAGTCCTCGACGGGTCGAGGTGCGCTCGGCGGCCGCCTTCAACGCGTTGGCAGTGGCTTCAGGAAGCAGATCCAGCGCCCCGACCGGGTTGATCCGCCACGGCCGGCCGTCGTCCGATAGTTCGGCCGCGACACCTTCGATGATCCGCAGCAACGGCTCTAGCTCGCCGGCCGGCCGGGTGAGATTGTCCGTGGAGAGCAACCAGATCGTGACGTGCTGGACGCCGGCCTCGGTGCACCACTCGAGCAGGTCGGATATGCGTCTCGCGCCGGCCACGTGACCCTGGGTCACATCCTCGAATCCGGCTGCCCGCGCCCAGCGACGGTTTCCGTCGAGCATGACCGCAACGTGATGCGGGATTGGCTTTCCGGCGAGCTGACTACGGAGCCGACGCTCGTAGATGGAGTAGACAGCGCTACGGACGCCCACGATCACGCAGCCTAGACCTGCTAGCACAGCAGCCAGCCCGACGTGGCAGATGGTCGCGCAGCGCAGTGCGGTCGGGACGGATCTATCCGGCATAGCGGCGCCGTCGAGATCCTTGCTGTCCTATTCGCCGTGTTCGACCTATTAACCCCGTGTAGTGGAGTCGGGAATACGAGCACTGGACGTCAGGTTGACACGTATGCAACTATGTAATCATGTAATTTAGGAGGAGCAAGAAATGAGATACGAGAACACATCCGATGCCGAGCGGCGGCATCACCACCCCGGTGGCCACGGCCACGGACCCGGTTTCAGCGGGTTCGGACGCGGTGGTGGATACCGGCGTGGGCGCGGCCGTGGTTTCGGCCGGCCCGGTGGCTGGCAACAAGCCGATCTGCCACTAACCGACGACTTGCCCGCGTGGCTCGCCGGACGCCTACCCGATGACTGGTTCACCGGCGTACCGCAGGTGACCGTTGACCGGGAGGAAATCACCGTCATTGGCGAGCTGCCGGCACCCGGCGTCGCCCGAGGGCGGCGATGGTGCCAGCGCCGAAGGGCGGATAAGCCGCTTCCGCGAGGAAACCCGCGAGAAGCGAATGCAGATCGCGGACGAAGCGGAGGCGCGCTACGGCCGCAAGGTGGCCTGGGGAGCGTCGATCGGCGACACCACGGTGCTGTTCACGCACCTGTCGGTGCCCGTCATGACGCGCCTGCGCCAGAGTGAGCGGCGCGTGCTCGACACGCTGGTTGACGCCGGTGTCGCGCGCTCCCGGTCCGAGGCGCTGGCGTGGTCCGTGCGCCTGGTCGGCGAGCACACCGAGGAGTGGCTCAGCAGCCTGCGCAGCGCGATGTCCGAAGTGGACAAGCTGCGGGCCGAAGGGCCAGACCTGAGCGGTGAGGCCGACACGCCTGGCACCACCGAGGTCTAAAACCAACATCACCCCGCGCCGGCGCTACGAACTCGCCGGCGCGGCCTCCGCGAGTTGGCGACGCAACGCCCCGACGTCGGTCACGGGCGCATCACACACCATGCCGCGGCAGACATAAGCAGCTGGCCGACCGTCAATTGTCGGGCGATCGGCCAACAGCGGGATGTCTGGCGCATCTGGTTCCCCACTGACCACAACCGCCCCGGGCGGGCGCAACCGCCAGGCAACATCGCGGAGGGCGCCCGATGGTTCGCCGACGATAGCCACTTCCACCGGCCCGCTGACCAGTGCCTCAGCCACGGCAAGGGCCCAGCCGAGGAAGCGGGGCTGTTCGACGCCGACTGCCGCAACGATTCCCAGAGCAGACTGCGCCGACTGCCGGTGTACGAGCGAACCGGTGAGCGCGGCAGAGGTCAACAACGCTCCGGCCAGTGCGCTCGACCCCGACGGGGTGGCATTGTCTGTCGGATCCTGCGGCCGCTGGATCAGCGCCTCCGCGTCGTCAGCCGTGTCGTAGAAGCCACCCCGTCCGTCGCCGAATCTCTCGACAGCCGTGTCGAGCAGCGATCCGGCGACGCGTAGGTAGTCCGCCGATCCCGTCGCCTGATGCAGCGCGAGCAGCCCTTCGGCCAGGTCGCCGTAATCCTCGGCTACGCCGAGTGCCTCACCGACCCGACCATCGCGAGATACCCGACGCAGTCTCCCGCCCACCAGATGGCGCTCGATCAGGAGATCGGCGCAGCGCACGGCCGCAGTCAGGTAGACCGGTCGGTCAAGCAGCACCCCAGCTTCGGCCAGCGCGGCCAGTGCAAGGCCATTCCAGGCCGTGACGACTTTGTCGTCCCGCGCCGGCTGCGCTCGTTGCCGGCGCGCGGCGAGCAGCCGACGACGCATATCCATCCAGCGCGCCGGATCTTCCGGGTCGGCCGGCAATCGTAGAGTCGACGCGCCATGCTCGAACGTTCCTTCGCGCGTAACACCGAACAGGGCTTCGGCGGCAGGCGCGTCGGTGCCGAGCACATCGCTGAGCTCGGCCGGTGTCCATACATAGGTCAAACCCTCGACGCCGTCGGTGTCCGCATCCAGTGCCGACGCAAACCCGCCGTCTGGAGTCTGCAGATCCCGCAGCAGGAAGTCGGCAGTCTCCCGGGCGATCCGCTCCGCCAACGCCGAACCGGTGCGCCGCCACCAATGCAGATAGACGCGCAGCAGTAGCGCATTGTCATAGAGCATCTTCTCGAAATGCGGCACCACCCACCCGGCGTCGACGCTGTAGCGGGCGAAGCCGCCAGCCAGTTGGTCGTAGATTCCCCCTCGCGCCATCGCCTCGCAGGTAGTACCGACCATGGACAGGGAGATCGGTTCGCCCGTCCGCTCGTGATGACGGAGCAAGAACTCGAGAACCATTGACGGCGGGAACTTGGGCGCACCACCGAAGCCGCCGCGAGATCCGTCGAACTCGGTCGCCAAGACGGCGGCGGCGCGGTCGAGGTGTGTCCGGTCGGGCGGTCCGTCACCCGTGATGCTTTGTCGCGGTGACAACGCTGCCACTATCCGGGCGCCGGCGAGACGCACGTCGTCCGGGTGCTCGCGCCAAGTTTCGCTCGCGGCCGCGAGCAGTCGTAAGAACTGCGCCCGCGGGAAGAATGTGCCGGCGAAGAACGGGGCACCGTCCGGCGTCAGCAGGCACGTCATTGGCCAGCCACCCTGTCCGGTGAGCGCGGTGGTGGCCTGCATGTAGACGGCGTCGACGTCTGGCCGCTCTTCCCGGTCGACCTTCACGTTGACGAAGTGCTCGTTCATCACCGCCGCAACGTCAGACCGCTCGAACGAATCGTGGGCCATGACATGGCACCAATGGCAGGCCGCATAGCCGACCGACAGGAGGATCGGGACGTCGCGCCGTTGCGCTTCGGCAAACGCCTCATCCGACCACGGCCACCAGTCGACCGGGTTCTCGGCGTGCTGCTGCAGGTACGGACTCGGCGAAGCCGCTAGACGGTTGGTCACTAGTCCATCGTGCGCCGCGGGTGGCGAGCGCTTGCGAAGCAGGCTCGTGGACCGGGTCAGCTAGGGGCGTGTCCCGCAGTCCCTGCTCGTCGCGAGCGACAGCAGAGCGTTGGGGCAACGGATCGACTACCCAGAGGTCGCTACCGTCACGTCGCGTGCAGGTTGGTCAGCTCGCCGCGAGGTTGCCGTTATGGGTTGCCGCCGGACTGGGGTGGAGCAGAGTCGTCGCGCGGGCGTTCCCGCGCGGGAACGGTCGGCAGTTCGGTCGTCGACCCAGGCTGCGGGTAGTCATCACCGGCGGCCTCCGCCGAGGTGCGTGGGCTGTAGTACTCAGCGCCGCTCCCCTCGGGGGCGTACCGCCGAGGCTGCGCGCTGCTTGATTCCGGCACGCGATCGCGCTCGGTATCACCAAATGTTTCCGTCGGCCGCTCGTAGGACTCGGTCCGATAGTCCGTGGACTGGTCGGACCAGCGGGTCGTCGGCTCGTCGGCGGGCGCCTCGCCCCACGGCGGCGCCGTCTCTGGCGACCAGACCGAAGGCGTTCGAGTCGCCGCGGCCGGAACCACTTCTGGTTCCACCGGGACGCTGGTGAGCGAGCCCACAGCGGCGGCGATCAACCCGGTGAGCAGTCCAGTGGCTAACGCGAAGCTGGCCACCGTCGACGAGGGTCCTTCGACGAATGCGTTGGCCCATCGCCCATATCCCTGCGCGTCATGTCCATTCGGATAAAGCGTAGGGAACGCGATCCACTGACGCAGCCCTGCGGCCAGCAGTCCCGCCAGCGTGGTCGAGCCCCAGATGCCGACGAGGTTCCCCCAGTACGTCATGGACGACCGTGCGGTCAGCACCAGCACGAACAGGAAGAGCAGGACTACGAGGGCACCGATCCCGATCAGCTGCGCGGCCCAGATTCGTTCCCGGTCGGTTTGCGGGTTGAAGCGCCAGGGAAATCCGACCGCATCGTGCGCGAGAACATTGCCCAACGCGGTGCCAGTGGCCTTCTCCGCGACCCGATTCGTCACCCACTGATTGCCGCTCGCGGCGATGATCACCAATTCGACGATCGCCGCGACGAAGGCTATGAGGAAACTTCTCGAACGTCGCATACACCCACCGTAGGCACTCGTCCAGTCATCGGGAACCCACCGCGCCGGGGCGTCAGCCAAACCGTGACGTCACCATGGATGGGTGACCGACCACGGGGGGCCGACGGGCCCCGCGCCGCCAGAGCCGGACGCCGAGGGTACGCGTTCGATCTCTCTGCGCGCCCGTCTTGCCGCGCTAGGCGGTCGCGTCAGCCGGGCCTGGCGGTGGCAACACGCGCGTCATTGGGATCGCCGGCTGGCAATCGTGCTGCTCGCCGTCGCCGGAGCGACCGTGGCCGTCGCGCTGTTCGGAACCGTGCACGAGGCGATCGGACCCGTTCGCGCCGACCTAGCGCTGCGGCCCTCGTTCAGCGGCGGAACGGAGATCGACGTACCCCCGGTCGGCAAGCTGACGATGGACAGTCACTGGGGCCCACTCCGCATCCGGGCGTCGATCACCGGGATTCGCCTCGACCAGGCCCGGGACGCGTTGGGCAGCGGTCTCACCGGGACACAGCTGGAGAACCGGATTAGCCGGGACGTCCACCACGCGCTCCTCATCCTCGGCCTCAAGACCGCCGCGGCCGCGTTGCTGGGCGCCGGCGTGGTCGTGGCGCTCACCTTCCGAAGGTGGCGGCCGATTGCCGCTGCCGCGATCACCGCCGTAGTTGCCTTGCTCATCAGCGGCGGTCTCACCGCGGTCACCTGGAACACCAAAGCGCTCGCCCAGCCCCGGTTCACCGGCTTGCTCGCGTCGGCGCCGGCCCTCATCGGCGATATCCAGGACATCCGCGAGCGCTTCGATTCCTACCGCACGGAACTAGCCAAGATTGTCACCAACGTCTCCAAGCTCTACGACGTTGCCGCATCGCTTCCGACCGCCCCACCGAGCGACGCCATCCCCGTTTTGTGGGTCTCGGATATTCACGACAATCCCGAAGCGTTCGATGTCATGGATAGCTTGGTGACCCAGTTCGGCGTGAAGGCCGTCGTCGACACGGGCGACTTGTCTGACCACGGTACGGCCGTTGAGAACGCGCTGTACGCGTCAGTGAGTCAGGTGCCGGTGCCCTACATCTACGTTCGTGGCAACCATGACTCGCGCAACGCCACCCAGGCCTACCTGTCGTCGCTGAAGAACGTCCGAGTTCTGGACGACGGCCGCGTCGTCGACGTCGCCGGCATCCGGTGGGCGGGCATCGGCGATCCCCGGTTCACCCCCGACAAGCGGGCCGGCAATGACAACGACCCGCCGGCGACCACGGCGTTGCTAACCGAAGCGGGCGGGCGGCTGGCGACGGCGATTCAAGCGGCCGCCCCACCGGTCGACGTCGCCCTCGTGCATGAGCCGGCCATGGCGGAGCCGCTCGCCGGGACCGTTCCGCTCGTTCTGGATGGGCACACCCACCAACGCGCGTACCACCAACTGTCGAGCTCAACCCTCGAGCTGACGCAAGGGTCTTCGGGCGGGGCGGGGCTGCGGACCCTCGACAGCGGGAAGCCGTTGCCGCTGGAGTCGTCCATCCTCTACTTCAGTCCAACGACACATCGGCTGATCGCCGTCGATGACGTCACGGTCAGTGGCCTCGGTTTGGAATCGGTCACCATCCAGCGGCACTCCGCGTCGTACTACGCGAAGCTGCCGGAGCCGGAGCCGTCAACCTCGTAGCGTCTGTTAGCTGCAGCGGGTTGCCCGGTGCGCTCTTAGACTCCCGAGCATGACCGACGAGCAATCCGTTCCTGTTCCCCAAGGATCGCCAGTTCCACCCGGCGCTGAAAGTTCGCCGGCTGAGCCGGCTGCGCCAAGACGCTTTCGCATGACATCCCGATATCCGATGAGCTCAAGGCGGCGATCGCCCTGGATTGGGATCCGGCACCGCCCGTGCCGCATCCGGCGCGTGCCGACGGCGCACCGTTCACCGCGCGGCGCCGGGCGGCCGTTTCTTCCGCTTTTCCCGGCCAGCTCGTCGTCGTCCCGGCCGGGTCACTGAAGACCCGCGCCAACGACACCGAGTACGCATTTCGGGCGGCGAGCTCCTTCACTTGGCTGACCGGGGAGACGGTGGCCGACGCGGTCCTCGTGATGACACCGAATCCATTCGGACACGACGCTGTCCTGTACGTGCGGGACTACGCGCCTCCGGGGGACGTCGCATACTTCACCAGCCGGCTGCATGGCGCACTTTGGGTTGGCAACGTGCCAAGTCCAGCCGATACCGCGCGGGTGCTCGATCTGGCCACTCGGCCCTTAGCGGAGCTGGCGCACGACCTGGAGGCCTGGCGCGATCGGGATGCTGTCGCCCTGACCGGCTTCGACGCCAGTGTCGACGCGTTGCTTCCCGGCGCGGGCCAGTCCCGGCTCGGCGAGGTGGTCGACGAACTGCGACTGGTGAAGGACGAATGGGAGATAGGCCGGCTCCAGCACGCCTGCAACGCCACCGCCCGCGGATTCGCCGATGTCGTTCGCGAGCTGCCCCGCCTCGCGCGTGACGGCGTACCGCGCGCCGAGCGCTGGCTCGAGGGAACGTTCTGGCGCCGCGCTCGGCTGGAAGGTAATGACGTCGGCTACACCTCGATCCTGGCCTGCGGCCCCCACGCGACGACCTTGCACTGGGTGCGCAACAACGGGCCGGCGCAAACCGGCCAACTTCTGCTCGCCGACATGGGCGTGGAAACCGACGAGCTTTACACCGCCGATGTAACCCGCACCATGCCGATCGACGGCAGTTACACGCCGGATCAGTTACGGATCTATCGCGCCGTCTACGAGGCCCAGACCGCTGGGATCGCCGAAGTGAAGGCGGGCGCCGACTTCCTGGCCGCACACCGGGCCGCGATGTGGGTACTGGCCGACCACCTGCATTCG
Organism: uncultured Actinomycetota bacterium; assembly: GCA_963809815.1. GTDB lineage: Bacteria > Actinomycetota > Actinomycetes > Mycobacteriales > Jatrophihabitantaceae > CAVVJA01. Next base: position 164,421 of record CAWELM010000025.1, read on the forward strand.
TGGGGCATCTTGCCCGTCACTGCCGACGTGTCCTGCGCCGACGATCCAGAGCGCCCCGGAGCCGGGCTGCACCGCCGCTACACACTGCACGCAACGTCGCACATGCTGGGCATCGACGTGCACGACTGCGCCCTCGCCCGACGCGAGGTCTCGACCCGCGGGACGCTGGTCAAGGGACACGTGCTCACCGTGGAGCCAGGGTTGTACTTCCAGGTCAACGACCGCACAGTGCCCAGCGAGCTGCGGGGCATCGGGGTCCGAATCGAGGACGACATCGCCGTCACCGAGGGGGAACCGATGAACCTTTCCGCGTCACTCCCCCGCCACCCGGCCGAGGTCATCGCCTGGATGGCCGACGTGCAGAGGACGCCAACCGGGCCGTGATGCACCGCACCTAGCGGAACACTCGGACGCAGCATGGGTGTGTCCCGCAGTCCCTGCTCGTCGCGAGCGACGGCCGGGCGGCGGCTGGCAAGACGGAGGACGAGAGCTGTGGCAGAGCCACTGCCGAGGGACGGCCGGGGTCCCTGCGAAATCGCGCAGCGATTTCGGGGGGTGGCGATAACGCAGTTAGGCGTCGATCCGACCGCCGCGCAGCAGAGCGTGGGACTGCGGGACACACCCTAATGCCGACCTCGTCACGGATCCAGCCGACGGGCGATCTGCGCATCCCCCGCGGCCCGGGCCTGCCTCGCGGACTCGTCGTTCCTGAGCGAGAGCTCGTCGAGCGATTCAGCCATTCCCCCGGGCCTGGCGGCCAGTCAGTGAACACGGCCGACAGCCGGGTGGAGCTGCGGTGGGACGTCGCGGCCTCTGATGTGCTGAGCGAGGCGCAGCGGGCGCGGCTAACGGCCCGGCTGCGGCTGACAACGGACGGAACCGTGAGCGTGACTGCGTCCGAACACCGATCGCAGCGGCGCAACCGAGTGGCCGCGCGAGCTCGGCTCGCCCAGCGGATTGCTACCGCCCTGGTGCCCGACGCTGTGCGCCAGCCGACCCGGCCGAGCCACGCAGCGCGAGCGGCCCGCGTGGCCGACAAGCGGCGCCGTGGCGAGCTCAAAGCCACCCGGCGCCGCGTCGGCCCCGCCGACTGAGCCGAGCGGCGCTCCCAGCAGGGCGTCGGGATTGCGGGCGACGCCCTAGTCCGCCGGTGGATTGGTTTCAGGCGGACTGGGCAACGTTGAGTCGGCTGGATCCGGCGCGGCGCCGGTCTGCTTGTCCGCTCCGTCAGCTGGTTTGATCGGCGCACTGCCCGCCGGAGGCGGAGCGCCGGAGGCACCGACCGGAAACTCGGTTCGCACCTTGCGCAGGTGACGCGACATTGACCGGAACAGGAAGTAGCAGGCTATGAACAGGACCAGAACGACAGCGAGTGCGAGCGGCCCGGCCTTTTTGGCCTCTCCACTGTCCGCGAGCAGGACAAGCTCGGCCCTGGCGGCGTACATCAGCTCGCCACCTTCTCCCGCACGCCCGCGAACAGGTCATCCTCGGGCAGCGTGGTGTCCACGAGCGACCGGACGAGTTCGAAGTCCTCGGTCGGCCAGGCCTCCTGCTGGACGGCCAGCGGGATTCGAAAGAAGCTACCCTCCGGGTCGACCTGAGTGGCGTGCGCGATCAACGCCGCATCCCGACGCGGGAACCACTCGGCGCACCACACCCGAGTCGTGACGTTGGGTTCCCGGCGCTCCTCGCGGTTGCTGTCGCGCTGCTTCCAGCGCTCAAGCCACTCGGCGAACGGCGACTCCAACCCGTGGGCCGTCATCGCGTCATGGAGAACGGTCAACCTCTCCCGGCTCCAGCCAACGTCGTAGTAGAGCTTCAGCGGCTGCCACGGGTCACCGGCATCCGGGTAGGTGTCTGGATCCGGCGCCGCCCCGAACGCAGCGACCGAGATTTTGTGGCACATGACGTGGTCGGGATGTGGGTAACCGCCGTTCTCGTCATACGTCGTCACCACATGGGGGCGGAAGTCCCGCATCACCTTCACCAGACGTTCCGCGCCCTCCTCGACGGGCACGAGTCCGAAGCAGCCTTCTGGTAGCGGGGGCGGCGGATCGCCTTCGGGCAGCCCGGAATCCACAAAGCCGAGCCAGGCCTGCTTGACGCCGAGAATGGCGCGCGCCCGGGCCATTTCCGCTTTGCGGATGTTGGCCATGTTGGCCTCGATGTCGGGGCGGCCCTGCAACGCGGGATTGAGGATGCTCCCCCGCTCACCACCGGTACAGGTCACCACCAGCACTTCGGCGCCCTCGTCGACATAGCGCGCCATCGTCGCCGCGCCTTTGCTCGACTCGTCATCCGGATGAGCGTGCACCGCCATCAGGCGCAATCCCTCGGACGTCGTCACGAGGTCCATTGTTGCCGATGCGCCGGACGAGGTCCCTGGGACCATGGCTGACGCCGGTCGCCATTTCGCGAAGTCACCGCGCACAATGTTACTTTCGACGTTCTGCTTCCACCCGATCCGCTGTAGGAGAGCCCGTGCCCGGCACCGATGACACCGCCACCTGGTTGACCCAGGAGGCTCACGACCGGCTGAGCAAGGAGCTTGCCGAGCTGATCGCTAACCGTCCGGTTATCGCCAAGGAGATCAACGATCGCCGCGAGGAGGGCGACCTGCGGGAGAACGGTGGCTACCAGGCCGCACGCGAGGAGCAGGCCAAGCAGGAAGGCCGCATCCTCCAGCTGCAGGCCCTGCTGCGGGACGCCACAGTTGGCGAGGCCCCGATGCGGGACGGCACGGCGGGTCCGGGCATGGTGGTACAGGTGCGCTTCGATGCTGACGAGGATGTCGAGGAGTTCCTGATCGGCTCACGGGAGGAATCCGCAACGACCAACCTCGAGGTGTACTCGGCCGCATCACCGCTGGGACGAGCGCTCACCGGCGCACGCGAGGGCGCGACGGTCAGCTACGACACGCCGACCGGCAAGACCATGCAGGTCACGTTGCTCTCGGCTCATCCGTTCACCGGCTGAGGCCATACGGTCCGGTCGGGCCTTGGTCCAACCGGTTTCAGCCGTCCTCGGCCCGCTGGATGAGTGTCAACACCCGGTGCGGCACCGGGTTGGCCATCGCGATCACCGTCGACGTGCGGACGATGTCGGCGTTCGCGTTGACTCGGTCGATCACTCGTTGCAGGTCTGGATTGGAGCGCGCGACGAGCCGGCACAACATGTCGCCCTGACCGGTGATCGTGTGCACTTCGAGAACTTCGGGGATCGTGTCCAGATGGCGCAGTACGGACGCGCCGTTGCCCTGCCGGATCTCCAGCGTGGCGAATGCGGTCACGTGATAACCGAGCGCCTCCGGGTCGATCTGCGGAGCGAAGCTCGCAATGACTCCGCGGGCGACGAGCCGATCCAGGCGAGCTTGCGCGGTGGCCCGAGCGACACCGAGCCGACGGGACATCTCGAGGACGCCCATGCGTGGATCCGCGGTCAGTTCACGCAGCAGCCGGGCATCGAGCGAGTCGATCGCCTCGCGACTTCCCGCACCTGCACCCGAGCCTCCGCGCTCGGTCGATACTCGCTCGCTCATGTGAATCAGCGAGACCTCCGGCGGAGCGAGCGAATGCACAACGGCACGAACACCAGCAGAATGCCGAAGAACCACGCCGTAGCCTGCAGCAACTGCCCGCCGAGAGCGGGCACCCCGAACTGCGCGCAGAGGGAATCCGACAGGTAGAAGCGGCGCACGCTGTTGACCAATACGGTCACCGGGTTGATGTTCGCGAAACCCTGAAGCCAGGACGGCATGCTGTCGGTGCGAACGAAGGCGGAACTCGCGAACGTCAAGGGGAACAGCCAGATGAAGCCGCCAGACTGCGCCGCCTCGACCGTCTTGACGGTGAGGCCGATGAGGATGCCGATCCAGCTGAAGGCGAACGTGAACGCAAGCATGATGAATGTGCCGGCAATGGCGCCCCAAAATCCGCCGCTGAAGCGGAAACCGGTGAGGATGCCGACGCCCAGCATGATCAGGAAGATCAGCGTGGCCCGGATGAGATCGGAGATTGCCCGCCCCAGCAACATCGAAGCTCGAGACATGGGCAGTGACCGGAAGCGATCGAACAGGCCCTTCTGCACGTCGTCGGCCATCCCGATTCCGGTGGCCGCGCCGTTGAACAGCAACGTCTGCACGAAGATCCCGGGCATCAAGTAGTCGACGTAGTCCGCTTGGGAACCGCCGACATCGATGGAGCCACCGAACACATAGCGGAACAGCAGCACGAACAACACCGGCTGCACGATGGAGAAGACGAGCAGGTCAGGCACCCGGACGATCTGCTTGATCAGGCGGATCGTCATCACCCACGAGTCGCCGAAGATCGTGCCGCGTCGCGTCGCGTGCTCGCGGACGGCAGCCTGGACGGTAGTCATCGGTTGGTCACTCCGTCGTCCTCGGTTGGCGGCTTATCCGCGCTCTCGGCCGAGTGGCCGGTCAGGCGGAGGAATACGTCGTCCAGGGTGGGGCGGCGCAGGCCGAGGTCGGCGATGCGCACGCCCGCAGCGTCGAGGTCGCGCACGACCTCGGCAAACACCCCAGCGCCTTCCGTCACCGGAACGCAGACCGTTAGCTCTTCCAGGGTCGGCTCCGTGCCGTCGCCGACCTTCCGCATGATCTCTACCGCACGGCCCACCTCCCCGGCGGACTCGACGACCAGCACGAGGCGAGTGCCGCCCACCTGAGCCTTGAGGTCGTTCGACGTTCCCTCGGCTATGACATGGCCGGCGTCGATGACCGCAATCGAGTCAGCCAATCGGTCGGCTTCCTCAAGGTACTGGGTGGTCAGCAACATCGTCGTGCCGTCCCGAACGAGACCCTCCATCACCTCCCACATGCCCAGCCGGCTGCGTGGATCCAGTCCGGTCGTCGGCTCGTCCAGGAAGAGCACGGGTGGCCGGGCGATCAGTGACGCCGCGATGTCCAACCGGCGACGCATGCCGCCCGAATACGTCTTGGCCAACCGATCAGCGGCGTCGGTGAGGTCGAAGCGCTCGAGCAGCTCGTCCGCCCGTCGCTTGGCCTCCGCTCGGCTCAGGTGGTAGAGCCGGCCGAACATGATCAGGTTCTCCCGGCCGGTGAGGTAGTCGTCGAGTGCGGCGAACTGGCCGGTGAGACCGATGAGGCGCCGCGCCTTGGTCGGATCTGCGAGGACGTCCACACCGGCCACGAAGGCCCGGCCGGCATCAGGAATCAGCAACGTCGTCAATACCCGCACCGCGGTCGTCTTCCCGGCGCCGTTCGGACCCAGCAGGCCGAGAATCGTGCCATGCGGCACGGTGAGGTCGAGCCCGTCGAGAGCCTTCGTCGAGCCGAAGTACTTACGCAAGCCCTCGGCCTGAACCGCAACATCCATAGCCAAACGGTATCGGCGGGTGAGACACCCGTCGCGGGTATTTCTCTCCTCATAGCGAACGCGCAGCGCGGTGCGGGTCCCTCGCTAGCCGGATCGCTCCTTCGGGACGTAGCGTCGAAATGTGACTTCTCCCGTTCTGCCCCCCGCGCTGCTCGCCGTCGCGACGTTGGGCGACCTACGCGCGACCGGCCACGTGCACCGCTCCGTCAAGGCGGAAATACGGCAGAACCTCATCGATCGGCTCGCGGCGGACGAACCCTCCCTGCCGGGAATCGTGGGCTTCGACGAGACCGTCAGCCCGGAGATCGAGCGCGCACTGCTCGCCGGTCACGACCTCGTGTTGCTTGGTGAACGGGGACAAGGTAAGACCCGCGTGATCCGCACCCTCGTCGGGTTGCTGGACGAATGGACACCGGTGATCTCGGGATGCGAGATCAACGACCATCCCTACGCGCCGGTCTGCGGCCGGTGCCGGTTGTTGGTCGGGGAGCTCGGCGAGGCGGCGCCGGTGAGCTGGCGGCATCGCAGCGAGCGCTATGGGGAAAAGCTGGCGACACCGGACACGTCGGTCGGCGATCTCATCGGAGACATCGATCCGATCAAAGTGGCCGGAGGACGGATGCTGGGCGACCCCGAAACGGTCCACTACGGCCTCGTGCCCCGCACCAACCGTGGCATCTTCGCCGTCAATGAACTGCCTGACCTGGCCGAACGCATCCAAGTCGCCCTGTTGAACGTGCTCGAGGAGCGCGATATCCAAGTGCGTGGTTACCAGCTGCGCCTGCCCCTCGACCTGCTGATGGTGGCGAGCGCTAACCCGGAGGACTACACCAACCGCGGTCGGATCATCACGCCGCTCAAAGACCGCTTCGGAGCCGAAGTACGGACGCACTATCCGCTGACGCTTGACGATGAGCTTGCTCTCGTGGCGCAAGAGGCGGCCGTTCTCTGGGACGACGCCAGCCACTCCGCGCCGCTCGTTCCGCAGCACCTGCTCGAAGTGATCGGGCGCTTTGCCCGGGCCGTTCGCGACGCGCCCCAAGTTGATCAGCGCTCCGGCGTCTCAGCCCGGTTTGCCATCGCTGGGGTGGAGACGGTCGCCGCTTCCGCGGTGCGCCGCGCGGCGATCGCCGGCGAGACGGTCGCCGTGGCCCGCGTGTGTGACCTGCCGGCAGTGATCCCCGCGTCGCGCGGGAAGGTCGAGTTCGACGACGCCGACGAAGGCCGGGAGTTCGAGGTGCTCGATCACCTGCTACGCCGTGCGATTGCCGAGACCTACCGAGCCCGACTGGCCGGCCTAGACCTGCGGCCGCTGCAAGAGCGGTTCGACGGCGGCCTACTTGTCGAGACCGGCGACACCGTTTCGGCGGAGTCCCTCCTCGAACAGATCGGTTCGGTACCCGGCTTGGCCGGCCTGCTGGAGCGGCTGGAGCCAGGGGGCATCGGCGAAGGTCCCGCGGTCGTTGGGATCGCTGCCGCCGTAGTCGAGTTCGCCCTCGAGGGGCTGTACTTGAACAAGCGGCTCGCGAAAGACACCTCGGGTCACCGGACGATCTACGGTGCCTAGCTGCGACCGGCCGGCCGTTGTTCGCGACGGCCCCGCCATCGTTCGTGATCGCAAGGCCATCCTTCGTGATCTTGGAGTAAATGCCCGGTGGCGACCCTATCTCCAAGATCATGAAGTACGCAGGCGGAACGACCGATGAGCCAGGTTCGGTACGGAGCGTGGCACGGCGGCCCTGACCCGCTGGAGCCGCCCTTCGACGTCCGCCAAGCGCTTGACGACATTGGCGACGACGTGCTCGCCGGCATGTCACCGCGCAGTGCGCTGAACCGGCTGATGCGGCTCGGCCCCGGTGGTCGCAATGGGCTCGACGCGTTGCGCCAGGCCGCGCGCAACCGAGCTCGTGAGCTACGCCGCAATCACCGGTTGGACGGCACGCTCGATCAAGTGCGCGAACTGCTCGACGCGGCCGTGGCCGAGGAGCGGAGGGCGCTCTTCCCGGATCCGGATGACAGCGCCCGCATGGCCGAAGCCGAACTGGACGCGCTACCGAAGGACACCTCACGGGCGGTGCGGGCTCTGTCCGACTACCAATGGCGGTCGCCCGAGGCACGCGAGAAGTACCAGCAGATCCAAGACCTGCTGCGTAGCGAGGTACTAGACGCCCAGTTCGCGGGACTGCGCGACGCCATGCAGTCGGCCACTCCGGCGGACCTTGCGCGGGTCCGGGAGATGATGCACGCGCTCAACGAGATGCTCGACGCGGACGCGCGAGGTGAACACACGCAGGAGCAGTTCGACGAGTTCATGCGGGAGTACGGCTCGTTCTTTCCTGACAATCCCCGCAATCTCGACGAGCTGGTGGACTCCTTGGCCCGACGGGCGGCTGCGGCGCAACGTCTACTGGACTCGCTGACCCCGGAGCAGCGGGCAGAGCTGGCCGGGCTGATGGACCAGGCGCTGCGCGACGCCGGCCTGGCCGAGGAAATGGGCCGGTTGCAAAGTTCGCTGCGCGCGGCCCGCCCAGACCTGGGCTGGGGTGGCAGCGAGCGGATGACCGGCGATCAACCCATGGGTTATGCGGACGCGACCGGCGCGCTGGCCGAGCTGGCCGACCTCGACGAACTCACCGAGCTGTCGTCGCAGGACTATCCCGGGGCAAGCCTCGCCGACATCGACGAGGAGATGGTCGAGCGTGCCCTGGGAAGATCTGCCGCCGACCAACTCGCCGCGCTGCGACGGATCGAGCGAGAGCTTTCGGACCAGGGCTACCTGCAACGCACGAGCAAGGGCCTTCAGCTGACCCCGCGCGCGATGCGCCGACTCGGCGCGACCGCGTTGCGACGCGTCTTCGCTCAACTCGACTCGCGGGGCCGAGGCAGCCACGATGTTCGCGACGCGGGAGCCGCGGGCGAGATCACCGGCGCGAGCCGCGAATGGCAGTTCGGCGACGAGCAGCCGTTCGACGTCGTCCGCACCGTGCGCAACGCCGTGCTGCGGACCGCGGCCGACGTTCGGGACGACAGTCGGATCCATGTTCGAGCCGAAGACTTCGAGGTCGTCGAGACCGAGCGTCGCAGCTGCGCGGCGGTCGCGCTGCTGGTCGACATGTCGTACTCGATGGAGCTGCGCGGCACGTGGGGCGAGGCGAAGACGACAGCCATGGCACTACACGCGCTGGTCACGACGAAATATCCGCAGGACGCTATCGAGATCATCGGGTTCAGCGACTATGCCCGCGTCATGTCGCCCCGAGCACTGATCGACCACGACTGGGATCGGGTCCAGGGCACGAACCTGCAGCACGCCCTGATGTTGGCCCGACGGCACATCGACAAACACCGGAACGCCGAACCGGTGATCATGGTGATCACCGATGGTGAGCCGACCGCGCACATCGCCGCGGATGGATTCGCCGACTTCGCCTGGCCCCCGACTCGGGAAACCATCGCCGCCACGCTGGCTGAGGTCGAGCGGTGCACCCGACGCGGAGCAGTGATCAACGTCTTCATGCTCGACGACGAGCCCCGCCTGGTGGCCTTCATGCACGAGCTCGGGCGGCGAAACGGCGGTCGGGTGCTCATGCCGTCGCGCGGTCGGCTTGGTGAGTACGTCGTGTCGGACTATCTGCGGGCCCGGCGCGGCCGTCGCCGCCGCGCTAGCTGAGCACGAGTCTCGTGGGATTCTTCGTCGAGGTGGTCGATCCGTCTCGGACCCGGGCGCTCCGGCGTGCGGTGCTGCGGCCGGCCCTCCGTCCGGAGGATCCGTTGCCCGGCGACGACATCCCCGATGCGGTGCACATCGGCGCCTTGGACGACGCCCACGTGGTGCTGGGAACGTGCTTGGTGTACGCGAGCCCGTTCCCGTGGCCGGTTGCGCTACCCATACCGCAGTGGCGGCTGCGTGCGATGGCGACGGCAGCCGACCGGCGCGGTCAGGGCATCGGCCGAGCAGTTCTGCAGGGGGCACAGGACTACGTCGCCGGGGCGGGCGGGCGATCGCTGTGGTGCCATGCGCGGGAGACTGCAGTCGGCTTCTACGCCGCCAACGGATGGCACGCGGAGGGTGACCTCTTCGTCGAGAACGAGCTGCCCCATCGCGCGATGTGGATCACCCTCTAAGCGCCACCTGGGAACGTCGGAGGACTGCCACCTCGTCTAGGAGCGTGAGGAGGTGCGAGTGGCTGACGATGCCACGTTCCGGACGTTCGTCGACACGCATGGTCCGACGCTGCTGCAGGCCGCCCGCCTCCTGACCGGCGACCATCATCGGGGCGAGGATCTGGTGCAGACTGCGCTGACGAAGCTGTACCTGAAGTGGGACACGGTCACCGATCCGCTCGCTTACGCACGACGCATCCTCGTCACGAGTCACATCGACACAACGCGCAGGCGATGGTGGGGCGAACGACCGTCGGATGTGCTACCTGACGAGAGCCAGCCCGACGCCGCGTTTGCGGCGTACGAGGAACGTGACGAGATACGCCGGCTGCTGCGCGAGTTGAACGCACGCGAGCGCGCAGCAATCGTGCTGCGCTATTACTGCGATCTGTCCGAGGAGGAAACGGCCACCACCCTTGGCGTCGCGGTTGGCACGGTGAAGAGTACGTGCGCCCGAGCCCTGGCCCGGCTGCGGGTCGAAAGCGGTGTGACATGAGCCCGAACGAAGAACAACTGCGAGCGGCGCTCCGGGAGGGAGAGGGGGACCGACCGAACGCCGACCTCATCATCGCCTCCGCGCGTGCTGCCCGACGATCTCGGCGCCGGGTGGCCGCAGCGATCGCCGCGAGCGTGGCCGTCGTGATCGCGATTGGCGGCGGCATCACCGCACTCTCGCTGCGCTCCGGGAACAGCACGAGCTCGGGCGCCGTGGCCGGCCGATCTCAACCGTTGCCGACGTCCGCGGCCGGCGCCGCGCCACCCGGCGCAAGACCAGGCGCCGAGTTACCACCTACTGCGCGAAGCGCCTTAGCTTGCCCCAGCACGCCGCCGACGATCGCGATGCCCAACACCAGCGCCGGGCGCCTCCTGCCGGACGGGATCACCGCCGTCCGGATATGCCTGTACCAAGTGGGAACACCGAAGTTCGCCGGAACGACTGAACTCACCGGCTCGGCCGCGGAGCAACTCGCCCGCCGGCTCGAGGACAGCCCGCTACCGACCCCCACCACCGCCTGCACGGCCGATCTCGGCCCGACCGCCGTGATCCTCGCCAGCACCGCGAAGAAGAACGCGCCAACGGTCGTCGGGAATTTGGGGGGCTGCGGCGAGATCACGAACGGGCAGGCCGCTCGACTGGCCCGGGCCGTGCTGCAAGACGAAGCTCGCGTGATCCTGCGCCAACCCGGCCCGCCTGGACTCGCCTCGCCCGGACCGGGTCCGAGCTGAAAGTGGTCTCTGAGTCAGAATCCGCGCAGTCGGCGCGGTCCGCCGTCGGCTCGCGGCACCGACGGCGCTATGCGGGCCGCGGCCGACAAGACTGATACGCCGGAGGGCGCGGCGACGCCCGTCAGCCGGAGCTCGACGACTTCGGGCAACTCGTCAGACAGGGCGGAGACTCGCAGCGCCAGCTCGGCGAGTGCGCTCGTGTCGGCCGGCGGCTCACCGTCGTAGCCCGTCAGCAGCGGAGCCGCCCTCGGGCCGGAAATGAGCGCCGACGCGTCGGCGGCCGTCAATGGCACGACCGCGTATGCCCGATCGCCGAGGAGCTCGGTCGCGACGCCGCCCACGCCGAATGACAGCACGGCCCCGAACGAGCGATCGTCCCGTAGGTCCATCACCACGTCGCGTCCCCGCGGAGCCATGCGCTGCACGGTGATCGCCGCGTCGGGAGCGAGGTCCAGCGAATCCCAGGCCGCGCGCAGATCGTCCGGATTCTGCAGGTGGAGCCGCACCGCATTCCCGGCCCGCAACGCCACCGGCACACCGAGGTCCGCGAGCGCCGTCAGAGCCTCCCCGATCCCCGAGACGTCGGCGGCCGGTACCACCGCTACGCCGTATGCGCCGAGCAGCCGCGCCGTCTCGTCATCATCGAGCGCGCGACCAGTGGGCGCATCGGCCAGCGTGGTGTCCACCACAGCCCGGCCGGCCGCGATGTCCACACCACCCATGTCTGGCGGTACGTCAGCGGGGCGGGCCCGCCATCGCGCGTATCGAACCGCCCGGGCTAGTGACCGCACGGCTCGCTCGGGCGACGGGTAGGAGGGCACCGAGCCATAGGCCGGCGCGGAATCCCCCGGTGCGGCGAGCGCCGCCGGCACTCCGTCAAACCCCAGAAAGGTCGAGAGCACTGTTTTGTCGTGGCGCACCGCCGCCGCTTCCCGGAGGGCGACTGCATGCCGCTCACCGGATATGTGTTGCAGCGGCGGCACAAACACGGCAATGACCGCGTCAACGTCGTCGGCCTCGATCGCGGTGCGAACGGCGTCACCGAGCTGCTCGGGCGAGGTGTCCACACCCACGTCGACGAGTCGGGTGAGCTGTAGTCCCTCGGTGTTACATGCGTCCGAGACCAGCACGGCGAGCGCGGTCGAGTTCCCGACGACGGCCACTCGATCACCCGGTGGCAGCGGTTGCGACGCGAGCAGCACCGCGACGTCGAACAACTCGCCGAGCGTGTCGACCCGGATGACGCCGGACGCCTCGAACAGGGCTTGGACGCTTGCCTCGGGCACGTCGACTGACGTGTGCTGCAGCCCGGCAACGATCGAACCGCGGCCACTCTTCACCGCCACGATGGGCTTTCGACGACCGAGCCGTCGAGCTACGCGGACGAACTTGCGCGGATTGCCGAAACTCTCGAGGTACAGCAGGACGAGATCCGTCGCGTCGTCCGTTTGCCAATACTGCATCAGGTCGTTGCCGGAGACATCGGAGCGGTTCCCCGCTGACACGAACGTCGATACCCCGAGCCCGCGGCGCGCAGCCTCTCCGAGCACGGCGACGCCCAACGCTCCGGACTGGCAGAAGAAGCCCGCTCGCCCGTGAGTGGGGAATCGGGGCGCGAGGGTGGCGTTCAGTCGGACCGCTGGATCGGTGTTGACCAGGCCGAGGCAGTTGGGCCCGACAACGCGCATACCGTGCGCCCGCGCCGTTTCGACGAGGTGGCGCTGGGCCATCCGGCCGGCCGCTCGCTCGGCAGAATCGCCGCGTTCGCCAAAGCCGCCGCTGACGATCACGAGCCCGCGGACGCCCTTGTGCCCGCACTGCTCGACTACGTCGAGCACGACCGATGAGGGTACCGCGATGACCGCAAGCTCGATCGGATCGGGAACCTCGAGAACGCTCGGGTACGCCCGAACGCCGTGGACGTGATGCGCATCCGGGTTGACCGGATAGAGCGTGCCGTGCAATCCGGCTCGCAGCAGATTCCGGAAGACGGCGTTGCCGACCTTGCCCTCATGGCTGCTCGCGCCGACGACCGCGACCGAGGTCGGGTACAGCAACCGCGCGATGGACCGCGCGTCAGCGCGCTGCTCCCGCTCGCGCATGACCGACTCGGTCAGCGGGGTCGAACGGACGTCAAACTCCAGGTGCACTTCGCCCGCGTCGAAGCTTCGGCGGACCTCGTAGCCGGCGTCGCGAAACACCCGCAGCATCGTCTGGTTCTCGATGAGCACGACCGCAACGAACCGAGACAGACCGCTCTCCTGGGCGGCGGCGGCCAGGTGTTCCAGCAGCACCGAGCCGATCCCTCGGCCCTGATGTTCGTCGGCCACTACGAATGCGACCTCAGCCTCGTCGGTACCGGGCTCTCGTTCGTACAGGCCGACCGCAACGATGTTCTCGCCCAGCAGAGCGACGAACGCGACCCGGTCGTGGTGATCGACGTGGGTGTATCCGTACAACTCCTTCTCGGAAATTCGCGGGTGCGCCGAGAAGTACCGCAGATACCGGGTTCGGCTCGACAGCCGGTCATGGAACGCGACGATCGGGTCGGCATCCTCCGGAGTGATCGGGCGCAGGTGCATCGTGCCGCCGTCGGCCGCGACGATATCGGCCTCCCAGTGCGCCGGGTACGGCGCCGGCTGACTTGGCTCGTCACGCTCCGGCATGGATCAGTCGCGGGGGTCGTGCGGGTCCAGGCCGAGCAGCGGGAACGCGGCCTGCCGGGTAGCCGCGATCGCCCGATCCAGCCACGAATCTCCACCGGGCACCCAGGGATCAATCGATGGCACGCGTCCTTCGGCCAGCTCACCCATTCGCTCGGGCGGGCGTTCGGGGCGGCGATGCCGCACCATCGCCATCCATGACGCCGGAATCGCGGTTTGCGGATCGACCGGGCGGCCGGAGATCTCCGCGATCAAATGGGTCCAGGTTCGCGGGACGCAGCGCACCACGCCGTATCCGCCACCGCCGAAGGCGAGCCACCGGCCACCGGCCACTTCGTGGGCGAGGCCGTGCAAGGCCTGGATCGCGGCCCGCTGACCGTCGACCGTCAACTCCAAGTTCGCGAGCGGGTCCTCGTGATGCGTGTCGCAGCCGCATTGGGTGACCAGGACATCCGGGGCAAAGGCGCGCACCGCACCGGGTACGACCGCATGAAAGGCCCGCAGCCAACCCGCATCGTCAGTAGCTGGCGGCAACGCGACGTTGATGGAAGACCCCACGCCGTCACCCCGACCAAGCTCGGACGGCATGCCAGTGCCTGGGAAGAGCGTCCTCGGGTCCTGATGCAGGCTGATGGTCAAGACCCGCGGGTCGTCGTAGAACGCGGCCTGGACGCCGTCGCCGTGGTGCACGTCGATGTCGACATAAGCGATCCGCTGCGCGCGGCCCGCCAACAGCCGTCGAATCCCAAGCACCACGTCGTTGAAAACGCAGAATCCCGAGGCATAGCCGCGCATCGCGTGATGCAGACCGCCGGCGAGGTTCAACGCGTGCTCGACAGCACTCGAGGACACTGCGTCGGCGGCGACCAAGGCGCCACCGGCAACCAGTGCCGACGCGTCGTACATACCGCTGAAGACGGGGTCATCATCGGTGCCAAGTCCATAGCCGCTGAACGTCGGATCTTCGCTGGCCGTCTGAACCGCATCGAGGTAGTCAGCGTCATGGGCAACGAGCAGCTCCTCGCGCGTCGCCAGGCGGGGCGCGACGACCTCAACGTCGTCCAGTACCCCGAGCTCACGGGCGAGGGCGACCGTGAACTCGAGCCGGATCGGGTTCAGCGGATGGTTGCCGAAGTTATAGCCGAGGACCCCCTCGTCCCAGACGACGCTGCCGCGGCAACTCATCAGCTCAGCGCCTGGGCGAGGTCAGCGATCAGGTCGTCCGCGTCCTCGATGCCGACGGACAGCCGGACGAGGTCGCCCGGCACCTCCAGCATGGAACCAGCCACGCTCGCGTGCGTCATCCGTCCCGGATGCTCGATGAGCGATTCCACGCCGCCGAGTGACTCACCCAACGTGAACAGCGACGTGAGCGAGCACACCTTCAGCGCCGCCTCTTCGCCGTCGCGCAAGGCGAACGACACCATGCCGCCAAAGCCGCGCATCTGCCGAGCCGCTATCTCGTGACCGGGATGATCCGGCAGCCCGGGGTAGTAGACGCGGCTGATCGCGGGGTGGCCGAGCAGATAAGCCGCTACCCGCTCGGCATTGGCGCAATGCCGGTCCATGCGCACCCCGAGCGTCTTCAGGCCACGCAACACCAGCCACGCATCGAACGGACCGGCGATCGCGCCCATCGCGTTCTGGTGGAACGTCAGTTCCTGCGCGAGGTCGAGATCGGCGGTTACCAGCGCGCCGCCGATCACATCGGAATGGCCGCCGAGGTACTTGGTCGTCGAATGCACGACGACGTCCGCCCCATCGGCGATGGGCTGCTGCAGGTAGGGCGTGGCGAAGGTGTTGTCGACAACGAGGCGGGCTTGCGCGTCGTGGGCGAGCTGCGCCAGCGCGGCCACGTCGGCAATGCCGAGCAGCGGGTTCGTCGGCGTCTCACACCAGATAACCCGGGTGCGCGGCCGGACCGCAGCACGCACCGCATCCCGGTTCGCCAGCGGCACGGCCGTGTGCTCCAGCCCCCAACGGTCCAGGACTCGAGCGATCAGCCGGAACGTCCCCCCGTACGCGTCGTCCGGCAGCACCACGTGGTCTCCGGGGCGGCACAACGCGCGTAGCAGGGTGTCTTCGGCGGCGAGCCCCGAGGCAAAGGCCAGGCCGCGCGCGCTGTCGGCCTCGAGCGCCGCGAGCGCCACTTCCAGGGCGGTCCGGGTGGGGTTTGCGCTGCGGCTGTACTCGTATCCGCCGCGCAAACCGCCGACCCCGTCCTGTTTGAACGTCGAGGTCGCGTAGATGGGCACGGTGACGGCACCAGTCAGCGGATCGGGCTCCTGACCCGCATGGATGGCCCGCGTGTTGAAGCCGCTCATCCGCTCACCGTAGCCGCGACCGCTCCTCCCCCTCATTCAAACGTATGCATATTCCGGGGTCAGGGCCGCGGAATATGCATACGTTCGAGGGGACGGCGATGTCAGGGGGCGGAGCCGGCCAAGTGGCCGAGCAGGTCCTGTCGGGTGATCACGCCGGCCGGCTTGCCGTCGACGTGGACGAGCAGCGCGTCGGCGGTGGACAACGCCGCCACCGCCTCGGTCACCGACTCACCCGACCCGATGATCGGAAGGGGTGGCGACATGTGCCGTTCGAGCGCATCCGCGAGCGCGGCCGTGCCCTTGAACAGCGCGTCCAGCAGCTGCTTTTCGCCAACCGAGCCGACCACCTCCCCCGCCGTGATCGGGGGTTCGGCCCGCACGACCGGCACCTGCGATACGCCGTACTCGCGCAAGATGTCGATCGCCTCGCGTACGGTCTCGTTCGGGTGGGCATGGACGAGGGCGGGCGTCTCGCCTGACTTCGCGCGCAGCACGTCGCCCACCGTGGTCTGACCCGGTGCGCGCAAGAAGCCGTAGTCCGACATCCAGGTGTCCGAGAAGATCTTCGACAGGTACCCACGACCACCGTCGGGCAGCAACACGACGACCAGATCGTCCGACCCGAGCGCTGCGGCCGCACGCAGCGCGGCGACAACCACCATTCCGCACGAACCGCCGACGAGCAGGCCCTCCTCCCGGGCGAGCCGCCGGGTCATCGCGAACGAGTCGCCGTCTGACACCGCAATGATCTCGTCGCATATCTTGTGGTCGAACGTCGCAGGCCAGAAGTCCTCGCCGACACCCTCGACGAGGTACGGGCGCCCGGTGCCCCCGGAGTACACGGAGCCTTCCGGGTCGGCACCGATCACGCATACCCGCCCGCTGGACACCTCCTTCAGGTGGCGCCCGACGCCACTGATCGTGCCGCCGGTACCGACGCCGGCGACGAAGTGGGTGACCCGGCCCTCGGTCTGCTCCCATATCTCCGGGCCAGTCGTCTCGTAGTGCGACAAGGGGTTGTTCGGGTTCGCGTACTGGTTCGGCTTCCAGCCGCCCGGTATCTCGCGGGTCAGCCGGTCGGACACCGAGTAGTACGACCGCGGATCATCGGGGGCGACCGCGGTCGGACACACGACGACCTCCGCGCCATACGCCCGCAGCGTGTCGATCTTGTCGCCGCTGACCTTGTCCGGGCACACGAACACACAGTGATATCCGCGCTGCTGCGCGACTATCGCGAGACCGATCCCCGTGTTCCCGGAGGTCGGTTCGACAATCGTCCCACCCGGCCGCAGCTCCCCCGACTCTTCGGCGGCATGGATCATCCGCACGGCGATACGGTCCTTCACCGAACCGCCGGGATTGACGTACTCGACCTTCGCCAGCAGCGTTGGTGACAGCCCGGCCGTGACCGCGCGGAGCCGGACGAGTGGGGTATTGCCTATCAGATCAACCACCGATTCGTAGTAGGCCACGTCGCCGAGGCTAATCTCGGAGCAGGCCAGCACGCAGACGGCAGGAGGTTGTGGCATGGGGCGGGCCAGCCGCGCGCGGCGCGTCGCGGCGTACGGCGGCGGTGGGCTCGGGGCCCTCGGCCTCGGCGTCGGCGCGACCTTTTACGGTCTGGTGGTCGGCCAATCCAGGCTGGCCCGACGTCGCATCCCGGTTCCGGAGTCCGCTCCGCCGGCCGCGCACGACACCATCTGGTCTGCGCCCGACGTCCCGGCTGATCGGGATCCGATCTCGGTCGCCTGGCTGGGCGACTCCCTGGCGGCCGGATATGGCGTGCATCGCGACGTCGATACACCAGCGGTGCGCAATGCGCGGGCCGTGTCGGCTATTACCCACCAGCCCGTGCGGATCGCGAACGTTGCCGTTGTCGGCTCGGAATCAGCCGATCTCGATGAGCAGATCGCTCGGCTAGCCGAGCCGCCCGATATCGCCGTGATCGTTATCGGCGCGAACGACGTGACCCATCGGGTCAAGCCCAAGGATGCCGTTCGCCATCTCGCGGCCGCGGTGCAGGACTTGCGAGCAATGGGAGCGGAGGTCATTGTCTGCACCTGCCCCGATCTCGGCAACATCCGGCCGATCGGCCAGCCGCTGCGGACGCTGGTGCGGCGGATGTCGCGCAATCTCGCAGCGGCGCAGACGATCGCCGTCGTGGAGGCCGGCGGGCGCACGGTGTCGCTCGGCGACATGCTTGGTCCATTGTTCGCCAGTCGCGACGACCTGTTCAGCGACGACAAATTTCACCCGTCCGCGGAGGGGTACGCCGAGGCCGCGGACGCTTTGCTTCCGTCAGTAATGGATGCGCTCGGCATCTACACGGACAGCCGTACCGCGACTCCGCTTGCGCTGCGCCGGACTCGGCCGGTCGCTCGCGCGGCGGCCAAGGCGGCCGCGCACCCGGGTACCGAGGTCGCCGCGACTGAGTTGCACGGCGAGTCCGTCGGCCGGCGCGGCCGTTGGGCGCGAATCATTCGTCGCCAGCCGCCCGTTGGAACCCCGGACCTCGAATCCGTGACGGCGACCACCGACGCCTGACAGTTCACCGGGGCCGGTGGCACCATCGGAGGATGCCTGCGCCCGAAGCCGTCATCGTCGCGACCGCCCGATCTCCGATCGGACGAGCCGCCAAAGGCTCGCTTGTCGACGTGCGTCCGGATGACCTCGCCGCCGAGATCGTCAGGGCCGTGCTCGACAAAGTCCCCGCCCTCGACCCGCATGAGATCGACGACCTGCTCCTCGGGTGCGGTCTGCCGGGCGGCGAGCAGGGCTTCAACCTGGCCCGCGTCGTCGCCGTCTCCCTCGGCTACGACGACTTGCCAGGAGCGACCATCACCCGCTATTGCTCATCCTCCCTGCAGACCACTCGGATGGCGATGCATGCGATCCGGGCCGGCGAGGGCGATGTCTTCATCTCGGCTGGCGTCGAAACCGTGTCTCGGTTTGTTCATGGGAACTCCGACAGCTGGCCGGGCACGCACAACCCGATATTCGCCGAGGCGGAGGAGCGATCGGTCGAGGCCGCCCAAGGTGGCCTGACCTGGCACGACCCGCGGGCGGACGGCCTCCTTCCGAACATCTACCTGCCGATGGGCCAGACCGCCGAGAACCTGGCTCAGGTCAAGGGCATCACCCGCGAGGACATGGACCACTTCGGCGTGCGGTCGCAGAACCTCGCCGAACAGGCGATCGCGGCCGGCTTCTGGGCTCGAGAGATCACGACGGTGACGACGCCGAGCGGAAAAGTGGTCTCAGCCGACGACGGGCCACGACCGGGCGTGACCTATGAGGCCATGTCGCAGCTCAAGCCGGTGTTCCGCCCGGACGGGCGCATCACGGCGGGCAACTGTTGCCCTCTCAACGACGGTGCCGCCGCACTGGTCGTCATGAGCGACCGGAAGGCCGCCGAACTCGGGATCACCCCGCTGGCCCGCATCATCGCTACGGCGGTGTCGGCCCTGTCGCCGGAGATCATGGGACTCGGTCCGGTCGAGGCGTCTCGGCGAGTGCTTGCCCGCGCCGGGATGACCATCGACGACGTCGACCTGGTGGAGATCAACGAAGCCTTCGCGGCCCAGGTCATCCCGTCCTACCGCGAGTTGGGCATCGACCTCGACCGGTTGAACGTCAACGGCGGGGCGATCGCGGTCGGGCACCCATTCGGGATGACCGGGGCGCGCATCACGACTACCCTGATCAACTCCCTGCAGTGGCATGACAAGCAGATCGGACTGGAGACGATGTGCGTCGGCGGCGGTCAGGGCATGGCCATGCTGGTGGAACGGCTCTCCTAGCCGGACACCCCTGGGCGGCTCGCTTGCCACATTGACACCACGAACGCGCGGGCGGCCACGCCGGCCACGGAGTAAGGGCGCACATGGCTTGGCCCCGCCGCGAGAAAGGCGACGGGGCCAAAGTCGTGAGCGGTCAGTTTCGCAGATAGCCGAGCAATCGCAGGAATTCCAGGTACAGCCAGATGAGGGTGACCATCAGGCCGAACGAGGCGTACCAAGCGAACTTCTCATCCGCGCCGTGCTTGATGCCCTGCTCGATGATGTCGAAATCGAGGACGAGGTTGAACGCCGCGATAACGATGCAGATGAGGCTAAAGATGATCGCGAGCGCGCCGCCGTCGCGCAGTCCGAGGCCACCCGGATGGAACAGGTAAGCGATCAGGTTGACGAGCATCAGGCCGAAGACACCGATCGTGGCTCCGACCAAGACCCGGGTGAACTTGGGCGTGACCCGGATCGCCCCAGTCTTGTAGACGATGAGCATGCCGGCCGCGACCATCACCGTTCCGGTGACCGCCTGGACGACGATCCCGGGCCAGCGCTCCTCGAATATGCGGCTGATCGCGCCGAGCAGGAACCCTTCGAACGCTGAGTAGATCAGGGCGTTGACTGCGTTGACCCGCATGGTGAAGGCCATGTACAGGCCGAGACCGACACCGCCCATGAGGCTGACGAACAGCAGCCCACCGGCCACCGCCGTGTTTGACGTCAAGCTCCATGAGATGGCGCCTGCGGTCAGGAGCACGGCGAGCATCGCGGCCGTGCGCACGACGACGTCGTCGAGGGTCATGTAGCGGGCTGACGCACCGCCACCGCCCCCGCCGCCACCGCCTGGGCCGAACCCGGTCGGCGGGTAGATCGGGCCGCCGTACGCGGGCTGGTTATACATGTGCTCCAGATCGCCGGCGGACGGCGCCGTAGTCGGATTCGCCCTGGCAGTACCTGGGCCAGATGCCGTTCCCGGGACCTTGAACTTGTTGAGAACGGGGTTGGTGGCCACGAATGATGTCCTCCTGCTCGCCGCTACTCATCGCGCCGCTGTCTGGTCGCGTGCCTACGTGGACAACGATACGAACAGCTCCCGAGTTCCCAGACTTCGGGGCCCGAGTGAGATCCCGCAGCAGACGAAATGGCGGCAAGCGTGTCAGGCTGGCTACATGAGTCCCGCAGCCAAACCCGACAAGGCGCCGGGTGACGTCAAGAGCAAGTTCCGCGAGGCCCTGGAACGAAAGCGCGGCACGGAGCAAGGGCGCGCGGCAGACCCTAACGAGGCCGATTCGTCAAAGGTGCACGGCACGCACGGCCCGGTGCACGTGCAGCGGACCTTCCGCCGTAAGAGCGGCTGAGCCGGACCGCGTTCGAGCCGTCGCCAATGGGACGGCGGTCGTGGTTTCCGCGCTCATAACGCCCAGCCGAGCTCGCGCGGCCTACGGCCCGGCAATATCGCGGCGGGAGAAGGCGGCGAGCGCCCCAATCGCTCCGACCAGGCCAACCGTCGCCAGGGCCGCGGCCGAAACGGGCTGAAACGGCTGACTGGGTACCAGCGCGAGGTGGGCGAAGGGGGACAGGTCGAGAACCCAGCGCGGCGGGCCGATCAGGGCGCCGACGAGTTGCCACAGGAATGCGACCGCAACGAGGCCGTACATGATGCCGGCGGCGACCCGAGGGGCCAGGGCGTAAACCAACCCGCCCAAGCCGAGGAACAGCATGGCAACCGGGAGCGCATTGGCACCGGCTTCCAGGAGGCTTGGCAGCGGAACATGCACGCCGGCTGCCGTCGCCCCCACCCAGGCGGCGATCCCGGCGGCGAGGGCGATAGCGGCCGCGGCGAAAGCCGTCAGGATGAGACGGCCACCGAGCCAGCGCCAGCGAGCGACCGGTTGCGCGAGCACGGATTCGAGGTGCTGCTCTTCGTCCTCGCGCAGCGTGCTGATCTGCGTGCACACGAACAGGCAGATGGCGAGAGCGACGAAGAGGAACAGGAAGGCGATATAGCCGGTGGGAGTCACGATCGATCCCGACCCGAGCTTGGCGATCTGGCGCTGGACGTTCGCCGGGACATCGGCGGTGGACAAGCTGTGCGAGACGACGCCGAGGATCGTCATGAAGGCGGCTGTTGCGGCCAGCCAGGCGATGATGACCCTCGCTTGGCCGCGCAATGACTGGGCGATCGAGGAGCCCAGTAACCACAGGTGAGGGTCGGCGCTGTCACGGCGCGGGAGCAGCCCAGCCCCAATATCCCGTCGACGAGCCAGTCCAGCGGCGACGGCGAGCAGGAGTCCCGTGGTCAGTAGGGGTAACAGGAGTACGAGCGGGGCCGGATCAGTGAGCGGACGGAGCAGTTCGGCCCAGCCCAGCGGAGTCGCCCAGCGCAGCCACCCGGCGCCCGAGACGGTGTCCGCGAGAGTCCGCAGCAGGAAGAGAACACCGAGCGCCGCGGCGCCGAGACCGAGCGCGCCTCGCCGAGTCGGGACGAGTTGGCTAGCTAGGGCCCCAATCCCGGTGAATACCGCAGCGGTCATGGCGGTAGCCAGCGCGAAATACGCTGCGCCGCCGGCCGGGATGCTCGCTGCGACCAAGCCGACGAACTCGGCGATCCAGAGCAGCGCGATCCCGGCCGCGATTGCCAACAAGCCGGCGGTGTTTGCTGTAGCGCGGCTGACCGGCGCAGCGAGCACGACCTCCATGCGGCCCGACTCTTCCTCGGCCCGGCCGGCCCGGACGGCGGCGAGCAGCCCGTACGCCGCGGCGGCAATAGCCAACACCCCGCCGACTCGCCACGCGGTATAGCCGGCGGTGGTATAGATCTGGTGGGGCTGCCCGTAGAGCAGCCGCAGGCCGGGGTTGCCGGCGAAGCTCTCGGCAAAGGCGCGCCGGCTGGCGTCCGTGGGATAGGTGTGCCGGTAGCCGACTGGCTGAACGTATGCGTAGACGGCGAACAGATAGGCGAATACGACCGTGCGCGCCCGAGCGTCGCGCACGGCCTGGCGGGCGAGCGCCGCGAGCAGGCCGGTTCGACCACGGGCACTGGGCAGTGCCGCGGCGGCCTCAGCCATTGGCGGTGACGTCGGCCGAGTTGCCATCGCGCTCGCCCGTCTCCGGCTCGGCGTAGTGGTGCAAGAAGATCTCTTCTAGCGACGGTTCCCGGCTGATGAGCGCGGCGACCCGATGCCCGGCGAGGGCAGCGATGACGGGGCCTACGCCCTCGGTGGTCTGAAACCGTAGCCCGTTGTCACCGACGCGCTGGACCGAAACGCCGGGCAGCGCCGGCATCGTCGGTGCCGGCCCGACGAAGGTGACCTCGACGGTTTGGCCGCGCAGGTGCCGCAGCTGGGCCAGGGTGCCCTCGTCGACGAGCCGCCCGCGTCGCAGAATGCCGACCCGATCGCAGAGGGCCTCGACCTCGCTCAGGATGTGCGAAGAGAGCAGGATCGTCTGGCCGCGGGCCTTGGCCTCCTCGGCGCAGTGGCGGAACTCCACCTCCATCAGCGGATCCAAGCCGCTGGTCGGCTCGTCGAAGATCAGCAAGTCGGCCCGGGTGGCCAGCGCGGCAATCAGCTGGACCTTCTGCCGGTTGCCCTTCGACAACGCCCGGACTTTCTTGCGAGGATCGAGTTCGAAACGGGCGATGAGCTCGTCGCGATATGCCTGATCCGTTTGACCGTGCAATCGGGCGAGGAAGTGCAGGGTCTCCGCGCCGGTTAGCGACGGCCATAGCGCCGGCTCGCCCGCGACGTAGGCGACCCGACGGTGTGCGGTGACCGGATCCCGCCACGCATCCACTCCGAACAGGGTCGCGTGGCCCCCCGTCGGACGGTGCAGTCCTAGCAGGAGTCGGATAGTTGTGGTCTTGCCGGCCCCGTTCGGGCCCAGATAGCCGTAGACCTCGCCCGGAGCGATCGCCAGATCGAGGCGATCAAGGGCGAGCGTGTCGCCGTAGCGCTTGGTCAGTCCGCGGGCGTAAATTGCATACATGACCTTCCAAAAATACATAACTTTCATGAAAGTGTGAACACTCAGCGGTGCAAATCACCTAGAGTCCTGCGCCGGCTGTCGTTTGCTGGACGCGGTGATCAAGGCTTCGGCTCGCAAGACGGACGAGGAGGCCATACCCGAAGGTATGGACGACGAGGGCCGGGGTTGCGACAAGGCAGCGAGCGGAACGCTGGGCGCCGCGAATGGTGAACATTCCTCCCTCGCGGGACACCAGCCGCGATCCGGGCGCTGTTCGCCGATTCGTCGAACGGTTCGCCGGTGCGCTTGTCGATGCCGGCATGCCCCGCATGCCTGCGCTCGTGTTCGCTGCGCTCCTGGCCGCCGACGGCGCCCGGCTGACGGCAGCCGAGCTGGTCGAGCAACTGCAGATCAGTCGCGCCGCGGTATCCGGGGCCGTTCGTTACCTCAGCGGTTTGGGCATCGTGCACCGGGAACGCGAACCAGGCTCGCGGCGCGATCACTACGTCTTCGGGAATGACAGCTGGTATGAAATGGTCGCGCGGCGAGAGCAAGTACTCGACAAGTGGATAGCGACGACCAGGGCCGGAGTCGAAGCAGTCGGGCCAACGTCCGCCGCGGGACGGAGGCTGTCGGAGTCACTCGCGTTCTTCGAATTCCTGCAGACCGAGATGCCGGCGCTCCTCGCCCGCTGGCGCGCCCAACAGGCCCGAGCCGGCTAGCTGTTCCGGCAAACAAACTGGAAGTTGATCACGAGCGAACGCCGGCATCGCCACCCCACAAAACCACCCCACAAAACCACCCCACGAAATCGCTGCGCGATTTCGCAGGGACCCCGGATCGCTGCGCGATTTCGCAGGAACCCCGGATCGCTGCGCGATTTCGCAGGAACCCCGGATCGCTGCGCGATTTCGCAGGGAGCCCGGGCGTCGGTATCCCGATCCCATTTGACGAGGGCACACCCGATGGATCGCGCCGACCCGGTAGTGCTGGCGCGCAGGCTGCTGACTGCATTCTCCTGGGCCGACCTGGATTCGATGCGGGCCATGCTTCGCTTCCCACCTATTGCACGTTGCCAACGATCAGGTCACGAAGTGGTGGATGGTCGAGGGCCAACCGGCGGAGAGCGACCGGTTCTCGTTCTGAGCGGGAGCGACCAGCTCCAGGTCGCTACCGGGGCGATGCGCGCACCTGTACCCCCGGTCGGGCTCGAACCGACACTTGAACCCTTTTAAGGGGTTTGCCTCTGCCAATTGGGCCACGGGGGCGCGCGGCTAGCCTAATAATCCCTCCGCGATAGTCCTTTCCAGTGGTGTGGACGGTAGCAATAGGAACCGACGAAAACCGCGGGCCCCGACCGTCAGGACCTCACATCAGTTGAGCCCATTCGGTCGGCGGCTGCCGAAGGCGTTCCAGGTCAGGCGGAAGCGGATCGGATGGTCGATAGACGAGGGGCGCTCCGCCATGGTCATCAGCGACCGCGGCCGGGGCGTCGGCGAGGGAGAACCGGCCGCGCAACCGGTCATAGAAATCGTCGTCCGGGTTGAACCGGAGCAGCTTGGCCCGCCTCGCGGCCGCATAGACGGCAATCCAGTCGCCCGGGTCGAGGACGCCGCGCAGCTGACCGTCCACGCTCACCGCGACCTGGCTCGAGCCGTCCAGGACGCGCACCGCCGTGACTTCCCGCGCCGAGATGACGATGCTCCGATCGAAGATCATGTGCGGCGCTACCGGAGTGAAGATGAGAGCGTCGAGATAGGGCGAGAGCACCGGACCGCCCGCCGCGAAGCTGTAGGCGGTGGACCCGGTTGGCGAGGCGACGATGAGGGCGTCGGCGGAGTAGGTGGCGAACAGCCTGCTACTCAGGTACACCCCTATACTGGCCTGGCGGTCGCGAGCGAGCTTTTCGAACACGACGTCGTTCACCGCCGTCACGTCGAGGGCAACCCCCCAGCCGACTGTCTCCGGAGAACCGTCCCGGACCGGCGGTGGCGGCAACATCGGCCCACGCCCGTAGTGGAGCAGGCTCTCAATGCCCGGCGGAATGCTCAACGGACGAGACGCCCGCATCGTCAGCGTGAGACGAGGCTCGACTCGCACGATCCCGGCGCGGACCTTGTCGAGTGCCATCCCCACATCCTCGGGGCGAACGTCAGTGAGGAATCCGACCCGGCCGACGTTCACGCCCATGACCGGACAGTCCGCCGCGATCGCCACGCGTACGCCGCGAAGGAACGTGCCGTCCCCGCCGATCGTCACGACCAGATCGAGCTGGCCGACTGCAGATACCTCATCCTTGCTGTGCCGTCGGGGCTTGCTCCAGACGTCGACGTCGACGCAGGTCATGTCGTGCTCGGCGGTCCACCGTCGCACCCCGTCTGCAGCCTTGACTGCCTCGGCGCGTCCGGTGTGCACGACCAGTCCGACTCGATACACGGGAGGTCTCCTCTAGGTCGGCGCCTCGGCGTTACTGGACGATCCTGGCGGCAACGGGGGCAATCCCGCGGCCTGCTTGAACTCGGTCTGCGGCTGCTGCAGCTGACCGAGCGAAACGACTTCGCGTTGGAAGAACAGCGCCTCGGTCCAATCAGCGAGCACCCGGACCTTCCGGTTGAACGTCGGCATACGCATTACGTGATAGGTACGGTGCATGAACCAGGCGACGACACCGCGGAGCCTGATTCCGTAGATCTCCGCCACGCCGCGGTAGAGGCCGAGGGACGCGACCGAGCCGACGTAGGCATGGACATAGTCGCGGCGGGCGCGGCCCCGCAGCGTCGCGACGATGTTGTTCGCCAGAGTCTTCGCTTGGCGGACCGCATGTTGCGCACTCGGACTGCACACCGCGCCTGGCTCGTCGGGTTTGGACAGATCCGGGACGGCGGCGCAGTCACCGGCCGCGAACACGTCGTCGATATCGCGCACGGTGAGATCGGCGTGACACGGCAACCGGCCCTGGTCGTCGCGCGGCAAGTCGGTCGCAGCGAGCATCGGGTTCGCTTTGACGCCAGCCGTCCACACCACCGTCTCGGCATCGAACTCATCGCCGTCACTGAGTACGACATGCCCGTCGACCACGGACTCCAAACGGGTGGATAGCCGCACGTCGATGTTGCGCTCGGCGAGCCGGTCGGCCGTATAGGCCCCGAGACCGACGGATACCTCGGGCATGATCCGGGTCGCCGCCTCGACGAGCATCCACCGCATGTCGGATACGTCGATGCTGTCGACATAACGCAACGCATAACGCGCCATGTCCTGGAGTTCGGCGATCGCCTCCACGCCCGCGTATCCGCCACCCACGAACACGAAGCTCAGCGCGCGCCGTCGCCGCTCCGGATCAGTCACCGACGCCGCCAAGTCAAGTCGGGACAGCACATGGTTGCGCAGGTAAATGGCCTCGCCGATCGTCTTGAAGCCGATGCCGTGCTCGGCCAGCCCCGGAATCGGCAGCAACCGCGAAACCGAGCCCGGGCACACGACAAGCAGGTCGTATCCGATCTCGTATCCCTCGCCCTCGGAGGGCAGGACGGTAGCAGCCTTGCGGGCGTGCTCGATGCGGGTCACGGTGGCCGTTATCACCCGGCAGCGGCGCAGAATCTTCCGCAACGGCACAACGACGTGCCGTGGCTCGAGCGAACCGGCTGCGGCCTCGGGCAGGAACGGTTGATAGGTCATATTCGACTGCGGGTCGACGACGGTGATCTCGGCCTTTCGGGACAGTTTCTTCTGCAGTCGAAGAGCCGTGTACATACCGACATAGCCCCCGCCCACGACGAGAATGCGCGTCGGATCGGTCAGCTTCGCCATGGTGCGACGCTACCGACTAGTGGATTCGTACACGGCCGCGGCAACGGCCAGGTCTTCCCAAGCCTCGCCGACGCTTTTCCAGAGCCGAGGTCGATCCGCCCGGACGGTCAGGTCGCCACCGACGAGTTCGGCCAGGTCGCCGTCGATAGCCTGCTCGCTCGGCACGCCGTCGGCGATCGCGAGCAGGATGTCGCCGGCTTCGCGAAGGGCCGCGGCTCGGCTCTCGACGACAACCGTCGCGCGTTCGACCAAGGCGCTATCGACCTCGCGAGCGTCCGGTTCATGCGATCCGATAGCCACGACGGCAGCGTGCACTGGAAGCGTCGTCGAGTCGAACACCGGGGTCCGCGCGGTGGTGGCGCACACCACGATGTCTGCTTCCGCCACGGCTTCCGGGCGGCCGACCGACGCGCGGACGCCGCCCGCCGCATAGTGCCGGGCCAGGGCTTCGGCCGGACTGTCGCTCCGGCTCACAATCGTCACCTGTCGGATCGGCCGGACCTGCGATAACGCCTCGATGTGCCCACGGGCCTGGGGTCCGCAGCCGAAGACGACCAGCCGCGCCTCCTCCGGTCGAGCGAGCCGGTCGACTGCCAATGCGGAAACGGCAGCCGTGCGGAGTGTCGTCAACGCGACGCCGTCGAGAACGGCCGCAACCTGCAACGTCGTCGCATCGAAGAGTAGGTACGCACCCTGCACGCGAGGGAGACCGCGCACCGGGTTGTCCGGAGCAATCGAGACCACCTTGACGCCGGCGTACCGGTCGACCGCCGCAGGCATCAAGAGCAGCTGCCCGGCTCGTACGTCGACGACGGTGCGCGGCGGCACGCCGGTTGCAGAATCCGAGACGATGGCGGCCCCGATTGCGTCGATGGCCGCCGCCCAGCCGAGAGCCGCAACGGCCTCGGCGTCGATCACCCGCACCGTCAGACCTCCACCGCAGCCAGACCACCCGCCAGCACCACCGCGCGACCGAGCACGGCGTCGAGCATCGGCTCGGTCAGCCGTCCGGTGAACGTGTTCTGCTGACTGACGTGGTAGCAGCCGAGCACCGTGCGACCATCCACTGGGACCTCCAGCCCGTGCGCGAACGACGGAACCCGGTCGGGCACCGAGACACCGGCCATCCGCAGGCCCGGCCACAGGTTCGCCCAGGCGAACCCGCCGAGCACGACCACGGATCGCACGCCGGGCCACACAAGACGCAGCTCGCGCACCAGCCAGAGCCGGCACGTATCCCGCTCTTCGGGCGTGGGCCGATTCGCCGGCGGGGCGCAGCGAACGCTCGCAACGATTCGGGTACCGACCAGTGCGAGTCCATCGTCTGCCGCGACAGCCGTGGGCTGGTTGGCGAGGCCACAGCGATAGAGCGCGGCGTAAAGCCATTCACCGGAGCGATCGCCGGTGAAGTTGCGTCCCGTCCGATTGGCCCCGTGCGCTGCCGGGGCCAGTCCGATGACGACGATCGACGGTCGGTCAACGCCGAAGCCGGGCACCGGCCGGCCCCAGTACTGCTGGTCGGCAAACGCGCGGCGCTTCGTCCGAGCGACCTCTTCCCGCCAGGCCACCAACCGTGGGCACGCCCGGCACACCGAGACCCGCGCGCTCAGCTCGGACAGCGCGGACGCGGAACCAGCCAGCGCGCGCACCTCTCCTACGTCGTGGGCGACGACGGTGCGGCTGGTCGCGTTGTCCCCTGGCCAGCCTGTGCCGGGTCGTACCACCATGGACGACAGCGTGGCATGCCCCTCTAGAGTTCAGTCACTGTCCACTCCGTCCCCGGAGACAACATGGCCAAGGCTCGCAGCATTGTGGGTTGGCGGATCCTCACGTATGCGATCAGCATCCCGGCTGGAATCGCGACCCGAAGGGCCGTCGCGCGGCTCTGGACGTCTATCGGCCCGGCCGACCGGGGCAGCCCGCCCCGCTCGCCGTCCGACCCGAACGCCACGCTGCGGGAAGCCGTCATCTGGACGACGATCTCCGCGGCTGGGGTGGCCGTAGCCGAGAACGTCACGACGCGGGGGGCCGCCGTGATCTGGCGAAACCTTATTGGCGGGGAGCCACCGCCGGCCCGAACCCGCGACTGACCGGGCTAGCGGGACACCAAGAGCCTCAGTCCGCGCCGACGACCGAGGCGGCGAGGCGCAACGCGATCCCGTCGAGGATGTCGTGCTCGCTCGCGACGACCTGTGACGCTCCCATCGTCCCCATCACAGTGCGAAGAATGAGCGCGCCACCACCGATCACGTCAATCCGGCCGGTGTGCATGACCGGCAGCGCGGCCCGCTCATCGTGGGTCATGGCGAGCAGCATCGTCGTAACCGCGTCAACGGCACCCGCTGGGACCGTGGCCCCGTGAATGCGTCCGGGGTCGTAACAGTCCAGCCCCATCGCCAGCGCCGCGACGGTAGTCACGGTGCCGGCCACGCCGATCAGCGCGGCCGGCTCGGCCAGCGAGACGTCCTCGACCGCACGGTCCAATGCGTGGCGAACATCGCGCACCGTCGCCGTGATCTGGTCAGCGCCCGGTGGGTCGGCCCGGAGATGGCGTTCTGTCATCCGCACGCAGCCGACGTCCATGCTGTGCACCTGAAGCGAAGCGGACCCGTCGGCCGGGCCGGCGATCAGCTCGGTGGAGCCGCCACCAATGTCGGCAACCACGACGCGCCCGGTCACGTGGGGCAAGCTGTGCACTGCGCCGAGGAACGACAATGCGGCCTCCTCTTCGCCAGTGATGACTTCTGGCGGTACGCCCAGCACCTTCGTCACCATGGCCGCGAACTCGTTGCGGTTGGCCGCGTCTCTGGTCGCGCTCGTGGCCACCATGCGCACCGCGTCGGCACGGTGGTGGCGCACTAGGTCGGCGTAGTCCTGCAAGGCCGTCTCGGTGCGGGCAATCGCCTCCGGCACGAGCCGGCCCGAACCGTCGACGCCCTGGCCTAGCCGGACAATACGGAGCTCACGGTGGACGTCGACCAGCTCGTCGCCATTGACGTCCGCGATCAAGAGCCGGATCGAGTTCGTGCCGCAGTCGACTGCGGCGACTCGAGTCAGTTGACCGCCGCCGGGACGCATGGCCCCGACGTCCACCACGGCGCCAGCCGGTCAAGCGCCTCGTCGCCGAGCGGATTCACGCCCCGGCCAGCCGCGAGCGAATGCGCTACGAGCGCATGCAGACACTTGACGCGCCGCGGCATACCGCCGGCGCTCGTACCGGCGATCTCGGCGACATGGCCGAGGTGCTCGCGATGTCGTAGGTAGGACTCATGAGCCGTCCGATACCGGTCGGCCAACCTCGGGTCGGAGGACAAGCGATCCGTCATCTCGGCCATCAGGCCCAAGGCCTCCAAGCGGCCGATCGCCGCGCTCGCCCGGGGGCAGGTGAGGTAGTACAGGGTGGGGAACGGGGTGCCGTCGGGCAATCGAGGTGAGCTTTCGATGACGTCGGGGAGCCCACAGGGACACCGATGCGCGACTGCGCGAATGGCCCGCGGGGACCGGCCGAGTTGAGCCGCGACGGTCGCCCGGTCCCGCTCGTCGAGTGATTTGGTTACCGGATCCAGCTCCGCGGCACCCTCCGTCACGGCGAGCTGTCCGCCGCGCGGATGCTTCCCCACAACCGTTCGTTCCAGCTGTCCCCCGGCACGCGGGTGGCGGTGCTGTCCCGCCGGGCCGGCACGCCGGTCGCCGGCTTGGTGTTCGGTGACACCACCACGTACACCGTGTCGCCGGGCATGGCGAACTGCAGCCGGGCGCGCGCCTGCTGGGCGATGTAGGCCGGGTCATTCCACTGCGCGGCTTGTCGCTGGAGTTGGGCGAGTTCGGCTTGATTGGCCCGGCGCTGCTGCTCGGCCTGGCTCAGCGCGCTTCGCGTGGCGAGGTAGCGGTGTACGGGCGACGCCAGTACCACGATGAGCAAGATGAGGACCGCCCCGAGGACGAGCGCGCGTCCGGTGATGCCGCGGCGCCGGCCGCCACGTCGCGGCCCTCCTTGTCGCGCGGCGGCACCCTCGGCCGGCGGATTCGTCATCCGCCGGATCCGGCCCCTGCCTCGAACCGGGGGAAGGCACCTGCGCCGGCGTAGCGAGCGGCGTCGTCGAGCTCCTCCTCGATGCGAAGCAGCTGGTTGTACTTCGCAACCCGCTCGCTGCGGGCCGGCGCGCCGGTCTTGATCTGCCCGCAGTTCACCGCGACCGCCAAGTCGGCGATGGTGGTGTCCTCGGTCTCACCCGAGCGATGCGAGAGCATGCATCGGTATCCGTGCCGATGGGCCAAATCGACGGCGTCGAAGGTCTCGGTCAAGGTGCCGATCTGATTCACCTTCACCAGCAGGGCGTTTGCGGCGCCTTCCTCAATGCCTCGCGCCAGTCGCTCCGGGTTGGTGACGAACAGGTCATCGCCGACGATCTGGATCCGGTCGTCGAGCAGTTCCGTCAGCACTTGCCAAGCGGCCCAGTCGTCCTCAGCGAGCGGATCCTCGATCGAGACGATCGGATAGTCGGTTACCAGTCGGTCGTAGTAAGCCGCCATCTCGTCGGCGGTCCTGCCCTCACCCTCGAAGATGTAGCCACCGTCGCGGTAGAACTCCGTCGCCGCAACGTCGAGCGCGAATGCGATGTCCCGGCCGGCAACGTAGCCCGCATTGCCGACCGCCTCGCCGATGAGATCCAGGGCGGCCCGGTTCGAGTCGAGGCTGGGCGCGAAGCCGCCTTCGTCACCGAGGCCGGTCGCCAGTCCCTTCTGCTTCAGCACGGTTTTGAGCGCGTGGTAGACCTCGGCCCCCCAGCGCAACGCCTCGGCGAAGGTCGCCGCGCCGATTGGCGCGATCATGAACTCCTGCACATCCACGTTCGAATCGGCGTGCGCGCCACCGTTCAGGATGTTCATCATCGGCACGGGCAGCAGATAGGCGTTCGGGCCGCCGAGATAACGGAACAGTGGCAGCTCAGCCGACGCTGCGGCGGCCTTGGCCACGGCCAGAGACACGCCCAAGATCGCGTTGGCGCCGAGCTGGCCCTTGTCCGGTGTGCCGTCCAACTCGATCAGGGCAGCGTCGACCAGCCGCTGTTCGCTGGCCTCGAAGCCCACCAGCTCAGGTCCGATGGTGTCGAGTACTGCCGAGACCGCCCTGCGGACCCCCTTGCCGCCGTAGCGCTCGTCGGCATCACGGAGCTCGACGGCTTCGAACGCTCCGGTCGAGGCACCACTGGGCACAGCCGCGCGGGCGAGCGATCCGTCGTCTAGAGCGACCTCCACCTCGACGGTTGGATTGCCGCGCGAGTCGAGGATCTCGCGTGCTCCGACTGCTTCGATCGTCGCCACGGGTACAAGTCTCCTCGGTGTCCAACATCGGTCACGACGAGCCTAACCGGGGCACTCGGTACCCGCTGGGTGACCCGCCGCCACCGGCCGGGCGCTGAACAATGGCTTGATTACTCGCCCGTCTGGCCGTCGATCGCTTCTCTGAGCAGGTCGGCATGCCCGTTATGCCGGGCGTATTCCTCGATCATGTGGGTGAGCACCCACCGGACCGACAACGTCTCGCCGGTTCGGGGGTGCACGAAGGTGTCGTCCAGCTCGACCGCCGACGTGATCTCGCGGGCTCGCGCGACTTCCCGCCGCCAAGCGGCGAAGGCGGTGGCAACCTCGTCGGGGTCGGCCACCGCGCCGTCGAAGTCGAGATCGGGCTCGGTCTCGGTGAAGAAGATGTGCGTCACGCCCTCGCCCGCGAGCCGTATCCGAAACCAGCTGCGCTCGACGTCCGCCAAGTGACGGACGAGCCCGAGCAGACTCAACGTCGACGGTGCTATCGCCCGACGGGCGAGTTGCTCCGGAGTCAGGCCGGCGCATTTCCACTCCAGGGTGCCCCGGTGATAGTCGAGGAAGCCGGTGAGCGTCGCCCGCTCGTCGCCGGTGGTTTCCGGGTCGTGCCGGAAGGACGAGGCGTCGGTCATGCCTCATCATGCTGGATGGGCGTCTCCAGCGTCCTTGCGTGATCCGTGGGCGAATGCTGCTCGGACGAGTCCCGCGCCGCCTCGGCGGCGAGGATGGCCGCCCGAAAACGCCGGTTGGTGTCCCGCAGGGCCGACTCCGGGTCAATGCCGGCGTTCGACGCCTCGCGCGCGAGCGCGAACAACCGCTCACCGATCCCCTCACCCGCGACATCCACGGGCAGCTGCGCCCGCTCGGCCCGGACGACGAGCTTGCCGGCCAACGCCAGGGCCGGTTGGCTCAGCGGCACTCCGTCCACAGCCGACGTCCGTCCCTTTTCGGCGACCTTGAGGCGCTCCCAATTCTCGTTGACCTCGTTGGCGTCGGCCACATCCGTCGAGCCGAACACATGCGGGTGACGACGGACCAGCTTTTCGACCAGATCCTCGGCGACATCGTTGATGGAGAACCGCTCACCCGGAGGCAATTCCTCGGCCAGTCGCGCGTGGAAGAGCACCTGGAGGAGCAGATCGCCGAGCTCCTCGCGCAGTAATGCCATGTTGTCGGTCTCGATTGCCTCGATCGTCTCGTACGTCTCCTCGATCAGGTAGCGGGCGAGAGATTGGTGCGTCTGGCTGGCATCCCACGGGCAGCCGCCGGGCGACCGCAGCCGGTCCATGACGGCTACGGCCTTCTCCACCGCATCGCTCATCCGGTGGGCGTGGCAGTCGGCGAGGGCGACCCGCTGCTGGCTTTCAGGTACGGCGGCAAATTCGAAGCTAGATCGCTGTTCAGCGCGAGCTGGGTCGAGTCCCACTTGCCGTATCGAGGATTCACGTCGACCGTGACGTTCGCCTTGGACAGCGCGCTCTGCAAGCCCTGCTGGTCGGTGATTCCGGGCACGGTGGCGAGCAGTTGGCTCAATGCGACAGCTCGCAAGTAGACGGGCTCGAAACTCGGCGCAAAGCCTCGCGTCGCCAAAGCTTGGACGAGTTGATCCTCGCTGGCCTGACCAAGCGCCGTCTGTTGAGCCTGAGCGATCTGCTGCTCGGTCGGCGTAAGCCCGTGCGCCGCCAACACCTGTTCGGCGACACGAGTGTTGATCAGCGTCTGCAGCACGAATGATCGCGCGGCAATCGTCTGACCGTTGTTCAGCTGGACGCTTTGCGCCTTTGGTGTGACATAGCTGGAAACGGTCGCCTCGCTAATGCGGTCACCGCTCACCACGCCTGCGGTGCCGACTTTCGTGTCACATCCGCTGAGCGCGGACGCGACCAGCGGCACGATGGCGACGGTGGCGACAACGACAGCGACCCGGCGGACTCTCACGGCGATCCGTTCTCCCGGTGGCTAGATGGGCGGTGCACAGACTCTCATGTCGCCGATAAGGCCGCAGGTCCGGCCGTCTCGGCGACAGGTCATGCATACACGTCCAAGCTGGGCAGGAGGATCATGCCGCCGCCATGGGGAACGCTTCCCCGGGTGTTGGTCGGTTCGCCAGCTTCAATCTGGGCCTGGATCTCTTCCTGGCGATTTGCTTCGTGTCGTTCGCGAGGCTCCGTTGTAGGCACTATGTCTATTGCTGGTAGGCAAACCGTCCGATAACATCAGACATACTGACTGGCTTCAGCCTGTTCGGGGGGATCCGACGGTGGTCGTGACGAACCACGGTCAAAACCTGTCTGCGGAGTACGCTCCGACGTCGCCTGACGACGCCAAGCGAGCCCGCGAGCGCATCCGGCCATACCACTTTGCGCCGCTACCGGGGCATCGCAGTCGGACTGGCGATATCGGACGCCGTGTGCGTAGTCGTGGCTTTGGTGGGCTCGTACTACATCCGGTATCCCTCGGGTGTTCTGCCCCTGCGGGAGAGCCTCGTCATCGCCCTCAGCCCGCTGCTATGGGTCGCCGTGTTCCAGGCCTTCGACCTGTACACGCCCCAGCATCTGTCGCCACCCGAGGAGTTCCGCCGGGTTATCGGAGCCTCTGGTGTTGGCATCGTCTTGCTCGCGATGGTGAGCTTCTGGTCGCATTCGTCATTCTCTCGTGCCTGGGTCGGGCTGACGTGGGCTCTGGTCCTGGTCTTGGAGCTGCTGCCCCGGCGGTGGTGGCGGGCCTATCAGTGGCGCTTGCGCTTGGACGGTCGGCTGGTGTTCCGCACCCTGATCATCGGGACGTCCGCCGAGGCAAGGCGGCTCGCCGGAATCCTCCGTGCTCCAGCCTCTGGGTACCTGCCCGTCGGCCATGTGCGAACCTCAGACCCGGCGCCGTCTCCGTCCGGGCTTCCGGTCCTCGGCGAGATCGACGAGCTCGACCGCCTGATCCAGGAGCACGGCGCCGAGTGCGTGTTCGTCGCATCCACTGAGCTAACCGTCGAGGACGTGTCCCGGGTTGCACAGGCGGCGAGGCCGGACCGAGTAGAGGTTCGGGTGCTCGCCAACCTGCCGCAGATGCTCACATCCCGGCTCGCGTTGCTGAAGGTGGGGCCTGCGATCGCGGTTGCGTTGCGGCCCGTGCGTCTGACCGGACGGCAGGCGGTGATGAAGCGCGTGCTGGACCTCGTCGTGGCGATACCCCTCCTCGCGCTCAGCCTCCCCTTCTGGGCCGTCTTCGCATTGGCCATCCGCCTGAACTCCCGCGGCCCGGTCTTCTTCAACCAGGAGCGGGTGACCAAGGACGGCCGGGTGTTCCGGATGCACAAGTTCCGCACTATGCGGACCGACCTCGACCTCTCCCTCGACACGACCAGACCCTTCTTCAAGCTGCAGTCCGATCCGCGGCTGACGCGCGTCGGGAAGTTCCTGCGGCGCTTCAGTCTCGACGAGTTGCCGCAACTCTGGAATGTCATCGCCGGCGAGATGAGCCTCGTCGGGCCTCGCCCGCTTCCCGCTGACCAGGTCGCGGCCAACCTGGACCTGCTGCGCCCGCGGCAGACGGTGCCCGCCGGCGTTACCGGATGGTGGCAGATCAATGGTCGCAGCCGGCTGACGCCCGAGGAGTCTCTTCAACTTGATCTGTTCTACATCGAGAACTGGTCGCCGACACTCGACCTCTACGTGTTGCTGAAGACGTTCAGTGCGGTCATCGGTCGGCAGGGAGCCTACTGATGGGGGCTGAGGTCGGCAGCCGATTGACGAGCGCGGTGGAGGCGCGACGCGTGCTCGGCATGCGGGTCGATGGAACAAGCTACGACCATGCGGCGACAGAGATCATCGGCTGGGCCAGCCGTGGCGAGTCCAGATACGTCTGCATCGCCACCGTGAACAACGTTATCGAGGCGCACGACAACCCGGCCTATCAGCGGGTGATGGAGCATGCCGATCTCGTGACGCCGGATGGCATGCCGCTGGTCTGGGGCCTGGGCCTGCTCGGTGTGCGTGGAGCGACCCGGGTGTATGGGCCCGACCTGACTCCGATCCTGTGCGAGCGGGCTGCGGCGGCGGGGATCCCGGTCGGCTTCTACGGGAGCACGCCCGAAGTCTTGGCCGATCTCACCACCAACTTGGCTCGCCAGTATCCGGACCTCCAGGTCGTCTACACCTACAGCCCACCATTCAGGCCGCTCACTCCGGAAGAGGACGCGGCGGTACGCGAGCGCATCGACCAATCCGGTGTTCGGCTGCTGTTCGTCGGACTCGGCACGCCTAAGCAGGAGTTGTGGATGGCCGCCAACACAGGGCCCATCCAGACCGTCATGGTCGGGGTTGGCGCCGCGTTCGACTTCATCGCCGGGCGCAAGCGGCAGGCGCCGAACCTCATGCAGCGGCTCGGCCTCGAATGGCTCTTTCGTCTGGTCAACGAGCCGCGGCGGCTCTGGCGGCGATACCTGTATCGCAATCCGAGGTTCGTCGTACTCTTCGCAGCGCAGCTCTTCAAGCACTGGTTCTTCGGCGACAGTGTTCCCCATCGGCAAGCGTCCGCTGCCAGAAATGATAAGGAGTGACGACGACCGGGGAACAGCGCACACAGCCCGCGCCCGCGCCAGCCTCCTCCCAAGGCCCTGATATAGGACCTCCGCTGTTGTCTATCGCAATGCCGACGAGGAACCGACCACAGCTGTTCGAGCGAGCGCTCGGCTCGGTCGTGGCAACGACCACCAGCGTGGCCGCCGACGTAGAAATCACGGTGTCCGACGGGTCAGACGACGACACCACTGGGCAGGTCGTCGAGCGGTTGCTGGCGGACTGGCCGGGCCGATACCAGTACGTCCACAACCGGCCGATGCTTCCCCTCGTAGACAATATGAATCGCGCCGCCGAACTAGCGAGCGGCGCATGGGTCATGCAACTTGACGACGACGACTATCTGCTCCCCGGCGCGGGTGCCACGATGTTCGACGCGATCCGTCGGGCCGACCCCAATGAACAGGTCCTGATGTTCGGCGCCCAAATTGTTGATGCCAATCGGGTCGTGCAACGGGAACAAGTATGTCGGCGCGAACAGTACTTAGAACCGAGGTTGGCTCTACGGCAGCTGCTTCGCAACTCGTCGTTCGTTCGGGAACCCATGGTCGTTGTGCGCCGCTCGGCGCTGGAGCGTGAAGGCAGGTTTGACCCCACCGTTGGCGACGTCGCTGACACGGATATGTGGGTCCGGCTGTTCTCTCGCTACGGCGTGCGCTGTCTACCCCGGTCGACCTGCGCGTACACCATCCACCAGGCCGCCGCCACCAGCGGGATGTGGACTCCCGACACGATCAAGGCGCTGACCCAGGTCTTCGACCGAGCGGTTACCGCGGACATAGTGCCCGAACGCGCCGTCCGGCGCTGGCAGGCTGCATTTCTCCACCAGTTCATACTTGCGGGCGCCTATCGCCGGCTCCGTGGGCGCCGGCGAGCCGAGGCCCGAGAGGTGCTTCGACTGTTCAACCTGCCCGAGGTTCGCCAGCTCGGCGTCGCCCCGAAGTGGTTACCGATACGGGCGGTGTTCACCGCGGCTACCATCGGCGCGCATCGAGCTTGACCCCGCACTAGATTTTGTGTCTCCGATCTATTCACAAGTAGCGGACTGAATTGTGTTGCCGCTGAACGTAATGTCGCGGGCGGCGAGGTTGGCGCCGTTGTCGGCCACCACGCCGGTGGCGTGGCCACCGCCGCCGGTAGCGCAGATGAGATTGTCGTAGACGTGAACGTGGTCGAGCAGGTGGGCCGGCGGCGTGGAGTCGGGCCGGTCCTGCTGGACGCCAGTGATGCCGTTGTAGTTGCCGGATAAGCGGTTGCCGTAGATTTCGACGTCGAAGCTGGCGGCGATGGTGATGCCACCGTCCCAGTACCAGCCGCTGGCGAT
This sequence comes from uncultured Actinomycetota bacterium, assembly GCA_963809815.1. GTDB lineage: Bacteria > Actinomycetota > Actinomycetes > Mycobacteriales > Jatrophihabitantaceae > CAVVJA01. The sequence goes on from CAWELM010000025.1 coordinate 202,946, forward strand.
GTAGCCGTTGCGGTAGACCTGGTTGTCGCGGATGACAGCGCCGTGGCTGATCTCGTAGGCGATCCCCTCGGCCAGGTTGTGCTCGACGAGGTTGTGCTCGATCAGCGCGTCGTGGGCATTGATATCCGCCCACAGCCCCCGACAGTCGTTGTCGTGGACATACGCGTTGCGGATGGTGACCTGACCGAAGTCCCACTTCATGCCGCCGGCCTCCCAAAGACAGCTGGCGTGCAGCGTGTGGTTGCGGGCCAGCTCCGGCCCGTCGATCGTGTTCGGGTCGGAGTCCAAGCCGTCCAGGAGAATCCCGGTGGCCTCGTTGCCACCGATCCCGAGCTGGTCGTTGTCGTTGTAATGGCCACCGAGGATGCGCATGCCGTCGGCGACCAGCAGGCCGGCCCAAGCGTTGTGCAGGGCCGAAACGTTGCGCACCAGCCAACCGCTGGCGTGCGACTCGGGCTGAATGGCCGCTCCCTGCCGGCCGCTGGCGTAATTCTGCACGGTGATCGAGTCGAGGGTCACCTTGCTGGCGCCGCCGGAGAACGCCGTCGCCAGGCTGCGTCCGCCGTCCAGCACCGCACCGGGCTCGCCGCAGAAGGTGTCGCCGGATTTCGGCCGGACGCTGAAGTTGTTCTGGTGAGTACCGCCCTTGACCAGATACGTCGTGCCAGCAACGTGGGCGTCAACGACCTGCTGGGCGTTGTCGGCGGTGGCAATCACCACCGCGCCGCTGGTCGGACACCGGTCGGCGGGCAGCGGGGATGTGGCCGCCGGCGGCGCCGTGGTGGGCCGGACGGTGGTGGTGGTTGGCGCGACGGGGGTGGTCGGCGCGACCGTGGTGGTCGGCGCGACCGTGGTGGGCCGGACGGTGGAGGTGGCGGTGGTCGGCGCGACGGGCGTGGTTGGCGCGGCCGTGGTAGTGGCCGGGACGCCGTCCGGGGGGCCAAAGAATGGGTCGCGCGCAAATCGGACGAACCCCCGCATGGACGGCGCTGACGTGTCGGGCCGCCAGTCGCAGCGACCGCCCTGGTCGTAGTAGACGACCGCGCGGATCGCCGGCAGCTCCCGTGTCAGCGTGGCGGCGGCGTCGGTGAACCAGGCGCCCTTGCGGCTCGGGTCGGCCAGGTCCTCGGCGGTGCCGGTCTCGGAGACCATCAGCGGCTTGCCCTTTGCCGACCCCCAGGCGTAAAACGCCCGGAAGATCGCGCCGAACCCGGTCCACGAGCCGCCGCCACAGCCGCCCGGGTTGAAGCCGTCGGCCGCTATCCAGTCGACGTAGCCGCCGCCCGGCCAGAACTGGTCCACACCGCCACGCCCGCCGGCGAACGCATCGGCGTCGGGCGCCCACACCCACGCGCCGCGCACGCCGTTGGCGGCGAACAGATCGTGCACGTGCCGCCACGCCGCCACGTATGCCCGCCCGCTGACGGCCGGGCCGGGCCCGACGGTCCGGTCCATCGCCCAGCCGTAGCGAAGAAGCACTGGTCGACCGAGCGCGGCGACCGACCGCGCCAGCGTGCCGAGCCAGGCGTCGTAGCGGCCGCCGGCGACCGAGAGCGCGTTGACGCCGCGGCCGAAAGACAGCATCGGGGTGCGGCCGGCGGCTACGTTCCAGGCGGGCAAATCGCCGAGCGCGCCGCCCCAGCGAACAAAGCTGTGGCCGATCGCGAGCTTGCGCCCGATGGCCGCCTCAAGCCGCTCGGTGCCGGCGCGCGAGTCGGAGCCGACGAAGGCGCCCAGCGCGGCCGCCGGCGAGGCAGCAGGAACCGCCGGTGCAGCGTCAAGCGCCCGGACCGGCAGGGTCTCCCTGACCGACAACGTGAGAGCGCCAACTAACCCCAGCACCAACACGACAACCTTTAGGCGCCGGGAGCGCCACGATCTCCGCTCCGGGGCGCGGGCGTGGCGGGGGGCACGGGCGTGGCGGGGGGCGCGGCTGGACAGCATCGGACTGCCTCCGAAGTGCCGCATCGCGGGATCGGCCGCGGCGGGTATCCCCCAGCCTGTCCAGGCTTGAATAGCAGGTTCCGCTACAACCCGTCAAACCGGAATCAGCGTTGCGGGCGCCGGGTCAACCCGGAGACCGCCAGCGCCACGCTCGCCAGGACGCTCCAAACCGGCGTCCACCCAGGCTCCCGTGATTCGAGGGCCCGTTTGTGGATCACTCACACGCGGCGGGCAGAATCGCGTTGCGGCTGAAGGTGATGTCGCGGGCGGCGAGGTTGGCGCCGTTGTCCGCCGCGACGCCCGTTGGATGACCACCGCCGGTTGCGCAGATGACGTTGTCGTGCACGTGAACGTGGTCCAGCAGATGGGTTGGCGGGGTGGAGTCCGGCCGGTCCTGCTGGATGCCAGTGATTCCGTTGTAATTGCCGGATAAGCGGTTGCCGTAGATCTCGACGTCGAAGCTGGCGGCGATGCCGATGCCGCCACCCCAATACCACCCGTCGGCGCCGTAGCCGTTGCGGTACACCTGGTTGTCGCGGATCACAGCGCCTTGGCTGATCTCGTAGAAGATCCCCTCGGTCAGGTTGTGTTCGATGAGATTGTTCTCGATCAGGGCGTCGTGGGCATTGATATCCGCCCACAACCCCCGACAGTCATTGTCGTGGACATACGCGTTGCGGATGGTGACCTGACCGAAGTCCCACTTCATGCCGCCGGCCTCCCAAAGACAGCTGGCATGCAAGGTGTGGTTACGGGCGAGTTCCGGGCCGTCGATCGTATTCGGGTCGGAGTCCAAGCCGTCCAGGACTATCCCGGTGGCCTCGTTGCCACCGATCCCGAGCTGGTCGTTGTCGTTGTAATGGCCACCGAGGATATGCATGCCGTCGGCGACCAGCAGGCCCGCCCAGGCGTTGTGCAGTGACGAAACGTTTCGCACCAGCCAACCGCTAGCGTGCGACTCGGGCTGAATCGCTGCGCCCTGCTTGGGGCTGTTGTAGTTCTGCACGGTGATCGAGTCGAGCGTCACGTTGTCGGCGCCGCCGGAGAACGCCGTCGCCAGGCTGCGTCCGCCGTCCAGCACCGCGCCGGTGCCCGCAGAAGGTGTCACCGGATTTCGGCCGGACGCTGAAGTTGCTCTGGTGGATACCAGCCTTGACCACGAAGGTCGTTCCGGCGGGACGGGCATCGACGATCTGCTGCGCGTCGTCGAAGGTACCGATCGACACACCGCCAGCCCGGCACCGCGACCCAGGCTGGACCGGGGTGGTCGCCGGCCGCTGGGGCCGGACGGTGCTGGTCGGCGCGACGAGGCCGAACGCAGCCGCCGACGACGTTCCCGGCGCCGCCGGCGGTGGGTCGAGCGCTTCGCCCGACAACGCCGCCCTGACCGCCAACGTGAGCACGGCGCCGAGCGCCAACACCAGCACGACAATCACGGTGCGCGAGCGCCACGCGGGACGTGGCCCCGCCCGGACGTGGCGAGGCGCCCGGCGGGAACGCATCTAACCGCCTCCGAGGAGCCGCATCGCGAGGATCGGCAGGCCGTGGGGAACCTGCCACGCGGCAGGCACCCGCATAATATGTTCCGCTCCACCGAACCAAAGCTCGAGTCAGCGTTGCTGGCCGCGGGTCAGCCGAGTGACCGCCAATGCGAGGCCCAGCGCGATCGCGATGCCGGTGGCAATGCCCCCCAGCACGTCGGTCAGCGCATGCACTGCTTCGACGAGCCGGGCCGTGCCAACGACCACCACGTACCCGCCACCCACCAGCGCAACGGCCAGGCGGGTACCTCGCGTGACGGCTGCGACTCGGACGACCAACGTGGCCGCAACGGCGGCCGCGGTCGCGACGGCCGGGTGGCCAGCTGGAAAGATCACGGCTTGGTCACCGTGCCATTGGCGGTGCACGAGTTGTTTCAGCAGCAACTCGGCGGCGAGGGTGGCCGGTACAACCCCTACCGCCAACAAGACGGCGTCGCGCCGCCCGGCGCGCCACGCGGCGATTGCGCAGGCCAACATGGCGAGGAGCACCACCGGTGCTTCCGTGCCGGAGACGACCTCGGCCGCACGCCCGCTGTGCTGGCGGGCGACCTCCTGCCAGCGGTACGCCCACGCGTCGACCCGATCCACCTTGGTGGCGTGCCAGACTAGCGCGGCAAGCAGCCCCCCGAACAGCACGGCGACCACAGCGACGCGGCCGGTCCAGGGCGGAGCGAGCGCGCCCGCCGCACAGGCCGAGCAGCCCTCGACCCGACCCGAGGACCGCATGATGCGACGATAGCTGTCGGCACCGCCAGATCACCGTCCGCGCTTCACTCGATCCGCTCTAGCCAGATCTCTCGCCAGTAGGGGTAAATGCCGCGCGGGCACTGGCGGTGGTAGGCGGCGACGCAGGTCACGTCCTCTAGGACGACGCACGGATTCTTGAACCGCAGCATCTTGCCGGTCCGCTCGTCGATGATTTGCTCGACCCGTCGCAGCACCCGGAACTCCCGGCCGCAGTAACGCACCATCTCGCCGTCGAAGGACATGCCGCGATTCATGTTGTTGACGTCGAGCGTGGCCACGATCTCCTCCAGGCTCTTAACCCGCACTAGCTCTCCCGGCTGCAAGTCGAGTGCCTGCTGAGGGGTCCGGCTGAGCCTCCCCTCGATGAACGGGTAGCGCCTGCCGCTACGCAGCCGCAGCGGCGCGGGCACCAGCCGTCGACTCGCGTCCTGGTACTCGTTGAACAGGCCGACGGCGATCGTGCGGACCATGGCAAGCACGCCGGCGTTGTCCGAGCGGACGTCCCGCACGTACTGCCGACCGTCCCAGGACGGGATGCGTTCAGGCGCCGCCCGTAGCAGCTCGGTCGCCTGACAGGAGTACCGCTCGTCGCCAGGGTCAACGCGGGCGGCAGTCTTGCGCGTCGCCGCCGACAGCATCGCGAGCGTGCATCGCGGCACGGGCACCGGTTCCGGCTCGCCGGCCGGCACTCTGCGCAGCCACGCCTCCTTCCAGTACACGTTGCAGCCCGCCTGGCAGCCTCCGTGCGCCTGCCCGTCGCAGCGCGACCCTTCCAGGTGGACCGTGTTGCGCATGCGGTACATGCCGGTCCAGGTGATCGTGTCGCACAGCTTGAGCGCCAGCTTGGCCACCTTGAACTGTCGGCCGCAGAACTGCAGCATCTCGGGCATGAACGGGAGCGACTCCAGCTCCCCCCGCTCGTCGAGCGTCGCCAGGATCTCGGCTTGGCTGCGCACCTCGACGAGCTCGCCGATGTGCAGATTGAGCACCTGCGGCGGGGGATCCCCTGTTGTCTGCAACGCTTGCACCCCGTGTCGTCGATGTGGATGGGTCGACCGTCGCTCAGGTCACCGCTTGGGGCTGTACGGACCCCCGCGCCAACGCGATGGCGCCCAAGATCACCTCAGTGGCCGCGTCCGGCCGCAGGGGCGCATTTAGCCGCTGGACGCCCTCGCGCAGGACGCGCGAGGTCTGCGGGTCGGCCGCACGCCGCATCGCCTCGGCCAACGCTCGCGCGTCGCGCGGGTCCACCACGATCCCGTTAACACCGTCCTGCACGATAGTCCCAACGGCTCCCGTCATCGGCGAGATGACGATCGGGGCGCCGGCGCTAAGCGCCTCGACCACCGCTCGCCCGACGAAGTCCTGCAGCGTCGGGAACACGAACGCGCTGCACGCCTCGAAGGCGCCCTTGAGTACCTCGTGGTCTACCGTCCCCAGGAAACTGACCTCCTCCCGAACGTCCAGCCGGGTGGCCAGCTCGAGCAGCGCGTCGCGCTCCGGTCCGTCGCCGATCACCCAGAGCGCGCACGGGCCGAACTCCCGCCGGTAGGTCGCCAGCGCCTGGATCAGCAGATCGACCCCCTTCTGCGGGATGAGGCGGCCGGCGGAGACGAACAGCGGGGTTCCGTCGCGGACTGGAGGCGCGTGGGGAGGCCGCGCGACCAGGGTGGCCGGCAAGCCCGCCAGCCACCAGCCGACGACGATCTTGTCAGGCATCGACGTTGAGCGTCCGGACCAGGTAGTCCCGCGCGGGCACGCTGTTGGCCACGAACGCGTCGACGAACCGCGCCGCGAAACGGCGCACGGCGACCTTGAGGCGAGCCGAGCCGGTCCGGCCGAGGTGTCGGTAGTCCCCTTCGACTAGGGAGACCACCTTGTGCCGCCGGACCAGCTTGGACAAGCCGGCGTACAGCCCGACCAGGCCGAGCTCGTAGATCACCAGCACGTCCTCGGGCGCCCGCGCGAACTCTGCCAGCAGGCGCGGGCTGACGGCCTTGACACTCATCGGGTGCTCCCGACCGTTGTGGCCCCCCAGCTCGACGAACCGGCCGAATGACCGTTCGCCGTCCTGCGGCATGGCCCAATGGATCTCCCGGACCGCCTCGCCGGCGCCGCGCGCCGATGCCACCAGGTACGGGTGCGGGGAGCTGTCGTCCCTCGTCACCCAGAGCAGGCCGTGCCGCCGTACTCGCGTCGCCTTGCGATCATTCACTGCCACCCGGTAGGCACCTTCCTGCTCGCCCGACTACTAACCTTCCTGCCGCCTGACCTGGTCCAGCGCGGCGACACGCGGCCGCGGCAGCGGCACGGCATCCGGAGGGCTGCCCGGGCGCGACGGAAAGCCCGGCGCGGCGCCGCGTCGACGCGCCACTGCCAGGCCGATCGCCAGCCCGGCGATGATGCCCTGCTCCATTCCGGGTTCCCAGGTCAGAAACCAGACGGCCTGCATAGCCAGCAACGCCGGGAAGATGCCGGGCGCCAGCAGACCGCCACCGGCTTGCGCTGGGATCCGCCGCAGTAGCCACAACAACCCAACGCTGATCGCGATAAGCGCCACCAGCCCCACCAGGCCGGCGCGCAACACCGTCGCGATGTAGAAATTGTGCGGATCCCCCAGCACCTCCGTGCCCTGTACCTCACGGGTGAAGCCAGTGCCGAACGGCTCGCCGATCAGCCACTGCACCGGGCTGTTCGACAGACCGGACAGCAGCTCCGACCATCCCTGGATGCGCCAGTCCAGCGTGCCCGTGCCTAGCGCCGATGTGGCGACGGGCTCCTCACCTGCGCTGCCGCCCAGCGCGACGTAAGCAGCGACGGTGATCAGAACGGCGCCAACCACAATTGCTACCGTTCGCCGCCTGAGCTGTCGCCCACGCACCAGCAGCACGGCGATCCCGATGATCATCGTGAGCCAGACAGTGCGCCGGTCGAGCAGCACCACGAACACCAGCAGCAGTGCGCCGAGCATTGTCAGCCGCCGGGCCTGGTGGTCGCGAAGCTGCCAGTACGGCACGGTGAGCAGGGCAGCGGTCGCGAGGAAGAACGTGTACGGCCCGTCGAGCACCTTGACCGCCGCGTCTGCGCCGAACTGTTCCTTCGGCACGCCGAGATCGATGCCGCCCAGGGTGTCGAGCCAGCGCAGGGCGACCAGAACCATCATCGGGACGCTGGCCGCCAGCCAGAGCTTGGCGATCCGCTCATTCAGCTGGGGGGACGGGCGGAAGGTGGCGAAGTAGAGGGTGCCGGCGACAAACGCGAAGAACAGGCGGAACTCGCCGATGGCGGGCTGCGCACCGAACTTCGCCGCCCCCCTGACAAGTGACAGCAGCATCATGACGCATAGCAGCAGTACCCACCGATGCAGCGACGTCAGCCGCTGCATCCGGAGCATGCGGAGGATCCCGGCGGCAAGCAGCAGGGTGAAAGCGGCGTCGTGCACTTGAACTCTGATGCCGCTCGGCAGGGTCACGGCGGGGACGTCGTTGTCCAGGGTCGCGCTGAGCAACGTCGCGCCGAGCAAGAACGCAGCCCCTAACTCCGGCCGCCGCATCAATGCCTCTAGCAGCAGGACGCTGACCGCGGCTACGGCGACTAGCAGGAGCCCGAGCAGGAGGTGCTGGATCACCGACTCGCCTCCAGCTCCTGCTGTTGCCGGCCCAGGACAAGCGGCGCGAGCCGCCGGCGCAGCCCGTCGGCGGCGCCGAGCAGGCCGGCTGCAGTCAGCCGCAGCCACAGCTCACGCCGGACACGCCGGCAGCGGGCAGACGCGCACCGCCAGCACCAGCGCGAGCGCTCCCGCCACGACCTCAGCGGCGAACACCACCAGGGTCGGCACTGCGCCGACCAGAAGGACACGGGTGGCGGCCACGGCTAACCCGACGGCCGCACTCGCGAACACAGCCGGGGCGAACGACGCGCACAGGTCGGTGAAAGTGAACCTGACCAGGCGCCGCATGAGCCCGAGGTAGCCGACAAGCCGAAGGAACTCGGCGCCGACCACGGCGGCGGCGTATACCCACACCCCGTGCGATCGATATTCGACCGCAACGAGTAAGAACGCGCCGAGCGCCACCACGTATGCCGCCTGCACCGCTATCGACCGGTTCAGATCCGCGCGGGCCTCGGCCACCATCTGCGACAACGCCGAAATGACGCTGCAGCCAGCAGCGAGCGCGAACCACGGGACGATCGTCGCCGCCAGGCCCCACTGCGGGCCCAGCACGACCCGTACGAACTCGCGCGCGGCGACCGCCATGCCGGCGCACACCGGGAAGACCACCAGTCCACTGAGCATCAGCATGCTGAGGTAGGCGCGGCGTAGCCGCACCCCGTCCTCCTGGATGCGGCTCAGGTGGGAGAACAGCACATTAGTTAGCGTCTGCGCGAGGTACACGCGCAGCGGCTGGACGGCCAGGTAATAGCCCCGGCTGTACTGGCCGACCACCGCCGTGCTCGCGAAGCGGCCGACCGTGAACGTGTCGAGGTTGCTTCCGACGTAGTCGAGCACGTGCGCGCCTGATAGGCGCATTCCGTAGCCGCAGACGTACTGGTACGGCTTCCATTGCAGTACGGGACGGACCGGGTGCCGCAGCAGGGCGTACTGCCAGACCATCTGCGAGCCGCTGGAGACGAGGGCGCCTACCACCAGGCTCCAAACGCCCGCGCCGAGCAGCGCCAGACTGATCCCAACCACCACGTAGCCCAACACGTAGGTGGCGAAGGTAATGATCGACAGCTCACGGAAGCGCAGCTGCCGTCGGAGCAGGCCAAGGCCTACCATCGACATGCCCTCGATCAGGAAGGTGATGCCGAGCAGCCGCAGGACCGGCGTCAGGGCGGGCGCGCGAAACAGGTCGCTGATCACTGGGGCCAGCGCCCACAGCACCGCGTAGAGCGCCACCCCTACGGCGACCCCGGCAGTCGACGCCGCCCGTACATCCTCCTTCGAGAGCTCCGGCTTCTGCACCAGAGCGGATGCCAGCCCCATCCGAACGAAGAACTGGACGAACAGCACGACGATCTGAGCCAGCGCCATGAGCCCGAACGCGACCGGATCGAGCAACCGCGACATCGTCACCGTGTAGACCACGTTGGCGACTAGAAGCGCGGCGTAACCGAGGGAGGACCAGCGGAGCCCAGACACGGCCCGCGCGGTCATGGTCGACCCATCCGGGCTGGCCGGGGGGTCGAACTGGCTCACGGCCCGCCGCGCCGCAGTCGGCGCAGCGGCGTGCGCCCCCTGAGCCGTCCCATCCGATCCCCCCTGCTGAACGGTCACCTGTCGGGACCGTTGACAATCTTTCGCGTACTTCCGTTGCCCGGCCGCCGCCGGGCTCGCTCCCCGGCAACCCCCGCTCGAAGCACCCGCGGTGCGAACGACGCTTGGGTCTGGTGCGGCTCTTCGAGCGGCGAGACCTCTGAGACTTGTGCAGGGTCGGCCTGCTCTACGGCTCGCTGCTTGCGGCCTGCTGCCCACCACGCCCACACTCCGGCTCCCAGCAGACCGACAAGCCCGCCCAGCAGTGCGTATAACACTGGTTTGGGCTGCGCGGGTGAGGTGGGCGTCTCGGCCTGCTCGAACAGCTCTACCCCTGACGGATAGACGCTCGTCTGCGTCGTGATGTCTTGCTCGCGCTGCTGCAGGTCGTTGATCTGGCCAGCCAATTGCTGTTGCGCCGAGGTGAGGTTGCCGTCCGGGGATTTCGGGCTGGCGTCGAGCTGATCCTGGAGCCGGCCCTTGATCTTGTTCAAGCCGGCGATCGCCTGCTGGGCGGCCTGGGCGGTGCGTTCGGACGTGACCTGCTCATAAGCCGTGCCGACCGCGTTGGCCAGGTTGACAGCCGACTTGGCGTCACCGCCAGCCGCGCGGATGGAGACACTGGCCAGATCCTTGGCGGGCGCCACAGTCAGCTCGTGCCGGATGTCACTGGGCGGCGACTGCGGGCGTCCAAGCAGCTGCTGGGCCCGGGCGAGTACGACGTTGGAGGTCATGATGTCCGCCTGCTTGGCGAGGATAGACCTGTCGATCGTCGCTGGAAAGTGAGTTCCCGGAACCGCCGATGACCAACGGATCGCCGGGATCCGACATGATCAGCGAAGCCTCGGCCTCATAGCGGTCGGGTAGCAGCTGCGCGATGCCGTATCCGGCCGCCGCGCCCACCAGGATCGCTGCTATGACGATCAGGCGGTAGCGCCACAGGGACGCGACGATCCCGGGGCGGTCGGCTTGCGGCTCGTCCGGCTCGGCCTGCCAGTGATCGTTGGGAGTCGACTCGGCCGGTCTTTCGGTCACCCGGCTCCCCCTTGTCCGATCAGCGCCAGCCTGCGACAGGACCCCGCTATTCTCGCACCCGTTGCCGCTTCGGGCATGTTCGAATCGTAAGCTCTCGACGCGCGACCGTGATCGATGGGTCCGCGACCGTGATCGGGGGATCACGGTGACTGCGGGAGGGGGAGCTGGTGCTGTCGGATGCGGCGGACCTAGCGAGCGACCAGGAAATTCAGACCGATGTCTGCATCGTGGGGGCAGGGCCGGCCGGGATCAGCATCGCCCACGAGCTGCGTGGCTCCGACATCCGGGTCTGGTTGCTCGAGAGCGGCGGGCGCGATGTGGAACGGCGCGCTCAACGGCTGAACCGCGGCCAGAGCGTGGGCTATCCGATCCACCGGCTCCATCAGTCGCGGGTCCGGGCGTTTGGTGGAACGAGTCGGCACTGGTTCTCGCCGAGCGACGACAGCTGGGCGGCCCGGCCTCTCGACCCGATCGACTTCGAGGTCCGTCCGGGCATCTGCTACTCCGGCTGGCCGTTCGAGCGTGCGCACCTGGACCCTTACTACGCACATGCCCAAGCGCTATGCCGGCTCGGGCCGTTTGTCTACGACCCCGCTCACTGGGCCGACGAGGGCACGGGTCCAGACCTGCCGCTACGACTCGGCGACGTGGAGACCACGCTGTTCCAACGTGGGCGCCACGACTTCAACGGCTTCTACGACGGGCTGGTGCGCGCGCCGAACGTGACCCTGCTGCTGCATGCGCCTGCGGTCGAGTTGGCTACCGACGAGGATCCCGGCCGGGTGGACCGAGTCGAGGTCAAGCGCGAGGACGGCACCAGCTGCTTCGTTCGGGCACGAGCTGGTGGTGCTCGCCGCCGGTGGGATCGAGAACCCGCGGCTGCTGCTGCTCAGCCGCCGGGTGCATCGAGGCGGCCTGGGTAACGACCGGGACCTGGTCGGGCGGTTCTTCGCCGAGCGGCTGTCGGCCCGCAGTGGGTATGTCATCTCGGTACCGCCCGCACTCGCGGGGTCGACGGAGTTCTCGGCCGTACAGGCGGTACCCGACGCTCTGGTGCAGAAGGCGCTGCGGGTATCCGACGCGGTGCAACGCGAGCGGCAGCTCCTCAACTGCGCATTCTTTTTGATGACCCGAAACCTGTCCATGACGGCCGAAGCGTTCCGGTCGCTCGCGACCCTGGTCAAGGCCGGCCGGCGGTGGCCGCTGCCGGACGGCATGCTCGGCCACGCAAGCAACGTCGCGACCGGCCTCACTGATCTCGGTGCGCTGGCACGCGACCGCCTGCGCCCGGCCGGCGACGTCCGAAGCGTGCTCGCCGTACGCGTCCAGGCCGAACAGGCGCCGAATCCGGAATCCCGGGTGACCCTCGGTTCACGTCGAGATCGGTTCGGGCTACCCGTCGCCCAGGTCGCGTGGCGCCCGGTCGCGTCGGACCGCGCCTCGATCCGGGCGTCGCAGGAGAGGCTGGATGCCGCGCTGCACGCAGCCGGGATCGGCCGCGTGCAGTTCATGCTGGGCGACGAGCATCCAGCCGCACTGCTTGAGGGCAACTTCCACCATCTTGGGGCAACCAGGATGCATGCCGACCCGAGCAAAGGCGTCGTTGATGCCGACTGCCGGGTGCACGGCATCCGCAACCTCTATGTCACTGGGAGTTCGGTGTTCCCCACCTACGGATGCTCCAACCCGACGCTCACAGTGGTAGCGCTCGCGCTGCGACTTGCCGATCATTTAAGGAAGGAGCTGGCGCACGCGCGTACCCCGTGAGAGGGCAGTAGGGTCCGGCGGGCACCCTAGGGTGCTCGCTCACCGGATGTGTGCGGTGCCCGGACCACCATGACAGGGGGATGCAGTGGATCAGCAACCGACGGTCCTGGTCACCGGCGCCGGCGGCTTCATCGGCCATCATCTGACTCGCTACCTCGTCGACAAGGGCTACTCGGTCCGCGGCGTGGACGTGAAGCCTCCTGAGTACGAGCCCTCACCCGTCGACGAGTTCCACATCCTGGACCTGCGCCGATGGGAAAGCTGTCTGGAAGCGACGACGGGCATCGACCACGTCTACCACCTGGCCGCCAACATGGGCGGCATCGGCTTCATCGAAGCCAACAAGGCCGTGATCGTCCACGACAACACGCTGATCAACACTCACATGCTGGAAGCCGCGCGGCACAACGGGGCGTCGCGCTTCCTGTATACGTCCTCTGCCTGCATCTACCCCGGTTACCTGCAGGGCAGCCCCGATGTGACCCCGCTCAAGGAGTCCGACGCTTACCCGGCCGACGCGGAGGACGGCTACGGGTGGGAAAAGCTGATGGCCGAGCGCCTGTGTCGCCACTACCACGAGGATTACGGGCTGGCGACCTACTCGGTGCGGTTCCACAACATCTTCGGCCCCCTCGGTACCTATGACGGGGGCCGCGAGAAGTCCCCAGCCGCTATCTGTCGCAAGGTGGCGCTGGCCACCGATGGCGACGAGATCGAGGTCTGGGGCGACGGCCAGCAGACCCGCTCCTACTGCTATGTGAGCGACTGCGTCGAGGGCATCTACCGCCTCATGCACTCCGACCATCACGAACCCATCAACCTCGGCCAGGACCGCATGGTCACGGTCGACGGGCTGGTCGACATGGTGGCCACAGTGGCGGGCAAGACGATCAAGAAGCGCCACGACCTGACCAAGCCACAGGGGGTCCGGGGCCGCAATGCCGACCTGACCTTGATGCGATCAGTCCTGGGCTGGGAACCGCAGGTCAGCTTGGAGCAGGGCCTGGCGGCCACCTACTCGTGGATCAAGGAGCAGCTGGATCGCATCGCGGCGGTGGCCCGCTGAGGATTCACCCGAGTCCGAAGTCGTCCGGCGCACCGCCCTCGGAGCTCAATACGGTTGCTGCGTAGTGCTGCCTCGTATCCCGTGGACGGGCGCCTGGCGGAGGACCGGACGCCCGAATAGCCGCTGCTCTCGCCGTCGTGACAGACTAGGAAGGGGCCTCGGGGGAATCGCGATGAGAGTTCTGGTAGCGGGAGATCGTGGCTATATAGGCGCCGTCCTCGTCCCGTTCCTACAGCGACAGGGTCACGAAGTCCTCGGACTGGATGCCGAGTGGTATGAGTCCTGCGACTTCGGTCCGCCACCGGGCCAGTACGAGCGCCGCCGCGGCGACATCCGGGACGCCAAGCCGGATGAGCTCGAGGGTCTGGACGCGGTCATCAACCTGGCCGCAATTTCGAATGACCCGATCGGCCATCTGAAGCCCGCAGCCACATTCTCCGTCAACGCGGAAGGCGCGATCCACCTGGCCGAGGTCGCCAAACAGGCGGGCGTTCCGCGTTACCTCTTCTCGTCGTCCTGCTCGCTGTACGGCGCGGCTGGTGACGCGCCGGTCGACGAGCGCAGCGCCTTCAACCCCGTGACGCCATACGGCCTGAGCAAGGTCAATGCGGAAGCCGGCATCGCGAAATTGGCCGACGATGATTTCTGCCCCAGCTATCTGCGGAACGCCACCGCCTATGGGTCCTCGCCCCGCTTGCGGGCTGACATCGTCGTCAACAACCTCACTGGCACGGCACTCACCCGCCGCGAAGTGCGCCTGCAGTCGGACGGCACGCCCTGGCGCCCACTGGTGCATGTCGAGGACATCTCTCGTGCATTTCTCGCAGTGCTCGAAGCGCCGGGCGACGTCGTACGTGACCAGGCCTTCAACGTCGGGCGGGACGAGGACGTGGTCCAGATCCGCACGGTTGCCGAGCAGGTCGCGGAGGTGACTGGGGCGCCGGTCACGTTTGCGGCGAGCGCCGGCCCGGACAAGCGTGACTACCGCGTCGACTTCGGCAAGATCAACGAAGTGCTGCCGGCATTTCGGCCGGCCTGGACGGTCCTGGACGGCATCCGCGAACTCGCTCGCGACATGTCTGAGCGTGGATTGACTCTCGAAGATTTCGAGGGTCCGAGGTTCGTCCGGCTCCTGCGCGTCCAAGACCTGATCAACACCGGACAGCTTGACGACAACCTGCGGCTGCGCCAATGAGCGCACCTAGCTGCCGACTCTGCGGTGCTCCGTTGACGCACACGTTCGTCGATCTCGGCATGTCGCCGCCGTGCGAGAGTTACCTGAGTAGAGATGACCTGGACCAAGGCGAAACCTTCTACCCACTGCATGTCCGAGTCTGCGCGGAGTGCCTGCTCGTACAGCTGCCCGCCTACATCGCGCCCGAGGAAATCTTCAGTCATTACGCCTACTTCTCCTCCTACAGCGATTCCTGGGTGACCCACGCCAGCCAGTTCGTGAGTGCTGCGGTTGACCGGCTGGGCCTAAAGAGCGACTCCTTCGTCGTGGAGGTCGCGAGCAATGACGGCTATCTGCTCCAGCACGCGGTGGCTCGGGGCATCCGATGCCTCGGCATAGAGCCCGCCGCCAATGTGGCCCGAGTTGCGGTCGAGAAGGGGGTCCCGACAGAGGTGATCTTTCTCGGTGCCGAGTCAGCCGCCAAGATCGCCGCAGAGCACGGACCGGCGGACCTGGTCGTCGCCAATAATGTCTTTGCCCACGTCCCGGACATAGTCGATTTCGCAGCTGGATTGCGCGCGCTCGTCTCGGACACCGGGTACGTCAGCATCGAGATCCCGCACCTACTCAAGCTTGTTGCCCATCGCGAGTACGACACCATCTACCACGAGCACTTCTCGTATCTGTCCCTGCTGACGACTCAGCGCGCACTCGCGACGGCTGGACTGACGGTGGTCGACGTTGAGGAACTGCCGACACACGGCGGATCGCTGCGCACGTGGTCGACCCCGAACGCCAACACAGGCGAGCCGAGCGCCACGATGCGCAAGGTCTTGGCCGATGAACGCGCCGCTGGGCTGGACACCCTCGAAGGCCACGCCGGCTTCAGCGCGGCGGTCGCAGACGTGCGGGCCGAGCTCCTCGAGTTCCTCATCGGCGCGTCGCGCAAAGGCGCCTCAGTGGCGGGCTACGGCGCGCCCGGCAAGGGAAACACCCTGCTCAATCACTGCGGCATTCGATCGGACCTGCTCGCGTTCACCGTTGACCGAAATCCGTTCAAGCACGGCAAGTTTCTGCCGGGCACCCACATCCCGATCTATCCCGTCGACCACTTGGCGGACGTCAAGCCCGACTACGTCTTGATCTTGCCATGGAACTTGCGCGCCGAGATCAGCGAACAGCTCGGGTACGCCCGCGATTGGGGTGCGCAATTCATCGTTCCGCTACCAACGCTCGAGGTCTTCTGACCGTACGACTGAGGGGAAGCCATGAAGGTCGTCCTGTTCTGCGGCGGGCTGGGCCTGCGCATGCGCTCAAGCGACGACTCGGCGCCGAAGCCGATGATGCCGATCGGTCATCGACCGGTCCTCTGGCACGTGATGCGGTACTACGCCCACTTCGGACATCGGGAATTCATCCTCTGTCTCGGCTACGGTGGAAAGACGGTCAAGGAGTACTTCCTTGACTATCGGGAGGCCGAGTCCAACGACTTCGTTCTCAGCGAGGCCGGTCGCAAGATTGAGCTGCTGAGCAGCGACATTGCCGATTGGCGAATCACCTTCGTTGACACCGGGCACGAGACCGCCATCGGTGAGCGGTTGCGACGAGTGCGCAAGTACCTCGGTGACGACGAGATTTTTCTTGCCAACTATGGAGACGTTCTCACGGATGCACCGATGGACACCATCGTTGAGCAGCTGGCGGCGAGCAACGCGGCTGGCAGCATCCTCGCGGTGAAGCCGCAGGACTCGTTTCACGTCGTCGACATCGACCGCGACTCGCGAATCACGAACTTCACGCCAGTGGCTGATATGAGTATGCGAATCAACGGCGGCTACTTCGTTTTTCGTCAGGACATCTTCGATTACCTCAACGAAGGAGAGGACCTCGTCATGGACGCCTGCGTCCGGGCGGCGAAAGACGGCCGGATGCTCGCGATTCCGTATGACGGCTTCTGGGCACCGATGGACACATTGAAGGAGCGATCATCGCTCGAACGCCGTTACTTTACCGGGGACAGTCCGTGGATGCTGTGGAACGGCACGACGACGCACGACGACAGCGCGCCGATGCCGACCGTTGTCCCGGGGCTGGCGCCAAACCTATTCACCCACCCTTGATCGATAGAGTCGATCGATAGAGTCATAGCGCGACGAGAGAGCTTGCATGAACACGAGTCCAAACGGGCGAAATCAAGGGTACGGACGCTCGGCCGCGGTCTCCGAGGAACTGAGCCGCCTTATCCCGGGCGGCGCCCACACGTATGCCAAAGGCGAGGACCAGTACCCGGACGGGCTCGCGCCGGTCATCTCCCACGGATCTGGCGCTCATGTATGGGACATAGACGGCAACAGATACATCGAGTACGGCTCCGGCCTGCGAGCAGTGGCACTCGGCCATGGCCGTCGTGAGGTTGTGGCCGCCGCGCAGCGTGAGCTCGAGCGCGGCACGAACTTCGTCCGTCCGAGCATTGTCGAGCTCGAAGCCGCCGAGGCCTTCCTCGGAACGGTCCGGAGCGCGGAGATGGTCAAGTTCGCCAAGAACGGCTCCGATGTGACGACCGCAGCAGTTCGGCTGGCCCGAGCCGTTACCGGCCGCCCGCTCGTCGCCGTTTGCAGTGACCAACCCTTCTTCTCCACGGATGACTGGTTCATCGGAGTTACCGCAATGGCAGCCGGCATTCCCGACGCCATCAGCGAACTCACGCTAGCCTTTCCCTACGGTGACTTGACCGCGACCGAACTGCTCCTTCAGAAATACGACGGACAGATCGCCGCCCTGATACTCGAGCCGACGACCCAGCACGATCCCCCGGAGAAGTACCTTCCGGCGCTACTTGAGCTTGCCCACCGCTATGGTGCCCTGGTTATTTTCGACGAAATGATCACTGGGTTTCGCCTGTCCCCGTCCGGAGGTCAGGGCCTGTTCGGGGTAACGCCTGACCTGTCGACGTTCGGAAAGGCCCTCGGTAACGGTTTCGCGGTATCAGCCCTGGCCGGTCGCCGTGACCTCATGGAGCGTGGCGGCATCCGCCACGAACAGGAACGGGTATTCCTGCTGTCGACAACGCACGGTGCAGAGACGCATTCACTCGCAGCGGCGATCGCCGTGATGGGGATACACGAGAAAGAGGACGTTCCGGCGCAGTTGCGGCGACTGGGCCAGCGCCTCGCCGCCGGGGTTGCCGAGGTCGCCACTACGGCCGGAGTCGGTGATCATCTTGTCACTCGGGGGCGTCCGGAAAACCTGGTGTTCGCTACGCTCGACCAGGAGTTAAGGCCCTCGCAGCAATATCGCACGCTATTCATGCGCCAGTTGATCCTGGGCGGCGTGCTTGGGCCGTCGTTCGTCGTCAGCACCGCATTGACTGACGACGACATCGACCGCACTATCGACGTCGTCGCCGATGCCTCCCTCGTCTATCGAAAAGCGCTCGACGACGGTGATCCGACACCGTGGCTCGAGGGTCGCTCGATCAAGCCCGTTTTCCGGACGTTGGCGTGATCGGTCTGTCACTGCCGGACGGCCCGCTCGAGGTGCTGTGTCTGGGAGCGCATCCCGACGACATCGAGATCGGGTGCGGCGGAACGCTGCTGAAGCTCACTGCCGCGCACCCGCTCCGGGTGACAGTGGTGATCATGACCGCCGCCACGCCCGAGCGCCGCGCAGAAGCCATCGCATCCGCGGCTGGGTTCTTCCCCGGTGTCGATGTCGACGTGCGATTCGGTGAACTCCCGGATGGACGCCTACCCGGGCACTGGGACCGCGTCAAGCTATTGCTGCATGAGATCGGGGCGACCAGTCGCCCACAGCTGATCTTCGCGCCTCGTACCGACGACGCCCACCAGGACCACCGCCTGATCGGCGAACTGATTCCTACCGTGTGGCGAAATTCCCTCGCCCTCCATTACGAGATCCCGAAATGGGATGGTGACCTGGGCCGCGTGAGCCACTACGTCCCGCTCAGCGAAGAGATCGCGGCCCGCAAGGTCGCTCTGCTGGAGAAGTGCTTCCCGTCGCAAGCTGGGCGCGACTGGTGGAACGGCGAGACATTTCTGAGCCTCATGCGTTTACGTGGCGTCGAATGCCGCGTCAAATACGCCGAGGGCTTCATCGCGAACAAAGTGCTGCTCGACCCTTGACGCCCTCTAGATCTCCGAGGCCGAAACGTATCGTGGCGCCGGAAGTGGGACGAAGAGCTTAGGCTGCCATCCGGTTCCCTCGGCACTGCGCGACAGCTGGTGAACGATCTCGTCGGCGATGTCCCAGGTCAGGACAACGACCTCGTTAGGTCGCCGGGCCAGCAGCTCGTCCGGCGAGAGGATCGGAATCCGGGTACCCGGCAACCGGCATCCTTGTTTCGCCGGCGACAGATCCACGGTGTAAGGAAGGAGATCGTCATCTACGCCAGCAAGGGAGACCAGAACGGGCGCCTTCGACGGCGCACCATACCCCGCAATAGTGGAGTGCTTTTCGCGGGCGTCCATCAGATGACGAGCAAATGCGCGAGCCGTTCGCCGCCCGTTCTGGCCAAATTGCACCAGGCTCTCGAACTCGTCCAGGCCGGCGCGACGCTCGGCCGCCAACACTTGCGCGACACTCGCGTCGACCTCGGGACGGTCGTTCGCCCGCGCAACCGTCACGCGCAGGCTGCCACCAAATACTGGCACCGGAACCGCCTGTACGGGGACCAGACCGTGTAGCGGCAGCAATCGGGTTAAGGCTGTCATCGACAGGTAGACCCAGTGCCCGTGGCGCACCGTGTCGACCTGCGCTTGTTCGACCATCGGCAGCAAGTGATGAAACTCCAACACCAGCCGACCACCCGGTGCGAGCCGGCGGGCATGGGCAGCAAGCGGGCCCTGGAGGTCGGGCTCATGAGCAATGCCGTGTACGTCTGCCACCAGATCTGCGACCTGGTCCGGTGCGCAGACGACCATTCCGGCCGCTCGGAAGCCAGCCAGCCATGACCCACCGTGGTGGCTGTCGATCTCTATAACCCGATGTCCCGGCCGCATGCCTTCGACTGCGACTATCTGCTTCGCGGAGGCGGCGGCATGGGCCAACGCCGTCGCCGACTCGACCGCCGTAGGCGGGTTCGGCTCAGTGTGCGCACTCGGGCCGAGCTGAACCAGAGCGCACCTTCGGCACATGTACAACTGCAATGGCCACCGGGGATCCTCGCCAGGATCGTCGAGGGCAGGAAAGTAATCCGACGCGGGAACGTTGCCGAAGTCGACCACACGCTCGGCCTCGACGCGTGCGCAGCCCCGGCATCTCACGAGCTCGTTGTCGCCCAAGCCGCTCGCCGTCACGGCGCATATCATCCCAGAGATGACAGTGGAGACCGCGTCCATGAAGGTGGACACCGCGTCCCTATCGGGTGTTCTCATATTCCGGCCCACCCCACATGTCGATGAACGCGGCTTCTTCAGCCGAACCTTCGACGTCGAAATCGCCCGATCGACCGGAATCGACCCGGCCGGATTCGCGCAAGACAGCATCTCCCGCTCGCACCGGGGCGTCATTCGTGGCCTTCATCTCCGCGTTGGCCAGGGTGAAGCGAAACTGGTGCGCTGCTCGTACGGCGCGATCTTCGACGTGGTCGTAGACCTACGCCGAGATTCGCCCACGTACTTGCGGTGGGAGTCCTTCACGCTCACCGGAGACGAGCAAACCTCCGTATACATCCCGGCCGGATGCGCCCACGGCTTCCAAGCGCTCACCGAGCCAGCGGACATCAGCTACCGCATCGACCGGCCGCACAATCCGGCGGAGGACCTGACCATTGCGCACGACGATCCGAGCCTTGGTATTCGTTGGCCGCTGCCGGTAACAATCATGTCTGAGCGCGACCGCACGGCACCCGTCCTCGCCGACCTGCCGGAGGCTCAGGGATAAGCGTCGTGCCGCGCGGCGACCTTTTCCTGAGTCGCCAGGACATAGCTCAAGCGGGTTCGCCCTCGGTTCCTGTGTCCCGCTAGAGGTGTGCCGCCATCACCTTCGCCAGGATGATGGAATCCGCCTGCACCTGACTCGGGTTTCGCGGCATCCCATGGGGCATCCGGAAGTCCGCCTGGATCACGCCTGCGGTTCGGCCCTTGAGGAAGTGGAGAGTGGCCGTCCCCGGCAGGTAGAACGCGGCGTCGCCGACACCGGAGACCGTTGCCGCGCCCGCCACCTGTTGCTTCGACTTGGCAAATGTCGCTGGGCTAGCCGACGCATCGATCGTTACGGATACCTTGCCGGCGACGCCCGTGTTGGATCCGGTCAGCTCGAACTGACATAGTGGGTTTCCGATGCCGCTCGTAGCCGCTGTCTCACGGCCGACCCGGCCTCCGAATGCCGACGCGACATTCGACGCGGAGGTGAGCTCGCACTGGCCACTGGAGCGAGCTGCCGTTCCTCCGCTACCACTCGCCGTCGAGCGAGCGGGACCAGAAGGAGCGGCCGAATGCGGGTTGGGTTTTGTTGTCTGTGAGAGCTTTGAGCCGCTGGACATTGTCGGAGCCGACGAGGACGCTGTCGAGGAGTTTCCTTGGGTAGCGGACGTCCCCGTCGTCTTATGGTGTGTTGAGCTGCATCCGGCCAACGTAGATCCGCAGGTCGCCAATACCAGTGCAGGCACGGCACGTCGCCACCGCACAGCCATGAGTTCGACTCCCCCCGTCGCGACGCCAATGGCGCCGGCATCGACAAAAACTGTAACCTGCCAATGGCCGAGGCGGCGTCGGAGCGGGATCACGTTTACAATACGTACCTGCCCGATCTTGTTCGGGTCTTAACGGGGGGCCGTCGGATGTACGTCACCGTGCGTGACCGGCCGACTGCTGCTCGCCCTCGTTCGCCCGGAGTTGCTCACCGTGTCGCGGGCACCGTCGTCCTGCTCGGCATCGTCAGCATGCTCACGGATATCTCCTCCGAGTCAGTCAACGCGGTACTGCCGATCTACCTCACGTCGATTCTGGGCATGTCGACCCTGGCCTACGGATTCATCGACGGCATCTACCAGGGTGTGAGCGCGCTCGTACGCATCCTCGGCGGCTGGATCGCCGACCGCGCTGATCACCCGAAATGGGTCGCCGTCGTCGGTTACCTCGCCTCGGCGATCAGCCGGGTATTTCTCCTCCCGGCGACGACGTTTGCTGCCATCACGTCGATCATCACGGTCGACCGGCTCGGCAAGGGTCTACGAACCGCGCCCCGGGACGCGCTGATAGCGGCGTCGTCCCCTTCGGCTGGGCTTGGCCGTGCGTTCGGGGTACACCGCGCCCTCGACACGCTCGGCGCGCTGATCGGACCGCTCATGGCGTTCGCGATCATTGGCCTAGCCGTGCCGAATGACTACCACGTCGTGTTCGTGGCATCGTTGGCATTTGCCATCATCGGCGTCGCGCTGTTGATCCTGATCGTTCCGGATCTTCGGCCCCGACGGCGGCAGAAGAGCCTTTCGGACAAGTCCGCGGCACCGACGCAGAGTGCGCGGCCCTCCTGGCGGCCCTTGCGCAATCCGCAGTTGTGCCGCCTGGTCGTCGCCGCAGCGTTGCTCGGCCTATTCACGATTGGCGACGGCTTCCTCTACCTAGAACTCACCGAACGCGACTCGCTGGCCACCAAGTACTTTCCATTGCTCTATGTCGGAACTAACTTCGCGTACCTCGCGCTGGCAATCCCGTTCGGACGCCTCGCCGACCGCATCGGCCGGGCCCGGGTATTCGTCGGCGGACAGGTCATGCTGCTTGTCGCCTATCTGTGCGCAGGCGGGCCAATTGGTGGACCGGCCATCTCGATCGGGTGCCTGGTATTTCTCGGCGCCTACTACGCAGCAACGGACGGTGTCCTGTCCGCGATAGCCAGCAAGGTCACACCTCTCTCCGTGCGCACGAGCGGCATCGCGACGGCGCAGACGGCGGTCGCGGCCGCGCGATTCGCCTCATCCCTTGCGTTCGGGCTGATGTGGACTGAGCTCGGTCGGATGAATGCGCTCTGGCTCGTGACCGGCCTGCTCGCATTTGCCATACCCGTCGCAGCACTGATGATGCGTGGCCTCGACCAGACGGCGGCGGCGTGAGAACTCGCACTCGAGTGGCCGTACTCGCCGTAATCTGTGTGATTGCCTTGGGCGGAGCACTCGCCTATCTGGTCGTGTCACGCAATGACCAGAAGACGGTCGCCCAGCACGCCCCGAGCGTTGCCGAGGCCTCCACTGCCACCATCGAATCACAGCCGCGAATCGTCTTCAGAAACTCCTCACCCGGCGGTTCGTATGGCATGGTGGCCATGGTGTCGTTGGCCAATCCGGCTGGTCCACGGGCGATAACCACTACGTCCTGCGAGCGCGTTTACGCCACTCAACAGCACGTCCTCTGCCTCTCTTCGGATCGAGGCATTGTTGCCACATATGGCGCACACATTCTTGACAACAATATGCGGCAAACGCAAACCTTGCCCCTCACCGGCATACCCAGCCGGGCGAGGTTCTCGAGCGACGGCTCCTATGCGGCAACAACGACTTTTACCTCGAGTGACTCGTACGCCTCCATGACTTTTTCGACGCGAACCGTCATTACACCGGTCGACGGCCAAACACTCGGCAGCCTCGAGAACTTCACGTTGATCCACGATGGCAAGAGCATCAAACCCGTTGACCGGAACTATTGGGGAGTCACCTTCGCGGCCAACGACGATACCTTCTATGCGACTGTCCGGTGGTCGAATCACACCTGGCTAGCTCGCGGCAGCATCGCCCAACGCAAGATCGTGACGTTGCATGAGGATGCCGAATGCCCGTCACTATCCCCAGACGGGACGCACATCGTCTACAAGCAACGCGGCAACCTGCCGCTGGGCAAATGGCGACTGGTCAACTACGACATCGCATCTGGCAAGATCACTCCGCTGGCCGAGACCCGCAGCGTCGATGATCAAGTCGACTGGCTTGACAACACAGATGTGATCTACGGGCTTCCGCGTACCACCTCCCAGCCCGCTATCACCGACGTCTGGTCTGTGCCGACCACCGGCACCGGCCAGCCGAAGCTACTCATCCCTCAGGCGTCGTCACCTGCGGTCGTCCGCTAGCGTGATGCGGCTCGAGACACGAGGGATCCCAAGCAGAACGCGCACTCCCTGCGTTCCGCACCATGAGCCGGACCCCGAGAGCTGATCCACGTCGTGTGAGAGTCGATCTTCATCGGTCGGTGCGGGCTGCAGCGTAGACCGCTGGTGCCCGGTAGCCGAGTGAGCTGTGTTGTCGCCAGTGGTTGCAGTCCTGCTTCCAGTCGGTGTCACGACGCGGACCTGGGTCACGGCCAGTAGCGTTGGCTCCTCCACCCTCCTCCACCGGCGCCGCCGCCCTCGGAAGGAAGCAGCGCATGGCTTCGCTCGTCCTCAAGATGTCCGTCTCGCTCGACGGCTACGTCGCACCACCCGACGGGCGCCCCGGCTGGGAAGCCGCGGGCCGCTCTCCCGACGGCGCGCGGTGGGTCCTCGAGACCGTGAGCAATGCCAGTGTGCATCTGATGGGTGCCGCCACCTACGCTAGGTGGGCCGGCTTCTGGCCCAGCGCCCCCGGGCCGTTCGCCAAGCCAATGAACGACATCCCCAAAGTCGTGTTCTCGGACTCCCTGGAGTCCGCCGACTGGGCCGAGACGACGATCGTCTCCGGCGACCTGACCGAAGCGGTCGCGCGCCTCAAGCGGGAGTACTCCGGCGGGTACCTGCTCGCTCAGGGTGGTGCTCGGTTCGCCCGGTCGCTGGTCAAGACCGGCTTGATCGACGAGTACCGTCTTGTCATCCACCCCGTCGTCCTGGGTTCGGGTGAGCGGCTCTTCACCGCACCGCTCACCATCAAGCCGATCAGCACCACGGCCTTCAGCGCCGGAGCCGTCGCCCACGTCTTCACGGCGCATCCCTGATCGAACCTCGATGACAACCGCAGAACAGACGCCCTCGCCGCGAAGATAGGAACACTGGCCGGACACCGAGAACTGATACGCCTGATGTGAGAGTCGGCTAGTGCCTCTTCCTCGTTGCCATGTCGTCATCGAGCCTTCCTGCCGACCACGTGGGCGGCAAGACTCTCACTCGACCTGGATCAACCAACCGGGGTCAGGCCACTTGCAATCTCGGCCCTCGGCGCCGGCTCTAGCATTGGCAGCATTGGCACGTCAACGACCTCGCCATCGGCATTGCCGTCGACGTCGACGTCGGCGTTGCCGTCGACGTTGGTGGTGACGTCACCGGACCCTGCAGGTTTTGGTTGTCATAGGGCGACGTGGCCGGGAAATCGTTCAGGTTGATCGTAATCGGCTCCGGGTCATAGCTCGGCCGGAACAACGTGTTGCCGTTGCGGTTCATGTCGCCACACTCGTGGGGCACGTTGAGGCACGACGCGACGAGAGCGTTCTGCACCTGGTTGTTCCAGTCGGCTATGAAGTCGCCGTGGAAGGAGTAGATGCCGCCGCTCGCCAAGTAGTAGTCCGGACCCCCGGCGATGCCCGGGAAGTCGACCTCGAAGGTGACCTCGGGGAGCGACACGGGATGGTCCGCAGGGCACGTACCGTTTCCAGCGGCATAGGCCATGTGCGACTTGTGGTCTGCACTGTCGAGGTGCACGCCGTCCCAGCAGCTAGGAAATACTAGCGACGCGTGGATAGGTGACGAGGGGCCACCGGGGCACGCGTACATGTGCGGGCTTTCCAAACCACCGCCGCCACAGTCCCACTGAACAATAGACAGCGATTGATCCGATGTGGCTTTAGCGTTGCCGGCAATCATGCGCAGGCCGTTCGGAAATGGCTGTACTCCGGGGCCCATGCCACCGCCGGCTCGACGGTAGTAGACCGTAGTCATTTGCTGGGTCTGGATCACCGAGCTCGTTCCATCCGCGTTCTTCTTCATCAGCGACGGCACCCAGTACCCGGAAAGATCGCTCGTGCCCATGCCGCGTCCGCAACTCGACGGACTCGCCGCCGACAGGCTGGCAAGGGTGGTGAAGGCATCCGTCGACTTGTTGCCGTAGAACGTATGCATGTGGGACATGCCCGGTTGGCCCGGGAAAACGATCGGGTCATTGGGTGCGTAGTGGTCGGCACTACACAAGACGTTCCACTGAGCCACATGGTTGGAGAAGACGACATGGGGCGGGCTAGACGTCGATGTCGTCGGACGGGGCGTCGTGGATGTCGCTGAAGGCGTCGGCGCCGCGGATGTCGTTGACGCCGAAGTTGTCGGTGGCGCAGGCGCTGAGGTCGTCGACCGGGTGGGCACCGGGGCTGTACTGGACGTCGTCTTCGTCGTCGGGGTGGACGTCGGCGGACGGTAATGATGTCCGTGGGACGACGGCCGGCCCGGGCGTTGATACGCGTCGGCAACTCCGGCGACGGTTGCAATGACGAGCACCGTCCCCCCCACAACGGCGCCTAAGGCGAGAAGTTGTGGGCGGGGCGATTTCGATCTCATCAACTGGCTCCCTGTCTCACTGCGACGATCCGCGCTGCGCGGTTGGCGTGGACGTACGAATGCTCAATGTGAGTCCCGGTCAGCGGCTTTCGGCCTAGGCCCAAGAGGGATCTGCGCCGCGTCGTACTAGTTCGCTGACAACCCGTTTTCTCGAGACAGGCGGTCGAGTCGCTGAGTGACCGACGCAATGGCGTCGGTCGGTGGAAATTGGATACGGCGGCGAGGACTGGGACCAGCAAGGCCGCTATTCCAGCGGCGACGGTTCCCCAGATGAAGACGCGGAAGTCCGCCGAGACACGAGTTGACGCCACGACTGGCGGAACTCCTTCTTCCTCGTACCGTCTACCGGGTTAGCTGACGGGTTCGGGCCAGGAAGAAGCCCTACAACGCGATAGACCGAACTACCGATCTACCACGCCGATTCACCCCATGGACCTGTGGGTCCCCGGTTCGCTGACCTCGTCGTCCTGCTGGAGCGTGTCCAGGCGGGAACGTCGGGGCCGAGTTGTGCGATTCGACGGTGACTTCTCCGGTGGAATCCAGGGTGGCTGCCAGCTAGCCGGAAAAGTCTCGGAAAGGTTACGGGATAGTTGAGGAGAGAGGCAACGCCGCGCCGAAGGTCTGTGGAGAATTCTCATCGCGCCATTTTCACGATGTCCGCCGGTTGTGTGTCCACGCCACCATCGCGGTCACGACGAGTCACAACTGTGGTCGCAGGCGAGTCCGCAAGCACTGAGACCGTTTCGTTCCGATTCGTCAAGATCGAGACCATGAGCCGAGGTGTGTGGCAGGTGCAGCCAACGGCGATCACACTGCCTGGACACGCTACGCCGCACATCGTGCACGTCTCGCAATCGATCTGCGGGCCGTGCTCCTGGCTTCCGGCCACCGACGGCTGGGGGCGGCATCGAGGGCAGGCGACGAACGCGCTCTGACCCGTTCCGGACGATAGGCGTCGTTGTCGTCAACTCTGGCCGAAACGAGGGAGCTGGGCACATGACCGGCGCAAGGTCGAGACCGGCGTCTCCGTGATCTTGCTCCTCGACTTCGTCAACGCTGGCCTCGTGGCCGGCAGCAAGATGTAGCGCGCGACATGACGCGGGTATCAATCGGCCAGTGCACTGGCGCGTTCCGCCAAGCGGGACCGGCCACGTTGATCCTTTACCAGGCGATGAGCCCCTGCCGGCCTGGGTCGCCATACGGGATCTGCGTGAGCGGTCAGCTCCGGCCGCCCAACCCGCCATCTGGCGGGCCGTCGGTGCTGTCCGGAGCGCCTCCGGTCCGCCAGCCGGTTGCTGGACAAGCGAGAGCGCAGCCACCGGCGGAGCAGCCCAAGGTAAACCAGGATGCCGATCGAGCCGCTGAGAGCCAATGCATGCCATGCGACATCGATCGTCCGGCTGCTTACCCATACCGCCGCGGCGGCCACCAACGCGGCGCCGAATGGCGGTCCCGCCGCGCGAATGAGGGCCAGGACGGGCACCCCTTGTCGGTTGAGGACGACCAGATATGCAGGGAGCACCACAGTGAAGGCAACAACGAGGTGGGCGACGCCGGCCCCGACGATCCCCCAGGTATGGACGCCCACGACCATCGCGGGCACCAATACCGCCACCCAGATAATTTGGACGAGCAATACCGGTCTCGACCCGCCACGAGCGATGAGAAACGTCGCCATGAGGTCGAAAACGACTCTCATAGTCCCGAAAAGTGCCAGCACCGCGAGAGCGCCCGCCGACGCCAGCCACTTCGGACCATATACAAACGTGACCGTTGGCAAAGCCAGCGGTGCCAGTAGCGCGGCAACGAGCAGGCCTCCGGCGAGGACAAGGGCAAAGGAGGATACGAAGCTCTTTGCACTTGACGTCCGGTCCTGGCGGGCGAAGCCAGGCAACGCAACGTTGCGAATCGCTTGCACCAACGCGTTCACCGGCCAGCTCGCCACATTGAACGCCAAGACGTACAGCCCGAGGGTGACTGCGCCGAGAGTACGGCCGATGACGATGTAATCGACGTTGAGTACCAACCAGGACAGCGCGTTCGCGCCGCACACCGGCAACCCGAACGCTAATGCGCTACGCGCCACCGATCGATCGAACCCAAAGCGCGGCCTCGTACGCGTGAGAACGAATTGCAATCCGACGCTGCAAGTCTGCTCGACCAACTTGCCCACGGCCAGCGCCATGGCACCCCAGCCGAAACCGACGATCAATAGGACCGTAATGCCGCTGCCGAGCAGGAAGCTGGTCAAGACGACTAAGAAATACCGAGACTGCTGAAACTCCCTTTGGAGGCTCGCGAAGGGCGCGACGCCGGCCGCCGCGATTACTAGCGACAAAGACATCACGGCGATCACCGGCGCTGCCTGCTCACTGCCGAGAGACGAGGCCAGGACCGGCGCTGCAACGATGATCGTCGTACTGAGCAGACCGCCTGTTAGCAGACTGATCGAGCTCACGGTCGGAACGCGGTGGCGCCATTCGGGATTGCGAATGAGGTCGGCGCTCATGCCGAGATCGGCAAAGTTGATCAGAATCGTCTGAATGACCAGGGCGACCGCGAACGCCCCGAAGGCATCGGGGGTGAGTAAGCGGGCGAGGACGATGCCAAGCGTCAGCGTCGCGAGCCGCAACGTGATGCTGTTGATGAAGCCCCAGGCCAAACCGCGGCGAACACGTCCACCCAAATGCTCTGTGGACGTGTCTGCCACGCGTGACTGCTCCGTAGACGTGGCTACCGCGCGTAACTGCTCGGTAGGCGTGCCTACCACGCGTGCCCCCGGCTCGCGCTCATGAAGCTCCCCCATGTCTCCCCGCCGCCCCCGAGGCGAAGGAGAATTTGAGCCTAGCAGGCTGAAGCCGGACAGACTGGTGTCGGCATTCTGGGTGAACCCCCCAGAGGAACGGCGGCTTGGCCACGGAAGTCACCGCACGCTTGGAGGCGTCTGAGACACGCCGCGTGGTCACCGACCATGAGCAGGACTATTCTTACGCGTGACAGCAAGCGTCCGGGTCTTGATCTGAATCACACCGCCGGTGGCGACTGGCACGAGCGAGGGGCCAAGCCGGTAAAGGGATAGGCACTCGGTCTATACGCGGACAACGGGGGTACGCGCTCATGGCTGAGCAGGTAATGGACGTGCGATCGAGCGCGGCCTTCCTTCGGCAGCGGTGGCGCACCATCGCAGCGATGACCGCACTGGGAATCGCCGCCGGGGCGCTCTACGTGGTCCTTATCCCGGCTCAACTGAGCAGCACCACGCTTCTCTTGTTCGCCCAGGCGAGCGGATTGCCTACTCCGGGTCAGGAAAGTCCGACTGACACCCAGGTTCTCATCGTCCGCAGCACCCCGGTGTTGAACAAAGCAGGGGCGTTGGTGAAACCCGCCCTCTCGGGCTCAGAGGTGCAGCGGCGTGTCAAGGTAGACGCCAAAACGTCTAACCTCATCGAGATCCAGGCGTCCTCCCGCGACGCGCGACAGGCACAGACGCTATCGCAAGCGGTAGCCGACTCATACATCGCAACCCTGAACGCGGCCGCCGGCAGCCTCGCTGCCGTTCCCCCCCAATTGGCCTCCCGCGAGACCGCCCTCACGAGCCAGCTGAAGGACCTGCGGGCCCAGATCGCTAGCACGACACAGCGGCTGCAGGGGGAAAATCCGACCTCCTCCGATGGACGCCGAGACGCCCAGCTGCTCGCTCAGCTGACGAACAACCAGGCAAATCTCCTGGTCCAGCTGGACAAGGTTCAGGCGACCGCGGATCAAGCTACAAATGGGGCATTGGTAACGCCCGAGATCGTCCAGCCAGCAGCACCCGCCACCGGCCCCAGCAAGATCCGACGCCTCGTCACGTGGGCCCTGATCGGCGGGCTGGTGGCCGCTGCCGGCACAGCACTTGTGCTGCTGATCCGGAGACGTCGTGACCCGCGCCTCCGCGCTCGCGACGATCTCGCCGATGCCGTTGGAAGCAGCTTGCTCGCGGTTGTCCGCGGCCGTCCCCAAGGATCGGTCGCCGGGTGGTTGGCCCTGTTCGAGACCTACGAGGCTCCCGCCGAGGAGGCCTGGGCCTTCCGGCAGGTGCTCCGCGCGCTAGCAGGCCCAGCGGACGCCCGCGACCCGGCCTGGACGGGCACCAAACGAGCGCCGGGGCAAGTCGAGCACCCACGCTCGCTGACCGTTATCGCGCTGTCCGGCGACCAGCGAGCCGTGGCGGTCGGCCCACAATTGGCGGTTTTCGCGGCATCACTCGGAATCACCACCCGGTTCGTCGCCGCGACCCGGCATGACAGCGTCGCTTCGCTGTGCGCTGCCTGCGCCACAGACCGCGGTTTGAAGTTGCGCGGCGGGCTCGTCTTAGACGCAGGAACTGAAGGCGCGGTACCCGGCCAAGATGCATCGCCTCGTCCGACAGGTGACTCGCTCACTAGGCCACTGAACGGGAGGGGCGCCAGAGAATCACGCCTGCACGAGGCGCCAGGCGACTATTCAGCGGGTTATCCGCCGCGCGGAATGACGGACGCGGCTCATTACGAGGCCGACCTCACGATCGTCTTCGCCATTGCTGATCGCAAGGAGCCGTCACTGCTCGACGTTCCAGCTACGGCGACGACCATGCTCGCGATCTCGCCAGGCGTCGGCACCCGCGAAGAGCTCGCCCGGCTTGCCGTGGCGGTCGACGACGCGGGTCGTCGGATTGACGGCGTCGTGGTCGCTGATCCGGACCCGGCAGACCGTACGACGGGGCGCCATACGCTCGACGAGCGGGCGATGCAAACGCCGCTACCGGTACGAATGACAGGTCCCAGCCAGGTATCGACGTCGGCCAGCACTCGGAGGAAAGCCAGATGACTGACAGGGCCCGCCGCCGCGGGCTTCGCGTGAGATTGCCGGACCTGCGCACGTCCGCTTATCCCCCGGATCGGTCCTACGTGCCTCCCGCCGCCGGATCGGCCTGGAGCCAGTCGGGCAGCTGGAACGTCCCCGACGACGCACCTGACGATCCCGGTGACCAACCGCGTCCGCTCGCGTCTCTCGTCAGCTTTCATTACTTACGTGCTGCTGTCCGCCGGCGCTGGCGCGTTTGCGCTTCGTTCGCCGTTTTGGGACTGCTTCTCGCGGCCGCCTACCTCGTGCTTAGTCCGACCGCGCGCACGGCGACCACGACACTGAAGCTCGCCCATCAAGAAAGCGCTGATCCGTCTGGGGCGATCGCCACCGATATCAGCCTCGTAACGACCCGGACCGTGGCCGAACGGACGATCAAGGTCCTCCGGCTGACCATGACCCCGCAGGACATGATGAGTTCGGTCAAGGCGGTTCCTACCGGCTCGGCCGAGGTCCTCGGAATCACCATGTCTGCGCCTACGGATGCCGAAGCGGTTCGCTGGCTCAACACGTTCGCTAAGCAGTACCTGGCGTTTCGAGCGACGCAGATTACGGCGCAGTCCAACATCCTGATCAAGGGTAACGAAGCCCAAATCAACGACCTGCAATCACAGGTGCAGTCGCTGCGCGATCGTATTGCGACGCTCGCGGCGGGCGGTTCATCCACCGCCGACCAACTCAGTGACGCTGTCACCAAGCAGTCGCAACTCAACGACAAGATAAGCAACCTTCAAGGCATAGTCGATGACGAGACGCTCCAACAGTTGGCCATCGTGTCGGCCAGCCAAGTCATCGACCCCGCTGCTGCCACACCACCACGGGCCTTGCGCCGGATGGTATTGGTTCTCGCGTCCGGCCTGATCGGCGGTTTGGCGATCGGCTTCGGCGTGGTCGTGCTGCGGGCAATTCTGTCCGACCGGCTATGGCTACGGGTCGAGGTGGCCTCGGCGCTCAACTCCTCGGTGCTGGTGAGCGTGCGCAAGATCACTCGACCCCCGCGCCGCCTGCGGCTCGTCAAGTGGCTTCCTCGGGTCAGAGCGGTCTACGACCGCCGCGCCGTCGACCGGCAGCGCGTGGCCCGCGCGATCGAGGAGGCAGTGCCTGAGCCTGGTCACCGTCAATGCCTGGCCATCCTCTGTGTGAACAACTCCGACGAGATGCGGTCCGGTGTTGTGTCTGCAGCAATAGACCTGCAGAACCAAGGACGCATGGCCACAATCGTCGACCTCACCGATACCGGCAGGGTTGCGTCGGCGGTCGCCCGAACCGCCGGTGCGACCGGCGATGACACGCCGGTCGTGTTCCGTCCCCGGGTCGTCCCCTCGCTTGCCGACGGCCCGACGCACATCGACTCCGCAGATTGGGAGGAGGTGGCACTGGCGAACGGGAAGAACCGGGTAACGCTCATCCTCGCCGACCTCGACCCGGCGATCGGAGTCGATCATCTGACTGGCTGGACAGATTCCGTCATAGTGGCCGTGACCGCAGGCAAGTCAAGCGTGGACCTGGTTCGGACGGCAGGCGATCTCGTCCGCTCCGCGGGCCTTCACCTTCGCGGCGCGGTGCTCCTCGAGGCGGTACGCGATGACACGTCATCCGGTGTCTCAACGCCTGTCGGGGAGGGCTCCAACGAGACATCTGAGTCCGCTGTCCCGCGGCCGGAATCGACCGTCGGGCGCTCCTCTTAAGCTATGACCACCCCCGCTCTGCGAACGAGATTAGCCCAAGGCCCCGCGGTGGCTGGTCCGCTGCTCTCGGGACCGCTTCCAGCCTGGGCCGCTCTCTATGTCAATGTGCTGACGTTCGTGGGCACGGGGCTTCTCGTACTCATACCGCAGTCCATCGGTCAGTTGATCGCTCAGGGCATGTTGCTAGTGGCGCTGGTGCTTGCCCTGCTGGCCAATCCAGGCATGGTGGTACGACCGAACATCTACTTGACGCTGCTCTCGGTGATGGCCGTCCTCGCGTTGATGGCGAGTATTCACAACGAGTTCATTGTTGGCTCGACGTACCGTGCCATTCGCTTGATTCTCTTCGTCGGCGTCCTGTGGTTGCTTACGCCGTGGTGGGGACAGACCAGATCTGCCCCTGCTTCGGGCACACCTGCTCTGCCAGCGGGTCATCATCGCTTCGGTGTGGCTCGGAGTGTTACTGGCTCCTAGTGCGGCGTTCTCGACCTCAGGTCGGCTCGCAGGCGTGCTCTGGCCGATGCCACCGCCCCAGGTTGCACACTATGCGGCCGTTCTGTTCGGATGCACCGTCATCCTCTGGTTCTGCGGGGTAGCAAGGGGTCGAGGCATGGCGCTCACCCTCGTCGGGGCTGGAGCCGCTGTGGTAGCGACCCACACCAGAACCGCGCTGCTGGGAGTGGTGCTGGGTCTCATCGTGGCCGGCGCGAGTCTCTTCGTGGGTTACGCTCGCGTTCGTCGCACGGGTGCCGTGGTTGTCCTGACCTCGGTAGCGGCATGGATCGTCTTTTCGCCTTTGATCGTCTCTTGGTTGGCCCGTGGGCAGTCGGAACAGGACCTCACTCAGCTCACCGGCCGCACGAAAGTGTGGTCAGCCCTCGCTCAGCAACAGTTCACGACGATGCAGCAACTATTCGGAACCGGCCTGGGCAACAAGTCGTTCAACGGCTTGCCCATAGACAGCAACTGGGTGGCTACCCGCTTCGAATTGGGGCGTGTCGGAGTGGCCCTTGTGGTCGCTATCCTGCTCGTCCTCTTGCTCAGTGCTGTCACCCGGCCAGCCGGGCCGAACCGGGCCATTGCGCTGTTCATCGTCGTCTACTGCGTTACCGCGTCCTTCACCGAGACGGGATTGGGCGACGCTTCGCCGTACCTGCTCGACCTCGCGGTGGCCGCCTCCCTCTTGGTCAGCCCGCCACGGTTCACCGGCCGACGGAGGATCGTGGACCGACACGTCCCCGCGGCGCCGGATCGCGCAACATGACGATTTGGCTCGGAAAGGCCGCCACTATTGCGGCGAGTGCAGGGTCGTGTGCCTTGGGTGTACGGCGAGCTGAGATTTCAATGGCTCCGCCATCGTCGACAGGAATACGCGCTAATATGCATTCACCGCCGCTGCAGATGAGCGGGCCTCTCCGAGAGGGCTGCGGAATCTGTCGGCCACGGCGGAAGAAGGATGCACCTCGGTAACGCGGTCATCCTACAAACGGGGGAATTTGTGATGAGCCGACCTGGCGTACTGCTGGACCGTGACGGAACGATCATCGCCGACTATGGGTACGTCGGCTCGGTTGACCGCGTCGAGTTCATCGACGGCGCGATTGAGGCGATCGCCGCATTGAACCGAGCCGGGCTTCCGGTAGCGGTGGTGACCAATCAGGCCGGCGTAGCCCGGGGCTACTTCGGCATCGAGGACGTTCACCAAGTGCACAAGCACATGATCGAGGAGCTGGCGCGGCAAGGCGCGCATGTCGATCTGTGGTTGTTCTGCCCTTATCATCCCGACGGCACCGTGGACGCATTCGCGCGAGCCAGCGCGGACCGAAAGCCCGGTCCGGGCATGGCTCTCGCGGCCGCGGATGCGCTCGACCTCGATCTCACGGCGTCATGGGTCGTTGGTGACAGCGCTGGTGACATTGGGCTGGCCCGGGCCGTGGGCGCGCGACCGATGCATGTCGGGCCAGTCGACTTTCCAGCGGCCGACGTTCTGTCGTTTCCCGACTTGGCCGCAGCGGTACGACATATCCTTGATAACAACACTCCGAGTGGGTCGATGGTACGGCCGTCGTTCCCGGCCCGTCAGTACCCGGATGGCGGCACCTTCGGCGGCGCCTACACCGGCGAGCTTGCCCGGGCATTCAGCACCATCGACATGGCCCAAGTGGCCAGGGCGGCCGAGCTGCTCAATGACGCCTACGACCGGGACGCTTCCGTTTTCGCTTGTGGCAACGGTGGTTCTGCTTCCATCGCCAACCACCTGCAGTGTGATCACGTCAAAGGCGTGCGCAACGGAACTGATCTGACCACGCGCGTATTCAGCCTCAGTACCAACATCGAGCTGTTCAGCGCTATCGCCAACGATCTCGGGTACGACGCGGTGTTCGAGTACCAGTTGCAGTCGCTCGCGCGGACCGGGGATGTATTGATCGCAGTTTCGTCTTCCGGCCGATCACCGAACATTGTTCGGGTGTTGGAATGGGCGAACAAGCACGGAATGCACACCATCGCACTCACCGGTTTCTCCGGTGGCGCGGCCAGAGAGCTGGCGTCGGTATCCGTGCACGTCCGCTCGGACAACTACGGAATCATCGAGGACGCGCATCAGGCTTGCATGCACCTGCTTGCCCAATACGTGCGGCAGTCCCGGATGACTCCCGACGACGTCACCGCCAACACCTTCTGAGGACATCATGCGCGTTGCTATCAATCTCCTGACCGATGATCCCGCCAATCCGTCTGGGGCCCACTGGTTTTGGACCCGGGTAATCCCCGAAATGGCGAGTCGCCTGACCGATGGCGAGGAGTTCCACTTGCTGGTCAGCCCAAAGTCACGTCCGACGCACCAGGGCTACGGGCCGAACGTCCGCTACATCACCTTTCCTTGGTCGAACGAGAGTCCACCAAAGCGAACGCTGAGCGAGCACACTTACGCACCTGTGCGTCTTCCCCTTTCGAAGATCGACCTCCTGAGCACGCTGATAGCCCCGATCGTCAGGGCGGCGCCGTCGTTGGTTGTGCACTTCAAGACGCTGCACGCATATACGGCACCGCAGTCCATACGACTTGCAGCGCGCACGTACCGGCGGATGAGCTATCCACGTACGGCGAAGGTCGCGGACGCGATCATCATCAACTCGGAGAGCCTGCGCCGGGAGGTCATGCACTATCTGGACGTCGACCCCGCCAAGTTGCACCTCATACCCGAGGCCGTCGACCATGAGGTGTTTCAACCCGGAGATACGGACGAGGCCTGGAACCACATCAGCGCCCGCCACGGTGTCTCTAAGCCGTTTGTGCTCTTCGTGTCCTCGTTGTGGCCCTACAAGAACTGCGCCGGATTGGTCCGCGCCTTCGCGGCCGCCAAGTCCGATCTCGGTGATCGTCAGCTTGTCATTGTGGGCCCGGGCCGGGACGTCGAGTATGTCGCGGAGCTTCGGGCGCTGGCCGACGAGCTAGGCATCGCGGAGGACATCATCTGGGTCGGTGGAGTTCCTCTGGAGGAGACGGTCTACTTCTACCGGTGCGCTGACGTCTTTGTGTATCCGTCTTTCAACGAGACGTTCGGGCTTCCCATCCTGGAGGCCATGGCAACGGGTTGTCCTGTCGTCACATCAGACACCAGCGCTATGCCCGAGACGGCGGGCGGCTGCGCTCTGCTCGCAGACCCGAACAACCCCGAGTCCTTCGCTGACGCCATCGTCAAGGCCTGCGGGCCTGAAGGGGAACGGCTGCGCACCGCGGGTCCGGAGCGGGCCGGAGAGTTCACCTGGGCAGCCACGGCTGAGAAGACGCTAGCGGTGTATCGCGAGGTCTATGCCAGGCGCGGCGGACGTGGAGCACGTACATGAGGATCCTCGTCACCGGTGGGGCCGGATTCATCGGCTCACACACCACTGACCGACTGGTCGAGCTCGGGCACGACGTCATTGTGCTCGATGCACTCACCGCTCCGGTCCATCGAGACGGCCAGCCGAACTACGTGACTCCCGGTGCGGAGCTCTACGTCGGAGATGTCCGAAACCGGGAGCTGGTGGCCAACCTGCTACGTCGCGTCGATGCGGTTTATCACTTGGCGGCCTATCAGGATTATCTGCCGGACTTCGCCAGGTTCACCGACGTCAACGTGATGTCCACCGCTCTGCTCTATGAGATTGCGGTCGCGGAAGGGCTCGAGCTGAGCCGGATTGTTGTGGCCTCCTCGCAGTCCGCCATGGGCGAGGGACTGTATCTGTGTGTCGACCACGGCGAACAGACTCCCGACATCCGACCGGAAGCCGTTCTCCGTGTCGGCCAGTGGGACCTGACCTGTCCAACTTGTACGGGTCCCTTGGAGATGCAGCGAACGCCTGAGCGGATCTCGAACCCGCAGAACCCCTACGGGATGTCGAAGTTCGGCGAGGAGATGGTGGCCCTTAATCTCGGCAAGCGGTACGACATACCGACGGTGGCCCTCCGGTACAGCATTGTGCAGGGACCCCGGCAGTCGGTGTTCAACGCCTACTCCGGCGCATGCCGGATCTTCAACCTGCACTACCTGCTCGGCGGCGCTCCGACGCTCTACGAGGATGGTCACGCGATCAGGGATTACGTCAACATCCACGACGTCGTCGACGCCAATGTGCTCGTGCTCACGGACCAACGCGCCGTCGGCCGCGTATTCAACGTAGGGGGCGGCACGCCGTATACGACGGCGGAGTTCTCTGACATCGTCCGCCGCCACTACGGGTCGGACGTACCGGGCCGGATCAGCGGGGAGTACCGATTCGGCGACACCCGCCACATCTGCTCCGACATCGACGCCCTCAAACAGCTCGGCTGGGCCCCGACGCGTACCCCAGCCGAGTCAGTCGCCGAATATGCCGACTGGCTCAAGGGGATGCCAGGGCTGGACGCCGTCCTCGCGGAGGCTGACGCAAAGATGCGGGCACTGGGCGTAGTACGCAAGGCGGGTGCATGAAGGCATTCTTGCTCGCGGCCGGGCTGGGCACCCGGCTGCGCCCGATCACCGACACCACACCAAAGTGCCTAGTGGAGATCGGTGGTCGACCGCTGCTCGACATCTGGCTGGATGCGCTCACGAAGGCAGGCGTCCTCCAAGTGCTGGTGAACACGCATCACCTGGCCGCCCAGGTCGACGCGCATGTCGGTAATCGGTCGACGCCTCCGGTTGTCCGGCTCAGCCACGAGCCGGAACTGCTCGGCAGCGCCGGCACCCTCTATGCCAATCGGGATTTCGTCGCGGACGACGACATGTTCCTGGTGATCAACGCCGACAACCTCACTGATTTCGACCTTGGCGTCCTCATCGATGCTCACCGCGCGGGCGCGACGATCGCCACCCTGTCTGTTTTCCGGGCCCCCAGACCCTCTGAATGCGGCATTGTCGAGGTGGCCGCCGATGGCCGCGTCGTCGGCTTCGTAGAGAAACCAGCTGACCCACCGAGTGACCTCGCCAACGCTGGGATGTACGCCTTCCATCCCAGTGTGCTTGACGAGATCCCCGACGGAACGCCGCGCGACATCGGCTTCGATCTGCTTCCCCGGTTGGTGGGCCGGGCCCGAGTAGTGGCGCTCGACGACGACTGCTACTTCCGGGATATCGGCAGCTCGGTCGCGCTCGAGCTTGCCCGTAACGAATGGGAAGGCAGGACGGCGTCGTGATCATCACCCAGACGCCACTTCGGGTCGGGCTGGTCGGCGGAGGAACGGACCTGCCCGGCTACTACCGCGAGCACGGCGGCCGGGTGCTCAACGCCGCCATCGACAAGTACGTTTATGTCATCGTCAAGCAGCGATTCGATGACGACGTCTACGTGAACTACTCGACCAAGGAGATCGTTTCTCGAGTCGAAGACCTCCAACATGAACTGGTCCGCGAGGCTATGCACATGGCGGGGGTCAGGGGTGGCGTCGAGATTACGACGCTTGCCGACATTCCCTCCGCGGGCTCCGGGCTCGGCTCCTCATCTTCAGTGACCGTCGGGTTGCTGCATGCTCTTTTCGCGTATCAGGGCCGGCAGGTAACGGCCGAGGAGCTGGCCGACCGGGCCTGCGCCATCGAAATCGACCGCTGCCGAAAGCCGATCGGCAAGCAGGATCAGTACGCCGCCGCCTTCGGAGGGATCTGCGACATTCATTTCGGACCTGGCGATCGCGTGTTTGTCGACCAGCTCAAGCTGACATCATCTGTACGCCGTCAGATCCAGGACGAGCTTCTCCTGTTTTACACCGGAATTACCCGCAGCGCGGACACCATCCTCGGTGAGCAAACAGCAAACATCTCCGACCGTCTTCCGCAATTGCACCAGTTGCGGGACCTCGCGGGCGAGGCTGCGAGCGGTCTGCGGACCGGCGACGTCAATGCCTTGGGGGCAGCACTCAACAAGAGCTGGCAGGCCAAGCGAGCATTGGCTTCCGGAGTTTCCAACTCAGAGATCGATGAAGCAGTCGACGCATCGCTCGCGGCCGGCGCAACTGGTGCGAAGGTGACCGGTGCCGGCGGCGGTGGCTTCCTACTTGTTGTGTGCCCGCTGGAGAGTCAGCGTGCAGTACGGGAAAAGTTGGCCCACATGAAGGAACTGCCAATAAACATAGAGCCATTCGGCTCACGGGTGGTCTTGAACGTGCACCGCGACATTTGGGGTTGAAACGAGATGCGGCATCGAATCGGGGGATTTAGGGATGATGCGCAAAGGCATTGAGATGGCGACACCTACGGCCGAGGACGAATCCCTGCTGTCGGAAGTATCCACTCCGCTCATTATCGCGACCATTCTCAGAGAGAAAGGCATCACCGGAGTCCACACGCATTTCCGGCAGCTGTATCGATATCTGGAAGACAAAGGCCGGCCTGCGGATCTCGTCACGCCCTTCTCGTGGGGTCGCCCGCTCATCAAGCCTGTCTTCGGCGTCCGGTACTTCCTGGAGCGCTGCAGCGGGCCCGCCAACGTCTGGTGGTACCGCCACTGGCACGAGGTCTTCCTCCAGCAGGCTTTGCGTCGCCGCCTCGCCGCTGCGGACGACTGCGTCATCTACGCCCAGTGTCCGCTCGCCGCGCGAGCTGCATTGCGCGCTCGGCGGGGGCCGCATCAGCGGGTAGTCATGGCCGTACATTTGCGGATCTCGCAAGCGGACGAATGGGCGGACAAGGGTCAGATATCGCGCAGCGGAAGAACCTTCCGCGCGATCCGCGGACTCGAGCGCAAGGTCATTCCGCAGGTGGACGGGCTCGTGTACGTCTCCCGCTGGGCTCAGGAGGCGTTAACCGGATGGCTACCTGAGGCAGCAGCCGTGCCGTCCGCGATCGTTGACAACTTTGTGGCCCCGCTCGAGACGATGCCTCGGCCCCAACCGATGGGTGACCTCGTCACCATTGGCAACCTCGAGTCGGTCAAGAATCACCGGTATCTGCTTCAAATCCTGGCCGAGGCCAAACGAGCAGGATTCGCGTATACCTTGGATATCTTCGGGGAAGGTCCGCTGAAACAAGAACTCGAGCAGCAGGCGAGGTCTCTGGGCCTGCAGGGACTGGTCCGACTGCACGGGTTCCGAACGGACGTCCGCGACCTGCTGCCGGGCTACCGGGCGTACGTCCATGCCTCCTACTCCGAGTCATCGTCATTCGCCATCATCGAGGCGATGGCCGCCGGCCTCCCCATCGTGGCCGGGGATATGGGACCGTTGTCTGAGCTCTTCGATGAGGGCGTCGAAGGTCGTTTCTGGGCACTCGACGACCCAGCCCAAGCCGCCAAAGTACTCATGGGCCTCATGGAAGACGAGTCCGATCTCTCGATGGCCGCCGCCGCCTCTCTCGCCAGATTCAGGCGAGACTTCGATGCCGAGGTCATCGCACCACGACTGTTGTCGTTCGTCATGGGTGCGGATGCCGCTCCGGCAAGAAGCCACGCGGGCCCGGAGCGGGTTCGTTCGTGATCGTCTTGGCGCAGCCGAGACAAATGCGGCCGCGCCGGCAGTGAGTTGTGGTTGCTGCCATCAACCAGGCTGATGGTTCGCCGTTCGCGCCTGTCAGTACCCCCGGTATTTCCATGATCGGCGGCGGAGCCACCATTCCGCCTTGTGGGTGAGCATAAAAGTCGCCTCGCGCGGTCCGAGGCGCTTACGAGATTGCACGGTGCGATATAGCGGTTGTCTGCTGGCCTCCGGCCAGCAATCGGTGGCGAAGGCGGTCAGTTCATCAACCTGGGCCAGCTGCGCGCGACCCCACCCATAGGCGCGTCCGGCCTCCCAGAGCGCCTCCCGTGCCAACTGGCGGCACATCGCGTCTGAGAGCCCCTTTGCGTCCGGCAACGTCTCACCATAGCGATCGAGCACCGTCTCATAGACCAATCGCCGCTCGCTGAGATCTCTCAACCGGCTGTAGCCCTTTCGCATATTTTCCTGATGCAGTCGGTAGTAGGCCTGGTCGACACCGCGTATGAAGCCAACCTCCGAGTTCGCCGCCAGCCGCATCCACAACTCCATGTCCGCAGCGTGGGGCAATCGCGCGTCGAATCCGCCCACCGTCTTCAATACCGATGTGCGCATAACCACCTCAGGCGAGGTAATCGGGTTCTCCCCCTGCCGAAAGAGCTGCTCGAGCCACCACGTGCCCGGCCACACGGACCAACCCCGCACTTTCACCCGGGCCTCCGGTGACGGCGCGCCGTGCGTGACCCACAATGCATGGCCATAGACGAATCCGACGGCTGGATTCGCGTCCAGCAAATCCCGGGCGCGCGCAAGCGCTCCGGGAGTAGCCCGATCGTCTGCGGACACCAGAGCGCAATAGTCACCGTCAGCCCACTCAAGCAGGCCCTCATTGAACGTTGCGATGTTTCCTTTGTTGACCGCGTGGACGATCACTTCCACCCGCGAATCGCGCGCGGCGATTTTCCTGGCCACCTCCGCGCTGTCATCGGGTGAGGCGTCGTCGATGATGAGGACTCGAACGTCGACGCCACTCTGGTCGTCCAGCACGCTGGAGACGGCCTCTTCCAGGAATTGGCCGTACTTGTAACAAGGGATGAGGACGCTAACTGAAGTCATCGCACACCCTTCGGCTCGAACGATATGGGGGAACGTGGCTCCGCACCGCCTGACTCCTCATCCAGTCCTCTTCGCCCGACGGTCGCTCGCCCACTGTCCCAGACCGGCCGCCTTGGCGGTCCCGAGAGCGGCGACCGCCAACAGAATCGCGCCCACGACATCGGTTGCCGGATGCACTGAAGCAACGATCAGCGCCCATCCCATCAAACAACCCATGACGGCTGGAAGCATCCAGCCCCACCGAGTGCGAGGTCGTAGGAGCAGCACGACGATGCCGAAGACGACGATGACGCTGACGGCGTGGCCCGAGGGGAAGCTGCTGTGCGCCACTGGCGTTGCGGTCGTCTCCGTATGCGCCATGAGCCATTTGGTCCCGAGCGTCACGATCATCACCAGTC
Organism: uncultured Actinomycetota bacterium; assembly: GCA_963809815.1. GTDB lineage: Bacteria > Actinomycetota > Actinomycetes > Mycobacteriales > Jatrophihabitantaceae > CAVVJA01. Next base: position 244,958 of record CAWELM010000025.1, read on the forward strand.
CGCCAAGGACAGCCATGACGGCGAGCGGGCGGAGCGAGCGACGAACCAGACTCAGCACCACAACGACCAGCACAAGTGGCACCACGAGATGTGCGGGCTGGAGCCCATGGACGATCCGAGCCGCACGTATCTGCACTGGTCCCCAGACTTGGCCGGCATGGGCCGCGCTGCGGACCGCAAGGTCGAGAAAGTCGAGCATCCGCAGGTGCACCGCGAGCGTGAACAGCGCATAGCAGGCAGCGACGACGACCGGGATGATCCATTTGGTGCGCTGCCCTCGCCTGTTCATGCCGACGATGCCAGCAGCCGTTCGCTCCTGAGCCGTGTATCCCCCGTCGAACCAGCTCATGGCAAAGTCAGCACCGTCACAAAGCGGGTCGAGGACGAGCCCCTTCCCTGTCCCACCAGTGAGGTCGTCGGCACCCGATCGCCGAACCGTGGCGAGTACCACCCCAGGACGGGGTCGACCTCGCCGGTGTGCGACGTCCAGGCGAGGCCGTCAGGTAGCTCGAACGACCCTTGGTGGCGATCCGGACCGACCAGCCAGGTGAGGGCGGCATGCGTTCCGTCCAAATCGACCAGCACACCGGGACCCAGGTGCCACGACAACCGCAGTGAAACCTCTCCGGCCGCATCGAAAGTGTCGACCGCGGTCAGCGTTCGTTTGCTCGAGTCGAGCGTCACCGACCGGCGGTGCACCGTCGGAGTGCGGAGGCGCAGATAGCCGTCGTGGTCTGCGGTCCAGGTCTGCACGGACTGATCGCCCACGTTGCAGGTCCGCGTCCGCGTCCGCGGCTGCGTGATCCACAGGAATGGGCCGCCGGACTCAGCCTGGCTCTCGCCGGCGACCTCGACGGTGTTGTGGGCCGCAGTCGAGCGGATCCATTCCCGCCACAGCGGTTCGCCGTGATAGCAGTAGGTACCGGGGTCGGCGAGGATATCGACACCGTTGTGCCGCACCTCCATAGACAGGGCGTCCGCGTGCGCATGTGCCGCAATCGACAGAAAGCCGTGCGGTCCGCCGTCGCAGCGACACCAGATCTCAGGGCCGTCCTCGGCCCGCGAGCGCAGGATGACCAGACCAGCATTCGGGAATCGGCGGGGCCGGACGGGCGGGCGTTCCGGTTGACGGGCGCGGCCGAGCGCACCGACCAGGCCGGCCAGAACGCCGCCGTCGAAAGCCGGCGACCAGCCCGGGGAACCCAGGAGCGTTGCCCCGGTTGCCAGGGCGATGGCCCATGGATCGTGGTCCGGGTGGTCGACGACGAGTGCACGTCCTTCGTCTCCGTCACCCTGCCGCGGCGGCCGGCCAGTGCCATCCAGGATCGCAGCACCGGCGTCGAGCATCCCGGCCAGGCGCAGCCAGGTTGCCTCGGAGAGCGGATGGCCGTGGACGTCGGCTTCGACGGCGGCCAATAGCCCGAGTTCGAGGACGAACCGGTGGTAGTCAGTCGCGAGTTCCCGGTTCAGGCCATCGTCGAAGGTGTTCGCGGCGAGCTCGCGCTCCAGCAGAGCGGCTCCACTCCGCCGCCACTCGGGTGTCTCGGCGTACCAGGGAAACGCGCACGCGGCCGTCAGCCGGCCCGCCGCCTCGGCTATGACGTGGTTGTTGGCCGACGAGCCACGGCTTGGGAAGGCAACAAGGAACTCCTGATGCCAGGCGATCTGCCGGACTGCGTCCTGGTTGTACTCGAACAGGTCGCCCACCTTCGGCCACTCATCGAGCAGCCGGCGTATCCACACCCAGGAGAGCAGCCGGATGCCGGCCTCGATGCCGCTCGTCCAGTGGACTCCGGTCAGGAAGGGGTTTGCCCGCCACCACGAGCGAAGCTGAGTCGCGGCTGCCTCTGCGTATCGCTCCTCCTGGGTCAACCACCAGGCCGCCGCAAGCACGGTGATGTGCTGGTGCCGGGACATTTCCCAGACTTGCTTGACGTTCCCCGTTTCTGACTCGTCACGATGGTGGATACGGAAAGCCAGCTCATCGTCCGGCGCGCGGCGCCCGGTGAGCGGATCGTAGAACCAGTCCGGATCGGCGCTGTCGGACCGCGGCGTTCCGAATACCGTCCACGTCCCGGCCAAGACCGAGTCTGCTGCACGGGCAAGTGCGGATGCAGCCTCGGGAGATACCCGAGTGCGAGCAGAAGCCGGCAACGATGAGACGAAAGTTCGCTCGCGGGAAAGCCCCGGCGGCAGCGGAGGAGTCGCGCCGGGCCGGACTTGGCGGCGAGCCCAGGCCTGCCGGCGTCCGGTGTCCAAGGCGCGATAGGACACTTCCGTCATCGACATACGTCGAAGGCGACGCAGGTACCAGCCGATGTCGGGTCGACTCACAAGGTCACCAATTGGCGCGTCGCCACACTCTGGCCCACTGCCAGAGTTGCCCTCGTAGTCGCCACGAGGGACTCGAGCGGGATCGGCATGGCCGAGCCGGTGCGGAGAGCGTCGACGAAGCGCTCCAGCTGCGCGCGCTGCCCCTTGTCCTGGCCGGTGAGCGTCCGCCGTCCGGTCTTTCCCTTGGACGACCACGCGGTGATCCGCTGGAAATTGTCCAGCCGTCCGGTCCGGCCATCTGCCGAGACGTCCAGAGTTTCCTTCGGGAAACGCGGGCTGCCGTCGGTGACATACGAGATCGTCGCCACAGATTCGTCTGAGTAACGCAAGGTGGCGTGAATGTTCGCGCCCGCTGCCATGGCCTGTACCTCGACGGGGTCACGCCCCACCAGAGCACTCAGCGTGTCGATGAAATGACCGCCTTCCCCGGCGAACCGGGAGCCTTCCAGCTCCTCGTTGAGGTACCAGCTACTCGGATCGAGGCGGCCGGCGTTGACGAGATACCGTGCCGACAACGGACCCCGAAACGGGGTCAGGCGGTTTCGCAGGTCCGTGAAGAGCGGTGCGAACCTCCGGTTGAAGCCGACCATGATTCGGTCGTTGCCGCTCTCGTTGACCGTTTCCAGAACCTGAGAGAGCTGATCCTCGCTGAGGGCGAGCGGCTTCTCGACAAAGACGGCGCGGCCGCGCTTCAAGGCCTCGCAGACCAGGCCGGCATGCGAGTGGTGCCGGGTGACGATGAACACCGCGTCGAGCGTGTCATCATCGAGCACCGTCTCGACGCTCGTTGTGATCGTCGCGAACCCGAACTTGCGTTGCGCGTTCAGCCCGGACAGAGACTTCGTCGTGGCAACCGAAACGAGCTCGACCTCTGAGTTGTCCCGCAGGTGAGGCAGCAGCATCGAGGTGGCATAGTTACCCGCTCCGACGAAGCCAATGCGGACGTCAGCCGACCGTGGTGTCCGGGGCTGGGAGACAACTGCTGGTTCGCTGTGCGCGCTGCCCTGGATGGTCCGTTCGGGCTCCTCCGCGTCGGGCGCCGAACGGTAGGACAGCAGAAACCCGATGCCCTCGAGGGAACCCGCGCCGAGCCGGCTGTAGACGTCGGCCGCGTCCTCGATGGGGTAGGTGCCCGAGATCAGCGATCCGATGTCCACTGAACCATCGGCGAGCAGATCGAGGAAGCAGGCCAGGTTACGGCGCTCGGTCCAACGAACGTAGCCCGCTGGGTAGTCCACGCCTTCGAGTTCGTAGCGATCGTCGTATCGACCCGGACCGTACGAACGGGAGAAGCGGACGTCCAGCTCCTTTTCGTAATATGCGTTCCACGGCAGATCGAGTCGCGTCTTGCCGATGTCGACCACTCGGGCCCGGTCCCGCGCGAGGCGGGCCGCGACCTCGACGGGTCCGTTCGAGTCCCCCCCGGCGGCCAGCAGGATGTGGTCCGCGCCCAGGCCGCCGGTGCGGGAGAGCATGACCTGCTCGATCTCGTTCAGGCCCGCCTCGTCGGGTGCGGCGCAGGCGAGAGCGCCGGCCTTCTCCGCGGCTCGGCAGCGGGCCGCGACGACATCCAAGCCCACCACCTGCACGCCGGACGCGACGAGGAGGCGCACCACGAGTTGCCCGATGAGCCCGAGCCCGATAACACACGCGGTCTCACCAAGCGCGACCTCGGCGCGGCGGACGCCCTGCATTGCGATCGCCCCCACCGTGGCGAACGCGGCGTGCTCGGCTGCAACACCATCCGGTACCGGGACGCAGAGATTCGTCGGCACCCAGTTCAGCTCGGCGTGCAGGGCGAATTCGTTGCCCGCGGCTGCAACCACTTGACCGACCGAGAACTGCTCAGCACCCGCACCGACCTCGACTACCACGCCGCAGACCGAATAGCCGAGCGGCGTGTAGCTGTCCAGCCGATTCATCGCTTTCTTGTAGGTGGAGACGGCGCCTTGTTGGGCCACGGAGTCGACCAGCTTGCGGACTTGATCGGGCCTCGCTCGGGCCTTGCCGAGCAGGGACATCCTGGCCTCGCTGACTTTCATCATCTCGGTGCCGGTTGAGATAAGCGAGTAAAGAGAGCGAACCAGAACACCACCGGGCTTGCACGCGGGAGCAGGCACGTCGAGAACGGCGAGCTCACCGGACTTGTAGTTCTGAGCGACTTGCTTCATGCAACCTTCCTCTGAACGTTTTCGTCTGCTACCGGTTGATCACGGCGGCGATACCCCGGCGGCTGTCACGCTGCGATACCAAAGCTCCATCGAGAGCAGCTGCCACAGCTGCTTGGATTGATCGCTTCGGCCGCTGCGCTGATCGGAGACCATCCGACGAAGTGGCTGGAGGCGGAGGAATCCTGACGACACCAGGCGGCCGTCCAGCAGGACGTCGTCGATCAGCGGCCCAAGATCATTCGTCACCCACGCCCGAAGTGGAGCGCCGAACGAGGCCTTCGGCCGGTCGAGCACGTCGCGTGGCACCCGGTCCTCTGCGACGTGGCGGAGCGGAACCTTCTGGGTCCGTCCCCGGATCTTCTGAGCGCCGCGGAAGCTGAATGCCGCCTTGAAAACATAGGGATCAACGAATGGAACGCGCACTTCAGTCGACGCCGACATGCTCGAACGGTCCGTGTACGCCAGGTTGAGCCCTGGCAAGAACAAACGGCTGTCGGTGAGGCACATCCGGTTGACGTGATCGGGCAGACGCCCGTCGGTGTACAGGCGGCGGTGGGCGTCCACAATGGCCTGGACCTGGCCGGACAGCTCCGGGTCGAGCAGACCCCGGAGCTCATCCGGGTCGTAGAGGGTATAGCTGCGACGGAACGCCGCCTCCTCTGGCAACTCAGCAAAGGTCAGGAAACGCTTGGCCCACCGGCTATACCGAAGACCGCGGCCGCCTGCGGCCACGGGGAGTCGTTCCACACCGGGCGCCACGACCCGGGAACGAAGGGTCTTCGGCAGCGTCTGGTACCTCGCCCCCAGAACGCAGGCCAGATGCTTGCGGTAGCCGCCGAACAACTCGTCCGCACCCATTCCCGACAACAGAACCTTGACGCCCGCGTCGCGTGCGGCCTGGCACATGAGAACGGTGTTGATCGCAGCTGGGTCTCCGATTGGCTCGTCGAGCACATCAACGACCCGCGGAAGCATGTCCACTACGTCCGGGCTGATCTCGATCTCGTGCAACCGGATCCCCAGATGCGCTGCCATCTTGCGCGCATAGGCGGCGTCGTCCGGCATCGCCTCGAGACGCTGATCCTCGGGCCGGAAAGTGATGGTGTAGGCCTCGATCGAGGGGTTGCGGCTGGCGGCCATCGCCGTGATGAGACTGGAGTCCAGACCTCCGCTGAGAAAGGAGGCGACTGGGACGTCGGCCACAAGGTGCGCCATCACCGACTCCTCGAGGACAGCCGCCAGGTCCGCCGCCGGACCGGAGGCAGCCGATAGAGCTACCTCGGCTGGTTCCCAATAGCGACCAGATCGTCTGGTTCCGTCGGTTCGCCACTCCGCCCACGACCCAGGTGGGAGTTTGAACACGCCCTTCATCGCGGATTGCTCGTCCGGCAGGAAATAGAACATGGTGGACGCCACCAGCGCACCGGGGTCGATGGTGAGTTCGGGGCCTACGGCCGCCACCAAGGCCTTGAGCTCGGAAGCGAACAGGACTCCGTTCCCGCGGGGCATGACGTACATCGGCTTGATGCCAAGGGGATCTCTGGCAAGTGCGAGGGATCTACTGTGCTCGTCGTAGATCGCGAAGGCGAACATGCCACGAAAACGCGAGAGGGCATCCGGACCCCATTCCCGCCAGGACTCGAGCACCACCTCCGTATCCGATTCCGTGACGAACCGGACCCCCCTGTTCTGCAGGCTGAGGCGCAGATCGCGGTAGTTGTACAGCTCACCGTTGTAGCTCAGGTGCAGACCGTCCTTGACCAAAGGCTGGTCCGCCGCGGTCGACAGGTCGATGATCGACAGGCGCCGATGCGCTAGCTGGAGCGGTGCGTGCGGCGACAGGTCCTCTAGTCCATCCGCGTCCGGCCCGCGGTGGCTAATGCGATCGGTCATCGTCCGCACCAACCGGGCTCCGTCGGGTTGGCAAAATGCCCCGGCAACGCCGCACATGTCAGCCTCGAGCCGGGGGACGGGTCCGCGGACCGGCCTCCGAGCGGGTGCGCCCGACGAGCCGGTCGTAGACGCCGACATAGGCGTCGCGCTGGTGCGGCCAGCCGAGCTCCTTCTCGATGCGCAGGCGCCCTTCCCGGCCCATGTCCTCGCGCTTCTCGGCGTCGTCGAGAAGCGCAACAAGCGCTCGGGCGTACGCCGCCACGTCCCCGCTCGTTACATAGCACCCGGCCCCGTTGGCCGACACCCGCGTTTCCTTGAGGTCGAACGCGACGACGGGCATTCCGAAGGCCATATATTCCAGGGTTTTGTTCATCGTCGAGACATCGTTGAGCGGATTCTTCGGGTCGGGGGACAGTCCCGCATCTGCCGTCGACAACACATCGATGACGGTTTCGTCGGGGACCCGTCCCGGCAGCTCCACGTAGTCCTGCAGTCCGAGAGTGTCGCGCAGTGCCACGATTTCGTCGTAACAGTCACCGGCGCCCATGAACGTGAAGGAAACGTCCTCCCGACCGATGTCGTGGACGACATATGCTGCTGCCCGTATGGCCAGGTCGACCCCGTCCTGCGGGCCCATGACCCCGATGTAGGCGACAAGGTGTTCCCGACCCCGCCGCAGCGCCGGGACGGTTTCCCGGCGGCGCAGGCGCTCGGGATCGGGTCCGGTGCGCACGACGGTGACATCTGCCGGCCGCTTGTCGCCCCGGCGCAACGCGATCTCGGCATATGAGGCGTTGGTGGACACGACATGATCGGCGGTCCGGAAGGTCCCCCGCTCCAGCGCCACCAGTCCTCGGCGTGGCAACTGCTTCCCCTGCGGAAAGCGTGAGTCGAATAGCTCCGGACAGAGGTCGTGGTGATCGAACACGAACCGCGAACCGTCGCGGCGGCGCAGCCATCGGGCGATGGGCCAGAAGATGTCGGGTGGGTTGCACGCCTGAACGACATCGAACGGTCCCCGACGGCGAGCGCGGAAGACCAGTCTGGCCGTCGCGAGGAATGAGTAGGCGTATTCCATGACGAAACCGACGGCTCGGCCACCTGGCGCGTAGGGGCGGTACTTCAGGAGAGTGACGCCGTCGAGGATCTGATGGCTTGGATCGTTTTTTCCCTTCGGGCATACGACGGTCACGTCATACCCGGCGGCAGTCAGCGCATTGCATTCCAGCCAGACCCGTCGGTCGAAAGGAACCGGCAGGTTCTGGACGATGATCAGGACCCGAGGTCGGGCACCTCTGTCGCGCGGCGTAGTCATACGGCCCACCCGACGCCCTCATAGCCGGAGAGCCGTTCGATCTCGGCGCCGAGCCGTCCGTGCAGATCGAGGATCATTTTCGGAGACGATGTCCGCACCTCGTCGATCACGGCGCTGTCCGATGTGCTCACGAGCGCAGCATCGGCTTCCTTCAGTGCCTCACCAGGAGTGGCGACGAGCAGCCGCCGCAGGTGGGGGAGCCGGCTTTCCACGTATCGAAGGTTGGAGCCCAGGAGTCGCTCGGGATTGACGATCGGATCGTAGATCCGAACCTCGAATCCCTTGCCAATCAACCGCTCCGCCAGCTCGACGTTCGGGCTTTCCCGTAGATCGTCGGTGTCCATCTTGAAGCTCAGTCCCAACATGGCGATCGTCCGGAACGGACTAGCGATCAGCCGATCTACGACGTCGGTGATGACGAGCTCATTTGTCCGCAAGGTGCCTGAGAGCAGCGGGACGTCCACCACGTTCACCCGGGCCATATCGAGCAACGCGCGCAAGTCCTTCGGCAGGCAGGACCCTCCGAAAGCGAAGCCCGGCCTCAGGTAGGCCGGAGAGATGTTGAGGATCGTGTCCTCGCTGAATACCCGCATGACTTCGCGGGAGTCGACGCCGAAGGCCCGAAAGATTCGTGCCAACTCGTTTGCGAAGGAGACCTTCACGGCATGGAACGCGTTACACGCGTACTTCAGCGCTTCTGCGCTTCGAACATCGACAAAGCTGATCTCGCGGTCGAGGAACGCGAACATGTCGGTCAGGCGCGCAGTCACGCGCTCATCGGCAGTGCCGACAACCACGAAGGGGGGGTTGAAGAAGTCGGCGACGCCCGACCCCTCGCGGAGAAACTCGGGACACATCGCTGTCCCCACCGCCCAGCCGGACGGCAGCGACGAACCGGCGAAGGTCGGGTGAACGACACCGTCCCCTGTACCAGGAGGAACCGTGCTCCTAATCACCACCGCATGGAAGCCCGATTCCGGCGGTCGGGCAGCTGCAAGCCCGTGCCTAATGTCCTCCAGGGCTCGTCGCAAGTAGGTCAGATCGGTGCCGCCGTGTGGAGATGACGGCGTGCCGACGCAGATCAATGACACATCGGCCTGGTCGAGGGCCACGACCGGATCTGTGGTCGCCCGGAGCCGGCCACTCTCGACGGCGGTCGCGATGAGGTCGCCGATGCCAGGCTCGACAACCGGGCTCCGCCCGGACCCGATGTGGTCGACCTTCACCGAGTCGACGTCGACTCCGCATACGTCATGACCTTGAGACGCCAAGCCGGCGGCCGTAACGGCGCCGACGTAACCCAGGCCAAAGATAGCGATCCTCATTGCATCCCCCGGGATCGTTGGACCTCCCCGCGGGATCGCCGCGCGGAGGTAAGTACGGGCTTCGGTGTGGTTGCAAGCGTAGCCGGGTATGGTCTTGCGGCCACAACCGCAAACGCGCGACGAAGGGCGTCGGCTCGCTCGACTCTCGGGTGTATGCGATCGAGTGCATTCATGTGAGCGCCTCGGCCAGGTGCCCGACGACACGTTCCTGCTGGGCCGGCGTGATACCCGGATAAATTGGCAATGAGAGAATCTCGCCGGCTAGCAGCTCCGCTGTTGGAAAAGCGCCGGGTCCCCATCCGCGGTCGGCAAAGGCAGCCAGCAAATGAATGGGCACCGGATAATGGATACCAGCACTCACACCCGCAGCGTTCAACCGGGCAAGCACGTCGTCGCGCCGCGGTACCCGTACGACGTACAGGTGCCAGACGTGCTCGTTCCCGGGCACGACCTCCGGTACCCGAACGCCATCCAGGGCCTTCAGCAGATCTCCGTAGCGCTCTGCCGCCACCCGTCGCTCGTCGTTCCACTCTTCGAGCCTGCGTAGCTTGGCCGCCAAAACGACGGCCTGTAAGCCGTCGAGCCTGGAGTTGACGCCGATGTCGAGGTGCTCGTACTTGCGGATTCCGCCGTGGTTGCGCAAGGCGCACAGCCGCTCGGCGATACTCGCATCGTCAGTCGTGACCGCTCCCGCGTCGCCATAAGCACCGAGATTCTTGCCCGGATAGAAACTGGTCGCTGCAGCGATGCCGATTGAACCCGACCGCCGGCCCTGGCGCATGGCACCCTGAGACTGCGCCGCGTCTTCGATGAGGTGCATCCCATTGACGGCCGCGTACCGCTCCATCGGCGCCATCTGTCCGTACAAGTGCACCGGCACAATGGCCTTTGTGCGTCCGGTCATTGCTGCGGCGGCGGCCGATGGGTCGAGCAGATAATTCTCGTCGCAGTCGGCGAGCACGAGGGTCGCACCCGTGCGGACGATCGCTTCGGCCGTTGCCACGAACGTGTTGGCCGCGGTGATTACCTCGTCACCCGGTCCGACACCGACAGCGCGCAGCGCAAGCTCGATCGCGTCGGTGCCGTTACCGACGCCGATGCAATGATCGACGCCGCTGAACTTTGCGTACTCGCGCTCGAACGCCTCGACCTCGGGTCCAAGAATGAATGATGTGTTCGCCAGCACTCGTTCGAACCCGGCCTGCACGTCATCGGCAACACGAGAGTGTTGCAACCTCAGGTCGACGAGAGGTATTGGTTCACCCACTTGCGATCGCCGTGTTTCCCTCGTGTTCACGTACGAGCCTCCCTGCCTTCGAGCGCGGCCGCCAATCGCGTGGTGCTGAGTCCCAGCGTCTGGCGCACGGACCTGATCAGGTCCGCCGCCCGTTGCGGGGCGGCGCCATCGAGGGCGACCTCGTGCAGCCGAAGAACGCCGTCGCCAGTTAGCACGTCGACCGCACCGGCCGAGCGGTCGACGCGAACCACTCGTCCGGGCACTCTGCCCTCATACCGCGGTTCGCGACAAGGCTCGGCTCGTCGGATCACCAGACGCCGCAGCCCCAGCCAGGTGAATGCGCCGGGGAACGGGTCGGTCAGGGCCCGGACAAGCCGGTCGGCTGCTTCCGTGCTGGCGGACCAGTCGATCTCGCCGTCCTCGGGCAACCGCGTGCAGGCGTAGGTAGCTTGGCTCTCGTCCTGCGGCTGGCCCTCGTCGCCCTGAAGCCGGCGAGCGACCGCACCGGCAAGCGCATCGCGCTGGATCGCGTTGAGCCGTTCATACAGATCCGTAACGGTGTCCGACGGGCCGATCGGGGCGAATTGCTGGAAGAGGATGCCACCCGCATCGAGTCCGGCCACCAGCGAGTGGATCGAGATCGCGCAGCGCGGCTCGCCGTTGATGATCGCCCAGTTGACAGTCGCCCGACCGCGATATCGCGGCAACGGCGCGTAGTGCACGTTCACGAAGGGTCGGGCCGAGACCAGATCTGCCGGCAAGATCCGGTCATAAGACGACACGACGACCGCGTGCGGATCCGTCTGCTTGATCGCGCAGGTCACGCCGGCCAGAGACGTATCGGCGAAAAGTGCGACACCCGCCGATTCCGCGAGACGGTTGGCCGCATCGCCGGCGTCGCTTGACCGAACCATTCCCACGACATCGAAGCGATCGAGCAACGATTGCAAGGCGCTCAGCGTCGTGATGCCCTGGCCGATCAGCAGGATGCGTCCCTCAGAAGGCATCGACGTACTCCACGTCCTGCGCGGTGCGCCCGGCGGGCGGCATCAGCAGAACCTGCGCGACCTTCAAGCCACCGGCCTGCAGCCGCACGATCGACTCCGGCCCGAGCCGCGACGGCAGGACGCCCATATGGCCCGCTGCCGGCGCGACGACCGGCCAGCATGCCACCGGGCACTGCGCCCGGTCGATGTCCCCCCAGAACTGCACAAGGATGCAGTCCGGCCAACTCATCCCGATCCGGTGCAGGTCAGCCGCCGAGAGCACCGAGGCGCCAGTGGGTTGCAAAGCAACGAGCAAAGCCTCCGGAGAGCGACTCGACAGACCATCGAGCGACGCAGCCACATCGACCTCGGCGCCCGTTGCTTTGAGCCCATCGACGATGTAGTCCCGGAAAGCGTTGTCGCACAAGACAGCGATACGACCGCGATAGGCCGACACACCGGCATCGGCCAGCTCCGCCACGGCCATTGGGCCGAGGTAGGAGAACACGTCGACATGCGGGTGGCGTTCGTTCGTACCGGCGATCTGGATGCCCCGAGCACCTAGCATGTCGACATCGATATCGAGCCGTCCGACCTGTGCTTCCCAGGACTCGAACATCAGCGACAGCACGGCGTCAGGCCGAATTGCGGCGGCCAGCTCGCCGACGATCGGGCGGACGTGCCCGCTGTTGGTGATCACGTCGGCCGCGGCGAACTGCTCAGGTTCGCGCCGCGTCGTAACTACGATCCGATCGACGACGCCGAGCCGGGCCGCCAAGGCCATCGTTGCGGCCTCGACTTGTGCGGCAGTGCCGTACCGCGAGTCGGCCGTAAGTGCCACCACCCGCGCTCCGCTGACCGCGGCGATCACCGGAGTGACGACGTAGGCACCGGTCGCCGCCTCGGTGAGCACCCGTGCACCGGATAGGTCGAGGGCGCACCGCTCGACGGCTTCGCTGACCAGACGACTTAGCCGGCCGGTGGACAGGCCCGGTCGTTCGTCCACCCTCATCGCCCCGCAGCACCGCACACAGCGGCCGTGACCCGGGACCGCTCATCGACAGTCATCTGGTGGTAGACGGGCAGAATCAGTGTGTTGTCCGCGAGCCGCTCAGTAATTGAGAGGGGCCCTGAGGGGTGGCCCTTGTAGGCGGGTTGCCGGTGCGCGGCCATAATGCCGCGGCGCGCTGAGATGTCACGCGAAGCCAGATGCGCAAGCAAGCCCTCGCGGTCGAGCGGGAACGGCAAGGAGACCTCAATCCAGAAGGACTGGAAATTCGCCTCCGCACCGGGTGGATCGGTGACCGCGCGTAAACCCGGAATGCCGGCAAAAGCGCGCTGATACTCGGCGACGATTTCACGACGCCGCGCAACGATCGCGTCCAGCCGATCGAGCTGCACTATGCCGACAGCCGCCTGCATATCGGTCATGCGGTAGTTGTAGCCGAGCTCGAGGTACTCCTCAGCCGGAGGCAAGACGCTTAAGTGGCGCTCGACTGCGCTCACGCTCATCGCGTGTTCGCGTAGTCGACGTACCCGAGCAGCCCAGTCGGCATTGCCCGTGGTGACCATCCCGCCTTCGCCGGTAGTTATGAGCTTGCGCGGATGAAATGACCACGCCGCAATCGCGGCGTCACCCGCGACGTGCCGGCCACCGTATCGGGATCCCGACGCACACGCGGCATCTTCGATGACCACTATCCCGCGCGGCTCGCATAGCTCGCGGACGGCCCGGGCATCGGCCGGAATACCACCTTGATGGACCAAGATCACAGCCTTGGTCCGGGGCGTCAGCACGGCGTCGATCGTGTCCGACGTCAAGTTTCCCGTTGCCGCGTCGACATCGGCGAATACCGGATTAGCTCCGACGTACACCGGAGCGTTTGTGGTTGCGATGAACGAGAATGACGGCACCACCACGTCATCGCCCGGTCCAACACCTGCCACTACCAATGCGAGGTGTAGCGCGGTGGTACAGCTGGACACCGCGATCGCGTGCGGAGCGCCCACCTTGGCCGCGAACTTCTCTTCGAACGCGGCTACTCGTGGGCCTTGTGCGACCCAGCCCGATTCGATCGCCTCGGCAACCGCCTCGATTTCTTCATTGCCGAGCCAGGGCTTCGTGACGTTGATGCGGCTCACGCAGCTGGCGCCATCTCTGCGCGCCACCACTCAACCAATCGCCGCAAGCCGTCATCGAGGCTTACCTTGGCTTCAAAGGCCAAGTCGTGGGCTGCGGCCGAGGTATCGGCCAGCCGCCGCGTCACGCCATTGACCGGCCGCTCCGGCCCGAATTCCACATCCAAATCGGAGTCCATCGCCCGCAGCAGGGCCCTGGCCAGATCGAGGAGGCTCGTCTCGACTCCGCTCGCTACGTTGTAAAACCCCTCGACGACATCACTTTGAATCGCTAGGACGTTCGCGCGCGCAATGTCTTCGGTGTAAACGAAATCCATCGTCTGCATGCCGTCGCCGAAGATGATCGGCGGCTGGCCCGCAGCGATGCGCTCCATCCAGCGCACGAGGACCTCGGTGTAGACGCCGTGCACGTCCATCCGTGGACCGTAGACGTTGAACGGCAGCAGCCCCACGTAGTCGAGCCCGTACATCGCGCGGAAGCTCCGCAACATGCCTTGGTTGAAGGACTTGGCCGCGCCATAGAACGTGTCGTTGTTGTGGTGGTGATGCCGCTCGTCGGTCGGGAAGTGCTCGGCGAGTCCATACACCGAGGCGCTTGAGGCAGCTACGACCTTGCTTACGTTCGCCGCGACGGCGGCCTCGAGCACATTGAACGTTCCGTCAACTAACACCTCAAGAGCGAGCCGAGGCTCCTCAGCGCACTGCGTGATTCGGATCGCCGCCTGGTGACAGACCACGTCCTTGCCGGTTGTCAGGTCATGGACGAGCTCGACGATCACGAAGATCGCCGTCTACGAGCGTGACCCGGCCGGACTCAAAGGCGCTTTTCAGATTCGCACGCCGTCCACGCACGAGATTGTCGAGCACATCAATGTGCCCAACGCCGACTTCGAGCAGCTGGTCCACGAGCGTCGAGCCGATCGTGCCGGCACCGCCCGTAACGAGGACATTGGCACCCTGCAGGTTGGTCATGACAAGCTTCCCACCGCTAGAGCAGCCGAGGTGGGTGTGACCAGTGCGCCGCCTGTCCGCAAGCTTTGGCTGGCTGCCTCAAGGATGTCCAGCACGCGCAAGCCGGACTCGCCGTCCGTTCGAGGCGAACGATTCTCCCGGATAGCCGCGGCGAACTCGCTTGCCACCGATGCGAGCGCCTCCGACTCAGGTAACGATGGTGCGTGCATGTCGCCAAGTCGATAGGAAACCGCGGCCGCGTTACGCTCGCTCGGTCCGACCTGAGCGCCGGCCGCGAACTCCACACCGCGGTCGTAGATGGCCAACCGCTGCTGCGGGTGCAGATCGTCCCAGACGAGGGTTCGCCGACTGCCGCCAATAACCATTTGGCGGATCTTCGTCGGGCTGAGCCAGTTGACGTGCAGGTGCGCGATCGCCCCGCCGTAAAGTGGCATAGTCAGATAGCCGACGCAGGCCCGGCCTGTTCCCAAGGGATCCGCTCCATGTGCCGCCACCGCTTCCGGCCGGAGTCCGAACGGAAGGACCGCGTCGAGGATCGACAGATCATGGGGAGCCAGATCCCAGAACACGTCGACGTCCGGCTGCACCAGGCCGAGATTGATGCGGACTGAGTCGATAAAGAGGAGCTCGCCCAGCACACCCTCGGCAATGAGCTCACGGATCTTCACTACTGTCGGCGTGTAGCAGTAAGTGTGGTCAGCCATAAGCACAAGGTTGCGGCTGCGAGCCTCATCGACCAACTGCTGTCCGATGGCATAACTGTCAGCGAGCGGCTTCTCGACGAGGACGTGCTTGCCTGCCTCAAAGGCGGCCATGGCGATTGCGCTGTGCGTTCGCGCCGGAGTCGCGATGGCGATAGCAGCAACATCATCTCGGTCGAGTAGACGCTCCAGCGATGTTTCAACATCGACGGTGCTACGCGGGCCGATCACCTTGCGTGCTCGCGCCGCGTCCAGGTCGCAGACGGCGACAAGGTCCCAATCCGAGCTTGATCGAAAGTTGCGAACGAGATTCGGCCCCCAATATCCGGCGCCGACAACAGCGATGCCCAAACTCAACGTATTTCCCCCGTGTTCACTGATCCGCCGACTAGCGTCGGATCGGACTTCGCTTAACGATACCTCCTGGATCTGTCGGTGTGGAAAACTGTGCTAGAGCTGATCAAGGAGCAGTAGTGGTGAAGATTGGATCGACCCAGTAGTTGCTGCTGTTGTAGGACTGATTCGGGAACCCGTCACCGCCATACAGATACACACCGTTCGCGCCACCCGGCGCGGACAGCGGGCCGTTGCTGTAGCCAGTAGCGAAGAACCCTCCGTTGTTCGAGTAATGCCCGTTCGGCGCGTAGTAACTCACCACATACGTAGTGCCACCAGTCACCGCCACCGGACTAGCGAACTGCAACGTCTGCCAACCACTCGCGGTCTCACCGGTAAACGTGCCCGTCGCCAACTGGGCTCCCGACACCGACCACAACGTGCCGGTATGCGTCCCCGTGTTCGTCGCCGCCTTGTAGAACCGCACCCCGGTCACATAACCACTCACCGACGGCACAAACTTCACACCCACACTCACCGCCGACGGATCCCCAGAATCACCCGTCCCCGGCACCGCACCCGACGCAAACAACGTGCACGGACAACTCACCGCCCCCGCCGTCGTGAAACTCCACGACACCGGCGACGGCATCGCATTCCCACTGGTATCACTAGCCGACACACTCGCCGTATACGCGACCCCAGCCGCCAACGCCGCCGACGGAGCAAACGTCGCCACCGTGCCGCCGCTGCTCAAACCCACCGAGCCCGACACCGCAGCACCCGAACCATCCTTCACCGTAAACACCAACGACGACGACGACACCGCCTCCGAAAACGTCGCCGACGGAGCCACCGACGTCGCCACACCCGTCGCCCCACTAGCCGGAACATGCGACGTCACCGACGGCGGCGTCGTATCCACCGGCGCGGACGTCGTGAACACCACATCGACCCAGTAGTTGCTGCTGTTGTAGGACTGAGTCGGGAACCCGTCACCGCCATACAGATACACACCGTTCGCGCCACCCGGCGCGGACAGCGGGCCGTTGCTGTAGCCAGTAGCGAAGAACCCTCCGTTGTTCGAGTAATGCCCGTTCGGCGCGTAGTAACTCACCACATACGTAGTGCCACCAGTCACCGCCACCGGACTAGCGAACTGCAACGTCTGCCAACCACTCGCGGTCTCACCGGTAAACGTGCCCGTCGCCAACTGGGCTCCCGACACCGACCACAACGTGCCGGTATGCGTCCCCGTGTTCGTCGCCGCCTTGTAGAACCGCACCCCGGTCACATAACCACTCACCGACGGCACAAACTTCACACCCACACTCACCGCCGACGGATCCCCAGAATCACCCGTCCCCGGCACCGCACCCGACGCAAACAACGTGCACGGACAACTCACCGCCCCCGCCGTCGTGAAACTCCACGACACCGGCGACGGCATCGCATTCCCACTGGTATCACTAGCCGACACACTCGCCGTATACGCGACCCCAGCCGCCAACGCCGCCGACGGAGCAAACGTCGCCACCGTGCCGCCGCTGCTCAAACCCACCGAGCCCGACACCGCAGCACCCGAACCATCCTTCACCGTAAACACCAACGACGACGACGACACCGCCTCCGAAAACGTCGCCGACGGAGCCACCGACGTCGCCACACCCGTCGCCCCACTAGCCGGAACATGCGACGTCACCGACGGCGGCGTCGTATCCACCGGCGCGGACGTCGTGAACACCACATCGACCCAGTAGTTGCTGCTGTTGTAGGACTGAGTCGGGAACCCGTCACCGCCATACAGATACACACCGTTCGCGCCACCCGGCGCGGACAGCGGGCCGTTGCTGTAGCCAGTAGCGAAGAACCCTCCGTTGTTCGAGTAATGCCCGTTCGGCGCGTAGTAACTCACCACATACGTAGTGCCACCAGTCACCGCCACCGGACTAGCGAACTGCAACGTCTGCCAACCACTCGCGGTCTCACCGGTAAACGTGCCCGTCGCCAACTGGGCTACCCGACACCGACCACAACGTGCCGGTATGCGTCCCCGTGTTCGTCGCCGCCTTGTAGAACCGCACCCCGGTCACAAAACCACTCACCGACGGCACAAACTTCACACCCACACTCACCGCCGACGGATCCCCAGAATCACCCGTCCCCGGCACCGCACCCGACGCAAACAACGTGCACGGACAACTCACCGCCCCCGCCGTCGTGAAACTCCACGTCACCGGCGACGGCATCGCATTCCCACTGGTATCACTAGCCGACACACTCGCCGTATACGCGACCCCAGCCGCCAACGCCGCCGACGGAGCAAACGTCGCCACCGTGCCGCCGCTGCTCAAACCCACCGAGCCCGCCACCGCAGCACCCCGAACCATCCTTCACCGTAAACACCAACGACGACGACGACACCGCCTCCGAAAACGTCGCCGACGGAGCCACCGACGTCGCCACACCCGTCGCCCCACTAGCCGGAACATGCGACGTCACCGACGGCGGCGTCGTATCCACCGGCGCGGACGTGGTGAAGACCAGATCGACCCAGTAGTTGCTGCTGTTGTAGGACTGAGTCGGGAACCCGTCACCGCCATACAGATACACACCGTTCGCGCCACCCGGCGCGGACAGCGGGCCGTTGCTGTAGCCAGTAGCGAAGAACCCTCCGTTGTTCGAGTAATGCCCGTTCGGCGCGTAGTAACTCACCACATACGTAGTGCCACCAGTCACCGCCACCGGACTGGCGAACTGCAACGTCTGCCAACCACTCGCGGTCTCACCGGTAAACGTGCCCGTCGCCAACGGGGTAGGGCCACCCGACGCCGACCACAACGTGCCGGTATGCGTCCCCGTGTTCGTCGCCGCCTTGTAGAACCGCACCCCGGTCACAAAACCACTCACCGACGGCACAAACTTCACACCCACACTCACCGCCGACGGATCCCCAGAATCACCCGTCCCCGGCACCGCACCCGACGCAAACAACGTGCACGGACAACTCACCGCCCCCGCCGTCGTGAAAGTCCACGTCACCGGCGACGGCATCGCATTCCCACTGGTATCACTAGCCGACACACTCGCCGTATACGCGACCCCAGCCGCCAACGCCGCCGACGGAGCAAACGTCGCCACCGTGCCGCCGCTGCTCAAACCCACCGAGCCCGCCACCGCAGACCCCGAACCATCCTTCACCGTAAACACCAACGACGACGACGACACCGCCTCGGAAAACGTCGCCGACGGAGCCACCGACGTCGCCACACCCGTCGCCCCACTAGCCGGAACATGCGACGTCACCGACGGCGGCGTCGTATCCCCCTCACCAGTTGAAGAGAAGATCGGGTCAACCCAGTAGTTCGACGCATCAGCTGAGCTGGTCGGGAAGGTGCTGCTGCTGGACTTCGAGAAGACGCCATTGACGACGCCGTTCGAATTACGGAGCGCGTGCAGGGGCGGGCTGTCCAGATCGGTGATGGTGGGTTCCGGTCCCAACGGAGGTGTCGTGTAGAAGTACGAACTGTCTTGCGACGTGTGCCCATTAGGCGCGAAGTAGGACGCGATATAGGTGGTGTTCTTAGTCACCGGCACCGGCTGTGAGAAGAGGACCTGTTGCCAGCCGGAGCCCGCTTCGCCGGTGAAGTTCGCGCGCGCCAGCAGCTGGCCGCTGGAACTCCAGAGATTGCCGATGTGGGTCCCCGTGTTGGCGCTGGCCTTGTAGAACCGCACCCCGGTCACAAACCCGTCGGCGTCCGCCGTGAACTTGACGCCCACCTCGATCGAGGAAGCGTCGCCCGAGTCGGCGGTTTTTGGCGCAGTGGTTGGTCCCCAGATCGAGCAAGGGCAGTTCACGCTCACCGTCGTGCCTGTCCCCGGTTTCTCCAGGTTGCCGCTGTCGTCAACCGCCCGGGTCTCGATCGTCGTGTTGGGGTACCCGTGGGCGATCCACGAATAGCTCCAGGTAACGGACGTGTCCGCCGCCGACATCGTGGTGACTGGGTGCCAGGTGTTGCCGCCGTCGGTCGAGACCTCGACACCAGCGACTACGCCGCCGCCGGCATCGGTCGCAGTCCCGCTAATCGTTACAGCCGAACCATCCATCAGGTTGGCGCTCGGAGCCGGCGACGTGATTGTCGAGGTGGGAGCGGTCCGATCGGTCGACGCCGTGGCCGCCGTCAGCCCCTGCATCAGCGTGGCGGGCTGCGCACCCATGTCGGCGAGCAGGTTCACCGTCGCCTGCTGCATGTCAGGATCGGGTGGGGTGAGGCTTCCGTCGTTGCCCTCCCCTTGAGCCTGGTCCAGACCCCACGCCCATTGCACGGTCCCGGCGCCGAAGACCAAGGCACCGCTCGGGGCCCGGTACAACGTCAAGTGGTGGGTCGCGGTACTTCCTGGCTGCGTGATACCGCCGTAGTCGGTGAAAACCTCGGCGTTGTCGTACGTGGTCGAGGACATGTCCATCAGACCGGCCGGCCGGTACCCGTTGTCGGCGTCGACATCCCACTCATAGCCGAGGTTGTTCGAGCCCGCAGCGAGCCTGGTCGAGTCACCAGGTGACAGGTCGGCCACCTCCGTGTCCCGCCAGAAGCGGAGCTTGCTGTAGTCCGAAGGCACAGTGATGTCAGTACTGCCGGAGTTGACGACGAACAACTGCCCGGTCAGGGCGTTCTGCGGCCGGCCGCCATCCGCCGGCGGGCTGAACCGCGGATCCATCCAGGATCCGGTCCAGGTGGGTGGGTCATCCGGGTCAACCGGAGTGTTGTAATGGGTCTCCTTGTAGGTGACCAGCGTCCGGTTCGGTGTGTTCGACGGGTCGATGCTGGGTTCCCACCGGGTCTTCCAGAACACCTCGTTGCCGCTGAAGAAGGCCAGATTCACGCCGGCATCGCGGGCGGCTTCGACGTTCGTGCGCTGCTGGCCGGACCAGTACTCGTCGTGGCCGGACGACATGAAGGTCTTGTGCTGTTCGATGGTGGAGGCGGCGCCGAGCTGGGACATGTCGACACCGCTGGTATAGCTCACGTCGTATCCGTTTTCCTCCAGGAAACGGATCATGTTGTATTCGGCGTACATGAACCAGCTGTGGCCATCGTCATCCGCCGCCGTGTGGAACGGGCGGTTGTACGACACCTTCGACGCGCCCTTGTAAGCATCCGGGTTCCCGGGCGGACAATTGTTCAAGCACTTGTAGAGGCTGTTGTCGCCGTAGGAGTTGTAGGCCTGCCAGGTCTCGTCCGAGGTCTGGACCAGGATGTCCGAGTGGCTGGAGTCGTTACGCACGACGAACGGTATGAGACTGCCCTTCCCGTTGGTCGTGTCGTCCCGTTTCAGGTGGGCGACGTACAAACCGGACACCGCGTCACTTGGCACCGACCACGAGGCCGACACGGCCCAGTTGCCGCAGTCAATGAGCCCGGTCGGGGGGATGTTGTCGGTCCCATCGTCCGTCAAGCAGCTGGGCTGGGCCTGCGGGGGCGCGGCCGTCGGCTGCAGGTTCGCGACGATCTTGCGCGCGCCGTTTCCCTGGTAGTACCCGATGCGCAGGATGTCGATATGGTACGCAGTCGCCAGGGTATCGATCTTGAAAGATTCGGTCTGTCCGGCGTTCACGCTCATCGATGTGGCGAAGCCCTGAATCGCCGGATCACCCGCGTCGGTCACTTGCCAGTCATTGGGCGAGTCACCAGTTAGCGTGTTCTCGCAGGCGATCACACTGGTCACGGGCGGCCCACACGGGCCGGCCGCCTTGGCGGGTGGGGCGGCGCCAATGAGGCAAATCAAGCCGAGTAGCACGGCGGCCAGGAAACTGACCACCAAGCGTCGCGTCGGCAAGCGTCGCGCAACCAACCCCGTACCTAGCATGAGTGCTGTCCCCCGTGTTGTTGCAAGTAGTCCTCGCCGTGGTGGTCAAGTGCTGACGAAGAGCTTGCCGATCTGGCTTTGGAACTCGGTTCCGGCGGCCACACTGCTAGCAACAGAATGAGCGCAGCCACCGGCCGTCCTACTGAGCGATTTGCTTGACTTCGTATACCAACTGGTTGTGGATCTTCGGCACCTCCTGCAACGCCGCGTGCACATTTGATGCGGACGCCTTGCTTGACACTGCGGCATTCACATGCATGAGCAGCACATTCCAGTAACCACTCGGGTCGGCGCAGGCGGGTATGGGATGCCGGGCGGCCTTGGCGACAGCCGGCTTGGCCTGGTGCAGGGCGGCCGTTAGGGCTCGAGCATTTTTGGCGGTCGTTGCCGAAGTGACGACGTTGAGAGCGTCCATAACGCCGTTGCCCTCGCCGTGGTTCCAGGCGCGGTACTGCTGGCCGCAGCTGACTGGCGCGACTGCTTTGCCCGCGCCGGTGCCGTGGTTTGTGGAAGCTGCTTTAGGAGTTGCGCTATGGCTGCACGCGGTCAGCCCAATGACCGCAGCACACGCTGCAGCAATGGCAAGGGCCTTCATCCAATACCCCATTCGTTTACTAAGCCCGGCTGGCCCCTGACAGGGACAGCATGGCAATTACTGTCTGCGCCAACTCTTCGCTGAATTGGCGTGCGTTATTTAAGGTGAATACACAACGTCAACCCAGTAGTTAGATGCGTTGAAGCTATTCGACGGGAATACATTTCCTGAGCCGTAGGCATAAACGCCACCGCTGGCCAGGGCGGTCAGCGGCCCGTTCGTCGCCGCCGAGGACAACCCGCTCGACGTGAACGCGTAGTGCCCAGCATCGGTGTGGTACGAGACCACATAGGTGGTGTTGGCCGTGATTGTCGACCGGCGCTGGCGAAGTCCAGCTCCTGCCAGCCCGACGCGGATTCACCGCTGAACGTGCCGCTCGCGAGCAGCGTCCCGGTCGAACTCCACAAGCTGCCGGTATGCGAGCCGGTGTTGTCCGCGTACTTGTAGAACCGGACGCCGATGATCCTCCCGCTACTGCTGGCCCGGAACTGCAGACCCAGGTTGACCGCGCTGGTGTCGGCCGCATCCGCCGCACCCGAGGGTGCCGCGTTCTGCCAGACGCTGCACGGGCACTGTGACACCGCGCCGGTGGTGAAGCTCCACGTGACGGGGCTGCTCATCGGGGTGCCGGAGGCATTCTGCGCCCCCGACACCGTCGCGGTGTAGGTCGTGCTCGCCGCCAGCGAACTCGTCGGCGTGAACGTCGCCACCGTGTTGCCGGTGTTGAAGCTCACCGAGCCGGCAACCGTAGCTCCGCCCGAGCGCCTGCAATGTAAACGACACCGTGTTCGGCACCACGGCCTGGGAGAACGTCGCCGTCGGCGCGACCGAGACCGCGTTGCCCGTCGACCCACCGGTAGGCGTCACGGTCGTCACCACCGGCGGCGTGCTTCCCGCTGTTTGCGTGTACACGACGTCGACCCAGTAGTTGGTGGCGTTGAAGGCGTTCGAGGGGAACGCATTCGCCGAGCTGTAGGCGTAGACGCCGCCACTGGCCAACGCGGTCAACGGTCCGTTCGTCACCGCCGATGACAGCCCACTCTGCGTGAACGCGTAGTGCCCAGCATCCGTGTGGTAGGAGACCACATACGTGGTATTGGCCGTGATCGCCACCGGCGTAGCGAAGTCCAGCTCCTGCCAGCCCGACGCGGATTCACCACTGAACGTACCGCTCGCCAGCAGCGTCCCAGTCGAGCTCCACAGGCTGCCGATGTGCGAGCCGGTGTTGTCGGAGTACTTGTAGAACCGGACACCGGCCACGAATCCACTGCTGCTCGCCCGGAACTGCAGGCCCAGGTTCACCGCGCTCGTATCGGACGAATCCGCCGCACCCGTAGGCGTTCCGTTCTGCCAAACGCTGCACGGGCACTGCGGCCCAGTGGTGGTGAAGCTCCAGACGGTTGGGCCGGCGATCGGCGTCCCGTTGCTGTTCTGCGCCCCCGACACCGTCGCGGTGTACGTGGTGCTGAATGCCAGCACGTTCGTCGGCGTGAACGTGGCCACCGTATTGCCGGCGTTGGTGCTGAATGTGACCGCGCCTGCGACCGGATTGCCGCCCGAGTCCTGCAGCGTGAAGGACACCGTGCTCTGCACCATAGCCTGGGAGAACGTCGCCGTCGGCGCAACCGAAATCGAGACACCCGTCGCCCCGGAGCCCGGCGTGACGGTCGTTACGAAAGGCGTCGCCACTCGGGGTCACGGAGTTGGACGACGACGACGCCGGGCCCGTGCCGGTCGCGTTGGTCGCGGACACGGTGAAGGTGTAGCTGGTGCCGTTCGTCAGGTTGGTCACCGTCGTCGTGGTGGCCGCCGGGTTGCCGGTCACCGTCACCGGCGTCTGCGCGTTCGAGCCGATGAACGGCGTCACCGTGTACTTGGTGATCGTGCTGCCGCCGTTATTGGTCGGCGCCGTCCAGCTCACCGTCGCCGACGCGACACCCGCGGTCGCCGTCACCCCGGTCGGGGCACCCGGCACACCTGGCCCACTCGGCGTCACGGCATTCGACGGCGACGAGGCCGGGCCATCGCCGGTCGCGTTGGTCGCCGTCACCGTGAACGTGTAGCTGGTGCCGTTCGTCAGGTTGTTCACCGGCGTCGTGGTCGCCGCCGGGTTGCCGGTCACCGTCACCGGCGTCTGCGCGTTCGAGCCGATGAACGGCGTCACCGTGTACTTGGTGATCGTGCTGCCGCCGTTGTTCGTCGGCGCGGTCCAGCTCACCGTGGCCGTCGTGTTGCCCGCGGTCGCCGTCACCGCCGTTGGGGCGCCCGGCAGCGCGTTCGGGGTCACCGCGTTGGATGGCGACGAGGCCGGCCCAGTACCGCTCGCGTTTGTCGCCGACACCGTGAACGTGTAGCTGGTGCCGTTCGTCAGCCCGGTCACCGTCTTCGAGGTAGCCGGCGGGCTGCCGGTCACCGTCACCGGTGTCTGCGCCGTCGAACCGATAAACGGCGTCACCGTGTACGTGGTGATCGTGCTGCCACCGTTGTCGGACGGCGCCGTCCAGTTGACGGTCGCCTGGCCGTTACGCAGCGGTCGCGGTCACCCCAGTCGGTGCACCCGGCACAGAAGGCTGGGTGAGCGTCACATCGTCCACGTACATCCAGGTGTCGTCGGGCGACGGCGCTCCGTCCTGGTGCACGTTGAACCAGAGCACTACGTCAAGGCCCGCGAACGACGACATGTCGGAGGTGACCTTGGTCCAGGCCCCGGAGTTGGAGTTGCTCTTGAAAATACTGGCGAGCGTCTGCCCAGACGTGCTGCGGACCTGGGCCTCCTGCCAGTCGTATATGCAGCCGGTGCCGGAACAGATGTCATCCGCCGTAGACGGCCGGTACCAGAACGTCAGGGTCGTCGCGCCCGTTGGAGGGATGGTGACCGTCTGGGACAGGGTGCTGTCCCCATTGGGCTGTGGCGCCGGTTGGATCGAGCCGAGCAGGGCCGAGCCGGTGCCGGAGTGGACCTGCGTGCCGGTTGCGGTCGGCGGCGCCACGCCCCCGGTCGTCCAGCCGTTCAGCCCATTCTCGAAGTCACCGTCGGTGACGTGCAGCGCGCTCGATGACGGTGTCACCGGGTTGGATTGTGCGGATTCCGGACCCGCGCCGGCCGGGTTGGAGGCGGTGACTGTGAACGTATAGGTCGTGCCGTTGGTCAAGCCGGATATGACGGCGGAGGTCGGTGCCGGATTTCCAGGGACGGTCGTCGGTGACTGTGCGGTCGATCCGATATAGGGCGTGATCTTGTATGACGTTGCCGGATCACCCGTTGTCGGAGCCGACCAGGTGACGGTCGCCGAGGCGTAGCCGGCGGTCGCGTTGACATTGCCGACCGGGCCGGGCGGCGTCGTGAACGTCTGCGTTGTGAAGACCGGGTCCACGTAGTAGTTGGAGGCGTCGACGGAACCGGTCGGGAAGGTGCTGACACTGGAGGTCGACAAGACTCCGTTGACGACACCGTTCGAATTGCGGAGCGCGTGCAAGGGCGGGCTGTCCACGTTGGTGATGGTGGGCGCCGGCCCCAGCTTCGGAGTCGTATAGAAGTAGCCACTATCGGCCGAGTAGTGCCCCCTGGGCGCGAAGTAGGACGCGACGTAGGTGGTGTTCTTGTTCAGCGACACCGGCTGCGCGAAGTTGACCTGTTGCCAGCCGGACGCGGACTCACCGGTAAACGTGGCACTCGCGAGCAGTTGGCCGTTCGCGGTCCATAGGTTGCCGACATGCGTTCCGGTGTTGGTGCTGGCCTTGTAGAAGCGGATTCCGGTGACAACACCGAAGGCGTCTACCGTGAACTTGACCCCCACCTCGGTCCCTGCCGCGGAACCCGAATCGATCGTCTTGGGGACAACCGCCGGTCCCCAGATCGAGCAGGGGCACGCCATGTTGACCGTCTTGCCGGTCGACGGGGTCTCCAGGTTGCCGCTGTCATCTACCGCCCGGGACTTGATGGTCGCGGAAGGGCTCCCATGGGCAACCCAGGAATAAGTCCAGTTGACCGAGGTATTCGGATTGGTCATCGTGGTGACCGGATGCCAGGTCGTGCCGCCATCCGTCGAGACCTCGACACCGCTGACTACGCCGCCCGCATCCGTGGCGGACCCACTGATCGTCACGGCCGAACCGTTCGCCAGGTTGGCGCCCGCTGCCGGCGTGGTGATCGTTGATGTCGGCGCGGTCCTGTCACTCGACGCGGTCGCCGCCGTGAGCCCCGACATCAGCGTGGTCGGCTGCGCACCCATATCAGCGAGCAGGTTTACCGTCGCCTGCTGCATGTTCGTATCGACGGGGTTCGAAGTACCCCCGTTGTCCAGTCCCCACGCCCATTGCACGGACCCGGCGCCGAACACCAGCGCGCCGCTCGGGGCCCGGTACAAAGTCAGGTGATGAGTCGCGGTACTTCCCGTCTGGGTCGTGCCCCCGAAGTCGGTGAAATCCTCCGCGTTGTTGTTCGTGGTCGAGGACATGTCCATCAGCCCAGCGGGCCGGTACCCGTTGTCGGCGTCGACATCCCATTCGTATCCGAGCGTGCCGACGCCCTGATCCAGCGTGATCGACCCGGACGTCAGACCGGCCACCTGGGTGCCCCGCCAAAACCGGAGCTTGCTGTACTGAGCCGGTACCGTGATGTCGGTCGTGCCAGAGTTCACGACAAAGAGCTGCCCGGTCAGCGCGTTCTGCGGCCGGCCGCCATCCGCCGGCGGACTGAACCGTGGATCCATCCAGGTCCCGGTCCAGGTGGGCGGGTCCTGCGGGTCGACCGGAGCGTCGTAATGCGTCTCCTTGTACGCCACCAGCGTCCGGTTCGGTGTGTTCGAGTTGTCGATGCTGGGTTCCAGCCGGGTCTTCCAGAACACCTCGTTGCCGCTGAAGAACGCCAGATTGACGCCCGCGTCGCGGGCCGCCTCCACGTTCGCGCGCTGGGGGCCGGTCCAGTACTCGTCGTGCGCGGAGGACAGGAAGACCTTGTGGCTGAGCAGCAGCGAACCGTTGGTGGCGGTGTCCAGGCCGCTCATGTAGCTGACGTCGTAGCCGTTTCGCTCCAGGAAACGGATCATGTCGTACTCGGCATACATGAACCAGCTCCGGCCGCTGTCGTCGAGCGCCGTGTGGAACGGCCGGTTGTAGGACACCTTCGAGGCACCTTTGTACGCTGTCGGGCTCCCCGCCGGGCAATTGCTTGCGCACGTGTAGAGGCTGTTGCCGCCGTAGGTGTTGTAGGCCTGCCAGGTCTCATCCGAGGTCTGCACCACGATGTCGGATTGGCTCGCGTCGTTTCGGACGACGAACGGTATGAGACTGCCGCCGGTGGTGCGGACCAGATGCGCGAGATACAAGCCAGACACCGCGGTGGACGGCACCGCCCACGAGGCTGACACGGACCAGTTACCGCAGTCGATGAGTCCGGTGCCCGTGGCACCGTTGAGGCATGCCGGCTGAGACTGCGTAGTGCCAGGCAAGTTCGAGGCCATCTTGCGGGCGCCAGTGCCCTGGTAATACCCCACCCGCAGAATATCGATGTGATACGCCGCCCCCGTGTTGCTGACCTTGAACGACACGGTCTGCCCGGCGTTCACGCTCATCGACGTGGCGAAGCCCTGGAGCGTCGAATCCCCGGCGCCGCTTACTTGCCAGTCGCTGGCTGGGTCACCAGTCTGCTGGTTCTCACAAGCAATGGGGTTGATCGTCGGCCCGCAGCTCGAACCCGCCGCGGCCGCAGGCGGAGCCGTGGATACAGCCACCACGCTGGCTAGCGCGACAACTAGCGCCGCCACGGCAAGCATTGCGATCCTGCGTCTTGAAGCCGGCACACCAATAACATGAGCGGACGCAGCGTTAGGCCGGCTACCGAACATTGGACTCCCCCCGGACAGCCCCCACGCATCGTGAGCGGCCAACTAGATTAACGCCGAACCGCATGTGTTCGCGAATCGCGATCACAACTGGGTGATTCTTATAAGGAGTGACGAGATGGACAGTCGAGTCGATCCGACTGCACAGATCCATGCCAGCGTCGAGATCGAGCCCGGCGCAGCGGTAGGGGCTGGAGCTCGGATCTGGCGCAGCGCGCACGTGCGCGGCGGCGCCGTCATCGGCCGCGACTGCAACATCGGGGCCAACGTGTTTGTCGATGTGGGCGTCCACATCGGCGATCGGGTCAAGATCCAGAACAATGTGTCTGTATACGAGGGTGTTTCTCTCGAGGACGAAACCTTCGTCGGACCGGCCGCTGTCTTTACGAACGATCTGAACCCCCGCGCGACCGGGCCCTGGCTGCTCACACCTACTCGCGTCCGTTTCGGCGCTTCGGTCGGTGCCAATGCCACCGTGATCTGCGGAAATGAACTCGGCGAGCATTGCCTGGTCGCTGCGGGCGCCGTCGTGACGAAGGACGTCCTGCCGCATCAGCTTGTTCTCGGCAATCCGGCTCGCCCGGGGGGCTGGGTCTGCCGCTGCGGCGAAGTCGTCTCGCGGGCCGCAGAGCGTCCGGCCGACCTGGTGTGCGAGATGTGCACACACGGTCAAGCCAGCGGTCGGTGACCGCTGGCCTGATGGTGAGTAATAGACCCCCAAGGTCAATACGCTCCTGACCGACCTAATACCGCGAACGCGGTTTTCCACAGAATCATGAGGTCAAGGGCAGGTGACCAGTTCTCCACATAGCGGAGATCGAGCCGCACCGATTCTTCCCAGGTCAAATCGCTGCGTCCGCTCACCTGCCATAGGCCGGTTAGCCCTGGCTTGACGAGTAATCGACGTCGCACATCGTCGCCGTATTGCGCAACCTCCGACGGGAGTGGAGGCCGAGGACCGACAAGCGACATGGACCCGGCGACGATGTTAAACAATTGCGGCAACTCGTCGAGCGAGAACTTGCGCAGGAACTGGCCGACTCGCGTGACGCGAGGGTCGTCACGCATCTTGAATAGCAACCCATCGGCATTGACATTCTTTTCCCGCAGCTCGGCAAGCCGGTCCTCGGCGTTGGTAAACATGGAGCGAAACTTGACCATGGTGAACGTCTTGCCGTCTCGCCCCACTCGTTTCTGATGGAACAGCACTGGCCCGCGGCTCGTCATGCGCACCGCCACGGCGATACTAACCAAGACTGGTGACAGCACGGCCAAGGACAGGCACGCGACTGTTCGGTCGAATGCGCCCTTGACAAAGCGGCGGAATCCACCGAACTGCGGCTGCTCAACATGCAGCAATGGCAGACCGGCGACCGGCTGGATATGCAGGCGAGGCCCCGCGACCTCGATCAGCCCAGGCGAAACGACCAGCTGCAGGTTGGTACCTTCGAGTTGCCAAGATATCCACCGGAGCTTCTCCGGGCCGATCAGGCTCGAGGAAATGACAGCGACCGTGTCGGCGCCGATGAACTGCGCCGAGTCGAGAATCGCGTCTACATCGCCAAGAAGCGGAATTCCTATTTCGTCGAGCCGCCTGGCAACATCGTCACTCATATCGCCAGGGACGCACGCACCGACGACGTGCATTCCGGCGTACTCATCTCGCAGCAGCATGGCCGTAAAGCTGGCGATCGCGTCAAAGTCGCCGACGGCCAGTACAGAACGCATTGCCCGGCCGGCCGAACGCATTCTGTGCAGGTATTTGCGGGCCGCGTACCGGCCGATGAGGTCAAGGGTCAAGGCGAAGGGCAGGGCCAGCACGATAAAGCCACGGGAAAGGTCGGCGCCAGTTGCGAATGACACGAAGGCAACGAGGGCGGTCAGGTGGAGAAAGGCCCGGAAGATTCGTTGAAACTCAGCCGGTCCGACCCCGACGAACCGGCCCTCGTAGGCGCGATTGAACGCGACAACTGCGACCCAGGCCAGCGGCAGGGCGATAGCAATGCCAACATATAGCCCCGCGTTGACTTCGTAGCCCGGCACGCCAAAGCGAATGACATATGCAGCAACGACAGCAACTAATGCGGCCAGCATATCGATTACGACCAGCCCGACTTGGTATCGACCCACCCATCGCTCGCGGCCGGCGGGCACACCGAAACTCGCGCCGGTCGGGTCGTCGATCGAGGACGCAACCTGTTCAGCTGTGCTCGCTGAAGCGGATCCAGCCGGTCGGTGCCTATCTACCGCTCGCGACGGATGGAAATGCCGCGCGAATGCGGGGCCCGGCCGAGCGACGTAGTTACTCTGAGTTGGCCCCGACGAAGGTCCACCGAGCGCGCGCGTGCCTAGGGCACGCGCGTCACTCGATCCCCCGTCGGTGGCCCCAAGGCCACCGCTAACCATTTATCCCCCGTTTATGCAGCCGCCCCGAACCCTGACGGCACCCCCGTGACCCACCGCCGGTCGTGTCGTAACGATCAAGACGACCCGCGCGACGGCTGTGCCGCTCTTTATACCGTGCTCACGGACATTTGGAAAGCGTAAGTTCGCCGATCGCCCTCGGCATGTCGCGGCTACCGTTACGTCACAGCTACCACACGTTGCCCGCTCATCCGGTCGAACGCGCGGCGCGTGATCACGCTGAGGCGAAGGTGCGTGCGGGTGACAATAGATGGGTGGCCTATGACGTGGAACCGCCGGCTCTGCTAGGTGCTCCGGCCGACCATGCTGCCGCTCCGTTGTTGCCGGTTGCCGCGGACGCGGACGCCGCCCTCCGAGCCGACGTACGCCGCGTCGTGGGTCTGCTCGGCGAATCCTTGGTGCGCCAAAAAGGCCCGCAATTGCTGGACCTCGTTGAACGGGTGCGAGCGTTGACCAAGCACAGCAAGGAGGCCTATCTCGAGATTGATCGACACCGGGCCCGAGGTGAAGTTCGGGCCTTGCTGGCCGGGCAGCCGATCGACACAGCCGCCGATCTGGTCCGCGCGTTTTCCGCGTACTTCCTGCTCGCCAACGTCGCCGAGCAGGTCCATCGGGTCCGAGGTTGGCGGCGCCGGCCGGCGGACGAGGGTTGGCTGTCGCAGTCGGTGACCGCCGTGGCGGAGGCGACCGGGTCGGAAGGTCTGGAGGCCGCCATCGATTCACTCGCCGTGCGGCCGGTGTTCACCGCTCACCCGACGGAAGCGAGCCGGCGGTCCATGCTGACGAAGCTGCGCCGCGTCGCCGCGATACTCGCCGTACCAACGGAGGCCGGCAGCGCCGCCCGAGCCCGCCAGGACAGATCGCTCGCAGAAATCATTGATCTCATCTGGCAGACCGACGAGCTGCGCCAGCAACGTCCCACGCCAACCGACGAAGCCCGCAACGCGCTTTACTACCTCGAAGAAATCGCCCAGGAGACTGTGCCCGATCTTGCGGCTGATCTGGCCGAAGAACTGGCCCGCCATAGCGCCGGGCTCGACGGAGCGGCGCATCCGCTCACGTTCGGAACGTGGATCGGCGGGGACCGCGACGGCAATCCCAACGTGACCGCTGGGGTCACTCGTGAGGTTCTCCGGCTGCAACACCACGTCGCCGCTCGAGTCGCGACGCAGGCACTGGACGGGTTGATCGCCGAATTGTCCATGTCGACGACGAATACGGGAGTCAGCGCCGCACTCGAGGCCTCGGTAGCAGCGGATATCGTGGCTCTTCCCGGGTTGGACCCGCATGTCATCGAGCTCAACGCTACGGAGCCCTACCGGCTCAAGCTGACGTGCATGAACGGCAAGATCGCGAATACCCGGCGGCGAATCGACGCCGGCCTCCCGCATACTCCGGGCCGAGATTATCTCGGTAAGAGCGAGCTACTCGCGGAGCTGGCACTGATCGGCGACTCGCTGCGGGCCAATGCGGGCGAGCTCATCGCTGACGGCCTGCTCGCTCGGGTCGAGCGCACGATAGCCGTGTTCGGCCTGCACTTGGCGACGATGGACGTTCGCGAGCACGCAGACGCTCACCACCACGCACTCGGCCAGTTGATCGATCGGCTGGCCGAAGAGACGTGGCTCTACGCCGACTTGCCCCGCGATTATCGGCTGCGAATGCTGTCGAAGGAGCTCGCCTCGCGTCGACCGCTCGCGCAATCGCCACCGCCGCTGGACGACACCGGAGGGCAGACCTTCGCGGTGTTCACTACAATCCGCGACGCCCTCGACACCTACGGCCCCGAAGTCATCGAAAGCTACATCATCTCGATGACGCGGGGCGCGGACGACGTGCTCGCGGCAGTAATCCTGGCTCGGGAGGCCGGACTCATAGATCTCCACGGAGCGGGCACGCGACAACCGATGGCCCGCATCGGATTCGTCCCGCTGTTGGAAACCGTCGACGAACTGCGCCGTTCGGGAGAGGTGCTCGACGAGCTGCTGTCCGACCCGACGTATCGGCTGATCGTCCGGCTCCGGGGCGATGTGCAGGAAGTCATGCTGGGCTATTCGGACTCCAACAAAGAGGCCGGCATTACCACCTCGCAATGGGAGATCCACAAGACCCAGCGACGGCTCCGGGACGTCGCGGCCCGACACGGCGTACGCCTACGGCTGTTTCACGGCCGCGGCGGCACTGTCGGCCGCGGGGGCGGCCCGACTTACGACGCCATCCTCGCCCAGCCGTGGGGCGTGCTCGACGGGGAGATCAAGTTCACCGAACAGGGCGAGGTGATCTCCGACAAGTACGCCTTGCCGGAACTCGCGCGGGAGAACCTCGAATTAACGGTCTCCGCCGTCTTAACCGCGTCGACGCTACATGTGAGGTCCCGCCAGCCAGCGAGCACGCTCGCCCGGTGGGACGACGCCATGGAGCAGATCAGTGAGGCGGCGTTCGGGGCGTACCGGCGTCTGATCGACGACCGCGAGCTGCCGGCCTACTTCCTCCTGTCCACCCCGGTCGAGCAGCTCGGATCACTCAACATCGGCTCACGGCCGGCCCGCAGACCGTCCTCCGCCGCTGGACTCGACGGGCTTCGCGCGATCCCGTGGGTATTCGGATGGACCCAGTCCCGCCAAATCGTGCCGGGCTGGTTCGGTGTCGGCTCCGGGCTACGGGCAGCTCGTGAGGCCGGCCTCGCCGACGTATTGGCCGAAATGCACGCCGAGTGGCACTTCTTCCGAACGTTCATCGCGAACGTCGAGATGACGCTGTCCAAAACCGACCTCGAGATCGCGGAGCACTACGTGACGTCGCTAGTGCCGCAGCGGTTACGGCGCCTGTTCGACGTGATAAGGGCGGAGCACGACCGCACCCTGGCCGAGGTGCTCCGGGTGACCGGCGAATCCACGCTGCTGGAGAACGCACAGCTGCTCAAGCGGACGTTCAGCGTCCGCGACGCCTACCTGGACCCCATCTCCTACCTCCAAGTCGATCTGCTGTCTCGTGTCCGGGCCGACGAGGACACGGTCTCTCCGGAACTGCAGCGCGCGCTGCTTCTTACGATCAACGGCATCGCCGCAGGGCTGCGCAACACCGGCTAGCTCGCGGCTGTGCCTAGGCCGAACCGTGCCGTCTGAAATCCGCCAGCCATTGTCGGACCGGGCAGGCAGACTAGCAGTGTGATGATCCCTGACGCCGACACCTGCTACCGGGCGATGGAGGCCAAGGACCCCCGATTCGACGGGTGGTTCTTCGTTGCCGTGCGGTCGACCGGTATCTATTGCCGGCCGTCGTGCCCGTCTCGTACGCCGCTCCGGCGCAATGTCGCGTTTCACTCCACTGCGGCGTCCGCTCAGCGGGCGGGCTATCGAGCCTGCAAGCGGTGCCGGCCGGATGCATCCCCGGGCTCGCCGGAGTGGAATGTTCGAGGCGACCTCGCTGGGCGCGCGCTGCGGCTGATCGCGGACGGCATCGTCGACCGGGAGGGCGTACCTGGCCTCGCTCGGCGCGTTGGCTACTCCGAACGACAGCTGCACCGGGTTCTCGTCACGGAGGTCGGAGCAGGCCCGATAGCGCTCGCCCGGGCCCAGCGGGCCCAGACGGCGCGGATTCTGCTCGAGACGACTGACCTGCCCACCGCGGACGTCGCATTTGCCGCCGGATTCGCGAGCGTCCGGCAATTCAACGACACGGTGCGAGAGGTGTTCGCCACGACTCCGACCGGGCTTCGCGCGGCCAGACGGCGCGATGCCGGGGTGGACTCGCATCCCGGTGTGGTCCAGCTACGCCTGCCGTTCCGGAAGCCGCTGGATCTGCCGTCGATGCTCGATTACCTCGCCGCGCGGGCGATTCCCGGCGTCGAGTCGGTGCGCGGCGACACCTATCAGCGCACGCTGGCTTTGCCCAACGGCGCTGCGCGGGCAGAGATTCGCCCCGGCGGCGACAGCTATCTCTTGTGCCGGTTGGAACTCGCCCACCAGCGAGATCTGGTGGCCGCCGTGGCCCGCTTGCGGCGCTTGCTCGACCTCGACGCCGATCCGGCTGCCGTTGACGCCGCCCTAGGCGCCCGCCCCGAACTCGGCACCTTGGTGACCAAGCGGCCGGGGTTGCGATCCCCGGGCACCGTCGACGGCTTCGAACTCGCGGTTCGCGCGGTAGTCGGCCAACAGGTATCGGTCGCCGGAGCCGGGCGGGTGCTGGCCCGGCTGGTCGAGCGCGCCGGTCCGGCGGTCTTTCCCGACGAACCGAGCCGGCTGTTCCCTTCCGGGCCGCAGCTGGCGGCACAGGATCCGTCTGAGATGCCGATGCCGAAGGCACGGGCGGCGACGCTGCACGCGCTCGCTGAGGCCACTGGCGGTGGCGCAATGGCGCTCGATCCGGGAGCTGACCGGGCCGTGGCACGGGCCGCGCTTCGCGGCGTGCCCGGCATCGGTCCGTGGACAGCCGACTACGTTGTCATGCGGGCGCTCGGCGATCCCGACATCCTGCTCGCGACCGACCTCGGCGTGCGACGCGCGGCCCGCTCGCTCGATCTGGACCTGAACGGCGGACGGCCGGATTGGGCGCCCTGGCGGTCCTATGCCACCCATCACTTGTGGGCGGCGCTGCCATGAGCCTGCCACGTCGGTATGAACATGTCCCTGACCCACGAACACAACGATCCACCCGGAGGCATACCTTGCTGCGCTTCACTGTTCTCGATTCACCCCTCGGCGGCCTGCTCGCGGTTCGCGACGATGGTGGCCTCACCGGCCTGTACCTGCCGACCGGTCGGCATGTGGTATCGCCGCACTCAACCTGGCGGCGCGCCGATGCCGACTTCGACGAGGAGCGAGGGCAGCTCGCCGAGTACTTCGCCGGCACCCGGATGGACTTCGAGCTGACCCTCAATCCGGCCGGTACGCCATTCCAGCTAGCGGTCTGGTCCGCCCTGCGCGGGATCCCCTACGGGGAGACGACGAGCTACGGCAAGATCGCTGCGGCGATGGGCCGGCCGGACGCCGCGCGAGCGATCGGCTGGGCCAACGGCCAGAACCCCATCCCGATCATCGTGCCCTGCCACCGCGTCATCGGCGCGGACGGCTCGCTCACCGGCTACGGTGGCGGGCTGCCGGCCAAACGCTGGCTACTGGCGCACGAGGCGGAGCACGCGGGGCTCACCCTGCTGTAGGAGCTCTCCTGCGGTAGACGCAGGGTGGCGCGCTCAGCAGCCGACGTCCGCACCTTCTCTCTGATGATCTTGGACCAGCGATAATACGTCCAAGATCATCTCGGGGGGAGGTACGTGGGCGGGTGTTCGCGCGGGGCTCGTGCAGGGCTCGCCGGGAGGATTCGCCCAGGGCTCGCGGAGGGCTACCGTCCCGCTAGCTGTTGAAGGCGTTCTGCGCGGCGTCGAGGCCGTCGGCAAGCAGCGCTTCGACGGCGTCCGCCGCCCGGTCGACGAGGAAGGTCAGCTCTTTGCGCTCGGCGGCCGTGAAGTCGCGCAGCACGTAGTCGGCCGGATCCTGCCGGCCCGGCGGCCGTCCGATGCCGAAACGGACGCGCAGGTAGTCGTTGCTCCCCAGCGCCGCGGTGGCGGAGCGCAAGCCATTGTGGCCGCCGTCACCGCCACCTCGTTTGATCCGCAGCGCGCCATAGGGCAGGTCGAGGTCATCGTGCACAACGGTCAGCCGGGCCACCGGGATCTTGAAGAACCGGGAGATCGCGACGATCGGGCCGCCGGATTCGTTCATGTACGACTTTGGCTTGGCCAGTACGACTGATCGCCCCGCAAGCCGACCGTCGACCACATCAACGCGACCGCGGTGCGCTTTGAATCGTCCGCCCATGCGCGTGGCGAGCAGGTCGACCACCATGAAGCCGACGTTGTGGCGGTTGCCCGCGTATCGCGGACCGGGATTGCCGAGACCAACGACGAGCGCTCGCTGCGCTCTCGCGTCGGAGTTGCTCGATTCAGGACCCACGATGCCGCGTCGCCGGTTGAACACCGATGGTCGTAGCGGACTATTCCTCGGCGGCAGGCGGAGTTTCGGACGGACCGCCAGCCTCCCTTTCGGCCTCCGGCTTCTCCTCGACAATGCCCAGCTCGCTGGCCGCTTCGGCTGCCTCGGCCTCGAGCTCCTCGGCCGACGGAGCCTCCTGGATGAGCAGCAGAACCTGGTCTGGGTCACCGGCGAGGGTCGCCCCAGCCGGCAGCGCCAGATCCGCGGCCGTGATGTGCGAGCCGATCTCCACTCCCTCGATGTTCACCTCGATACCGGAGGGCAGGTTCGTCGCTTCCGCCTCGATGCTGACGGTCGTGTTCTCTTGAGCAAGCAGACCACCGCGCACGACTTCGCCGACAATCTGCAGCGGGACATCGATGGTGACCTTCTCGCCACGGCGTACGGCGAGCAGATCGACATGCTCGAAGATGCCCTTGATCGGGTGGCGCTGAATCGCCTTCGGGATGGCGAGCTGATCGGCACCATTGACATTTACGGTGAGGAGGACGTTCATCCCGCCGTGCTTGAGCGCTTGGGCGAACTCACGGGCCGGAATCGATATGTGCCGAGGGTCGGCACCGTGGCCATAGATCACAGCGGGGATCTTGCCGGCGCGCCGGGTGCGTCGCGCGCCCCCCTTGCCGAACTCGGTACGCGGCTCGGCGGACAGACGAACTTCAGGCACGGCAGGAACTCCTCACGAATGGACCGATTCCGGTAGCGGGCGCCGCACGGCGATGGACACGAGCCGTCGACGACACCGCGTCGATCACGGACGCGCCACCGATGCGGTGGGTCGCAATCCCTCGCCGGGCAACCCCATAAGCTTACCGGCGGGCGACGCGGAGGGCGAAATCCGGGGCGCCGGAAGGTGGCCGCTTGTGTCGGACATGGTGCGCGTCCGCGTCCCTGCGAAGGTGAACCTGCATCTTCGCGTCGGTGCGCGACGACCGGACGGCTTCCATGACCTTGTGACGGTCTATTTGGCCGTTGACCTATTCGACGAGCTCATCGCCCTGGCGGCTGATGACTTTGCCATGTCGATCGAAGGTGAGGGAGCCGGTTCGCTACCGGCTGACCCGAAGAATCTCGCGTGGCAGGCTGCGTCGTTGCTCGCGACGCACGCGGGCGTTCCACCGGCGGCGCGGTTGACCATCCGGAAGGGGATTCCCGTCGCTGGCGGCCTTGCGGGCGGCTCGGCCGATGCGGCTGCTGCACTGGTCGCCTGCGCGGAGCTCTGGCGAATCGGCGCCAGCCGGTCCGAGCTTGCTGCGATAGCGGCCCAGTTAGGCAGTGACGTGCCCTTCGCGCTCACGGGCGGATGTGCAGTTGGCACGGGGCGGGGCGAGCTGCTGTCGCCCGCCATGACCAGCGGTGAATTTCACTTGGTCCTGGCGTTCGCTGATCATGGCATCGCCACCCCCGAGGCCTACCGCATCCTTGACCGGATGCGCGGCGACATCGCGCCAACGCTCGATCTGAACGGGTCGCGCGTAGTGCTGGATGCCCTTCGACGTAACGACGTCCCACAGCTTGCGGCCGCCCTGGTCAACGACCTGCAAAGACCGGCGCTGTCTCTCTCACCCGGCCTGCAGCGGACCCTGTCGGCGGGGCGAGAACTCGGCGCTCTTGCCGCAATGGTGTCGGGCTCTGGGCCGACCTGCTTGTTTCTCGTCGACAGTGCAGCGGGCGCCACCCGATTAGCCGCGGCCCTCGCCGCTGAGGGCGTCTGCCGACGCACCCGGGTTGTGAAAGGTCCAGTTCCCGGAGCTCGTCTGGTCCGGTAGCGCGGCTCGGGCGTGTCAGCGCCAGCGCGTCCGCAGCTGGGGTTTCGCCTCCAGCCCGCGCAACCCATTCCAGCCGAGATTCACCAGGTGGGCCGCTACTTCCTCGCGGCCAGGCTTGCGGACATCGAGCCACCATTGCCCGGTTAACGCAACCATGCCAACAAGCATTTGCGCGTACATGCCGGCGAGCTTTGTTTGTAAGCCGCGGCGGCTGAATTCTCGGCCCAGGATGTGCTCGACTTGGCTGGCGATGTCGTTCAGCAATGAGGAAAACGTCCCTGCGCCGGAGGCCACGGGCGAGTCCCTGGTCAAGACCCGAAATCCGTCGGTGTCCTCCTCGATGTAGGTGAGCAATGCGAGGGCGGCCTGCTCCACGAGCTCTCGCGCATGCCCTCCGGTCAACGCCGAGGTGATCTGGGAGAGGAGGGACTGCATCTCTCGATCGACAACGACCGCGTACAAGCCTTCCTTGCCGCCGAAGTGTTCATAGACCACCGGCTTGCTCACGCCGGCCCGGGCGGCGATCTCCTCGATCGACGTCGCTTCGAATCCCTTCTCCGCGAACAGTGACCGGCCGACGTCGAGCAATTGCTCGCGCCGTTCCTTGCCGGTCATGCGAACGCGCGGTCGCCCATCCGCAGGGCTCATTCTCCGCGACCCGGAGGCCAGAGGGGCGTTACCCGAGAGGACTTCAGCATCAGTCGACCTAGCGCTCGCTCAGGTCCTCAGCCGGTCCAGGCGCTCGGGCCGCGGCCACCGAACATCAGTCGCCCAGCCCAGCTTCTCGAATATCCAGATCAGACGGGCTGACGCATCGAGCTGCCCCCGCAGCACCCCGGTCCGAGCGCCGGTGGGATCGGCGTGATGCGTGTTGTGCCAACCCTCCCCGAAGCTGATGACGGCAAGGGGCCAGAAGTTCGAGCTCTTGTCCCGCGCGGTGAAAGGCCGCTCGCCGATGGTGTGACACACCGAGTTGATCGACCAGGTGATGTGATGCACGACGAAGATGCGCACCAACGAGGCCCAGAACAATGCCGACAGCGCGCCGGCCCAGGACCAGGTGATCAGGCCGCCGAGCAGCATCGGCCCCAGGACCGAGACGGCCGTCCACAGCCCGAACTGCCGATCGATACGCACAATGTCGCGGTCGCGAAGCAGATCGGGGGCGAACTTCTCGCGATTGGTGTGTTCGACATCGAACAGCCAGCCAACATGGGCGTAGCCGAACCCCTTCATCAGCGCCGGTATGGAGTTTCCGTAGCGCCAGGGGGAATGGGGATCGCCCGCCCGATCGCTGAACGCGTGATGGCGGCGGTGATCGGCTACCCACCGGATCGCTGGACCTTCTATGGCCATGCTTCCCGCGATGGCCAACGCGATGTGGAGCGGCCGCTTGGCCTTGAACGATCCATGGGTGAGGTGCCGGTGGTATCCGACGGTGACACCGAAACCGGAGACGGTGAAGAGGACTGCGAACAACGCGAGGTCCGTCCAGCCCAGGCCCCAGCCCCAGGCGACGGGCACGGCGGCAAGCACCGCGAGGAAGGGGACGATCACGAACGCATACAGCGCGATCTGCTCGCCGCTTTTCTTGGTGCCCTCGACGACGGGCTTGGGCTGGGCAGTGACTGGACCGGCGTCGGTAGTGGTCTCCGCCGGTGGAGTGGATTCGACCAGCGTCATGGGCGATCACCTCTCACATTCGAGTTACGCCACCGTAACTTACGGCGCCGTAGCCAGCCAGGGAGACGTGCTCGTGGCGGCCTACCCCGCATCTGTTGGTGGCCGAAGCGCTCCGCCGTCAGCCACGGCGCTGAGTCGGCCGTCAGACGGTCGTCGGTAGGCTGGGCAGGTCCCGCGATGGGGGATGGGGTAATCGGCAGCCCGCAGGCCTTTGGAGCCTTGCAGTCTCGGTTCGAGTCCGAGTCCCCCAGCATCAACCGACTCGACCAGCCTCGTTTCCTCTTCGTGCCCCGGAAGCTGGAGCGAGCAAGCAGCCGGGATAGGCTC
Organism: uncultured Actinomycetota bacterium; assembly: GCA_963809815.1. Classification (GTDB taxonomy): domain Bacteria; phylum Actinomycetota; class Actinomycetes; order Mycobacteriales; family Jatrophihabitantaceae; genus CAVVJA01. Next base: position 284,866 of record CAWELM010000025.1, read on the forward strand.
GGTAGGCCGGTTTACCAGCCCGATCGCGTACCCGGGGAGGACGCTGCGTGACCGATCCGTCCTACGGCACTCGGGCGGCTTCGTCCCCGGCGATTCCCCATCGGCCATTCGCGGTCGTGGTGCTTGCCGCCGGCGAGGGCACCCGAATGAAGTCGACTCGCCCGAAGGTTCTGCACGGGTTCGCCGGGCGATCGCTCCTCGGCCATGTGCTTGCCGCGTGTGCCCCGCTCGATGCGGAGCACACGATCGTGGTGATCGGCCACCACCGCGACGACGTGCAGGCCCACCTTGACCTAACCGGGCAGCCGGTCACAACCGTGGTCCAGGAAGAGCAGCACGGCACCGGCCACGCGGTGCGGATCGCCATGGAAGCCTTGCCGCCAGAGGAGGGCGGCACCATCGTCGTGCTGCCAGGCGACACACCATTGTTACAGCCGACGCTGCCTGCTCGCCCTCCTCACGGAGCACGATCGCAGCTGGCGCCGCCGCCACCGTGCTCACAAGCTTCCTCGACGACCCGACCGGATACGGACGAGTCATTCGCGGTGGGGAGCGCGTCGAGCGGATCGTCGAGCAGAAAGGACGCAAGCGCCAGGGAACTTACAGTCAATGAGGTCGCCGCCGGAGTGTACGCGTTCGACGGATCGGCGTTGCGCAACTGCGTTGCGCCGCTTGTCGACTGATAACGCGCAGGGCGAGGAGTATTTGACCAGACGTCGTGGGGATCTTGGTCGCGGACGGTCGACGCGTCTCGGCCGTGGTCGCTCCGTCGACCGACATTGCCGGTGTAAACGATCGCGTCCAGCTCGCCGCGGCTCATCAGATCTACAACCGTCGGCTGCTCGACGCTCATATGCGGGCCGGCGTGACGGTGGTCGACCCGGCGACCACCTGGATCGATGCCGGCGTGCACCTTGCGCCGGACGTGACCCTGCACCCATCGGTCTATCTGCACGGTGCCACGGCCGTTCATGACGGTGCGACGATCGGTCCGGACGTCACGTTGATCGACACCTCCGTTGGCGAAGGCACCCAGGTTTCCCGGGCCGTGTGCAACTCGGCGACCATAGGCGCGGACTGCGAAGTCGGCCCGTTCGCCTATCTGCGCCCAGGTGCGCGGCTGGCCGCCGGGGTGAAGGTCGGCACCTACGTCGAGGTAAAAGCCAGCGATATCGGCACGGGTAGCAAAGTGCCGCACTTGTCGTACGTCGGCGACGCCACGATCGGCGAGTACACCAACATCGGGGCGGCAACCGTCTTCGTCAACTACGACGGCGTGGGCAAACACCACTCGACGATTGGCAGCTATGTCCGCACCGGCGCGGACAACATGTTCGTGGCGCCGGTCAGCGTGGGCGACGGTGCCTACACCGCGGCCGGGTCGGTTATCGACCAGGATGTGCCGCCTGGAGCGCTCGGCATCGCGCGCGCCCGTCAGCAAAACGTGGCAGGCTGGGTAGCGAAGCGCCGATCCGGCACCGCGGCCGACGACGCGGCTCGACGAGCGGCTCAAGCCGTTGAAGCCACCGACCACATCAATTCCGCCGACTCGACAAAAACCGCAGACTCTGCCGACATCGAGGATTGACATGAGCGAGCATCGGAACGCCCAAGGCGTCGGATGCGGGAGGAACGGGACTGAGCGGTGAGCACTATCGAACTCGCAGGCCGGAAGAGCCTGATGCTGATCTCCGGGCGGGCCTATCCCGAGCTTGCCGACGAGATCGCGCGGTACCTGGGCGTCACTGTCACCTCGACGACCGCCTTCGAGTTCGCAAACGGCGAGACGTTTATCAAACCTGATGAGTCGGTGCGCGGAAGCGACGTCTTCGTTATTCAGTCCTTCACGGCGCCGATCAATCACTGGATCATGGAAACGCTGATCCTGGTCGACGCGCTCAAGCGCGCGTCAGCGAAGCGCATCACTGTCGTCGCCCCGTTCTACCCATACGCCCGGCAAGACAAGAAGCATCGCGGTCGCGAGCCGATATCCGCGCGGCTGATGGCTGATCTCTTCCGGACCGCTGGAGCGGACCGGCTCATGGCCATCGATCTGCACACCGCGCAGATCCAGGGTTTCTTCGACGGACCGGTCGATCACCTCTTTGCCATGCCGCTGCTTTCCGACTACGTGAAGGAGCGCTATCGCGGGCAGGAGTTCACGGTCGTGTCGCCCGACACCGGCCGCGTCCGAATGGCCGAGCAATGGTCGGACCGCTTTGGTGGCAGCCCGATCGCTTTCGTCCACAAGACCCGCGATCCTCGCGTGCCGAACCAAGTCGTGGCCAACCGGGTCGTCGGCGAAGTAGCGGGCCGTACCTGCCTGTTGATCGACGACATGATCGCCACGGGCAGCACGATCGTCAAGGCGTCGGAGGTGCTGTTCGAAGCCGGTGCGGCCGAAGTCATCGTGGCGGCAACCCACGGTGAGCTGACCCCGCCGGCCACCGATCGCCTGAAGAACAGCCGCATCACCGAGGTGGTCGTCACCAATACGCTGCCCATTCGACCTGACCAAGATTTCGACAAACTCACCGTTCTCTCGATTGCCCCGATGATCGGACGTGCGATCAAGGAGGTCTTCGAGGACGGGTCGGTAACCAGCTTGTTCGACGGCCGCAGCTGAGCCCGCCTTTGCGCCATCGCGCGCCATCGGTATGCATCTTCCGCGGCTCTAGCAACGGAATTTGCCTACAGTCAGGTACGAGCCGAGGCGATCCGCGCGAACGCGGCCACGTCGAGCGTCTCGGCGCGGGCGCGTGGATCGACATGTGCGCGCATCAGGACAGACTCGGCCGCCGTAACGGATCCGGCCCAAGCGGCCAACGCTGAGCGAAGCATCTTGCGCCGCTGGGCAAAGGCAGCGTCGATAACCGCGAAGACGTCCGCTCGGTCGACTCCTGCGGGCAACGGCGGCGGCTCGGTCCGCACCAGTCGCACCAGGCCGGAGTCGACGTTCGGCACCGGCCAGAAGACCGAGCGTGGTACAGCGCCCGCGCGTTCGGCCCGCGCGTACCAGGCCGTCTTGACGCTCGGCCCGCCGTACACCCTGCTGCCCGGCGGCGCGGCCAGCCGATCCGCGACCTCAGATTGCAGCAACACGAGGCCATGCCGTATCGAGGGCAAGAGCTCCAACAGATGCAGCAGCACTGGGACGGCGACGTTATAGGGCAGATTGGCAACGAGTGCGGTAGGCGGCGGATCCAAAGGGGTGTCAAGCCTCCGGGCGTCACGCGCGATCACCGTCAAATAATTTGCCAAACCGGGTGCGCGCTCCCGGATCGTCTCCGGCAATGCCGCCGCGAGACGCGGGTCGACCTCGACGGCCACCACCCGGGCCCCCTCGTCGAGCAGCCCGAGGGTGAGCGATCCGAGGCCAGGCCCGACTTCGAGCACGACCTCTCCGGGAGCAAGATCAGCGATCCGGGTAATGCGCCTGATCGTGTTCGCGTCGTGCACGAAGTTCTGCCCGAGCGCCTTCGTCGGCCGCAGCCCGATCCGGTTGGCCAGAAGCCGAATGTCCGCCACGCCGAGCAACTCGGACTGTGGTTGGTTGGCCATGCCGGAACCGGTCACGTCTGGACTGTAGTGTCCCCGCTTGTACCTGCCCGTCGCCCTTACTACTAAGCTTGATGATCTTGGACTTACTGTCAGATAGCTACAGTAAGTCCAAGATCATCTCAGGCGCAGCTTGGGGCTCGCAGTTATCTGGGTCAGTACCAGCCGGGCGAATGCGAATTCCAGAAAGCCCAGGCGTTGCAGGGTGTTCCGTATCGGCCCTGAATGTAGTTGAGCCCCCAGGTGATCTGCGTCGCGGGGTTGGTCTGCCAGTCCGGACCGACCGTGGCCATCTTGCTGCCGGGCAACGCCTGGGGGATTCCGTACGCCCCGGTGTATGGATTCGTCGCGTTCACCCGCCAGCCGCTCTCGTGGTCCCACATGGTTACCAGGCAAGAGAAATCGCTATCGCTCCAGCCCCGAGCCGCGACCATTTTCTGGGCAATACCTTGGGCGGAGTTGGGATCGACAACGATGGGTCCGCTGCTGGGAGTCGGACTGCTTGATCCGGTACTTGCCGGAGGCGGCGCCTTGGTTCCGTTCCGCTGCAGCTGGGTGATCGGAGCTTGCAGCAACTTGCGAGATATCTCAGTCTTGCCGACCAATTTGCCATCGACGTAAACGATTGCGTAGGTGACTGACAACACGCCCGGCCGGCCGGGAGAGATGATTCGGGTAACACCCTTGGCCAGCGTCGAATCGTTGATGATCTTCGTCGGGAATGGCACCTGATGCTGCTCGGTCACCCGAGTGTTCTTGACTCGCTGAATGACGACGGTGAGCTTGTCAGTGAGATCAGCCGACATTGGCACAGAGATCTTGTCGGTGGTACCTACTGTGATGCTGAGGTCATTAAGCAGGTCGGCCACGGTCGAATCCGTGGTCAAAGCGGTCTGAGTTCGCCCGTCGGCCTTGACGGTCACCGTCTTTGGAGTACGCAGTTCAATATCGGTCGGGGATAACGGCAACCTTTTGTCCCGCGATACCGAGGAAAAGTCCGCCGTATCGTAGCCGAGTTCGGCCAGCGCGTCGGCCACCGTCGGCGCCGTAGTCCAGACGTCGACCTCCTTGCCATCGATCGTCAGGCGGAGCAGGCGGCCGCGCTTGACCACGATGTCGCTGCCGTTACGCACCTTTGCATTCACCGGTGGCGCAACAATGTCGTGCGGTCCAGCGGTGAGTCCGGCATCGCCGAGTGTTCCGCGGACGGTGGCCGCCGTCGTGTGCACCGAGCGGCCATTGCCGTCGACTTTCAGGTGGATGGTCTTGTCGATATGGGTCCAGGCGATAGTTCCGCCTACGACACCCGCCAGTACGACCGCATACAGGCCGTACTTCACGGTCCGATGCACCCAGGAAGCTCCCGTTCTGGCCATCTCGGCCTTATCCCCCACCGCACCGGTCACGGCACCCTAGCGTGCCGTTGCGGGCAGGGCCTAGCCCTACAGGCGCAGTCGTTCGACTACGCACAGGCGTCGACTACTTATTGGAGGCGTCGACTACTTAGAGATACCGGTCAGAGATACCGCCCGCAGACGGGCCACGGAGCCGAACCGGCCTTCTGGTACAGGGACGTCGCAACGGCAATCTGCGCGGACTTCGAGGCCAGGTCAGGGCGCGGCGCGTAGGCGCCACCGCCGTTGGCGAGCCAGGTGCCCAGGTCGAACTGGAGCCCGCCGTAGTAGCCATTCCCGGTGTTGATCGACCAGTTCCCGCCAGACTCGCAGGCGGCAACGCCATCCCAGTTCAGGCCACCGCCGCCGGACGCGGGCGGCGCCGGCGCTGGTGCGGGCGCAGGTGCCGGCGCGGGCGCAGGCGCAGGCGCAGGTGCCGGCCGGGCCTTGGTGCCCACGCTCACGACGGCCGTGACGGGGGCTGCGGTGACGCTACGCGCAACCTGAGTCTTGCCGGTGAGCTTGCCGTCGACGTACACCATCCGATAGGTGAGCGCGGCGGTACCGGACTTGCCGGCCGTGACGACCTTCGTCTCACCCTGATACATGGAGCCGTTCTGTCGCTGCACCGTCGAATAGCCGATCGTGTGCTGCTCAACGAGAGTCTTCGTCACGACCCGCTGCAGCCGGATGGCGGAGCCGTTGGTGATCTTCGAGCTCGCCGGCATCGACAACCGATCGGCCGCGTTCACGGTGATACGGAGATCGGTGAGCAACTGCCTGACGGTGGCAGCGGTCGTGGTAACGCTGTCGTTCCGCCCGTCATGCAGGACACGGACCTGCTTGGGAGTTCGTAGCTCGATGTCCGTCGGCGACAACGGCAACCGCTTGTCGCGCGACACCGAGGAGAAGTCGTCTGTGCTGTAGCCGAGCTCCGCAAGCGCCTCGGCAACGGTCGGGGCCGTGGTCCACACGTCGCGCTCTACGCCGTCGATCGTCAAGTGCAGCAGGCGGCCCCGCTTCAGGACGATCTCCGTGCCGTTGCGGATTTTCGTATTGACCGCGGGAGCGATGACGTCGTGTTGGGCGACCACCAGCTTGCGGCTGCTGAGGACTCCCTCGACGGTGTGCGCCCTCGTCTTCACTGAGCTCCGCTGATCGTCGACCTTCAGGCTGACGGTCTTGGGGTCGTCACCGGTCAGCGCTACGGCCGTCCCGGCTCCGACGCCCACGACCACAAGTCCGACCAAGCCGAACATGATGCTGCGACGCACTTCAAACACTCCCCGTGGCTCATCCCCCCTACGAACAAAGTCACGGCAACATAACGTCACCTCGGACCGCCTGCCAAATACCGCGGCCGTAATTTCGTCAGTGAGATGCGAGATTTATCCTAAATATCCGATTCCCATTGGCTCTGACTGTCGCGCAGAGCTCGTCGATCCCGGTTGCCGTCGCCTCGGCGACCGTGCGAGCGGTGTAGGGCAGCAGATACGGGCCGTTGGATCGCCCGCGGAACGGATGCGGGGTCAGGAACGGAGAGTCCGTTTCGAGAAGAATATTGGGAAGTGGGGTGGCCGCCGCGGCGGCTCGCAACGACGGAGCATTTGTGAACGTCACCACTCCGGGGAAACTAAGCACCCAGCCGCGCTCCACGCAGGTGCGGGCCATCGCCGCATCTCCGGAGAATGCGTGGAACACAACCCGGTCCGGCGCGCCCTCGTCCTGCAGCACCCGCAGGACGTCGGCATGAGCATCTCGGTCGTGAATCATCAGCGGTAAACCGGTCCGCTTGGCCAGGTCGATGTGGCGCCGGAAGTGCTCCTCCTGCAGGGCCGGCGACGTTCGATCCCAGTAGTAATCCAGCCCGGTCTCCCCGATCGCCACCACGCGCGGGTCGGCCGCGAGCCGCTCCAGTTCGTGGTATCCGTCCTCGGTCAGATCCGTCACTTCGGTCGGATGGACGGCAACGGCGGCGTATACATCTGGATGATCGTTCGCCGCCTCGACACACCACGCCGCGGACGCGAGCGTGTCGCCGACCGTGATCACTGCCCTGACGCCTACCGCAGCCGCCCGGCTAAGAGCAGCAGCGACATAGTCAGCCGTCGCCTCGACGCCCGCTCGTTCGGCCATGGCGTCTAGGTGGCAATGCGCGTCGAATATCGCGCTGGGGAGCGGCGGTGGCGACGGAGGGACCCCATGGCGAGCCGGATTGCTCGGCGTCCGACCTGGCGATTGGCTCCCGGTCACGACCCCGCTTCCAGCCGAGCCAGCTCCTCGTCCACGATCGACGGATCAAGCTTGGTGAACACCGGCGTCGGCGGGGCGATCGGCCGACCGACCTCGATCGGCGTCGACTCCCAGCGAGCCGCAGTCTCGTAGTCTCCGGTCAGCACGCTGTAGGAGGAATCAGCCGCATCGCCCGCGACGATCCGGTCCTCGCCCGGAACGAGATCAGGCATCCCGGCCCAGGTACCCGTTCCGCCAAGTTGCGCGTGAACCCGGGAGGACGACGACGGCAGGAACGGGGTCAGCAGCGTCTTGCAATCGTCGACCGCCTGCAGCGCGACGTGCAGCACGGTAGCCATCCGGTCCGGATCCTCCGTGCGAAGCTTCCAGGGCGCAGTCTCCGACAGGTACTTGTTCGCCTCCCCGACCACGCGCATGGCCTCGATGATTGCGGCCCGCTGCCGAGACCGGGAGAGCAGGTCGCCGACGGTGTCGAACGCCGCGCGTGTCGTAGCCAGCAACGCGTGATCGGCATCGGCCAGTGCGCCCGCAGCCGGGATAGCCCCGAGGTTCTTGGCGGTCATCGCGATCGTGCGGTTCACCAGGTTGCCCCAGCCCGCGACAAGCTCGTCGTTGTTCCGGCGCAGGAATTCGGCCCAGGTGAAGTCCGTGTCCTGGGTCTCCGGCCCGGCAACGGCAAGGTAGTACCGGAGCGCGTCCGGATCGTAGCGGGACAGCATGTCCCGGACGTAGATCACCACGTTGCGCGACGAGGAGAACTTCCGGCCCTCCATCTGCAGGAACTCGCTGGACACCACCTCATACGGCACCTCCAACGCGCCGTAGGAGCCGGGAGTACCTCCGCGATCGCCCTGTCCGGAGTAGCCGAACAGGATCGCCGGCCAGATCTCGGTATGGAAGACGATGTTGTCCTTGCCCATGAAGTAGTAGCCCCGCGCGTCGGGAGACTGCCAGAACGGTCGCCAGGCGTCCGGGTCGCCGGTTCGCGCGGCCCACTCGATGGACGCCGACAAGTAGCCGATCACCGCGTCGAACCAGACGTACAGCTTCTTGTCCGGACGGTCGCGCCAGCCCTCGAGTGGTACCGGCACGCCCCAATCGAGATCTCGCGTGATCGCGCGCGGTTTCAGGTCGTTGAGCAGATTGAGGGAGAACCGGCGCACGTTGGGTCGCCAGTGCGTCTGCTTTTGCATCCAGTCGCCCAGCACGCCGGCGAAGGCACCGAGGTCGAGGAAGTACTGCTCGGTCTCGACGAATAGTGGTGTCTCGCCGTTGATCCGGCTTCTCGGCTCGATGAGGTCGGACGGGTCGAGTTGGTTCCCGCAGTTGTCGCATTGGTCGCCGCGGGCGTGCGGGTAGCCGCAGATCGGGCAGATTCCCTCGATATAACGGTCCGGAAGGGTACGGCCGGTGGACGGGCTGATCGCGCCGAGCTGCACTTGCGGGAAGACGTAGCCGTTCTTGAACAGGCCGAGGAACATCTCCTGCACCACGGCGTAGTGGTTGCCGGTGGTCGTCCGGGTGAACAGGTCGTAGGACAGGCCGAGCTTCTGCAGGTCCTCGGCAATCATCCGGCTGTACCGATCAACCGCCTGACGCGGAGTCACTCCCTCCTGGTCGGCCTGCACCAGGATCGGCGTGCCGTGCTCATCAGTGCCGGAGACCATGAGCACGCGATGTCCGGCCATCCGCTGGTACCGGCTGAACACATCAGACGGCACGCCGAAGCCCGCGACGTGCCCGATGTGCCGCGGCCCGTTCGCGTAGGGCCACGCGACCGCGGTCAGGACATGATCAGTGCTCACGGATCAAGCCTAGTGATCGTGGCATCGCCGGTTTACGGCTGCTGCTTGCTGGCCACGACAGCGTCATAGACCACCCGTCGAGGAACGCTCAGACTCGTGGCAACGGCGGCGATGGCCGCTTTGCGCGGCTCGCCCGAGGCCTCCCGAAGCGCCACCGCGTGGGCAAGATCAGCGGCCGGAATCTGCGCCGGACCGCGCCCGGCGCCCATGACCACGAGGGTGATCTCGCCTCGCACCTCGTTCTCCGCCCAACTGGCGAGTTCGCCGAGTGGGCCGCGCCGGACCTGCTCGTAGGTCTTGGTCAGCTCGCGGCACACCGCGGCCGGCCGGTCCGGACCGAACGCATCAGCCAAGTTGGCGAGCGTCCGCGCGAGGCGGTGCGGCGCCTCGAAGAACACCATCGTCCGCTGCTCAGTGGCCAACGAGTCGAGCAGCCGGCGACGATCTCCCGCTTTGCGCGGCAGGAATCCTTCGAAACAGAACCGATGCACAGGTAGTCCGGAGACGGCCAGCGCAGCCGTTACCGCTGACGGACCAGGCAGGGTCGTGACGGCAACTCCGCTGGCCGCGGCGGCGGCCACGAGCCGGTAGCCGGGATCAGATATCGATGGCATGCCGGCATCCGTGACGACCAAGACGTCATGCCCATCGCGGAGCGCGTCAAGCAACTCGGGAACCCGGTGCTGCTCGTTGCCGTCGAAGAAGGAGACGACTCTGCCCTGCGGAGCGACGCCCAGATCCGCGCAGAGCCGGCGCACCCGGCGGGTGTCCTCGGCGGCGATGACAGCCGCCGTGGCGAGCGCGTCAATCAGACGAAGTGAAGCGTCGCGCACGTTACCGAGCGGCGTTCCGGCAAGAATGACTCGTCCGGCCTCGCCGGTTTCGTTCAACGACGACCTCCATATGTCGCGTCCGCCAGCGTCGGGTTCACCCGTCGCTCGCATCGACTCAGCATCCCGGGATCCTTGCTCGCTGCGGTCCGCGGCACCGCGGTCTCACGGGCGTAGACCCTACGATCGGGGTCGTGACGGCGACAGCGGAGGCCAGCGTCAAGCCCGCTGACCTCGTCGCCGACGACTCGGCCAGGTCCGCCGAGGCGGTGGCCGGCCGTCCGCCAGTACCCGAGCAATTGGTCGGCTGGCGCGATCCGTCTCCCCGCGTCGGCTGGATCATCACCGCCGCCGTCACCGCCATTGCGGCGCTGACCCGGTTGTGGGCTCTCGACTGGCCCAAGGGCAAGATGTTCGACGAGATCTACTACGCGACCGAGGCGCAGGAGATGCTGCGCTACGGGTACGAAGACAACCGCGGCTACATGTTCGTAGTGCACCCGCCACTCGGCAAATGGCTTATCGCTGGGACGTCGGCGATCTTCGGTAACAACGAGGTCGGCTGGCGTCTAGCCCCGGCGCTGGCCGGGATAGTCAGCGTGCTGCTGCTGGTGCGCATCGCCCGCCGGCTGTTCCGGTCCAACGTTTTCGCTGGGATCGCCGGTCTGCTCCTGGCCCTCGACGGCCTCTCGGTGGTGCAGTCCCGCGTCGCATTGCTCGACATCTTCTTGCAGCTGTTCATCGTGGCCGGCTTCGGGGCGCTGGTTCTCGATCGGGAACAGATGCGCTCGCGGCTGGCCGGCTTGCTCGCGGAGGGCGTTGATCTGTCCGACGGCATACCGACGTTGGGACCGCGACCCTGGCGCCTGGCCGGGGGTGTCTTGCTCGGTCTCGCGTGCGCAGTCAAATGGAGCGCGTTGTCGTTCTTCGTGTTGTTCGCCGTGCTAACCCTGATGTGGGACCGGGGCGCGCTCAAGTCGGCTGGCGTTACGAGGTCGTGGCGTTCGGCTGCCCGCAGATCCTGGTTACCCGCCGTCGGCTCCTTGGTCGTGGCGCCGACTGCCGCTTACCTGTTCACCTGGTTGGGCTGGTTCGCCGGGGAGAACTCGTGGAATCGGCATTGGGCGGACTCACATCCGAGCGCGACGCGCCTCGACATTCTCGGCCTCCGGATCCCGTTCAACTGGGGATTCCTGCCCCCGGGCATACGGTCGCTCGGCGACTATCACCTCAATGCGTATCGGTTCCACGAGGGGCTCGATTCGCCGCATGCGTACGGGTCCAAGCCCTGGAGCTGGCTGATCCTCGGGCGCCCGGTCAGCTTCTACTATCAGGGCGACGGCGTTCGGGGCTGCGGTGCGGCGGATTGTTCGCGGGCGGTTCTGGATATCGGCACGCCGGTGCTGTGGTGGGCATTCATTCCGGCGCTCGTCTGGCTGGTCTGGCGCTGGCTTACCAGCCGGGACTGGCGCGCGGCTGCCATTCTCGTCGCGTTCGTCGCCGGCTGGGTCGTCTGGTTGCAGGACCCCAAGCGCACGATGTTCCTGTTCTACATGACCCCGCTCGTGCCGTTCCTGGCCCTCGGGGTCACCATGGGGCTCGGAGTCATCCTCGGGCCGGCCACGCGACCGGTCGTTGATCCGTCTGATCGGGCAAGCATCCTCGCCGAGCGTCGCTGGAAATGGGGCGTATTTGGCATATCCGCCTATCTCGGCCTGCTGATTGTCGACTTTGCCTGGATGTGGCCGCTGTTCAGCGGTGGGCTGCTGACGTACGACCAGTGGCATATGCATATGTGGTTCCCGTCCTGGATCTGAGATTCCTGCTCGCGGTCAGGCCGCGGCCCCGACGGGGGCAGGAAATGAGGACGTACCCAAGCGAGTCAAAGGTGACCGCCACCGAACAGTGAATTCGGTGGCCCGGCGTGCTGGTCTATCTCGGGGAGCGCAAGTCCGGGGCGCCCCCGGTTAGGTCATCGGTTCACCGATAACCGCACCATCAGCGACCAGGTTCGGCGGCGATGGTGCGGGACGGCAGGCTGACGACTCGGCCGCCAAGCCTCGCCCAGCCATCGCCCTCCCACCTGGTGTAGATGCGTGATCCCCGTCCTTGAGTGATGTCCAGATCTCGTTTCTGCAGGTCGGTGAACGAGATTGCGGCCGCACCGGTGGCCTCGTCCTCGATGATTCCGAAGGCAGACGCGAACATCCGTGACCGGAGCCTGCCGGTGGCCTGGTCGACCCAGGCCCACAGGTAATGCGGACCGCCGGGGTAGTCCGCTGGATCGGCTCGGTCGACTGCCTGCTGGTCGGGCATCTCGTGCCACTCGAAGGGTGTGGTCCATTCCGCTCGGGCTCGGATCCAGGTGAGGGTCTCTTCGTGAGTGGCGTCAACTGGGCCGGCGCGGGTGAGTAGTCGCGCGGCACCGTGGCCCTGCTGCCGCAGCCACCACGCCGTGCCGACAGTCGGATGACCCGCAAACGGCAGCTCGACCGCCGGGGTGAAGATTTGGACTTGCCCGATGTCTGGATCTTCGACGAAAACCGTCTCGGAGTAGCCAAGCGCAGCCGCGACCTGCTGCCGTTGGTCCGATGAAACGGCCTCGCCATCGACGATGCCCAGCAAGTTGCCGAACTCGCCGGACTCGTCGACGAAGACTCGAAGCACATTCACGGTGAGGTTCGCTGAGCTTGCCGGCACCCCAGGAACGCTACCGCTGCCCGGGGGTGCGGACGCGCGGAGGTGCTCGAGTCCTCAGGTGGCGCGGGCGACGCGAGCTATCCGAATGGCGTTGGGATGTACCGCACGGCTCAGCTCAGGTTCGACGTAGTCACCGCGTCGCTGCCGCCGGGGCAGGCGGACGTCCTGCGGGGTAAGTGGTTCGTACGGGATCTGGCTGAGCAGATGGCTGATGATGTTGAGCCGGCCGCGCTTCTTGTCGTCAGTGTGGGCGACGAACCAGGGCGCCCAGCCCGTGTCGGTCGCGGCGAACATCGCGTCTCTAGCTCTGGAGTAGTCGTACCAGCGGCTGTAGGACTTCAAATCCAGGTCGGACAGCTTCCAGATCTTTCGCGGATCATGGATGCGGCTCTCGAGGCGCCGAGTTTGCTCATCCGAGCTGACTTCGAGCCAGTACTTGAGCAGGTGGATTCCGGAATCGACGATGGCCTTCTCGACGCCCGGTAGCAGCTCGAGGAACCGCTGGGTCTCCGCCACAGTGCAGAAGCCCATCACCCGCTCGACGCCGGCCCGGTTGTACCAACTGCGGTCGAAGATCGCGACCTCCCCGGCGGCCGGCAGGTGCGGGAGGTACCGCTGGATATACATCTGCGATTTCTCGCGCTCGGTGGGGGCGGGCAAGGCATTGACCCGAAATACCCGCGGGCTCACGCGCTCGGTAATCCGCTTGATCGTGCCACCCTTTCCAGCGGTATCCCGGCCCTCGAACACGATGCAGATCTTGGCTCCCGACCCCTTGACCCACTCCTGCATGGCGACAAGCTCGCCGTGCAGGACTCTCATCTCCTGCTCGTACTCCTTGCGCTTCATCCTCGGAGGCGGCCCCGATGTCGACTGCGCTTCGGAATCGGTGGACGCCGGAGCTTCAGTGGATGCTTGGGCCTCAGCGGACGCGTGGGCCTCGACATCCGCCTTGTGCTTCTTTTTCGTCTTGCTCGCCATCCGCTACCTCCCGTTGATATCGATCTGGAGCCCTCCGCTGGCGCCCGCGTCAACTGCCGTGATCGTGTCGGTTCGAGGGCGCTCCTGCCTCGGGTTCCGTCGGGCAATCCACTTGCCAAGCTCCCAGGCGAACAGCAGCACGACGGCCGCGAGGAGCCCGGTACCCCACTGCCGAGCGGTCAGCGTGGCGGTACCGAGCAGTCGCTGCATGAAGTCGGCTTGGGTTATGAGGAACGCACCAGCGACCTCAGCCAGGGCGATCAGGTTCATCCGCGAGCTGTTGAACGTGTCTATCGAGAACACGGTCTCGGTCTCGCTACGAGCCTCGAAGGCAGCGACAATGAGCATCAGCGAGAACGCGACCAGTCCGATCGACCGGCCGACCGCGAGGCTGCCGTAATGGTTGTTGCCAACCGCGATCAGGGTCAGGTTCGCACCGGCGATGTACAGCCCGACGAGGCTGCAGGTAACCACCACCCCGGTGGTCAGAATCGAATCCCCGCGCGGACGAGGCCGACGCCTCATCAATCCGGGGGTTTCCTTGTCGAAGCCGAGCGCAATGCCGAACGGGGCGTTGACGAGGAAGTTGATCCACAGAATCTGCGCTGGGGTGAATGGTTGGCCAGCGGCCAGGTTGAACAAGGTTGCGCCGAGGAAGGTGAGCACGAAAGCGATGAGCTCGAGCAGCACGAACCGGATGTATTTGTTGAGGTTGTCGTAAAGCTTGCGGCCCTGCTCGACCGCATAGACGATCGTCGCGAAGTTGTCGTCCGACAAGATCATGCGGCCGGCATTTTTCGCGACCTCGGTGCCGCTCCCCATGGCAACGCCGATGTCGGCCGCCTTGATGGCCGGTGCGTCATTGACGCCATCGCCGGTCATCGCCACCACGTGGCCCTTTTTCTTGAGGGTTTCCGCAAGGAGCACCTTGTGCTCAGGGGCGACCCGGCCGACGACGCCGATGCTCTCGATTCGCTCGAGCCGCTCCGCTTCGGACAGCGCGGCGAACTCCGAGCCGAGCATTGCCTGCCCCGGGATGTTGAGCTGTTTGGCGATCGCCGCTCCAGTGACGACGTCATCGCCCGTCACCATCCGCACCCGGATGTGCGCCGCCTGCGCATCGCTCACGGCAGCCTTCGACTCCTCGCGCGGCGGATCCACCATGCCGACGAGGCTCGTCATCTCCAATCCCTCGACCAGGGCTAGCAGATCGCCGTTCGGGTCGAAGCTAGCGGCATCCAGATCGCGAAACGCACCGGCCATGACCCGCAGGCCCCGCTGCCCCATGCGCTCGACGTGCTGCTGGGCGCGCTGCTTGATCGTGTCGTCCCAGGGGATGCTCACGCCGTCGGAAAGGGCTGTCGCGGCGCGGCTCATGACCGCCGGCGCGGCCCCTTTCACGAAGCATCGCACGACGTCGTTGCCCGCTGCGTCCTTGGCCTGATTGAAGGTGGCCATCAGCTTGTAGCTCGGGTCGAACGGCAGTGTGGCGAGCCGGGGCAGCCGCTCGCGCGTCTCGTCGATGTACACGCTGGCCTTGTAGGCCAGTACGAGCAACGCGCCCTCGGTGGGATCGCCGACGACCTTGCCGTCAACGAGATTGGCGTCACTAGCGATCACGTACGGCAGGATCGCCGCCTCGATAGTGTCGGTCTTGCCGGCCGGGTGGCTGATCTTTCCCTCGAGGCTGTAGCCCGTGCCAGTGATCGCATAGCGATCGGTCGGATCGATGACCTCCACCGCCGTCATCTGGTTCATCGTCAGCGTGCCGGTCTTGTCAGAGTTGATCGCCGAGGTGAAGCCGAGGGTTTCCACCGAGGGCAGATCTTTGACGATCGCCTTTTCCTTCGCGAGCTCAACGCTACCGAGCGAAAGCACGACCTGGACGACCATCGGCAGGGCCAGCGGGATTGCCGCAATCGCGAGCGCGACCGCTGAATTGAACAACGTCGTCCATGATTCCCCGCGGCTGAGACCGAGGGCGAACATCACGATCATCGTGAATCCCGCCGCACCGACGATCCACAGTGTCAGCGTGTTCATCTGCTTCGTGAGCGGAGTTTCCTCTTTCGCAGTCGAGGAAAGCATGTGCGCGATCTTGCCGACCTCGGTATTGCTCCCGGTCGCCGTGACGATGACCATCGCGCTTCCGTGCGTGACCGGCGTGTGCATGAAGGCCATGTTCGATTGCTCGCCCGGGCCGACGTCGCTGCCCGAGAGCCTCGCGGCCTCCTTTGATGCGGGGACGCTCTCGCCGGTCAGGGCTGACTCGTCGATCTGCAGCGCGCTGGACGAGACGATTCGCCCATCCGCCGGGACCTCGTCACCCGCCGCGATCAATATGACGTCGCCGACGACGAGCTGCTCGGCCGGAATCACCGATTCGATGCCGTCGCGTCGTACTCGCGCGGTTGCCTTCATCATCGACTGCAGCGCATTCATTGCGCTCTCCGCCTTGCCGGCCTGGCGGAGCCCGGTCAGCGCGTTAAAGAGAGAGATCACGCCCAGGACGACGGCCGTCGTCCACTGCTTGATCAGAAGTGAGACAACCGCCGCGCCAACCAGGATCAGTTGCATGTAGCTTGTGAACTCGGCCAGGAAGCGGCGCAGCTGGGAGGGCGGCTGCTCGACCGGCAGCGCGTTCGGTCCGTCGGCCGCGAGCCGCCTCGCGGCCTCACCCTGCGACAGGCCCGACTCCGGGACCACCCCGAGCCGGTGGGCAACGTCCTCCCAGTTGAGCGCATACCAGCGCTCGAGAGCCAGCGCTGAGCGCTCGCGAGTTTCGTCCACCGTAGCCATCGCGACTCTTCTCCTCGTATCCGCCGACAGACAGCCGGGCCGACAACTCTCCGTCGACCCTCGGCATCACCGGGTATGGCCGACACCGTATCGATAACAGCTGAGTGCCGAACAGAAGGAAGGCCAGCGCCAAGCGGAGCCAACAACGTACGGCGGGAACGCCCACTGGCGCACTAGCAGGGCTGACACACGGCTGGGCTCCGTATTATTTCGCGACATCACGCACCAATAGGGCGTGGCGTCGTCGTCACGTGAGCCGCGATCGCCAACGAGAAGAGCGCCATGATCGACATCGGCCCGTTCGCCGCTCTGGTCCCAGCGGACCATGGGCTCGCGGTCATCGCTATCGCTCTACCGGACGGGTCCGTGCACGCATCCGTCGGAAATGTTGGCGTGCTGGCCCATCCGCTGACCGGTGCGACGATCGTCGGCCTGGTCGCCGTCGGCGGGGCCCGCAAGGTGCGACTTCTGCGGGCCCATCCGCGCGCTACTGCCACGCTGCGCGCCGGCTGGGAATGGGCGGCCGTCGACGGACCGGTCGAACTGGTCGGTCCGGACGACCCATTGCCCGGCATTGACGCCGATCGGTTACGGCTGCTGCTTCGCGAGATCTTCACAGCCGCGGGCGGCACACACGACGATTGGGATACCTACGACCGCGTGATGGCCGCCGAGCGACGCACGGCCGTGTTGATCACTCCGGAGCGGCTCTACACCTCCCGGCGATGATCTGCTGAGCAGCAGACGGTCCGATCGGCCGCACGCTCCGCCGCGGACGGGCCGAGCTTCCCGCGCCGGGCCGCCGCATGAAGCGCCTGCACGACGACGCGAGTCTCTGAGGAGCCTGCTCCAAGGGGCGGCTATTTCGCATGGCTCGCGCCGGACCCCGTAGCCGAGCCACGTGGATCCGACGCGAGACCTACGCTCAGTTGCTCGCAACCAGAGACTGGACTCAGCTCGGTTCCGGTGCGCTCTCGTCGGTCTGCCATAGCCCGAACTCATTGCCGTGCGGGTCGGTACAGGTCACGAACCAGCCCATCTTGGGAACCGGCATCGCTTCGGTCGCCTTCCCGCCGAGCTCGTTGACTCTTGCTGCCCCATCGTTGATGTCGTCCACGCTGAAGTACACGCGGGGCCCGCGCTTGCCCGGCTCCATGTTGGTGATCGCACCGCCCTGGTCTTCACTCAGCCGCGCCATGAGGTACTCGGACGGTCCCGGGTAGGAGGTGAACTCCCAGCCGAAGAGCGAGCCCCAGAATTGGCGCGCGGTGGCGGTGTCATCGGCGGGGATTTCGATGTGCACGATCTCGCCGGCCATCTCTCCTTCTCCTTCGTTAGCGGCGCCGGCCCTGCGCCGACGTCCGGGCTGACGCTAGCTCGCCCGTCCGACACTGCACCCGGAAGGGATGCATCCGATCGCTGGTCCCCGGTCCCCGCGACAGAGCTGCGGTCCGCTCGAGACAGGCGAGAGGGGCGTCGCTCCGTCCACGGACGCAGCCGCAGCGACGTCGCCGTCTCACTGAGCTCTAGAGTCGGGCAGGTGACCATGGCGTCGTCAGCCACCGGCGCGGTCCGCTACGGGGAATCCTCCCTGGCCGACGTGCTGCCGTCCGCGCTGGCCGCGTTGGGTGTTGCCGGCGAGCCCAATGTACTGGCCATCGAACCGGCCGAATGCGTTGTCGTCCTGCTCGTCGACGGCCTCGGCTGGCAGCTGCTGCGTGCACACAGCGACGAGGCGCCGTTCCTATCGAGCCTCGCCGCTCGGCCGCTCACGGCCGGATTTCCGACGACGACGGCCGCGAGCCTCACCTCGCTCGGCACGGGTGTGCCGCCGGGTAGGCACGGCATTACTGGCTACACCACCCGTGCGAACGGTCTCACCGAGCCGGTCAACTGGCTGACCTGGCGGGGGGCGTATTCCGGTCGGGATCTCACCGAGGAGCAGCCACCCGAGCGCATCCAGCCGGAAGACACAGCGTTCGAGCGGGCCGCCCGGGCCGGGGTCAGCGCGACCGTGGTGTCCTCGCCCATGTTCCGCGACAGCGGGCTGACCCGAGCGGCGCTTCGAGGCGGGGACTACCTCGCTTCGTTCACCGCCGCGGACACCGCGACGCTGGTCGGCGACACGGCCCGTCACCGACGCGGCCTCGTCTATTGCTACAGCTCGGAACTCGACCTGATCGGGCATGTCCGCGGCACGCGATCCGACGCCTGGCCGGCGCAGCTGGAGCTGATCGATCGAGGAGTGCGGATGCTCTCGGATCGATTGCCGCCCCGTGCCCGTCTGCTCGTCACCGGCGATCACGGCATGCTCGACGTCCCGGAAGAAGCAAAGATCGACTATGACAGCGAGCCGCTTCTCAAGGAGGGAGTCGACCTCCTGGCTGGCGAACCCCGGGCACGTTACCTACACGTTGCGCAAGGCGAACTCGACGCCGTGCGCGCGCGCTGGACCGAGGCGATCGGGAATCGGATCGAGCTAATTACCCGCGACGAGGCAATCACTCGGGGCTGGTTCGGCCCCGTTGTCAGCGAGCAAGCGCGTGGGCGGATCGGCGACCTGATCGCGCTCGCCGTCTCTGACAGCGCGGTGGTTCGCCGCAAAGCCGAATCTCGAACGTCCACGCTCGTCGGCCACCACGGCGCGATGACCGACGCCGAGTTGCTCGTCCCGCTGCTGTCGAACTGACACCGATCGCCAGACCTGCGCCGTTACGACACCGCCTCATAGAGTGGACCTGTCGACGAGATGACGCCGACGCACAGGCAACCAGCGCCCATCTCCACGGAAGGCTGTAGCCATGACCACGCAGACCACAAATAGCGCTACGCAGCAGACCGCCAGTGGAGTCGACTCCACCGACAACGGGCTCGACAGCCGGATCGACGGTGTACCGACCGAGCTGATCGTCGGCGGGCAACGGCGACCTGCGTCCGACCGTGGCACCTTCCCCGTCCTCGATCCTGCGACGGGCAAGACACTGGCCGACGTCGCGAACGGTACCGAGGTCGACGCTCGTGCCTGCGTCGATGCCGCGGAAGCCGCCGCTGCGGACTGGGCCGCGACGCCACCTCGCCAGCGCGGCGAGATTCTGCGGGCCGCCTTCCAGTTGATGGTGGACCGGGCTGATCAGCTCGCCGCGCTCATTGTCGCCGAGAACGGCAAGGCCCGGGCCGACGCGCGGGGTGAGATCTTGTACTCGGCCGAGTTCTTCCGGTGGTACAGCGAAGAGGCCGTACGAATCGACGGGCAGCTGCGCACGGCACCCGCCGGCACCAACCGGATCCTCGTCATCCACCAACCAGTCGGCATCTCCGTTCTGGTCACTCCATGGAACTTCCCGGCGGCCATGGCTTCCCGGAAGATCGGGCCGGCGCTCGCGGCCGGGTGCACCGTGATCCTCAAGCCGGCCAGCGAAACGCCCCTTACAGCGCTGGCTCTCGCGGCAATTCTCGAGGAGGCCGGCGCGCCGGCCGGTGTGGTCAATGTGCTCCCGT
Source organism: uncultured Actinomycetota bacterium (assembly GCA_963809815.1). GTDB lineage: Bacteria > Actinomycetota > Actinomycetes > Mycobacteriales > Jatrophihabitantaceae > CAVVJA01. The sequence continues at coordinate 304,684 of CAWELM010000025.1, forward strand.
CACGCCGGTCGGGCCCCGTCGTGTCGGCGATGCTAGCCGACCCCCGCGTGCGGAAACTGTCGTTCACCGGATCCACCGAGGTGGGCCGGACGCTACTCGCGGAAGCCGCCGAACACGTTGTCAACTGCTCGATGGAACTAGGGGGAAACGCGCCGTTTGTCGTCTTCGCGGACGCTGATCTCGACGCCGCAATTGCCGGCGCCATGATCGCCAAGATGCGCAACGGCGGCGAGGCGTGCACGGCAGCCAACCGCTTCTACGTCCAAGCGCCGATCGCCGAGGAGTTCACGAAGCGGCTCACCGCGGCAATGAGCGCGCTGAAGGTTGGTCCCGGATCCGATGCGGATGTCGCGGTGGGCCCGCTGATCAACGACTCCGCTCGCCGCAAGGTCGCCGAGTTGGTCGACTATGCCGTCGAGCAAGGGGCGACCCTCCGCAGCGGCGGGACCGTGCCGGACGGCGAGGGCTACTTCTACCCGCCAACCGTCCTGTCAGACGTGCCGTCAAATGCTGCCATCCTGCAGACCGAGATATTCGGACCGGTTGCACCGGTCGTGACGTTTACTACCGAGGACGAGGCGATCGAGCTCGCCAACAGCACCGAGTACGGCCTTGTTTCCTACGTCTATACGACGGATCTCGCCCGTGGCCTTCGAGTTAGCGAGCGAATCGAGGCCGGCATGGTTGGCCTCAATCGGGGGCTGGTCTCCGACCCGGCCGCGCCGTTCGGGGGCGTGAAAGAGAGCGGTCTGGGCCGCGAAGGTGGCACCGAAGGGCTGCTCGCCTTCACCGAAAGCAAGTACGTCGCCGTGGACTGGTAGGCCTCCCGACGGAGGGCGGTCCGGGCCAAATGGCCGAGATCGTCGGCTACCGATTTGAGCCCATCACCATCGACGGCGGCGAGCAGGCGCGCGATGTCATGCTTGGCCTCCGGCGGTCCGAGGTCACGGCTTCTGGTCGTGCTCGCGACAACCAGCGCCGTGCTCGCAGCATTATCGACGCGGCCGCGACCGCGGCGCCTGATCTGAACGCGGACGAACTGGACGAGACGGCACGGGTCCGGGAGCCGCTCCACAAATGTGCTCGGGTAGCAGCCGAGACCGTGAGTCGGATACCGATCGGAGGACACCGCCCTCGTCCGACTGCTCACCCGCCTGGCCGATGCCATCCGGCAACCTCGATGACCACTCTGGAAGAAACAATTCCCTTGGAATCCTTGGAGATTCAGATGACTGAGCTACTCGAGCGGCCACTGCCGGCGAACCCGCCGATGCGGATTGCACGCAGCCTGCGCCATACCCTCCCGCGAAGTGCCAGGCCGATCAGCCCCGGCAACCGACGGCCCGCCTCGTCGATAACCGATCCGAACCTGACCACCGAGCAGTACAACGAGATGCTGGCCAATGTCGTCCGCACCGTTCAGCCGGTCGGGATGTAGTTAGCCGGCGCGCGTAGGAGCCGACCAGCAGTTCGTCGAGGCCGCACCGTCTACGGTAGGTCGAGTGACACCGCCGGACGTGGGCCTACACGCCTGGATCGATGCCACCGCGGGTTTGGCGGGTGACATGCTGCTTGCCGCGTTGATCGATGCCGGTGCGCCGCTCGAGACGGTGTCGAATGCGGTGAGTACCGTGACGGCCGACTCCGTCGATCTTGTCGCCACCGTCGTATCCCGCGCCGGCCTGCGCGCGACCAAGATCGACGTCGTGTCAGTAGCCCAGGACCAGCCTGATCGCAGCTGGGCCGATATTCGGACGCTGCTCGCTCAGGCGGACCTGCCTGACCTGATCCGCGAGCGAGCTCAGCGGGTGTTCCTGCGGCTTGCCGAGGCCGAAGGTCGAGTGCACGGGATACCGGCAAGCGAGGTCCACTTCCACGAAGTCGGGAGTTGGGATTCGATCGCTGACGTTGTCGGAGTTTGCGCGGCGCTTGACGTCCTCAACGTGACGTCGATGTCGTGCAGCGCTATTGCCCTGGGCGCCGGGCGGGTCACGAGCGGGCATGGTGCTCTGCCGGTGCCGGTGCCGGCGGTGCTGGAGCTGGCGTCTGGTTGGCGGGTGCTCTCCGGTGGCGACGGCGAGTTGGCGACGCCGACGGGGGTTGCGCTCGTCACCGCCATGTCGAACGAGTCATCCGACCTGCCGCCGATGACGGTGCACGCCGTCGGCATGGGGGCCGGCAGCCGGGATGTTCGCGACCGACCGAATGTCGTTCGAGTCGTGCTCGGCGAGCGCCAGGATCTGAGCTCGGACGCCGCTGTCGAGTCGATCTTGTCGGTCCTGGAGAGCAATGTCGATGACCTGGATCCGCGGATCTGGCCGAGCGTGCTCGCCACGCTTCTCGGCGCCGGTGCGGCGGATGCATGGCTGGTGCCGATCGTGATGAAGAAGGGCCGACCGGCTCACACGCTCGCAGTCTTGACCTCCCCTGATACGCGGGACGCGTTGCGGCGTCTGATGTTCGAACTCACCAGCACGACCGGCGTCCGCGAGGTCACAGTCCATCGGACTGCTCTTGCTCGGACCTCGGTGCCAGTGGCGGTGATGGACGGCCAGGTTCGCATCAAAGTCGCATATCTCGGCGGCGAGATCATCCACGCGACGCCGGAATTTGACGATGCGGCAGCGATCGCGGCCGCGCACGCCCTTCCCGTTCGACGGGTGCTCGAGGAGGCCATCGCTGCTGCCGCGCGGGCGGGTCTCATGGCCGGCCCACTAACGCTCTAGTGTCCCGCTAGCGAGACACTAGGTTGGCGCCGCGATCTGCGCGGCAAGGTGGCCGGCGCCGTACCCATTGTCGATGTTGACAACCGCAACGCCGGGGGCACAGGAGTTGAGCATCGTCAGCAACGGCGCTATGCCCTCGAATGCGGCGCCGTACCCGACCGACGTCGGTACGGCGATCACCGGCGCGGAGACGAGCCCGGCAACCAGCCCGGGCAATGCACCGTCCATTCCGGCGACAACGACGATGACGCGGGCGGACCGGAGCTGGTCGAGCCGGCGCAGGATGCGCTGCAACCCGGCGATACCGACATCGACAATCAGGTCAGCCGCGCGGCCGAGGTAGCTCGCGGTCAGTTGGGCCTCTCGGGCAACTCCCAGGTCTGACGTGCCGGCGGCAATGACCAGGACGCGTCCGCCGCAAGTGGGCGGTGGCTGCGGCGGCCAGGCAATCATCTGCGCGACGTCTTCATGACGGGCGTCGGGAAGTTCGAGCAGGATCGCCTTGGCGTGCGCCGCGCTCGCCCGGGTGAACAGTGTCGTAGTGCCGGCCGCCCGGATGGCCCGGGCAATGGCGCTGACCTGCTCCGGGGTCTTTCCTTGGCAGAACACGGCCTCTGGGTAGCCGCGTCGCCGCGCCCGGTCGTGATCGAGTTCGAGATAGGCGGTCAACGCCTCGTCCGGCTCCCAGTGCTCAGTCACGGTTGCCTAGCCAGCGCCGACAACGTGAATACGCCAGACTGGATGCCCAGTATGTCGATTGCGACGAACTGAAAGCCGGCCGCCACAACTGCGGCATGCAGCTGCTGCCGCGTCCCCGGAGCTACGGCCCGGGGCAGATCGTGAGCGGGCAGCTCGATGCGGGCCACCTCGCCGTGATGGCGCACTCTCGAGTCGAGAAAACCTAGGCTCCGTAGCGCTCGCTCCGCCGTTTCGACCTGAGCAAGCTTCGCCGCGGTGACCTCCTGGAAATGTGGAATCCGGGAAGCCAGGCACGGCGCCGCCGGCCTGTCGGCGCTAGGCAGTCGCAACGCCCGAGCTATTGCCCGCACTGTCGCCTTGTCCAGTCCCGCGTCCGCGAGTGGCCGCAGCACCTTGTGATTGACAGCCGCGCGAGAACCAGGCCGATCCGGCCGCCGCCCATCGTCAGCGTTCTCGCCGTAGGCCACGGCAGCCAGCCCATATACCGGAGCCACGTCCTGCTCGATGCGACTGAACAGCTCGGTTTTGCAGTGGAAGCAACGATCCGGTCCATTGACGCGATATGCCTCGGCCTCCCCTTCCCGGGTTTGCACCTCGACCAGGCGCACACCGATATACGCGGCTACCTTGTGTGCCGCCCGCCGATCATCCGTTCCCAGGCTGGGCGAGACCCCGAGAATGGCGACGACCTGATCTGGACCGAGCGTTCGCACTGCCAACGCGAGCAGCACTGAGGAGTCGACGCCGCCGGAGAATGCCACGCCTAGCGGTGCTGCCGTGAGTAGCGCGCTGACTCTCCCGACGGACTCGGCCAGATCGGCCGGAATAGGGCTATCGATGATGCTTGTCATATCAGTCACCTCGGCTGCTTGTGGCCCCAACGACCATTCTTTGCAGTTGGCGCCGTTTGCGTCCACCCAACCGCTGACCTCTAGACCGTCTGTCCCATGCGACGGGCCGCCGCACTGTCACGGTTGCGGCATGATGAGTCAAAGGGCGGGATGACCCGCGGCCTGACGATGGCGGCAACGTCGTGTAGTGGTGCGACCGCCCCGAACGACGGAGGAGGCGCCGTGGACGGTTTCCTCTTTAGTTATCAGGGCTTCGATCCGGCGGCCGAAGGACTCCGTGAAGCTCTGACCTCGACGGGAAACGGCTATCTGTGCAGTCGGGGTGCGGTCGAGTGGGAGTCGGCAGACGACGTGCACTATCCAGGTACCTACGTGCACGGCGGCTATAACCGGGAAACCACAATTCTGGGCGGTCTGCCGGTGTTGAACGAAGACCTTGTCAACATGCCGAACTGGCTCGTCCTCCAGTTGCGGATAGAAGGGGAGGAGGCGGTCCGACTGTCTGATCTAGAGCTGCTCGACTACTCACACGAGCTTGACATCCGGACCGCGACCGTTCGCCGCTTCATTCGCTTTCGAGATCGGAGCGGCCGGCAGACAACTCTGGACAGCCGGCGGTTCGTGAGCATGGCCGCCCGCCACCACGCAGCGATCGAATGGACTCTCGTACCCGAGGATTGGTCGGGTCATGTGGAGGTCATCACCGCGATCGACGGCCGAGTGCGCAATGCCGGTGTCGCCAGGTATCGGCAGCTGGAAGGGCGGCACCTGAATCCGGTATCCCCACGCACGTACGGGCCTGAGGTCATCGCCCTCAAGTCAGAAACCAGACAATCAAACCTCTACATCAGCGAAGCTGCTCGAACGCGGGTATTTCGTGACGAGCAACAATTGCCAGTCGGACGAACGCTCTACCAAATGGAGGACTACATCCAGCAAGTCCTGGCCTTCGACGTGCAGCCAGGTATACCAACACGGGTCGAGAAGATGGTGAGCTTCTACATCTCTCGCGACCCAGCCGTCAGCGACACATTGATGAAAGCAGCGACCTCAGCGGTTCGCCATACCGACTTTGCCGGATCCTACGAGCGACATTGTGCCGCCTGGGATGAGCTCTGGCAGGTTTGCGATGTGTCGGTGTCCGGAAACGAGCGCGTGCAACAGCTGCTCCGGCTGCACATCGCCCACGTGCTGCAAGTGTGCTCCGTGCATACCGCTGATCTTGATGCCGGGCTGCCGGCCCGCGGACTGAACGGGGAGGCCTACCGAGGTCACATCTTCTGGGACGAAATCTACGCATTCCCGTTCTTCAACGTTCGGCTGCCAGAAATCGCCCGCGGCCTTCTGATGTACCGATACCGCCGGCTGGGCGAAGCGCGGGCCGCCGCCCGCGCGGCGGGATATCGCGGCGCGATGTTCCCATGGCAGAGCGGAAGTGAGGGCACCGAGGAGACCCAGAACACCCATCTCAATCCACTATCCGGCCAGTGGGAGCCCGACCTCAGCCACAATCAACGGCACGTCAACGCGGCGATCTTCTATAACATCTGGCACTACTACCAGACTACGCACGACCATGCCTTCCTCGCCGAGTATGGCGCGGAAATGATGTTAGAAATTGCCCGGTTCTGGGAGTCGATCGCGCACTACAACCCCGCGCGCCAGCGCTATGAGATTCACGGCGTGATGGGCCCGGACGAGTTCCATGAGAAGTATCCGGATGCCACTGAGAGTGGCCTGTATAACAATGCCTACACCAACGTCACGGTGGCGTGGCTATGCGACATTGCGGCCCGGCTGCTTACCATGTTGCCCGCGAGCCGCGCTGCGGCGTTGCGGGCCCGGCTGCACATCGACGACGAAGAGCTCACTCAGTGGCGGGAGATGAGCCAGCGAATGTTCGTCCCGTTCCACGACGACGGCATCATCAGCCAGTTTGAGGGATACGAGGACCTCAAAGAGCTGGACTGGGATGCGTATCGAGCGAAGCACGGCAACATTCAGCGGCTAGACCGCATCCTGCGCGCTGAGGGTGACGACCCGAATCGCTACAAGATCAGCAAGCAGGCCGATACGGTGATGCTCTTCTTCCTGTTCTCGCGCGCCGAACTCGCGGGCATCTTCCAGCGCCTCGGTTATGAGTACCGCGACGATACGGCGAAGCGGAACATCGAGTACTACGACCGACGGACTTCGCACGGTTCGACATTGAGCTTCGTGACCCACGCCGGAGTTCTGGCCGCACTTGATCCGGACAGTTCCTGGGAGCGGTTTATGGTCGCGCTGCAGAGTGATGTCGAAGACGTTCAAGGTGGCACCACGAAGGAAGGCGTCCACACCGGTGTCATGTCCGGGACGCTCGACCTGGTCCAACGCTATTTCGCGGGCACCCAAGTGCGTGATGGCGACCTGCATTTCGACCCTCGGCTCCCGAGCCAGCTTCACGCCCTTTCCTTCCCCATGCAGTTCCGTCGCCGCCGCATTCTCGTCTCGCTCACGCATGAACGCCTCACGTTGACGATGCACCCCGAGGGCGCCAACCGACCGTTCCAGCTGAGCGTTGGCGACGAGGTCCGCGAGATGCGTCCTGGCGACCACACCGAATTCGAACTGGGCCCGCGCCCGCCAATCACCCAGTAGGGATGCCACCATGCCAATGTTCCGGGGAGCGATTTTCGACGTCGACGGCGTACTGGTCGACTCACCGCACGAGAAGGCCTGGCAGGAGTCACTACGCGAGCTGATGGAATCCGACTGGCAGGACATCCGCGAGCAGACAACGTGGTCGCGGGACGCCTTCACCCCCCGCGTGTACGAGCAATACGTGTCCGGCAAGCCGCGCATGAGCGGCGCTCGAGCGGCGCTCGACTACTTCGACGTGCCGGACGCGGAGAGGCGAGTCGCGGAATACGCGCAGCGCAAGCAGGAGATGGTACTGCGGCTTATCGACGCGGGCGATTTCACTGCCTATCCCGATGCGCTGCGTTTCGTCATCACGACCAAGGAGGCCGGACTACGGATTGCCGACGCCTCATCGTCTAAGAACGCGACATCGTTCCTGAGCAAGATCCGGCTGGACACCTTCGCGCAACAGAACAAGATTTCCGCACCGACCGTGAAACCGGGCACTTCCCTGTTGGACTACTTCGACGTCGACTTGTCGGGTCGAGACTTCGCCCACGGAAAGCCTGACCCAGAAATCTTCCTCACCGCGGCACGCGAACTCGGCGTCGAGCCTCAGGCGGCGATCGTGATGGAAGACGCCGCCGCCGGCGTCGAGGCGGCCAAGCGGGGCGGCATGAACGCGATCGGGATAGCCCGAGCCGACGACGCCGAGCTACTCGCGGCTGCTGACCTGGTCGTCACGACCCTCGACGAGGTGGATACCGCTGCCCTCACCCAAGGACGGCTAGCGCGGAAATCCTGACGCGGCAGGACCAACGACTCAACGCAGGCGGTAGAGGTCCTCTCCGGCGTCCGGCACGACGAGCGTGTCCGGATCGGCTGCCCAAGCCGTCGGATCGACGTGTCGTGGATCAAGGTAATCAAGATTGATCGCCCGGGTGCGATCTTCGGGGATACCGGTGGCTAAGGTGACGGTGACTCGATCGCGTTCGCCGTCGACCTCGTCGTAGGTTCCGGCCCCACGAAGATGGGTGCAATGGGCCAGATCACCCCAGTGGAAGTCCTTGAATCGGTCCCATTGCTTCACGAAGTAGTCCCGGCAGTGATAACCAATCTGCTCGACAGCCGGATGGGTCGCGCTGATGTCCCGGATATGCGGGGCGTACAGGACGACTTGACCGCCGTCGGCGACGATGGGCTCTACCTTGTAAAAGCCTTTGGCGCCGGTCCACATGTCGTCGTACTTGGTCGGTATTAGCGACAGGACGCGACGTACCGGCGCGTCGAGGTAGCGAACGTGCGTTTCGGCCGATACGTCCGCAGCCGCCGCCCACGCAGCGGACGGGTCGCCGAACGTCACCGCATGCAGGTCGCGGGTGCCGGACTTGGTGACCAGGCCCAGTACGAAGCGTTCACCGCGGACCATCGAGGCGGCCTCGTCGATCAGTGCACGCACCGGAGTGACTCCTCGAGTACCGATGATCTTCGCGCTCGTTATCAAGGCCCCGAGCCAATGAGAAAGATCGATCAGTTCACGGCCGGAGATGCCGGGGAAAAGGTACTTGTTTCCACCAGAAAACCCGACTACCTCGTGCGGAAATACCGGACTGACGATGATCGTCACATCGTGTTCGACCACGGCGCGGTTGACCCGCACATGGGCGGTGTGGTGCAGCATCCCATCGGACAGTTCGGTGATCCGATCGGCGCTGATGATTCCCACTTGCACGAACGTGGACGGATCCCACCACGCGTGGTTCAGCACAGTCGTCGACGGGTAACGATCGGCCAAGGAACCGGCCGGATAGCCCAAGTGCGCGGCGAGCGCCTCTTCGCTCATCGCGGCATGTGTGCCGAGTGCAACGAGAACGGTGAGACGGCGGACCCGTCCGTGCAGCACGTTGTGGATCTCGGACACCAGGAGAGGCAGCGGGCAGCTGCGGGTGCCGTCCGGCACGATCACGCAGACGCTCCGGCCGTCGAGGGACACGGCGGCGAGCTGGTCGCGTACAAACGCCCGGATCTGCCCTTCGGTAAGGACGATGTGCGGCCCGCCGATCTGCTCTACCGTCGAGCGCGCCCGACTCGTTGTCTCGACCACGGTCCACCCCCGCGTTTGCCGATTGGGTGATCGACCTTCGAAACGGTTGCCCTGAGTTCTGGCCAGCCTCACTATACGAGCTATGGCTGAACCGGGATCGGTGCGGATATTGCGCCGGGATCCTCGGCCGTGAGGCCCGTGCGGCTGTCACGGTCAGTCGGTCAGGTTCGGGCCGCGGCGCCAGTGCGGACTGTTCACCTGGGTCTGGGCAATTTCTTTCGTGCCCACGAATGCTGGTACACCGAGCATGCCCGGGATGCGGCGGACTGGGGCATTGCGGCCTTCACCGGAACGAGCAGCTATGACTTGGTCGACGACCTCAATACGCAAGAGGGCCTGTACACGCTCGTGTCGCGTGCCAGTGACGACGACCGGTTCGAGGTGATCAGTAGCCTGTCGCGCGCCCACGTCGCGCCGGACCACGAGAGCTGGCTGCGCTACTTTCAGGCCCCGGAGCTGTCCGCGGTCACGATCACGGTGACCGAGGCCGGCTACCTACGTGGCGCCACCGGCGGGCTGGACACCGGCCGACCCGAGGTTGAAGCGGACATCGAAACTCTGCGGAGGGATCTCACCGGTCGGGTGCGTACTGCTCCAGCCCGCCTCGTCGCCGGCCTGGCCGCCCGGCGAAACGCCGATGCCGGCCCGCTCGCGCTGGTGCCATGTGACAACACACCAAGCAACGGCGCATTGGCCGAACGTGTCGTGCACGACATGGCCGAGCTGGTCGACGCAGACCTGGCTTCGTGGCTTCACGACTCACTCGCCGTGGTGACGACCATGGTCGACCGGATCACGCCTCGAGCGACCCCCGAAGACATCCGCGCCGTTGTCGAGGCCACTGGGTTGGACGATCGCCGTCCGGTGGTCACAGAGCCGTTTCGTGAATGGGTGCTCAGCGGCGTCTTCCCCAGCGGTCGGCCGACTTGGCAGGACGCCGGTGCCACCTTCACCGACGACGTAACGCCGTACGAGCACCGCAAGCTCTGGCTACTCAATGGCGCTCACTCTCTGCTTGCGTACGCGGGATCGATACGCGGTCATACCACCGTGGCCGACGCGGTCGCCGACGAAATCTGCCAATCCTGGTTGGCAGCGTGGTGGGCGGTCGCGTCCCCCTATCTCAATCAGCCGACCACCGAGGTTGCGGCCTACCAGGCTGCGCTCCTCGCCAGGTTCACCAACGCGCGGATGCGTGATCGGCTCGATCGCATCGCGGCCGATGGCTCGCAAAAACTGCCTATCAGAATCCTGCCTGTCTTGCGCACCGAACGCGCCGCGGGACGGCTCCCGGAAGCAGCGACGCGGGTTCTCGCCGCCTGGATATGTCACCTACGGGGGATGGGGGCGCCAGTCGCCGACGCGCGAGCCGACGAAGTCGTGCCACTGGCAACCGGCCGCCTCGAAGACGCCGTGCCGCGCGTGCTGGCATGGCTCGATCCAGCGCTGGGTGTCGACACCGACGTGGTCGCCCTTGTCGTCGAGCAATGCTCAGAATTCCTCGACCGGCGGCGAGAGCAGTGACGCCGGACTCTGCGGGCAGCTGGGCGTCTTGTTGCTACGGCTGGCCGGGCCGCAGCAAGGCGCGGAACGTCGGGACTAATTCGTCGTACAGCCGGTCGAAGGTAGGCCGCAGGTTGGCATAGACCTGCGCCGCGGCCGGGTCGGGCGGCACTACTTCGTTGATCTCCACTAGGTCGGCTGCGACATCAATCGTCGGAACAAGGCCAAGTGCATCCATGCCGAGCAGCGCCGCACCGAAACTGGAGCCTTCATGTCCAGCCGGAAAGCCAATCGGTGTGCCGAGAACATCGGCGAGCATTTGCCGCCATAGCGCACTTCGGGCGAACCCGCCGGTCGCGCGAATCTCGTTAACCTCGTTGCCAGCGGCACGAACCGAGTCCAGGACCAGGGCGAGTTGCTGGCACACGCCTTCGAGCGCGGCGCGGATCAAATGGGGCCGGCGGTGGTCGGCGTGCAACCCGACATAGGCGCCGCTGGGTAGCGAGCTCCAGTGCGGAGCGCGCTCTCCGTGCAGGTACGGCAGCATGATCAGCCCGTCGGCGCCGGCTGGCACCGTGCCCGCCTGCCGCAACAGCTCATCTTCTCGCCCGGCGCTGAGCTCGGGAGCCAGCGCGTCCCCGCACCACTCCAGCACCAAACCGCCGTTATTGATCGCCCCACCGACCACCCACCGCTGATCGGTGAGCGCGTAGCAGAAAACGCGCCCCTGCTCGTCCACGGTCGGCTGCTCGACCATCACCCGCAACGCCCCGCTGGTCCCGATCGAGCAGGCTGCCACACCGGGACGAACCGCACCCAGGCCAAGATTGGCCAGCGGGCCATCGCCCGCACCGACGACTACGGACGTCTCGCTGGGCAGCTGGACGGCCTTCGCCGTCTCGGGTGGTAGCTCGGGTACCACCGTCGTTGTGCCGACCAGTTCCGGCAGCTGATCTGGCGAGATTCCGGCAAGGTCCAGGCTCTCCGGATCCCATTGCAACCGGTGAATGTCCATGAGACCGGTGCCCGAGGCCATCGAATAGTCGGTGACCAGCACACGCAGCAGTTTCCACAGCACATAGTCCTTGATGCCGACCCAATGCCGCACTCGGGCAACCAGTTCCGGTTCCTCCTCCTGGAACCAGACGAGTTTCGGAAGCGGCGCCATGGCATGTAGCGGCGTGCCGGTGCGCCGATGCAAGGCCAACCCCCCGGGCCCGGCCCGCAGCCTTTCGGCCTGCCCGCTGGCGCGCTGGTCGGCCCAGGTGATCACGGGAGTCAGTGGCTCACGGTCCCGATCAAGGCCAATCAGAGTATGCATCGCGGAACTGAACGACAACGCCCGTATCCGACCGTCACACTGCAAAGCAACGCTGGCGACGGTCCGCGCAACCGCAGCAAGGATTGCATCTGGATCTTGCTCTGCGTATCCGGGCTTCGGCTCGTGCAATGGGTACCCGACCGCATGTGACGCGGCGACCCGACCGGAGACGTCATATGCGACTGACTTCGTGCTTGTCGTGCCCATGTCGACGCCGATGACGATCCCGTCCTGGTCGTTCACCCGGCCTCCGCCCGCCGCACTCGACTTCATCCTGCAGGTGATCAAGATTGCAGACAAGCGGCATGACGACGTGACTGTGCCGGGCTCATCGGCGGGGCTATGTGACCATGGCGGCATGGTGACAAAGAAGGGCCCGGCGACGGGCCGAACCGGCGCCTCGGTGGCGGAGTTCCTCGCCCGGATACCCGACCCACAGCGACGCGAGGATGCCCGCCGGCTCTGCGCCGTTATGGAGGAGATCACTGGTGAGCCACCGGCAATGTGGGGGACGAGCATCATCGGTTTCGGCGCGTACCACTACCGCTACGCGAGTGGCCACGAGGGCGACTCGGCGCTGGCTGGATTTTCGCCGCGTCGGCCGCACCTCGCGATCTACCTGATCGGAGGCTTCGAGAACCGCTACCCGCGTGTGCTGGCCCGGCTCGGCCCGCACAAGACCGGGAAAGGATGCTTGTACATCAAGCGTCTCGACGATGTGGATCGTGACGCGCTTCGTGAGCTCATCAACCGGTCGGTTCAGGTCCGTAAGGGAGTCGACCGAATGTCCTCCTAGTGTCCCGCAGCTCGGCGCCGGAATTTTCGTCTGATCCTGGCACGGGACACTGACCGGGTGGGACTGTACCGACATGGAGATCCTCCGATGGGATATCGGTGACGCCACAGTTGTCCGCGTCGGCGAGTTGGATGCGACCGCTGCGCTTCAGGGGCTGATTCCGGACTTGGACCCGGCCGAGGTCTCCCGCGCTTCGTGGCTGGCGCCGCATTTCATAGATGAGGTCGGTCGCCTCAAGGGATTGGTGCAGGCGTTCGTGGTCCTCATCGCCGGCAAGGTGATGATTGTTGATCCGGGCGTCGGGAACGAGAAGCACCGAACCGCGGTCCCGGGCTGGAACGACCTGCATACGGACTTCCTTGACCGACTCGCGAGCACGGGCGTGCAGCCGGGCAACGTCGACTATGTAGTAAGCACCCACCTGCATTTTGACCATGTCGGATGGCACACCCGACTCGTCGATGGAACCTGGCAACCTACGTTCCCGGCCGCCCGCTACGTGATCTCGGCCAATGAATTCGGCTACTGGCAGGGGTCACCGAAGCACGAGATCGAAGATCAACTCGCTGGCTTTGCCGATTCGGTCGCCCCGATTCACGAGGCTGGGCTGGTCGACTTGGTGAGCGACGATCACGTGGTCATCGACGGCGTGCGTCTGGTGCCCTCGCCCGGTCACACGCCATATCACGTCAGTGTCGAGATCGAGTCACATGGTCAGACGGCCGTGATCACTGGTGACGTGATGCATCACCCATGTCAAATCGCCTATCCCCGCTGGGGAGCGGGCTCTGACTTCAACCCTGACCAGGCCCGCGTCTCGAGATCTGATCTCGTCGAGCGGTTCGCCGGCACTGAGACGTTGGTTATCGGAAGCCACTTCGCGGATCCGGTTGCCGGACACATCAGGCGCGACGGCACACGGTTCCGCTTGATATCAGCGGAGGGTTCAGCGCGGATGCGTTGATCTTCCGGTTCGTGCCGGCGGTGATCGGCTCCACCGTGAGCTTCGGCATGTTCAGCTGAACGTGATCCGGGGTCGACGCGTCGCCGAGCATCCGCCACGCCCGAAGGGCGACGACCAGCTGAGCGACCGCGTTCGGGTCGGTCAGCGACATGCGCAGTTCGTTCTGCACGCGCTGCAGCCGGTATCTCACCGGTTCGGGTGGCAGTACAGCTGGCCGGCCGTCCGCTTCGCCGAGCCCGCGTTGGCAACCCAGGCATCGACGGTGGCGAGGAGCACGTCGCGGTCAGCGGCGCGGAGTGCCAAAACTGGCGCGAGGAGGGATTGGGCGATCCTGGTCGCTTCTTGCGGGGCCGCAGCAACAATCATGGACACTGGCGACTCGTCGTAGCACGCGGCGGTCACCGCGCCGTCAGCAATGCTGGCCCGCGCCACGTGGGCCAAGCGCAGCGCGTGCGACGCCTCCTCCAACCCGGTGAAAGCCGAGCTGACGCCCACCCGCCCGGTAGCGTATTCGCGCAGTATCTCCACCAGCAGGCCCAAACGTTCGGCGCTTCCGATGGAAACGATGCCGAGTTCGTAGGCCGGAGTAGGTCGCCACGCCGAACCCATGTGTATCGCGTCGAGTGCGCTCTCGATTTCGAGGCGCGCGCCGGCTGTGGGACTAGCGGTTTCGGCGACGACGACGGCAAACGTCCCGTCATGCGGGAGATCGAGGAGCTCGGTGATTTCCCACCGCGTGGGGTCGGTGACTGCACCGCCAGAGAACACGGCATCCATGAGGGCGACGCGACGGCGCCGCTGCGCACGTACGAGCTCGGCCGTTGTCAGCCGATATGCGGTGCCGACGGCTTCGAGAAACCGGTCGATCAGGTACCAGAAGGTCGTGGCGGCGTTCGCCAAGGCCTGTCGTTGATGGTCGTCGGCCACCGCGACCACATCGAGCAGGACGTCCCACAGCCCAGAAAAGCCGATCCGGAACGCGGGCTGCACCTCTGGCAGCGGAACCCCCTGCCGCGCGCGCCGGCTACCGGTGGCGAACGCCTGAGCCAAATCGATGCGGTCAGGGGTGCGGAGGGCGTCGATCACGGTCCGCAGATTTGCCATTACCGAGCGGGTCAAGTCATCCCGGGAGACGACGGCTGACTCGATCCGATACACCGTCATCTGGTCTCGAATCTCCGTCGCCACCCGACGACAGAGGTCCGGCAGGCGAAACTCCGCGCTCTGCAGCAAGTGCGGAGGCACGGTGGTGCGGCTGCCGCTCGGTCGATCAGGAACAACGGCGAGGCGCGCAACTGGATCAAGATTGGCCATGGGCGGATCCAGGAATCGGAGGCTTGGCCCGCCTAGCGCCTTGGCGAGCTCAGCACCCTCGCTGGCGGCCGACATTGGTGACATGCTCTCGGTCACCTCTCGCTTCACGTGTCCGTCGCTGGGACCGCGGTACGGTTTCCCAACGATCTCGCGTGTCCGCTAGTCAGACTGGACTCCGCCGCGGCTGCGGGGTTAGTTGGCGAGTGACAGTTCCACTTGTGGTTCGGCGACCCTCAGGTCGATCTGAGCCATTCGCTTGACGGCGTTCCGAGCTCGCAGTCGAAGGGAGAGACAAAATGTCGTTACCGCAGGCAATGTATCCAGTGCAATTCTCGGTCGATTATCCGGATCGGCCACTAAACCGGGTGACAACTGCGCTTCGGATCTTCGCGGTGATACCTATCATGATCGTGCTGCAGACCGTGTCCGGCGCGTCGGTCGTTGCGGCGGGTGGCTGGGGTCACGCTGCCTATGGCACCAACGCGCGATACGTCGTGATCGGGGCGGGCGGCCTTCTCTTCTTAGGCCCGCTCCTAATGATCCTGTTCAAGCGGAAGTACCCGCGCTGGTGGTTCGATTGGAACCTGGAACTCCAGCGGTTCACGAATCGCGTGGTTGTCTATCTCGCGCTCATGGATGACCAGTATCCGTCCACCGATGACCATCAAGCAGTCCATCTGGAGTACCGCTACCCCGATGCCGGCCGGGAGCTCAACCGGTGGCTCCCCCTGGTGAAGTGGCTACTAGTCATTCCACACCTGATTATCCTGCTGTTTCTCTGGGCTGCCGCCGTTGTGGTCGTCATCATTGCCTGGTTCGCCATTGTGTTCACCGGGCGATACCCGAGGGGCATGTTCGACTTCGTGCAGGGTGTCCTGCGATGGGGGCAGCGGGTGATCGGTTATGCCTTCCTGCTGGTAACGGACGTATATCCGCCATTCTCTCTGGCCGCCGCCTAAGAGCTCAGATCTGGCGCTCCGACGGCGAATGCGCAGTCAGCACGCCGTCGGATCACGGGCGTAAAACTGTGCGCCCGATGAGAACTCGGTGGGACCGACCGGAGCGGATGCCAATGGCGCAAATGTTGGCCTGACCCCGGCTGGTTGATCCTCCCCCGGCTGGGAGTCCCGGCCACCCGCAAGTCCGGTCCTGACCCGAAGGTCTCAGGCGTTGCTGAGCTCCTGAGCGAGCTGCCCCACCGCCCATTCGAGATCGGTCGGTTCGATAACCAGAGGCGGCGCGAGCCGGATGGTCCGGTCATGTGCCTCCTTGGCCAACACGCCTCGATTCAGCAGACCCTCACAGACGTCACGGCCGTCGCGATGCGTGAGGTCGATGCCCGCCCACAACCCTCGGCTCCGGACCGCATCGACCTCGTCAGATGGCAGGTTCTTGAGCATCTGCGCGAACTGCTCGCCCACCATTGCGGCGCGCTGCTGGTACTCGCCGGTGGCCATCATGCGGACGACCTCGATACCGATCGCGCACGCGAGTGGGTTCCCACCGAACGTGCTTCCGTGCTCGCCGGGCCGGAACACGCCGAGAACGTCGCGTCGGGATACGACCGCGGACAACGGCAACACGCCTCCACCGAGCGCCTTGCCCAGAACGTAGATGTCGGGACGCACTCCCTCGTGATCGCAGGCAAAGGTATAGCCGGTGCGGCCGAGCCCCGACTGAATCTCGTCGGCGATCATGAGCACGTTCGCCTCCGTGCACGCGTCGCGCACGGACTGCAAATATCCGTCGGGCGGGATGATGACGCCGCGCTCACCCTGGATCGGTTCGATAAGGACGGCAGCGGTCCGATCGTCGATGACCTCTCGCACCGCGTCCGCGTCGCCGAACGGAACCCGAACAAACCCAGGCGTGAACGGGCCGAAATCGGCGGTAGCTAACGGGTCTTCCGAGAAGCTGATGATCGTTATGGTCCGGCCGTGGAAGTTCCCACCCGCGATCACGATCTTCGCCTGGCCGTTGGGGATGCCCTTGACCTGGTAGCCCCACTTGCGCGCGGTCTTGATCGCGGTCTCGACGGCCTCGACTCCGGTGTTCATCGGCAGGACGAGATCCATACCGGCGAGCTTCGCGAGCTCCGCGCAGAACGTGCCGAGCTGATCGTTATGGAAGGCCCGGCTGGTCACCGTAAGCCGGTCGAGCTGCGCATGCGCGATGGCCGTGAGTTGCGGGTGGCGATGCCCAAAGTTGAGCGCGCCGTACGCGGCGAGCAGGTCGAGGTAGCGGCGCCCGTCGATGTCGCGGACCCACGCGCCCTCGCCTTCAGCGATCACAACCGGCAGCGGCGCGTAGTTCCGCGCACTGTGCGCCTCTACGAGGTCGATCGCTGCCCTGGTCCGCGCCGACGCGCGGTCGATCTTGACGTTCATCGGCCAGCCCGCGTTGCTCGCTTGTTCATTCGTGAGTCTCCTTCACCCGTCAACTACTTCAACCGAGACAGTAGCCGCGTCAAGCTTGCTTCAGCCGCGACTTTTCGGCGCCGTGGCAACGAAATCACCTTGTCACGCTCGGTCACTGAAGGCGCCCACACGGGCTGAACGTGACAACTCCACACGGTGGTTTCGAAATGGGATGATTCCGGAAGCCATCGATGGAGGTTGATCATGAATCGTCGCCGCGTTTGGGTCGCAGCCGCATCAGGCTTGACGCTTACCGCCCTTGCAGTCGCCCCGGCGAGCGTCGCAGCTGCGCCGGGACCGAACGGCCCGACGAACTGCTCGTCCGGAGCGCACACGCTCTCGCACTTCGGCGACCACGTGTACCCAGAGACCGGCAACGGCGGCTACACCAGCCTGCACACCGACGTGCACATGGTCTACGACGCGAAGGCGAACCAGTTCCTGCCCGGTAACCACGTCGTTCTGACGGTGCGCGCGACACAGTGCCTCACTGACTTCAGCCTCGACTTCGAGCGCACTGGCGTGGACAACAACGACGGCCCGAAGCTGGCGGTCAACCGCATCCTCGTCGGCGGTGCACGCGCTGCTTACAAATTCGTCCAGCCGACCTATCCGGGCGACCCCAACGGGCAGGACGACCCCGACCCGCGAGCGCACCAGGCCGGCCAGGTCGTTCCGGTCGGCGGCAAGGACAACAACCCGCTGCCTCCGGCGTGCACTCCAGAGGTCACCGGCAAAGACGTGAACGCGCAGAACGGCGACCCCTGTCCGGCGAACAAGCTGGTCATCACACCACCGGCGAACATCAAGAAGGGCATGCTGTTCCAAGTCACGGTCTTCTACACCGGCCGGCCGGGCGTGCACACCGACGGCGACGGCTCGACCGAGGGCTGGTTCCGCAACAACAAGCCTCCGGGAGACGGCGGCTTCGTCACCACTGAGCCGGTCGGCACCGAGGACTGGATGCCGTTGAACAACCATCCGACCGCGAAACCGACCTACGACTTCTACGACACCGTCACCGCGGGCCGCACCGCGGTCGCCAACGGCATGCTGCTCTCCACCGTGCACAACGCTCCGGACGCCCTCTTCCGCAAGGGATCGACCACCTATCACTGGCACTCGCCGGCACCGATCGCGAGCTACCTGGTCGAGAACAGCGTCGGCAACTATGACCTGACCTTCCGCGACGCTGACGACGGCATCCGCTACTACGAGGCGCAGGCCAGCGGCATCGACCCGGCGCAGAAGCAGGCCAACCTGGCGATCATGGACCAGCAACAGGACATCACCGACTTCCAGACCCGCTTCAACGGACCGTTCCCGTTCACCTCCGACGGCGTCCTCGTCGGCATCCCCCAAGCCGGGTTCGAAGAAGAGATGCAGACCATGATCACCTTCCAGGGTGGTCAGATCGACCTCGATACGTTTAACCACGAGAACATGCACCAGTGGTGGGGTGACAGCGTCACCGAGGGCAACTACAACCTGACCTTCTTCAAGGAAGGCATGGCCACCTTCGGCGAATACCTGTTCGACGCTCGCACTGCGGCGACCGCAGCGGGCGGCCTGGACACTCCGGCTGGTGCGGCCGCGTTCGACGCGAGCCTGGTCGATCAGTTCAACACCGATTACGCCAACAACGGGCTCTGGACAGCTGCCCCGTCCGACCCGACGCCGGCCACCCTGTTCTCGGGCCGCTTCACTTACACGCGTCCTGGTGCGGCCTACATCGCGTTACGCCAGATTCTCGGCAAGGACAACTTCACGGCGGCGCTGCAGCGGATCCAGCGCGACTACCGCCACTCCAGCATCACCGAGAAGCAACTCGAGACCGAGTACCAGGCCTTCCTGCCGAACCAGAGCGCGGCGTGCCACGCCCGGCTCGACCAGTTCTTCACCCAATGGTTCGACACGGCTTACCCGCCCGGTGGCGGGGCGAACCGGCCGCAGCTCACCGGCCCTGGACTGAACGGGCCGGGCTTCTACAATCCGGACGGCACCTGCGGCTGAGCCTCATCGGTTGAGGCGGCTCACGTTTGGCGGGCCGCCCACTCATGCTCGAGGATCGACATCATGACCTCGTCGTACCACCGTCCGTCGTGCCAGATGGATTGACGGCGCCGGCCCTCCTCCACGAATCCCGCCTTCTCGTAAGCGCGCATGCCGGCCGGGTTGAACGGGGCCACATCGAGCTGGATGCGGTGCAGGCCCATCTCGCGGAAGCCGTAGTCGACGATCACCCGCATCGCGTCCGTACCGTAGCCGCGGCCGATATGGTCACGGCCGAGCGCGATGCCGATCGTCGCGCACCGATCCTTGGGCCGAGCCCCCCACAATCCGAGGTTGCCGACCAGCATCGGCGGGTCTTCGAGCGTTTCGATGGCGAAGCCGAGGTCGTCCTTCTCGTTGGCGCTCCACTTGGCAATGCGCTCCTTCGCCCCAGCCTCGGACGGCGGCACTACCCAGTTCGACAGCGTGGCCATCCGCCCAGGATCCATCTCCCACTTCGCCAGCGTCGGCAGGTCGTCATCGCGCACACCGCGGAGACGTACCAGGGAGCCGACGAGGATCGAGTCGCCGTATCCGAATGCGGAATCGACGCCAGTCAGTTCAGTCATGGGCTGAATCTTGCCGTCTGCCCGCGCGGCACGAGCACCATGTCCACGGCGCGCGTGTTGTCCGGCAAGTCCTCCCGGTAGAGCATGTCCGTGTACAACCGGATGCCCTACACCGCTTGGTGGGATCCGGCAAGGGCCGAGCAACTGAACGGAGACGCCGGTGCTGGAGATCCGACCTAACTGCGAGTGCTGTGATCGTGACTTGGCGCCTGACGCAGTGGACGTATGGATCTGTTCGTTCGAGTGCACGTGGTGTACCGACTGCCGAGATCGGTTCGCCGACCACCGCTGCCCGAACTGCAATGGCGTGTTGACTCTGCGGCCCCCGCGGACCCGGGCCGCGCTCGTCGCGACGCCGGCGTCTCGGCGTCGAGTGTTCAATCCAGACTGCCTGGCGAAACGCTGACCGTCCTGGCACAGTCGTGGACGCAGCGGCGTGACCGATCCGCGCGCGGCTCAGCTACCAATTAGCCTGCTGCTGATATAGGTCGTTGTCATCGAATTCGCGCTCCCAGAAGAAGTAGAGCTCAGTTTCCCGGGCACTCTTGGACCCGAGATCAGCTTCACGCATTTGCTGTCCGACCATCCGCCAGCCCTTTCGAGCGACTTCGTTCATATGATCGGTGATTTTCTTCGCCTGGGTAACGTTCGTTGCCTTAATGATCGAAATCCAGCTGACCGCGTATTGCCTCACGGGCAACCCTTCTCTGAGAAGGAGCTCGGACGAATTTCAGCCCTTGACGATGACGACAGGGCCAGGACTGTCACGACAATCATGATCAACACTAAAATGAACAGCCATCATTTAGGTGGTCCGACGCGCTGGTATGGGGCCACGGACCGCCGCCCCAGGTCGTCTTCCTCCCTCAAGCCAACGGTCGCGAGGAGTCTACCGACCCCAGCTCCGACCCCGACCCCAGCCGAAAGGCATCCGTCCGTCTGGGAATTGATCATCCGAGGCTTTATCGGGTGCGCCCGAAGGTGATCGCATAGCCAGTAGCGGCCGCCAGGCCGTGATCAGACAGGACGCGGCGGGCCGACGTCCCCGCCTGTTTCATCCCTCGTCCCGGCCAAGAGGTGCGTGCTCCGGAAGCGACTCCACGTCATGGTCCAGGTCGGAAGGGCCGGCCGGCCGCGCGTCGGCGAGCGAAATGACGAGCAAGGCGAGGGCGACAGCGACAATGCACATCGCAAGCACCCAATCCCCGAAGCGATCGAACGGGGTGTTCGTCGCGGCGATAGGCAGATCGACGATAGCGGTGCCCGTCGCACCCGGATGCCACAGCAAGCGCCGGCCCTGCGCATCGAACGCGGCGGTCGTTCCGGAGAGGGTCGCTTGCAAGGCGGGGCGCCCGGTTTCGGCCGCGCGTACCGCGGCAAGGCTGGCGTGCTGGTCCGGCGCCCAGCTGCCTTGGAACGTGGTCGTCGCTGATAGGAAGACGAGCAGTTGCGCGCCGCGGTTAACAGCGGTGCGACTCATGTCAGGAAACGCGGACTCGAAACAGATGAGCGGCGCGAAGCTGAGATTGCCGTCGCGCATGACCACAATCTGTTTACCCCGGTCCCGGTTGACGGCAGCCGCTTTCGTGAAGGAGTCGAGCCAACCAAGTAGCGGCCGCATCGGGATGTATTCGCCGAATGGCACGAGCCGCATCTTCTGATAGGTGCCAATAATGGCGTGGGCATCCAGGAGGGCCGCGGTCTTGCGGATCGCGCCGCCCGGCGAGGCCGCGTCGACGTTGACCAGTAGGTCGGCGCCTACCCGCCCGGCGACCGCCTCGAGTTCACGCTGCAGGTCGGGACGGGTGAACAGATCGAAGCCGACGCTGCTCTCCCCCCACACGACCAGGCCGAACCGGCCAGGCGGGAGCCGGTCGGTGGTCGCGATTTCGTCGCTGAGCCGCTGAGCGGAGTTGGGCACCACGCCGGCCTGGACGACGGCCACAGACAAAGTTGCCGCACCGCGTGGCGGGGCCTCTAGCGCGAACCAGATCGGGCCGACGGCCACCATCGCGGCGACGACCACCGCTGCTGCGACCTTCGTCCGCCATTTGGGGGCCTCAACCAGCCCCGCGACCCCGACGTTCGCGGCGACAATAAGAAAGCTGACCAGCCATACGCCACCGAGTGCTGCTGCAGCCAGCAGTGGCGGCGCCCGCCACTGACTAGCGCCGAGTAGTCCCCACGGGCCGCCCAGGGCTGACCAGGAGCGGGCCGCTTCGATGAGAACCCAGCCCGCCGGGATGACCACGAGCGCGGCTGCGAGGCGCCGCGGCGTCAGCTCGCCGGAGAGCAGCCGCCAGGACAGTGCAGCCCAGGGCAGCCACAGCAGGCCTAGCAGCGCCGCGATGACCGGCAGGAAGACCGTGGTACTGGGCAGCAGCCAGTAGTGGACCGCGACGAGAAATCCCACCGCTGCCCACCAGCCGCGCACTGCAGCCTCGCGGGCACTTGGTGCGCGCCGGATCACGATCAGCCAGGGAGTGAGCATGAACCACGCTGCCCACCAGAGTGTCGGACGCGGGAAGACGATAACGACGACGGCGCCGCACAAGAGCGCTGCACCACGCATCCGCCATCTGCCGGGCAGGGGTGGCGGCGCGCCACGGCGCAGCCGCAACCGCTTGCCCCGCGGGCCGTGCGGGTGGCCACGATCGGGCCGGAACGGCCAGGCCCGCGTCATTCGGGCCATCACCAGCCATCCGACGAAGAATCCGACCGCAAGCCACCACGCCAGCGCCTGCTCCCGTCCTAGCTGCCAGAACGGGATCATCAACAGGCCGGCAAGCACGAACGCCACGTTGTAAAGCACGTCGTAGATCGCGAACACCCGCCCACGGACTTCGTCCGGCGAGTTCCTCCCGACGAGCGCATCGGCGATGACCTTCAGCGACTGGAACGACACGGCAGCGACGGCGACGGCGCACACCAGACTCGCCAACGAAGGCGCGTACCCGACGACAGCAACGGCTGCGGCCGGAGGCAAGAACGCCAGTGGCAGCAGCACCCTAGGCGGCCACCGGCCGGATACCCACGGCGCGCTCACTGTCCCCACTACCGCAGCCGCGCCAGTGACGGCAATCGCCAGGCCGTATCCGGACGCCTGGAGGTGATAGCGGTCGTCGGCAACCAGCACCAGCAACACGAATCCAGCACCGAGCAGCAGGCGGTGCAGGGAAACCGCGGCCAGCGGGCGGCGCAGGTCGGGTGTCCGGACGATGACCGCCGCACCCGTCCGCAGTTCGCGGGCCAGCTGGACCACGACAGCGGCCACGGTGTCGGTCCTTGTCCCGCCGCCAACCGCCGGCAGCCGGGCGAAACACACGCTTGCCGCGACGTAGGCACCGGCGCCGAGGAGGAAGCCGGCCATCACCGACCAGGACACGAACATCGCTCCGCCGACGGCACCGATGAACGCGGCCGTCATGCCGACCAGCCCGGAGATCGCGTTGGCGCGGACGAGATCGCGGGCCTCGACTGTGCGCGGCAGCACCGCACCTTTCGCGTCGAGCACGAACCGTGACGACGAGAGCAGGAGAACGACGCCGGCGTAGGCGAGCACCTCGGAGCGCAATGCTGCCGCCGCGATCGCGACAGCAGCGAGTGAAGCCCGGCACAACGAGGCGATGATCAGCGTGCGCCGCCGGTCCCAGCGGTCGATCAGAACTCCGCCCAGCGGGCCGACGAGGCTGAACGGCAGCAAAGTGACCGCGAGGATCCCCGCGATTCGACCGGGCGACGCGCCGCGTCCGATGTCGAAAACGACCAATTGCGCAAAGGCAATCTGGGTCAGACCATCGCCGAGCTGGCCCAGCGCCTGCCCACTCACCAGGGTGCGGAAGGCCCCCCGGACGAGCGCCGCCGACGCCCGCCAGCCCGGCCGGAACATGGTCACGGCCTCGAGGCCGTGGTCAGGGGCTAGCGAGGCCGTGCCAGCGTCCTTGTCACGCGGCATGTACCTACCCGGGCTGTCGGATTGGGCCACCACCTACCAGCGTGCCCGACTTCGGCGCCGGCCGCCTCCGATGCATACCTACTCCTGCTGATCAGCGCAGTGCGGAGGCCACGGCCGGCGCTTACCAGGGCGCCGGGGGTTGGTACGTCTCCGGGCAGGCGTCAGTCGAGACGCCCGAGTTCCGAGGAGAATCGACGATACTGCTCTGATGCGGTGGCACGGGTCGATTGGTGACGCCTGGCCTCGGGCCCCAGTCGAGCCGGCGGACAGCCCGTGAACGCCGCTCGCTGCTTCGGGCAAGCGACCATTGTTCTCGCCGCGATCAGCATCGCACGGGCATTCGGACTTTTGGGCCCAACCGTCATATCCGCCGGTCTGCTCACGGCATCACTGATGCTGATCGCGTGGCGCGCCGGAGCAACCGCTGCTGACCTCGGCCTCGCACGCGAGGACATGCGTGCGGGCGTGCGTTATGGCGTCGGCGCATTCGGGCTCGTCCTGCTCATCCTGGTGGCCATTGCGCTAATACCCGGAACGAACGGCTTCCTGGACGATTCGCGGGCCGACATTTCCGGCGGGCGTCTGATATTCGAATTGACGATCTCGATCGTCCTGCTAACCGCGATCCCCGAGGAGTTCGCGTTTCGCGGCGTTCTCTTGGGCTCGGGAGTGCGACTTTGGGGCCCGTGGCGCGCCAGCCTGATCACTTCGGCGCTGTTCGGTCTGTGGCATATCGTTCCGACCTTGCACACGATGTCGGATAACCACGCGATCAGCGGCGCTTCCAACAGCTTTGCCGGCCAAGCACTGCTGGTGATCGGAACCGTTGTTGCAACGTTCGTCGCCGGCCTCGTGTTCTCGTGGCTGAGGTTGCGATCGCGAAGCCTAATCGCGCCTATCCTGGCTCACATCGCGACAAACGGCCTCGCCCTCCTCATCGCCTGGTTCGTGGCTCAGTAGTCGCCCGGGAGGGTCGACATGAGTGACTGGGCTTCGCCCACAGCGCAATCCGTTCGTCACCTCGTCTACCAGACCTTCGCTCAGCAAGGGCGCGCAGCGTCGCCGGCCGAACTAGCCGGCGAACTCGAACTCGATCCGGCCGACGTGCTGGACGCGTTGCGCGAGCTCCACGATCGTCATGCCCTCGTGCTGACGCCGGCCGGCGATGCGATCCGAATGGCGCACCCGTTCTCGGCTGCCCCGATGGGATTCGTCGTCAGAGCTGCCGATCAGTTCTGGTGGGGTGGCTGTGCGTGGGATTCGTTCGGGATTACCGCGGCGCTCGATCGACAGATGGAGATCACGACCTGCTGCGCCGGCTGTGGCCGCAAGCTCGTGTATGTCGCCGGACCGGCGACACCACCGACGCTGGACGCCGTCGTGCTCATTCCGCGGCCGGCGCGAGAATGGTGGGACGACGTCGTCGCCACCTGTAGTTCAATTCGTGTCTACTGCCGTCGCACCGAGATGCCCACCCACGCGGAGTCGGTGCCGGTGCTGACCCTCTGGCAACTCGCACAACCCTGGTACGGAGACCGACTCGACCCGGACTGGACGCCGCAGCCGACCAGTGTCCGACAACGTCTCCTCGACGATGTCGGGCTAGCAAGCCCGTTCTGGCGGCTCCCAGACTGACGATCGGATCGCTCCGCTCCCGAGAGTGTGGTCAGACGGTCAACCGGTGTTCCCGGCGGAGCAGGTCGGCCGCGCGCTCGGCGAGCATGACGGTCGGGGCGTGAGTATGTCCGCGGATGATCTGCGGCATAACCGAGGCGTCGACCACGCGCAGCGCCTGCACCCCGCGCACCCGCAAGTGCGGATCGACCACCGAGTCGGGATCGCTGCCCATGCGGCAGGTGCCGACAGGGTGGTACAGCGTCTGCGCGTAGTGGCGGATGGCGCTGTCGACGAGATCGGGTCCGTCATCACCAACCGGTTGAACGATATCCCCGAGCAATCCGGCCAACGCCGGTTGCTCGGCGATCCGCATACACATCCGCAGCCCTTCGGCCAGTGCGGCGTAGTCAGCGCCGTCGGGGTCGCGCAGATAGCCCGGATCGATTGTCGGCGGGTCAGCATGGTCGGCCGAGCGGAGGCTGACCCGGCCGGTGCTGCGCGGCCGCAGCAGGATTGCCCCGAGAGCGACTGCGTGCGGCCGTGGTGGTACCAGGCCTTCTCCCACCATGCCGACGGGGGCGAACAGCAACTCGATGTCCGGCGCGGCCAGAGACGGCCGGCTGCGGATGAATCCGTATGCCTCCATCAGATTGGAGGTGAGCATCCCGCGACGGAACACGACGTAGGCGGCGAGCTGGCGGATCGATCGTGCCTCCTCGAGTGTGCCCCCGCCCGGTGCGTCCACGACTAGTGCAGCCACCAGGTGGTCGCGCAGATTCTGACCAACCTCCGATGCGTTGTGCACTACCGGCAGACCGTGTTCGCGTAGCTGATCGATCGGTCCGATGCCGGAGAGCATGAGCAACTGCGGGGAGTTGATCGCGCCGCCGGCCAGGATGACCTCGCGTTCGGCGCGGATCACGGTTCGGTGTCCATCGGCCAGGTATTCCACGCCGGTCGCTCGGGCCTGCTCGATAACGACTCTGGTCACCGTTGTGTCGCACCGCACGGCCAGGTTGTCCCGGCGGCGGGCGGGGCGCAGGTAGCCGTCGGCCGCGCTCCACCGCCGACCACGTCGCTGAGTGACCATGGTCGGCATGACGCCATCCTGATCGTCAGCGTTAGGTACAACATTGCGCGATAGGCCGGCCTGCGCCGCCGCGGCAAGGTAGGCCTCGGTGAGCGAACGCGGGCTGCGTTGCCCGCTTACGGTGATGGGTCCGCCGCGACCGGTATGTGCGGATCGTCGACCCCGAGTGTCCTCAGCTCGGCGGAAGTACGGGAGCACAGCATCGTAGGCCCACTCCGGGCCGGCCAGCGCTCCCCACTCGTCATAGTCAGCCCGCATGCCCCGCGCCCATACCATGGCGTTGATCGACGAGGAGCCACCTAGCGTCTTGCCGCGAGGCCAGAACACCCGGCGATCGTCGAGCTGATTCTGCGGCTCGGTGAAATACGCCCAATCGGCGTCGCTGCGAAACAGTGTGGTCAACGCCGCCGGGATATGAATCTCACGGGCTCGGTCCGGCGGCCCGGCCTCGCACAGCAGCACCCGGACCTTCGGGTTTTCGCTGAGCCGGTTGGCCAACACGCAGCCGGCAGACCCGGCACCGACCACCACAAAGTCATACCGATCTTCCACAGCATTCCCCGACTTCAACCGCGAGCGCTCCTACCTGACCAACGACAACAGCATTCCGCCGTACCGACCTGCTGTCAGGTTGCGAGATGGTACAGAGCCGAGAGGGAGGGCGCGAAGAAGTATCCGCCGCCGGTGGTAGTCACCCATTCTTCAAGACCAATCTCCTCGTCGTACGTCTGATTCGGCAGGACAGTCTTGATTGAGCCTCGCTTGTCACTCCCGCCGACTTGTCCAAGAATTGGATCCACACCGGTTGCCCGCCGTTTGAAGTCGGGATCGTTCAGCCATTGCCTGGAGACGAATTCAAATTGATCGGTTATTGACGTCATGTACGCCAGGAAGAGCAGGCCGCGGTCGATCGCATCGTCTACCGGTTTCTCGAGTGTGGACTTAGCCGAAGGACCGTACGGGATACCTCGGCGCAGCAACCGGTGCGTTTGGGTATCGCTTTCGTTCAGCGTTCTTGCTGGGCGAAGGTCGCGGTACGGGTCCGGATCTCCTGGAGTGACCGTTTCGTCACGCGGGTAGGTCTTGCGGATGTGAGCGCTGAACGGACACAACCGGCCATCGGGGTCCCGCGGTACCTCTTGGCCTTCATCGTCGTCAGAGGGTCCGAACTCAAATTGGTTGTTGGCCCGCTTATCACCCCCAAGCGCCAGGATCGTCGGTGATCGGCGTGAGCACCAGCGGTGCGCCGCTCGGCCACCGTCCGACCAGGCGCGCTCCGAAAGCTTCGGGCCGGACGCCGTGTCGCCTGCCCTCCTCGTACAAGAAGCGATGAAACGCACCGACGTTCTGGCGCAATCGCCGGAAGACCAGGTAGCTGCCGTCCTTGGCCCAGTCCGGTGCCGGCCCAGCTCCCCGTCCGGCGACAGCGAGTTCGGTCCTTCGGCTTCAACGGGTCGGTGCCGGTCCTGGCCGGAGTAACCGAAGACGAACTCGCCCGGCCAGATCAGGTCCTGGCCGGGTAGGCCCTGGTTGGGGTCATCTGGATCACGTGGAGTGAGCACATCTCCCGGCGCGTCCGACAATCGGCCGCGCAACCCAGGCTGCGACACTCCGTCCGCCCAGCCAAAATGCTCACGGCCTCGCATTACGCCCTTTCGCGTGGCGCCTCTTTGTTTGAAGACCACGCGCACGCCTCTGGTGGTTTCCCGGTTAGCGGCTCTAATGTCCGCCTTCACACGTCGAACGGTCGCGCGGAGATCATCAGGATCATCAGCCGCGATGATGACCACGATGTCGACCGCGCTGTTCTGCCCACCGACAACCCAATTCGCTCCTGATCGTTCCATGCTGTTCCCGGAAAGCCGGGTCGGTGAACCGATCCACCTCGTCCCCGACAAGCTTCTTCAGGCCGTGGTGCGAGAACGCGATATTGATCCAGGTCGCCTTGACCGTACCCTCGAAACCACGGCGACCCTTAGCCTGCTTGAACCAGCGGTTGAAGTCCAGCACCTCCCGTGCTGTGGCTATGGACGGGTAGATTTGCCTGATCCACTGTTTTGCTGCCGCAGCATCATCGATCCGTAGAAACAACAATCAGGACATGGTTCTTATTGAATCCCGGGATCACATTGCCCTGAATTTCGTCAATTGCTAGTAAAGGCTCTTCCGCTGTGATCGTCGCGGGCTCCGTAATCCTCAGCTAGATCATCGGCTCTTCAAGGGATCTCTCTATCTGGAGTCGCCGGTCCAGGTGTAGGTCTCGAATCCGCGCCGGATCCCCGTCGTTTCCGACGGCGTGTGCTAGGCCGGTAGCTGGGCAGCCAGCCTTGAATGATTCCCCGTCCACTAACTCTATTTCGGCGGACCATCTCCCTGGCGCATCGGGCTTGCTCGCCCACCCCCAACGCGCGCGCGACGAGTACTTGGGGTGATCCGCCTGCCTTGGATGTCCTCCTCGGTCTGCCAGACCGAAACGAGAACGCGAAGGTATCGTGCCGTATTGTTTCCACTTCCTCGTCGCAGGTGCTCCCTTGACCTTGAAGCTCCGTGCGTGTAACGTGAGCGCCTTCCACATTGCTACCTTTGCGAGTGTGACTTCGACCTCTGGGTCGAACATTGAGTTACTCACTGTGCTTCCTCCGTTCATGCGTGGGTGTCTATGACGGAGCCCCTGCGTGGCGAGCCACGATCGGGCTCGTTGAGCCGAGACAATGTTTCCCTTCTGGAGAGAGAGTTCGAGTGCTCGGCGAATTGCTGGCTCAGCCCCGATGTCGCGTCCGGCGCGCTCGAGCACTGCGCCCAGATCGAAGAACGAATCGGCTTGTGCAGTGATGAAGTCGGTGCGCTCCACGAGCCGCACCGCCTCCCTAGCGAGCACCTCGGCAGCGTCGAACTGGCCTTGTTGGGCAAGGATCTTTGCTCGCACGCCACGCCAGGCGGCACGCGCCGGAAAGTCGTCGGCCGCGGCCGCCTGCTCGCTGACGCGGCAGTACTCTTCGGCCACGTCCTCCTTGCCTTGTGCGAAGGCTGCCTGCGCCAGGATGGCTGCCGTTGTGGCAAGCAGCGATTTTTCACCCATAGCGGCAAGCCTTTGATAGCCGACGAGCAGCTTTGACTCGGCGGTGGCCGGCCGGCCGGCCAGCATCTCCACCCAAGCCTCGTGGTGGGAGACGGTCGACTCCAGCCGGCCGAGGTCGTCCAGGATCGCGTCCGCGTCGCGAATCAGTCGACGGGCCAGGTCGAAGTCGCCATTCATGGCGTGCAGCTGCGCGAGTGGATGTAGGACGTTAGCCATCGCGATCGGGCTACTCGCAACCTGATCGCGAATCTCATTGCACTGCTGAATGGCTACCTTGACCGCCGTCGGTCCGAACGCTGCGGCCGAGGCGCGCCAGCAGAGAATCTCGAACAGCTTCGGCGTATTTCCCGCACGCTCCGCGTGTTCGGATGCCCGCATCCAGTACTGGTCGGCGTTGAACGCGAGACCCAGAATCCACTTGACCGTGGCGTGCAGGCACCACGCCCGGCACTGGCCGAGTTCGTCGCCAGATGCGCCGAGCACCTCGACCGCGGTATCCGCGACTCGCGTTGCCTCCGGCACGGACCAGGCCGAGCCCTCCTGGATCAGGACGCGCTGGCGCTCGACGCTCGCAAGGGCCGCGAGTTCGGGTAAATTTTCCGTCTGCGCGTACTGGATCGCGTCGTCCAGAACACGTTCCGCATCGCGCAGCCGCCCAGTCTCGAATAGAGCCTCACCGAGCCGGGGAAGCAATGCGTATCGCCGCACGTCGTCGCGTGCGAACAGCGAAACGGCTCGCTCCAGAAGGGTGGCGCCGCTGGTGAGATCCTCGCGGCGGAAGGCGGTCCGGGCCGCCGCGTCGAGCCATTCGGCCGCCTCGGTCGCCAAGGCCCGTTCCCGCTCGCGGACGGGCGCGAGCTCGGCGTATAGGAGGTAAGCCCGCTCCAAGTGATAGCCCACGACCTCGGCTTGCCGGTTCGCCGTCGCTTTCAGCTGGTTCGCCATCTGCTCGTGCAGATCCGCTCGCAACTGTTTGGGCATGGCCTCGTACGCTGCTTCCCGGATAAGGGCATGCGCGAACTGAAAGCTGTCCCTGCCATCGACGTCCGGATGCCCCGGGCGGATGAGCTGCTTGTGCACGAGCGTGGCGAGATGTCTACCAATGTCTGGCCGATCGGCCCCGTCCATCAGTTCCACCACCTCGTACCGGCGGAAGCTTTGACCCGCGACGGCCGCGAGGCCCAGCAGACTGCGCTCCCCCTGCTTGAGCCGATCAATGCGCGCAGCGAGAACCGCGTGAACATTCAGCGGCAAGGACGCGTCCGCACCCGTCGCCGACACCGCCACAATCTGCTCGAGGAAGAAGGGGTTGCCCTCCGCCACTCGCACGGCGCGCCTGCGCTGGTCCTGATTCAGTTCCGCGCGGGGGTCGAGAGCGGCGACGAGCTCATGAGATTCCACATCGTCCAACCGCTCGAGCGCGAGGATACTTCGATTCGGCTGCGGAACGGACCAGGACGGAACTGCTTCTAGTAGGTCTGGGCGAGCCAAGCAAACCAGCAGGATCGGTGATCCGCTGGAAAATGTTGCAACGTGGTCAAGCATGTCCAGCAGCGCCGGATCGGCCCAATGTATGTCGTCGATGACGGCGACCAGCGGACGCTCCCTGGCCGCCCACTCGAGCAGCCTGCGCACGGCCCAGAATGTCTCGTCTGCTTGGACCGACTCCTGGGATCTGCCGATTGCGGTAAGCACTC
Organism: uncultured Actinomycetota bacterium; assembly: GCA_963809815.1. GTDB lineage: Bacteria > Actinomycetota > Actinomycetes > Mycobacteriales > Jatrophihabitantaceae > CAVVJA01. Next base: position 336,060 of record CAWELM010000025.1, read on the forward strand.
GCGGCGCGATCGACTCGGCGTTCGGCTCACCACTGAGGAGATCGACGAGCCCATTCTGCAGATCGCGACCACTGAGCTGGGCAACGATCTCAGCAATCGGATGATAGGTGATGCCCTCGCCGTAGGACAGGCAGCGCCCGATGACTACGTTGATGTCGTCAGAGTCGAGATCCGAAAGGAACTCCCGGGTGAGGCGTGACTTACCAATGCCCGCCTCACCGACAATCGTTACGAGACGGCAGGACGACTCGCTTGCTGCTCGCGCCAGAACTACCCGCAGTTCCCTCAGTTCGCGTTGATGTCCGATGTACATACTTGAACTGGGAAGGACGGGCTCGTCACTCTGCAGGCCGGTCAACCGCCAGCGTGAGATTGTTTCCGGACGCATCGGAAGCGACACGGATTCCATGGAATCGACCGAAATGATCGGCGCGGCGAGATGGCAGGCGTGCTCACCGAGCAATATCTCGTTGTCGGCGCCGCTCTGCGCCAGTGCAGTGGACAATTCAACGGCCGCGCCGGTTGCCAGCCTCTCCCGCGGAATACCCGGACCAGCAAATACCGAGCCGGACTCTATTCCGATCGTGAGCGCTATTCTGACGCGCGGATCATGTTCCGGCGCATGGTTTGCTTCGGCGACGACGTCGCGTATTTCGACCGCAGCCCGCACTGCGCGGACAGCGTCGTCCTCATGCAACTCCAGCAATCCGAATATCCCGACGACCGTATTGCCGACATAGCCTTGGACGGACCCACCGTGGCGCCGAATGACGTCCCCACACATCACGGAATGCCGCTCGACTATCCTGTACATCGACTCCGGATCGACTCCCGGTCCCCTTATATGCATGGAGATCGCAACAACAGTCACCAGCCGACGCGCTGGCTCGACTCGCTGTTGATCAATTAGCGCGCGGTTCGCGACCGCCCGTGGGGGAAGCGGGGACTCGAGCGCTGGATCCTGCGCGAGTATCTGCTCCTGAAGCAGTTGCAACTCACGGCTCGGTTCCATCCCGAGCTCACTGACGAGAATCAGCCGAGCGTCCCGATACGCGGCGAGCGCCTCGGCCTGCCGCCCAGTGCGGTACAGAGCGACCATCAGATGCGCGCGCAGCCGCTCGCGATAAGGATTCTGCGCAACCAACTTTGGTAGCTGCTGGACGAGATCTGCATGCTTGCCGAGTACAAGTTCTGCCTCGATGCGCTGCTCGATTGCGGTTAGCTCCGCCTCGACCAGGCGCTGCGTCTCACTACGAGCCACTGACATGAACTCCAGCCCCAAAAGTGGCGGCCCCCGCCAGAGGCGCAGCGCCCGATCGAACAGCTCGACTGCGCGGGCTGGATCGTTGGGCAGAGACGCCCGTCCCTCAGCCGCAAGGCTTTCGAAACGGGCAGCGTCCAAGCGGTCGGACTCGACGCGAGCCAGATAGCCGCCAGGCCTCGTGATGATCGTCTGTGCGCCCAATATCTTGCGTAGGCCCGATACGTAGCCCTGCACAACCTTTGTTGCCGTCGCGGGAGGCGAGAGGCCCCACAGCTCATCGACTAGGCGCGAAACGGAGACGACTTCGTTCGGATGCAGGAGTAATACGGCAAGGACAACCTGTTGCTTGGCCGCACCAAGATTGAGCGCGTGTCCGTCCTCAAGGACCTCAAGAGGACCCAAAATGCGAAGGTCCATGATCCCCCCACGCATGGCCGAAGATACCCCCGGCGAGTTGCGCCGGTCAAGCGATCTTGATGCGTTCGAATTCAGCTCAGCGCTTCAGCGCATTGACCGTTATGTCCGATGACTAGGCCCGGTCCCGAATAGCTCAGCTCGCATCGTTCGCTCGGCTATACCGCGACTGCACCGGAACTGCACTCGGCATAAACCGCGCACTCGCACGCTGCCCTCATCTCGTTGCCGGACGGGTCCTGACACCCGTCTCACAACGGCCAGTCGGTGAGAAAGGGGGCAGTCATGCGCAGATCAATCGCGGCGGTCGCAACTGCCATCGCAGTTGCAGTGTCGGCCGGCGCAGGGCTGACCGGGCGATCGAGCGGGGCCGCTCAGCATGGCCTAGACGTTGGCGGGCAGACATCAGGTGGCCGCGATCAACACCGGAAATTCGTGGACCGGCACGGATTGGTGCTGAGTAGAGAGTTGCTCTACCTCATCTACTGGGGGAGTGCATGGACATATCTGAGCACAACCCCTACAGCCGACCAGGTCACCAGCGCGGTTCGCACGATGCTCGCCAGCAGCTACCTGACCGGCCTCGCGCAATACCGCGGTGTCGGCCGCGGCGAGGTCCGTGCGTCAACGGTGCTGGCCTCATCCGAGCCGCCCGACGGCTTTACCGACGACGACGTCGCCCGATTCGTGCGCGACCAGATCGCAGCCGGCACGATCGCCGGTCCGGACGCCGACAACCAAACGGTGTACGGCGTCGTGATGCCGCCGGGTGTCAAGCCTGACCATGCCGAGGGCGAGCACAATACGTTCCGCGGTCACGGCCAAACAATCCACTACGCGTGGTTCGCGAACGTTGGAAGTCTGCACGCGCTCACCGGGATCATGTCGCACGAGATCGTTGAGGCCGCCACAGACCCCGAAGGAAACGGATTCATCGGTGTCGACGGGACCTGCAGTCAAGAGGGCTGGTGCGAGATCGCGGACGTGTGCAGCTCCGCCGGTGTCGTCGATGGTGTAGCGGTCCGGTCGTACTGGTCCGACGAGGCTGGCAAATGCATCATTCCTGCCGCATCCGTACACCCCAAATCTGCCCGTCCGCTCACGATGGCCAGGTGAGACCGGCGGAACGCTTGTAAAGTCCGTCGATCGCGGATGCTGGAGGTGAGGGCGGCCCGGCGGACCGACCGAGCGTGTTAGGTTCGGCCGGTTTCTGAAGCTGGGCGTGATTGGTCGGGATGCTGCCGATGACTGTGGACCCGAACATCGAGGCGGGTGCGACCGAGCTGCGCCAGGCGGTGGCGGGACGCACCTGGTTTCACACCATCGACCTGGGGAACGGCGTGCGCACTCCGGGCCATAAGGACACTGCCGCGGAGTGGGAGCACCTCCACCTGCCCGACCTGGCTGGCCGCAGCGTCTTGGACGTCGGGGCCTACGACGGGTTCTTCTCCTTCGAGGCCGAGCGGCGCGGCGCCGCGCGAGTGGTAGCCAGCGATCACTGGGTGTGGAACTGGCCGGGTAGCGACGCCCGCGGCAACTTCGAATTGGCCTGGCGCACGCTGGGCAGCCGGGTGCAGATGCGAGACATTCCGGTGGAGGAAATCAGCCCGGACACGCTCGGCGCGACGTTCGACGTCGTGCTCTTCCTCGGCGTGCTCTACCACGCCCCGGACCCAGTGGGTTACCTGCGGCGGGTGCGCTCGGTTACAACCGGCATCGCCGTCGTGGAGACCGCGGTGGATCTGCTCGAGGTACCGATCCCCGCGGCTGCTTACTACGCCGGCGCCTCGCTGAACGGCGATGCCAGCAACCACTTCGGGCCCAACCCGCTGGCCGTGGAGGCGATGCTGCGCGATGCCGGATTCTCTCGAATCACCGCGTTCCCGCCGTGGACCGTCAGCAAGGAGTGGGGCATCCAGAGCACCGACGAACGTGTTTCATTGCGGCAGCGAGTGACCCGGCGGCTGCGTCGCCCGCGCAGCGGCCGGATGGTCTTTCATGCCCACGCTTAGCTCGCTCACGTATCGGTGCTGATGATGGTTCTGAGGCTGGCGAGCTCCTTGTCCGTGATCCCGGGCGGCTGCATCACCGTGTACCACGCGTCGACATACTCGGACGTGTATTTGTGCCCGTGACCGCCCGGAACTGCAGTGGCGAACGGCAGGTCAGCCGTGATCTGCCAGAAGGTCACGAACGGGATCCAAACCACTGAGCCCAGCACATCTTTGCCAGGAGGCTCGCTGGTCCAGTCCGGCTTCTGAAGAATGAGACTCGGACCCCACCACACGATCGGGTCGGACGGATGCATCAAGTAGAGAACCCGGCTGCCGTCCCAGGGTAGGCCGGCCGGCGGATAGCCGGCGGTCGGATCGTTCGTGAACCGCACGGTCCTCCCGTCCTTGTAAACGGGCTGGATCTCCGGGCTACCGGAGTCGCGGTGGTCGCTGAATTCCCGGAATAGCGTGTTGAAGTTGGGCGGACCCGAGAACAGCGTTCCATCGGTGCGATTGCGCAGGTCGTATTCGCCACTGAATGCCGTCTCACCGCCGAACGATCCCAGGCTTTCCCCGCCCACGAACAGCCTCGGACGGGCTGTCTGAGGCAGCTTGGACCAGTGGTCGTAGACGGCGTCGAACAGGTCACGGCCCGCTTCGCGGGCCTTGCGCTGGTCGACCAAGTACGAGATCCACGATGGCAGATAGGAATACTGGATCGCCACGATCGCCGAGTCGCCGCCGCTCAGGTACTCGAACGTATCCACCGATGCCGGATCGACCCAGCCACTGCCAGTCGTCGTCACCACAAGCAGGTTCTTTCGCTGGAAGCCGCCCGCGTGATCGAGGTCGTCCACTGCGAGGGCGGCTCGCGACTCCGTGTCGCTCGATGACTCCAGTCCGGCATAGGCCCGGATCGGCTCCTTCGCCGGCTTGTTGCTGAGTTTCTCGATTTCGGCGCCTGACGGTCCCGTACCGGCGAACTTGCGACCTTCCCGGCCGAGCGAATCCCACGGCACGAGTGAGCCCGGTCCGCCCGAGCGCAGACTGGTGGTGGGCTGTTCGACCCCCTCCGGTGTTATCCCGTTGCGGACCGAGAACGTCTGGTTGGCAAGGTTGACCAGTCCGTTGAGCAGCAGACCGCTGACAATCAGATAGGCCACGCCGGCCACGGCAATCCAGCCCAGAGCCTTGGCCGCGCGCGGGCCGATCCAACGATGGAGCTGCTCCACCACCCAGCGATACACGCCCCGAACGGCCCGGCCGATCACCAGAATGAGGCAGCAGACCAGCGCGGCGATTACCGGTGACGCCACGACGAGGGCCACGTTGTAGTCCGTGACACCCATCAGCTGGCGGAGCTGATGCTGCCAGTACTGACCGAGCCCGAAACAAACAACGAGCAACACCGCTGCGGCGATGAAAAAGATAAGCCAGGACCGGCGTCGTGGTCGCCGCGCATCTCGATCGGCGAACGCTCGCCAGATCCACGCAGCGAGTACGCCGAGTCCGTAACCGATGGCCGCGGTGATGCCCCAGATGGCGCCCTGCGTGATGCCGGTGCGCGGTAGCAAGGACGGCGTGAACGACAGGCACGAGAAAATGACCGCTCCCCAGCAGCCGGGAAGGGTGACGTAGAGCAGCTTGCGGTGTTTTTCAGCTTCCGGGGACGGTGCGGGCGCTTCCGCCTCCGGGGCGACCACACCGTCGTCGAGGGCCGACGCCACCGCCCCTGCATCGACGGCCGGGGCCGCAGTGGCAACCGCAGCTGCGTCGACGGGCGGAGCTTCCGGGGCAACGACGCCCGCTCCGTCGGCCGCGGCCGCCGTGGCGACTGACCCGGTGTCGACAGCCAGGGTCTTCGAAGCACCCGCGCCGGCGCCGTCGGGTGGAGCGCCCGTCGCGACCGACCCAGCATCGGCGCCTGGAGCCGGCTGACCGGCTTCGGGCTGATCGACAGCACGCTCGCCAACTACCACGGGCTGGCTGGTGTGTGGCTCCTCGGCCGGGGGCTGCGGTGTCTTCGCTGACCCCTCGTCGAGTGGTTCGTCCATTCTCATCACCGGGGCACATGGTGGCACGCCGTTGCGGAGTTTGACAGGGAGGTCATCGGTTCGTTACCGGCCATTCGCGGTCAGCGAACCGGACGCCCGTCTTCGAGGTACTGAAGCTTGCCGGGTTTCTTGACGGCCGCGGCAACGCGGCGCCGCACCGGGCCGCTCAGCCGCCGCAATGCTTTGTCAACCTTGGCTAACTGGTAGGTCGAGATCTCCTCGTTCTGCAGAACGATGCCGGAGAGCGCGGAATCGCGGAAAGTGCCACAGCTGAACAGAAACCGCATTCCTCCGGGCCGGCCCGGACGCGGACGCAGAAAATCCACGCACACCAAGCGACCGTGCCGCACCTCGAGGCCGCACTCCTCGCGTGTCTCTCGCCGGCACGCGTCCCATGGCGTCTCGCCGTTCGCCTCGATGATGCCGCCCGGTATCGTCCATCCGCCCTTGTAGGTTGGCTTGAGGATCAGCAACCTTCCTTTGCGGTCCCAGACCAATGCTCCGGCCGAGGCCGGAATCCTCGGTATACCGATTGATCTTGCCGATACCTCAGTCGCCTGGAGATCATGATCCACGGCCACGCAAGCACGCTAGCAGGCAGTTCCCGCGTTGACCGGCTGATGGTTTCCGCGAGGAACGGTGCCACGAGGCATGGTTGTGTTGGGCTGGTCGGCGCTCCCTAATCTTCGTCTCGGGAATCCCGACGCTCTTTGCGGCGTACGAGCAATCATCCGGGTCGTCGCTCATCCTGACCCTCCCGCAGATTGCCTCGGAGGCCGCTGTGGGCGCCTAGCTGATCGTCAAAAGCGTCAATGCCTCGCGTCACATCGAAAGTGATCAACTCAACCACATCGGCTCGCTCACCTCCCGATGTCAGCCCGCAGATGTATGCAGGTAGCAGCCGGCCTTGTATCGAAGGAGGGACCAATGCGCTGGTCGGAGATCGAACGCAGTCAACCGCGGCTGGCTGAACTTGGGCGCCATCGGCTGCTCGGCCCGGGCGTCGTGCTGGTCGGGACGATCCGCCGGGACGGCACACCCAGAATCAGCCCGGTCGAGCCCTTTGTCATGGATGGAGACTTGTGGCTCATCATGATGTGGCGCTCGACGAAGGCCATCGACCTCGCTCGTGATCCCCGCATCCTGGTGCACAGCGTGATCACGAGCCGCGACGGTGGGGAGGGCGAATACAAGGTACGAGGCGCCGTTCACGCCCAGACCGACCTGGCCGCACAGCGCCGTCTCGCTGATTCGGTGGAGAAGCGCCTCGGCTGGCGACCGGAGCCGGGCCGATTCCATCTGTTCGCGGTCGATATCGACGAGATCATCTTCATCCGATACGACGATGCCAGTGGCGATCAGTTCGTGGCTTGCTGGCCGAAGGAACGCGAGTTTGTCCGGCGCGGGACGTCTGCCACCACCCTCGGCTATCCCGAGCCCCGTCACGACCTCCTGACCACAGCAATCTGACGCCGAGCCCGCGTTGCGGCCGACCGATCGGTAGGCACGATCATGCGGATCCCGTTTCCGCAGTACGAGATTCTCGGTCGTGATCTTGGACTTGTTGCCCGACGGTGACGATGACTCAAAGATCATCTCGCCATCCAGTAAGGGAGCCCGAATGCGTAGGATTTCTCACTGGTCACTCGGCCACGAGCCAATCCGGCTGATCAACGGGCCGACGGTAACGTCTCTGGCCGCGCTGGGATCCGTCGTTGTTACAGCCACGGATCATGCCTACAACCGGACGGATCTGACCGTCAGTCAACTGCGAGCAAGCCGTGGCGTACTGCGAAGAGGCTCGCTCCGGCACGGTTCGAGGTGCCGATCTTGGCGTAGATGTGTTCTGTATGGTTGCGCGCAGTCTTAGGTGCGATCACCAATCGGGCCGCGATCTGCTTGCTCGAAAATCCACGGGCAAGCAGCCTGAGCACGTCCACCTCGCGTTCGGTCAGCCGAGCCGGGCCGTCCGGTCTACGTGCCAGCCGGTGCCCGGCTGCGGCGAGCACCGCCTCAACAGACGGTCCGTCCAGCCGCCCCGCGTTCACCTCATCTCGCAGTTGTCGTGCGGCATCGTCGGGAGAAAGTGCCTCCCGATACGGACGGGGCTCGCGCATGGACTGGTAGGCGTCGCCAGCGGCAAGAATCCGAGCGGGCCGGGAGATCGCGATGCCCGACAGGCCGCGTGGATAGCCCGAACCGTCGAGCCGCTCACGGTGTTGCACCGCAATCTCACCGAGCGGTGCAAGCGCCGCCGACTGATGCAGGATCCGCTCCGTCAGGTAGGGGTACATACGTATGCGTTCCCACTCACCCGTCCCGAGCGGCCCAGGCTTGTCCCAGATCGAGTTCGACACACCGAGCCGTCCGAGACAATGGACGAGCGCCGCCCGACGGAGAACCCGGCTCTCGTCTTCGGCCATGCCGAGCTGCGTCGCAGCCCCCGTCACGAGCTCGGCGACCGCCCGGGCATGCCCCAACGTGTATGGCGACTTCAGATCGACGAAGTCCGCGATGGCCAGGAGCGCCTCATCGATGTCGTCGCCTACGAGCCGCATACCGAGCGCGGGTTCGGCATCCACGACCGTCTGCCAGGTGCGAGTTCCGTCCAGGTTGGACAGCAACTCGTCTGCGTGCGCACAGAAGAACGTCGTCAGCTCCGGGTCGAACTGCGATCCGCGGCGCTTTCGGGCAAGCGCTAAGGCCGCGCCCGTTCCACCAACGCGGTGTGCGACCTCGACATATTCGGCGAGTTGAGTTAGCCGGGCCGCCAAGGGAATCTGCTCGCCGGCCAGCTCGCCGGGCCAGCCCTTACCGTCCCATCGTTCGTAGGAGGCGCCGACCGCCTCACACACAGCATCGTCGAGCTTCAATTGGCGAGCCAGCGATTGCGCAATCTCCGAGTGCGTATGGATCATTGTGTCCAGGTCGTGGTGCCCACGCATGGCGAACTCCAGCCCGACCCGGAAGCGGTGCAACGGCGGATTCCCTGCACCAATTAGGCGCATGCTGGCAGCGGCGCCGCGCACGCTGCGCATGTTGTGGGTGTACTTCGACGACTTCAGGGTGATGTCATCGCCGAACCACTTGGCCTGTTCGTGCGCGTCGGAGTGGCAGCCGACATTGACGAGCAGCGCGGTGTAATAAACGACCAATCGATCTTCATCGCTCATGCCGCGGAGTTCGGCCAGCCGAAGCGAAATCTGGCACTGACGAAGCACGTGTTCCATCGGCTGACCGAAGCCGAGGTCAACCCCGAGCGAGAGCGCGGCCACGAGTTCGGCGAGGCGGACCTCGCTGGTGCTGGCAGCCCGAGCTTGCGTATGACCCACGGGCCGCCACCTCCGGCGCAGCATCTGCACTCATCCGATAGGCAGACGGTACGCCGGACCGAGCGTCAAGTCGCTTGGAGCTGCTGCAGGTTGCGCATGATGGCCGCCTCTGTCGCTTTTAGCTCCTCCGTAGGGCTGAACTGCGTCAGTTGGGTGCCGACCTCATACGTCGGGACGTGACCTGGCGGCATGTAGAAGGCTTCGCCGGCGGCCACGGTGTCCTCGTTGCCGTCGGCGTAGCGCACGGTCATACTGCCCGAGTTGACAACACCCCAATGCGGGCACTGGCACGCGTCGCCGGGTAGGCCTCTGAGCATCCGCGACATGTCGACCGGTTCCTTGACGGTCAAGAAGTCGACGGTGTAACCGCCGAGGTCGGTCGTGCCGACCTCAACGATCCCGTGGTCGACCAGCTCGGTGTTGCTAGGTGACGCGTTCGGCATTGTGCCTCCTCGCTTCGTCGGATCCGAGGATCGATCCGTTCGATGGAAACGCTAGGGATCCTGCGACGAAGAGGCATGAGGCATCTGCCTCATCTTCGGCTATCGCTCAGCTCAGCCCCGCTCACGCTGGCTCGAGGCCGTGCGCAAAGCGTATGCAAGCGGGATGAACCTAACCCGCTCTATCCCGGCCCCTACATAGCGCGCTCGGCGTCACCGACGACGATCCGGTCGATGTCCCGATACGGTGAGACAGCAGCTCGCCATCGGGGTAACCGGCAGATTTCCTCGTAGCGCCGTTGGATGTTCGATCACCTGCGAGAACGCAAATGACCTCGGATTCAGCGCCGGCCGCCGCGGCGGCTGCCATTGGTTTGTCGAGCCCCGGCGTGGGCGGCGGTTGTTGCATCCGAGTTGCGTCGTACTGACGTGGTGGCCGAGACGTGGCTGAAGTGCGCCTGCACTGCGGCGGTGGTGCGAGCCACGTCACTGGTAGCAAGCAGGTCGAGGAGCGCGCCACGAAGCACGGCAAGCAGGAGGGTTCGCTCGGCGGCCCCCCGAGCGGTGCGACGCAACCGCGCGGGCTGCGCGGCGGCGAGAATATCCAGCCAGTCGTTAACGGTGCGCTGCGCAAAGTCGGCCCACGGGCCAGCAGGATGCACCAGGGAGCGGGTATATCCCTCGGCCCATAATGTCAGCAACCGCCGGTGATCCGGGTGAGTCAGCCAGCGCCACACCCGCTGACCGACCTCGGCCAATCCGCCGCCGATGTCCACATCCGACAACATGGCCAGTTCATCGGCGCGGGCGCGGGCCAGCAGGGCCTGCACCAGGTCGTCCTTGCTGCCGAACAAGTACAGCAACACCCGCGGGCTGGATCCGATCGCTTCGGCCAGCGGTCGCAGCGACAGCTCGGTCAGCCCACGCTCGATGACATAGTCGTAGGCGGCATCCAACAACTGCCGCTTGCGGGCAGAGTCCGGCCGCGCGGCGCTCATTCACGACTTCCAGCATCGACGGACCGCTCATCCGAGCCTGGCACCGATATTCCGTTCCCCGCTGGCTGGCGCAGATCCAGCTCGTAGTGCTGACCGACCAGATCCGCACCGAAGCTGTGGTGCTGCTGCTGGTTGACGAGCTGAAAGCCAGCCGCCAGGTAGATCCTGCGGGCAGCCACCAGGGGGTCATTGGTCCACAGCACGATGCGCCGGTACCCGACGCGCCGGGCGAACTGGATGCACCTCTCAACCAGTCGAGTGCCCAAGCCGAGGCCCCGGCCATCAGGGTGAACCAGCAAGATCCGCAGCTGGGCCGTGTCATCGTCTCGTGCGACCAGGAACACACAACCGAGGCGGCGGTCATCCACCGCAGCGATCCACGCCCTCTCCCGAGCCGGATCGTGCCCGGCCGCGTAATCGGCCACGATACGTGCCACCAACGCCTCGAACTCGATATTCCAGCCAAACTCGGAGGCATACACCTCGCCATGGGCCATCACTACCCAGCCCAGATCACCCGGCTCCCCCAGCGCCCTGATCACCGTGTCGACCATCACCGATCAAGCTCCCGAATCACTGACACGACTGTTTCAGTAGCAGCATAGCTCCTGCCATCCACGCCGCCATCCGCGCCGACGAACGAAGCAGTTCCCCCTGCATGGACGAGCCCCTGTTGGAGAATCAGTCGTTGATCTAAATTCGTGGCGTCCCTTTGCCGCATTGGGGAAAGTCGCTCTCATCATTGAGCCACGAACGTCGAATGTCGCGGCTGCTCTTCATCGAAGGGCGATTGCTTTACCGCGTACGGCGTAACCGGCACACTGTGCAGGTGCCCCACGAGAACTCAAAGGCGGCCTACGAACGCCTGCGCGCAGCCCACTTGAGTGCGGTACAGGCCTCCGTCGAAGATCACGTGACGCGACTCGATTGGCCGCACCAACGAATCGAGGACTATCAGACGGCGAAACTCCGATCATTGCTGGGGTTCGCCCGCGAGCGCTCGCCGTTCCACGCGGCCCGGATGGCCGACATTGACCCGGCGACGGCGACGATCGAGGATCTCGCCCGGCTGCCGCCGATGGCGAAACAGGAGGCGCAGGAGGACTGGGACGCGATTATCACAATCCCCGATATCGACCGCGCCGGCGCCGAGCGAGTACTGGCCCAGCAGCGCTGGTTCTCCTACACGCCCGCCGGACTCCAGGTGTTCAGCTCAGGCGGCTCGAGTGGTGTGCGCGGCGTGTACGTATGGGATTGGGAGCAGTTCGTAACGCTCGCCTGTCTCGCCTGGCGGTGGCAGGTACGGGCCGACCGAGCTTCTGGGTCAGGCCTGGGCCGGACCCGTTTGGCCGTGCTCGAGGCCGGCGAGCCGCCACACGCCAGCACACCGCTGTTCGATGTCGCGACTGGGCCGTTGATGGACACCATCGTGATCCCAGCCGCAGCGCCGTTCGACCAGGTGTTGCGAGCAGTGACGGACGCACAGCCGACCCATCTCGTGGGTTACGCATCGGTGATCGGACGTCTTGCTCGCGCCGCGATCGCGGGTGACCTCGACATCCGGCCGGTTCGGGTGAGCACGAACTCCGAACCGCTGAGCGAGGAGGACCGCGAGGCGATCGGCACCGCCTGGACCGTGCCGGTCCACAACCTCTGGGGCTCGACCGAAATCGGAGTTCAGGCTGTCGGCTGCGGCCAGGGCGATGGCCTTCACATCTGCGAGGACGAGGTGATCCTCGAGCGGGTCGATACCGCTGGGCGGCCAGTCGGACCGGATGAGCCGGCCGCACGTACGCTCGCGACCGGGCTGGCCGGCCGCACGTTCCCGTTCATTCGCTATGACCTCGGCGACGAGGTCACGCTGCTGCCCGGACGCTGCGAATGCGGCAGTTCGATGGTGCGCGTTGCCGACATCGCTGGACGGCGTGACGACGACTTCCGCTACGGCGCACGAATGGTCCCGGCGAGTGCGTTTCGCTACGTACTGGGCACCGACCCGATGATCTCGGAATACCAGGTCCAGCAGACTGCGGACGGGGCCGACGTGCTCGTTGTCGGATCGCCTGATGCATCTGCGGTCGCTTTCGCGCTGGTCTCGTCGTTGCGCCGGTTTGGGCTATCGAATCCTGACATCAACGTCGTTGTTGTTACCGAGATCCCGCGTCACGCCGCCACAGGCAAGCTCAAGCGATTCATTGCGCGAACCGAATAAGCCAGATGGTCGCCGGGAAGAGGAGTACGCCAGAAACGGTATGCATATACCGTGGCCGGAGCCGCGGAATATGCATACCGTTCGGCGCATCGGACGCGGTTGGGGAGGTAGCAAGGTGAACCTGAACTACGACGTGTTCTCCGTCGACCCCAAGCCGATCCCGAGCCAGATTCCGGGGTTCGAGCAGGCAGTCGGCCAGGCGACGTGGCCACCTTCCACGTCAACCCTGATCTGGAGTGATGACGGCGGCGCATTACTGGTCGACTGCCTCATCACGACGACGGAGGCGGCCGCCCTCGCGACGTGGATTCGGTCGCATGGGCGCGAACTCGAGTACGTCTACATCACTCACCCGCACGCGGATCATCTGCTGGGCCTGCCGCTCGTGCTGGACGCGTACCCGAACGCCAAGCCGGTCGCGCTCGCTGAATCGATCAGCGCAATGGAAACCCAAGTGTCGCCCGCGTACCTGAACGTGTGGAGCGCATACTTTCCCGGCCAACTGCCAGACCGGCCGGTCGTGCCGACACCACTTTCCAGCCCGCGCATCCCCATCGGTGACGAAGTTGCAACCGTGGTCCCGGTCGGAACTACAGACTCAGATCTGTCCACCGTGCTTCATGTCCCGGCCCTCGGCCTGGTCGTGTCCGGCGATGTGGTTTACAACCAGACCCACATGTGGTTGAGGAGATCCACGCCGGAGTCAAGGGCCAGCTGGAAACGCGCTCTCGATGCGGTCGCACAGCTCGACGCGGACAAGATCATCGCTGGACACCGGCATCCGCAAGCAGCAGACGATGCTGCGCAACGCCAGATCGAGGAGAGTCGCCAATACATCGCGGACTTCGAAGCTGCGTTGGCTCGAAGCTCCGCCCCCCTCGAGCTGATCGACCGAATGATGGCGATCCACGGGGACCGGGCCAACCCCTACACGCTTTGGGTTGCGGCGTATGACCTTCTTGGCGAGAAGCCTGCCTAGTCCCGAGCTGGGCTGCTGGCCAGACACACCGTCGCCACCACTGCCCGTGATCTTCGGCTCAGTCTCGCGGCGAGATATCCCCAAGATCATCACCAGTTGATCTCCATCCGCCGTCGCTACCTCGGTCTTGGACGTAATGGCTTCTGGCGATGTCTCCAAGATCGCCAGCTGGTATCGCCACCTGGTGACACTCCGTAGCGGGGTCTAGCCACACAGTGCCGGCTGTGGCACGGTGTGGCTTATTAACGGATTGGCGACGAATGTCGCCGGTTTGATGGGTGGTGATCGAATGTCACAACGTCCGTGGCGATTGCCCCGTGTGTGGCTGGTGTCCGTCGCAGTCGCGGCTCTCACCGTCGCCGTCGCAACTGCGGCCCCGGCCGGCGCGCAGCCGTCGGCCGCAACCGGGGCGAACCCGCCTGCGGGAGTGCCCAGCTCGAACGGATGCGCGAATCGGGTCAACAACACGCCGGAAAAGTTGTTGCCATGTATCCGGACCGACGATCTCTGGAATCACATGAAGGCGTTCCAGGCGATCGCTGACGCCAATCCCGGTCCAGACGGACACGCCTCGCGCAACTCGGGCGAGCCGGGTTACAAGGCATCGGTGGACTATGTCGCCAAGCTGATGCGAGAAGCCGGATACGACGTCACGATCCAGACGTACAAGTTCTTCTACTTCGCGTTCACCGCGATCCCGGTGTTCCAGGAGGAGTCGCCGATCGCACACACCTACACGGTCGTGGACGATTGGAACCCGGGCCAGGCCACCGGAACCGCGACCGCTGCACTTCAGCCGGCGGGCGGCATCGTCATACCGCCGACTCCGACGTCGAGTTCGACGAGCGGCTGCACGGCCGCTGACTTCAACCCCGCCACCATGTCCGGTCACATTGCGCTGATCCAGCGCGGGGGATGCAACTACGGTGTCAAGGTCCTGAACGCGCAAGCCGCCGGTGCCACTGGTGTGATCATCTTTAACGAGGGCAACCCCGGGCGCACGGGCGTAATCGCAGGCAGCTTGCTCGATGCCCAGAACAACCGGATCGTTCCGACCATCCCAGTTGCCTTCACGTCGTTCGCTACCGGCACTGACCTGCTCGACCAGGCCCAGAGTGGCACAGCACCGGTGATGAACATCGACGTCAAGGCGGTCGTCGACCCGAACCGCGACGACTACAACGTCATCGCCGACTCCAAGGGCGGCGACCCGAACCACGTCGTCGTCGTCGACGCGCACCTCGATGCGATTTACGGCGCGGGCATGCTCGACAACGCGTCCGGCTCGGCGACGATCCTCGACATCGCCCAGATGATGCGGAAGGTCAATCCGCGCAACAAGCTGCGCTTCATCTGGTTCGGCGGTGAGGAGCTGGGCGAGTTGGGCTCGGCGGCCTATATCGAGAGCCTCAGCCCGTCCGAGCTCGGCCAGATCGGGTATGACCTCGACGCTGACGTAACCGCGACACCGAACTACGACGTCGGCGTGCTCGATCCAGCCGCAGTCGACTTCTTCACCCGGACCGTCTCCACGGAGTTCCCGCCGCAGGTCTATGAGCCGTCGAAGGTCGCGCGGGACCAGGGGATCGACTACTTCAACTCGATCGGGCTCAACCACATACTGTTCTCCCCGGTCGGAACGGACGCGGAACAATTCAACCTGGCGGGAGTACCCGCGAGCGGGGTACTGACCGGGCAGGACTGCTGCAAGCCGCAGAGCGACGTTGACCTGTTCGGCGGATCCCTCGGCAACTTCGAAGGAAACATTCCGAGTTCCGACGGAGGCTGCGTCGACAACCCGTTCCGGTGGTGCGACAACCTCAACAACAACGACCCCAACGTATTGACCTTCATGTCGAAGGGATTCGCGAACATGGTGGTCCAGATGGCCTTCGACACGTCGGTGCTTGGCTCAGGCGGAAAGAAGGGAGCTGCGGCGAAAGCGGTGAAGGCCGGCCAACAAGGCGCAACCCGCTAAGCACGGAACCATCCGAGCGCCGTGGCGTAGAGCCCGTCGGTCGGACGCCAGAGAATCTCATTGAGTGGCGCGAGAGATCGCGCCACTCAATCAGTTGAGCGCCATCTAACTGGTGGATGGCGGACGTGACGGCTCAGTGGGCGGTTGTGTCAGTCGCCGACGGCCTCGATGCCGCGCTGCACGATCAGGGGGTCCGGCGTGCCGACCACGTCAGGGTTTTTGTCCTCGTAGTCGAAGCGACCGAGGACATAGCGCATCGCGTTGAGCCGCGCCCGCTTCTTATCGTTGGACTTCACGGTCGTCCACGGTGCGACGTCGATGTCGGTGCGGCGGAAGACCTCCTCCTTGGCCTCGGTGTAGTCGTCCCACTTATCCAGCGACAGGAGATCGATCGGCGACAGCTTCCACTGCCGCACCGGGTCGACCTGGCGGATGATGAACCGGGTCCGCTGCTCGGACTGGGTGACCGAGAACCAGAACTTAGTCAGATGTATGCCGCTTTCGACCAGCATCGCCTCGAACAGCGGTACCTGATTCATGAACTGTTCGTACTGCTCATCGGTCGCGAACCCCATCACGCGCTCCACGACAGCGCGGTTGTACCAACTGCGGTCGAACAGCGCGATCTCCCCTCCGGTCGGCAAATGACTCACGTAGCGCTGGAAATACCATTCACGCTGTTCCCGATCCGACGGCTTGGTCAGGGCGACGACACGGGCGTAGCGCGGATTGAGGTGCTCCATGAAGCGTTTGATCGTGCCGCCCTTGCCCGCGGCATCCCGCCCTTCGAAGACGATGACGTGTTTTTCGCCGGACTCGAAGATGTGGTTCTGCAGCTTCAGCAACTCGACCTGAAGCAGGTACTTCTGTTCGTCGTACTCGTTGCGGTCCATGCGCTCGTCGTACGGATAGTTCTCCCGCCAAGTGTCAACGGCGCGTCCGGTCGGATCGATGAGTTCGGGATCGTCGTCATGGTCCTCGCCGACCGCGTAGCCGTCGATTTGCAGTTTGTCGATGTACTCGCGCACGTTCTCCAGCACAGACGCAGGCTAGCCGCCCAAATGAACAGCGCGCACCACATACGGGCGTCACAGCGCCGGTACGCCGAAATTGCTGCCGCCTGGTGACGCCGCGCCGGACCGTTAGCCTCCGGTGTCCGAAGCGCCTCGACAACCCACGTGCCGGTGCGAGCCTCCGCATCAAGTCCGGATGAGTCGTAGGCTCCTGCAACGGGAGATGCGTAAGACCCGGTGAGCGGCAGGACGGCGATGGCGAAGCGACCCGTGGCGACCTCCGCGAACGATGCCGCGTCCGAGCAAGATCTGCTGCTGGCGACCAAGCTGTTCCTGCCCCAACCCCAGCCGGAATCTCTGCCGCGCCAACGGCTGCTGGACCTACTGGACGGGGCACTTGCCCACGAGTTGACGCTGGTATGCGCGCCCGCTGGGTTCGGCAAGACCACGTTGCTGGCCGAGTGGGTGCGACGCGGGGGTTCGCCGGCTGGCTGGCTGTCGCTGGACGGCGGTGACAACGACCCGGCCCGGTTCTGGCGCCACGTGCTCGCGGCGCTGGATCGGGCGCGCCCCGGTATGGCCGAGCGAGTCATGCCGCTGCTCGGGCCACCGGCGCCGCCGACCTTCGATGGGCTGGTGACCGCGCTGATCAACGAGCTCGCCCGGCCCGAGAGCCGCGACGTGGTACTGATTCTTGACGACTATCACGTCATCGACTCTGCGCCGGTGCACGAGTCGGTGATGTTCCTGCTCGATCATCTCCCGGCGGGATTGCACCTCGTGATCGCCAGTCGAGCCGATCCGCCGCTAGCGCTAGCGCGGCTGCGTGCCCGCGGACAGCTCGCCGAACTGCGCGCAGCCGATTTGCGTTTTACGTCCGAGGAGGCCGCAACGCTGCTCAGCGAGGCGGCCGGGCCCGCAGTGTCTGTGTCCGCGCTGATGGTGCTGGAGGCTCGCACCGAAGGCTGGGCGGCGGGGCTGCGGCTGGCCGTCCTATCGCTGCGTGGCCACGTGGACGTTGCCCAGTTCGTGGCCACATTCAGCGGCAGCCATCGCTACGTCCTCGACTATCTGACCGAGGAGGTGTTGGACCGGCAAGCGGAGCGGGTGCGCACATTCCTCCTGGAGACGTCGGTGCTGGACCGGCTCAATGGCCCGCTGTGCGATGCGGTTACTGGTCGAGCCGACGGCCAAGCGATGCTGGAGGCGGTCGAGGCAGCCGGGCTGTTCCTGATGCCCCTCGACGATGTCCGCGGCTGGTGGCGTTACCACCAGCTGTTCGCCGACCTCCTCCGCGCCCGCCTGCAGCAGGAGCGTCCCGACCGCATTGCGGTGCTGCACCGAAATGCCGCCTTCTGGTATCAGCAGCACGGGTTGCCCGACGATGCGGTCCGCCACGCGCTCGCCGCCGGCGACGCTGTCTGGGCTGCTCGGCTCATCGAGCAACAATTCGACGCGCTGTACTACCTGCAGGGCGAGCGGACGACGGCGCAGCGATGGCTGTCCGCACTGCCATCCGACGTGGTCCGGTCCCGTCCTCGGCTGCTGGTGGCGCAGGCAGCCATAGCAGACTCCAGCGGACAAGTGGAGGTTGTCGAACTGTCGCTGGCCGCCGCCGAACGCGTCTCAACGGTCGCCGACGATGAACCGTTCGAGCCCTCGGCCGGCCCGGCCGCCAGTCTGCTGGTGAACGTGCCCGCGACGATCGCAATTTTTCGCGCCTACCTCGCCGAGCTGCGTGGCGACGCAGAGGCTACGGCCGGGCTCGTGTCGCAGGCCCGAGCCGAGGTCGAGGCAGGCGAATCGATGCTCCAGTTCATCACCCAGGGACATCTGGGCGTCGGCGAGTGGCTACACGGCCGACTAGCGGAGGCCGAGAATGTGCTGTCAACGAGCATGCACGAATGGCGGGCCGCCGGTCACCGCAATCTGATCGGCTGGGGCTGCTATCACCTCGGTCAGGTCGAACGCGCCTTGGGCCGCCTGGACGCGGCATGGGAGACCTACGAGGAGACGCTGCGGATTACTGCCGAACCTGGCCGGCCGACGCTTCCGGCCGCCGGCATTGCCTATGCCGGTCTGGCGGAGGTCGCATACCAGCGCAACGAGCTCGATGCTGCGCTGCGGCATGTCACCGCCGGAATTCCGTTGTGCCGGCAGTTCTCTTTCACTCCGCCGCTAGCCACGGCCCTGGCGACGCTGGCCTGGGCGCGCCAGGCTGCCGGTGACACCGTCGGCGCATTAGCAGCCATGGGCGACGCGATGCGGGCCGCCCCCGGTCCGGCGGTGGGCGACCTGCTCAACCCGGTCCCGGCGCAGCAGGCGCGCCTGCTCCTCGTCCAGGGTGACGTCGAAGCGGCCGAGAGCTGGACGATCAGCCGCGGCCTATTGCACGGCGACGAGCCGGATTACCCGCGCGAACTTGGGTATCTCCTGCTGGCGCGGGTACTGCTTGCGCAAGATGGGCCCGACCAGGCTGTGCCGCTGCTGCAACGGCTGCGTACGGCGGCCGCGGCGCAGGGCCGGACCGGCAGCCTCATCGAGATTCAGGCGCTATTGGCGCTCGCGCTCGCAGCCGATGGCGATGGCGCCGCGGCCCTGGACGCCTTGGCCGAGGCACTCCTCCTCGGTCACCCTGCGGGCTACCTGCGTGTCTTTGCCGATGAGGGCGCACCGATGCGGGCCCTCGTCGGCCGGTTGGTCGCAGCCCAACGGACCGCACGGTCCGCCGCACGCGCCGTCCCGCTCGATTACTTGGCTCGGCTCGTGCGCGCTTTCGACGAGCGCGCGACCGATCCGGGCAGCCGACGCCCAGCCGCCACGGCTCCGCCGGGCTTGGTCGAGACGCTGACCGCGCGCGAAGCGGAGGTTCTCGTCTTGATCGCCGCAGGCAAGTCGAACCCGCGCATCGCGGAAGAACTTGTCGTCACGCTGGACACCGTCAAGAAGCACGTCAGCCACGTCCTGGGAAAGCTCGGTGCGGCCAACCGCACAGAGGCCGTCACCCGAGCGCGGCAGCTCGGGTTGATCGCATAGTGCGGCAGCGGCGAAACCTGGTGGCACCGTCGGGCCAGACGCGAGCCGCGGCCCGATACCGACAGCACCAAAGAGTCCACCCCTGAGGTACACCTTCGAGTGACGCCCACGGCCGGTCGCTCTTCTTACGGTGCTGACAGAACGAATCCGCGCGTGCGATCGACCGAACGCTCGCCGCCTCACTCAGCTGTTCATCACCGGAGGCTTTCTTCAGCCATGACCTCGACTACCGTTCACCCATCCTTTCTCGGGACTCGGCGCGGCAAGCTCACGCTGGCCTTGCTCTGCGCAGTCGCCCTTCTGGACTTCATCGATGCGTCGATCGTGAACATCGCGCTACCGGATATTCGCGCGGACTTACACTTCTCCGTGCAAGGACTGCAGTGGGTGCTGTCTGGATACCTGCTTACCTACGGCGGTTTCATGCTGCTAGGCGGCCGGGCCGGCGACCTGCTGGGCCGGCGTCGCGTCCTGCTTACCGGGACGACGGTGTTCGCGCTGTCCTCGCTCATTGGCGGGTTCGCCGGTAATGCGGGCATGCTTGTCGCAGCCCGCCTGGCGCAGGGCCTCGGTGCGGCCATGATGCTTCCCGCAGCGTTATCGCTGCTGACGACGTCCTTCAAAGAAGGTAAGGATCGCAATACCGCGCTGGGGGTTTGGGGTAGCGTTGCCGGACTGGCGTCGGCCGCCGGGGTGTTTCTCGGCGGCGTGCTGACCGAGGGCCCCGGATGGCGCTGGGTGCTGTGGGTCAACCCGCCGATCGCTGTCTTCCTGATCGGTGCGATCTTCGTGTTGATCCCCGGTGAGCGTCGCCGGGCACCGTTGGCGAACTTCGACATTCTCGGCACCGTGCTGGTCACCGGCGGCATGCTGCTGCTCGTATACGCGCTGGTGAAAGCTCCCGATCAGGGTTGGGGCTCCGTGCGGACGATAACTGAGCTGGTCGGCGCCGGCGTGCTGCTCGCCGCGTTCGTGATCAACGAACGACGCGTCCGGAATCCGCTCATACCGCTCTCCGTCTTCCGGATCAGGGGGCTGGCCGCGGCTGACGTCACCCAGCTCGTCGGCGTCGCGGGCTTCCTGTCCATGTTCTTCTTCCTCACGCTGTACATGCAGAACGTGCTGGGCTTCTCTCCCCTGCAGACCGGCGCGGCGTACCTGCCGCTCACCGCGGGTGTCGTCGTCTCCGCCGGCATCTCCTCCCAGCTGCTGTCCCGGGTCGGAACTCGACCATTGATCATCGGCGGTGCCGCAGTCGTCGCGGCGGGCCTGTTCTATGTGTCCCGAGTGCCGGTCGACGGCTCGTATCTGACTGACCTGTTCCCGGGGCTGATGATCGTGTCGCTCGGCGTCGGTGCCATGTTCGTGGCCGTCATCACCGCCGCCAACGCCGGCGTGCCGGCCGACAAGGCCGGACTCGCTGCGGCGCTGCTCAACTCTTCCCAGCAGATCGGCGCGGCCCTCGGGCTCGCGGTTCTCTCCGCGATCGCGACCGCCCGCACCAGCCACCTGCTCGCCGCACACACTCCTCCGGCACAGGCGCTGACCTCCGGCTTCCATCGGGCTCTGTTCGCCGGCGCCATCTTCGTGCTGGCCACCACGGTGATCGCGATGCGCACTAACAACAGCCGCGGCGAAACCCAGCCGGAATCGGATGATTCTCAGCTGGAGCGGGCCGAGGAGCTTGTTTGATCCCCGGTTACCGCATCGACCGGAGATCAAATGCGTGGCCCGCCGGAGGATTGCCCGGGAGATGCAACGAACCGTCTGCGACGATCAGCCCTGATCCGCTGATGCGAACCACTTCGCCGGACACGGTGACATGGATGCGACTGGGTCGCCCGAGCGCGTGCCCCTGCTCGATCACCGCTGTGGTTCCGTCAGGGACGATGCCCTCGGCGACCAGTCGGGCCACGAGCGGGCCGGCTGCGGTGCCGGTCGCGGGATCCTCGTGAATGCCCATCGTCGGGTTGAAGAATCGGGTGTAGGCGACGGCCTGCGACGGATCGACAGGGTCGAGGCTGTAGAGGTAACAACCTTCGCCGTCGACCTCCTGTAGCAGGGTTGCAAGTCGAGCCTTGTCCGGTGTCGCAGCATCAACGGCCGCGCGGTTGCGTACCGGTACGAGCAGATGCCCGGCGCCGGTGGACACGACCTGGGCCTGGCGATCAGGGACCAGGTCGAGCGCCGGCAGGCCTAACGCGGCCGCGAGCTCGGCCGGGTCGTCGACAGTGGTACCGAACATGGGCGGCGACTGGTCCATTGACACCACGTCCGGACGGCCCGGTGTCCGGTGCACCACTACATCCAGCAGATCGTCGCCGATCTGCTGGATGTAGCGAGAACGGTCTGCGGGCACCCGTCCGGCGGCTACCAGCCACAACCAGGCACCAAGAGCGTTGTGCCCGGCACCGAAGACCTCGGCGCCGATCGGAGTGAACGACCGTAGCCGCCAGTCCGCCTCGGCAGCAGTCGGGCGTAGCAGAAACGTCGTCTCGGATTGGTTGAACTCGCGCGCAATCGCGCGCAGCGTAGTGAGATCGAGATCGTCCGCATCGGGTACCACCGCCACCGGGTTGCCGGTGAGTGGGCTCGGCGCGAACACGTCGACAAAAACAAAGCGGACCGTATCGGCGCGGATGGTCAAAGTTCCTCGCCGAGGAAGTCGAGGATCATCGAGCCGAGCCAGTCGACTCGGCCGAGAACACCCACGTGAGTGGTGCCCGGAAGCACGGCGAGGCGAGAACGGCTCAGGCCGGCGACGTCGCCGTTGACCCCGCCGCCCAACAGCCGAAACATTTCCACGGTGTGTTCCGGCCGGACGATGTCGGCGTCGCCGACGAGCAGCAGGGTGGGCGCCTGCACGGATCGCACCTGATCCGCAGTCCAGCCATCGAAGTGACGGTCCAGGTCGACATTCTTCGCGACCAGCGTGTTCCACTGCTCGGGATGGGCGGCCACCTTGACGTAGGCCGCGTGCCACGGCGTGCCGGTCAGATCCGGGACGTCGGAGTCTCCGCCCTCGAGCATGTCCGGATGGAGCCCGTCCCGGCGGTAGGACGCTCCGCCCGCGAAGACGATCCGACGAACCAGGCTCGGTTCGCTCATCGCCAGCTGCAATGCGACGCCTCCGCCGAGGCTGTACCCGACGACGTCGGCCGAGCCGATACCGAGGCTGCGCATCAGACCAGCGACGTCGGCAGCCAGTTGCACGTAACTAAGGGGCCGCTCGGCGACGTCGGCAGTGTGACCATGCCCTTGCAGCTCAGCGGCCACGACCATATGCGACGCCGCAAGCATCGGGATGAGGTCGGCGAAGCAGACATCGATCGTGCCCATGGCGCCGTGGAGCAGGACCAACGGATCACCTCGACCGTGCATCTCGTAGTAGAGGTCCAGGCCGTTGACCGGAACCGTGCCGCTGCGTAGTTCCGGCGATGGTGCCCTCTCCGACGTGGTTGTCATGCCGCTCTCCTCCCGTTGCTCGACCGGCCGATGTGGTTACGAGTCTCGCTGGCCATCGCAGAGAGACCGGACCGTCGCTGGGGCCCAACCTGCCAGACCGTCGGTCCCTCTTCCACGCGATACGCCTGCAGCGAAAGAGTCCGCACGGCTTGTGGCCCGACGGTTAGCTATCCCTATGCGGCTTCTTGTGCTCGGTGGCACGGCCTGGCTGGGTCGCGCGATTGCCGAGGATGCCGCCGCTCGTGGACACGAGGTGACCTGCCTGGCCCGAGGCGCCTCCGGCGGCGCACCGTTGAATGTGCGCTTTCTGCGGGCTGATCGCGACAGTTCGCACGCTTATGACGACGCCGGCAATGAGCAGTGGGACGCGGTCGTTGACGTCGCCAGGCAGCCGGGGCAGGTCCGGGGCGCTGTCGCCGCGCTCGAACCCGTGGCCGGCCGGTATGTCTTTGTCTCGAGCGCCAATGTGTATGCCAGCCAGCGCGAGTTGGACCAGGACGAGTCCGCTGCGCTTCTGCCGCCACTTGCATCGGACGTTATGCAGAGCATGGACCGGTATGGCGAGGCGAAGGTGGCATGCGAGCAGGCCATCACGGCCCAATTCGGGCCGGGCCGCACCTTGATCGCGCGGGCCGGGCTCATCGGTGGTCCCGGCGACCCGTTCGGCCGCTCAGGGTATTGGCCGTGGCGGTTCGCGCGGCCGTCGAATCGTGCCGCTGCGGTGCTCGTGCCGGATGCGCCGGACGTGCCGACCGCGTTGATCGATGTGCGGGATATCGCGGCGTGGTTGGTTTCCGGCGCCGAAAACGGCACGACCGGAATCTTCAACGCCGGGGCGAACCGATTGCCGCTGCGCGAGCATCTCGCCGCGGCGCGTGCTGTCGCCGGTCATACCGGGCCGCTCGTCGCCGCGTCGGCCGAGTGGCTCGCCGATCATGGCGTGCACAGCTGGATGGGTCCGGTCTCACTGCCGCTGTGGCTGGATGATCCCGACTGGTACGGCATGAACGCGCGTGACACCAACCATGCAGTCACCGCCGGCCTGCATACCCGCCCGCTTGCGCAAACTCTCGCCGACACGCTGACCTGGGAGTTGTCCCGACCGACTCCAGGTCCGCACGGCGCCGGTCTCACCGATGACGAGGAAGGGCATCTTCTCGATGCCTTGGCCGCCGGCCGCTAGCGGCGCCGTCGGCCGCCCCACTGCAGAGCGCCCGCGAACGGCCGCACGCCGCAGCCTAACTCGTCGAGGTCGACGAACCCGACCCGTGTAGCGCTTGGCTCGACGCCTGCCACCGGTCTTCTGGTTATCGGTCTCTCTTTCTGTCGACGCCGGCACGAGGCGAGACGTCATTGGCGGGAGCCGACGCAGGTTCGGCCGCGTGATTCCAATTCGACGCAAGTCGCTGACCGGCCGGGTGGCAGCCAGCCGACGAGGAAGCTCATCCCGTGGCTTGGCGACCGTGTCGCCCACATCTGGCTGCACCGACTTCCGGCGGATCACGATGATGGAAGCAACGGTTGCCATGGACACGGCGGCATATAGCGGATAGCCGAGCGCGGCGACCGAGAAGGACCCGCCACTGGCGATCGCCGCCGATGTGATGAGGCCGCCCACGCCAACGCACACAAAGGCACTCGCGGTCTCCGCCATTGGTTGCTTCCACGCATGAACGAGAGTCGGGAGCAGTCCCACGAAATCGATCAGTATGGCTGTCCATATCGCGAAGATCGGGTTATCGAGGGAAAGCCACAACACCAGCCCGAGCAGCACACCGGCGAGGCAGGCGAGATCAAGTCTCGTAAAGGAACGGTCGCCATAGCGCAGGCCGGCCACCACGACCGAGCTGGTGGCCACCGTGCCGAGCAGTGCGAAAACGGCCGCGCCCAGTTGCCCAGCTGACATCGACGCCGCGCCGGCGACACCGGTCAACAGCGCCCAGGTCAGCCAGGTCACGATCCGCGGCTTGGTGTTGCCGCGGATCGTCTCGATGATGTACGGGACAGTTCCGGCAACAGCAATGAGGCTGCCGAGCACGCTCAACAAAGTCCTCATGCGGTCTCCCGGTCGAGCTTGCTCAGCCAGCTAACGGCCTGCGCCCCGCGCCACATGGAGCGACAGACCAGCAACGGTCACCCTCGCGTCCTCGGTTCGGCTGGGAGTCGTTGGCACGGGAAGCGTACGCGACGGCCCGGCGGTCCTTGAGCGGCCCTGCCGCTGGTCCGGGTCCTGATCGGAATCATGATGTCGAATCCGCCAACGCCGGGCCGGTCTGGCTCGCAGTGAGCGGCACAACACCAGCCCCGCCCGGACGCGATCACCCGGAGAACGCTTCGACGGCGCGGATCCGGGACCGGCGGTTCGTCGGATCCTCGTGGATGCAGCTCACCGGCGCGGCCCGGTCCAGCGCCCGGGCTGGAGTCTGTCAGCTCGCGGCGGCAGCCCGACGGCGATCGTAGAGGCGGATTGACCAGATGTAGCAGGCCACCGCGATGCCGATGCTCCAAGCAATCGCAGCGACTGCGTGGCTCCCCACTGGGCCGCCAACAAGCAGGCCCCGCACGGTCTGCGTAACCGAGGTGAACGGCTGGTACTCGGCGAACTGCCGCAGCCCGACCGGGAGCGTAGCGGTCAGGACGAAACCGCTGCTGAGGAACGGCAGCAGGGTGAGGAACATCGGCGTGTTGCTGGCCGTTTCGACACTCTTCGCGGCGAGGCCAAGTGCAGTCGACAACCAGATCAACGCGAAGCTGAACAATCCCAATAGACTGAGGGCCGCCACCCACTCGAGGGGATCGGCGGTCGGTCGGAAACCGAGCGCGATCGAAACAAGGATCACGAGGACGAGCACAGCGAGGGTCTGCAGCAGGCTGCCGATCACGTGGCCGGTCAGGACAGCTGCTCGGGCGATGGCCATGGTCCGGAACCGGTCGATGATGCCCTGGGTCATATCGCTCGCGATCGAGATCGCGGTGCCAAGCGCGGCCGAGGCTACCGTCATGATCAGGATTCCCGGCACGACGTAGGTGAGGTATGCGCTGCGCCCACCGTGCGTGGCCCCCGGCACGTCGAGTCCGGTGCCGAGTTGACCACCGAAGACATAGACGAATAGCAGCAGGAAGACAATCGGGAAGCCGGCCAGCATCAATGTCAGTGACGGATATCGGCGTTGATGTTTCAGGTTGCGACGCAGCATGGTTGCCGAGTCGGTCAATGTGTTAGCGACAGTGCTCATGACTGAAGTGCCTTCTGCTCGTGGTCTGCGTCTGCGGTAGTGGGTCGCCCGGTGACGGCGAAGAACACGTCGTCCAGGTCGGGGGTATGCAGGGACAGGCTGGCAACGTCGATGCGGGCGTTGTGCAATTTGTCGAGGACCTGCCTTAACGACGCCACACTGCCATCGCCTGGCACCTGCAAGGTCAGCTGATCGTTGTCGGGTGTGGTGTTCGGGAGTACGTCGGCCGCAGCGCGCAGTGCGATCGGCTCCGCGAACTGGAGTTCGGCGTGTCCGCCAGGGATGCGGCGCTTGAGCTCCGCCGGCGTTCCCTGGGCCACGATTCGACCGTGATCGATGACCGCGACCATGTCAGCGAGTTCGTCTGCTTCGTCGAGGTACTGGGTGGTCAAGAAGATCGTCACGCCATCTGCTACGAGCTCACGAATGATCTGCCACATGGTGCGGCGACTGCGGGGGTCGAGGCCGGTGGTCGGTTCGTCGAGGAAGATCAATTGGGGCGAGCCCACGAGCGTCATCGCGAGGTCGAGGCGTCGGCGCATGCCGCCGGAATAGGTCGACACCAGTCGGTCTGCGGCATCGGTCAGCTCGAACCGTTCGAGCAGCCCCGCCACCTTGTTGCGTCCTGCGTCCCGGGAAAGATGTTCCAGATCAGCCATTAGCTGCAGGTTTTCTTTTCCGGTGAGCAGGTTGTCGACGGCGGAGAACTGACCGGTGACCCCGATCGCGGCGCGCACCGCATCCGCTTCGATCTCGACGTCGTGCCCCATAACTCGGATGTCACCGGAGTCCGCGCGGATCAGGGTCGACAGGATCCGCACCATCGTGGTCTTGCCGGCGCCGTTGGGGCCGAGCAAGGCAAAGATCGTTCTTTCGGCGACTGTCAGGTCGACGTCGTCAAGCACGTCGTGGTCACCGTATGACTTGCGCACGTTGCGCGCCCTGATGGCGGAGCCAGCGCTTGTGGTGATGGTCATCTCTCCTCGTTTCAGCGATTCGGTTCGTCGACGGGTAGCTCACCGGCCTTGCGCAGCGCTTCGCGACGCGCTCTCCATTCCTGTTCGAGCAGCGGAAGTCGCTCGACCAAGAAGTCGGCGAACGCCGCATACTCCAACAGCACCGCGCGACGTTCCGGCGACGCATCGGCCAGGACTTCGAGACCTTCACGCGCCAGATCGGCTTGCTCCTTGTACTCGGACACGTCGAAGCCGAACGCTTGCCCGGTGAGATCGATGTGCACTCGGTCCATCCGCTCGCCGGCCGCGCGCGAGCGGTGAACCAGCCCGAGGTTCTCCAAGGTGTTCACGGCGCCGGTGATCGCGCTTCGACTGGCCAGCAGGGCGTCGGCCAGTTCCGCGATCGTCTGCTCCCTGGGATCGCACAGCGACAGGTAGCCGATGAGCCGACCCACCATCGGCGCAAAGCCATAGCGCCGGGCGTACAGGCGGCCCGCGTGGTCGGCGAAGGTGATCTCAGCATCGGTCGGCACAAGACTGAAACTACATCGATATCTGAGATAACACAAATTTGTGTTATTAGTGTGGTGATCGTCATAGCAGATGGCGCCATGTTCGTGGGGGTGCTGTCCGATGAATCCCGCGCCGGGCCGATGAGTCGGCCGCACTCGATGCGTCCTTAGATTGGCAGCGACAGTAGGACGGCTGGAGTGGACATGGGACTGAACAAGGACGGGCTGGACCGGTTCGGCGCAGTCGCGGCCTCGCACGTCGGCGATCACAAAGTGCCAGGACTCGTCGCGCTGGTAGCACAGGGCGACGAGGTGCACGTCGAGGCGATCGGGTCGCTCTCGATCGGCGGGAGGCCGGTTGAGCGCGGTTCGTTGTTCCGGATCGCGTCGACGACGAAGCCGATCACCGCCACCGCGACGCTGGCCTTGGTGCGCGAGGGGCTCTTCGACCTGGATGAGCCGGTGAATCGGCTGCTGCCGGAGCTTGCGAACCGCCGGGTCATGCGCCGGATGGATGGTCCGCTAAACGACACGGTTCCCGCCGTGGGACCGGTGACGGTGCGAGGGTTGCTGACGTTCACCTTCGGGTTCGGAATGGCCCTGCAGATGTTCACGGCACCCGAGCCGTGGCCAGTCGTCGCGGCGGCCACCCAGGCCGGGCTCGCCACGATCGGCCCACCGCAGCCGGACGCCTTCGTCGACCCTGACACCTGGATCGCCAACTTCGGCGAGCTGCCCTTGCTGGCCCAGCCCGGCGAGCAGTGGCTCTATAACACCGGCTCCCACGTGCTGAGCGTGCTGTGCGCCCGAGCCGCCGGAATGTCGTACGACGATGTTCTGCGCACCCGGATCTTCGAGCCGCTCGGCATGCCCGACACCGGCTTCTACACCGAGGACGTTCTTCGGCTGGCGACGGCGTACCAGCCGACCGCGGACGGAAACGTGGTCTGGGACCCGCCGGACGGGCAATGGAGCCGGCCGCCGGCGTTCTACGACGGGGCCGCCGGGCTCGTGTCGACGGTGGACGACTTGCTGGCGTTCGCGCGGATGCTGCTGCGCGGCGGCGATCCGGTGCTGACCGCGGACCAGGTGCGCGACATGAGCCACGACCACCTGACCGCTCCGCAGCGCGAGTTCGGTATGGCCTTCCTCGGCGGGCGCGGCTGGGGGCTCGGGACGTCGGTGGTGCTAGACGGGCCGTGGGCCGGCGCGATCGGGTGGGACGGCGGGCTCGGCACCTCGTTCCTCGTGCACCCGGAGCGGGACCTCGCCGTGATCGTGCTGACCCAGCGGATGTTCGATACCGCGCAGGCGCCCGCTGTCCATACCGACCTGCAACTGGCCGCCCTCACCGCTGCCGAGTAACTGCCCGCCGCAGTACGCCAGATCACTGGCCGGTAATCGCGGCGATGATGGCCGAGGCCTACTCCGCCGGCGCGAATGTCGTCCGACACTCACGCCCTCGATCGTCTCCATCGAGGTGCGAACTATCGCGCGCGGGTCTATTTCCGCCGCGTTCGGAGGTTGTCAGCGGCAGTAGCATCAGAAGGCTCGTCGACGACGACGCTGGCGAGTTTCCGCCGTCAGGAAGGGAGCATCACGAATGAGCCCACGACACGGACCACGTCGAGGATGGAGGCTCGCTCTCGCCACTGTTGCCGCAGTGGCGGCGGCCGGGACCCTCTCACCGGTCGCTTCGAGCGCTACTCCTGCAGCTCCGACCCCCGACGCCAACCCGACGGCATGTGCCAATCGGGTCAACAACACTCCGCAGAAGCTCATCAACTGCGTCAACAAGGACGACCTCTGGGCCCACATGGTCAAGTTCCAGCAGATCGCGGACGCCAATCCGGGCGCCGACGGCCACCCCTCCCGCAACTCGGGGGAGCCCGGCTACAAGGCCTCGGCCGACTACGTGGCCGACGTCATGAGGGCAGCGGGCTACAACGTGACGTTGCAGGAGTACAAGTTCCCCTACTTCAGCTTCGTCGGGACCCCCGTGTTCCGGGAGAACTCGCCGACGCCGCGTAGCTTCGGGATCGGCACGGACTTCAACCCCGGACAGGTCGCCGGTACGACCACCGCGGCCGCTCGAACCGGCGGGCGGCATCGTCGTGCCCGCGACGCCCACCCCCAGCTCGGCCAGCGGCTGCGCAGCTTCCGACTTCGCTGGGTTCACCCAGGGCGACATCGCCCTGATCCAGCGGGGCACCTGCACCTTCGCCCAGAAGGTGGCGAACGCTGAGGCCGCCGGCGCTTCGGCGGCCGTCATCTTCAACGAGGGCAACCCAGGACGTACCAGTCTGTTCAGCGGGGCCCTCGCCGGCACGGAGCAGATCCCCGTCGTCTTCACGACCTACGACGTGGGCAGCCCGCTCTATGCGCAAAGCCAGACCGGCCCGGCCCCGATGATGACCATCGATGTCAAGGCCATCAGTGACCCGAACCGCTCCGACTGGAACGTCATCGCCGACTCCAAGGGCGGCGACCCCAACAACGTCCTCGTCATCGACGCCCACCTCGACGCCATCTACGGAGCCGGGATGCTCGACAACGCCTCGGGCTCGGCCACGATCCTCGACATCGCCCAGCAGCTGAAGAACACCAACACCCGCAATAAGCTGCGCTTCATCTGGTTCGGCGGCGAGGAGCTCGGCCTGCTCGGCTCGGACTACTACGTCAACACCCTCCCGGCCGACGAGCTCGCCAAGATCAAGTTCGACCTCGACGCCGACGTGACGGCAACACCCAACTACGTCGCGGGCGTCCTCGACCCGAAGGACGGGGTCAACTTGTTCGGACGCGGGCCCGGCACCCCGATGCCGCCGAGTATCTGGGCTCCCTCAGCGATCGGGCGCGACTACGGGATCGACTACCTCAACTCGATCGGGAAGAACAACATCCTCTTCTCGGCCGACGGCACGGATGCCTTCATGTTCCAGCAGGCCGGGATCCCCGCGAGCGGTGTCCTCACCGGCCAGGACTGCTGCAAGCTCGCGTCGGACGTCGCCCTCTTCGGCGGCTTCGAGGGCAACTTCGAGGGCAATGTGCCGGGGGACGACGGGGGCTGCGTGGACAACCCCTTCCGCTGGTGCGACAACCTGAGCAACAACGACCCCGAGGTGCTGACCTGGATGTCGAAGACCTTCGCCAACATGGTCGCAAACATGGCCTATGACACCCAGGTGTTCGACTCCACCAAGAACGGCGGCGGTCACATCAAGAAGGATGGGGCCCAACCGAAGGTCGCATCTCCGAAGGGCGTCACGAGCTGACCTGCTGACCAGCTCTCCGACGGGGCGCCGTCCCACACGGGGACGGCGCCCCGTTTGGTATGGGTCTGGGCAAGCGTTCAGTCCTCGATCCCTGTCCCCGCTCTCACCGTCACCCGCCCTCACGAAGCTCCAGGGCAGTGACTGTCCTACGCACCGCGACGTGCCGAGCGACCGCCAGCAGCCGAGCAGGGAAACGGCCGATGAAGCTGCGCCTTCGTCGTCAGCCGGCAACGGAATCTCGTGAGGACTTCCCGATAACCGGCTGAGACCGGTCACGGTCGGCCGGCGACCAGGACTTCCACCCGGAACGGTTCGGTGACGGTTCCGTCCGGGTGGAGGGCGAGGATCGCGGCCCGTGCTCGGCTGGCGAACTCGGCCGCCCGCGGTCCGAACACGGCCGGCGTCGAGTACGAGTAGGTGAATTGCAGGCCGACGGCTTCGTCGACGGTGAGCCGGCGTTCCCATTCCCAATGGAGGCTCTGTACCTCTGCAAATGGCGACGCATCGATGATTTGCCGATGACTGACCGGGGATTTTCTCCACGGATCGGTGCCTACGGTGTGGTCGCTGCCCAGGAATTCGTCGC
Source organism: uncultured Actinomycetota bacterium (assembly GCA_963809815.1). Taxonomy (GTDB): domain Bacteria; phylum Actinomycetota; class Actinomycetes; order Mycobacteriales; family Jatrophihabitantaceae; genus CAVVJA01. The sequence continues at coordinate 367,804 of CAWELM010000025.1, forward strand.
GGAGTCGACCAACCGCAGGTACCCAGTCCGGTTCCGCCGCGGCGTCGAGATCGTCATTGATCGTCACGACGTGGGCGCCAGGGCCAAGCATCCGGTCGAGGCTCCGCAGGACTTCGGCGCGATCGGTCCAATGGAACGACGCAGCGAACGTGGCCAGGTGGGCACCGAGTGGCACCAGTGATTCGATCCCGCCCGAGTCCCCTTGCAGCCACCTGATGTTCGTCAGTCCCTGGGCCATGGCCCGCGCGCGGCCCGCCTCGAGCATCTCGGCCAGCGGATCGACGGCGATTACGGTGCCCGCGCGCTCAGCGAGTGGGATGGTCAACTGCCCCGTGCCGCAGCCGATGTCAATGACCGTGCTCGACCGGTCGAGGCCGACGAGATCGGCGAGACGGTCGACCTCCCGCGCGGGGTATCCGGGCCGGTAGCGCGCGTATTGGGTGACTGCCGACGCGAACAGGCCCTCGGGTGAGCCGGTCACGACGCGCGTCCAGATCGGACCACCGCACGAGCGTATCCAGGCCGAAATCACTGAACGGTCGCCGTCTCACGTATTGGACGCGCCGCTCGCCACAGCGATCCTTAGGCTCGACTCGTGGTGGCGGAGGAGGTCGAACCAGGCTCTCGCCGCTGGCTGGCACTGATCGTCTGCTGCTCGGCGCTGTTCATGACCTTGCTCGACGTGAGTGTTACGAACGTGGCGTTGCCGTCGATCGGGCGGGCAACCGGGGCGTCGCCGTCGCAGCTGCAGTGGGTGGTCAGCGGGTACACCCTCGCGTTTGGCCTGGTCCCCGTGTTGGCGGGACGGCTCGGGGACGATTACGGGCGCCGGCTGATGTTTCAGATCGGCGTCGGAAGCTTCGCCGCGACCAGCATGCTCGCCGGGCTGGCACCCACCGCTGCGGTGCTTATCGGCGCGCGAGTCCTGCAGGGGCTGGCCGGTGGTCTGATCAACCCGCAGGTGTCCGGCCTCGTCCAACAGATGTTCCGCAGCAACGAGCGGGGACGGGCCTTCGGCGTGCTGGGGACGACGGTCGGGGTGGGCACGGCGCTGGGCCCGCTCGTCGGCGGCGCTCTGATCGCACTCGGCGGCCCACACTTGGGGTGGCGACTGGTGTTCTTCGTCAACATCCCGGTCGGTGTCGTAGTCATGATGCTGGCTCGACGGCTGTTGCCCGTAGACATACGGCAGGGCAAGCACCGCCTCGATATCACTGGCGCGGCGTTGCTGGGCGGAGCGACGTTCTGCCTCCTCTACGCCGCGGTTCAGTACGACAGCGTGCGCGACGTGCGGCTGGCGCTGCTCATAATCCCGGCCGTGATCCTGCTGATCGTTTTCTTCCGCCGCGAGCGCCGGCTCACCAGGTTGCAGAAGGATCCGCTCGTCGATCTTCGGCTATTCCGCGTGCCGTCATACGCCGCTGGGGTGCTCTTCGCACTCGCGTACTTCCCGGCGATGGCCGGCCTGCCGCTCGTGCTCGCGATTTACTACCAGGATGGTCTCGGCTACACGGCCTTACAGTCCGGACTCGGCGTCACTGCGTACGCGATTGGCAGCGCGATCGGCGCACCGCTAGCCGGCCGCTTCGTCACCCGCATCGGTCGGCCCCTCCTACTCGTCGGGCTGGCCTCGTTCGCGGTCGGCGCGATCGCGCTGGCGGTGCTGGCCGGATACGGCGCGGCGGCGCTAGCGCCCGCACTCTTCCTCATGGGCGCCGGATCCGGCGCAATCATCACGCCCAACCAGGCGCTCTCACTGATGCGGATCGACCCGGTCGCCGGCAGCACCGCCGGCGGCGTCCTGCAGACCGCACAGCGTATCGGCATCGCGATCGGACAATCAGTCATCGGCGCGACGTTCTTCGCTGCCCTCGGCCGCGGCGGCTACGCCCACGCACTCCGCGTCGGCGTCATCGCTGCGCTGGCTTTTCTTGCCATCGCGGCCGCGATCACCGTGGCTGACTTGGTCCAAACCCGGCGGCGGGTAGCAGCCTGAAACGATCGGTGCGCAAACACCGTTCTCTGAATAACACATGTGCACCCGTACACAGTTCTCGGACGAAAGGAGGGAGACGAAGAAGGTGGAACGTGTGACGCCCGGAGTGTGGCGGGAGCCGATCGTGGTTGCTGACTCATCGGACGGGCTGCGGGTCGACCGCATCCACTACCCACCAGGAGGCCACACGCACTGGCATCTCCACACCAGAGACCAGGTCCTTTATGGCGAGCTGGGCCGGGGCTGGATCCAGTTCGAGGGCGGGCATCCGGCGGCGCTGACCCCGGGTCAAGTGATCCAGGTTCCGGTCGGTGCGCGGCACTGGCACGGCGCCGCTTCGGACACATCACTCGTCCATCTGGCGGTGACCGCCGGTGGAGACACCGTCTGGCTTGGTGAGGTGAGCGCTGAAGAGTACGTCGGCTGCGACAGCGTATACGGCACAGGCACCGAAGATCCGGATTCGGCCCTCGGTACCTACCGGCGTCAATAGCGCGCGGGCTGCGCCGATCATCAGTTCCACTGCCGCCGCGGAGCCTGTCGACCGGGAGCTCACCCGGTGGGGTCAAGCCTGAATGCACGAATGAGTCGGGTCATGACGGCCTGCGGGTCATCCAGCACTGCGGCCATGTCCTGCGTGACGGCGTCCTCGACCAATTCGGCGAGACGATCGGGGAAAACGGTCGGCCGGCCAACCGCGAAGGCGTCGAGGGATCGGTCGGCGACCGAGCGGGGTGACGCTTTCGGGATCTCTAGACCGGTCGTCATATCGGTGTCTATGAAGCCTGGGAACGTGCTGGTCACGGTGACGCCGTCCGTCCTCAGCTCGGCCCGCACACCGGCGGCCAACATCATGGCCGCGGCCTTGCTCGCACTGTAGATCGGCGAGCTTCGCGAGATGACGAGCGCCGCCAGGGATTGGACGAACAGGATGCCCCCGCGATGCCTCGCCAGGTGGGGCGCGAAAGCACGCACCAGACCCAATGGCCCGAAGAAGTTCACCTCCATGGCGGAGCGGAACTCTTGCTCGGCCTGGTCCTGCAGCACCGGCAACTTGCAGGGCCGCCCCGCATTGGACACCATGACGTCGACGTCAGGAAGATCGTCCGCCAAGCGCCGGACAGTCTCCTCGTCGGTGACATCCAGCTGGACGGGGACGACTCGGTCGCCGTGGTTCTCGACGGCGTCCGCGAGGGCGTCAATGCGCCGGGCGGCAGCGTAAACGCGCTCGGCACCACGAGCCAGCAGCGCCTCCACGAAGTGACTGCCCAATCCGCGGTTCGCGCCCGTCACGAGTGCGTGCGCTCCACGAAACTGCATGGCGACTCCTAAAGAGGGGCTTGATTTCGGCCGGCCGACTCGTGTACAACGTACGGTGTACACCGGTCAATGTAAATAGCGTGAGAGCGTGGAAGGTGGCACGGTGAGCGCACGGTTCGACGGCAAGGTTGCAGTTGTCACCGGCGCGTCCAGCGGAATCGGGGAGGGCATCGCCCGCCGTGTGGCCGGCGAAGGCGCACAATGCGTCCTCGCCGACGTGCGTGAGGACCGGGGCCGAGCCGTAGCGGGGTCGTTGGGCGCCGCTGCCCGGTTCCTGAAGGCTGACGTGAGCGACGAGGCTGACGTGGCTGGAGTGGTCGACTATGCCGTCGCGGAGTTCGGGCGCCTGGATTGCTTGTTCAATAACGCGGGTGTGCTCGGCGTGACCGGTTCGCTCGTCGACACCGACCGCGCCGACTGGGACCGGACCATGGCCATTCTGCTCACCAGCGTGTTCCTCGGGATCAAGCACGGCGCTCGGATCATGCGGGCGCAGGGCTCGGGTTCGATCGTGAACACGGCGAGCACGGCGGGGGTCCGTGGCGGCCTCGGTCCGCATGCGTACACCGCGGCAAAGCACGCGGTCGTCGGCCTGACCGCCTCGGCCGCTGTGGAGTTGATGCCCGCCGGCGTGCGCGTCAACGCAATCGCACCGGGCGCGACGGTAAGCGGCATGACTGCCAGCGTCGTGGCTGGCGACGCGGACGCGCTCGATGTTGTCGAGGAGCGACTTGCCGGGCGGTTCGGTCGCGCCGCGCGGCCGGAGGACATCGCAGCGGCGGCCGCGTTTCTCGCCAGTGACGAGGCTTGGTACGTCAACGGCGCGTGCCTCGTCATCGATGCGGCGGCCGAAGTGGCCGGTACGAAGGCGCGCCGCTACTTCGGTCTGCCGGACGCCTGATCACCCGACGAAGAGGACAACGTGCTGCTCGGAATGGATGAGTACCCCTACCACCAGATCACGGCGACCTTCGCCGGGGTTGGTGGAACTGACCCGGCCTGGAACGACGGGCACTACCTCTGTCTCAGCGACATGGCCGGTGAGGTGGCACTCGCCTCGTCGCTGCGGCTGTACCAGAACAACGACGTGATGGACGGCTTTGTGTGTGTCCGGCACGCGGGGAAGCAGCACAACATCCGGGTTTCGCGCCGGCTGCGGCCGGACATGGGCACGCTGGCCGTCGGCCCGCTGCGGCTGGAGATCGTCGAGCCGTTGCAGTCGGTGCGACTGGTGCTCGAGGACAACGAGCACGACATCTCGCTGGACCTGACGTGTCGCAACAGCGTGCTGCCGTATGAGGACCCAGCCGAAGTGACGCGCGTCGACGGCCGGCTGATCAGCGAGCGAATCACCTACGAGGTGACCGGCAAGTGCGACGGATGGGTGCAGGTCGGCGGCGACCGCGTACGGCTCAACCCGGCAATCGACTCCTTCTTCCGCAACCACTCGTGGGGTTACCAGGCCGGGCGAGGGGGTCCGCGCCTCTACGGTGCGCCGCTCGTCGGTGTGCAGCGTCGCGTACCCGGGATCCGGCAATGGGTGCTCTTCGACCTGCCTGATCACGGCGGGTTCTGGTTTGTCGACCCAAGCGGACGAAGCGCGTCCGGCAAGGGTGCGATTCTGTATCCGGACCGGAGTGTGCCGGTCATGGACGTCGCGCACGAGCTCGAGTTCTACGACGGAGGGCGCCGCCTCAAGAGCGGCACGGTGCGCCTCACCGACGCCGACGGCGTTGTCCGCGAGTACACGATCAAGGACTTGGGCTGGGTGTACACCCAGGGCGGCGGTTACTTCGGCGGCTTCAACGATGGGCTCGGCCAGGGCGTTTACCGCGGCGACTACCACGTCGAGGGAGAGGTCTGGGACGTCTCACACCCGACCACCATCGTTGACGCGGACGGCAAAGCCTTCGAGTTCGATCACGCCTGGGCCGAGAACTTCACCCGGCTGACGTGCGACGGCGCGCGCGGCCTGGCGCACTTCGAGTGCGTGGTCATTCAAGAAGCCCAGGGGTGGACGACCCGGCCCGGCAAAGCGTCGACCGGTGGGATGCAATGAACGACGCGGTGAAGCAGATCAGTGACATGATGTTCCGCTACGCGGAGCTGTTCGACACTGGCCGGTTCGACGAGTTCGCGGCACTGTTCGAGCATGGCAAGTGGCACAAGGCCAAGCCCGGCGCCACGGCCGCCCGGAAGTGGATCGACGACAACGTCCAGCTGTACGACGGGCTCACGCATACGAAGCACGTGACGACCAACGTGGTGGTCGACGTCGACGAGGCCGCGGGCACGGCCGAGGCGACCGCCTACGTGACGATCTTCCAGGCGCTACCGGACTTCCCGCTCCAGCCGATCTTCTCCGGCCGCTACCAGGACCGCTTCACGCGCATCGATGGCCGCTGGTGGTGGTCCCAGCGTGCGGTGGTTGGCGACCTCTACGGTGACATCTCCCGGCACGTGAAATACGGGCCGCCGGAGTCAAGGTGAATTCTCTGGTCCTCGGTGGCACCGGATTCGTCGGCCGCCGGCTCGTCGAGGTCCTCGTCGCGGAGAACACTCGCGGGCCGCTATTCAGCCGACTGTTCACGCCCGTCCATCACGGCATGTTGGACGCCAGCAAGATCACCACAGCACTAGGCGTGATGCCCTCGTATGACCTTCGCACCGGCCACGCCAACACGCTCGAGTGGTACCGGCGTTCCGGGGCCGCGGCGGTTGAAAACGCGCGATCCGATCCGCTGTGGAACCGCACGTTCGACTTCGGCTACGAGGCCGAAGTCGCTGCGCACGTCCGCAATGCGCCCCTCCGAAAGGACGCCTGATGAACTCTGCGGTTGCCGAACTGATCGACAAGAACCAGATCGCCGATCTCTGCGCGAGATACACATTCGCACTCGACCAGAAGGATTGGCCGGCATTGCGCACCTGTTTCACGGACGCGCCGGCGTTCGTCCACCCAGGAGGGCGCATCGAGGGCGTGGACGGGATCGTCGAACGCGCCCGCGGAGCGCTCGAGCCGCTCGATGCCTCCCACCACCTGCTCGGCAACATCGTCGTCGACATCGACGGCGACGACGCCACGTCCATCTGCTACTTCCAGGCTCAGCACGTCCGCGCGCGAACCCCGGGCGGGGATACCTACTTCATCGCCGGAAGTTACGCCGACCGCCTGGTCAGGACACCGCAGGGCTGGCGGATCGCCGAACGGGTACAGGCCTATCTGTGGCGCGACGGCAATCGCGCCGTGGTGGCGCGATGACCGTGTCGCCAGTTCCGCGAATCATCGTCGCCAACGGCAGTCTGCGCGCCGGCGGCTTTCGCGAGCGGGTCCTCGCGGCGAGAGACGCAGGCTTCGACGGCTTCGGGATGCACGTCCGCGACTACGCCAACCTCCGCTCGGCGGGATGGACCGATGCTGACCTACGTGCCGTGCTGCGGGACAACGGGTTCGACCTGATCGAGATCGAGACAGTGTTGGGATGGGACGACCCACCGGAGAGCCGCGAGGAGGACGGCCTGCGCCGCGAGCAACTCGCCTTCGACCTCGCGGATGCGGTCGGGGCCAGACACGTGGTAGCGGTCGGAGCGCTCACCGGCGAAGCGCGGGACACGGCCGCCGAAGGTTTCGCCGGGCTCTGTGACCGCGCGGCCGATCACGGCCTGCTCGTCGCATTGGAACCGCAGGCCTGCAGCACCATCACGGACCTGCAGTCAGCGGTCGCGATCGTGCGAGCCGCCGCGCGGCCAAACGGCGGCCTCAACCTCGACATCTGGCACGCGACGCGTGGTGCTTGGCCGCGGCCCGAACTGGCTGCGCTTAGTCGCGACGAGATCGTGGTGGCGCAAATCGACGACGGCCCGTTGACGCCGGTCACCACCGATTACCTGGCCGAATGCACGCACTACCGCATGGCACCGGGCGAAGGCGAGTTCGACATCGCCGGCTTCCTCAGCGTGGTGTACGGGACCGGCACAACGGCGCCCGTATCAGTCGAAGTCATGTCGGACGAGCTGGACGATCTGCCCGTGCAGACGGCGGCCGAACGGCTCGCTATGGCGACCCGCCGTGTCCTTTCCAGGATGGGCTGACGTGGATCTCGGCACGGTGTTCCCGACGACGCAGATCGGGACGGACCCAGCCGTTATCCGCGACTTCGCCCAGACCGCGGAGGGACTTGGTTACCGCCGGTTGCTCGTGTACGACCACGTCCTAGGCGCTGTCCACGCCGACCGCAACCCGCCGCTGACCGGCCCGTACACCGAGCGCGACCCGTTCCACGAACCGCTCGTGCTGCTCGGGTTCCTCGCTGGCTGCACGAGCACCCTCGAATTCGAGGTCGCGGTGCTCGCCCTACCGCAACGCCAGACGGTGCTGGTTGCCAAACAGGCGGCCGAGGTGGACGTGCTCTCCCGCGGACGACTGGTGCTCGCGGTTGGTACCGGCTGGAACTACGTCGAGTATGAGAGCCTCGGCGCCTCCTTCGAGGCCCGCGGCCGTCGCCTCGAGGAGCAGGTTGACCTGCTCCGGGCGCTGTGGCGCGAACCCGTGATCGACTTCTACGGACAGTTCCACCGCATCGACCGGGCCGGCCTCGCTCCCCGACCAGTACGCGGCGACATCCCGCTGTGGTTCGGCGGAGGGGCCGAAGCCGCGCTGCGGCGCGCCGCCCGGATCGGTGACGGTTTCGTCTTCGGTTCGGTGAGTCCGCATACCCATCAACGAGCAGCGCGGCTGCGCGAGCTGCTCGCCGAACGCGGGCGCGACCCGAACGAGTTCCCCATGGAAACCATGATCGATTATTCGCTCGGGCCCGACGTCTGGCGGCACCAGATGTCCGCGTGGTCGGACTCGGGCGGCTCGATCCTGTCCATCCGCACGATGAGCACGGGAGCCGAGTACCACGGCGTACCGCGCGTCGAGCTGTCCGATCCCAATGCCCACATCGCCGCGCTCCACGAGTTCGCTCGCGTCGTGCGCGGCTGACCGAAAGAAGCACTGCAGTGACATCACGCGTCAAAATGACAAGACTCGACCCGTTCACGGACGAGTTCCAGCAGTGCCCCTACCCGACACTCGCCGCCCTGCGGCGTACGTCGCCGGTGCAGGCCCTGGTCGAACCGGGCTGGTACGTCGTCACCACGATGGACCTAGTCCGCGAAGTTCTGACCGATCCCGGTCGCTTCTCGAACCAGGTGTCACGCCGAACGCCACCTCCGCCGGAGGTCGCCGAAACAGTCGCCGAAATCCGGGCTCACGGCTTTCCCTACGTACCGACGTTGCTCCTCAACGATCCGCCACTGCACACGCAGTACCGACGTCTCGTGCAGCGCGCTTTCACTCCCCGCGCACTCGCGTGGATGGAGCCGCTCGTCGCGAATGTTGCCGAGGAACTTGCCGACAGACTGCCCGACGGCGGCCCGATGGATCTCATCGAGGTCTTCACCCGGCCGCTGCCGGTGTGGGCGATATCCAGAGTGCTCGGGCTCCCGGACCACCGGCGCGACGACGTCCGGCGGTGGACCGATGCCGCGACCGCCACGATCGGCGCGCAACTGCCCGCCGATCGCTGGCCGCAAGTCGAGCAAGACCTGCTCGACTTCCAGCGCACGATCGCGGCCGAGTTGGAGCGGCGCCGCGACCATCCCTCAGCTGACCTGCTCGCCGCGCTCGTTCAAGCGACCGCCGCGGAGCTCGGTCCGGACGAGGAGGCGATCGGCGTCGGCGAACTGGTCAGCCTCACGCGCGAGCTGATGGTCGCCGGCAACGAAAGCAGCCTGCGGTTGCTGGCGGATATCGTCTGGCAACTCGATGCGCGGCCGGAGGAGTGGGAGCGGGTGCGGGCCGATCCCCAGCGGGCGGATCGGATCGTGGAAGAGGCGGTGCGTCTCGCTAGCCCCTCGGCGGCCGTGTTCCGCCGCGTCGTACACGACACCACGCTCGGTGGGTATCCGCTTCCGGCCGGAGCGACGTTGGTCGTCTCGGTGCTGTCTGCCAACCGGGACGAGACGGTGTTTCCTGACTCCGACCGCTTCGATCCCGATCGCCCAACCACGCAACGGCATGTGGCCTTCGGGCAAGGTATTCACGCCTGCATCGGCAATGTCCTTGCGCGCATGGAAGCCCGCCACGCCGTGCAGGCCCTCGCTCGGCACATAGAACGCATCGACGTCGTCCGGGACCAACCGCTGCGCTACCTGCCGAGCCTTATCGTGCACGGGCTCGTCGAACTGCCCGTGCTGGTGGTGCGGCGCCACGTTCCCGACGTGTGACCGCCGGAGAATGGATCAATGCCCGCCAAGGTGGATGCCGACGATCGCCGACGTCGTTTGACGCTGGCGGCGGCTGAGCTGATCGCCGACGAGGGCATTAGTGCACTGACGAACCAGCGAATTGCCGAGCGCCTCGCCGCCAGCACCACGATCGTGACGCACTATTTCCGCAGCAAGCGAGAACTAGTACTAGAGACATACCAAGCCATGGCGTCGCGATCACGCGGGCGAGTCGAGCGCGCGATCGAGGAACAGCCCGCCGACCGCCTCGCCGCATGCCTGCACGCCCTGCTACCCCTGGACGACGAGTCCCTCGTCGAGTGGAAGGTCTGGCTCGTCTACCAAGGCATGTCCGTCGGAGACGAAGAGCTCACCCGGATCTGGGCTTCCCGAGCAACCACCGCCATCCAGCGCATCGCCCGCCTCATCGCAGCTGATGTCGCTGACGGACGAATCACGTCGACGACCGATCCAGCGGCCGAGGCTGGGCGTCTGTTCGCGCTTATCCAGGGAATGTCGTTCCAGTCGCTCGTCGATCCCGCCAACTGGCCGCCGCATCGCCTGCGCGAGGTGGTCGATCTCGAACTCGGCCACCTGCGGGAAGGCACTAGCGACCTCGACATCGCACCACTCCGGCGTTCAGCCGGCGGCCACCCGCTCGGTCGTCACTGAAACCTCTTGGGCGCGCCCCGGTCGGATGCTCGGAGCCGCAGCCCGGAGGGTCGCTTCGATGGTGTGCCAGGGCAGGCCCGGCGGGAGCATGATCGTGACGATGTCCGCAGCACGGTCCCAGAGCTGAAGTTGCTCGTGGACCTGGTCGCTGGTTCCGCAGGCGGCGAGCTGGTCGAGCACGATCTGGGCGCCCGGGGGGACGGTCCCGCGGCTTGGATTAGGGCGCGGGTTCGCCGCGATGATCGCTTGGACCTGCGTGGCATAGCCTTGGCCGGACACGGAACGGGCGTAGACGTCCCCCATCGCGCTCAGGTACCAGGCGATGCAACCGGCGGCGGTGGCCCGGGCCGCGTCGGCATTGTCGTCGACGACGGTGAGCGGCCCGGCCGCTACCGTGAGCGCTCGCGCGTCTGGTGCGGCGGCTTCTCGCAGCTGGCGAAGCTGGGTCGCCCAGCCGGGCAGTCGATCCCGGGCCACTAGGGCGGGGATCCAGCCGTCACCGAGCTCGGCGGCGACTCGGATCGTGTGAGGGCCCAGCGCGGCGACCCAGATGGGTACCTCGGGGGCGGGCGGCTGGCCCAGGCGCAGCGGTCTCGCGGCCGCTGCGTTGCCGAGCTGAGCGGGCTGGCCGGCCAGCAGGGCCCGGACCTTGGTCACAACGTCGCGCAGCTTGGCGGCTGGGTGTTCGAATGCAATGTCGTGGAATCCCTCCGTCAGCGCCTTGGTGCTGGCACCTAGGCCCAGGACATAGCGTCCGCCGCTGACCTGGTGAAGGGTGGCGGCGGTCATCGCGAGCATTGCCGGGGTGCGCCCCCAAACCGACAGGACGCCTGAGGCGAGGTTGATCCTCGCGGTGCGCACGGCGATCTCGGTCAGTACCGGGACCGCGTCCAGCCCCCAGCCCTCGGGCAGCGCGAAGATCTCGTACCCCAGCTCCTCGGCGAGCACGGCCGCGCGGACGATGACATCCCGTCGGGTCTCCATCGGCGTGAGCCCCACGCCGCGGCGGAGCGTGGTCATGCCGCCCCTCCGGCGGATAGCGCCGGAACCTGACGGGGCACGGTCAGCCAGACGGTGCGGGCTGCAGCGATCACCTTGCCGCCGGGCCCGAGCAGCGCCGACCCGGCCCGCAACTTACGGCCGTCACGCGCGGCCGGCCAGGCAACCACCAGGCACTGGTCATCGGCCATAGGCAGCTCCGCCAGGCTCGCCGTCATCTGGCCGAGCAGGATGGCGGTGTCCCCGGCCAGTCCAGCGGCCTCGGCGGCGGCGATCCCGCTAGGACAATCCAGCGCCGCCCAAATCATCTCCGGCCGCACCGTTCCCTGGGCGTCCGAGACCGACGAGTCCGGGGTCCATGGCGCCGCCCACATCGGCCGGCCAGGTAACGGCCCGGGAAAGATTCGCAGCCCGTCGCCAGGTCTGCGGCCGGTCCCGCAGACAACGCAGTCAGGAAACAATGGATCGCTGTAGTAGGGCGCTGAACCGGCCACCGTGTTCGCCTCAGCGAGTGAGACCGCGCCCGGTATCTCCAGCGCCACACTGTGGAGCGAGGAGCTCGCCTCGGCTATCAGCGTGCGGCCGTTGCGGATGCGGACTGAGCCTCCGCCGGACCGTTCGACGGCCATCGGTGTGGCGAGTGGAGGTGGCTGGCGCAATGTGACTGTCGCCGGTCCGTGGACGTACGCAGCGATTCGCCCGCTGACGTAGCCGCCGTGGCCGCTGCCCGGGGGTCCGCAGAAGCGGGATGGGATGACCAGGGAATCTGTCCTGCCGGCGCCAGGCGTCTGTTCCGCCGCGGTATCGGGTCTCATCACGTGTGACATGCCTTGACGTTAAGAGCACTCAACAGCGCCCGGCCATCGGGCGAACTACTGGCGATTTCGCCGTTTTCCCCGGCCGGGTATCCCGTCCGCGGCTCCTACGTCGGGCGAACTACCGAGGCGCTCCTCGGCCCAGCCGGTGCTCGGTCACCCACGCCGCGATCTGGGCCCGTGAGCGCACGTTGAGCTTGCGGCGGATGTTCTCCACATGAGCTTCGGCCGTCCGCGGCGCGATGGACAAACGCCGGGCGATCGAATGATTGGTCAGCCCCTCGGCGATCAAGGCAGCCACCTCCAGCTCACGATCGGTGAGCCGCGGTCCGTTGTCCGCCTGCTCGCCCAGGAAGCCAAGCATCGCCTCCAGGACCGCTGACCAGTCGCCGTGGTAGAAGAGATGGCTGGAACCCGGCAACGGCACCAGTGTCGCCCCGGGGATCAGCGCCGCAACCTCACGCCCCAACTCGAACCTGGTGCCCCGATCCGCCTCGCGGTGCAGTACCGCCGTGGGCGCCCGGACCGCCGGCAGCAACGCCCTGATGTCGGTGTCGTAGTAGACCTCCAGCAGCCGGGCCGCCACGTCGGCCGAGGCGCTCGCTCGCTGGAACCGTGCGAACGCCGCAATCTCGGAGGCGGTGGGATCGGCGACGAAGGCGCCGGCCAGCGCCTTCAGCCCCAGGCCCCAATTTGCTCGCACCAGGGCTACGACCGTACGGCGGACGTCGGCAGGCGCCAGATCTCGGCCACTGGCACACATCCCGTACAGCACGAGCGCCTCGACCCGGTCCGGGTACCGCGCTGCTACCGCAGCGGCCAGCTGACCGCCTTGCGAGGCCCCGAACAGGCGAAACCGGTTCACGCCCACCGCGTCGGCCACCGCCAGTGCCGCGGCCACCTGCCCATCGAAGGACAGGTCAATTCCGTCCCGGTCCGACAGGCCACACCCGGGCTTGTCGAAGCGGACCACGGTGAACCGCTCAGCCAGCCGCTCCACGAAATCGCCGAAGCCAAACAGCTCCAGCTGCCCACGCAGATCGGTGATCCAGCCTGAGTCGCACATCAGCGCCGGGCCCGCGCCCGAAGTCGAGTAAGCGACGCGGCCCGCGGGCGTCGCGCAGTACCGGATCCTCGGCCTCACCCGTTCAGGCTGACATTGTCGGCCGACACAGTGAAGAAGGATTCTTTGCAAACGTCCGCTCAAGTATCACCTGTGCCGCCTACCACACGTCGTCGGAATCACTCGTCCGAGGTCCGGTCCAAGGGGCGCGAGACTATGCAATCCGACGAGCGAGCTCCGTCCGCGATCTCACTCCCAGTTTTCGGAACGCCTTGTGCAAGTGGTACTCGACCGTGCTCGGGCTGATGAACAGTCGAGCGGCAATCTCTCGGTTCGTGCTTCCCTGCGCTACCAGGCGCGAGATCTCCGCCTCCTGCGGGGTCAGTTGCCGCAGCGCGTCGACCGTACGTCTGCGAGCATGCTCGCCGGCCGCCCGCAGCTCGATACTCGCCCGCTCCGCGAACGCCTCCATTCCGAAGTCGGTGAACATCTCGTAAGCGATTCGAAGCTCTTTGCGAGCGTCCACCCGACGAGGCTGGCGGCGAAGCCACTCGCCATAGAGCAGGTGCGCCCGAGCCAGGTCGACGGCGACTCGCGTGCGTGTCAGTCGCTCGATCGCCTCGGTGTAAACGTCATCCGCGCGCTCGTCCTCCACGACAAGCGCGTGCGAGCGCGCGGCGATCCCTACAGCCCAGTCGGTCCCGCTCGCCCTGCTCCGATCCGTCAGATGCCGATCGGTCTCCGCGGCGAGCTCGCGGGCTCCAGTTCGTACGGCGGCCTCGATCAGCTCGGGCATCGCCCAGCTCACGGGGACGAGCTCCGCGAGTTCGAGCACTCGACGCGATGCGGTCAGCGCCTCCGCGTAGCGCCCAAGCCCGTTGTAGAGCACGGCCTCCGCCCAATCGATGAACGATAAGCCGGCCCCCTCTCCGCGCTCGATCACCTCGGCCCGAGCCTTTTCGATGAACTCTTTCGCCTCGGCCTCGCGTCCGCGCATCGCAACCATTCCGACCCCGTGGTAGGGACCGAAGTGGGTTCCGGTGAGCTCGGTCGCATCCTGGATGGCATCGTGGAGAGACGCTGCCGTCGCCAACTCGCCCGCGAAGACATGCATCTGCCCGCGGTGACTAAGTGCGGTGGGGAGATCGCCGAGCGCTCCGGTCTCGCGGACGAGCTGGAGGTGTCGTTCGGACAGCCGCTCCCAACCCTCGTCGTCCCACAGGTGCATCGCCGAGATGGTCCCACCCCACATCCAGCGCAGCTGCTCGGTCTGCGACATCCCGTCCTCGAACGCACGTTGCGTCTCGCGCAGGATCGGTACCGCAGCGGCATACGTGCCGGTGAGAAGCGCCACCAGACCGTCGAGCAAGAGGTCCAGTCCGCCTGGCTTCTGTGCTGGCGGTGCCGCTCTCGCCGCTTGTGCTATCTCGGGTGAGCTTGCGCCCGGTCCGGCCAGCGGCCCCGCGAAGATCGCTGCGGTCAGTGCTTCGAGGTAGGTCTCACGAGCCAGCTCGGGATCGACGTCACGAAGGCGCTCGGCGGCCTTGAGCAGCAGTGGCGCGGCGTCTCCGCCCCGCGTCGAGACGAACGAGATCTGTGCACGCAGCAAATCGGCCCGTGCCTGTTCGAGCTCGCTCAGCACTCCTGACTCAACCGTTGCTATCAGCCGCAGTGCGTCATCAAGCGCGCCGGCCTGCAACTTGGTGTGGGCCGCAGCGAGCGCCCGCCCGGACCGGCGCGATTCCTCGGGCGTCAATTCCGTGGCTCGCTCCAGGAACGCAGCCGCTGCTGCGAAACCTCCTCGTGCCTGCGCCCGTGACGCGGAGCGCTCGAGCTCGGCCGCAACGTTTTCATCGGGCATCGGCGCCGCCTGCGCACGATGCCAGGCGCGGCGATCCGGGTCGATACGCGGGTCGGTGGCGTCCGCGAGCGCGCGGTGAACCTCGCGCCGCTCGTTCGGCTCGGCCGCGCCGTACACCGCCGACCGCACGAGCGGATGCCGGAACGTCACGGCTCCGTCCAGCGTCAGCAAACCTTCCTGCTCCACTGTGTGCGCGGCCGTATCCGTGATCCCAAGCTGCTTGGCTGCGCGCCACAGCAGCACGGGGTCGCCGAGCGGCTCGGCCGCCGCCAGGAGCAGCAACTGCCGCGCGTTGCGTGGCAGCCGCGCCAGCCGCCGCGTGAAGCTCTGCTCGATCCCGGCGGACAGGGGCAGCGCCGCTGGCAGGCCGAATCCGCCGGCGAGCTGAGCCGGGCTTAGTCCGCGTGGGAGCTCCAGGAGCGCGAGCGGGTTGCCTCGCGTCTCGACGACGATCCGCTCCAGCACGCGCTCATCCAGCCGGCCCGGCAGCACCGAGTCGAGCAGCGCCCGCGCATCGCGATGGCCGAGAGGCTCGACATGAAGCTCCGCCAAGCCCGCGAGCGAGTCGATCGCCCCGCGCGCCGCGAAGATCATCGCGATCTTCTCGGCCAGGAGGCGGCGGCCCACGAACGCGAGCACCCGGGCCGAGGCCCGGTCGAGCCACTGCGCGTCGTCGATGACGCAGAGGAGGGGCAGCTCCGCCGCGACCTCCGACAACAAATGAAGAACCGCCAGCCCGACCAGGAACGGATTCGGGGTCCGTCCGACGCTGAGGCCGAGCGCGACTTCCATCGCGTCTCGCTGGGGATCGGGCAGGCGTTTCAGGAGGTCAAGGCTCGGCGAGCACAGCTGCTGCAGCGCCGCGAACGGGAGCTCCATTTCCTCCCCGACGCCAATCGCGCGGGCGACCCGGAAGTCCGGCGCTGCTTCAGCCGCGTACTCGAGCAGCGCCGTCTTGCCAACGCCGGGGTCTCCGTGCACCACGAGGACGGCGCTGTGGCCGCTCCGCGCGGTATCCAGCAGCCGGTCGAGCACCGCGCGCTCGCGTTGCCGGCCGAACAACCGCCCCGCCTGCGCGCCGACCACCATCTTGGCAGCATGCCACCTGGGTGACGGACTACGGATTTCCTGGATTCGACAGACCGGAGGCAGCGGTCAAGCTGACTTGCATCGAGAGCAAACCGAGGCGAGGAAGCTGATGAGTACACCTGAGACCGTGTCCCTTCCCGACTACGCCCCGGTGCCGCGTTCGGCGCTTGGTCCGGCGCTGAACGGGCAGGGGTATTACGTCGGGCGGGTCGAGCGGAATCTGTACTGGGTGACGGATGGCGTCTATCAGTCGGCGTTTGTGACGACCTCGGACGGGGTGGTGGTGCTGGACGCGCCGCCGACGATCGGTCACAACATCCAACGCGCGGTCGATGAGGTCGCGGCGGCGAACGGGGTCAGCAACCAGGTCAACTACCTCGTCTACTCCCACCACCACGCCGACCACGCCGGCGCATCATCACTGTTCGGCCGGCACGTCACCCGGATCGGGCATGAGGAGACGCGCCGGCTGCTGCTGCGTGACGACGACCCGGCCCGGCCCCCGAACGAGGAGACCTTCACCGATCACCGCACCCTCGAGATCGGCGGTGAGCGCATCGACCTGGCCTGGCACGGCGCCAACCACTCACCCGACAACATCCTCATCCACTTGCCCGACCACGACACGCTCATGCTCGTGGACATCGTCAACGCGGGCTGGGCGCCGATCTACCTGTCCAACCTGACCGAAGACATCCCCGGCTACCTCGAGGCACCCGGGAACGCGCTCGCCTACGCGTGGCGGCACTTCATCGGCGGACACAACGGCCGGCTCGGCACCCGCGCCGACGTCACGCTGCACCAGCAGTACATGGCCGACATCGCAGCCAGCTCCAGACAAGCGATCGACAGCGTCGACCCGACCCGCTACTTCGTCAAATACGGCGACAACGCCTGGGCCGCGATCAAGGGCTACCTCGACGAGATCGCCGCCACCGCCGCCGCACCCGTCATCGAGAAATACACCGGTCTGCTCGCCGCCGCCGACGTGTTCACCCCCAGCACCACCTTCCAAGTGATGCAATCCATCCGCCTCGACCTCGGCCACGGCTCCCAGGTGCATCCCTGATGACCAGCCTCCCGGTGCGCGACCCGGTCGGCGACCACCTGCTCACGCCGCACAACGCCGCACTCATCGTGATCGACTACCAGCCATCGCAGTTCGCCGGAGTCCGATCGATGGACCGTGACCTGCTGCTCGAGAACATCGTCTCGACCGTGAAGACCGCGAAGGCCTTCCATATGCCGGTCGTTCATTCGACGATCAACGTCGCAACCGGACGTGGCCAACCGACCGTGCCCGAACTCGCCGAACTGCTCGAGGACAACCCGCCCATCGACCGGACGACAACCAACGCGTGGGAGGACGCCGAATTCCTCGCCGCCGTGCGCGCCACCGGGCGGCGCAAGCTGATCCTGTGCGCCCTCTGGACCGAAATCTGCATGGCCTTCCCCGCCCTCGACGCGTTAAGGGAGGGCTACGACGTCTATCCAGTCGTCGACGCGATTGGCGGCACCAGCGACGACGCCCATCGCACCGGTATCGCGCGCGTCGTCCAGGCCGGAGCGCAACCCGTCACGTGGGTCGCCCTCGCCGTCGAGCTCCAGCGCGACTGGGCCCGTGAGGAGACCGTGGCCGACGTCATCGACATCGTGCTCACCGAGCGGCTGCTCAAGGCATGACCACCGCAGCCGCGGCCGATCCCACCGCTCGCGCGTTCCTCCGAAAGGCTGATCCCGTGCTCGCCCGCGTCATCGACGCGCACCCCGGCTTCCGTCCGCGGGCGTGGATCGACGAGCTACCGGCCCTCGATGCCTTTGGGACGCTCCTCTTCCAGGTCGTCGGCCAGCAGCTTTCCGTCAAGGCGACCAGAACGATTCTCTCCCGGCTGGAGGAGCATTTCGGCGGCCATCTGCCATCACCGGCGGAGCTGCTGGCAGCCGATCCGCAGGTCCTGCGAGCGAGCGGGATGTCTGCGCGGAAGGGCGCGACGTTGCGCGCGCTCGCCGAGCGCTTCGTTGACGGACGCCTGAGTGATGATGCGTTCGCTTCGATGACCGACGAGGAGATCGAAGCTACCCTCACCGAGGTGTCCGGCATCGGACCCTGGACAGCGCACGGTTTCCTGATCTTCGCGCTCGACCGACCCGACGTGCTCCTGTCCGGCGACCTCGCGTTACGGCACGCGGTCCAGCGGCTCTACGGACTCGACCATCTCCCCACGGAAGGCGAGATGCTCGATATCGCCGAGCGCTGGCGGCCATATCGCAGCCTCGCCGTCAGCTACCTATTCACCTCCGAGTTCGAGGAGTCGAAGTGACCGACATCGGCATCATCGGCGCCGGCAGGCTTGGCCAAGCCATGGCGCGCGTCGCACAGCGCGCTGGCCGCTCGGTCGTGATCGCCAACAGCCGCGGCCCGGAATCACTGACGTCAGTGGTCTCGGCCCTCGGCGAAGGAGTCTCCGCAGGCACCCCACCCGTCGCCGCAACGGCGGGGATCGTCGTAATCGCCGTCCCATGGGACCGCGTGCCCGTCGCCATCAACGGACTCAGCTGGGACAGCCAGGTCGTCATCGACGCGACCAATGACTGGGCCGCCGACGATCTCGACGGGACGACATCGAGCGAGATCGTCGCCGGCCTCGTTGCCGGCGCGCGTGTCGTCAAGGCCGCCAACACCCTAGGCGCTGAAGTGCTCGCCTCAGACCCGCACCAGGCCGGCGGTCAGCGCGTGATGTTCATCTCGGGCGACAACGACGACGCGAAGGCGGCCGCCCTCGCGCTTTTCCAGGACGCAGGCTTCGCTGTGATCGACCTCGGCGACCTCGCCAGCGGCGGTGCCATGCAGCAGATTCACCATCCGCTCGCCGGCCTCAACCTGATCCGAGTCTGAAGCCGCATCCGCCCGTCGCGTCACCACAGCCGTCGGAACGCCTGAATGCGGGCAAGCGAGGCAACCATGACGGTCGGAACCGGCGTAGCTGCGATCCGCGGCCTTGCGCTGCCGCGGATCGCTTCGATGAGCTAGGGACCGGTTCCGGCCACCGAGCTGAGGCGGCCCGGCACAGTCACCAGTGCTTGCACACCCGCCCGTCGCCGAGATGGCCCAGCAGGCAACGGCGGCAGCGTTGATCGCAACCTGCGGCGGCGAAGCTGCCGGAGTCCCCTCGAATCCTTGCTGAGCGAAGGTCGTCGGCACAGAAACGCACGCCGGCCGCCGGCGAGCGGTCCCAGACCCAGCTGCTGCTACGGTCCCTAAGGTAAGCCTTACCTAATAGAACGGACCGGTCATGCTCCCGACCTTCGTGATCGGCTTGCGGGAAGGCCTCGAGGCGTCGCTCATCGTCGGCATCATCGCCGCGTTCCTGGTCAAGCAAGGCCGTCGCGACGTACTGCGTTGGGTGTTCGTCGGCGTGGGCGCAGGCGTGCTGTTGTGCACGGGAGTCGGCGTCCTGCTTCGGGTGATCTCGCAGAACCTGCCGCAGCGTCAGCAGGAGGGTCTGGAGAGCGTCATCGGCGCCATTGCGGTTCTGATGGTGACCTACATGGTCGTTTGGATGAAACGGCACTCGCGCGATCTGAAGGGTCAGCTGGAGGGCGCGGCGACGTCAGCACTCGCGGTCGGCTCGGGTTTTGCCCTGGTGGCAATGGCGTTTCTGGCCGTCATGCGCGAGGGCTTCGAGACCGTGGTGTTCTTGCTCGCGGCGTTCAACGAGAGCTCGAGCGGGTCGCTGGCTGGGCTCGGCGCGCTCCTGGGCATCGTGGCGGCAGTCGCCCTCGGGTACGGCATCTACCGCGGCGGGGTGCGGCTGAATCTGTCGCGGTTCTTCCGGGCCACCGGCTTGGTCCTCGTGCTGGTCGCCGGCGGCCTGGTCGTGAACGCGCTGCGTACCGCGCACGAAGCCGGGTGGCTCAACATCGGCCAGCAGGCCACGCTGGACCTGAGCGCAGTGGTTCGGCCCGGCTCGATTCAGGCTTCGCTGCTCACCGGAATGCTCGGCGTGCAGGGCCACCCCGCGCTGATCGAGATGGTCGGCTGGCTGGTCTACGTGATCCCGATCGGCATTTATGTCGCCTGGCCACCTGGCCAGGCATTCGCCCGAGCCACGCTGGCCCGCGTCGCACTCGTCACCGGTGGCATCCTGGCCGCCGCCGCTGTACTGCTCGCCGTGCTCGCCCCGACCCCGCCGGCGACCGATCCCGTAACGACCGGCATGCCGACGCAGGTCCGGAGCCGCACCGGCGACCAGGCGATGATTCGGGCGTCGATCGGAGCTCGGCCCGCGAAGGACTTCGCCGCTCGGCAGACGTCGGCGGAGACGCATGCGGGCCTTGCGACCGATGTCTACCAAGCGACGACGTCGGCGTCCGTCACACCGACACCCGGCAGGATGTCTATGGCCGAGCTGGCGCAGCATAACGGCGGCCGGCTGCCATTGGGAGTGCGCGCGGACGCAGAGCCGGCGTCGATACCGATCTCAGTGCAGCAGACGAGCCGCACCACCTTCTGGATCGAGCCGGAAACCGGACGGGTAGTCGACATGCAGTCGACGCAGACGTCTACGACGACCGCCCGGCTGCCGATCGGTCCGGTCGTGTTGGCCGATGCGCCTACGACGGCGAGCGGCTGGCCGGCCGCAGTCACAACGACCGCCGTGGACCAGGCGCGAAAGGACCTCTCGGCGGCCGGTCGGCACCGTCTGGTCGTAGGTCTCGCCGTTGCGTGCGGCGTCGTCGCTGTGCTCGTCCTGGCCATGGGGCTCGGCCTGCTGCTCGCTAGCCGGCGGGATCGCCAGCGCGTTGTCGCCGCCGCCCCGGTATCGGCGCGTAAGCCTGTTCGAAGTTAGGGTAGCCTACCCTAAATTGTCGCCATCCGCGGGGAGCTCGTTGTGTCGTTGCGCCGCACGCGCCGGATGTCCACGCTCAGCCTCGGTGTCGCGGCCGCTGTACTCGCCGGGTGCAGCAGCGGTACCACCGCATCCGACGAACGGTCGAGCTCGTCGCCGGCCGGAGACGCGCATACCGCGATAGTCACGATCACGTCCGACAAGTGCGTGGCCGACCGCGCGAGCTACGACGCGGGCGGCATCACATTCAAGGTCAGCAACAAGGACGCCACCGGGATCACCGAGTTCGAGCTGCTCGACGGCGAACGGATTCTGGGCGAGAAGGAGAACCTCCCGCCCGGGTTCGCCGGATCGTTCTCGCTCAACCTGAACCCGGGCCGTTATGAGATGTACTGCCCGGGCGCGACGACGCCCCGCGCGCCGTTCACGGTGACTGGCACCGCGTCGTCGGCGCCGGCCACGGATAGCAAGGCCCTACTGAACCAAGGCACGAAGAGCTACGGCACCTACGTCGAGGCCCAAATCGGGTTCCTTCTGACGAACGTGCAGCCACTCGTTGCGGCGATCAAGAACGGGGACCTGGCTGCAGCCAAGGCCGCCTACGCGAAGGCGCGGCCGTACTACGAGCGGATCGAACCGGTCGCGGAGTCGTTCCAGGACCTCGACCCCGCGATCGATGCCCGCGCCGACGACGGGCTCGCCCCGACGAAGCTCACCGGGTTCCACCGGATCGAGTACGGCCTGTGGAGCGTAGGCAGCGTTGCGGGGCTCGCACCGGTCGCGGACAAGCTCGCGGCCGACGTCGGCAAGTTGCAGAAGCTCGCGACCGGCCTGCACTACCAGCCGGCGGAGCTGGCCAACGGTGCGGTCGGGCTACTCGACGAGGTGTCGAAGTCGAAGGTCACCGGCGAGGAGGAGCGCTATTCGCATATCGATCTGCTGGACTTCCAGGCGAACGTCGAGGGCTCGGAGCAGGCATTCGCAAATCTCCAGCCGGGCCTGGCGAAGATCGACTCGACGCTGACCGGCACGATCTCGGCCCGCTTCGCGGCGCTGAATTCGCTGCTCGACAAGTACCGGGACAAGAACCAGCCGTCGGGCTTCGTGTTGTACACGTCGCTGACCCGAGCTGACGTCACGACGTTGGCCCAGTCCGTACAGGCCGTCGCCGAGCCCCTGTCCCGAGTGGCAAGCAAGGTCGTCAACGCATGACCGAAGTGACGTCTGCGTCCGGGCCCAGCCGGCGCCGCTTCCTCGGCGTCGCGCTCGGTGCGGCCGGCGTTGCTGCCGCGGGCAGTGCCGGGTTCAGTGTCGCGCGGGCGACCGAACCGGGTGCGCCAGCGGCCTCCGGCCAGGTGCCGTTCTATGGCGAGCATCAGGCCGGAATCGCGACGCCGGCACAGGACCGGCTGGCGTTCGCGGCATTCGACATCACGACCACGGACGTGCAGACCGTGCAGACCGTGCTCGGCTCCTGGGCCGCCGCCGCGTCCCGGATGACCGCGGGCGAGGCGATCGGACCGACTGAGACCGCCCCACAGGCGCCGCCGGTGGACACCGGCGAGGCCTTCGACCTCGGCCCCGCGGGGCTCACGGTGACGGTCGGATTCGGGCCGTCCTTTTTCGACGACCGATTCGGCCTCGCCGGAAAGCGCCCGGCCGCACTCGCCGACCTTCCGGCACTGCCTGGAGATGCGCTGGATCCCGCCCGCAGCAATGGCGACCTGTGCGTCCAGGCCTGCGCGAACGACCCGCAGGTCGCGTTCCATGTCATCCGCAACTTCGCCCGCATCGGGCGCGGCACGGTGGTGATGCGATGGTCTCAGCTCGGATTCGGGCGGACCTCATCGACGTCGATCGCGCAGCAGACCCCGCGGAACCTGATGGGCTTCAAGGATGGGACGAACAACGTCAAGGCCGAGGACGCCGCCGAACTCGATCAGTTCGTCTGGGTGGACGACGAGACGGATCAGCCGTGGATGAAGGGCGGCAGCTACCTCGTCACTCGCCGGATCCGGATGCTCATCGAGTCCTGGGACGCGGACTACCTGGCCGACCAGGAGACGATCTTCGGACGGCGCAAGGATACCGGCGCGCCACTGACCGGCCGGTCCGAGTTCGATCTCGTCGACCTCTCGGCCAAAGCGCCGGATGGGACCCTGGTGATCGACGCCGACGCGCACATTCGGCTCGCCGCACCGTCCAGCCACGGTGGTCAGCGCATCCTCCGCCGCGGATACTCCTACACCGACGGCACCGACGCGCAGACCGGGCAGCTCGACGCGGGCCTGTTCTTCATCGCGTTCCAGAAGGACCCGCGAGTCCAGTTCGTACCGATCCAGCGGATGCTCGGCCAACGCGACCTGCTCAATGAGTACATCAAGCATGTCGGCACCGGGTTGTTCGCGGTGCCACCCGGTCTCCGCAAGGCGGGCGACTGGTACGGCAAGGCGCTGTTCACCTGACCTGCGTCCGTCACTTAGCCGGAGTAGCGGCCCGCGTAGCGCGGGACTGAATCCGGTGGCCCGTCGTTAGGCGTTCATCGCGCCGACTGGCTGCTTCCGTTGGGGACATCTGTTGGAATGGGCAGGGCGAAATTTGTCGACGATCTCTGACGGATCGGGATCCGGCGTCGGCCACGTGGCCGCGGAGAGCCCAGCCGCCGCGGGAGCCACCGCTCCTGTCCTGGGGAGTTAGCGTCGGGTTGTCGACTGGGAAGCGGTGCAGGCAGTGGCTGGCGGCGGGGCAGGGGCGGACGAGCGGATGCGTGCCGTGGTCATACGCGCATTCGGTGGACCGGAGGTCCTCACCGTCGAGCGGGTGCCCCGGCCCGCCATCGGGTTTGGGCACACCCTGATCAAGGTGGCCCGGGCGGGCGTGAACTTCTTCGACACCGAGCGGCGCGCCGCGGGCTGGACGGCCGCACACCTGCCCGAGATCCTGGGCACCGAGGTCGCGGGTGCACGGGTCAGCGACGGGCGGCGGGTCGTCGGGCTTACCGACGGCGGCGTAGGCGGGTACGCGGAGTACGCCAAGGTAGCGGACGAGTTCGCGGTGCCGATCCCGGACGACGTGCCGGACACGGCGGCACTCGGTGTCCTAATTCAGGGACTGACGGCGTGGCACACGCTGCACACGGCAGCCGGGCTGCGCCGCGATGAGTCAGTAGTGATCACCGCAGCGGCCGGCGGGGTGGGCAGCCTCGCGATCCAGTTGGCGAAGCGGCGCGGTGCCGGCCGGGTCATCGCCCTCGCGTCTACGGAGCAGAAGCGCCGCGCCGCGCTCGCGCTCGGTGCCGACGCGGCGGTCGACAGCGCCGGGCCGGGCTTGACCGAGCGAGTGATCGCCGCCAACGGCGGCTCGCGGGTCGACGTGGTCCTGGAGTCGGTGGCCGGCCCGACTCTCGACGCGCTGCTGCGCACGCTCGCCACCGGCGGACGGCTGGTCGCCTACGGGCAGGCATCCGGCGCATCCAACCTGGTTTCGGTCGACACGCTCATGGACCACTCCATCGGCATCCTCGGCTTCCACCTCACGCCCTTCCTCACCGATCGGGCCGCCACGCGCGTGGTCATTACCGAGCTACTCGCCGCTCTCGCCGGGCGCCGGCTCACCGTGGTGGAGGGGCCATCGTTCCCGATCGCGTCCGCAGCCGAGGCGCACCGGCTGGTCGGCTCCGGCCAGACGAGCGGCAAGGTCACCCTGCTGGCCGACGAGGCAGGCTGGGCCGGTCGGCAATAAGGCCCTAATCGGGCCGGGATGTCCCGATCGTCGCGTCGCTCCTACTCTTCGGGCCGCGGTCCGAACGCTTGGCACACAACCACGTCCCGGCAGGACCCGCGGCGGCGCACTGCCGAACTGGCGTGACCCAGGCGGGCAGCGGCGCGCAACCACGCCAGAACAAAAGTTCGCGCTGGCACGGGGTCGAGCTGTGTTGCCAGATCAGTCGGCGCGCGGTGCGGTCTGGAAGCTAATCGGATTGCGGGGCGAGCGGTCGACGGTGAGGGTGAAGATATCCGGTCGGCCGTAGTGGCCGGCGACATCCAGCGTGCGGTGCAGGCTTGCCGACTCGGTCGCGTCGATATCGGCGTAGAGGATGTCGTGGGCCTCGTGCAGTGGGCCGGCGACGATCTGGCCGGTGGGTGCGACGATGATCGAGTCTCCTGGGTTCAGCCAGTTGTCCGATTCCGGGAACACCGTGTCGGCCGACGGGAAGCTGCGGGGTACGTCGCTGACGCGGAGGGCGCAGCCGGAGCCGATGACCCAGCACCGGCCCTCGGAGGCGATGTGCCGCATCGTCGCCAGCCACGCATCTCCGGAGTCCCAGGTCGAGGCAACATAGACCTGCACGCCCTCGGCGTAGAGCGCGTACCGGGCCAGCGGCATGTAGTTTTCCCAGCAGATCAACCCACCGAGGCGACCGAAGGCTGTGTCGATTACCCGCAGCCCTGAGGCGTCACCCTGGCCCCAGACCATCCGCTCCGGGTTCGTCGGGACCAGCTTGCGATGCCGGTTGAGCACCGTCCCATCGGCACCAATGGTGACCAGCGTGTTGTACACGGTCGCGCGGCTGAACGAGCCGTCCCGTTCGTGGATCCCGCAGACCACTACAACCGCGTTGCGTGCAGCCGCGTCCTGAACCGGAGCCAGTTCGTCGGTGGACAGATCGATGGAATTGTCCAACAGTCGCGCGTGGATCTCCGATGCCAACTCATAGTCGCCGCCTGGGCGCAGGGCCCAGATCCACGCCGGATAGCCCGGTATGAACGTCTCGGGGAAGACCGCCAGCACTGCGCCGGCTGCCGCAACCTCGGCGATCGCCTCGACGGCCACCTTCACGCACGCGTCACGGTCGAGCAGCACGGGTGGGCGCTGAACTACCGCGACCTTCACCGATCCGTCGCCCACGCCGCCTCCACATCAAGGAACCCAGCAGTGCTGCCGCCAGCGTAATCAGCTACGCCGGAACCAGCGACCATCCCGCTGGGATCGAGCACAGATCGCGGGCCCCCTTGGTGTCATTCCTGAAGGAGTGGGCCGGTCAAGTCTGGCTGCGTTGTGTTGGTCGTTGTTTGGCCGTTGTCCGCCAGCAGGAAGCGTGGGGCTCCGTCAGGCGTGGTTCATCTCGTCAGGCAGGCTTCGGCTCTCCCGCCGCGGTCGCGCCAGGGACCTCGTTCAGGAGACCAGTCGAAACCTCGTAGATGAAGCCATGGATCGGGATCCGACCCGGGACAAGCGGATGGGATCGAATTCGCGCGACGTCGTCGACAACACTTTGCTGGGGGTCGGCGATGGTGAGCCAATCGATGTATGCGGCCTCAGCCGAGCCCGGCCCGCTACCGATATCGGTGAAGCCCTCGGGGCCCAGTTGTGCCGTCTCGAGACTGCTCGCAAGCAACCGTCGCATCACTTCGTCGGTGAAGAACTCCATGCCGCAGTTCGTGTGGTGGATGACGAACCACTCGCGGGTGCCGAGGAGCTTGTACGAAATGACCAGCGAACGGATCGCATCGTCACTTGCCCGTCCGCCCGCATTTCGAATGACATGTGCGTCGCCTTCGGCCAGCCCGGCGTATCCCGCTGGATCCAGTCTCGCGTCCATACAGGTCAAGATCGCGAAGTGCCGTGCCGGCGGGAGTGCCAGCTCAGCCTTCGCGCCAAACGATGCCGCGTACTCGGCGTTGGCTCGAAGTACGTCATCTCGTACAGCCATCGGCGCCTCTCCTCCGGTCAGGGCCATAATCGTGTGTCAACCTATCTCTACCTCGGCGGTAGGGATAGGTAATGTTAGCGGCTGGGCTGCCAACGCCCGCAGCTCCCCATCCGGACAAGCGATAAGCCAAATTCCAGTGCTCGCTCGCAAACCGGAACTACCACGACCGCGAAAAGCGGATAGTCCCGATACCCCCGCCGAGCGGCGCCGCGGTGCTTACGGAAGTGCCAGAGTTCGTGGACATGCTCGGTCCGTCTAGGCGCGCCGACCGGCTCATCCGGGTCGACAGGCAATGAGTCGACCCGGCGAAACAGGCACGATGAACCTAATGAAAACCGGCATTTAGACTGGCCGATGGGTCCAACTTGCGCCCCATCTCAGGCTCGGTCTTTAGGTTGGGCTTTAGGTGGTCTTTAGGTAGACCGCTGTACTCGGGTGCTGTACCGACCGTCGAGCCGGACTCCGCGAAACCACAGAATCCTATGTGTTTGCAAAGACATTCTCTGTGGAGTCTGAGGGATGTAGCTCGAAACGGGTCAGCATTTCGAGTAAGCGTGTCATGGTGGAGCTGAGGGGATTTGAACCCCTGACCCCCTCGATGCGAACGAGGTGCGCTACCGGACTGCGCTACAGCCCCATACGTGGGAGACCCGGTCGCCCAGGCCGTCTACACGGTAGCAGGCGGAGACGATCCATCCGCCGGTCCGGAGTCGCGAGGATCATCGGGCCGAATCGGTCCGGTGGCTACCGGAGCTGAAGCGCTAACCAGCCCGGCGGTGTTCCTCGATGTACTCCACGCGCTCTACGTAAAGGCCGCTGAGGTCGACGGTGTCCATGGCGTATAGCTCGACATCTTCGTCGTCGATGCGGACCGCCGAATCCGCCGGGCGCGCCGATGACGACCTGGTGGCGTCGACTTCCGACGGGCGATGTGCGGCCCGCAGCTGACGAGCTGCGCGGCGCTCACGGTCACGCAGCGCCTGCTTGCGTAGCGAATAGAAGTAACCAACTGTGCCTAGCACGAACGCTCCGGCGATAAACCAGGTCGCGCCTCCGGTCACACCTGCCAGAAGCACGCTGATCACGCTGCCGACGGCAAGCACGGAGAGCGACCGGCGCCGACGGCGCAGCATTGCTTCCCGAGGCGCAGATATGTCGGTCTGGTGGACGGATTCCATGGTCGTCTCCTCGGCAGCAAGAACGGGCCCTCGGGCGGCGTGTGGACGAGCGGGGTGGGAGCCTGCAGCCACGTAGGCTGGCCATTGACGGTGCGAGTCCGCTGCGGGAGAAACCACCTGAGTGAGCTCGACCCGGCGCCTGGTGCGGGATTGGGCCCGCGTTCGAGCCGCCTTGTCGCCGCGGTGGACGATCATCGGCACCACGACGATAAGCCAGAGGACAGTGAGGATGGCGACTGTCATGAACGGTGACACATCGCACCTCCAGTCACACCCGTCACACGCCTTTCAGCCACGGTAGCCAGCGAGTCCCGGCCGTCGGGGAATGTGACGCGGCGTGTCGAAGGCGTGTCGGGTTACGGTGGCGGCGGCAGCCGCGGCAGCCGGGCGATCATGCTGGTCCCCCGCAGTTCCTCGACGGTGATCGCGAAGCCGATGTGATCGCGCCAGCCACCGGCGATATCCAGGAACCGCTCGTAGTACGCCTCACGACGCAGCCCGAGCTTCTCCACGACCCGCAGACTCGCTGCATTCTCCGGACGGATGTCCACCTCGACGCGATGCAGGCCAACCGTTGTGAAGCAATGGTCAACCGCTAGAGCAAGCGCCGTGGTCGCAATGCCGCGCCCGGCAACGGCCGCGTCCACCCAGTAACCGACCGTGCAGGAGCGCAAAACACCATGCACGATGTTCGAGACGTCGAGCTGTCCGGCAACGCGTCCGCCGTAGCTGATCACGAACGGCAGCATCGTGCCATTGCGCGCGGCCTTACGCAGTGCAGAGACCATGGGTGCCCATGCCGATGGCGAGCTTCGATCCGCCCACCGAACGGGGGATGTCGGCTCCCACGGCGCCAACCACTGCTCGTTGCGTAACCGCACCTCGCTCCAGGCACGGGCGTCCCGCAAGCGTGGCGGGCGTAGGACGATCGGGCCCGCCGATAATTCGGCCGGCCATCCGGGGCGCGGCCTCATCGCCATCTCAGCGCTGGGACAACAACAACGGAATCACGGTCACGCGCGACCCGGAGACAACCTCGGTGACCTCCTCGTCGATGACCACCAAGCAGTTCGCGGAAGCCATAGCGGCGATCAGATGGGAACCGGGACCACCGACGAGGGTCACGCTATACCCGCCGTTCGCTTCGCGATGCAGTACACCGCGGCGGTACTGCCGAACCCCGGCCGGGCTCTCGATGCGGTCAAGAGCGGACGCCTGCACAGTGGCGCGTTGGATCGATCGTTTGCCGAGCAGCTTTCTAATAGCTGGACGCACGAAGACCTCGAA
Source organism: uncultured Actinomycetota bacterium (assembly GCA_963809815.1). GTDB lineage: Bacteria > Actinomycetota > Actinomycetes > Mycobacteriales > Jatrophihabitantaceae > CAVVJA01. Next base: position 396,920 of record CAWELM010000025.1, read on the forward strand.
CGACACCAGCGCACTCACCGGATTCCCCGGCAAACAGAAGATCGGCACATGGTCGCCAAGATGGCCGAACCCTTGTGGCTTTCCGGGCTGCATGGCGACGCGGGTGAACGAAACCGTGCCGAGTTCCGATAGCGCCTGTTTGACGATGTCGAACGCACCCATACTCACGCCACCGGTCGTGACGAGCACATCCGCGCGAAGCAGCTGACTCTCCAGGACGTCCAGCAGCTTCGTATGGTCATCCGGCACGATGCCGACGCGGTATGCGTCCGCTCCCGCGTCCCGCGCAGCCGCCGCGAGCAGGTAGGAGTTTGCGTCCGGCACCTCGCCGAAGCCGGCCGGGTGTCCAACCTCGACGAGCTCACTGCCGGTTGACACGACCAACACCCGGGGACGGGGACGAACTGTTGCTCGGTCCCGCCCGATCGCCGCAAGCAGGGCAATCTGCTGTGGTCCAAGCGCCGCGCCAGCCGCAAGCGCAGGTGCGCCAGCCGGCAGATCCTCACCGGCGCGTCGGATGCTCGTGCCCGAGCGCGCCGGCTGCCGGATCGCCACTTGGGCCAGACCGCGATCAGTCCATTCGAGTGGGATCACCGCATCGGCCCCAGACGGAATGGGCGCGCCAGTCATGATGCGCATCGACACTCCTGCGCCCATGCCGGAGATCGCGCCCTTGCCCGCGGCCACATCGCCAACGACGGGCAGCGTGACGGGCTTTTCCTCCTCCGCGCCTTTGGTGTCGACGGCGCGCACCGCGTATCCATCTACCGCGGAGTTGTCAAATCCAGGCAGCGGGACATCCGTTATCACGTTCTCGGCAAGGATCAGGCCTTGCGCGTCCATGAGATTCAGCTCGATCGGATCCAACGAGCCAATGCCGTCAAGCACGATCGCCAGATGCTCGTCAACTGTCCGCAGACGGTCGTCGTGCTCAGCCACGCAGCGGTACCCCCATCAGTCTCTCAACGCCCCTTGCTGGACATGATCCCGCACACTCGTGAGGAACTTGCGCCGATCTCGGGGTGTCGTGCGAGGGCGGCGGTCGGCAGTTCTGAAACTTGGCGAAGGCGAGTGCTGCTTTGTCTCGCCGCCCGATAGCCAGCGCAGAGGAGACCCGACACTGTGTTGCTTGATCCGCCTCCCGATAACTGGGGGCTGAGGACATCCGGGCTCTGCGCCGCTCTATTGATGAGCGGCTCCCCGTCTAAGCTTCGGCGATTCCGGGAGACTGATTCCTGTGGATGTCACGCAACAGAAGCAGGCGTTGCGAGCCGTTCATCTCACGGCGCGGTCAGCCCGACCCGCCGCCGATCTCGCCGAGGCGCGCTCTGCAATATGTGCGCACGTCGTGACGCGTTGCGCCCAATGCGCGTGGGGCTGCGTCGCCGCATATGAGCCGTTGCGCACCGAACCCGGGTCGACCCAACTTCTGAATTCGCTGGCAACGCTCGGCGTGCGCGTGTTAGTTCCGGTACTTCTCCCCGACCGGGACCTCGACTGGCGAGAATGGCGTTCGGACAAACCCCGGCTAGGTCTTGACGGAATCGCCGCGGCTGATTCCGTTCTCGTTCCGGCGCTCGCCGTCGATCGGTTGGGGGTGCGGCTCGGTCGAGGTGGCGGATCCTACGACCGCGTGCTGCATCGAATCGCCGTTGGAGTTCCTCGAGCAGCTCTCCTGTTCGAGGACGAGTTCGTCGAGCGTCTGCCAGCCGATAACTGGGACGAACGGGTGACTTCGGTCGTCTTGCCCTCCGGATGGCAGGACATATCGGACTGAAGTGTCCGTTCCGGCTGGACGGGGAATACCCGGATGCCGCACCATAGTTAGCAGTCTCAGTAGTCGAGTGCCAATGCCGGAGGATCGTGCGCCGATGCCCACCTATCAATACGCGTGCACGAACGCCACGTGCGGCAACCGGTTCGAGCTCGTGCAGGCATTTACCGACCCATCGGTGACGGAATGTCCCGTCTGCGGTCAGGTGGTTCGGAAGGTATACGGGTCAGTTGGTGTGGTGTTCAAGGGCTCCGGTTTCTACCGCACGGACAGCCGCGCTGAGAAGACAGCCGCAAATGGCCAGAAGTCGAGTGACCGCGAGCGGGTCAAGGCGGATGCAGGCAGTTCGGAGTCGTCGTCGAAATCCACAGCAGCGGCGACCGATGCAGGCAGCTCATCGAATGGCAAGTCGCGTTCGTCGCACGCGTCCGACTCAGGATCGGCACGTTCCGCCGGTTCGGGCAGCGCGGCCAAGACTGCAGCGACCACCTGAGCCCGCGTTGTGATGGAAGAGTCACGCGTCCGAACGTAACGCTCTCCGTCCGCGGCCCCGACGAGAGAAAGGCGCCTGTGGACGAGCAACTCGGTTATCCACAGACCGCCCCGCAATCACCCGGCGATAGGCCGCTCGACCTACCTTTCGGCCATGAGGTTCTCCCGGCTCGCGGATTTATCCGCACGTCTGAGCGGCTGGCCGCGCCGCATCATCGCGCTGATCTTTCTGCTGCTCGCAGCAGGCGCGGCGCTGATGGACCGCGCAGCTGCTCCGGCCGCGGTCCGGGTTCCCACGACGCCGGTCGTCGTTTCGTCGGCTGACCTCGCGGTCGGCACTGTCCTGCGACCCGATCAGCTGCGCGTTGTTTCCTGGCCAGCCGAGTTGCGTCCCGCCGGCGCGTTTGCGCGCACCTCGGATCTCGTCGGCCAGCGCTTGGCTGGCCCCGCTCGGTCCGGCGAGGCGGTGACTCGAACCCGCCTCGCCGGGCCCGATCTCGCGAGTGGTCTGCCCAGCGGATTCATCGCCACCCCAGCACCGGTTATCGCCAGCTCAACAACCTTTGTGCACGCAGGAAATCGAGTAGACCTCATTGCGCCAGCCGGCGACAATGCGACAGCCACAGGGCCGGCGCACGTCGTCGCCGAGCAGGTGCTGGTTCTGGCCGTCCTCCCACCGAACGACGACCGGAATCCGACGCCGTCCTCAACCATCATCGTCGCAGCTCGATCGGACGTGGCGGTGCGAATAGCGACGGAAACGTCGGTGCCCCTCGTTGCGCTCGTGCGGAGCCCGCCATAGGACCACCGATCGGGCGAGTTTCACTCGTGATGTGGCGGGCGCTCTCGCCGGTACCACTCGCCGTCGCGCTCCTGCTCCTCTGGGTCGTCACCCCAGCCGACCGATTGCTCGTCGGTGGAGGTGTCCGGGAGGACCGGAGCATTCGTCGACGACGGTCTCATGCGCCGATCGCGACCCTTTGGGTCAGAATCCACGACCACAGTGTTCCCTCTCGGCGCGGCACAGCGCATTCGTGGTGGGTCGCGCGCCTTGGGTGATTGGATGTCACAGTCAGGTCCTAGCGATGAGGAGTTGATCGACGGTGACCAGCGGTGACGGAGGAAGCGCGACCGGAAAGGCAGGCGGTGGCAGCGAGCGCGCCGATCAGGCCAAGGCGAAGGCCAGCGAGCTCACCGACCAGGCTAAACAGCGACTGGAACAACTCCGACAGAAGGCCGGGCCGTATCTGGACCAGGCGAAGGGGAAGGCCGGCGACATGAAGGAGAAGGCCGGACCGGTGGCTAGCCAGGCGGCGGGCAAGGCGAGTGAGTTCGCAGGCAAGGCCGGCGGAGCCGCTGCGCACGGCGTCGAGAGTGCCTCGGGAGCACTCGACCGGGCGACTGGCGGTAAGTACTCCGACAAGATCATGTCGTTGTCAGACAAGCTCGGACAAATGCTCGTGCGGGGGCATCAGAACGACGTCAAACCTGCTCAGGACCAGCCTGCCAAGCCTGACGACCAGGGCTGAGCTGCCCGATCTAGTGAGCGTGACCGTTCGATTCTGGGCGGGTGCCCGGCGTGCAGCCGGGCATTCCGAAGAACGGTCCTCGGCTCGAACCTTGCACGAGCTGCGCACGGACTTGGTGGCACGACCGGAACTTTCCCGGGTGATTGCGACCTCCTCGTTCCTTGTTGATGGCCGCGCCTACTCGGCTGAGGAGGCGATTCCGGACGATGCGGTTGTCGATGTGCTACCGCCCTTCGCCGGCGGCTGATCAAGTCAGCACTTAGCTTGGCATCGGCGCCGTGTCGGATGCCGTTGCCGTCTACAGATGTCGATAGGCGGCATGCCGACCTATGGGCAATTGACCCACTCGTCAGTGCCGTCCGCGAAGAGCTGACGCTTCCAGATCGGAAGCCGATGCTTGATCTCGTCGACCAGACGGGCGCAGATGTCGAACGCCTCGCGGCGATGCGCGGCGCTGACAGCAGCTACCAGTGCCACATCGCCTACGGCAAGACGCCCGACGCGGTGGCTGACCGCTAACGCCTCGACCTGGGGCTCGCGGGCATATTCGTCGGCTAGTTCCCGAAGGACGTTCTCTGCACTGGGATGTGCCTCGTACTCCAGCTCAACCACAGGCCGTGCCTCATCGACATCGCGGACGACTCCGCAGAACACGACCTGCGCTCCAGCGCCGGAACGCGCCACAGCGCGCTCATGAGCCGCGACATCGAGCGGCTGCGCCGAGAGGGTGACGAGGCGCACCGCCGTTGTCACACTCCACCTCCGTAATGGTGGTCCCCACCGGCAATCTGCTCGACCGCATGGTCGAGCACTGGACCTAACACTTTCATCCCGTCTCGTACTCCTCCCGGCGAGCCAGGAAGGGTCACGATCAACGCACGCCCTATTGTCCCGGCCACTCCACGCGACAAGACAGATGTCGGCACCGCGTGACGCGACGTCAGGCGTAGCGCCTCCGCTATGCCGGGCACCTCACGATCGAGCAGCGGGCGTACCGCCTCAGGCGTGACGTCTGTCGGCGTCAACCCAGTACCACCCGTGGTGAGCACGACGTTGGCGCCGGACGCTATCGCAGCGCCGATTGCACGTTGGATGGCATCGATCTCATCAGGGACGATCTCCCGATGCACGACGACGGCGCCCGCGTCCTCCAACAAGACGCGCAACAAGTCGCCGGAGTCATCTGGCCTTTCGCCCACCGCTGACCGATTCGAGCACGTGATGACCGCCGCCGATGTCACGTAGCCGCCTCGCTCGGACGATTCCACTCGCCGCTACGTCCGCCAGACTTGTGTACCAGCCGAATGTCAGTGAGCTGGGCCGCGCGGTCGACAGCCTTCACCATGTCGTAGAGAGTCAACCCTGCCGCCATTACCGCCGTGATCGCCTCCATCTCAACGCCGGTGCGGTCGGCCGTGCGGGTAGTTGCAGTGATCTCGACCGAGTCGTCTCGCACAGCCAGCTCGACTGTGACAGCGTGCAGCGCCACCGGATGGCACAGCGGCACGAGGTCGGGCGTGCGTTTGGCGCCCGCGATGCCCGCGACCCGGGCAACGGCCAAGGCGTCTCCCTTTGGCAGACCGTTCTGCCGGAGCAGCTCGATTACCTTTGACGTCGTTCGCAGGCGGCCGCTCGCCGTCGCTTCACGGATGGTGACCCGCTTCTGCGACACATCGACCATACGAGCGTTGCCGCTTGCGTCAACGTGGGTCAGCCCCATGCGCACGAGATTAGCCGCCGCTCACGGCACGAGGAGGTTGGGGAAGGCGCCAGCGGACGATCGAAGTAGGAACCCGACGCCTCCGGTAGCATCGGCGAAGATCCGGGACCGCCGCATCCGGAGTTGGGACATGCTCCTGCGGCACCGCCCTCGTAGCTCAGGGGATAGAGCGCCGGACTCCTAAGCCGGGCGTCGCAGGTTCGAATCCTGCCGGGGGCACCACTAGAAGGCCCGTACTTACTGGGCTGTAGGGCCCTGGTAGTTCTCATCAAGATCATGTATTTGGGCTCGGGTACACATCGGGTACACACCAGCTCGGCGATGTGCAGCGGAGCACCGCCGTCGTGCCGGTCTACGGAGTCGTCGTTCGAATATCTGGATTGGCCCACCAAGATCACGTGTTGCGTGACGGCCGGCGCGAGTCAGGCGTCGGGCAGGACGGCGTTGCCGAGTTCGTCGCCGCTTACGCGGACGCGCCGCCAGAGTTGGTCCGCCTGTAGGCCGACCCGATCTGCGGCCCGCTGCAGGTAAGTCCAGGCATCTTCGGGCGGTCGACGCCGGTAAGCGAGGCGGAACACGTTGGATGTGCCCGGCTTGAGGCGGTCCGGAAGTCCGGGAAGCTCCAGTAGCAACGCGCCGACGGCCCGCAGCGGGTCGTGTCCGAGTCCCTCGATTGCGATGATGATCATTTTGGTCGTGACGATTGCGGCGATCTCGGTCGGCACCTCGAGCATCTTGTAGTTGTTCGTGATCAACCCGTCCCACCCGAGCTGGTGCAGCCCGATGATCAGCGGGCGATCGTCAAGGTCGGACAGGCGTGGGTCGATCTCGTGCAGGCTCTGTAGCTCCAGGTTGCTCGGCAGGTAGGCGCGGACCGCGTTGATCAGGGGGTCGGGAAGTTCTGGTCCAGGGCGAGGCGCAACGTCCGTGGTGCGTTCACGCAGCTGTGAGCTGCCGCTCGAGGTCGATCGCCTCGCCGATCACGACCTCGGGCTCGTCGTACATGGCGGCGATCTGCGCAACCGGGTAGCCGCGGTCGGCGAGTGCGGCGATGGTCTGGGTCGTGAGCCGGGAGTGCTCGACATGCGGTTCGCCGGCGACCTTGGACGGCACGATGCGAAGGTGCGGTCGTGGCCGCAGCAAGTCGGGTCCGGACAGCCCAGCGCTTTCGAACGGCGCGGTCAGCCCGAGCACGTCCTCGGAGAGCAGCACGGGTTGCCGGTGCAGGTTCAGCATGCCTTCGCGGGCGCGGACGTAGATCTGGCCCGCCCGGTCAACGAGCAGCGGGGACCCAGCACCGGCTCCTTGGCTCCACGGGTCGAGGCCGAGTTCGTCCAGCAAGGCCAAGGCTTTGCGAACCTTTGGCATGGGACTCGCTGGCAGGTCAACGTCGTTGCCCGCCGCCTTGGGGTGGCGCAACCAGGACACCACGCGGAGCGCCATCAGATCCGAGTAGGACCACAGCTTTTCGCGTACCGGGGAGACGGACGGGACCACGATGCCCTGTCGAGCCCACCAATAGACCGTCGTCTTCGGGACGCCGGAAAGCGCGGCCGCCCGAGCAGCCTCGTAACACCCGTCGCTTGCCGACTTGGCTAACGACATCCTGGCTCACACGTCATGAGTATGGCCGACCGACCGCGGTGACGCAGCCGGTATCGACTCGGCGAAGCGCGACAGTGCTCAATGTTTGACCTGACGGCGCTGCGCAAGATCTACGACACTGGCAAGGCTCGTGACGTTTACGTCGCCGGACGCTCGGGCGGCGGCGTCGAGGCGCTCGGCAACCTCGTCGAGGCGGTTCTCGAACAGGTGCCCGTAGAGGTCGAGTGTCATTGTGGCCGACTTGTGTCCGAGCATCTGCTGGACGACCTTGACGTCGGCTCCTGCGGCGATCGCCAGCGAGGCTGCGGTGTGGCGGAGACCATGGGGTACCAGCCCGTCGAGTCCGATGGCCTTCACCGCGTGATCCCAGACGTCGCGGCGGAAGTTTGACGCACGTAGCACCGATCCGTTCGACGAGGTGAACACGAGATCATCTGCGGCCTTCCCCATGACGTGCTCGGCGAGCGCTTCGGCAACGAACCGCGGGACGCCGACCCAACGTCGCGTGTGTCCTTTCGGCGTGCCCCAGACCAGTACACCGTTGACTGCGGTGACAGACTCGGCGATCTCGACCTGACGGCGCAGGACGTCGACCCGCTCGACCCGCAAGCCGGCCATCTCGCCGAAGCGCACGCCGGTGTAGGCGAGGAACAGTATTTCGAGGCCGTGTTCGCCGGCGGCGCGCGCGAGCTGTTGGACCTGCTGATGCGACAGATACCGCCGGTCCTTCCGTACCTCCCTCGGTAGCCCGACCTTCTCAGCTGGGTTTCGCGCGAGCCGGCCGTCGCGTACCGCGAGGGAGAGGACGAGCGACAGCACGCGATGAGCCTTGATCGCTGCGGACGCGGAACGCTTCTCGGCGAGATCGCTTACCCAGGCCTGTACGTCGGAATGCGCGACCTCGGAGAGCGGAACCCGTCCCCACCTGGGCTCGACGTGCTCGCGCAGCAGACTCGCGTACCGCTCACGAGTGCTCGGCTTCAGATGAGCCTGTGCGGCCTTCCATTTCTTGGCGAATTCGCCCACGGTGACGGCGGCGCGCCGCGGATCTACATAGCTGCCCGACAGCTTGGCCGCCTCGGTTGTGGTCAGATATCGCTCGGCGTCGATCTTGCGATCGAACACCTTCGTGCGCTGACGCCCGGCCGGGTCGCGATAGCGGACATACCAGCGGGAACGGCCGTTGCGGTTGCGCTTCTCGATGCTTGCCATGGTGGGCGCCTCCCCTGGAAAGGCTACGTCCGGCGTCCGACCGAACGACCGGTGATCGGGCGGCGCGCGGTCATCGGTTACGGTCACTTTGCTGGTGCAGCCATGCGAGCACTTCGTGGCGCCAGTAGCGCACACCGCGGCCGACGCGGAAGCTACGCGGTCCGGTGCCCAGGTGGCGCCAGTAGCGCAGGGTGCCGACGGGGGTGCGGAGCAGTTCGGCGGCTTCGGTGATGGTGAGCAGATCCGACTTGGTCGTGGTGGTCGCGGTTGTGTCGGTCATGGTGGTCTCTTTTGGTGGGGACGGTTCCGCTCCAATAGGTGGAGCAGGGTGCCGTCGTGGACAGCTCGGATGGTTCTGGTTGTACAGGGAGGGTCTGCCACGGACGGCGTTGTGGCTGCGCTGTCGTGGCGTGGGCTCACTGACGACAAGCGGTGTGCAAGGGGCCGAACACGACATCGAGTCGCGAATTCGCGGAGACTTGTTTGCCACCGTGCGCCGGTTGGTGTTGATCGTGGTTGATCGGTGTTGGCCGGTGTGGCTGCGAGCCCGTGGGTCAGCGGCTGATGCCGGGGCTGCGGTCGTGCGCCGGATTTTCTGGCACGGCACCCTGTCCACGACTGCCCCATTCGATTGCACGGCTGGCATCGATCGGGATGGGTCGCCAGGCCGCGCGCTGCTCTCGGTCGGCTGCCCATCGGGTCTGAGCGAGGTCGATGACCTCGGCCGGTTGGGCGCGCAGGGTGGGTTCGGTGCGCAGGGCGACGATTCGGTCTCGCGCGGTCGCGAACGCGGCCTCGTCGGCGGCGATCGCTCGCTCCACGTCCGCGAGGCGGTCGGCGGGGTCGTCGACGTGGCCGAGGGTGCCGTAGTGCTGCAGCGCGATGGAGTAGTGCTGTTCGGCCTGGTGCAGCTCGCGCCAGGCTGCGCGCTTCTCCTCCTCGGCGCTCCTTGCGGCCTGCCGAGCGGACAGATAGTCGGGCTTGGCGTGCTCTGCGGCGGCACGGGCGTAGGCGTCGAAGTGGGCGTGGTGGCGGGGAGTGTCGTCGAACCAGACCGCGAAGCTGACGACCCGGTCGATGTCGGTCGGCATGATAGGCAGGTAAGGCTGCCAGCTCGCTGACCAGTATTGGAGATGCTCGCGGGCCTCGCGCACCGCGGCGCGGCGCTGTCGGATTCGGCCCGGGCCGTGCTGAACGGTTTGAGCGGCATGACGGGCGGCTTGGCGTTGATCGTCCCATTCGGACTTGAGCGTGGCGGCGAGGTCGGCCGCGTGCGCGGACACGACCGGTTCGAGCTGCCGCACGCGGACCGCGCGGTCGTCGGCGCTCGCTCTGGCTTGCTCGTAGGCGTGCTTCAGCGTTGGGACGACAGCGTCGCGCTGCTCACGGATGGCCACGATGTCGCGGAGCAGATCACGTCGTTGCCGGGCATCATCCAGACGGGTCTGGGCGTCGGCTTCGAGCGTCCAGGCTCGGCGCAGCTCGTCGAGCACGACCTCGAGCGGACGCAGTTGCGCGTACCGGGCGGCCTCGCGAGCGGCGAGCTTGCCGGCGTGGGCGGGGCCGAGATCTGCCCGATCGCGGCCGAAGACCGCGACCCACTGCTCACGCGCGTCCTCGGTGGTGTCGGCGACCAGGTGCGCCACGTTGGCCTCTCGGCCGCGAGTCATGCCGACGTACGCAGACGCGGCACTCGAATGGTCTCCGATGACTGCGTGTGCGGTGGTTGTGGTGTCGCCTTGCACCCCGTACACGGTGCAGGCGTAGGCCAGTTCGACATGCTCACGCACGTAGCCGGCCGGCAGCGTCCGCTCACCGTGTTGCCCGGTGAGCCAGACACGACCATCCGCTGCGACGCGGGTGACGGTCCAGGTATCGCGGTTCGCCACGTCCAGGACTGGGTCGTTGCGGCGCGTCGTGACCCGGTCGCCGACACCGATCCGTTGACCGGCGTACGTGGTGGCGGTGTGCGAGTCATCGACGTGACCGGAGGCGACGAACCGGTCTCGGATTGCCGCATTGAGCGTCGCGACCTGCTCGTTGGTGTCTGCCACCATCACCGTCGCGGTGCCGGCAGACAGCGCTTTGAAAGCGTCAGCAGCGAGCGCGGCGAAGCGCTCGGCCTCCGTCGCGTGCACCTGGATCTGGTGGCGGGCGAGTAATGCATCGAACACCACGCCGGCGTCCGACCCGGCGCGCATCGCGAGACTGAGCCGGGCGTACTCGGCGTCCGCGACGCTGACCAAGGCGCCGTCGGGTGTCGTCTCGGTGCGCGTGAAGCGGTGCACCGTGTCCAGCGTGAGACACGCGTCCGGTGCGGCCCAGCGGGCGGCGAGGTCGAGCACGCCACCGCGTCCCACCGCCGGCAGTTGGTGCCGGTCCCCCACCAGCGCGACACGGGCGTGGTGCTCGTCGGCGATGGTCAGTAGCGCGCGGGCGGTGTCCTGGTCGAGCATCCCGGCCTCGTCGACGAGCAACACCTCACCGCGGCGCAAGGTTGCGGTCTCGTTCGGGCCGTGGAAGACGATGCCGGTGTCCGGGTCGAGCGTGCCGGGTGCGAGTCGCGTCCACGTACCGTGCTCGTCCCATCGGAAGCCGTGCTGGTAGGCCAGCCACGCCGCCGAGGCGGCGTCGACGCCGACCTGTTCGGCGGCAACTCGAGCGGCCCGAAGTGTCGGCGTGACAACACGCAACCGGCCGCCGTTCTGCTCGATCACGGTGCGCGCGGCAGCCAAGGTCGTGGTCTTGCCTGCGCCGGCCGCACCCTCGATCACGAGCAGTGCGGCGTCGCTACCGAGCGCGGTGACGACGTCACGCTGCGGGTCATCGAGTCCGATAACCGTGTCGACGCCACGTGTCTCGCACGCGCTCGCGGGAGCATACGCGCGGGCGGCGAGGCGCTCGGTGAGGTCGGCTTCGACGTCGAGAACGTCGCGCGAGGTGAGCGCGCGGATGTGCTCCGGTACTCCAGGTCGGTCGGTCAGCGGGACGCAGTGTGCGAGCGTTCGGGCGGTCAAGTCCTCGGCCAGTTCGCCGCGAATGGGCTCGTCGATGACGACGTTGCGGCGCGCGATCAGCTGCTCAACCTCGCCTCGGATGTCGGCGGCGTTCCACCCTGAACGGCGTGCCGCCAGCCGCGACAACACCTCCGTAACCGCCTGCTCGCGGTCCACCTGACCGACCGGTAGCGCGTCGAGGCGCGCGAGGTCGGTGCGGTCGCGGTAGCCCAGTGCGTGCAGTTCGGCGACCCAGCGTCGCGCCACTTCCCCGCCGTCACGCGGCACGACTTTGTCCGGCCGTGCGTCGGCCCAGGCCCGCGCATCCCACGCCCGCAGCAGCGCGGGGCCCGGTTCCTGACCCGGATTTGCCGTCCGCCAGTCGGCTTCGTAGCGGTCGATGTTGCGACCGATCTGCGCCGCCCGCGCGCTGAACGGACCCACGAATCCGGCCAACTGCACAACCTCGCCGGTGTCCCGGGCGAGGGTGAACCCGTGCGCCGCCAACGCCTCCCGAAACCCCGGATCGGTCATTACGGCCGCGTGCCCGATGCCGTTGATCGCGTCCAGCGAGTCCCGCACGCCGACGGTGTGCAGCCCCCGCCAGTGTCCTTCGGCGAACACCCTTGCGTTGATCTGCAGGTGCAAATGTCGATGCGGATCGCCGGCTCTGGAGGTGTAATGCCGCACCGTCACCGCCTCGATTTCGGCCACGGGGACCTGCACTTGCGCGCCGCGTGGACCGACCCGGGTGGTCGCGTGCTGCATCAACCATCGGATGATTTGGGTCGCTGCGCGGTCCTGTGCGGCGTCATACGCGTGGGAAATGTCCGGGTGCAATTCGGCCGCGAGCGACCATGATTTCGGCCCATTGACGACGACTTCGACGAACCGAACCGCCCGATCGTCGCTGCGCAACCGACCCCTTAGGGAGCCCGTGTCCGGGTCGAAACCGACCACCCACGCCTCATAGGTATCGCCGGACATCG